>NZ_JFYW01000001.1:0-1688298 GCF_000632205.1 Exiguobacterium sp. RIT341
AATAATCCCACTAATTAGTGAAAAACAAAAAGTAATTATATTAAGCTACGTAGAAAAAATAATCGAAAAAATTGAACAAAATGATAGGATCATAAACAAAAGCGAAATGATTTTTTATCAAATGGTAACAATATATAAATTTATTGATTCTGCAAAGAATATTAATATTGCTATAATTAATGATACTTTAGAAAAAATTCGAAATCAAAATCCTGGAGAAAAGTCGTATCCTGATCCAATAGAAGAAAATCTTGAAATCATTACAAATTTATACAGAAATGATTGTATAGATAGAAAATTAATTGAGCCGAATATTAATATTATGAAAAATCACTCTGAATATTTTGATCTTTATTTTCTAGTTGAGGATATAAATCTAACAGATATTAAATTAATTTCTACGTTAAATGAAAAAAAAATTAACGAAATAATGAGCAATAAATCATTAAAAAATAAGGTTTATAAGTTATTAGAAAATGAGATTATTCTTGAGAATGACAAAAAAGTGGTAGATAAGTTTTATATTAGAAAATTCGATATATAAAATTGAATTTAGTTTAAGGTATTAGGTAATTGCAGTATCATTATTTAATATATTATTTGATCATTCGAAATGAAATTTAATGAAGGTTTAATATTAAGTAACAAAATGATACATTTTAAATCAATTTAAGTTTAGCGATAGAGTAACGAAGTAGAAAAGGAGCTGACACCTATGATACGACGTGCCACGTTGATGGACGGAAAAGCCTTATCGGACTTAATGCGACGCATTGATCGGGAAACGAAATATATGTTGTATGAGCCAGAGGAACGCGTCCTGTCGACGGAACAGGCCGAGGCGTTTATCGAGAAGTTCGGTCAGGCTGCTAACTCGGATATCTTTGTCGTGGACGTCGATGAACAACTTGTCGGATACGTGCTCGTTGTCGGTGGTGAGCCAAGTCGGATCCGTCACCGGGCGAATCTTGTCATCGGCTTACTTGACGCCTATACGGGTCGTGGACTCGGTGCAGGTCTACTTGAAGCGGTCGACGCCTTTGCGATTGAAGCAGGACTCATCCGACTCGAGTTGACGGTTCGCAAGGACAATCTGCGGGCAATCGAGCTCTATCATAAGTTTGGCTTCAACATTGAAGGAACTCGCATCGCGTCACTTTTCATCGATGGCGAATACGTTGATGAACTGGCGATGTCGAAGATTTATACAGTGGAGGAATCCTAAAAAAAGATGCTCAGTGGACTTATCTCTAAAAGGAGACGAGACCGTGAGCATCTTTTTTATGGTGATATCTTTTGTTGCTCGAAATCGATCTCTAGGACATTTTTCGCATAATCCTTTCCCCAGTCATACATCGCATCTAAAATCGGCATTAAGCTATGACCGTGTGGCGTCAACGAATATTCGACCTTCGGTGGTACGACCGGGTAAACTTCCCGGTGAATGATCTGGTGTTCTTCGAGTTCCCGCAGTTGATTGACGAGCATCCGTTGCGTGATCCCGGGCATCAGACTTTTCAGTTCCCCGAAGCGTTTCGTTCCTTCCTTGCCTAAGTGCCAAAGAATGAGCATCTTCCATTTTCCCCCGATGATCGAGAGGGTCAATTCCTTTTCACAGTTAAACTGACGATCTTCAAAATGTGGCATCGATCCACCTCCTTCTCCAGTATAGACCTTCTCCTAATTGACAGTATACTTTTCTGCACTATGTATGAAAAACCGCACTATGTAAATTAAAAGTGCGTACTTCTCAAGAATGCTCCTGCGAATTATATTTAGTCCTGTTCCTTCGTGAACGTCTGAAGGAAGTGTCAGGTACGACAATACAGAGAAGAATGGGAGAGATATAAAATGAAATTACAACTCGCAATTGATTTAGTCGATACAGCAGGTGCGATTGCTTTAGTCAAAGAAATCGGGGAAGACAATTTAGATATCGTTGAGATCGGCACACCGGTCGTCATCAACGAAGGGCTCCGCGCCGTCAAAGAAATGAAAGCCGCGTTCCCGAACTTAACGGTCCTCGCTGACTTGAAGATCATGGACGCTGCCGGCTACGAAGTCAGCCAAGCTGTCGCACACGGCGCTGATATCGTAACGATTCTTGGTGCAGCGGAAGACATGTCGATCAAAGGGGCAGTCGAAGAAGCGAAAAAATCAGGCAAACAGATTCTCGTCGACATGATTGCTGTGAAAGATATCGCAACACGTGCGAAAGAACTTGATGCATTAGGCGTCGATTATATCTGTGTCCACACAGGTTACGATCTCCAAGCAGTCGGTCAAAACTCGTTCGAGGATCTTGCGACAATCAAGTCGGTTGTGACAAATGCAAAAACAGCTGTTGCGGGTGGCATCAAGATGGAGACGTTACCGGAAGTCATCGCGGCACGTCCTGATCTGATCATCGTCGGTGGCGGGATCACGGGACAAGATGATAAACAAGAGACAGCGTCAATGATGCACCGGATGCTACAAGAGGCGTAAATGACACACATTCAAACGATTATCGAAGAGCTGACTTCGACGGTCGAAGCGATCGATGCGACCGAGACAAAAGAACTGGCAGACGCTGTGCTGCAAGCGAACCGAATTTTTCTCGCAGGAGCTGGTCGCTCCGGCTTGATGGGGAAAGCGTTCGTCATGCGGCTGATGCACATGGGACTCGATGCTTATGTCGTCGGCGAGACGGTCACGGCGAACTTACGCGAGGGTGACTTGTTAATCGTCGGTTCAGGATCAGGTGAGACGAAAACGTTAGTACCAATCGTCGAGAAAGCACAGCAACTCGGTGGAACGGTTGCCGTTGTCACGATCAATCCGACATCGACGTTAGCACGATTAGCCGACTTGATTGTCCAACTGCCTGGGGTTCCGAAAGAACGAACGGCATCAGCGGATGAGACGGTTCAACCGATGGGCTCGTTGTTTGAACAGACGATGTTGTTGTTCTATGATGCCTTGATTCTGCAGATCATGGAAGAGAAGCAACTTGATTCGCAAACGATGTACGGGAAACATGCCAACTTAGAGTGAAACATACGAAACAGATTAGTTATCTTCAATAGAAGAGAGCTAGTCTGTTTTTGTCTGTAGATCTTTCACGTGTGAATGCGTATTAATCAGAAATTCTCCTTTCCCTCTTTTCGTAATTTTCTTGAAGACTTAGTCCCGCAACATGAGATACTCAAAGAAAGGAAAAAAGAGGAAAAGGAGATTGTCATGCGATTTCAACGGCTTGGTGTAATCAGTGCTTTACTCGCTGCAAGTATCTTGACCAGTTGTGCAGAACCGGACTAAGTTCCGCCTTTAAATCAGCTTCACACGCGATGGATCGATGATAACACGGCTGAGGATGGTGCTGAGCCGGATGCCATCGTACAACGTATTAAAGCAGAAGACTTTTCAGAACAGGATTCGTTTGAAGCGGATTTCCGTCGTCATGTGATGTTTTACTTTAAAGATGGAACAAAAGCACACCCGACTGAAGGTGATATCTGGAGCAGTGTCGCCCTCGGGAATTATGCTTACGTGACGTTGCATTACCCAAAAGGAGCAGAGCGTCTTGCTGTACTAGAGTATACCAAGCAAGAGAAGAACTGGATTTTAAAAGGCGGTTTACATGACGACGTTCAAAACATTAAAAAAGATGATGGTTCGACTCGCGGTTTGAATTTACCGTTCTCGACATTCCAAGCGATTGCCAGTAGTTCAACTCCTAATGGAGACGATAGTGTCTGGTTCTTCCACACGAAGTCCCAAACGATTCTGCTAACCGTTGTTCCGAAGCAAGACGTTCAAGGCGAGGACTGGAAGAAAACGACGCTTGCGAACGGACAGACGGCTTACTTCCAAGAAAAACAAGAGAGAACGAACCTTTATTACGTCGAAGACAATCAAATCGTCCTCCTGTCCGGTAACGTATCACTAAAACAATTAAAAAAATTAGCACGATCAATTGCTCCTGTCGACTCTGCTGATTTCCCGTATTCCTAAACAAAAATCCGGACGCCGCGGCATCCGGATTTTTGTTTACCATTTGAAATCAAAATCAGCACCGACATCTTTTGCGAGGTGGGCATCTGATCCATAGACGAGCGGAATCGATAACGACTGCGTGACTTGCAGGAGTTCCGGGTAAGGATAGGAAAGACCACATAACGGCTTCCGGAGTCCTGCCGTGTTGACGTCGAGCGTAAAGTTCGCCTGACGGATCTTCCGTAACGTGTCGTCGAGGTTCGACGGATTCGATTCGAGCGGGTAGGCTTGGATGAACTTCGTCGGTAACGTCAAGTGACCGAGCCGCTTCGGCTGGTGTGCACCGAGATCCGTCATGACGAGGGCTTGGATGCCTTCATAATACCGTTCATGGACCGCCGTGACGCTTCCGAGTTTCGTGACGATCTCACCGAAGCTTTCCTTACTGAAGTCGACCATGTAGTACTTGTCATCAATATATAAGTAATGCAGTGAGAGAATGCCGTCGGTCAAGACGTCAGCGTAACGGGCGATGATGTCATGCGTGCCGTCGACATGCCCTTCCCAATAGTCGAACTCCATCCCGATCCGGATATCGATCTGATTCTTGTATGTCTCGCGGAGTTGCGTCAATTCCTTCAGGTAGGCATCGGCTGTCGCGAACGACATTCCGGAATCGTTATCTGGCGCAGGATCCGTCACACCTTCAGGTAAAGGGGCATGTTCCGTGAAGCTGATTCGTTCTAAGCCTTGTTCTAAGGCACGCTCGATGTAGGCTTCGAGTGGATCCTTCGTACCGTGTGGACAATATGGACTGTGGACGTGACCGTCCCATTTCAATAATTGCATGATAAACCCTCCGATTTTTTAGAATTGGCAAGCAAAGCGATTGACAATGTGCCCGAAACGCGGTATCTTATCGTTAAATAATTTAGCGTGGTACAGTGATAATAAGATAAAGGAGTGGGAGTATGCAATCATTTTCTACGATTCGACTCAAGGATGGAGCGACAGATTACGTTGGTGCCTCGGCAACGCGGCTCCAGCAGGTCATCCGTCAGCTCGAAGATGGACTCGAACAATCTAACTATACCCGATTAATCACCCCCTTAATTGAGGAAATCGGTGGACGGGAACAGATTCGGATGGATTTTACGACTAGTGTCGCGCGTGCACTCAGCGAACGCGGTCGCGAACAATATAAACGCGTCTTCTACAGTGGCTCGGTCTTTCAACCGGAAGAGAAGTTCCAGGTCGGATTCGAGGAACGGGGACAAATCGCAGAAGTCGAAGCAATTCAACTTGCGGTCCGACTCGTTGAGGAACTGACGGGAAAAGAAGTCACACTCTCGATCGGTGATGCCGGTTTGATCGAGCATTTGATCGAGACGCGTGTCGGTGATCACCACTTACGCGACCAAGTGACGCAGATGCTCCGTTTACGTAACGTCATCGAATTGAAGCGAATCGCGGGTCAACTCGATGATGCCTTACTCGCGAAACTTCCTTTATTATTCGGACGTGAAGGGGCGGAGACGATCCTCCCGTACGTCGACGAGACACGACTCAATGCCGTGCTTGATCTCGCGGAAGCCGTCAATGCCGATCTCGACTTCGGTCAAATGGGCTTACAGACGTACTACGACGGGATCACGATTCACGGTTTCATCGAAGGTGTGACGGAACCCGTCCTCGTCGGTGGACGCTACGACCGGCTCTATGAACAATTCGGACAAGAACAACAGGCGTTCGGCATCGGATTCTCGGTCGAACGGTTGGCGGAGGTGCTCTAAATGCGAATCGGAATTACGAAAGGACGGCTGTCGAAAGCGACAGAACGTTATCTGAAAGAAGCTGGCGTCGAGACATGGGGAGCCATTGAACGCGAACTGATCGTCAAACGGGGCGAGCACGAATTCGTCTTCATGAAAGGATCGGACTTGATTCCGTACGTTGCTCAAGGTGTTCTTGACGTCGCGATCACCGGCAGTGACATCTTACTCGAATCGGATCAAGAACTATCGGAACTCGCAGAATTGCCGTTCGGTGTCTGCCGGATGTCGGTCTGTGCGAAGGAACCACTACAATTCGAAGGTGGGCGCCGCGTCCGGATTGCGACGAAGTATCCGGTCATCGCCAAACGCTACTTCAGCGAACTCGGTGTCGACGTCGACATCGTACCGTTGAACGGATCCGTCGAGTTGGCACCGTTACTCGGACTTGCTGACGCAATCGTCGATATCGTCGAGACAGGTGAGACGTTACGGGCAAACGGACTAAATGAATACGAAAAAATCATCGATATTAGCGCTCGATTCTTTACGAGCGAATGGACGTTAAAACGGAAGCGGGTGGAAGTCATCCGCTTGCTCGAGCAATTGACAGAAGGAGTGACACGATCATGACACCGACAAAACCTTTCAGCATCGATCGCGATACGGAGCTCGCGGTCCGCGCGATCCTCGAACGCGTCGCAACAGATGGTGACGCTGCTGTCCGCGATTACACGAACCAATTCGATCAAGTCGATCTCGAAGATTTCCGTCTCAGTGAAACACGGATCACGCAAGCCTTTGAACAGGCAGATGCCAACTTGATCGACTCGTTGAAGTTGATGGCGACACGACTCGTCGAATGGCATGAACAAGAACTTCCGTCTGACATCGAACTCGTCGAAGCAGACGTGACACGACGCCAACGGTTCGTTCCCGTTGATTCGGTCGGAATCTATGTACCGGGTGGTGCAGCAAGTTATCCATCAACCGTCTTAATGAACGCGATTCCAGCGAAAGTCGCCGGAGTTGAACGCGTCGTCATGGTGACGCCGATGACGAACTTAAGTGACGAGGTGCTCGTTGCGGCACGGATCGCTGGTGTGACAGAAATCTATACGATTGGTGGAGCGCAAGCCGTCGCCGCGCTGACATTTGGAACAGAAAGTATCCAAGCCGTCGATTTAATCGTTGGACCTGGGAACCGCTTCGTCGCCGAAGCGAAACGCCAAGTCTACGGCATCGTCGGGATTGACTCGGTCGCTGGTCCATCGGAAGTCGTCGTCATCGCGGACGAAACAGCGCATCCAGACCGCATTGCAGCCGACCTCCTTGCGCAAGCCGAACACGACCGTGACGCTGTCGCGATCGCCTTCGTGCCAACGGAAGAAATGAAACAAGCGGTTGATGCGGAAATCGAACGACGCTTACAACAATTGCCGCGTCAAGAGATTGCCCGTCGTGCGATGGAAAACGGTGGCGTCTTCGTTGCTCCACTCGAAACAGCAATCGAAGAAGCGAACCGTCTCGCAGCGGAACACTTGGAACTTGCCGTTGCCAATCCGCAAGAGGTCGTCAAATCGATCCGTCACGCCGGGATGATTTTCCTCGGTCACGAGACACCGGAAACGCTTGGTGATTACGTCGCTGGAACGAACCACGTCTTACCGACATCTGGGACAGCCCGTTTTGCGTCTGGATTATCGGCGCGGACATTCCTGCGTCACCAGACGATGCTCGAAGCCACACGCGCAGGCGTACAACGTCTCGCGAACGCAGCGAAGACCGTTGCCCGGGTTGAAGGACTCGAAGCACACGCACAAGCCATCGAAGTGAGGGAAGACTAATGCGATTACACCAAAACGAACGATTCACGACCCACAGTCCAGTCGGGATCGAAGCAATCCAGGAACTGATCGCAACGTTCCCTTTAAATGAATATCCTGTCGAAATCATCGATCAAGTCAAGGCATCGTATGCGACGTACGCCGGTGTCCGTCCGACGCAACTTGTCGCCGGAAACGGTTCGGATGAGTTGATCGGCTACTTATGTGCCCGCTACGGCGGACCCGGCATGCCAGTCATCGCCTCGGAACCGGACTTCGTCATGTACCAGTTCTACGCTGACCGGGCACGGGCACCGTTTGAACGCGTGCCGTTACTCGACGAGATGGCGCTTGACGTCGACGGATTGATCGCAGCTCCTGGTGAGATCATCTTCTTGAGTCACCCGCACAATCCGTCCGGTGTCCTCCGCAAGGAAGCGGACATCCGTCGTTTGCTCGACAGTGGCAAATACGTCGTCATCGATGAGGCCTATATCGACTTCGCGCTCGAACAGTCGATGCTTCACTTACTGGAAGAGTATCCAAAAGCAATCATCTTGCGGACGCTCTCGAAAGCGTTCGGACTCGCATCGCTCCGACTTGGTTTTGTCATCGCGAGCGAACAAATCATCGAAGAAATCGAACAGATCAAATCACCGTATAACGTCTCTGGTCTATCGGCAGCTGTCGGTATCGCCATCATGGCAGAACCGGAACTCGATCGGGTCTTAGAGGAAACGTACGCGAGCCGTGAAGCAATTGAACGGATTCTCGCGCCAATCGGCAAGACGTATCCGAGTGCAGCGAACTTCGTCTATGTCGAGTATCCGGAAGCCGAACGCTTTACGCAGCGTTGTGCTGACGCCGGATTACGGATCCGCTTGTTTGACCAAGCATTCCGTGTCAGCTGTGGATCACCAGAAGCGATGCAAGTATTAGAAACGTGTGTAGAGGAGGAATTACGATGCGGCGTGGCGCAAGCGAACGAGTAAGTGCAGAATCAGACATCAAGGTCGAGGTCGATCTCGCAGGAGGTCCGGTTGAAATCAAGACCGGTGTCGGCTTCTTTGATCATATGTTGACGTTATTCGCCTTCCAGGCCCGGATCGGTCTGAAGGTAACCGCCAAAGGTGATACGTGGATCGATGCTCACCACACGGTCGAAGATACAGCGATCGTCCTCGGGGCAGCATTGACGGAAGCGCTCGGCGATAAAGCCGGGATCGAACGCTACGGCGAATCGCGTGTACCGATGGACGAGACACTCGCATCGGTCGTGCTCGACTTCAGCGGTCGTCCGTTCACGGTCTTCCGTGCTAGTTTCAAGAATCCGAAACTCGGTGACTTTGATACGGAGCTCGCAGAAGAGTTCTTCCAAGGCTTATCACGCAGTGCCCGGATGACGATTCATGCCGAAGTCTTATATGGCTCGAACACACACCACATGATCGAAGGGTTGTTCAAAGCACTCGGTCGAGCCGTCCGTCAGGCAGTCGCCGTGACGAGCGAAGGGGTACCGTCTACGAAAGGGTTGATTGATCAATGATAGCAATCGTCGATTATGGCGTCGGGAATATCGCGAACGTCGAGCGCGCATTAAAGGAACTTGGCGAAGCAGTCATCGTCACGAGTGACACGGAGTTGCTTGACCAAGCGGAAGCACTCGTCTTACCGGGTGTCGGTGCCTATGCACCGGCAATGGAGCGCCTGAAGGAAACGGGACTCGTCGACTTCTTAAAAGAACAAGCGGAAAAGAAACCGTTTCTTGGGATTTGCCTCGGGATGCAACTGCTCTTTGAATCGAGTGACGAAGATGGACTGACGGAAGGTCTCGGGATCTTACCGGGAACGATCGAAAAACTACCGAGCGACGTCCGCTTGCCGCACATGGGTTGGCACCAGCTGACGAACCACGGCGAAGCGGTCTATTTCGTCCACTCGTACGGCGCTGTTTGTGACCCAGAATGGATCGTCGACGCGGTCGAATACGGACGCCTCGTTCCAGCGATCGTCCAAAAAGGACAAGTCACCGGGATGCAGTTCCACCCGGAGAAGAGTGGCGAAGTCGGACTGAAACTACTGAAGGAATGGAGAGAGACGACATGCAACTCTACCCAGCAATCGATTTAATGAGCGGACAGGCGGTACGCCTGAAGCAAGGAGATTTTGACCAACAGACATTCTTCGGTGATGCCTTGACGATCGCGAAGCGCTTCAAGGAAGACGGGGCGACTGCGATTCACTTGATCGATCTTGACGGTGCAAAAGCCGGCGAACCGTTGCACTTGAACTTGATCGCCGACATCAAAAAGGAGACCGGTTTGTTCGTGGAAGCCGGTGGTGGTGTCCGTAACATCGAGACCGTCGAAGCGTATGTTGGTGCCGGAATCGACCGGATACTCGTCGGCACGGTCGCTCTTGAAGACGAAGCGCTACTCGAGCAGATGATTGCTCTCGCTGGTGATAAACTGGCTGTTGCGTTAGATGCCAAAGAAGGCATCGTCCAGACACGCGGTTGGCTTGAAGCGAGCGGTTGGACGCTTGAAGAGGCGATGACGCATCTGATCGGTAAAGGCATCAAGACGTTCCTTTACACAGACATTTCGCGTGACGGGATGATGATGGGACCGGACGTTGACGGACTTGATCGTTTAAAACGGGAAGGGGTCGAATTGATCGCTTCCGGTGGTGTGACGACAGTTGACGACGTCGCGCGTCTGAAAGAAATTGGGATGGACGGAGCAGTCGTCGGTCGGGCGTTACTCGATGGATCACTCGCCTTAAAAGAGGTGTTACGCGTATGTTGATGAAACGAATCATTCCCTGTCTTGACGTCAAGGAAGGGCGTGTCGTCAAAGGCGTTAAATTCCAGAACTTACGTGATCTTGGTGACCCGGTTGCCGTCGCGAAGTACTATTACGAACAAGGAGCGGACGAACTCGTCCTGCTCGATATCTCAGCAACGCAAGAAGGGCGCGAGACGATGCTTGATATCGTCGAACGTGTCGCAGAAGTCATCTACATGCCGTTTACGGTTGGTGGCGGAATCAAGACGATTGAAGACGCAAAACGCTTGATTCGTGCCGGTGCCGATAAAGTCTCCCTCAATTCGTCAGCGCTTCAAAACCCACAACTGATTCAGGAAGTCAGCCGTCTGTTCGGTGTCCAAGCGACGGTCGTCGCGATTGATGCAAAACAGACGGGCGATTCATGGGGTGTTTTCTCACACGGTGGCACACAACCCGTCGGACGTGACGCAATCGAGTGGGCGCAGGAAGCGGTTGCCCTTGGTGCTGGAGAGTTACTCGTTACATCAATGGATGCTGACGGCACAAAAGACGGCTATGATCTCGCCTTGATCCGTCGTCTGCGCGAAGTTGTCAACGTGCCAATCATTGCTTCTGGTGGGGTCGGAACGCTCGATCACTTAGCGGAAGGGTTGGAAGCAGGAGCTGATGCAGCCTTAGCTGCTTCGATCTTCCATGAAGCGACGTACACAATGCCGGAAACGAAAGCTTACCTCAAAGAACGGGGAGTCGAAGTCCGATGACGACATTGAATTTTTCAAAAGGACTCGTCGCTGCCGTTGTCGTCGACGAGCAGACGAACGATGTCTTGATGGTCGGCTTCATGGACCAAGCCGCCTATGATAAGACGCTTGCGACTGGTCTTGTCACCTTCTTCTCACGGACGAAGAATCGTCTTTGGACGAAGGGTGAGACGAGCGGGAACACGCTTGAACTCAAACGGATGTGGATCGACTGTGATCAGGATAGTCTCTTGATTGCAGTCAAAGCGAACGGTCCGACATGTCATACCGGAAATCGCAGTTGTTTCTATACAGAAGTGGAGGTGCCCGATGTTATACGAACTGGAACAGACCGTCAAAGCGAAGATTGACGCCAAGGAAGCAGAATCTTATACGAACTATTTGATCGCTTCTGGGTATGAGAAGATCGCGAAGAAATTCGGCGAAGAGGCATTTGAAGTCGTCCTCGCCGGTAACGATACGTTAGCAGAAGAGACAGCAGACTTGCTGTATCACTTAACGGTCTTGCTTGCTGACCGTGGTATCTCTTTCAAAGAAGTCGAAGCTGTCCTCAATGAACGTCATGGAACAAAATCGACGTTCAAGGATCGCCCAGATATTGAAAAGTGGTAAACGACATCCACATCGCCTAGGCGGTGTGGATTTTTGTATAAGCGGGAAAAGACAAACAGATGACGGTTGTCATCAAATCGACAGAATCTTTCGATAGGCACGCTGTCGCTTCAGAGCGTATAATCAAAGTGTTAGTCTTGTGTCATTAGAAAGTAGGTGTTCGGTTGGTTACCAAAAAAGAACTTAAGCAAACGATCAAGCAACAATCGAAAGAAACGATCGAAGAGCTACTCGCGAAAGGTGACTCCTTGAAAGAGGAGATCGCCAGTGCCATTACACACGGATTGGGTGTCATTTTCAGTATCGTCGCGCTCGTGATGTTAATCCTGCAGGCGACAAAATCCGGCAGCGCTTGGAACGTCACTGCTGTCAGTATCTTCGGGGCAACGATGATTCTCCTTTATCTGTTCTCGACCTTGATGCATTCGCTGATGCATACGAAAGCAAACAAGGTTCTACAAATTTTAGATCATGCTGGCATCTATCTCTTGATTGCTGGTAGTTATACACCGTTCGCCTTGATCACGCTCCGTGGTCCGCTCGGCTGGACGTTGCTTGGAATCGTCTGGGGTGTCGGAACGCTCGGCATCATCTGGAAGCTCTATTCGACAGGTAAGTATGTTTGGATTTCAAATGCATCTTATCTGATTCTCGGCTGGTGCTGTCTTTTTGCAATCAAGCCGATCTATGAAGCACTCGGGTTACAAGGATTCTTACTCCTCCTCGGTGGTGGACTCGCGTATTCCCTCGGCGTCATTTTCTACGTCTGGGCACGCTTGCCGTATAACCACGCGATTTGGCATCTGTTCGTCCTTGCCGGCAGTGTCTTGATCTTCCTCTCGATTTTCTATTACGTTGCTCCGGCGACGATGTCATGAAGAAACTACGGCTCCGGGACTGGCTCCCGATCACGCTGTATTTTATGTTTGGTCTTGGATTGCTCCTGTACTTCCGGATGTCTGGAATGCTGGAGCAATTCGACATTCAGGCACTATCTAACTGGGTACGGGATCAAGGTCTGACCGGGATGGTGCTTTATGTCCTCGCCTATACCGTTCGACCGCTCGTCTTTTTCCCGGCGAGTCTCTTGACCGTTTTTGGTGGTTATACGTATGGTCCGTGGCTCGGAACATTACTCGACGTCATTGGTGCTGGTACTGGTGGCTTGCTCAGCTTTTGGATTGCCCGGTTGCTCGGACGCCGTGGGGTCGAGAAGTTGATTGGCAAAGGGAAACTGAACGTACTTGACGATCGAATCGCGACAAATGGCTTTCTCGTCGTCTTGATCGTCCGATTGATCCCGCTGTTTCCGTTTGACGCAATCAGTTACACATCAGGTCTCTCGAAAATCCGCTTCAAACAGTTCGCGATCGCGAACTACATCGGGATCATTCCCGGTGCGTTCGTTTACAACAATATTGGCTCAAGCCTACGTGATCCGTTCTCATGGCAGTTCTTCCTCGCGATCGGTCTGTATGTCTTATTCTTTGCCGTGGGACTTGTCGCACAACAGATTCTCAAAAATAAACAAAAGAAAGAGCGTATGTAAGCGCTTTATGTCATAATATAAAGGCAGAGATGTGAACCGATACGGTAAAACAGCCTAGCATTTATTTAGGGGGAATCATGAGTGATGGAAAAAGTACTACGGGATGGTTTTATCTTCTTATCGCAAAACAAGACATTGAACGGTCTCGCCAAGCGATACGGGCTTAAATTCGGAGCAAGTCGCTTCGTGGCAGGGGATTCATTGGAAGCATCAAAACGGGCGATCCAGGAATTGAACGCAAAAGGATTATGCGTCACGATGGACCATTTAGGGGAGTTCATCTCGACGGTAGCGGAAGCAGAGATGATGACACAAGAATGTATTCGTGCGGTTGAGATGATTGCGGAAGAAAAATTAGACTCGCAACTCTCGTTGAAACTGACATCACTCGGACTTGATATCTCGGACGACTTGATTCGCTCGAACATGGAACGGATCTTAACACGGGCAAAAGAACTCGGTGTCTTCGTCACGATCGACATGGAAGATGAGCCACGTTGTGAAAAAACGATTCAACTGTTTGAAGAATTGCGCCAATCTTTCGATAACATCGGTACGGTCATCCAGTCATACCTCTACCGGTCGGAAGATGATATCAAACGCGTCGGTCGCTTCGAGACGAATCTCCGGATCGTCAAAGGGGCATATAAAGAGCCGGCAACGGTGGCGTTCCCAGAAAAAGAAGACGTCGATCACAACTACATCAAGCTCGTGAAGTTACAATTATCACTCGGAAACTATGCTGCCGTCGCAACACATGACGATGCGATGATCGAGCAAATCATCCGTTACGCTAAAGAAAACGGGATTGAAAAAGACCAGTTCGAATTCCAGATGTTATTCGGCATCCGGGTTGAGCGTCAACTCGAACTCGTCAAACAAGGCTATAAAGTCCGTGTCTATGTCCCTTATGGACGTGACTGGTATGGTTACTTTATGCGCCGTTTAGCAGAACGACCGGCAAACGTTGCCTTCGTTCTTAAAGGAATGGTCAAAGGATAAGTAGAAAAGACGATGCAGCGCTGCATCGTCTTTTTTGAATTTAGAAAGGAGAGGACAAAATGGCTCGAACGGAACAACAGCTAAAAGAACTGTTACAACAAGATGTGCGTGTCACACCTGCGTTACTCGATGAGTTGCTTCTCCATATCGGCTCGACGGATTCTGAGTTGCGGGATGGATTGGTCTATCCACAATTAGCGACATATATCAGCTCAGACACATTGACAGTAGCTGAGGCAGAGCAGATTTTCGATTTCATTTTAAGCGGGTATGGATTGATGTACCGGATGGGAACATCGGATGCAACAGCTGTTTTGACGCGATCGTTTTCAGCTTTGGCACTTGCAGAGCTGTTAGTGATAGATAAAACAAGACACTTATTGACCCAAAGTCAGCTGGATCAGCTGTCCACTTACTTACAAACCTATTTGGAGCAAGAAAGAGATGTCCGGGGATTCATTGACGGGTTTGGATGGGCACATAGCATGGCGCATATCGCCGATGTTTATGCGGTCTGGTTTACGCATCCAGCGAGTCGTCCGCAGGAGGAAATCGGAGCGATTGATGCGATGATTCGTCAGTTGATCCGGTCTGATTATCTCTACATCGATGAAGAAGCAGACCGGATAGTGACTGCATGGTTGCAAGCTTGTCACCATGGACTGTCGGAAGACGTCTTATTACAACGAATCGAACAGACCATTCAGGTGTGGATTGAGAGTGACGTGACATGGGGAGATGCGGAATGGACGACGTATCGTAACATCAAGCAGATGCTACAGACACTCTATTTCCGACTGAAATGGGAAGAACGAACGGGTCACACCTTGATCGAAGATTGGTTGCGACAGGTACATCAGCGAACGCACGGAGGATGAGAATACATAGTATACGGGATATCCTTGGCATCTTCGCTTTCCTCAGGCGGGAAGTACGATCATAAATGAAAGGGTGGTTTTATTATGCATTTAGAAATTAAAAGTTTCATTAAATTTCCTCCTGAAAAAGAAGAACTAGATATTAATCAAGAATACCCAGGGTTTATAAATATGACCGATTTAAAAGACAACGATGTATTTAATTATGCATTTGGCCGAGCTGACGGGTATCCTTCTGGAAAAGTTGTTTTTTGTATAGATGGTGAACCACTTCCCTTTGACGCACATGTAAGTGAACTATACATGTTTTGGCACTCTTTAATAAAAAGTGTATCGACAAGTGAACTATATGACATTGAAAAATCAAACTGGTTTTTACAATATGAGAGCGAGGAAATTTCTTCTAACTTTATCATTCGATTTTTCTATCAAAAAAAAGTAGTAGAGTTTTATTATAAAAATCAAATCTTGGCTACTTTTCCACTAGATATGTATAAAAAGGCAGTCCTACAAGGATTTTTAGATTTTATGTGGCATACGAATTTAGAGTTTGAAACGATTGTGTATGATTCGCTAGGTGAAGAAATTGATTATGCTTCGATGAGAGAAGACACTGGAGACGATTTATATACGTGTCGCTACATTTTCTTGCAATTCATGAAAGAGATCTATCGACAAAAGAACTTCGATTTAAGTACTCTTATTGATTTTAATTTTAAGGTGAGTCGTTCTTTTTCTCGCTTAAAATATGACTTGGAAGATTAAATCTGTAAAAGTATTTTTTAAAATACTAAGCGAATTTTCGTTAAGTGGACGATCTCGATTCGCACTTTTCATTACCCGTACCAGTGTGATGAAGACAATCTGGCTTGCAGTCTCAAATTGGATGAAACCAACTAAAAACGGTCTCTTCGCCTGGTGAGAGACCGTTTATTTCATTTAAGCTACCTTACCTCACAAGTCTTCACCCGACTCCTACAGGAAAAAGCGCGACGTTTCATCTCGCGCTGTCAGAGACAAACAAGACCCGGATTCGTCATCCGAGGGATGAGGAAGACTGGCTTGTGTCTCGCCTGAGGAAAGCGGGTGAGAAGACAGTGAGGTGAATAGTGCGTTACATCGTTCATTTCGCATCATGGCCAAATGATATTACCTAGAAACACCATCCCAGCAAATAAACCAATCATTAAGAAGACAGTAGTTTGTGGTTGGAAACGTTTCTCCCGATAATGTCGAAATAAACGGTCCCCCAATGCCTGTATACAGAATAAGAGACCAATAAAGAGTAGGAAGAATTGCCATCTTTCTAGAACATCGAGAGCATCAATGTAAAATAAAAAAACAATACATAAAGCTATTAATATAGACGTATAAAAGGTACTGTGTGACATATTTATCGCTCCCTCACAGCCGTCGTCTGAAAAGCAAATAAACACGAGAAAGCATGTGCTTGATCAAGTAACTGGTGCCCCGTCATGACGGCTCCTTCCTTTTGGATGACTGCTTCATCGAGCAACGTCCAGCCGCGCTCTTTTGCTAGCTGCAGCAATTCCCACGGCATCATCGTATTTCCCATCGCGACTTCTTCGCCATAGAGACGACGGTAAGCAAGTTGACGCGGAGCGGCTGTCGGACCAAGTAGACTGATGACGACAAGTGGGGCAACGCGTTCGATTTCTTGCAGTACTTGGACGGGACGTGTCGACCATTCGAGTGAGTTGACGGCAAGAACGACGTCAAATGCATGATCTGCGAACGGTAACGCTTCGCCCGTTCCGACGATGAACGTCTGCTCGGGTGATTTCTCACGCGCAATTCGAATCATCGCATCTGAGACATCGAGTCCGACTGTCTGAAAGTCCGGTGTCAGTAGTCGACAGGCGGCACCATCGCCACAACCGAGATCAAGCAACCGACCACCGGTGATCATTTTTCGTAAGAACGGTAAAACGGTTTTGCGGCTGCCGTTCGTCCACATATCATCAGCGCGCTCCGCCCAGTCAGCGGCTTTTTGATTCCATACATGCTCGGTTTGACTCATTTTCAATCACTCCTTTTTAACAGTCTAACAGGAAAATTTGTCCATTGACTGATTTTTTATTGCTACTGAATCATTATTCATTTATGATGAAGATGTAGAAGAAGCACACCAAAGTCGTTCGGCTTCTTTTTTTGTCAGTATAATGAATGGTTGTTCATTCAATTTAAAATCAGGGGGTATATCATGGCGAGTCAAATCGGTCAGCCGACCACAATCCAGTTGACGAAACACATCCAATTCGCCGTCATCATCGGTTCAGGGGTGATGGGTGCAGGCATCGCGGCACATCTTGCGAATGCTGGCATACGGACATTGATGCTTGATATCGTACCAAAAGAACTTACGGCACAAGAAGAGAAGCAGGGCTTGACGCTGAGTGATCCGCGCGTTCGTTCCCGCATCGCGCGCGATAACCGCGAAAAACTCTTGAAACAAAACCCAGCACCACTGGCATCAAAGAAATTGATCGATTTCATCGAGGTCGGAAACTTAGAAGACGACTTAGAGCGTCTGAAAGAAGCGGACTGGATCGTTGAAGTCGTCGTCGAACGACTCGATGTCAAACAGCAATTGTTCGCAACGATCGAACCGTTCATTCGGGAAGACGCAATCGTCAGCTCGAACACATCCGGCATCTCGATTGAAGCGATGCGCGAAGGGCGCTCGGAATCGTTCAACCGTCGTTTCCTCGGGACACACTTCTTTAACCCACCACGTTATCTGAAGTTGCTTGAGTTGATTCCGACGTCAGACACGGATCCAAGTGTCGTCGACTTTATGAAACAATTCGCAGAAGAACGACTCGGGAAAGGTGTCGTCATTGCGAAGGACACACCGAACTTCATCGGCAACCGGATCGGGACATACGGTCTCCTCGTGACGATGGATGAGATGAAAAAAGGTGGCTATTCGATCGGGGAGGTCGATTCGGTCACAGGTCCATTACTCGGACGTCCAGGGTCAGCGACGTTCCGGACACTCGACGTCGTCGGCATCGACACGTTCGTTCACGTTGCAAACAACGTCTATGACTTGTTGCCGGAAGGCGAAGAGAAGGAGACGTTCGCAGTTCCGACTGAGATGCGTCGCCTTGTCGAACAAGGGTCGCTCGGTGCAAAGACGGGGCAAGGATTCTATAAGAAAGTCGGAAAACAGATCCTTGAACTCGATCTTGAGACATTTGAGTACGTTGAAAAGAAAGCGCTTACCGAACCGTCGATCGGACAAGCAAAAGCACTTCCGGGCGCAAAAAATAAACTGAAGGCCGTCGTCTTCGCACAAGATCGTGTCGGCGCGTTACTCTGGCCAATCCACGCGAAAACCTTGCTCTATTCGGCACAACTGACAGGCGAGATCGCAGACGACATCAAAGCGATCGACGAAGCAATGAAATGGGGCTTCGGCTGGAAGATGGGACCGTTCGAGACATGGGATGCACTTGGCGTCGAGAAAACGGTCGCAAAAATGAAACAAGACGGTTACGAAGTACCGACATGGGTCGATGAGATGCTCGCAGCAGGAAAGACGAGTTTCTATGATGCATCGGGTCGTCATTATGACGTTGCAACGAAGGATTACGTCGGAGCGACGGTCAATCCGAAGGAAATCCGCCTCCGTGACGTCCGGAAGTCAAACGGTGTCTTACTTGAGAACAACGGGGCACGCTTGCTTGATATCGGCGACGATGTCGCAGTCCTTGAGTTCACATCGAAGAGCAACGCGATCGGCGTCGACATCATGCAGATGATCGAACAGTCAGTCGATTTAGTTGAGAAAAACCACCGTGGTCTCGTCATCGCAAACGATGGCAAGAACTTCTGTGTCGGAGCGAACCTAGCAATGATGCTGATGGAAGCAGAAGATGAGAACTGGTTCGAACTCGACTGGATCATCAACAAATTCCAACAATCGATTCAAAAGATTCGCTATGCATCGCGTCCGATCGTCGCTGCACCACAAGGAATGACGCTTGGTGGCGGTACCGAGATCTCGCTTCCGGCAGCTCGCCTGCAAGCTGGTCTTGAAACATACATGGGTCTCGTCGAAGTGGGTGTCGGTCTGATTCCAGGAGGCGGCGGAAACGTCAACACGTACCGTCGACTGTTAGAAAACACACCGGACGGACTCGTCAACATCGAGAAAGCGGCGCAAAAGACATTCGAAAACGTCGCGATGGCAAAAGTCTCAAAATCAGCCTTTGAAGCACGCGAACTCGGATATGTCCGCTCCGTTGATCAGATCTCGATGAACCGCGATCACTTGACGTATGATGCGAAACAACTCGTCCTTGAACTGGACCGGACCGGCTACACGGCACCAGCGAAAGCGAAGATTCCAGTCGTCGGTCGTGCTGGGAAAGCGACGCTTGAACTCGCGACACGCGAAATGTTCTACGGCGGCTATATCTCGGAACACGATTTGAAAATCGCTAGTAAACTCGCACACGTCATCGCCGGCGGAAACGTCGCCTTCGGTAGCCTCGTCGATGAACAATATATGCTCGACATCGAACGGGAAGCCTTCTTGAGCCTGATCGGTGAGATGAAGACACAACAACGGATGCAGCACATGCTCGTCAAAGGCAAGCCGCTTCGTAACTGAGGACTGGGGGGATTCGGATGAAGGAAGCAGTAATCGTCGCCGGTGCACGGACACCGGTCGGAAAAGCAAAAAAGGGCGCATTCAAATCGATGTGCTCGGATGAATTAGCAGGCATCGCCATCCAGGAAACGTTGAAACGGTCCGGCTACACGGGAGCGGTCGATGACGTCATTCTCGGATGTGCCTTACCGGAAGCGGAACAAGGCATGAACATCGCCCGCTATGCTTCAGTCCTCGGTGGATTATCCCATGAGGTACCGGCGATCACGATCAACCGGTATTGCTCAAGTGGATTACAATCGATCGCTGACGCGGCAATGAAGATCATGACGGGGCAAGCAACAGCCGTCGTCGCCGGTGGACTCGAATCGATGAGTCAAGTTCCGATGCCAGGTCACGTCGTCCGACCTAATCCGTCGATCGTCGACACGGCACCGGAATACTATATGAGCATGGGGCATACAGCGGAGCAAGTCGCTGCGACCTACAATGTCTCACGGGAAGATCAAGATGCCTTTGCCTTGAAGAGTCACCAAAAGGCAGCGGCAGCAATCGCAGCTGGTAAGTTTGCTGACGAAATCGTCCCGGTAACGGTGACGGAACAATTCGTCAATGATGAACTGAAAATCGAAGAGAAGACATTCGTTGTCGAGCACGATGAAGGCGTTCGTCCGGATTCGTCACCTGAAGGTCTTGCAAAACTTCGCCCAGCGTTCCGCCTCGGCGGTAGCGTCACGGCAGGGAACTCTTCGCAGACGTCAGACGGTGCCGCTGCTGTCCTCGTCATGGAACGGGAAGAAGCAGAACGCCAAGGCTTACCGATTCTCGGCAAGTTCAAGTCGTTTGCTGTCGGTGGTGTCCGTCCGGAAGTGATGGGCATCGGACCGGTCGTCGCGATTCCGAAAGCACTTGAACTCGCAGGCATCACGCTTGAGGACGTCGGATTGATCGAGTTGAACGAAGCGTTCGCATCGCAGTCACTCGGTGTCATCCGCGAGCTTGGATTAAACGAAGACATCGTCAACGTCAACGGTGGAGCGATCGCCCTCGGTCACCCACTCGGTTGTACAGGAACAAAACTCACATTGACGCTCTTGCATGAAATGAAACGCCGGAATGTCCAGTATGGTGTCGTCTCGATGTGTATCGGTGGCGGAATGGGCGCAGCAGGTGTATTCGAACTAGTTGAAGGAGGAACAGGACAATGAGCCAAACGACAAACGAATTAATCAAAGGTGGCAGTTTTGTATTAGATGAGTTAGCACCAGAACGTCTCTTCACACCAGAGGATTTCTCAGAAGAACACAAAATGGTCGGTGATATGACAGCGAAGTTCGTCGAAGATCGTGTCGTTCCTGTCCTGGACCGGATCGAAAAACACGAGTTTGAACTGTCGGTCGGTCTCCTCCGTGAAGCAGGCGAGCTTGGTTTACTCGGCGCAGACGTTCCGGAAGCATACGGCGGCTATCAGATGGATAAGATTTCGTCTTCGATCATCACGGAGAAGTTCGCACGTGGTCGTTCATTCGCCCTCAGCTACGGCGCACACGTCGGAATCGGTTCGTTGCCGATCGTCTTCTTCGGTAACGAAGAGCAAAAGCATAAATACTTGCCAAAACTCGCTTCAGGGGAGTGGATCGCTTCGTACGCGTTGACGGAGCCAGGCTCTGGTTCGGATGCTCTCGGTGCCAAAACGACGGCTGTCTTGAATGAAGCCGGCACGCACTATATCTTGAACGGTGAAAAACAATGGATCACGAACGCTGGTTTCGCAAGCTTGTTCGTCGTCTACGCAAAAATCGACGGTGACAAGTTCACAGCCTTCCTCGTCGAAGGATCGTATCCAGGCGTCTCGACAGGCGTCGAGGAACAGAAGATGGGAATCAAAGGATCATCGACACGGACGCTGATCTTACAAGATGCAGAAGTACCAGTCGATAACGTCCTTGGTGAAATTGGACGCGGTCACGTCATCGCCTTCAACATCTTGAACGTCGGTCGTTATAAATTAGCTGTTGGTGCTGTCGGTTCGTCAAAACGGGCGATCGATCTCGCAGTCCAGTACTCGAACGAACGCAAGCAGTTCAAAACACCAATCAGCTCGTTCCCATTGATTCAAGAAAAACTCGCGACGATGGCAGCGCAGACGTATGCGATGGAAAGCTCAGTCTACCGGACAGGTGGTTTGTTCCAAGATAGTCTTGATCAGCTGTCGGAAGAAGAGAGCAAAGACGGTAAGAAAATCGCCGATGCCATCGCGGAGTATGCGATCGAATGCTCGATGAACAAAGTCTTTGCTTCGGAAACATTTGATTATGTCATCGACGAAGCGGTTCAGATTCACGGTGGTTACGGCTTCATGGCAGAATATGAAGTCGAGAACATGTATCGCGATTCACGGATCAACCGGATCTTCGAAGGAACGAACGAAATCAACCGTCTCCTCGTACCAGGAACATTGTTGAAGAAAGCGATGAAAGGCGAGTTACCATTGCTTGCGGAAGCACAGCGTCTGCAACAAGAAGTGATGAGCTTCATGCCGACTGACATCGGAACAGCGCCACTCGATCGCGAACGTCACTTACTCGCGATGATGAAGAAAATCTTCTTGTTGACTGCCGGAACAGCGGTCCAGAAATACCAGGACAAACTCCAAGGCGAGCAAGAGATCTTAGCGAACACAGCCGACATCATGAGTGCAATCTATGCGCTTGAGTCAGCGATCGTCCGGACGGACAAAGCGATTGCCGATAAAGGCATCGAGAAGAGCGAACTGAAAGTCCGTTATACGGAAGTCTTCGCGCAACAAGCATTCGAAGCTGTCGAGCGTGACGCGAAAGAGACTCTCTACGCGGCAGCAAGCGGCGACGAACTCCGGATGTTGCTCTCAGCGCTCAAAAAATTCAGCCGTTACCAGCCGATCAACGTCATCGGTACGAAACGCGACATCGCAAAACGCCTCATCGAGTCAAACAAATATACGGTCTAAGTCAGGTTTACCGCTTCGCCTTTGCAGGGAAAATCTCTGTAAAGGCGAAGTTTTTGGTTGAGGAGGGAAAACGAGATGCGCCAAGACTTGGTTGAACTGCAATTTGCGATTGCCTACTATCAATCCCTTGAACGTTTGTCGCCAGAAGAATGGAATCTGCCGCTTGCCCTGAACAAGTGGACTATCCTTGAGTGCGTCAGCCACCTCTATTTATGGGACCGGTTTTATTATGATCATGCCATTTCGAAGTTACCGGACGAACCGCTGACACTGGTCGAGACGGATTTCGATCAGTTCAATCGACTGGCGGTCGAATATGCGCATCATATCGATCCGCTTGCCTTACTGAAGAAAGCGATCAGTGTCCGGCGTGATATCGTCGATCACCTCGATCGTCTGTCTGATGAGGAATTTGCGGCGACCTATGTGAATTTCCAACCGCAAGAATTCGTCGAGTCGTTTGTTGCCCATGACGCCCATCATCAAGATCAGATCGACGGGGCGCTCGCACGCTTGAAGCAGAAGTGATCCATCTGCTACTCTTGGAAGTGAGGTGAGGAACATGACAACAATAGTCACGATGTACGGCTACCCGAAATGTAGTACGTGCGTCAAAGCAAAAAAAGCACTCGAACAACACGGTGTCGAAGTCGATTACAAACATATCGTCGAGGAGACACCATCTGCTGCGACGATCCAGGAACTTCATCAAAAGAGTGGAGAGCCACTGAAGAAATTCTTCAATACGAGCGGTCAATCGTATCGTTCGCAAGGCATCAAGGACAAACTTCCAGAGTTATCGGAAGACGAGCAATACAAGTTGCTTGCAAGTGACGGTATGTTGTTGAAGCGTCCGATCGTCACAGACGGGAAAGATGTCACGATTGGCTTCAAGGAAGAAATGTATCAAGGAAAATGGTATTAAGTTCAGAGTCGATTTTGGTATACTGAACACGTTAGTCCAAATTAGTCCACAGGGGGAATCGGAAATGAGTCAAGTAAAAGACAACTTACGCTATTCGGAAGAACATGAATGGGTCGAAGTATCAGGAAACAAGGCGCGCATCGGAATCACGGATTTCGCGCAACACGAACTCGGGGATATCGTCTTCGTCGAATTGCCTGAAGTCGGGGATACAATCTCAGCAAACGAGCCATTCGGTTCAGTCGAGTCGGTTAAGACGGTTTCGGAACTATACGCACCGATCTCTGGTAAAGTCGTTGCCATCAACGAAAACCTTTCGGATTCCCCAGAACTCGTTAACGAGTCACCATTTGAAGGCGCTTGGATGGTCGACATCGAAATCGAAGATGCTTCACAAGTCGAAGCATTGATGGACGCTGCAGCGTACAAATCGATGATCAACGAGTAATACTTAACGAAAAGAGAGTGAACGAGGCGCTTGCGTTTCGTCCGCTCTCTTTTTTTTGTATACTGACGACAGATACCACGAAGAAAGGAGCGACCCCGATGCAAGAGGTCACGACTGTCCCGGAAAACGGTTTATTGTATGTCTATGCACCGATGTGCGGGACATGCGCCATCGCTGAGCGCATGCTTGATATCGTCGAAGCGACGGATTCAGGTCAATCGATTCAGAAGGCAAATGGGAATTTCATCCCGGACTTCTTAGAAGAAGCCCGTGTCATGAGTGTTCCCGCGTTGTTGCGAATTGAAGAAAACCAAGTCGTAGAGCGACTTTATGCTTTCCAGTCCGTCCAAAACGTTTTTGCATTCTGTCAAGAACGGTAAGAAAAGTCCGACTGGATTTTTCTTTTTGTTAAATTGTCCGAATATTTACAATAATCCGTTGACAACGCGGAAATATGAATGGTATATTCATAACAACTTCTAGAAATGCATTATAGGAAGTCTAGCAGAGGTGATCGTTCAATACGCTTCAAGTCTTGAACCCTTTCTCCCATCCTAAGCCAGTGTATTGTTTCCCCTTAAGTCGTCCCCCAAAGACGAAGCGGTGCAATAGATAGGTGGTGGATCGAAAGGACTGATCAAGAAGTGAACGTAAGCTGGCGATCATGTCGAACAGGCGCCGTCCTCCACGCGGAAGAGCGAACAATTCCGAATGGAGCTGGGTTTTCCTTCGTAGCATTTCTAACCACATTATTCGTGTTGTCGGTTCGCCGGCAACGCCTTTTTTTTGTTTTCTGGAAGTTTTTTCGAGCCGGTCGCTTGCCAGGATAGCATCTCCTTGCTACAATGCGAATAAGGAAAATTACTTTAATTCATATCCGATTACTCGGAATTAACTGGTGAGATGGAGGACGACAAGGCATGACAGTACGTTTTATGGATGTTTTCACAGAATGGGCATCGACGTATGACGAGACAGTAACCGGACACGATCCGGAGTACAAAGAGGTTTTTCGTCGATACGATGAGATTTTGGATACAGTAGCGGATAAAGCGCAGTCGCCGGTCATTGAATTCGGAGCAGGCACAGGGAACCTGACACAACGTCTTCTGGCACGTCACGACGCCGTACTCGCCGTCGAACCAAGTCCGGAAATGCGGGCGATTTTGACGGAAAAGATTCCGTCGCTTGATGTACAGGATGGTCACTTCCTCTCGTTCGAAGCGAAGGAAGCAAGCAGTTTCGTCTCCACTTATGCGTTTCATCATCTAACGGATGAGGAAAAGGGAGAAGCAATCGATCTGATGGCGTCGCATTTACCGAAAGACGGAAAAATCGTCTACGCGGATACGATGTTCGTCTCAGAAGAGGCACGCCTGCAAACGATCCGCGAAGCACGTGCTCAAGGGTTCGATGCGTTAGCGGAAGATCTCGAACGCGAGTTCTACCCGTTGATTCCAGTCATGGAAGAATTGTTTACAGCACGGGGATTCACTGTTAAATTTATACAATACAATCACTTCGTCTGGCTCGTAGAAGCCGAGAAAATGGGGGAATAAATCATGGCACTTCAAAAAATGAACGTCGAAAGCTTTAACCTGGATCACACGAAAGTCAAAGCACCTTATATCCGCGTCGCGGGTTATAAAGAAGGTAAAGTCGACCAAGTCGTCAAATACGATATTCGTTTCACACAACCAAACGTTGAGCAAATGCCAATGCGTGCGATGCACACACTCGAGCATTTACTTGCTGAAAACATCCGCAACTACTCGGATGATGTCATCGATGTCTCGCCAATGGGATGCCAAACAGGTTTCTACATGGCGATGATGAACTTCGACTCGGTCGAAAAAATGAGCGAACTCGTTGAGAAGACGTTGAATGACGTCCTCGCAGCAGAAGAGATTCCAGCGCAAAACGAAGTCCAATGTGGATTTGCAAGCGCACATGACCTCAAAGGAGCGAAGCACTATGCCGAGAAAATGCTTGCCGGTCGTGATGAATGGGACATCGTCTTCGGATGATCGCGAACAACGTCCGCGACCTCGTCGGAAACACACCACTCTACGAGATCACTTCATTCGATTTGCCTGCTGGTACGCGCATTTTGGCGAAGCTCGAATGGATGAACCCTGGGGGCAGCGTCAAAGACCGCCTTGGCATTCAACTCGTTGATGCAGCAATCGAAAACGGACATGTGACACCAGGCGGTACGATCATCGAGCCGACAGCCGGGAATACCGGCATCGGCTTGGCGCTTGCCGCTAAAAAATATGATCTTCAAGTCATCTGTGTCGTTCCGGAAAAATTCAGTCAGGAAAAGCAGACGTTGATGCGGGCACTCGGCGCAACCGTCGTCAACACGCCGACTGAACTCGATATGCAAGGGGCAATCGACCGGGCAAAAGAACTCGGTCAGGAAATTCCGAACAGTTACGTTCCGTTACAATTCGAAAACGAAGAGAACCCAGTCACGTATCAGCGGACACTCGGTCCTGAGCTGATGGCGGACTTGCCGCACATCGACTGGTTCGTTGCCGGTTGTGGTTCAGGTGGTACGTTCGCCGGAACAGCGGACTTCTTAAAACAACGTCTCGGTACAAAAGCAGCAATCGTTGAACCGGAAGGCTCCGTCTTAAATGGTGGTCCAGCGGGTCCGCACAAGACAGAAGGCATTGGGACAGCAAAATGGCCAAGTCTCGTTCCGCGTGAACTCGTCGACGAGATTCATACGATTTCTGACCGCGATGCATTTGACGCGGTTCATACACTCGCTGCTCGCGAAGGATTGCTCGTTGGTAGTTCAGCAGGGGCAGCGCTCGTTGCTGCGCTTGATATCGCAAAGCGTCACCCCGGCAGTACGATCGTCACCGTCTTCGCAGACAGTGCCGAACGCTACTTAAGCCAACAAATCTTTGAAAAGGTGGACGAAACTCATGCGTAAGAAGACAGCATTGATTCATGGAGGAACAGGTGTCGACCGGGCAACAGGAGCCGTCACACCTCCGATCTATCAAACAAGCACATACAAGCAGGATAAAATCGGTCAACTCAAGGACGGATACGAATACTCACGGACAGCGAACCCGACACGGACGAGCATCGAACGATTGATTGCGGATCTTGAAGGTGGCGCACGTGGTTTTGCATTCGGTTCTGGGATGGCAGCGATTCATGCCGTCTTCCACTTGCTTGAGTCTGGCGACCACATCGTCATGACGGATGACGTCTACGGTGGTACGTTCCGCTTGATGCAACGCGTCTTACCGAAGTTCAACATCCAAGTGACATTCGTCGATACGACGGACCTCGCGGCAACGGAAGCAGCGATCCAGGACAACACGAAGATTGTCTACGTCGAAACACCGACGAACCCGTTGTTGAAAGTAACAGACATCACAGCCATCGCAACGATTGCCAAACGTCACGATCTTAAACTCGTCGTCGACAACACGTTCGCGACTCCATACCATCAACAACCACTCGCACTTGGTGCTGACATCGTCTTACACAGTGCAACGAAATACATCGGCGGACACTCGGACGTCGTCGCTGGACTTGTCGTCGTCAAAGATGATGCGCTTGGCGAAGAGCTTCACTTCATCCAAAACTCGACAGGCGGCGTGCTTGGACCGCAAGACAGCTTCTTGCTCGTCCGTGGTCTACGTACGCTCGGTATCCGGATGGATGCGATCGAAGAGACAGCGCATGATCTCGTTGCGTTCTTACAAGCACAAGACATCGTCTCGAACATCTTCTACCCAGGACTGGCATCGCATCCTGGACATGACATCCAAGCGAAACAAGCGACTGGATTCGGTGGGATGATCAGCTTTGATGTCGGTTCAGCAGCGAACGCAGAAAAACTCGTCGAGGCGACACACTTCTTCACACTTGCTGAGAGTCTTGGTGCCGTCGAGAGTCTGATTTCGGTGCCGGCACGGATGACGCACGCGTCGATCCCAGCAGAACGTCGGGCAGAACTCGGCATCACGGACGGTCTCGTCCGGATTTCAGTTGGACTTGAGGATGCGGAAGATTTGAAAGAAGACTTAACACGTGCTTTCACGTTCCTCGAAAAAGTTTCTGAAAAAACTGTTTGACAACAAAAATAACCCCTGCTAATATTCAGAATATATTCTACAAACTTAATACCGAAACTCTTATCGAGAGTGGTGGAGGGACTGGCCCGATGAAACCCGGCAACCGCGGATCTGATCCGAAGTGGTGCTAATTCCAGCAGACAAAAGTCTGGGAGATGAGAGCAAATGGTTTTGTGTACTGAAAAGTGCGCGCGTTTGCTCTAAAACGCGCGCACTTTTTTTATTTTAGGAGGGACAGTTGTGATTCGTTTACAAGACGTAGGAAAGATTTATCGCTCAAAGCGCGGAGCGGTCGAAGCCGTCGCGAATGTCGATCTGACAATCGAACGCGGTGAAATTTTTGGAATAATCGGTTATTCCGGAGCAGGGAAATCGACCTTGATCCGATTGTTGAATATGCTCGAAGCACCAACGAGTGGTTCGATTCAAATCGATGGTGTCGAAATGACATCACTGAAACCAAAAGAATTACGAGGCGTCCGCAAGAATGTCTCAATGGTTTTCCAGCACTTCAACTTACTCTGGTCACGGACTGTTGAAGAAAACATCATGTTCCCACTCGAACTCGGTGGCTTCCCGAAGGCTCGCCGTAAGGAACGAGTTGCGGAACTGATTCAACTCGTTGGTTTAGATGGACGTGAAAAAGCCTATCCGTCGCAATTATCGGGTGGTCAAAAGCAACGTGTCGGTATCGCTCGGGCACTCGCATCGAACCCTGACGTTCTCTTATGTGACGAGGCAACGAGTGCACTCGATCCGAAAACAACGGACTCAATCCTTGAGTTACTCGTCGATATCAACCAGAAACTAAAACTGACGATCGTCTTGATCACACACGAGATGCATGTCATTCAAAAAATCTGTCACCGGGTCGCCGTCATGGAAGCCGGTAAAATCGTCGAGCAAGGACCGGTCGCAGAAGTTTTCCGTCACCCGAAACAAGCGATGACGAAAGAATTCGTCAAACAATTGACGTCGCCATCGGAGAACGAGTTGACGTTTGCGAAACTCCGCGAACGGTATCCAACCGGAAAAATCGTTCAATTGACGTTCGTCGGATCGACAGCGGAAAGCCCGATCATTGCGGAAGTCATGAAAGATTCACCCGTCCTGTTCAATATCATCGGCGGAAACGTCGGTCAATCACAGGAAGGGGCACTCGGTACACTGTTCATTCAGTTGATCGGGGAAACAGAAGCAACACAAGCGGTCATTACGAAGCTTCAAGCCAGTGATGTTGAAGTGGAGGTGGATCACCGATGATTTCATTCTTTGACAACCTAGACTGGGACATGGTGTGGGAAGCGACAGGTAGTACGATCTATATGACGGCAGTCGCTGGTCTTTCGACATTCGTTCTCGGTTTGATCATTGGTTTATTATTGTTTGCGACAAACGAAGAGTTGTTGTTCAAGAATCGGGCGTTTTATTCGATCTTGAGCTTAATCGTTAACGTCTTCCGTTCGATTCCGTTCATCATCTTACTGATCTTATTGATTCCATTTACGAAAGCAGTCGTCGGTTCGTTCCTCGGACCAACAGCAGCATTACCGGCACTGATTTTAGGAGCCGCACCATTTTATGGTCGGATGGTTGAACTTGCCTTACGCGAAGTCGATAAAGGTGTCATTGAGGCAGCTGAATCGATGGGCGCGACGAAGTTCCAAATCATCTATAAAGTCTTAATCCCAGAAGCGTTGCCTGCCATCGTTTCGGGTATCACGGTTACACTCGTTGCACTTGTCGGTTACACGGCAATGGCCGGAGTAGTCGGCGGAGGTGGACTCGGAGACATGGCCTTCATCGAAGGATTCCAGCGTTCTCAAAACGATGTCATCGTCATTGCGACACTCTTAATCTTAGCGATCGTCTTCGTCATCCAAATCATCGGTGACTTGCTGATCCGAGCAATCGATAAACGTTAATTCGAATCTTAATCATATTGGAGGAATCATTCATGAAAGTTTGGAAAAAATTCGTAGGTACTGCCGCTGTATCCGTTCTAGCAATCAGTCTTGCTGCTTGTGGTGAAAAATCATCAGGAAGCGACGACAAGACACTCGTCATCGGTGCTTCGAACGTACCGCACGCTGAAATCCTCGAACACGTCAAAAAGGAATACGAAGCAAAAGGCTACAAGCTTGAAATCAAGAAGTTCCAAGATTACGTGCTTCCGAATAAGGCACTCGCTGAAAAAGAAATCGATGCGAACTACTTCCAGCACGTGCCGTATCTCGAGCAACAAGAGAAAGAAAACAAATCGTATAAGTTTGCGAACGCAGGTGGCGTCCACGTTGAACCACTCGGTATTTATTCGAAGAAATACAAATCACTCGATAAGTTACCAAACGGTGCAACGATCTTAACGAGCTCAAACGTCGCGGAACGCGGTCGTGTCTTGACGTTCCTTCAAAACGAAGGGCTGATCAAACTCAAAGACGGTAAAACGACAGATGCACAACTCGGTGATATCGCAGAGAACCCGAAGAAACTCAAGTTCAAGACGAACATCGAAGCATCACTGCTTCCGCAAGCTTATAAAAACAATGAAGGCGACGCCGTCCTCATCAACACGAACTATGCGATCGATAACGGTTTGAACCCGTTGAAAGACGCGATCGCGTCAGAAGATGAGTCTTCACCATACGTCAACATCATCGTTACACGTGATGGCGATGAAAAAGACAAGCGTGTCACGACACTTCTTGACGTTCTACACGAAAAGAAAAACCAAGATTGGATCCTCGACAAGTACAAAGGTGCGGTCGTTCCAGTTAGCAAATAAGTTCACCGAAGCCGGCATCCTTCCTATATAATGGAAGGATGCTTTTCATTTGTCGGAAACAGGGGTTAGGGGGAATCATATGCAACGCATTCGTCAACTGCATCCGTTGACACTTGGGGTCTTATTCGGGACGTTTTTCTCACGTCTTGGAACATTCATCACGATGCCGTTTTTCGCCATCTACATGACGACTGTCCTGAAGTTTGATCCGGTCGATGTCGGCTGGGTCCTCAGTATCTCGGCGATCGCCAGTCTCGTCATGAGTTTCATCGGTGGTACCTTGTCGGACCGGTATGGTCGCCGAGCGATGATGCTTGCCGGAACGATCGGGTTTGCGATCGTCTTCATCGCACTCGCGCAAGTCGAGACGTTCTGGGCGTTCTTCATCCTCAGTGCCTTGAACGGAGTCTGTCGCTCGATTTTTGAACCATCTGCTCGTGCCTTGATCAGTGATACGACGGACGAAGCGAATAGGTTATTCGTCTTCAACATTCGTTACGCGATGATCAATATCGCAGCTGCAATCGGTCCGGGAATCGCCTTACTGTTGAGTGCGGGGAACACGTCAGCGACGTTTTACATCACGGCGTTCGTCTATATCGCCTACGGCGTGATGATCGGGATCTTGTTCAAACGTCATCCGATCACTGAGACACATGGTGGCAAGAAGGTCTCATTCGGAGCGACGGTTCGTCTGTTGCGGACGGATATCGCCTTTACGCTCGCACTCGCCGGCATCATCTTCGGGGTCTTCGGCTACAGTCAGTTCAATTCGACCTTGCCGCAATTCTTGACGGAGACGTCACTCCTTGAAGGCGGGAAGACACTCTATGCGATCTTGATTACGATCAATGCGATCACCGTCTTGATCGTGCAGTATCCGATCATGAAGTTCGGCGTCAAGACGTCACCGCTCGTTTCGATCACGACCGGGATTGCGACTGTTGCGATCGGACTTTTCATCATCGGTAATGCGAGTTCGATTTGGTTGATGGTCGTCGCGATGGTCATCTTCACGTGCGGGGAAGTCATGATGTTCACGATGACCGACATCTTGACTGATCGCTTTGCGAAGCCGGAATTAAGGGGCAGTTATTTCGGGGCAATGGGTTTGACGTCGATCGGACAATCAATCGGTCCAATTGCCGGCGGACATTTATTAAGTTTATATGGAGCGGACCGTCCGTTACCGATTTTCGGGATTTTAGCGGGCTTGACATTATTCGGAATACCACTGCTCCTACTGTCACAACGGATTCATCGGACTTCGACGATCGAGGAACTCGAGGAACCGGTGAAACTTTCGAATGATTCTCAACAAAACGCATGATTTTGAGAAAAAACAACGAGCGATGACGCTTGAATAATACGCCATGTTTCTTTAAGATTAGAATGATACTAAATTAGTAACGCTCGTGTTCTGAATCGTCAGTCACGAAATGAATAGATGGAGGGATTCTAACATGAAGGCTTCACACTTGAAGATTGAAGATCTACACGTCGCGATCGACGGCAAGGAAATCTTGAAAGGCGTCAACTTGGAAATCAAAGGCGGGGAAATCCACGCGGTCATGGGACCAAACGGGACAGGTAAATCAACACTCGCATCAGCATTGATGGGTCACCCATCGTACGAAGTGACATCTGGTTCAGTCACACTCGACGGCGAAGACGTCCTCGACATGGAAGTCGATGAACGCGCACAAGCAGGTATGTTCCTCGCAATGCAGTACCCAAGCGAAATCAGTGGTGTTACGAACTCAGACTTCCTTCGTTCAGCGATCAACTCGCGTCGTGAAGAAGGCGATGAAATCTCACTCATGAAATTCATCCGTGAACTTGATTCACAAATGGGTCTTCTCGAGATGCCTTCAGAAATGGCACACCGTTACCTCAACGAAGGTTTCTCTGGTGGAGAAAAGAAACGTAACGAAATTCTTCAGATGATGATGCTTAAACCAGCAATCGCGATTCTCGATGAAATCGATTCAGGTCTTGATATCGATGCACTTAAAGTCGTTGCAAGAGGTGTCAACGAAATGCGTTCACCTGAATTCGGCTGCTTGATCATCACGCACTATCAACGTCTCTTGAACTATATCGAGCCAGACTTCATCCACATCATGATGGGCGGAAAAATCGTCATGTCTGGCGGTAAAGAACTCGCACACCGTCTCGAAGCAGAAGGTTATGACTGGGTTAAAAAAGAACTCGGCATCGAAGACGTCGAAATCGAAACAAAAGCGTAAGACGAGGGAGGAAGCATGATGACTGTAGAACTGAATCTTGCAGTAAATCGCGAGGCAGTGGCAGAACGTGCGACTCGCTTAGGGGAACCATCTTGGATGGTCGCAAAGCGTCAAGACGCGCTTGATCTTGCCCCAACGCTCGCATTGCCAAAAGTAGAAAAAATCAAGATCGAAGGCTGGAACTTCACAGAAGGTACGACGGAACTTGAAACCGTCACTGGTCTTTCTTCAGATATCGAAGCATTGATCGGCGAAAACCGTGATCACATGCTCGTCACGCGTAACGGACAACTCGTCCACGCGCAAAACAGTGAAGCGGCGAACGGCGTCATCTTCACGACGCTCGAAGACGCATTAAAACAACACCCGGAACTCGTCGAGAAGTACTTCATGACTGAAGGTGTTCAAGTCAACGAAGATCGTCTTGCGGCATTAAACGCAGCACTTCGTAACGGCGGTACGTTCCTTTATGTACCAAAAGGCGTCAAGCTGTCTGTACCGATGCAAGCAATCTACACGCTTGAGCAATCAGGCGCTGCCCTTTACCATCACGCAATCATCGTTGCAGATGCTGACAGCGAATTGACGTATATCGAAAACTTCGTCTCTTACGGTGACGAAGCGCATAACGTCAACGTCGTCACAGAAGTATTCGTCGAAGACAACGCAAAAGTTCTCTTTGGTGGTGTAGATACACTATCTAAGGGTGCCATCACGTATATGAACCGTCGCGGTGTCGTCAAACAAGGCGCGAAGCTCGAATGGGCACTCGGTCACATGAATGACGGTCACACGGTCACCGAAACAAAAACACACCTCGTCGGAAACGATTCGTTCTCAGATACGAAAGCCGTTACGGTCGGTCGTGGAGAGCAAAAACAAAACTTCAACGTCCGTACGGACCATTTCGGTAAAGGATCAGAAGGTTTCATCTTGATCCACGGTGTCCAAAAAGACGCAGCAACATCAATCTTCAACGGAACGTCGATGATCCATCACGGCGCTTCGAAATCAAACGGCGTTCAAACGGAACGTGTCCTCATGTTGTCGGAAAAGGCACGTGGTGATGCAAACCCAATCCTCTTAATCGATGAGGATGACGTCATGGCAGGACACGCGGCATCTGTCGGTCGTGTCGATGAATTACAACTCTACTACTTGATGAGCCGTGGTCTTTCACGGAAGGAAGCAGAACGCCTCGTCGTTCACGGTTTCCTCCAGCCAGTCGTCTCGGAACTTGCGATTGACTCGGTGAAAGAACGTCTCGTTCAAGTCATCGAAGGGAAAGTAAACTAATATGGGAATCGATGCATCCATCCGCAATCAGTTTCCGATCCTCGACCAACAGGTCAACGACCGGAAACTCGTCTATCTCGATAGTGCGGCCTCGTCGCAGAAGCCGCTCGTCGTCATCAATGCGATTGACGACTACTATAAGACGATTCATTCGAATGTGCACCGTGGCGTCCATACGCTCGGAACACGAGCGACGGATGCGTACGAAGGTGCGCGTGAGAACGTTCGTCGTTTCATCCAGGCGCAACACCATGAAGAAATTATCTTTACCCGCGGTACGACGACAGCGATCAACATCGTCGCGTCAAGCTACGGGATGGAGCATGTCGAAGAAGGCGACGAGATCGTCGTCACGTACCTCGAACACCATGCGAATCTCATTCCGTGGCAACAAGTCGCTAAACGCAAAAAAGCGAAGTTGAAATACGTTGATTTGACAGCAGATGGTCGCGTAACGGTCGAAGCGGTCGAAGCACAACTGTCCGACCGGACGAAGATCGTCGCGATGGCACATGTCTCGAACGTCCTCGGTACGATCAATCCGATCAAAGAAGTCGCTTGTCTTGCGCACGCTCGAGGAGCCGTCATGGTCGTCGATGCCGCGCAAAGTGCGCCGCATCAACGGATTAATGTTACGGATCTCGATTGTGATTTCCTCGCCTTCTCTGCACACAAGATGTGTGGTCCGACAGGCGTTGGTGTTCTTTACGGGAAAAAGGCATTACTCAATGCGATGGAACCGGTCGAATTCGGTGGTGAGATGATTGATTACGTCGGTCTTGAAGAGTCGACGTTCAAACCGTCTCCATATCGTTTCGAAGCGGGTACACCGATCATTGCAGGTGCCGTTGGTTTATCGGCAGCGATTGATTTCTTAGAAGAGATTGGTCTAGAGAACGTCGAAGCACACGAACGTGAACTCGCGCAGTATGCGATGGCACAAATGCGTGACATCGACGGACTCACGATTTACGGTCCGGAAGAACGCGTTGGACTCGTCACGTTCAATCTCGGTGATGTCCATGCACATGACGTCGCAACCGTCCTTGATATGCAGGGAATCGCGGTTCGCGCCGGTCATCACTGTGCACAGCCCCTGATGCGTTGGCTCGGAGCGAGCTCGACGGCTCGCGCTAGCTTCTATCTCTACAACACGAAAGAAGAGGTTGACGCACTCGTGACAGGACTTCGCCAAACGAAGGAGTATTTCAGTCATGGATTTTAACAATCTCGATCACTTGTATCGTCAAGTGATCATGGATCATTATAAAACTCCCCGAAATCGCGGTGCGATCGAGGGGGGAGTCACGATCGACATGAACAATCCGACGTGCGGCGATACGATTCGTCTCCAGCTCGCGATTGAAGACGATGTCGTCCGTGATGCGAAATTTGACGGGGAGGGCTGCTCGATCAGCATGGCGTCTGCTTCAATGATGACGCAACTCGTCAAAGGTAAGACTATCGATGAAGCCTTACGACTCGCGGATATCTTTTCGGACATGGTCCAAGGAAAAGACTATGACGACGAATCGTTCGACCTCGGGGACGTCGAGGCACTCTCGGGTGTCACGAAATTCCCGGCACGCATCAAATGTGCGACACTTGCCTGGAAGGCGCTCGAACGCGGCGTAGAAGAAGGGAAGTAAACTTCGGTCACAAGCAAGTAAGAGGAGGAAATGAACATGGCAAAGAACATGCCGGAAATTGGCGATTATAAATATGGTTTCCACGATCGCGATATCTCGATCTTCCGTTCTGGACGTGGCTTGACGACTGAAGTCGTCGAAACGATCTCGAAAATGAAGGAAGAACCACAATGGATGCTTGATTTCCGTTTGAAATCACTCAAGATCTTCAACGAACAAGCAATGCCAGCTTGGGGTGGCGATCTCTCAGAATTGAACTTCGACGATATCACGTACTACGTTAAGCCGTCTGAACGTGCAGAGAAATCGTGGGATGAAGTACCGGAAGAAATCAAACGTACGTTTGACAAACTCGGTATCCCAGAAGCAGAGCAAAAATACTTGGCAGGTGTCTCGGCTCAGTACGAGTCAGAGGTTGTCTACCACAACATGAAAGAAGACCTCGAAGAAATCGGTGTCGTCTTCAAAGATACAGATACAGCCTTAAAAGAAAACGAAGATATCTTCCGTGAGTACTTCGGAAAATTGATTCCGCCAACAGACAACAAGTTCGCAGCCTTGAACACAGCGGTCTGGTCAGGTGGATCGTTCATCTACGTACCAAAAGGCGTTAAAGTCGACACGCCGCTTCAAGCCTACTTCCGGATCAACTCGGAAAACATGGGTCAATTCGAGCGGACGTTGATCATCGTTGATGACGAAGCATCGGTTCATTACGTCGAAGGATGTACAGCACCGGTCTACACGACGAACTCGCTTCACTCAGCGGTCGTTGAGATTTTCATCAACAAAAACGCTTACTGCCGTTATACAACGATCCAAAACTGGGCGAACAACGTCTACAACCTCGTTACGAAGCGTGCGATCTGTGAAGCTGGCGCAACGATGGAATGGGTCGATGGTAACATCGGTTCGAAACTGACGATGAAATACCCAGCCGTCATCCTCAAAGGTGAAGGTTCACGTGGTATGACATTGTCAATCGCAATTGCAGGTAAAGGTCAACACCAAGATGCGGGTGCGAAAATGATTCACTTAGCACCGAACACATCGTCGACGATCGTCTCGAAGTCGATCTCAAAACACGGTGGTAAAGTCACGTACCGCGGTATCGTTCACTTCGGACGTAAAGCGACAGGTGCACGTTCGAACATCGAATGTGATACGCTCATCATGGATAACCAATCGACGTCGGATACGATTCCGTACAACGAAATCCTCAACGATAACATTTCGCTCGAGCACGAAGCGAAAGTCTCGAAGGTCTCGGAAGAGCAATTGTTCTACCTCATGAGCCGCGGGATCTCACAAGAGGAAGCAACGGAAATGATCGTCATGGGTTTCATCGAGCCGTTCACAAAAGAACTTCCAATGGAATATGCGGTCGAAATGAACCGTCTCATCAAGTTCGAGATGGAAGGTTCAATCGGATAATTCGTCTTACTCTCTCATCTGCGGATGAGGGAGTTTTTTTCATGGTTGGAGGAAAACGGGTATAGGAGGGAAAAAGGAGGGGTTACTATGCGTGACATCGTTTATTCCTTTCAAGTCTCACTTGACGGTTATATCGAGGATGCGTCAGGCAGCATCGATTTCGCTTCACCGGATGCGGAACTGCATCAATACTTCAACGATTATGAGAGAACGTTCGATACCCATGTCTATGGACGTCGTTTGTATGAAATGATGCAGTACTGGGAGACAGCGGATCAAGAAGACGAGCCGATCATCGTTGAGTATGCGAAAACGTGGCAGGCGCTTGAGAAGATTGTCTTCTCGCGAACGCTCGACGCTGTCGAAGGAAAGGCGCGTCTAGCGACCACGTCGCTTGCCGAGGAACTTCAAGCACTAAAAGCCCTACCTGGAAAGCAGATTGCGATCGGGGGGGCGACACTTGCTGCTGAAGCGATTGAGCTTGGACTCGTCGATCGCTATCATGTTGTGATCTATCCTGTTCTACTCGGAGATGGGAAACGAATGTTTCCAGTGTTTGATCAATCACAAGCGCTACGGTTAGTCGAGACACACGTCTTTAAATCGGGATGTATCGTGTTATCTTACGAAAAAATCTAGTCTTTATAAAAAGAGTCTCTTATTTCAAAAGAGATTCTTTTTTTTGTGACATTCAATAAAATTTGGATATTTTCATTTAATATGGGCGAAAATAGATTATAATAACTTTTGTAAAAAATCTATAAAACTGATTAAGGTGTGAAAAAATGAAATTTTATCAGGAAATTCCAGTCATTCGATCGATTGCGGCAATTTTGGTCGTCGCTGTCCATGTCATCGCTGGTCTCTATTATTCTCAAGGAGAATTTACAAACGAGGCAATCGGTTATATCAACCAGTTTGCTCGAATCGGTACGCCGATTTTTGCCATCATCAGTGCTTTTCTATTGATGTCGATGGTCCAGCGCAAAGGATTTAATCTTGGAACATTCGTTAAATCACGTTTTTCTAAAATTTTCATCCCTTATCTGATTTGGAGTACCGTCTATCTCGTGTATCGTTTTCATGTAGAAGATAGTTTGAAGCCGGGTGTGCCGTTATCGGAGTACTTCCTTTATGGAACGGCGAACTTCCATTTGTACTTCATTTTGACTGTGCTTCAGTTTTATGTCGTCTTTCCATTTCTCGTAAGATTCAAGAAAGGAACCATGCTACTTGTTGCAACTGTGGTTGCGATGGGCGTCAACTATTTCTGGCTGACGTCAGGAAGCTTAACGACGAATAACGACTTCCTCAATCAAGTCGTCAACAGTCGCTCTTTCTTACTCAACTGGATCGCGTATTTCATGATGGGAATTACATACGCTGTTTATTATGAAGAAATACAACAGATTCTAAAACGTCACCGGACAATCTTGTTGCTCATCAGTGGATTGATTTTGGTTGATATTTGGGTCAGTATTGATTTGAACCGAATTTATACTTCGACGAATCTTGCGAACCTCGTGTATATCCCGTTCGTTCTTGTCGTTTTGAATTATGCTTTTCAATATGTGCAGAGAGATGCGACAGCAATGCGACTCTTTCAAACGATTGGAACACATTCGATGGGCATCTATCTGATTCATCCGCTCGTCATCCGCGGAATCGGTCGAACGGATCTCTTTGCTTACTTCGACTCTGCGAGTATGTTCGTTTGTGCGATGATCGTCACGCTTGCAGCTTCGATTTCTGTATCGTATGTCATCAGTCTATTGCCCTACGGTAACTATATCGTTCCGGTACCGAAACGAAGAGCGCCTGCTCCAAAAATCGTTGAGGCACAGACTTCTGCTTCATAATGAAAATCGTTAACTAGACATCCTTTTTCTTCCTGCATGAGCAGGGGGGAGAGGGATGTCTTTTTTCTGAAAAAGAGTGTTTGCTCAGGAAGCATCGAAGAAGAAATCCTGGATTCTGCTATGCTATGATGAATAGGTAGAATAGAACACGCGAGGGGGAAGAGAGCATGATATATATCGGTGTCACGGGCTGGGGAGATCATGATAGTCTCTACTTGACCCCGCAAGATCGAAAAGAAAAACTAGCTGCCTATGCTGGGCATTTTCCAGCAGTTGAGGTCGACTCGACGTTCTATGCGATTCAACCAGAACGAAACTATGAGAAATGGGTATCTGAGACACCGGACGGTTTCCGCTTCATCGTTAAGGTCCACCGCGCGATGAGTGGGCACGACCGGGAAAATAAAGATCCGCTCGGACCAATTTTTGAACAATATATCACGTCGATTGAACCGATGCGTAAGAGTGGAAAAATTGCGGCAATCCTTGTCCAACTTCCACCATGGTTCGATGTCAGTAAATTGCACTTGGAATACTTGCAAACGATCCGAAAATCGCTTGCTGGACTGCCAGTCGCGATCGAATTCCGAAATCCATCGTGGTACTCGGAAGCCTATCGTGAGCGGACGCTCCGTTTTTTGAAGGAACATCAGTTCATCCATACGATTTGTGATGAACCGCAGACGGAAGACGGTTCCGTACCATTCGTACCTGTCGTGACGCAGGAGACGGCATTCATTCGATTACATGGACGAAACAAGGCCGGTTGGTTAAAGAAACCGGGTCAAAGTAGTGACGATTGGCGAAAAGTCCGCTGTCTCTATCGTTACTCAGAAGATGAGCTACAGGAACTTGCAAGTCACGTCCGCGACGTTGCAGCGGAAGCAAAGGATGTCTATGTCTTTTTCAATAATAACTCAGCAGGAGATGCTGCCCCGAATGCGAAACGATTAATCGAAATTCTTGATCTCGACTATGAACTCGCGCCGCGACAAATCTCTTTGTTTTAAATCATCAAGGGGGGCTTCTGCATGAAGTTACACATCATTCACTATAATGATTTGCACTCACACTTCGACATGTGGCCTCGCTACATGTCATTCGTCAAGGAACACCGGACGTATGATTCGCTTGTTTTTGATTTAGGCGATCATGCTGACCGTGTCGATCCAGCGACGGAAGCGACAAAAGGAAAAATTAATACGCATTTATTGAACGCGTTGATGCCGACTGCTGTGACGATCGGAAACAATGAAGGGATTACGTTTCCGCACGACTGGTTAGCAGACCTCTATACGGAAGCAGACTTTCCAGTCCTTGTCTCGAATTTAGAAGCACCATTCGCCAAGCAAGGTGTCATTCATGAGTTACCGACGGGAAAAGTCGGTGTTTTTGGTCTGACGGCACCTTATATTGAACTATACGGATTACTCGGTTGGACGATCGAAGAACCATTTGACGTCGCGGCGCGCGAGATCGAACGTTTGCGCCAGGAAGTCGACGTCCTGATTTGTTTAAGTCACCTCGGATTTTATCAGGATGAAGAACTTGCGATGCGCTTTCCAGAACTTGATTTAATCATCGGTGCGCATACACATCATGTCCTCGATGATGGTGTCGTCAAGAACGGTGTCTTAATCACGCAAGCCGGAAAACACGGTCAGTATGCGGGTGAGATTTATATGAATACGGATACGGGTGAGAAAGAAGCAGTACTTCATTCCCTACACGATTACGTTGAGGATGAGGCAACAGCGAAATTACTCGATCGAGAACAATATCTGGCGGAACAACAGATGAAGGAACCGATTGGCGAGACAGCGGGTCTAGCCAATGATTGGTTCAGTGAGTCGCCGTTTTCACAGTTGCTCGTCGAGACGATGCGCGACTGGTGTGAGGCAGATATCGCTTGTGTACCAGCCGGTATTCTGCTCGGGTCGCTTCCACCAGGTCCCGTTTCTGCCTTTGATTTACATCGACTCTGTCCACATCCGATCAATCCTTGTAAAGTCACGATGACAGGAATGGAATTACAAACATTCCTCGATGAAGTCAACAAAGAACAGTTCGAGCACTTAAAGGTTCGTGGTCTTGGATTCCGAGGAAAGTTGATGGGACGGATGCATTATGCTGGTTTGGCGGATCATCAACCGCTTGAGCTAACACGCGATTATTCTGTCGTCTTGCCGGATATGTTTACGTTCGGTCCATTATTCCCGGCCATCAAAGAGATGCCAAAAGAATATTTCATGCCTGAATTGTTGCGTGATTTGTTGTTTGAACGCTTATCGGAGAAGTCGGAATATAATGAATTGCATGTTCGCAAACCCTGATTGTTTGTTATACTAAAGCAGACTTAATTGACTTTTTTGGGGATGAAGGGGGAAGCGAAACCATGGGACGCGGAGAAATCCAACGTAAACCGGAATGGTTGAAAATCAAGCTGAATACGAATGAGACCTACACAGAATTAAAGAGTATGATGCGCGAGAAAAAGCTACATACTGTCTGTGAGGAAGCAAAGTGTCCGAATATCCACGAGTGTTGGGCGGTACGCCGGACGGCGACGTTCATGATCCTCGGAAGTATCTGTACACGTGCGTGCCGTTTTTGCGCCGTGACGACAGGACGTCCGAACGAACTCGATCTCGAAGAACCAAAACGTGTCGCGGAATCGGTCCGTTTGATGAACCTGAAGCACGCGGTCATCACAGCGGTCGCACGCGATGATCTGAATGATTTCGGAGCAGGCGTTTACGCTGAGACGGTTCGTGAAGTTCGTCGGATGAACCCGGAGACATCAATCGAAGTCTTACCTTCAGACATGGGTGGGAATTTCGAAGCTCTGAAAACATTGATTGACGCACAACCAGACATTATGAACCATAACATCGAGACGGTTCGCCGTCTGACACCAACTGTTCGTGCAAAAGCCACATACGACCGGACGCTTGAATTCCTTCGTCGTTCGAAGGAGCTCGCACCTGAAATTCCAACGAAGTCGAGCTTGATGCTTGGTCTTGGTGAGACATGGGAAGAGATTCTCGAAACGATGGATGATCTTCGCGCAAACAACGTCGACATCATGACGATCGGTCAGTATCTCCAACCGACGAAAAAGCACCTCGACGTCATCAAGTACTATACACCGCAAGAATTCGCTGAACTGAAACAGATTGCGCTTGGTAAAGGCTTCTCACACTGTGAAGCTGGTCCACTCGTTCGTTCATCGTATCATGCAGATGAGCAAGTCAACGCAGCGAAAAAGAATAAAACAGCACTTCCGATCGACTAACGATCAACGACCGTTCGAGCAGCTGACTCGGACGGTTTTTCGTCTGTCAGGAGAAATGGAATATGCTATGATAAGAACAGCAGGAGGTGGGAATAATGATACAAGTCAATCGGGAACGTTATGAAGTCGTCGAAGAGAAACGGGAAGGCTTTAATGAAGAAGCCTTCATCGGTCGTTTCAGCGATGTCCTTGAAAAATATGATTATATCGTGGGCGACTGGGGGCACGGTCAATTACGACTACGTGGCTTCTATGAGGATCAACACGAGAAAGCAACATTCGATACGAAGATTTCGCATGTGGCTGATTATCTCTACGAATACTGTAACTTCGGATGTGCCTATTTCATCGTCAAGAAGGTCGGATTGGTAGAAGGAGAAGAAGCACCACCTCGCTTCGACGGTTCTTCATCCAATACGTTGAAGTTGAAACGGAAGTTCGCACCTGTACCAGACAAGACGGAAGGCGAGTAATCAAACTGTCATACAGAAAAGCGTTTTTATTGGAAGGAATTCGGCTATTACTATAAGTATCACGTACCTATAGGAGGAATCATCCATGCGAATCGTTGGAATTTACTCATCCGTACCAGAAGTCGTCAGTGCCGTGCACGATCTCCGTGTTGCGGGTGTCGTCTCGACTGATTTAAAAGTCTTAGCACACGACAAATACGATCTCGAACAAATCGAGGAATTGGCGGATCTAAACAACCAACAGACATCCACGCGTCTATCGCAGGAAGATCATCGTAATCTATGGCAGGAAATCAAGAGTATCTTCAAAAAAGATGAATCGCTCTCTCATGGAGATGCCATCCACGGAAGTGGCTTGACGAAGGAAGACGTCGATCGTGCGAATCATGCAGTCGAAAGTGGTCAGTTCGTGTTACTTGTCGGTGATGAAGCGGATCAGCATTCAGAGCGCCGTGCTCATGACGAGTCAGATAATACGAATGTCTTTAGCGGACCGAACACACTAAATGAACGAAACGATCGTCTCTTATAAGACAAAAAAGCCTTCGTCCGCGACGAAGGCTTTTTTCATAGACCGATATAAGCGCGAAGATACATTTCGAGTTCCGTTGCCGCATCGTCTTCGACGTCAAACGCCGTTGCGATGTAGCCGGGTTCATCGAAATCATCCGCGCCGATGATTGCATAGCGATTCGATAAGAGATTCAAGACGAGAATCTTACCGTAAAAATGTTCCGAATGCGTGATGGCGAGATCAAACCGACTGGCTTCTCCAATCCAACTGACGAAGCGTGTCTTCGTTTGTTCGACATCATCGTATAAAAAATCACGTTCTTCCATCATTCAGCTTCCCTCATTTCCCTAACGTCTGTTTCAGATTAAAGGGTTTGGGGGACTTTTTGCAAGTATGGTTTACGCGATAAGCTATGCTCGGCGATCACTTTTCGGATTGTCCGTGTTTTCGAACGCATGACGAGAGATGTCGTTTCAACGATATCATCCGTCAAGAACTTCACGCCATCGAGCATTTCGCCTGTCGTGACGCCTGTTGCTGCGAAAATACAGTCGTCGCTTTTGATCAGGTCGTCGAGCGTTAAGAGTTGAAGTGGATCCGCTAGACCCATTCGGATGACGCGAGCTGTTTCTTCTTCGTTCAATGGATGTAAGCGTGCTTGCATATCGCCACCCATCGCTTTGACGGCAGCAGCCGTGATGACACCTTCAGGCGCACCGCCTGTTCCGATGAAGATATCGATTCCTGTCGCAGGAGAAAGTGGTGCGATTCCAGCTGAGACATCACCGTCTTCAAACAGACGGACGCGTGCGCCCATCCGCATCGCTGCTTCGCGGAAATGATCATGACGTGGACGGTCTTGCATGATGACCGTGACGTCCTCGATCCGTTTATTGTTATATTGTGCTGCCTTTTCGATGATGACTTCAAGCGGGTCGTCGAGTGAGACGTGCCCTTTCAAGTTCGGTCCGACTGTTAATTTATCCATATACATATCGGGTGCGTGGAGCAGGGCGCCTTGATCGGCGACGGCGATGACGACCATCGCATTGCCAAGTCCTTTAGCGACGATATTCGTTCCTTCGAGCGGATCGACGGCGATATCAACGATTGGACCGTTCGCTGTTCCGACACGTTCGCCGATGAAGAGCATCGGTGCTTCGTCGAGCTCGCCTTCACCGATGACGACTGTTCCGTTCATGTTGACCGTGTTCAAGACTTCGCGCATCGCAGTCGTTGCTGCGTCATCCGCTTCATTTTTCTTACCGCGACCAATCCATTGAGCAGAAGCTAGTGCTGCTGCTTCCGTAGCGCGTACGATTTCCAGTGCGAGTTCCCGTTCCATGTATATAACCTCCACGTCACCAATGTGACATACTATTTTCAGCAAAAATCTAAATTGAGGATAACACATTGGGGAATGTGATGCAAATGACCTTTCTGCTTTTCAGGATTGCTGGATAACGATAAAATGGAGAATGTGAGGGGGAATGAAGATGTATTTCGTCAATCGTCAAAAAATCGAAGAGACGGTCGTCTGTTATGAGACAGCACTTCGACAAAGTAAGGAAGTTACGGGGGATCCGGTAACGACGGCACTGGCTATGGAGCGGATCGGTTTTTTAGTCATCGAGAGTGTCATCGATATCGGAAACAGTATGATTGATGGATTCATCATGCGGGATCCGGGAAGTTATGAAGATATTATCCTCATCCTAGAAGATGAGAAGGTGATTGATGGACCGCTTGCGACGAGTCTGAAAAAGCTCGTTGCGTTACGTACGTTGATCGTCCGGTCATTCACACAGTCGAGTATGGCGGAGATTCGGGCGATACTTGAGACAGAGGAAGCAGAACTACGTCGTTTTCCGGAAGCGATTCGCCGGTATATCGAGACAGAACTCGGACCGGTGTCTGCATTTTTACCAAACGAGGAGTGAGTCAGGATGAAGGCAAAAGGCTATTTATTTGATTTAGATGGAACGATGTATAACGGAACGGAACCGGTAAAAGAAGCGGTCGATTTCGTCAATCGTCTGCAAGCAGAGGGCATTCCATACTTGTTCGTGACGAATAACGCGTCGATGACGGCAGAAGCCGTGGCAGAGAAACTACGCGGGATGGGTGTTCATTCCGATGCGAAACACGTTTTGACGAGTGCGATGGCGACTGGTCGTTATATTGCTGACCTGTCACCAAAAGCGCGCGTCTATGCGATCGGAGAAACAGGACTGATCGACGCGCTTGAACGAGAAGGGTTAGACGTCGTCGCAACCGAAGCGGCAGATTACGTCGTCATCGGTCTCGATCGTCAAATCACGTACGAAAAACTCGCTGTTGGTGCACTTGCGATTCGTGCCGGTGCCCGGTTTATTTCAACGAACGGTGATATCGCGATTCCGACCGAACGTGGTTTCCTGCCAGGTAATGGTGCTTTGACGTCCGTCCTGCGCGTGACGACGGAGAAGGAACCGTTCTTCATCGGTAAACCAGAACCAGTCATGGTCGATATCGCGACAGAAATGATTGGTCTGTCAAAAGAAGACGTCATCATGGTCGGAGACAACTACCATACGGACATTCTTTTCGGGATCAATGGAGGTATCCGGACGATGCACGTCAATTCTGGCGTCCATACACCAGTCTTCATTCAAGGGCAGGATCGTCAACCGACATACATGGTTGATACGTTAGCTGAATGGATTCTATGAATCAAAAAATCCCGAACGAGAATTCGTTCGGGATTTCATGTATTAGAAGACTTGTTCGACTTCGACGACGCCAGCGACTTCTTCAAGAAGGGCACGTTCGATACCGGCCTTCAATGTGATTGTTGAACTTGGGCAGCTACCACAAGCTCCCATCAAACGGAGTTTTACGATTCCGTCTTCTACATCTACGAGTTCAACGTCTCCTCCATCACGAAGAAGGAACGGACGCAATTTTTCAAGAACTTCATTCACTTGATCAAACATTTCCATGCGTAAACACATCCTTTCGTATAGTTTCATTGTAACAGGGTTGAAAAATGTTCTCAATCTGGAAAACTTGTATACTAAAGAGGAGTGAATTGAAAAGGGGGACTTCAAGATGGAAATCACGGTTTACGGAACAGCGGTCACCTGTCCGAGTTGTGTCGGGGCACCTAGCTCGGAAGAGACATTCAGTTGGCTACAAGCCGTCCTCGGGCGGAAATATGAGCAAGCGATGACGCTTCGCTATGTTGATTTCGAGACAGCAACATCAGATCAATGGACGGAAGCGCTGAAAGAGGATGTCTATTTTTATCCACTGATCGTGCTCGATGATGAGATGATTGATGAGGGGTACGTCAAACTCAAGACGATCACAGCGGCAATCGATGCGAAGCTGAATCAGGCGGGATGAACGAAAAAGAGGTATCCCAAAGCTTGGGACACCTCTTTTGCTCATTTAATCTTTTTGTGTTTCCATAAGACACCGGACTTCAAGAGACGTGGGACTTTCCCCGTCAGTGCTTGTTTGCCCATGACGATTCCGAAACCATCTGATTTTCCGAGTGAACCGAGCATCCCGCGCAGTTTAATTTCTGGCAGCTTCGGTAATTTCTTTCCTTGCCACTTGGCTTGTAAGACATCGACGACTTGTTCTGCCTGATGTTCTGCGAGTTGACCACTTGGTGCATACGGTAGACTTGCACAATCACCGATGACGAAGACGTTATCGTATTCCGGTACGTGATGATGTTCCGTCAATTTGATCCGACCGCCACTATCCGCAGCAAAGCCGAGATCGCGTACAACTTTGACCGGCTGCGTACCAGCTGTCCAAATCGTTAAGTCGGATGGATACGTATCGTCGCCGTTTCGCACATCGTCCGCTGTGACAAGCGTGACATTCGAGTTGTTGATGACTTCAACGTCATGTTCCTCGAACCATTCCTGAACGTAAGACGAGACTTTATCGGATAAGAACGACAAGACGGATGGACCGCGGTCGAATAGACGAATCGTCAAATCCTTCCGGCTCTCATGCAGTTCACTGGCGAGTTCGACACCAGATAGACCAGCACCGACGATCGAAACAACGGATTCCGGTGACAGACCATAAATCGCTTGTTGTGTCTTCCGTGATTCTTCTAGTGTCTGGATGCTGTATGTAAATTCTTGAGCACCCGGAATGTTGTGGTATTTATCCTCGCAACCGAGGGCGATGATTAAGTCATCATAGAATAATTCTGATCCGTCCTGCAGATGGACTGTATTCGTCTCTGGTGAGATTTTGATGACATGTCCATATTTATAGGTAAGATGTTTCCCCTCCGGAAATTCAATCCGGACATCCCGATCTGATAATGTACCTGCTGCGAGTGCGTAGTATTCCGTTTTGAGTGCGTGGTACGGTAGACGGTCGACGAGCGTGACGGCAACTTCCTCGTCCTTGAATCGCTCACAAATCCGCATTCCACCATAACCTCCGCCGAGTACGATCAATTGCTTCATAACGTAAAATCCCCCTTAGTTCCCCTAAATCAGTCTGACCTTGTATAATACGACATGAGGCAGGTCGTTTCCTGCTTGAAGGAGGAAAAAAAGTGAATCCGATTATTGAATTTTGTATTAGTAACTTAGCGGCTGGTACACAGGTCGTCATGGAGCAACTTGAACGTGACCCGAATGTTGACGTCGTCGAATACGGTTGTCTCGGTTATTGCGGGATTTGTTCGCTTGACCATTTTTGTCTCGTAGATGGTGAGACCGTCGTAGGTGAAACGCCGGAAGAGTTGCTTGAAAAGATTTACCTGAAAATCGAAGAGAATGAGCTGTGAGCATGGACAGCCAAAAAATCCCCTCGTTCGTCTGAACGAGGGGATTCGTGTCCGTCAGCGGGCGCAGCTTTTCGGATCAGGCAGATTGTTGACGGCGCATCATCCATGGGCGTAGTTTCAAGAACAATGGAATGAAGAGTGCCGAGATGAACAAAGCCTTGATGACGTTAAACGGTAAGATACCGGCAGTGATCGCTGTCCATTTGACAGCTGGATCCGCCATGTAATCCATACCGAGGAACCATGCATACGCTGGAAGGATCAAGATATAGTTGAGGATCGCAAGACCGAGTGCCATCGTGATCGTACCAGCGACGAGACCAGTTGCGAGACCTTGTGTTGATTTCTTTTTGTGGTAGAACCAGCTGACAGGTAGTACGAATGCGACGCCTGCAGCGAAGTTCGCGAATTCTCCGACCGGAACACCACTTCCGCGGAAAATGTAGTATAACACGTTCTTCAATGCTTCGACGATGACACCTGCGACCGGTGAGAACATGATCGCTGCGACAAGAGCAGGAACATCACTGAAGTCGATCTTCAGATAGTTTGGTAAGAACGGTAGTGGAAAATTGATAAGCATAAGAACAAACGAGATTGAACCTAACATTGACAGAGTGACCATTTTTTGTGTGCGTTTCATACGAGTATTGTCTCCTTTTGCTCGTTCCTCTCGATGAAGTATTGGCATGACTGCGACCATAAAGAAACCCCTATTGATCAGATCAACAGGGGAGAAGTCCGCATTAAATAAACCTAATCGATTATTGCAAAATCGATCAAATTCAAACTCATGCCGCCATCTTCTCCCATCCAGACTGTACTGTCGGCTCCTGAATTACACAGAATCAGCAAATAGCGCCCTATTCGCTCGCGGGCTTCAACTTAAAAAGAGTTGTTTACCGCCGGTCGGGAATTTCACCCTGCCCTGAAGATGGAACGATTATTTTATTGTACATACCATTTATACAACGAATTCAAGATAGTTTCAAGCAACTAGGTTTCGATTCGCTCAGAAGTTGCGTATACTAAAGAAAAGGAAGGTGATGACATGATCCATTTAACGGAGGCAGCAGCGCTACAAGTCCAGGACATGATGGCGCAGGCACCAGCAGATGAACGAAATCTTCGGATGCTCGTCCAAGGTGGTGGATGTAGTGGTCTGTCGTACGGAATGGGATTCGATCAACAAAAAGAAACGGATCTCGTTTTTGAACAGCACGGCGTGACCGTCATCGTGGACGAAAAGGATTATCCGGTCGTCAAAGGACTGGAAATCGATTATAAACAGTCAATGCTTGGTGGCGGATTCACGATCACGAATCCGAATGCCATCGCAACGTGTGGTTGCGGAACATCATTCCGGACAGCAACGAATGCCGGGACACCAGGTGGCTGTTAATGAATCCAATCGTGGACATCGTCCACGATTTTTTTGTTGCTCTCATACAGGAGACTTGTTGAGTTTACTCGAAATATTACAGAGAGTGAATGCTACTACGAATAGGGAGGGCTTCAGGATGAGAAAAGTATTGATCTTCGGGGGAACACGCTATTTCGGACGACGCTTAGCAATTCGTTTAGCCGATTCGGGGGATGATGTGACGATCGTCACACGCGGTGAGCATACTCCACCCGTCGCGAAGGGCTTGACATTTTTCAAAGGAGACCGGACGTCAAGTAGTACGATGAAGGATTTAAGCCAACAGCACTGGGATGTCATCTATGACAACATTTGCTTCACGCCGTATCAAGCAAAGCTCGCGATCGACGCGTTTGAAGGAAAAGTCGGACGCTATGTGTTGACGTCGACGATGTCTGTTTATGAAGACGGTGGTGCGAATATCACGGAACGTGCCTACAATCCGTTTCCCGGGAAATATGATCTTGAGAAGGAACATGGGTATGGCGAAGGAAAGCGCCAAGCGGAGAGTTATTTCTTCCAACGCGCGACCTTCCCTGTCGTTGCCGTTCGTTTTCCTGTTGTCCTCGGACCAGACGATTATACGGAACGACTTGTCTTCCATATCAAACGCGCGCTTGACGGTCGTCCGATTATCGCTGAAAACAACTATGCGAAGATGGGCTACATCTCAAGTTACGAAGCCGCTGCCTTTCTTGAATGGTGTGGTCGTTCGGAATTGACAGGACCGATCAACGCTGCGAGTGACGGCGTCCTATCGATTCAAGACCTGATGGATAAAATCGACCGTATTGCGGGAACGACGAGCCAAATCGTCGCAAAAGGAGAGGATGAATCGCCTCTTGCGCCAGAACGCGATTTTTATATGGATACGACAGCCGCAAAACAAGCGGGCTATCTGTTCCAACATGTCGATGACTGGCTTGATCGTTTGATTGAAGAGGAGGTGCGCAATCACCAATGATGCAGTTGATGAAACCAACTCTTGCATGGGAGACAGAATACCGCGCCTTTTTAGAAGACTGGCGAGAGTCGGGCGAAACGATCGTGCCGGAAGCAGTCGGAGTCACATATGAGCCGCTCGGCGCTTATTTTGCGGAACTGAAGGAAATGGAGACAACGGTCAGACCGGGTCTCGTCACCCATTCGACGTACTGGATGGTCGACGGACAACGAATCGTCGGCGCGTTAAACTTCCGGCATGACTTGACGGAGAACTTAAAATTGTACGGCGGACATATCGGATACGGCATCCGACCATCCGAGCGTCAGAAAGGATATGCGACGACCGGTCTTCGATTGGCGCTTGAAGAAGCACGTCAGCGTGGACTCGATCAAGTGCTATTGACGTGTGGTGTTGATAATCTCGCATCACGTCGTGTCATCTTAGCGAACGGCGGACAGGAAATCGAACCGACTGTTCGCAATGGACGCGAGACACGTCGCTTCATTATCCCGTTATGAGAATTCGTGAAGCACGTCTTGAAGATGCGTCGACCATTGCGCGAGTTCATATCGATGCCTGGCGGGAGACGTATCAAGATGTCATCCCGGATTCGTATTTAGCGCAGTTGTCGTATGCGAAACGAACGAAACAGTGGGAGCAGACGTTAGTTGATCAACGCGTGTATGTTGCCCTGTCAGGAGAAGAAGTCGTTGGCTTCGCGCAAGGTGGACCAAGTCGAAGTGATGCGCGTGAAGGGGAGCTTTATGCGATTTATGTCTTGCAAGCGTCTCAAGGTCAAGGACTCGGTAAAGCGTTGTTTCAACGCATCGCTGAGGACTTAGCGGAGTATGAGACGATGCAGGTTTCTGTCTTGCGGGATAATCCTGCGTGCCAGTTTTACGAGCGATTCGGTGGTCAGGTCTTCGAAGAATCGATGATTGAGCGTGGTGGGGTGGAACTCGTGCAGCGGGTTTACCGGATGCCTGTTAAAAGATCATTCGTATGAAATCGGACGTTTCAACATCTTCGCTTTCCTCAGGCGGGATGTAAGCCGCGCCAGTTCCCATTCCATGTGATCTGTCGGGTCTTCCTTATCCCTGACGGAAGCACACATCGTGCTTCCTTTTCCTGTAGGAGTCAAAGATGTTTGGTCACGTCCTAGGTGTGATTCCATCAAAATAAGAGGTCGGACTCCGGTATGTTATCCAGAATTCGACCTCTTATTTGTTTGCAGCCATTCATTTATCTCAAGAATGATTCGTTACTTTTTCGAACAGACTTGTCGAGTGTTGCGGGTGACGAGCCGATGGATCGACAAGAAGTTTCGCCTGGTTGACGGCAATCGGTGCTTCACCGAAGCCTGTTGCGATCAATTTGACGCGTCCTTCGTAAGTCGCAATATCTCCACAAGCGAAGACGCCTGGAATCGCAGTCTCCATCTTCGAGTTGACGCGAATCGAATTGCGTTCGAACTCGACTTCCCATTCTTTGAGCGGCCCAAGTGACGAGACGAAACCAAAGTTGCAGACGACATCGTCAGCAGCAACGACGACGACTTCGCCACTTTCAGCATGTTTGAACGTCATCGTCTCGATGTGCGTCTCACCTGTGACCGATTCGAGCGTATACGGCGTCATGACGTTAACGGATGAGTCGTGTAATAGTTCGACCGAATGTTCATGGGCACGGAACTTATCGCGACGGTGGACGAGCGTGACGGATTTCGCAATCGGTTCAAGCATCAATGACCAGTCGACTGCTGAATCGCCACCACCAAGCAGGACGACTTGACGATCCTTGAAACGTTCCATGTCGTTGACGAAATAGTGCAAGTTTGTTTCCTCGAAGCGTTCCGCGTCCGCGACACCGAGTGGGCGCGCAGCGAACGAACCGTTCCCTGCTGTCAAGATGACGGTCTTCGTATAATGCTCGCCTTTGTTCGTGACGAGGCGGATGATCCCATCATCCATCCGTTCATAAGCGATGACTGTCTCACCGAGCACATACGTCGGATCAAATTCATTCGCTTGTTCAAGTAGCCGATCGACTAGTTCCTGCGCTTTTACTTTTGGAAAACCGGCGATATCGTATATATATTTTTCAGGATAAAGCGTAGCGAGTTGACCACCTAATTGAGGTAGACTCTCGATGACCTTCGTCTTCATCTGGCGCATTCCTGAATAAAACGCGGTGAACAGTCCGACCGGACCGCCGCCGATGATCGTGACATCATATGGTTGGTACATCTGATTCCCTCCTAGCATTGGATAGGTCTATTATATAGGAAGTAGGGGGTTCAGGTGCAAGTACGGAACATCTCACATTTTTTTAAAGGAAATTACATTTTTCTTTTGCAATCATTCTTAAAAAGTGTTTCAATAGGCTTATAGACATGTGAACATTATTTGAACAAAGTTTTTGAACATTCGTCTGTAATTGAATGTGAAGAAAATCACAACAAAACTACGATTCGTAAGGAGTATCAGAACATGAACACACCTAACATTGTTATTCTTGGAGCGGGCTACGGTGGATTGATCACAGCAGTCAACCTTCAAAAGAAACTCGGCGTCGATCAAGCGAACATCACGTTGATTAATAAACACGACTATCATTACCAAACAACTTGGTTGCATGAACCAGCTGCAGGTACGATGTCTGCGGAGCAAGCACGCATCTACATCAATGATGTCATCAACCCATCACGCGTCAAACTTGTCAAAGGTATCGTTGAGAAAGTCGACACGGCTGCTAAAACGGTTCTTTTACAAGATGGCGGAACAGTTCCTTACGATTACGTCGTCGTTGCTCTCGGTGGCGTTCCTGAAACATTCGGTATCAAAGGATTGAAGGAACACGCATTAACGATCAGCTCGTTGAACAGCGTCCGTAAAATCAAGGAACATATCGATTACTCATTCGCACAGTACAAAACAACAGGATCACAAGATCGTTCACTCTTGACGATCGTCGTCGGTGGTGCTGGATTCACAGGAATCGAGTTCATGGGTGAGCTCGTCAACCGTATTCCAGAACTGTGCAAACAATATGATATCCCACGCGAACTCGTTCGTGTCGTTAACATCGAGGCAGCGCCAACAGTCCTTCCAGGATTCGATGCTGATCTCGTCAACTACGCACACAAATGGCTTGAGCGCCAAGGCGTCGAGTTCAAACTCGGTAACGGCATCAAGGAATGTGGACCAGGAAGCGTCACGTTCGGTCCGCTTCAAGGCGACACGACTGAAACGATCGAAGCAAGTACGATCATTTGGACAGGTGGCGTCAGCGGTAACCCTGTCGTTGCAGCATCTGGTTTCGAAGCGATGCGTAACCGTGTCGTCGTCGAAGAAGATCTTCGTGTTCCAGGACACGATAACGTCTTCATGATCGGTGACTGTTCAGCAGTCATGGATCCAAGTTCGAACCGTCCGTACCCACCAACTGCACAAATCGCGACACAACAAGCACACAAAGTCGCTGAGAACATCGCAGCACTCATCGCGGGTCGTCAAACATCGACGTTCACGTACGAGAACAAAGGAACGGTCGCTTCACTTGGTCATAAAGATGGCATCGGTATGGTCTTCGGTAAGAAGATTTACGGTCGTAACGCATCGTTCATGAAAAAAGTCATCGATAACAAACACTTCTTTGAACTGAAAAAACTTGGTCTTGCGATCAAAAAAGGGAAGTTCTAAGTTCACGTTTTAGGCAAATGTACACTCGTGCATTTGCCTTTTTTGTCGGTTATACTAGAAGAGATTCAAAGGGGGAACAGTATGCATATCATTCAAGCCGTGATCGGGAGTGTGCTTTATCTCGTCATGTTCTTTAGTATCGGATTCATTTTAAACATGTTGTTACGGAGTACATGGGTGATGCTCGTACTCTATCCGATCATCCTCATCATGATGATCGATAACCAATCTACGCTCGAATACTTCACGAATGCGCGTGAAGCGATTCCGAATCTTGGGGACCGGATTGCTGGACTGCAGGCAGCAGATATCACGATGTTCGCAGCTGGGTTTGCTGGAATCATCATCGCCGGTCTATCGATTCGCTTCTTGCGTAAGAGCGGTTACCAAATGTTTTAAAGTCTACTTGAGTAAGTAGGCTTTTTTCGTGCTTGAAAAACCGTTATAATAAAAACAATGTCTTTAAATAAATGTGTAAGAGCAGATTGGGTTGAGAGCGAATGGATAAACAAATGTACCACGTTATCAAGGTATTGAATAATAATGTCGTCATTTGTTCAACTGGTGCGAATCAGGAAGTCATTATCCTCGCGAAAGGGATTGGCTTCGGTCGGAAGCCAGGCGATCAACTGACAGATCTCGACAAGTTGGAAAAAGTCTACACGTTGAAGGATAAAGAAGAACAGGATCAATATAAGGCGCTCGTCGGTCACCTCGATGAAAATTTCATCGCGTTGATGAATGAAATCGTTTCAATGATCGAGACACGGTTTGGGAAAAAAGTCGATGAACATATCCATATCGGATTAACGGATCATTTGACGTTTACGTTCAAACGACTGGAACAAGGAATGGAAGTCACCAATCCGTTTCTTGCCGAAACGGAAGCCTTGTATCCGGAAGAGTACGCACTTGCAGAAGAAATCGTCGAGTTCATCAGTGCCGAGATGAATTTTTACCTGCCTCCAGCCGAGATAGGATTCATTGCACTTCATATTCATTCTGCGACGAACTTCAAAGACGTACTTGAAGTTAACCGCCATCATCAGCTCGTCGGTTTAATTGCTAGTCATATCGAACAGCGACTGGAGATTAAAATCGACCGAAAATCGCTTGATTACAAGCGTCTGATTCGGCACCTTCGTTCAGCGATTGAAAGGGTTTCCAATGGGGAGTATCTAGAGGCTCCAGAAAAAGTAGAAAAGCTATTGCGTGAAGAATATCCGCTATGCTATGATACTGCTTGGGAGCTGATGTCCATCATGGAACGTCAGTTGAAGAAAGCGGTACCGCGCGGTGAGGCGACGTATCTTACGATGCATCTGCAACGCTTAGTGCAGTACGATTCAGGTAAATGACCGCACGGACTACGTGTTACTGATACGATCAGGCATGAGTGGGATGTCGGGCAAGAAGCTTTATTTCCGTTATGCAACGGGATAAGTCTATTGTCTACAATCCGCTCGTGCCTGATTTTTTTCTGTAAAAAAACGGTCAGATGTCTGACTTTTTTCGTCTCAATCATTGGCATTATTCATCATACTTCGCTCTTAACAGGAAAAGGAGGAAACACACATGTTCAAACAGATTTTTGCTGTTCTTCAACGTGTCGGTAAAGCGTTGATGCTTCCTGTAGCGATTTTGCCAGCTGCCGGTATCCTACTCGGATTCGGTAACGCGATGCAAAATCCGAACTTGACGTCAAAACTCGAGTTCTTAAAAAATGATGCAATCATCAAGATTGCAAAATTGATGGAAGCAGCCGGGGATATCATCTTCGGTAACTTAGCACTCTTATTCGCGGTCGGTGTCGCGATTGGTCTTGCAGGGGACGGCGCAGCCGGACTTGCGGCAATCGTCGGATTCTTGATCATGAACAAAACAATGAGCGTATGGCTCGGCGTTACACCTGAAATGGTTGCTAACGGTCAAGGATATGCAAACGTACTCGGTATCCCAACACTTCAAACTGGGGTATTCGGTGGTATCATCATAGGTCTAATCGCAGCTTGGGCGTACGGGAAGTATCATAATCTCGAATTGCCACAGTTCCTTGGATTCTTTGCTGGTAAACGTTTCGTTCCAATCGTCACAGCAGTTGTTTCATTGGTTGCAGGTCTCGTTCTCGTATTCGTCTGGCCGTTCGCGCAAGATGGATTGAACACGTTCTCTCACTTCATGATGGAGAAAAACCCAACACTCGCAGCATTCGTCTTCGGTCTCATCGAACGTTCGTTGATTCCATTCGGTCTTCACCATATCTTCTATGCACCATTCTGGTTCGAATTCGGTTCGTATAAGAATGCAGCAGGAACAGTCGTTCATGGTGACCAAGCGATCTTCTTCGCACAATTGAAAGACAACGCAAAATTAACAGCTGGTACGTTCATGACTGGTAAATTCCCGTTCATGATGTTCGGTCTTCCAGCAGCAGCACTCGCAATGTACCACGAAGCTCGCCCAGAGCGTCGTGCAGTCGTTGGTGGTCTTCTTGGATCAGCAGCACTTACAGCATTCTTGACAGGTATCACAGAGCCAATCGAATTCGCGTTCTTATTCGTAGCTCCAATCTTGTTCGCAGTTCACGCAGTTTTCGCAGGTCTTTCGTTCATGACAATGCAATTGTTGAACGTTAAGATCGGTATGACATTCTCTGGTGGTTTGATCGACTTCCTTCTCTTCGGTGTTCTTCCAGGACGCACGCAGTGGTGGCTTGTCATCGTCGTCGGTCTTGCACTTTCTGTCATCTACTATGTTGGATTCCGTTTCGCAATCCGCAAATTCAACCTGAAAACTCCAGGTCGTGAAGATGCAGTTCAAGAGACTTCATCTGCTCAAGGTTCTGAACTTGCTGAAGGTATCCTCGACGCACTCGGTTCAGAGTCGAACATCAAACACTTGGATGCATGTATCACACGTCTTCGTGTTGAAGTTCTCGACAAATCGAAAGTCAACAAAGATGAGTTGAAAAAATTAGGTGCTGCTGGTGTCCTTGAAGTTGGTAACAACGTCCAAGCGATCTATGGACCGAAATCAGACAACATCAAGTCTGAGATTCAAGCTGTCATCGCGTCACGTAAACAAGAAAAAACAGTCTAATGTTTTTTAAGATGAGTCCTTCTGCGGAAGGGCTCATCTTTTTTTTCGAAATCGTTTAGAATCGTTTTGCACTAGAATATTTTAGGGTATGAATTAAGTAGTTTGTTTAAAAAAAGGAGGGAATATGCGCATGTGGAAAAACGTGTTTGGTGTCTTACAGCGGATCGGTAAGGCCCTAATGTTACCGGTAGCGATTTTGCCGGCAGCGGGATTATTGCTTGCGTTCGGGACAGCGTTTCAAAACCCGAACTTAACACAATATTTACCGTTTCTGGAGAACGATTCGCTTGTCGTCATCTGGCGAGTCATGCAGGATGCGGGTGACATCATCTTTGCGAACCTCGGATTATTGTTCGCTGTAGGGGTCGCAATTGGCCTTGCGAACGGAGAAGGGGTCGCCGGCTTAGCAGCCATCGTTGGTTTCCTGATCATGAACAAGGTCATCAGTTCATTCTTGCAGATTACACCAGAAAAAATCACAGAAGCACAAAAGGCGAGTGATTTGTCGTATGCGACGGTCCTTGGGATACCGACCTTGCAAATGGGGGTATTCGGGGGGATCATTGCCGGTTTGATAGCAGCGTACAGTTATAATAAATTCTTTAAAATCAAACTGCCTGATTTCCTTGGATTCTTTGCAGGTAAACGTTTCGTTCCGATTGCGACCGCCTTGTTCAGTCTTGTCGCAGGTTTTGCTTTGTCATATATTTGGCCACCGATCGGAACAGGCATCAATACGTTCTCCAAAACAATCATCGAAGCGAACGAACCGTTGTCTGCCTTCATCTTTGGACTCGTCGAACGTTCATTGATTCCGTTCGGTCTTCACCATATTTGGTACTCAAGCTTTTGGTTCCAATTCGGTGAATATACGGATAAAGCAGGAACGATCATCAATGGGGACCAGCGAATCTTCTTTGCACAATTAAAGGACGGTGTACCATTTACAGCAGGGACATATATGACTGGGAAATATCCATTCATGATGTTCGGTTTGCCAGCAGCCTGTCTTGCAATGTACCATACTGTCGCAAAAGATCGTCGAAAAGCTGTTGAAGGTCTTTACTTCTCAGCTGCATTGACGTCTTTCCTAACTGGGATCACGGAGCCAGTCGAGTTCTCATTCGTATTCGTTGCACCGCTTTTGTTCGCTGTGCACGCTGTTTTTGCAGGTCTATCGTTCATGATTATGGACTTGCTAAACGTTAAGATTGGGATGACGTTCTCCGGCGGATTAATTGACTACACGTTGTTCGGGATTTTACCGAATCGCACTTCGTGGTGGCTTGTCATTCCAGTCGGTCTCGTTTTCGCCGTCATTTATTACTTCGGTTTCCGTTTCGTCATCACGAAATTCGATCTGAAGATTCCAGGACGTGAAGCGATTAAAGAAGGTGCTGCGACATCGACGGCACAAGCAGGTGATCTTCCGTATGAAATCCTACAGGCGTTTGGTGGTCCATCGAACATCAAGCACCTCGATGCCTGTATCACGCGTCTTCGGATTACCGTCAATGATAAATCAGGTGTCAACAAGGATCGCTTGAAAGAGCTCGGTGCTGCCGGTGTCCTTGAAGTCGGAGATAACGTCCAGGCGATCTTTGGACCGAAATCCGATGGGATCAAGTCAGAAATGGCAGATATCATGAAAGATCCAAATTACAAACCGAAAGAGACACCGGAAGCCGATCCAATTCCACAAGTTCCAACAGGAGATGAAGCGCGAACTTCTGGATTGGGTACAACCGATACGGGACCATTCGCTGGAAATCGTGGGGGTGCTTATGTGCCTGAAGATGGATACGTCGCACCACTGAGCGGTATCATTCGTTCTCTGGATGATGTACCGGATCAAGTATTCTCCGGTCGTATGATGGGTGACGGATATGCGATCGAACCGACGGAAGGATATGTCGTCTCTCCCGTCTCTGGTGAGATCACAACCTTCTTCCCGACGAAACACGCAATCGGTATTCTTGCAGATAACGGAGATGAGATCTTAATTCACATTGGTATTGATACAGTGTCACTTGAAGGAAAAGGATTTGAGGCATTAGCGAAAGCTGGAGATCGTGTCGAACCGGGGACACCACTTCTCAATGTCGATCTCGAGCAAGTACGACCACTCGTGCCATCGTTACTGACACCGATCATCGTCACGAACATTGGCGATCGAAAAGTCGACGTCGATGTCGGACAGACGGTCGAAGCCGGAGAAGCGATTTCGTATCGTGTAGAGTAAAGGAAGAAAAGCGACGGATCGTCACGAACGATCCGTCTTTTTTATGTGAAAATATCATAAAGCACATTTGATAGTGAGATTTTGCACATATGATGATACAATGAGTTAGCTATTATAAGAGTTAGCTAATTTTTTAGAAATGAGGTGCGTCGATGTCTTCGACTACAACAAAAACGAATACGACACCTGTCGTCATCGGATTATTGATTGGTATTTTAGTCGCAGCAATGGATAACACGATCGTTGCGACGGCGATGCCGACGATCGTCAGTGAACTGAATGGGTTTGATCAGTACGCTTGGGTCACGTCGGCTTACATGATCGCAACCGTTGCCGGGATGCCGATTTTCGGTAAATTGAGCGACATGTATGGAAGAAAACGCTTCTTCCTCTTTGGGATGCTTATCTTCATGATAGGGAGTATCTTGTGTGGAATGGCAGACTCAATCATTGAATTATCTGCGTATCGTGCCTTGCAAGGGCTTGGTGGCGGTGCGTTGATGCCGATCGCCTTTACGATTATTTTTGATATCTTCCCACCGGAGAAACGTGGGAAAGTCAGTGGATTGTTCGGAGCGGTCTTCGGGATCTCGAGTATCTTCGGACCGTTGCTTGGTGCCGTATTGACGGATTCCCTCGACTGGCGCTGGGTATTTTATATCAACATCCCACTCGGATTGATTGCCCTTGGTCTCGTGACGGTCTTCTATCAGGAATCACCAGTTCACCGGACACAGAAAATCGACTACGTCGGTGCCTTTACGCTTGTTGCAGGATTGGTTTTATTCTTACTCGCGCTCGAAATGGGTGGGAAAGAGTATGCATGGTCTTCACCACAAATTCTTGGTCTGTTCGTAGCAGCACTCGTCGCGTTCGTTGCCTTCGCATTCGCTGAACGCCGTGCCGCGGATCCAGTTATTACATTCAGTCTGTTCCGTCGTCGTTTATTTGCGGCAACACAAGGCGTTGCGTTCTTTTATGGATTCGTCTTCATCTCGGCGAGTGTGTTCATTCCAATCTTCGTTCAAGGTGTCTTTGGTGGCAGTGCGACGAACTCCGGTCTGATCCTGATGCCGATGTTAATTGCCTCAGTCATCTCGGCGCAGCTCGGTGGCCAGTTGCCGAATAAGTTTGGTTTCCGAAATGTCATGATCGTCTCGGCTGTCTTTTTCCTACTCGGTGTGTATCTCCTCAGTACAATGACGCTTGAGACATCGCGTACAGCAGTAACGATCTATATGATCATTCTTGGGTTCGGTGTTGGCTTTAGCTTCTCGTTGTTGAACCTAGCAAGCATCAATGGGATCGAGATGCAACGTCGTGGTGCTGCGACGTCGATGGGATCGACATTCCGGACGATCGGGATGACGCTTGGTGTCACGGTCCTCGGCATCATTCAATCACGAACGTTCACATCGGCTGTAGCGGATCGATTGCCGCAAGGTGGAGCGCCGTCAGGTGGGCAGTTCCCGACGGCAGCTGCGTTTGCGAAGATGCCACCAGAAGTCGCGGCAGCAATCAAGACATCGCTTGCAGAATCCATCTCTACTGTCTATTTCTGGGCCTTGATTCCAGCAGTACTCGGTGTCATCTTTATCTTCTTAATGGGGAACGAGCGTCCGATTTTATCGGAACAAGCGACCCCAGAGAAGAAAAAACAAGCTCAATAATCAGGTTTCAACAACGCCTTCTTTCTTATTAAAAGAGGGCGTTGTTTTTTTGTTAATCGGCATAAAAAAAGACGAACCTGGATTACTCCAGATTCGTCTAACAGAAATTATTTTTTGATATCGAATGTCGTGCTGAGGAAGTCGACGACTTCTTCTGCTGTATCCATATCAAGCACTTGCTCGACGATTGCTTCACATTCTGACTTGTTGAGGCGTGTCATCAAGCTACGTGCGCGAAGGACAGATGAAGCAGACATCGAGAACTCATCAAGACCAAGCCCAAGAAGGATTGGGAGTGCCAATTCTTCTCCTGCCATCTCACCACACATGCCGACCCATTTGCCTGCTTTGTGTGCTTCTGTGATGACATTGTTCAAGAGGTTCAAGATCGCAGGATTGAACGGTTGGTACAGGTACGATACTTTTTCGTTCATCCGGTCTGCCGCCATCGTGTATTGAATCAAATCGTTCGTTCCGACAGAGAAGAAGTCGACTTCTTTTGCGAACTGACGAGCCATGACCGCCGTTGCTGGGATCTCGACCATCATACCGACTTCGATGTCTTCTGATACAGTGACACCTTCAGCTTGGAGGTTTGCTTTCTCTTCGAGGAGAAGTGCTTTTGCAGCACGGAACTCTTCGATTGTTGCGATCATTGGGAACATGACAGCGAGTTTACCGTATGCACTCGCACGAAGAAGTGCGCGCAATTGTGTACGGAACAAGTCTGTTTGATCGAGACAAAGACGGATCGCGCGGTAACCGAGGAACGGGTTCATCTCGTGTGGGAGATCAAGGTACGACAATTCTTTGTCGCCACCGATATCGAGTGTCCGAATGACGACTTTTTTATCGCCCATTGACTCGAGAACGGTTTTGTATGCTGTGAATTGCTCGTCTTCCGTTGGGAATGTCTCTGCATCCATGTAGAGGAATTCTGTACGGTAGAGACCGACAGCTTCTGCTCCGTTTTCAAGCACGCCTTTGACATCGTTTGGTGTACCGATGTTTGCAGCGAGCTCGACGTGGTGACCGTCAGCCGTCATTGTTTTTTCGTTCTTGAGTTTTTTCCACTCTTCTTTTTGTGCGATGTATGCTGCACGTTTTGCTTCATACTCAGCGACTTGCTCTTCACTTGGGTTGACGATGACATCACCTTCCGCACCGTCAAGGATGAGAAGATCGCCGTGTTTAACGTCCGTCAAGACAACTTTTGTTCCGACGACTGCTGGGATTTCGAGTGAACGTGACATAATGGCAGAGTGCGATGTCCGGCCACCAATGTTCGTTGCGAAACCTTTAGCATACTTACGATTCAATTGTGCCGTATCTGAAGGAGTCAAGTCTTCCGCGATGATGATGACTTCTTCGTTAATTTGAGCTGGAGTGACGAACGTGATACCGAGAAGGTGAGCCATCGTCCGTTTCGTGACGTCGCGGACGTCCGCTGCACGTTCACGCATGTATTCGTTATCCATTGATTCGAAAATCATGACCATCATGTTCGCGACTTCATCGAGTGCTTTCGCAGCATTTGCTTGCTCGTCCTCGATTTTTGCGTTCACCTGACTAACGATTTCCGGATCTTCTAGGATTAGAAGGTGAGCCGAGAAGATCTCCGCTTTATCTGGACCTAATTCTTTTAAGGTATTTTCACGAATGACTTCGAGTTCCGTCTTCGATTTTGCGATCGCTGCTTGGAAACGTTCTTTTTCCGCAGCCGCATCCTCGATTTTGTGCGATGGAATCTCAAAGACCGGTGTTTCCATCACGAATGCCTTTGCAATCGCGATCCCTGCAGAAGCGCCAATTCCTTTGATGTGTTGTGCCATGTGCATTACCCTCTTTTCAGTAAGTTTTTTTAACGCGACGACTTCGTTTCTTAGCTATCTATAGATACCCATAAACGCCTCTCTCTTAACGAGCCTTCTGCGCACTCTCCCTTGAATGAAAACGTAGACATTTCCCGGAACAGCAAACGCATCGTTTCTTGAAGTGTCTCAATATTTCACCTGTTTAATCCTATCATATTGTGAAACGGGCAACAATTGTTTGAAACCAAGCATTTCGACAAATTGGCAAACAAGAATCATGTAAGCGCTTGCGATTCGTTGAGAGGCTATCAGTTGGAAAATGACTGAAAACACTTCATACTAATAGGTATTAGATAAAGGGGGAATTTTTATGCAAACGAATCAACCCGTAGACGTACTGATCGTCGGGATATCAGGGAATCAACCGCTTGATGAACGATTACAAGCACTGTATGGTGACAAACTAGAAGAGTGGGTCCGTCAAGGTGATATCTCAACGAAACGGGGAGAACTTCGTCTGTTGCCGACGTTATCGGGAGACGTCGCACGTGTGCTGTTCGTCGGACTTGGGAAAGTCGATCAACTCTCGCAAGACAACTTGCGCCGTTTGCTCGGAAAAGCCGCACAACATGTCAAAGCACGCCGCTTAGAACAGGTGACAGTCGACGCGACGACGTTTCCAGGTCAACCGGTCGAACTGATTGCTGAGACATTCACCCTCGCTACATATGAGGTCAAACATTATAAAACATCTCCTTCTAAAGCGTACACGCTTCATCTGACGGTCTTACCTTCTGAAGACGAGGCAGTGCGTCGCGGAAAAGCCTTAGGGGAAGCAACGAACTTGGCGCGACGTCTCGTAACGATGCCGGGAAATCTTTTGACGGCGCCAGCGCTTGCGGACGAAGCACGCTTCATCGCGGAGCGTCATGGACATGATCTCCGAATCATCGATAAGGAAGAGATGGAAGCACTTGGCATGGGTGCCTTGCTTGCCGTCAATCAAGGATCGGTCATTCCGCCGAAGTTGATCGTCCTTGAATACAAAGGCTCAGTAGAAGCACCGATTGCTGTCGTCGGAAAAGGTGTCACGTTCGATACAGGTGGTTATTCGATCAAACCAAAAGACGGGATCGTCGGGATGAAAGGAGATATGGGAGGCGCAGCAGCAGTTCTTGGTCTGTTTGAAGCACTCGGTCAACTCAAACCTGATGTTCACGTCATTGGCGTCATTCCGGCAACGGATAACATGATTTCTGGGGATGCCTTCAAACCGGATGATGTCATCACATCGATGGCAGGAAAAACGATTGAAGTCTTGAACACGGATGCAGAAGGACGACTTGTCCTCGCAGATGCAGTCACGTACGTGAAAGAGTACCAGCCGAAAGCCATCATCGACCTCGCAACATTGACAGGTGGTGTCCTTGTCGCCCTTGGAACAGAAATCACAGGTGCGTTGACGAATGATGCGTCACTTTACGAACGCTTTGAACAGGTGACGAAAGAGACGAACGAGATGGTTTGGCAAATGCCATATGTCGATGCGTTCATCAAACAAGTCCGCCGCTCAGATGTCGCAGATTTGAATAACTCACCGGGACGCATGGGACACATGATCTTCGGTGGTGCGTTCGTCGGGGAATTCGTCGGCGACACACCATGGTTGCACCTCGATATCGCGGGAACATCGGAACAGAATCAAGCGTCTGAGATTGGTCCAAAAGGAGCAACGGGTGTCATGGTTCGTAGTCTGTATCGATTCGTCGAGCAAGAAAAATGAGACGTTGGAATCTACTCGGCGTCTTGTTGACGATTCTTACCGTCGTCTGGTACTTGGATGCACGAGATCGTCTATCGCTCGGTCTTGCGATATTTATCGGTATCTTCACGGTCTTATCACTACTGCGTTCTTTCCGGGAGAAGACGAATGCACGTCATCGGGATTGATGCGGCAAAGGCAGGATGGGTCGTCGTCAGGTACGAAAATGAGACGTACTCAGGATCAATCGAACCGACGCTTGGACAGATCCCGCCAGCCGACCGAATTTGGATCGATATGCCGATCGGTTTGATGGAAGGACGACGCGAAACAGATCAGCTGTTGCGACAGGAACTGCGCCCCGGACGAACGAGTAGTGTCTTTAATGCACCATTTCTCAGTGCGTTGACAACATCAAGTTATATGGAAGCAAATGATTTAGCGAAACAACATGCTGGTATCGGACTTTCGAAACAAGCGTGGTATCTATTGCCGAAAATCCGAGAAGTCCGTCATGCGTATCGATCTGAAATGATCGAATCACATCCGGAAGTCTGCTTTGCACGTCTCGCCGGTCATCCGGCACGTTTTTCCAAGAAAACAAAAGAAGGCATCGCGGAACGAATCGAATTACTTGAACAATACGATTGTCCCCCGTTATGGGAACAGCGTCAGCCGAACGTCGCGATTGATGATTGGCTTGATGCTTGTCTGCTTGCGACCGGTGCACGTTTTCCATGCGATTACTTTCCAGCAAGTCAACCAGTGGACACGGAAGGATATCCTTTATATGCCGCTGTACCCAAAAAATCACCCTCACCGAAATGGTGTGGGTGATCCTTTCACGAAGTCCCAGATATAATGGAAAATCTGTGCATTGTAGAGTGCTTTTAAGATGACGGCAATCAATGGTCCAAGGATTAACCCGAAGACGCCGAAGAATTTGATACCGACGAACAACGCAATCAATGCCGTAATCGGTTGAATGCCGATGTTATCGCCGACGATCTTCGGTTCCATGATGTTGCGCTGGAGAATGACGATGGCGTACAAAATGCCAAGTCCAATCGCAAGCGTCGTATCTCCAGTAATCACCGAGTAGGCGATCCAAGGCAGGAAGACGGAACCAGTACCGAGATACGGTAAGATGTCGAAGAAGGCAGCGATGAAAGCAACTGCGAATGGATGATCGACACCAATGATGAACAAACCAATCAAGACGATGAAAAACGTGATCGTGATCAACGTGAGCTGCGCTTTAAGATAGCCAAATAAGGCAGATCGTAAGCTCAAGAAGACCGACTCGACACGAGCGAACCAAGGAAGCATCTCGTAGCGCTTCAATCGCATTTCGTACTGGTGCCAATCCTTTGCGATAAAGAACCAAGCGAGTAAGACGATGACGAAAATCAACGCAATCGATGGCAAAGTCGCAAGAACAGATTGAAGCATCATCGCAATACTTTTTGAGCCTTCTCCAATCGCACTCGCAAGCGAGCTACCGAGCGATTGAATACTGTTTTGGACCGTATTTTGTTGGGATGGTTCTAATGAACGTAATGCTTCGGACGCATCGTTCCAAATCGGTGCCAGTTTTTCGTTGTATAGCTTTTGAAAATACAGACTTAATTCCTGGATTTGTGCCGGTAATTGATTGGCGACAAATACGAGACCGCGAATCAACTGCATGATGATCAAGGCAAGCGAACCGATCAATAAACCACTGATCAAAATGATGGACAACAACGCACCCCATCCACGATTGATCCGTAATCGCTTTTGAAAGAAATCGACGAGCGGACGGCTGAAAAGAGCAAGCAGAAACGCAAAGACAAACGGGTACAAAATGGACGAGAGGCGGATGAGTAACCATCCAACAGCTACGAAGGCGAAGATCACCGTCAAGAACCGGGCCATTTGCCAAAGACGTTCAGTCGACACAAGCAACACCTCTTACTGGATTATGTAGAATTGATATCATCATATCATGTTTAGGTAGGGAACGAGTCATTCAAAAGGAGGAGAAAGCGATGCGTAAAAGAGAAATCGGATTATTTGCTGCATTGATTGCTGCGACATCCGTTGGAATCCGAGAATGGAAGAAAAATCAGGCGTTTGCCAAACGTGTCAAACAAGAGACGGAGGCGCAAGTACGTCAAGCAATCATGGAGGATCAGACAGATGGAACAGATGAAGATACTGCAACAAAAGGTTGATGCGACGATTCGTTCACTCGGAGGTTATTTTCGACCGCTATCTGGTCTCGCACGCTTGACAGAAGAAATCGGTGAAGTCGGCGAAGCACTCGAACAAAGAGATCAAGAAGCTCTTCGTTCAGAACTTGTCGACGTTTTGATGATCTCGACGTGTCTTGCCAATCAATACGTGACGGATCTTGCGGTGCAACATGAGACACTCGGAACGGTAAACGATGATCAGGATGGTTCCTTTTATCGACTTGTGCATGAAGCTGGTCAAGTCGCACGCGTCATGAATGGATACGAAGGGGATAAACCGCCTAAAGCGAAGGATACAATTGTTCCAATCGGTCATTCTATCGCACGTCTGCAACGGGAATTATTTCGTTTAGCACGACCACTTCAACTCGATTTACTGTCGGAAATCGATCGGACGAATGAAAAGAATCTCAAGCGGGATAAAACACGCTTTGCCTTGACACGTGATCCCATTACCGAAAAAACGATTGATCACTTCCGGAGTGCGACAGGAAGTGAGGCACGTCTCTGGGGAGCCCCTGCGTACGAAGAGGATCAAACGCTAAAGGAGAATATGGAGACGGCACTCCCTTCGCTCCGGCGTTTCCTACGTTGTGCAACGATTGAAGGAATCGAGGCGTTCGTCTTCGAAGCACCGATGGAACGCTCGCGTAGTCTAGTTGAAGTCAAAGAGCTGGCGGATGAAATGGGACGTTTGATCAAGGAACGGACACCGCTTGACTTTAAGGACTCACCGTATCGGTTGGAAGTCTTTGCGCCACAACTCGGTCCAGTCTCGCCGTATCATGCGGAAGACGACTATCGGATGTTTCTTGTTTTCTATGTCGATTAAAAATAAGCCGCTTGCTCGTTTGAGCAAGCGGCTTATTTTTAGTGTGAATGAGACGATGTTGTCTCATCCTGAGTCTGCCATTTTTTCATGAAGCGCTGAATGCGCGCGATGGCTTCTTGCAGTTGTTCGATTGAACTCGCGTAACTTGCTCGGACATAGCCTTCACCGCTTGCTCCGAAGACGGATCCTGGAACGACGGCGACGCGCTCAGCGAGCAACAATTGCTCGGCGAACTGCTCACTCGTCAGCCCGGTATGACCAATGTACGGAAAAGCATAAAAGGCACCGCCTGGTAAGTGCGTCGGGAGACCCGCATCGTTTAACGCCTTGACGAAGTAATTCCGGCGTTGGCGATAACTTGTCACCATATCAGGGACCGTCTTATGACGAGAACGTAACGCTTCAATACCCGCGAATTGGACGAGTGTTGGTGCACACATCATTCCATATTGGTGGACCTTCAGCATCGATTGCGTGATCGCAGGTGGTGCGCAAGTAAAGCCGAGCCGCCAGCCCGTCATCGCGAAGGCTTTCGAGAAACCATTGATGATGATTGTCCGCTCCCGCATACCAGGAAGGGTCGCAAAACAAATCGCTTCCGTTTCGTAGGATAGCTCCGCATAGATTTCATCACTGATGACATATAAATCATGCTTTTGAACAAGTAACGCGAGGTCCGCTAATTGATCGCGTGTCATCGTCGAGCCTGTCGGATTCGATGGGAAACAGAAAATGATTGCTTTCGTTTTGTCCGTCAGCAACTGTTCGATCGTTTCCGGTTGAATCGCAAAACCGTCTTCTGCGTGACATGCAGCGGCGACAGGAATTCCTCCAGCAAGTTCGATCAAGGGGGCATATGAAACGAACGCCGGTTCAACGACGATGACTTCATCTCCCGGATTGATCAAACTACGAAACGCAAGGTCAAGTCCTTCCGAAGCTCCGGTCGTGACGATGATCTCTTCCGTCGTCGAATAGGAGATGGCGAACTTTTCTTGCATGTAAAGCGCGATTTCCTGACGTAACTCGAGTAAACCGGCGTTAGCACTGTATGCTGTGTAGCCCTGTTCAAGTGCTGCAAAGCTTGCTTCTCGGACGTTCCATGGCGTGACGAAATCGGGTTCACCGACACCAAGTGAGATGACATCTTCCATCGATCCGGCTAAATCAAAGAAACGACGAATGCCGGATGGGGCTAGCTGTTCGACACGTGTTGATAAAGATTTCATGGAGACACCTTCAATCGTTTGTCGTCATCATCCTGACTGAAGAGAACGCCATCGTGCTTATACGTCTTTAAGCGGAAATGGGTCGTCGTCGAGATGACGGAGTCGAGTGTCGATAATTTTTCAGAAACGAATTGAGACACTTCTTGTAGCGATTTGCCATCAAGTACGACTTGTAAGTCATATGCGCCTGACATCAGATACAGGGACGTCACTTCCGGGAAACGATGGATTCGCTCTGCGACTTCATCAAAGCCGCGTCCCCGTTTTGGTGTGACTTTGACATCGATGAAAGCTGTCACGCCGTGATGGGCATGAATCTTTTGCCAGTCAATGACGGCGGTATAGCCGAGTAGGACACCGTCACGTTTGAATGTTTCGATCGAAGCTGCTACTTCTGACGCTTCCCAATCGAGCATCTGCGCAAGTAAGTTTACGTCCATCGGACCATTTTGTGTTAATAGTGCTAATAATTCGAGTTGTTTTTCGGTGTACATGGAATCACTCACTTTCTGTCAATTGACCATTGAAGGTACGGCGTGTCTGTCGCAATCGTGCGCGTCGTTCTTCCTGAACAATATGGAAGTTCTTCATTTCACGTGTCGGAAGTTGATGTTTTTCGACCAGGCGGTCAAAATAGACGCGTCGCGTTGCGTCTTGTCGTGCCGACTCATGATTGCCGGACGGGTTGAAGGCGTACAGGACGGTTGCTCGTGCCGGATGTAACACTAAATGATCCTTACCGACGCGTAAAATCCAGTCCCAGTCCCAGTAGTTGAAGACGTCTTCATCAAACAGACCGAGTTGATCGTGGAGTGATTTACGGTAGAGCGATCCGGACGGAATGTACGTCGAGTCTTCTCGGATCGTCTCCGGATCATACGGGTACGCGAACGGTTCGGAATGGAGTGCAATCCGGTGACCGTCTTCCCAGCGATACGTAAAGAGCTCCGCGTCCGTATACGTTAGATCCGCGCCGGCTTCGAGATCACCGACTGCCTCTTCGAGATGACTCGGTAATAAGAGGTCATCGTCATCATGAAGTAAGATATACCGACCGGAAGCGAGCATGACACCGTGATTTCGAGCACGGACGTGATGATTTTCAGGTAACTCGACATATGTGATCTGCAGACGATCCTGATAGGCAGAGGTCACTGCTGAGACATCGTCGCCATTATTGTTTAGGACGATGACATCGAAGTCCTGATAGTGTTGACGTGTCAACGCTTCTAGCGCTTCTGCTAGTTCGCGAGGACGATTGTATGTCGGGATGATGATGGATACGGTTGGCATCAGCGATCGCTCCTTGAACAAAGACACCTGTTCAGGAACAGGTGTCTTCTTGTTTTTTTACATGTTTGCTTCGATACGTGGTAGCAGCTCATTCCATTCTGCTTCTGGTTCTTTCGTGACCGTCACGAAGTCGCCGTAAGCGAATAGATTATCGATGCCGTCGATCGCGATCAAAGATGCGAGCAACGTATCTTCCGGTGTATCTTCTTTTTTGACACTCGTACTTTTCGCACCGAAGCGCTGTTCCTCGAGCGTGATTTTGACGGAATTCGGGTTTGGTGTGTAATCGACTTGCATAGGTAAGCTCCTTTCAACGTACATACGTATATGCCATATGTCATCTTTTCGTGATAGTTGGATTCAATCCTTCTTCCTCCAAACGGAAGATCGGTACGTTCAGTATATCAGAAAATTCGAAGAGAATATTTTTCTTCTGATAGGAGAAATGACTCATCTTTATTTTAAGGGTTCGCGTGAACTTATAATATGTTTTACTCGCTATCTCAATATATCTCAAAAGGCGTCATGATGCCTTTTTCAAATTGTTTGACCTGAATTTCAAAGCAAGGGGTTATTTTTTTAGATTTCAGTGATAACCTATATCTTGTACATTAACAGGTTTAAAAACGTCTAAAACGTCTATATATAGAGTGATACTTGTAGAGTTCTTTCTATATGTAGGACGTCTTTTTTTAGTTTAGCGTATTTCATCGTGTAATGCGAACCTGTTTAACGATAGAGAATGGGAGTGGTTCATAGTGGCATCTCCACTGAATACAGCACGCATCTTTAAGGGTGCAATGACAATAGAAGACGTATATGTCGTGATTCGACAAGCGACGGAAACGTATCCGGAACTTGATATCGACCGCTATACAGAACGTGCCATCCGAGCGCTTGAAGGGAAGTCCTTACAAGCAGATCAAGTCTATGAACTGTTAACGATGCATGCACTCGATATGTTGAAGGCAGAAGAGCCGAACTGGACATTCGTAGCGACAGCGACTTACTTAAATCGGTTATATCTAGAAGCGGGTGAAAACCGCGGATATGCAGTGGAAGAACGATATGGTTCGCTGTATACATTGATTGAAAAGCTGACAGAAATCGGTATCTTCACGAAACATTTACTGGATGCGTATTCGAAAGAAGACATCAACGAACTGTCGGCAACGATTGATCCTTCCCGCGACCACCTGTTCACATACATTGGCCTTCGGACACTGGCAGACCGGTATCTTGCACGTGATCACGTCAAAAATTTGTACGAGCTACCGCAAGAACGATTCATGGTCATCGCGATGACGCTGATGCAGAACGAACCGAAGGAACGTCGTTTAGAACTCGTCAAAGAAGCCTACTGGGCATTGTCGAACCTCTACATGACGGTCGCGACACCGACGCTTTCGAACGCCGGTAAATCATATGGTCAACTCTCATCATGCTTCATCGATACAGTCGATGATTCGCTACGCGGCATCTATGACTCGAACACGGATGTAGCGACACTTTCTAAGGGTGGCGGCGGAATCGGTGTCTACATGGGGAAAATTCGCTCACGTGGATCAGACATCAAAGGCTTTAAAGGTGTTTCAAGTGGTGTCATCCCATGGATGAAACAATTGAACAATACGGCAGTCAGCGTCGATCAGCTCGGTATGCGCCAAGGATCAATCGCCGTGTATCTTGACATCTGGCATAAGGACATCCTCGAGTTCTTAGATGCGAAGCTCAACAATGGGGACGAGCGACTTCGGACACATGACTTGTTCACGGGCGTTAACTTACCAGACCGCTTCATGCGTGCTGTAGAAGCACGAGAAGACTGGCACCTGTTTGACCCACACGAAATTCGGACGATTATGGGCTTCAGCCTTGAAGATTATTTCGATGAGACAGAACAAGGCGGTAGCTTCACGGAACGATACGAAGCATGTGTCAACGAACCGCGTCTCAGCAAAAAAACAGTCCCAGCGATTGATCTCGTCAAACGCTACATGCGTTCGCAACTTGAGACAGGGACGCCATACATGTTCTTCCGTGACGCCGTTAACCGTGCGAATCCGAATAAACATGCAGGCATGATCTATTCATCAAACCTGTGCTCGGAAATCATGCAAAACATGAGTCCGACGACCGTGACAGAAGAATATACAGAAGACGGTAAAATCATCGTCACGAAGACACCAGGTGACTTCGTCGTCTGTAACTTATCATCGATTGCGCTTGCACGTGCGGTTCGTTCAGATGTTCTCGAACGATTGATTCCGATTCAAATGCGGATGCTTGATAACGTCATCGACTTGAATACGATCGATGTTCCGCAAGCACAATTGACGAATCAAAAATACCGTGCCGTTGGTCTTGGAACATTCGGTTGGCACCATCTGCTCGCGCTCGAAGGTATCCGTTGGGAATCAGTCGAAGCGGTACAATACGCAGACCGTCTCTACGAGAAAATCGCTTACTTGACGATCGATGCGTCGATGCAACTTGCGAAAGAGAAAGGCGCGTACCGTCTCTTTGAAGGTTCAGAATGGCAAACAGGAGAGTACATCAAACGTCGCCACTACAAAACGACGGATGAACTCGATTGGGATCGTCTCCAAGCCGACATCACGGCGCACGGGATGCGTAACGCTTACTTGATGGCAGTCGCACCGAACTCATCGACGGCGATCATTGCGGGAAGTACGGCATCGATTGATCCAATCTATAAAAAAGTCTACTCAGAAGAGAAGAAAAACTATAAGATCCCAGTTACCGTTCCGGATTTAACACCGGAAACGAACTGGTTCTATAAATCAGCGTTTGAGATTGACCAGTTATGGAGCATTCGTCAAAATGCTTCGCGTCAGCGTCACATCGACCAAGCGATCAGCTTTAACCTGTACGTGAAAAATAACGTCAAAGCAAAAGAATTACTCGAGATGCACATGGAAGCATGGCAACTTGGGATGAAGACGATCTACTACACGCGTTCGACGACGGTTGAGATCGACGAATGTGAATCGTGTTCATCATAAGATAAGGAGGACGATATCATGAAGGCAGCAATCGTATACGCGTCATTGAGTGGAAACACGGAGGAGGTGGCAGAACTCGTCGCGAAGACGTGTTCTGAGATGGGAATCGAGCCGACGATGTTGTTTGCGGACGAAGTGACGACGTATCAGTTAATGCCTTATGATATCGTCTATTTTGGTTCGTATACGTGGGGAGATGGGCAATTACCCGACGATATGCGCGACTGTCTTAGAACGGTTTTGAAGGAGAGCACGCATGCGATTCCGCAGGCAGCTGTTTTTGGAACAGGGGATAAGATGTTCGTCAAATATTGTCGCGCCGTCGATGAGATGGCGTATCACCTCTCGAAATTCGGGATCCCGCTTGCCGGAGAACTGTTGAAAATCGAACAGTCACCACGCAATCGCCCGCATCTCGTCAAGGAATGGACAAGACGGACCATTCTTCAATTACAGCAAGAGGGAGTCGAAGCACATGGAACAGCTACAAAAAATCAAACTGCTTGATGCACGTCATCCAAACCGCGCGACAGCAATCATAGGTGGCGAAACAAGTGCCATCGTCAATTGGAACGATATTGCCTATCCACAGTTTTACTCGATCTACAAACAACTGTTATCGAACTTCTGGATTCCAGATGAGATTTCAATGTCAAAAGACATGCAACAATGGAATCAACTGAGCGAACGGGAACAAGATGCATTCAAACGAATCATTGGGCTACTCTCGATCCTTGATTCGGTTCAGACACGTTATATTTTGGAATCAGCGATGTTCACATCAGATTCATCCGTTCATGCGATTCTCGCCATCATCGCGCAACAGGAAGTCGTTCATAATCAATCGTATAGCTACGTCTTATCCAGCTTAGTTCCATTGGCTGAACAAAACCGGATTTTCGATATCGCGAAAGACGATGACATGGTCATGAAGCGTAATGCATTCATTCTTGATTTATACGAAGATTTCCAAAATGACCGGACGCCAGAGAACTTCGCGAAATCACTCGTTGCTTCAATCGTTCTTGAAGGGATCAACTTCTATTCTGGCTTTGCTTTCTTCTATAACCTAGCGCGCCATCAGAAGATGGTCGGAACATCGACGATGATCAGCTATATTCAACGTGATGAATTGCAACACTCGTACTTCATCAGCCAGTTATTACGTGCTGTCTTGTCGGAGCATCCAGAAATCGATGCAGATGGCTCATTCACACAATTCGTCTACGACACGTTCAAGCGTGCCGTGGATCTTGAAATCGAGTGGAGCGAATATGTCTTGCGTGATCTAGATGGTCTTGATGTTAGTGAAATGCGTGACTACGTCAAATATCTCGCGAATAAACGTCTTCGCGTTATCGGTTTGTCGGATCTTTACGAAGGACACGACGAAGACGTCATGCCGTGGATTCGTGCATATTCAGATGATTCGATGAACGCGACGAAATCGGACTTCTTCGAACAAAAATCACGTTCATATGCGAAAGTAACGGATGCGAATGGATTCGATGATCTGTAAGTGAAATGAAAAGCATGTGGAAAGGACTAACTGATAAAGTTTTGTTTACACTATTCAGTTAGTCCTTTTTCTAACGGCTTAAATTATCGAAAATTCAGATATCAGAGGAGGTGATCCGAAAAAGTTTACAAAAAAAGCAGCTGCGAGAACGCAACTGCTTAGTACGGCAGTGAAGAATGATCTTCAACTACGCGTTGCACTCATGTTGTACGCCAATACAACATGAATAGAGGTAGTGTTTAAATACTTAATTTATACGATACTACATATGCGTATTCAGGTAAAACTTTATTTGATTAATGTTGCGAGTCATTCTTCCCTGCTAAAAGGGAAGGGGGTAACTCTAAATGTGTATTATTGCGCCTCATTATCGTAATCCACATTGGGTCTGCGGTCACTATCGCGGGACTCGCTGGATTAATGAACATTTTCGTTCAGGTTCGTTTGTGAACGGTCATTGTCAATTACGATTTAATTTTTGAGTAATTAATTAATCGTCTTAAATTGTAATTGCTTCACAGAGAGAATTCATATAACCTAGGACAGGTGAGGTCTTGCTCGACTCCTGCGGAAAAACAAGTCATCATGACCCTGGAAGATGCGACGCATCTGAAGCGGCATGATGGCTTGTCCGCGGAAAGCGAGCAGACCGAGACTGTCCGTTTTTTAATAGTCTTATCTGTCCTTTGTCTTTATCGTTTCAAGCATTACTTTTCTTTATCACCTAGGTCAATTCAACAAAAGAACAAAAAAAGGGCCGAACTCGGAAAGTTCGGCAGAATCAGGGGGAATACTTGAAGTCTTGCTAATAAAATGTTCCCTTGTGAAATAAAAAATAAACAAATTCCAAAAATATTTTTTACGATACAAGAAAAGTGTGTTATTATAAGTTGATGAATTTAGTTAGGGAGTGTATACATTATGGCAAACTTTGAAAAAGACCAAGTCGTTACTGGTAAAGTAACTGGTATTCAAAACTTCGGTGCTTTCGTAGCACTTGACGAGCAAACACAAGGTCTCGTCCACATTTCAGAAATCTCACACGATTACGTAAAAGACATTAACGATTACGTAAAAGTTGGCGATGAAGTAACTGTTAAAGTTCTCGACATCGACGAAGCTAACAAAAAAATGAAGCTTTCGATCAAAGCAACTCAGGAAGCTCCAAAACGTGAAGCACGCGCGAAAGGTCCACGCAAAAACGCTGGACGTCGCGATGCAGGTCCTGCTTTCAAACAAGAAGAAGCACCTGGATTCAACGTTCTTAAAGGTAAATTGGAAGAATGGATTGAAAAATCAAACTTCCAAAAATAAGCCACATGAGAGAATCGACATCGGTCGGTTCTCTTTTTTTTTGCGATTGTTACATACAATAAGCATTAAATTAGATGCGAAAGGGGAATGTGTGGATAATGTAAGGTGTTCATTACTTATTGAGGAGGCAACACAGATGGAAAACTTTGAATATCGCAATCCAACAAGACTTATTTTTGGTGACGGTCAAGTCAGCCAACTGAAACCACAACTCGAGTCACTTGGTGCGAAGAAAGTCATGCTCGTCTTTGGCGGCGGAAGTATTAAACGTAACGGCGTCTATGATGATGTCACACGTGAACTCAATGCGGCAGGAATCGAGTACGTCGAATGCGACGGTGTCGAACCGAACCCGCGCATCGAAACTGCAGAACGCGGAATTAAAATTGCACGTGAAGCAGGCGTTGACGCACTACTTGCACTTGGTGGCGGTTCTGTCATCGACTGCACGAAATTGATCGCAGCAGGTATCCCGTATGAAGGCGAAGCATGGGATCTCGTCATCGGTAAAGCGACACCCAAAACAGTCATCCCATTCGGAACAGTCTTGACGCTTGCAGCGACAGGTTCTGAGATGAACTCAGGATCGGTCATCACGAACTGGAAAACACAAGAGAAATACGGTTGGGGTAGTCCGCTTACGTACCCAACATTCTCAATTCTTGATCCGAAATACACAGTCAGCGTACCGAAAGATCAAACGATCTATGGTATCGTCGATATGATGAGTCACTGCCTTGAGCAATACTTCCACCCTGCACATGCACCGGTTCAAGAACGCATGACAGAAGGTGTCATGAAAGCAGTCGTCGAAGCAGCACCAAAACTCGTGAACGATCTCGAAAACGTGGAACTTCGTGGAACGATTCTCTTCGCTGGTACGATGGCACTCAACGGTGTTCTTCAAATGGGAGCACGCGGCGACTGGGCATCACACAACATCGAACATGCTGTCTCAGCTGTTCATGACATCCCACATGCAGGTGGACTCGCCATCCTCTTCCCGAACTGGATGCGCCACGTACTCGACGAATCAAACGCACATCGTTTCGTCACACTTGGTGAGAACGTCTTTAACGTCGACACGGAAGGTAAATCAGAGATGGAAGCAGCACATGCAACAATCGACGCGATTAGTGCTTTCTGGACATCACTCGGCGCACCAAACCGTCTTGCGGATTACGACATCAAAGAAGATACAGTCGATTCAATCGTCAAGTCAGCAATGACTCGCGGCGACTTCGGAAACTTCAAATCACTCGGAAACGAGGATGTTCGTCAAATCGTGACAGCTGCCCTATAACAACTCGTAACATTTGCTAATCTTTTCACAAAAGACTTGAACGACCTTCCTTCTTGCGTTTTAATGAAAAGGAAGGTCGCATTTCGTTGCGAATGAATAAGGAGGACGATGGCATGTCAACAGTACGTTTTGATTATTCGAAAGCCCTACAATTCGTAGGTCAACATGAAGTAGAACACATGACGGAGACCGTAAAGACGCTCCACCATGCGATTCATGCAGGAACAGGTGCAGGAAGTGATTTCTTAGGATGGGTAGATCTTCCGACGAACTACGATCAAGCGGAGTTTGCACGTATCCAAGCGTCTGCAGAAAAAATCAAGTCGGATTCTGATGTGTTGCTAGTCGTCGGAATCGGCGGTTCGTATCTCGGTGCACGTGCGGCAATCGAGATGCTTGGACACTCATTCCATAACTTGTTATCAAAAGACGAGCGTAAAGCACCACAAATCATCTATGCAGGGCATAATATCTCATCAACGTATCTGCATGATTTATTTGAAGTACTTGAAGGAAAAGATGTATCGGTCAACATTATCTCGAAATCAGGTACGACGACAGAACCAGCAATCTCGTTCCGTCTCTTGAAAGCATTCATGGAAGAAAAGTACGGTAAAGCAGAAGCGAAACACCGGATTTACGCAACAACGGACAAAGCCCGCGGTGCATTAAAAACACTCGCAGATTCTGAAGGATACGAAACATTCGTTATTCCAGATGATGTCGGCGGACGTTTCTCTGTGTTAACGCCAGTTGGTCTATTACCGATCGCAGCAGCAGGAATTTCGATCGAAGAGTTAATGCAAGGGGCACGTGACGCACAAGAGCGCTACGCGAGCGAAAACTTAGCTGACAACGAAGCGTACCAATACGCAGTCGTCCGAAATGCATTGTATGCGAAAGGGAAAACGATCGAGCTACTCGTCAACTACGAACCAGCACTTCATTACGTATCAGAGTGGTGGAAGCAATTGTACGGCGAATCTGAAGGAAAAGACTTCAAAGGGATCTTCCCAGCAGCAGTTGATTTCTCGACCGATCTTCATTCAATGGGACAATATGTCCAAGAAGGTCGTCGTGATCTGTTTGAGACAGTCATTAAAGTCGGACAAGCGCGTCACGCGTTGACGATTGAAGAAGACGCTCAGGACCTTGATGGATTGAACTTCCTCGCAGGACAGTCGATTCAGTTCGTCAACGATAAGGCAGCAGAAGGCACATTGCTTGCGCACACGGACGGACAAGTTCCGAACCTGACAGTCGAACTTCCAGAGATGACACCGTATCACCTCGGATTCCTGTTCTACTTCTTCGAAAAAGCATGTGCGATGAGTGGTTACCTCCTTGGAGTAAATCCATTCGATCAGCCAGGCGTCGAAGCGTACAAGAAAAATATGTTCGCTCTTCTTGGAAAACCAGGATTCGAAGCAGAAAAAGCAGAACTCGAAGCACGTTTGAAGTAATACAAAACGACAGTCGATTGTTCCTTAGTGGAACATCGGCTGTTTTTTTACGTTCACGAGATGAGGACGAGTAATCATTTTCCAGATTTATAGGCAATCCTAGCGTTTTCACTTTTAGAATACCCGTGAAACAGGTAAAGTGAAGTTAGAAGAAGAAATGAGGTGCACGTACGTGATTACATTCTTGGATTATTATCAAAATCAAGTGGAGTTAAGTTTTGAGGACCATCCGTTCTCGGATCGCCCTCTACATGTGTGGGTCATTGCCGTGTACGAAGGGAAATGGTTGCTGACCCATCATAAGCAACGCGGATATGAATTTCCGGGTGGGAAGGTTGAACCGGGTGAAACGGCAGAAGAAGCCGCACGTCGTGAAGTGATGGAAGAGACAGGCGGAAAAATCGATTCCTTGAAGTACATCGGGCAATATCGTGTTGCCGGAAAAGGGGATACGATCATTAAAAATATCTACTTCGCGCAAATCGAATCGCTGTCATCCCATTTGGCTGTAGATGAAACAGATGGTGCTTTTCTGTTCGAGGAACTCCCTGATCGTCTCGATACGAACCGACAATACAGTTTCATGATGAAGGACCGCGTCCTTCCAGAGACACTCCGTGTACTTAGCGAACGCCGATTGGTTTGAACTTCCGCGGCAAGGTCCGTTTCGGACGTTTCGGATGTTCTATACGACGACAGACGGGGAGCGCGTCGGTGCCTATATCGTACTTCCGCAAGTCGCGAACGGACAGGGGATTCTCTACTTGCGAGGTGGCACACGATCTATCGGAATGGTTCGACCGACACGGCTGCTCGCGTTCGCGCAGGCTGGTTTTTTCGTCATGGCACCTTTCTATCGGGGAAACTTAGGCGGAACAGGAAAAGAAGATTTCGGACATCGGGATGTCGAAGACGCATGCAGTGCTTTCGATTGGTTGCAACAACGTGTCTCGCATGTTCATGCATTCGGATTTTCTCGTGGGGGGCAAATGGCATTACTCCTGGCTCATCATCGTCCAGTTTCGCGGACGGTGTCGTGGGCAGGCGTGACCGAGTTGACATGGACCTACGAGGAGCAGAAGACGATGCAAAAAATGTTGCGTCGCTATACGGGGGGGACACCAGACACCGTACCTGAGGCGTATAAGGTGCGCTCGCCGCTTCATGTCGCTCCTCAAGGTGAAGTATTATTGATTCACGGTGCGTATGATGAGAACGTTCGTTTACGACATGCGACGGCTTATGCTGCACGTCATCCCGACCAAACCCTGCTTCAGACTTATGCGTATGCACATCAGTTCCCGATCCATGAAAAATTACGTGTGACGCGTGATATTTTGACTTGGTTCGAGACAGGCATTTGGAACCGATATGATACATGATTCAAGCAATACGACGTTTGTCGTATTGCTTTTTGTATTTTGGAAGATGAAGCATAGAGATTGAAAAAACAGACCATTGATACATTGTAAAAAACAATAATCTCCTAAAAAGTAAACTTTGATATAATAGAAACCATCTGAGGACAATGGAGGGGGCAGGAGAACGATGGATATCTTATTAGCACGTCAACCCATCGTTAATCGAGTTGGATCAATTGATGCATTTGAATTATTGTATCGTTCGATTGAACAAATGACTATTTTTGATGGGGATTTAGCGACGATGGATGTATTGACGAATACACTCGTCCATATGGGGGTGGAACATGTCGCGGAAGGAAAAAAACTTTTCGTCAACTTTACGTCAGATTTGTTGAAAAGTGATCTGATTCATTATTTAGATCCTAACCGATTCGTCATTGAAATTTTAGAGACAGTTGATATTGATACTGAAATATTGTCGGTTCTGCATAGTTGGAAAGAAGCAGGCTTCACATTAGCACTTGATGATTTTGTGACAGATTTACTTCGACAGCACGGAGCGGAATTGTTTGCGTTGATTGATTTAATTAAAATCGACATCGAGGCAATTTCCCCTCGCGAGCAAAGTGCCATTTTGCATATCGTTCGACGTAATTATCCTCATATTAAGATGCTTGCTGAACGTGTCGAGACGCACGAGGATCATACACGTTGTCTTGATATGGGGTATGACTGGTTCCAAGGCTATTTTTATGCTAAACCGATGCTGATGAAAGGGAAAGCTGTTCCACCACAATTGCCGGTGTTGTTAAAGATGCTGAAGTGGCTTGATACGGATGAGAAGTACGATGAAGTCATTGATGAAATCGAAGCCAATCCGTATATCAGCATCCAGGTATTACAACTAATCAATTCTCCGGGAGTGGGATTACGCAATACAGTTAGTTCCGTTCGTCAAGCGATCTCACTACTTGGCTTCGCTCAACTTAAAAGCTGGATTTCGTTGATTGTCTTACGTGAAATGAAGCTCGCAAGTCCTTATGAATGGTCGAATGAGTTGCTGCGTTCTTCCTTACATTGCGCAAAGCTCTGTGAGTTGTTTGCAACAGAAACAAGGACGCTGCAACAAGAGAGTGCCTATATGATCGGCTTGTTATCGCATATCGATGCGTTATTGTCCGTTGATATTGACGACATCATCGATCAATTGCCAATCGAGGATTCCTTGAAGATTGTCCTCCAAGGAAAAGACCATCCGTTCCGGGATTGTCTAGTGCTTGCGATCAGCGCAGATCGCGGTGATTTCGAACAGTTCGAATTGCTGAGTCAACGGTTAGGTGTATCACTTTCGCGAGCATATGCGTTACTGACGGAAAGTCAGGAGTGGCTTATGCAAAAAGAGATGCATCTTCAAGAAGAGACAGATGCCATTCTATAAAAAAAGAGCCCTGAGGCTCTTTTTTTTATAGACATGGACCTGCTGACTTGATCGCATCCGTCGCACTTTCGAAACGAAGGAAATTATGTTGGAATTTCTCAGCAAGCGAACGCGCTTGTGTGTTGTATTCGTCAGGATTTGACCAGACGCGTACCGGATTGAGTAATTCACTTGGAACACCAGGAACTTCAAGTGGCATATGAAGTCCGAAGATTGGGTGCTCTTCTGTTGGAATCGCTGCAAGTGTTCCGTTGACGGCAGCGTTGACCATCGTCCGTGTATACGATAGCTTCATTCGACTACCTGTCCCGTAAGCACCGCCTGTCCAGCCTGTGTTGACGAGATAAACGGTCACACCGTGACGATCAATCAGTTCTCCGAGCATCGTCGCATACTTTTCAGGTATCAGTGGAAGAAATGGTGAACCGAAGCATGTCGAGAACGTTGCTTCCGGTTCCGTGATACCACGCTCTGTTCCAGCAAGTTTTGATGTATAACCTGATAGGAAATGATACATCGCTTGTTCTTTCGTCAATTTACTGATCGGAGGCAAGACGCCATACGCATCAGCCGTCAAGAAGACAATCGTCTTCGGATGACCAGCCCGTGATGGAACAGCGATGTTATCGATCGCTGTGATCGGATAAGCAGCACGTGTATTTTCTGTCAACGATGTGTCATCGTAATCAGGATGACGAGATTCATCGAGCACGACGTTTTCAAGGACAGTTCCGAAACGGATCGCATCAAAAATTTGCGGTTCTTTTTCGCGTGACAGATTGACCGTCTTCGCATAACATCCACCTTCAATGTTGAAGACGCCGTCATGCGACCAACCATGCTCATCGTCACCGATCAATTGACGGCTATCGTCTGCTGACAGGGTGGTCTTACCAGTACCGGATAGACCGAAGAACAAGGCGACGTCGCCTTCGTGTCCGACGTTTGCTGAACAGTGCATCGAAAGGACATTTTCTTGTGGTAAGAGGTAGTTCATGACAGAAAAGATCGATTTTTTGATTTCGCCCGCATATTCGGTTCCGCCGATCAAGACGATCCGGTGTTCGAACGACATGGCGATGAATGTCTCGGAATTCGTTCCGTCAACGGTAGGATCTGCTTTGAAATGTGGCGCGTAGACGACCGTGAACGGTTCGAAGGCAGCCACTTCAGGATACTCGCGTAAAAAGAGTTGTTTGGCAAACAGGTTATGCCAAGCGTATTGTGTGAGCACACGAACCGGAAGGGTGAAGTGCGTATCTGCCCCAGCAGCAGCTTCTGTGTAGTAGAGCTGATCGGCTTCGTTCATGTAACGAAGAACCTTTTGTAACAATTGTTCAAATTTGTCTCCATCCATCGGTTGGTTAACATGACCCCAATCGATGTGAGACTCGCAGGAAGAATCACGGACGATGAACTTATCTTTCGGTGAACGACCTGTAAATTTCCCCGTTTCTACAGATAGTGCGCCGTTCTCAGCAAGGACACCTTCTTCGTTTCGAATCGCATGTTCGACAAGTTCAGCAACAGATAGTTGTTTGAACACATGCTCTTTCTTGAGTAGTTCTTCGATATTCAGGACCGTCATCGGCATCCTGACCCCACCTTTCCCCTACGTTGGTTTTGGCTCACTGCATTTAGTATGACACATTCATTATATATGACATACTAAAGGGAGCGCAATCATTTTCTGGTGCTGATTTCTATTTATCTGGAAACGCTTTCAGCATTAATAGTTTAACATCTCTTTTAAAAAGTTTCGACTAGAATTTGAAACCTTGCTTGACAGAGTAGGTACAACTTTATATCATGTAATTCGTAACGGATACTCTTATTCTGAGCAGGTGGAGGGAACAAGGCCCGAAGAAACCCGGCAACCGTCCTACATTAATTCATATATTAATGAGGGAAAAGGTGCTCTCCTGAAGCGAAGTAAACACTTCGAACGATAAGAGGGTAAAGGAAGAACGCACAACCTTTCCCTGACCATTTTTTGGACTTGGAAAGGTTTTTTTCATTTTACCGTCCCACTCAACTAGGGGAAATGAGTACACCGTCAAATTCTTTTTTGGGAGGGTCATACATGACAAACCTTAATCGCCGACTATTCACGTCGGAGTCAGTCACTGAAGGTCATCCAGATAAAATCTGTGACCAAATTTCGGATTCAATCCTCGATGCGATTCTTGCAGCGGATCCAAACGCACGTGTTGCGGCAGAAACTTCTGTTACAACAGGTCTCGTTCTCGTTGCAGGTGAGATCACGACATCCACTTACGTCGACATTCCAAAAGTCGTTCGTGAAACGATTCGTGAAATCGGCTACACACGCGCGAAATACGGTTTCGATGCGGATACATGTGCTGTATTGACATCGATCGATGAGCAATCAGCAGATATCGCTCTTGGTGTCGACCAAGCGCTTGAAGCACGTGAAGGTAGCATGTCTGATGCAGAAATCGATGCAATCGGTGCAGGAGACCAAGGTCTTATGTTCGGTTACGCAACGAAAGAAACACCAGAACTCATGCCACTTCCAATTTCGCTTTCGCACCGTCTCGCACGCCGTTTGGCAGAAGTGCGTAAAAACGGTCAACTCGACTACCTTCGTCCGGACGGAAAAACACAAGTCACGGTCGAATACAACGAGAACAACGAGCCGGTTCGTGTCGATACGATCGTCATCTCGACACAACATGCGGAAGAAGTTACGCTTGAGCAAATCCAAGCTGATTTGAAAGAACACGTCATCACACCGGTCATCCCGGCTGAATACATCGACGCAGCAACGAAATTCTTCATCAACCCAACTGGTCGTTTCGTCATTGGCGGACCACAAGGAGATGCTGGATTGACTGGTCGTAAGATCATCGTTGATACGTATGGTGGATACGCACGCCACGGCGGTGGAGCATTCTCAGGTAAAGATCCAACAAAAGTCGACCGTTCAGCTGCATACGCAGCACGTTACGTCGCGAAGAACCTCGTTGCTGCAGGTCTTGCAGACAAAGCAGAAGTTCAACTTGCGTACGCAATCGGTGTCGCGCACCCTGTATCAATCGCAGTTGATACATTCGGCACAGGAAAACTTCCTGAAGCACAACTCGTCGAATTGGTTGCTGAAAACTTCGATCTTCGTCCGGCTGGAATCATCAACATGCTTGATCTCCGTCGTCCGATCTATCGTCAAACAGCTGCATACGGTCACTTCGGTCGTACAGATGTTGAGCTTCCATGGGAGCAAACAGATAAAGCAGCAGTTCTTGAAGAACAAGCAAAACGTTTCGCATAATCAAAAAGTCCGGAAATCCTACGTGGGTTTTCGGGCTTTTTTGTTTCCGCGGAACTTTGCAGGAAACGAATGTTTTTTCTAGAAAAGGGTAAAAGTACATGAGTCGATTTGTATGAGTATAAAGGGGGGTTCCGATTATGGAAATACGCGAAGCTATTCCAGCTGATGCAGGACGTATTCATGACATTGCTATCACATCTTGGTTGGATACTTATGAAGAAATCTATTCCGAACGTTCGAAAGCGCATTTCGTGCAGGAGGCGTATCCGCAAGAAGAAGTCGTTCGTGCAATCCGGACGGCGGAAGAAGCACGGGGAGAGTATTTTTATGTCGGAATCATCGACGAGGAAATCGTCGGTTTCATTCATGCTGTTGATGTCGAAGGAACATGGGAGATCATTCGGCTTTACGTCTTGCCGGAATATCAGCAAAACGGAATCGGAAGACGTCTGATTCGTGAACTCGAACGACAAGGAGCCGTCCCACTCGAAGTCTACGTGGAAGCACGTAACTATAAAGCGCGTCAATTCCTGACCTCATTTGGTTTTGAAGAACTTAGTGAGATGACGGAAGAAGTGTTTGGGCAAGCGGAATCAGTCGTTCGTCTTCGCCATGTTGCCTCGTGAAATCCGTCTCGGGACGGTTTCGTTTGCGTTTGAAATAAGGTATCGTGAAAAGGAAGTATGAAGTGAAGAGGTGAGTTTGTGGTTGAACAACCAACAGGAATCATCGTATTAGTCTATCCGTTACAACTGCGTGCCCGTCCGAGTGAAGCTTTGATTCGAGTACTCGAAAGAGAGTATGAAGTGCTACTCGTCGACGCACCACGTCGCATTTCGTTTGAAGAGCACGGTCAACTGTTAAAAGAAGCATTACGCGAAGCAGGAAAACGAAAGCTACCGATTCATATCATCGCCTGTAGCATGGGCGCACTCGTCGTCAATCGTCTGTTGCAAGAATATGAATTACCAGTCGCAAGTCTTGCGTTCGTTTCACCATTGTTTGATTGGCATCCATCGAAACAACTCGGAGGTGTCAAACAAGTCTTCGCGAGTGCGTTTGATCGTTTCCGTCCCGATGCGCCACTCGGTACGTTGCCGTTTGGTCAAAGTACGGAAGATACCGTTCGCATCGGTGAACTGACGTATGCGCAGTACCGGGAAATCGAAGAAGAGATCGTCGTACATGACGAGGAACGAAAAAAACTGCCTCGTGTAAACTTGGCTTGTTTTTATGCACCAGACGATCAGTTCGCAGACGTCAAACTGACACTCGAAGTATGTCGGAAAATGGGTGGCGATCAGATTTACTTACAACGTCTACACGGTTTCCCGCATTTCAGCTTTGAACGGTTGAATACACGGTTTGCGGAAAAATTATTGTTGTTTTTTAAATTAGTCGAAGAATGAAAAAAGTGATGGTTTCCATAGCGGAAGCCATCACTTCTTTATTTCTACTGTCAGCGCACTTTTTTCTCGATCGCGATGATGAACGGTGGATGATTCTGTTGATTCAAGAAGCGGTACTGAAGAACGGCATAACCTTGCTGATCAAGGGCTGTGACGTAATCTAGGACAGCATCGCGTTCCCGTTTTCCTTCAAGATGACCGTGATAGACGACAAGGACGACAAGACCACCAGGTGCAAGTACCGGGAGGAGAGCGTCGAGTGCTTCAAGCGTCTCTTCACCTGTCGTCGTGATCGATTTATCACTTCCAGGCAAGTATCCGAGATTGAAGACGCCGGCACGAACAGGCCGTCGTTCGTCCGAAAGACGCGCACCAACATGGATGTGACTTTCGTGATAAAGATCGACGCGTTCTAACATTCCGGCTTCGTCGAGACGTCGTGTCGATTCCTCGATGGCTTGAGCTTGGACGTCGAACGCAAGGACTCTACCTTCTGGACCGACGCATTCTGCTAAGAACTGCGTATCATGTCCATTTCCGGCAGTCATATCGACGACGCAGTCACCAGGTTCGATGACGGACTCCAGTAATTGTTTCGTATAAGGTAGTACACGGGCAAGTGACATGGCATAGACTCCTGTTCCTATGGGCTGTTTTTCTCTTTATACATGATCATCGTATGTATGATTCCTCCTGCATTATACCATCTTTTGAGTCATTGACGAAAAGTGAAGTGGCTTGACAGGCGGGGGAGGGATTGCGTAAAGTGGCAAGGTTGAGAATGAAATAGGAGGACCAAAGGTATGCCAAAATTACCAAAAGCGGTCTGGATCCTCGTCCTTGCGATGGCCATCAATACGACGGGATCCTCTTTTTTATGGCCGTTCAATACATTATATATTCATGAATATTTAGGGGAGTCGATGACAAAAGCCGGAATGGCGTTATTCGTCAACTCAGCCTTAGCAATCGTTGGGAACTACTTAGGCGGAAAAGCGTTTGACCGACTCGGTGGAAAGAAGACGCTTGTCATCAGTGTCATCGGACTTGTCCTGTCTTCCGTCGGCTTGTTGCTATTTCATCAGACGTATATTGGATACGTCGCGATGCTTGGATTGATTGGATTCGTCGGTGGGATGGTTTTCCCAACGATCTACGCAATGACGGGCGTCATCTGGCCGGAAGGCGGACGCCGCGCCTTTAATGCGATCTATGTCGCGCAAAACGTCGGTGTAGCCCTCGGGACAGCTGTTAGTGGTCAAATTGCTGCTTTTTCGATTCAGTACATCTTCATCGCCAATCTCGTTCTCTATATCGTCTTTGCCATCATTTTGTTTGTCGGTTTGTCCTGGATTCAGGCGCCAGCGCGGATGCATGCGGCACATGACGAGATCGAAACGACACGCACACCACTTTCGCGCGGATCCGCACGGACGATGTTGCTCGTTTCGATCGGTTATGTCTTACTTTGGTTCGTTTATGTGCAATGGCAAGGGACCTTTGCTGTCCATACGAAATCGCTCGGTGTCACGATTTCCGAGTACTCGATTCTTTGGACAATCAATGGAGCGCTTATCGTGTTCGCACAACCTTTATTAACACCAATTCTTCGTTGGTTTGGAGATGATTTGAAACGCCAACTGATGACCGGGACAGGCATCTTCCTTCTCTCTTATCTGATTGTTCCGTTTGCAGGCGGCTTCAAGATGTTCCTCGTGGCGATGATCATTCTGACAATCGGTGAGATGTTCATCTGGCCAGCGGTTCCTGCAATGGCGGCGCGACTTGCGCCAATCGGAAAAGAAGGAGAATTCCAAGGGTACGTTAATATCGCTGCTTCAGCAGGGCGGATGATCAGTCCGACAGTTGGAGGTTTGATCTACGATTTATCAGGTATGTCAGCAGTTTTCTTGACCTTAATTGGATTGATCCTGTTAGCAGGAGTTGTCTTCCTTCGTGCTATTCCTAAAACCACATCATGAGCTTTATCTTGTGAGACAGCGGACAATAGATCAGCTGTCTTTTGTTACATCATTCGTTCGAAAATTATAAAACAAACATTTAATAATATGGAATATTTCGGCAAAGAAACGGGTACTTTCTAATCAAGAACTTGAAAAGAAAGGTCATATGAACGTTGCTTCTTTTTGACTGGAGGTGCACGGATGGAAAGGTGTCAATTCATCACAGATGCCGCAACTTGGACGACACACGTACAGAAACAGCCTCTTGATATCTTCTATAGTCACAAATACGTCACGCTCAACGCTAGACCGTCTGAGCAAGCGGTATTATTTCTTTATGAAGGTCATGCAGGAACACTGTTTTATCCTTTTTTGAAGCGTCGTATTTTTGATACGCCTTATTCAGATCTCATTACCCCGTACGGCTATGGCGGACCGGAAATCATCGGTCGACTGACTGCGTCCGAGATCCAGCAGGCTCGTTTATCCTTTGAGAGGTGGGCGGAGCAAGAATCGATCGTCTCGGAAATGATCCGCTTTAATCCATTAACAGGTAATGAACGGTTTATGCAGGACTGGACAAAAGTTTCCTTCATCCGTCATACGACGAGTATTGATTTGCGTCCTTCACTTGAAGATATCATGCAGACATTTCATAAGAAGACGAGAAGCATGATTCGTAAATCGCTTGCTTCACCCTTAACCGTCAGAACAGGAACACGGGACGATCTACCTGTTTTTTTAGCGTTGTATCATGAAACGATGGACCGGAAGAATGCCTCGGCTCATTATTATTTTACCGCGACGTATTTTGAGCAATTGATGGAGACGAACCCACTTTGTGAGCCCTTATTACTGATGGCGGAAATCGACGGAAAAGCGGTTGGGGGATACTTCGTATTGCTTGGAAAAGAATACGCCCACGGTCATTTGATCGGCTGTAAGCGGGATGAAGCGAAGATGTTCCCGAATCAGCGACTTGAGTACGAAGCAATTCTTCAGGCAAAAGCACGGGGACTCGTCGAACAACATCTTGGGGGCGGGTATCAAGAACGGGATAGTCTTTTTGAGAGTAAATGCCGTTACACTGGATATCGACTATTTGAGTATCATCAAGGAAAATCCATCCTGCAGCCATCACTATATGATTTGCTCTGCGTACGATACGGATCAAATGCTGATTCCGATTATTTTCCGGCGTATCGACAAGCTGGTATTCAGGTGGCAACTAGTTAAATAGATAATGAGAGTATGAAAACGACTACATCGTGTAGTCGTTTTTTTGATATGCTGAAGTCAGGATCGATCAATAAAGGGGGAGTTATCGTGAAAAAACGCGGTCTGATTTTTGATATGGACGGGGTTATCTTAGATAGTGAGATTCGCTACTTTGAAGTGCATCAACAGATGTTCAAAAGGTTATCGATTCCGCTTGATCCGGTTCAGTATGCGACGTTCATGGGAAAAACAGGAGATGAAATGTGGGAAGAACTCGTCGCCCAGCATCAGCTGAAAGAAACAGCTAGTGCGTTGCTTGAGGAAGAACATCGCTTGTTTCAAATTCATGCAAAGCCGGAGGAGTGTGGATTAAAAAAAGGCGTCACACAAGTCATCGAACAAGCGGCGACTCTTGGTTACGATATCGGCATTGCTTCTTCGAGTTCACTTCAGAAAATCGAACGTGTCATCCGTCATTATGGGCTTCCGATCACGCACTACGTCAGTGGAGAAGAAGTCATCCGTTCGAAACCGGATCCCGCGATTTTTCGACTTGCGGCAGAGCGGATTGGACACGCACCCGAGAACTGTCTTGTCATTGAAGACGCTGCGAACGGGATGATTGGTGCGAAAGCAGCAGGCATGGAAGTGATTGCGCTTCTTGATGACCGGATGCCAACGCAACGCTTAGAGCAAGCGGATCATGTCGCGCAATCACACGCAGAAATCGAGGAAATTTTACGGAAGCGTTGACGCTTGAGGAAGAAACAGATTACACTAGAAAAAGATAGTCAAATGCATGGAACTGAAGTAGTAGGGGAAAGGTGCCGTCAAGAGAGCTGGTGGAAGGTGCGAACCAGTCGGTAACAACCGTGAACTCGTCAGGGAGCACGATTCGTGAAGTCGTAGTAGCGAATCCGGTCTTTCACACCGTTATCCGTGAATCAAGCGGTCTGTCATAGACAGACAACGTGGGTGGTACCGCGGAAGCCAAACCGGTCTTTCGTCCCTTTTCTTAGGGGCGGAAGACCGGTTTTTTTAGATTAGAGGAGGAAAAGACATGCCGTACAATCATCGCGAAATTGAACCGAAATGGCAGGCGCGTTGGGATCAAGACAACGCCTTCGTCACGACAGAAGATCCAGAAAAAGAAGGGTTCTATGCCCTTGATATGTTCCCGTATCCGTCAGGTGCTGGACTCCACGTTGGTCATCCGGAAGGTTACACAGCAACGGATATCCTCGCACGGATGAAGCGGATGCAAGGATACAATGTCCTTCACCCAATGGGATGGGATGCGTTCGGATTACCAGCAGAACAATACGCGCTCGATACAGGAAACGATCCACGCGAATTCACAGCGAAAAACATCGAGACGTTCAAGCGTCAGCTTAAAGAACTTGGATTCTCGTATGACTGGGATCGTGAAATCAACACAACGGATCCAAAATACTACAAATGGACGCAGTGGATCTTTACGAAGTTGTATGAAAAAGGACTTGCCTTCGTAGACGAAGTCGCAGTCAACTGGTGCCCGGCACTTGGAACTGTCCTTGCGAATGAAGAGGTCATCGACGGATTATCCGAACGCGGAAATCATCCGGTTGTGCGTGTTCCGATGCGTCAATGGGTCTTGAAAATCACGGAATATGCGGATCGCCTTCTTGAAGATCTGGATGATCTCGATTGGCCGGATTCTGTCAAAGAGATGCAACGCAACTGGATCGGGAAATCTGAGGGTGCTGAGATTGATTTCACGATTGATGGACATAAAAAACAAGTCACGGTCTTTACGACACGTCCGGACACGATCTTCGGTGCGACGTATCTAGTACTTGCACCGGAGCATCCATTCGTAGCTGACATCACGACAGCGGATCACAAGGAAGCCGTCGATGCGTACATTTCGCAAGTCCAAACGAAGTCAGATCTCGAGCGAACGGATTTAGCGAAGGAAAAAACGGGTGTCTTCACGGGTGCTTTTGCGGTCAATCCGATCTCAGGCGATCGTCTTCCAATCTGGATCGCTGATTACGTCCTTGCTTCTTACGGAACAGGTGCGATCATGGCTGTTCCAGGACACGATGAGCGCGACCACGAATTCGCGAAACAATTCGACTTACCGATCGTTGAAGTCGTTGCGGGTGGAAATGTCGACGAAGCAGCCTACACAGGAGAGGGCGAACACGTCAACTCGCATATGCTTGATGGACTTGGGAAACAAGAAGCAATCGAGACGATGATCGCTGAACTCGAAACGAACCAAGTCGGTCGTAAAAAAATCACGTATCGACTCCGAGACTGGTTGTTCAGTCGTCAACGGTATTGGGGCGAGCCGATTCCAGTCGTTCATATGGAAGATGGTTCAATGAAAACACTCAATCAAGAGGAATTACCGCTTGAACTTCCAATCATTCCAGAAATCAAACCGTCTGGTACGGGCGAATCACCACTTGCGCTTGCTGAAGACTGGTTGGATTACACAGATCCTGAAACAGGAATGAAAGGCCGTCGCGAGACGAATACGATGCCACAATGGGGCGGAAGCTGCTGGTACTACCTTCGTTTCATCGATCCACACAATGAAGAAGCGATTGCGGATCCAGAAAAATTAAAATACTGGCTTCCAGTCGATATTTATATCGGTGGGGCAGAGCATGCTGTTCTCCACTTGTTGTATGCACGGTTCTGGCATAAAGTCTTGTATGATGCAGGCGTCGTACCAACAAAAGAACCATTCCAGAAGTTATACAACCAAGGAATGATCCTTGGAGAGAACAACGAGAAAATGTCAAAATCTCGCGGTAACGTCATCAACCCAGATGAAATCGTCAAGTCGCATGGTGCTGATACGTTACGTTTATACGAAATGTTCATGGGACCACTCGATGCATCGGTTGCCTGGTCTGAGAATGGTCTTGACGGGGCGCGTCGTTTCCTCGATCGCGTTTGGCGCTTGTTCGAACGGACAGCAGACATTCAAGACGTCACGGAAGTCGATGCTGACTTCGAACGGACATACCACCAGACCGTCAAGAAGGTCACGGAAGACTTCGCGAACATTCAGTTCAACACCGGGATTTCGCAACTCATGGTCTTCGTCAACGAAGCGAATAAACAGCCGGTTCTCCCGCGTCACTTCCTTCGTGGATTCATTCAATTGTTAACACCTGTCGCGCCGCACCTTGGTGAAGAACTGTGGGAACAACTTGGCTTTGAAGAGACATTGACGTATGCGGCATGGCCAACATTCGATGAATCAAAACTTGTCAGCGATACGATGGAATTCGTCATTCAAGTGAACGGTAAAGTTCGCTCGAAAATCGAAATCAACATCGATGCGACAAAAGAAGAAATCGAAGCACTTGCCTTTGCTGATGAAAAGACACAAGAATGGATTGGCGACAAGACGGTTCGGAAAGTCATCGTCGTACCGAAAAAATTGATCAATATCGTGGCGAACTAAGCCATAACCCCTTTCATTCACTTGATGCGAATGGAAGGGGTTTCTTCATTTCCGTCGCAAGTCCGCTTTTTTTTTGAACGTCCTTCTGCTACACTGAATCAGAAACCGAGAAAGAAAGGCGATTATCATCAATGAAACGATCTTATATAGTCTATACAACGATTTTTGCTGTCGTTTCGGGGTTGATCCTTTGTATACTGCTCGTCTTCTCGAAGCCAGAGACGTTGTCACGTATTCAGGAAACGTTCGCGAAAATCGAGACGCAATCGAAGCATCAGGCAGCTGTCAAACAGGTGCCACCGAAAACGCCTTCAGCCATTCCGAATCCAGAAGAACCGTTAATTAAAAATGTTCAACAGATGTTATATGACGATTCCATAGGTTCGTACCTCGTCGTAACAGAGGACTATCGTTTCTTTGAAATCAGTGGAACTGGAGAACGCATCAATGCGACGTTTCAGTTGGAAGAAGGGAAACTCTTATTGTCTGGTCTTGACGGGATGACACTCGTTGACGGAGAGACAGTCGCTTTATTGACGTCGAATCAAATTCTAGTCACGATTAAACGAAAAGATGGCGTCTGGAGCGAAGAAAAACGCGAAAAAGTACAAGGGACGACGATTCGAGACAGTTTCCACGGTCTTGGATATGATGCGAAGAAAAAAGAATTCTATACAATCAATCAAATTCGCTCGATTGGTCGTGTTGAATTGACTTACTTTGCAATGAAAGAGGACAAAATCAAGATTGATCCAGATGCTTCGGAAAAGAAGAAGCGTGCCTTAAAGAAAAAGCAAAAACCACCGTACTTGTCGATCATCAAACGAGAGAAAATCGAAGCAGCGAGCGGAATGCGAAGTGATGCGAAAAAAGCATTTGAATCCAGATTCCGTCCGATTGGTCTTGCAGAACGGCAAGGTCGGATCTATACGTTAGACTCAGAAGCACTTTATCTTTATTCGATTGATCAGAAAGAGAAAACGATTACGGGGGAGACAGCGAGTCCGAAAGTGTATGGATCAAAAGGAATCTTTGTACAAGATAATGAATTGTTCGCCTTAGTCGTCACGGATAAATTCTCAAGTCGATCGTTCACACCGATTGACTGATGTAGAAAAAAGACCCGATTTCTCTGATTAACAGAGACAAATCGGGTCTTTTTTGTATTAAGAGACAGTGTCACGTGCCATCTCTGCAGCGTGACTACCGGCACAATGACCCGTCACGAACGCAGCTGTGATATTGTATCCACCTGTATAGCCATGGATATCAAGAATTTCGCCAGCGAAGAATAATCGCTCCGCCTTTTTCGACATCATCGTTTTGGGATCAATCTCTTTAATCGAGACACCGCCACCCGTGACGAAGGCCTTATCGAAATCGAGCGTTCCTGTTGCTTTGAGTGGGAATCGTTTCAATTGTTGCAGGAAGTCCGTCCAGTCCTGTTTCTTTACTTGTGTACAAACTTCATCGCCAAAGCCGATTCGAGCGAACAGGAGTTCAAGCAATCGTTCTGGTACAAAACCACGAAGGGCATTCCGAACCGATTTCTTCGGATTTGCCGCAAGTGCTGCCTGGAAGCGTTCTGTTAATGCACCAAGTGACTCATCCGGGAAGAGATCGATCGATAGATGAACGATCGTCTCTTTCGATCGTTTGCGCTCTTTGATCGTATATTGGCTACACCGTAAAGCGATCGGACCACTTAAACCGAAGTGTGTGAACAGTAGATCACCCGTATGTGTCTTGATTGCTTTGTCCTTTTTACCGTGAACCGTTAAGGCAACGTCACGCAACGACAGTCCTTGTAATGTTTTTTCATGAATGAACGTATCACCTAACAAAATCGGGACTTCCGTTGGGAAAAGTTCCGTGATCGTATGACCAGCTTTTTCAGCCCACGGATAGCCGTCACCCGTCGAACCCGTGTGCGGAACAGATTGTCCGCCGACCGCTACGATACAACTTTTTGCTTCAAGACGCATGCCGTTTTCTAAGATGACAGCTGCAAAAGAACCATCTGGATGGAAGTCGAGCGTAGCGACTTGCGCGTCTGTTTGAATCTCGGCGCCATGTGCACGGATTTGATCGATCAATACACGAACGACGTCTGCCGCCTTATCCGAGACCGGGAACATCCGACCGTTATCCTCTTCTTTGAGTGCGACACCAAATCCTTCGAACAAATCGATGATCGATTCATTATTAAATTGAGAAAAGGCGCTATAAAGGAAACGTCCGTTTCCTGGAATCGACTGGACGAGCTCATCGAGTGGCTTTCGGTTCGTGACATTACACCGTCCGCCGCCAGAGATTGCGAGCTTTCGTCCTAATTTATTTCCTTTATCGAGCAGGAGCGTCCGGGCTCCAGCTTGTAAAGAGGCGAGCGTCGCCATCAAACCGCTCGGTCCGCCTCCGATTACGATTACATCGTACATAAGGTCACCTCATTCATAGAATTCTGCTTGTTTCACTTTAGCAGAAGTTGCGACTGTAAACAAACCGTCTCTTTCAATTCAAGATAGACAGCGGTATAATGATTTGCAATTGTGTACGAGAGAACTTGTATAATGAGACAGTCACGATTAGAGTGTCGATTTAAAAATTAGAAAGCGTGAGGGATGTTACCATGTCCACAGTCAGTAATAAGCAGTCTACTTCTTCCGGCAATGCAGGATTCGTTCGTGGAACGATGCTCCTGTCCGGTGCGTCACTGATTTCCCGCGCACTGGGTTTGATTTATCTCTTTCCGTTTCAGTTCATGGTCGGTGCGACAGGTATCATGTTCTATACCTATGCCTACAACTACTATGCGATCATGATTGGTCTTGCGACAGCGGGGATTCCTGTTGCCGTCTCGAAATTCGTCGCCAAATACAATGCGTTAGGAGAATATGATACGAGTGAACGTTTGTATCGGTCTGGTCTAAAAATCATGTCCTTGACCGGGGTTGTCTCTTTTCTCGCCTTATTCTTCCTTGCACCGTATTTAGCACACCGGGCGATTCCAGGCGGTGACGTCGATTCAGCCTCGTACGTCGATGCCGTCACGATGACGATTCGAGGGGTTAGTTTTGCGTTACTCTTGATTCCACCGATGAGTATGACGCGTGGATATTTCCAAGGGTATCAATCGATGGGTCCAACTGCGATTTCGCAAATCCTAGAACAAATCGTCCGCATCATCTTCTTACTCGTAGGAGTCAGCATCGCTATCTATGTATTTGATTCAGGTGTAGCCTTTGCAGCGACGATTGCAACGTTCAGCGCATTCATTGGTGCAATCGGTAGTGTCGCGGTTCTCATCTATTACTTCCGCAAACGATCCAGTGGGCTGCAGGAACTTCGTGCTACTCAAATCGTCCGTTCGCCGGATCGCCCGTTAACGGATTTGTATAAGGAATTATTGACGTACGCGATTCCAATCGTCATGGTCGGTCTTTCGACGCCGCTTTACCAAGTCATCGATCAGAACACGATGAATGCCGCGTTACAAAGTATTGGCTATACGCTCGAAGCTGCCGGAAATGCGACGGCCTATCTGATTGCGGATAGTCATAAGATCGTCTTGATTCCGGTCTCGGTCGCAACAGGCTTATCGTTGTCTGCGACGCCACTGTTGACAGCTTCCTTTACGCAAGGAGATATGCGAAAAGTACGGGCTCAAATTTCACAGATTTATCAACTCGTCTTCTTCGTGACGATTCCGGCAGTTGTTGGAATGATTCTCCTCAGTGAAGAAACGTTCCATGTGCTCTTTCCGAAAGATCAAGCAGCATGGGTCTATCTGTTGAGTTATGCACCAAGTGCCTTGTTCCTTGCCCTTTATTCAGTCACGGCAGCGGTCCTTCAAGGGATTAACCGTCAGTACTTTACGATCATCGCAACACTTGCTGGATTACTTGCGAAGTATCTCTTGAATGCACCGTTGATTCATTTGACGGGTGATGGAACAGGTGCTGGATATGCGACGATCATCGGCTATCTCGTTGCGACCGGTTTGATGTTCTTTCGAATCACACAAACGGTGAAGTTCCCATTCAGTACGGTCTTACGCCGGACGTCGTTGATCTTGATCATCAGCGCCTTGATGGGAGCGGGTGTCGCGCTCGTCAAGTGGGGAATGGTATCCATCTTGCCAGAGACGACATGGGCGTCTCTATTGATTCTGATCGTAGGGGCAGCAGTCGGAATCGTGATTTTTGCAGGACTCTCGATTTGGAGTGGCTTAGCAGAAGTCGTATTAGGACGTAAAATTTCATTGAAACGAGGACGAGGTCATGCGTCTAGATAAATTGTTATCCAACATGGGAGCAGGCTCCCGAAAAGAAGTGAAGCTGCTGCTGAAGGCAGGGGCGATTCAAGTCGATGGAGAGATCGTGCGTGATCCGAAACAACATGTCGATGTCGAGACGCAACAGGTTCTGATGTATGGGGAACCGGTTACGTATCAAAAATACATCTACTTGATGATGAATAAACCACCGGGTGTCATTAGTGCAACAGAAGATAAACGAGATGAGACCGTCATTGATCTGTTGTTTGAAGACGTGACGTATTTCAAACCGTTCCCGGTCGGACGACTCGATAAAGATACAGAGGGTCTATTGCTGTTGACGAATGATGGGTCGTTTAATCACGCTTTAATGTCTCCAAAGAAACACGTCGAAAAAACGTATTACGCAGAAGTGACAGGAGTGTTGACGCAAGAAGACATCGAAGTGGTTGCGGCAGGCGTCACGTTAGAAGACGGCTACCGAGCAAAGCCGGGAAAACTTGTCATCTTATCGACGACAGAAACAGATTCAAAGCTTGAGTTGACGATCACGGAAGGGAAGTTCCATCAAGTCAAACGGATGATGCTTGCGCTCGGGAAAGAGGTCACGTTCTTGAAACGGCGCTCGATTGGCCGCTTGGAACTCGATCCGGCACTTGCGCTCGGAGATTATCGTGAACTGACGCCAGCGGAACTGTCTTTGTTTGAGTGGCAACCTGAATAAGCAAAACGAAAAGGCGGTGGAATGAGCGTACATTCCATCGCCTTTTGTTATGGGTTTCGATTATTGATTACGCAATGCTTCTGCGATTGGATAAGGACCACTGAGTACTTCGAATACACGAGATTGTGTCGGATGATCGATCAAGTGAACGAATAATGCTGCGATATCATCACGCGACACTTTACGATCTTCGTATGAATCGAAATGCTCTTTCGTTTCGACAGTGCCTGCAGGGTCGTCATAGCTGAGTGGACCAGGACGTACGATCGTATAATTGAGTCCGCTTTCCTGGAGGTGTGCGTCTGCTGTTGCTTTAGATTCGAGATATACTTTCAATTCACCTTTTGGTTCTTCGGTACCTACTGAACTGAGCATCAGGAAACGATCGATACCGTTGGCTTTTGCTGCATCGATGACTTTAATTGCGCCTTCTTGATCGACGGCGCGCGTCAATTCGTCTGATGCGCCACCAGCACCCGCTGCAAAGATGACGACGTCCGCATTACTGATGACACCACTGACATCCTTCGTCAAATCCCCAAGTCTGACTTCAGATGCACCGAGTGCAATCAAATCGTTGATTTGATTTTCTTCTCGTACGACCGCGATTGCTTGATGATCACCTTGTTTAGCGATCAATTCGACCATCTTGCGTCCAGTCGTTCCGTTTGCTCCAATGATTAAAATATTCATTCTTCTCAACTCCTTCTCCTAATAGCTATACCCCACGTTTTAAAAAAGATAACAAAAAAAGACGCGAAGAATCGCGTCATCGAAAGATATACATAGTGAAACAGTGGATCAACCCGCTTGCTTTTGTTTCTTGCTCGACGTCCATGTACCGCGTCGAGGGCTCACAATGAGATTGTTGTATTCGAGCACGTTCAAATCCCGCTGAACGGTCCTTGAAGTGATGCCAAACTCTTCAACCAACTCTGCTGTCGTAGTAGCTCCGTTCTCTTGGATGTAGAGATAAATCGATTTAATCCGGGTCAACATACGGTCTGTAGAATCTTTCATTGGTATAACCACTCCCCCAATGGATAGAATAGTGTTCTAAAGCTTCGGGTGACAAAAGACAATGCAATATCCAGTTATTTCGCCTTTAGTATAACGTTTTGATGTTAAATTGCAAGTGATTTAACCGAACGTTTGCATAAAAAACACATTCAAACAGATTGTAAAGTCGATAATTGTAGTTTTAATGTCGTTGAATGTTCGTTATTTCAACAAATAAAAAAGAAAACAGAATTTGGATGTTCGTATCTGAACGAATATTCGCTATACTAGAAAGGTGTATAAGGAAACGAATTCAACCCAGAATGAAGGAGCGAAATCAGATGGTGAATTGGAAAGAAGAAGTACTCGCGCGTCGCGAGGACTTATTAGAGGATTTAAAAGAACTACTGCGGATTCCGAGTATACTTGATGAATCAACAATCGAAGAAGGCGCGCCGTTTGGCCAAGAAGTCAAACGAGCCCTTGATTGGATGCTCGCGACAGGGGAACGAGACGGATTCAAGACAAAAAATGTTGATGGATACGCCGGACATTTGGAATATGGTCAAGGGGAAGAGTTACTCGGTATTCTTTGTCACTTAGACGTCGTACCAGCTGGTGGCGATCACTGGACATACGGTCCGTTTAACCCAACGCTTGTCGATGGGAAGCTGTATGCGCGCGGTGCAATCGATGATAAAGGACCGACGATGGCAGCTTATTATGCCTTGAAGATCGTCAAAGAACTCGGATTACCGCTCTCAAAACGTATTCGTTTGATTGCTGGAGGAGATGAAGAGAGTGAATGGCGTTGTGTGAATCATTACTTCAAACATGAAGAGATGCCGACTCTCGGCTTTGCACCAGATGCCGACTTCCCGATCATCAATGCGGAAAAAGGACTGTATGATGGGTTATTGATTCAAGGGAAACCAGCGCAAGCATCTGATACAGGCTACCATCTCGTTCGTTTTGAAGGCGGCGAACGTCCGAACATGGTTCCGGGTCATGCCCAAGCACTTCTTCGTGTCGTCGAAGTGGGAACACTTGAAACGGATTTCCATACGTATCTTGAAGAACAAGGTTTGTCTGGGACGGTCAAGCAAGAAACGGAAGGTCTCGTTCTTGATGTGAACGGTGTCGCAGCCCATGCCATGGAGCCGGATAACGGTAAAAATGCTGCCTTACATTTAGCACGTTTTCTCAATACGCTTCACTTGGATTATAACGGTCGTCGTTATATTCAGCTTGTCACGCACATGCTCCGTGATTCTCGCGGTGTAGCGATTGGTGTCGCTGCTTCAGACGAGACAGGTGACTTAACGATCAACGGTGGTGTATTCCGGTATGCAGAAGAGCAAGGAACAGCGTCGATCAACATCCGTTATCCTTATTCAGCAGACTTCACGGAACGCTTGCAAATCATCAAGGAAGCGGCAGCGGGATATGGCTTCGAGTTACAGACTCGAACACATATGACACCACACCATGTCGATCCGGATCATGAATTGATTCAGACACTGAGTGCCGTGTATGAACGTCATACGAACCAACCAGCTGATCTGATTGCTATCGGTGGTGGTACATATGCACGTTCGTTGACGGCAGGGGTTGCATTTGGACCAGTCTTCCCAGGTGGTCCTGAAGTTGCCCACCAAGTCGATGAATATGTTGATTTTGAAGAACTCTTGCTTGCTGTCGCGATTTATGCAGAAGCAATTTATGAACTCGCAAAATAATGACTGATGATCCCCCGCATCGTGAAGATGGGGGGATTGCTTCTTGAAAGGAAGTTCCGTGTGAAAAATCGTCAAACTTATCATTTCCAAGCGTTATATTTCTTTATTTTCTTTGGACAAGGTGCACTCATTCCGTATCTTGCGCTTTATTTTTCAAGCGATGCGTTCGGTCTGTCCGCTTCAGAGATTGGTACAATCGTTGCGATCGGACCGATTCTCTCTATTTTCTTACAGCCCGTTTGGGGCATCGCGGCAGATCGACTCGGAAAGCCGAAACGTCTCTTACTCGTTGCCATGCTCGCCGCTGGAGTATTTACATTAAGTTACTTACTGACGTCCGCCTATCTACTTTTACTATTGATTTCATGTGTCTGGGCATTATTCCAGTGTGCGCATATTCCACTCGTTGATACATTAGCGATCGAATATACGCGAAAACGTAAGGTAGATTATGGCGCCTTGCGTCTTTTTGGATCAGCTGGTTTTGCTTTAGCCGTCTTCATTCTTGGACAAATCACTGAGGAGGGCGGACTTGGTCTGATTTTTTATGCGACCGGTGCAGCGTGGGTTCTTGGTTTTCTTGTGTTGATCGGTATTGAAGAAACGGGAAGTGTGCACATTTCACATCGACAACAGGTACCGTTGAAACAACTCTTTTCGAATCGACGCTTCTTGTTATTCTTAGCGGGAGGGAGTTTGATCTTCGGACCGATCTTCGCCAATAACTATTACTTTGGCAGCTACGTCACGATTCGTGGAGAGACAACCGCGCTCGTTGGGACCTTGTTCTTCGTCGCCGTTCTGTGCGAAATCCCGTTCATGCGCATCGCTTCGCGTTTATTGTTACGATTTGGAGCGATTCCAGTTCTTGTCTTCATTTCCTTGCTGTCAGCTGCTCGTACGGCGATGATCGCATTAGAGCTTCCGATCGTCATGCTTTGGGTATTGTCTGCGATGCAAGGAATGATCGTCGGATTGTTGATCCCTGTTGCATTAGACTATGTTCGGTCACTCGTTCCAGAGACGATGGTCGCAACAGCTGTCAGTACATATATGGCAACGACGACAGGGCTAGCGACAGCGCTGTTTAACTTGATGAGTGGGTTTGTGCTAGACCAAAGTACAATCTATACCGTCTTTTGGGTATATACAATTAGCAGTATTCTTGGTGCCGTCTTGTACAGTGTCAGTGGTCGAATGAAGGAGTGAAGATACGATGAGACAGGAACGACACTTTTTCGTTGCCTTACCGATTCCTTCTGAAGATTTAGCAAATATCGCTAATCGTTTATCTCTATCTGATTACTTTCGAAATGTCTATACGTTAGAAGAGTACCATTTGACGCTTCGTTTTTTTGGTCCATTGGATGAAAAAGAACAACAATCGTGGAAACAGCAACTGCAGGAGATTGCGCGCACGATCGAACCTTTCGTACTTCGATTAGATCGTCTAATTACCTTTGGACAAAGCGAGCGACCACGTGTCGTCGGATTCGGAACAGAAGCAGAGGAATTGTTTCGATTAGTGCGTCTGATTGATCCAAGTGCGACTAAACCATTCGTTCCGCATGTCACGATCGCGAAGAAGTGGCGCGCGGAGGCGGGAGAATGGACGACGAATCCGATACAACCGGTGGAATGGACTGTTCGTGAACTTATTCTGTTTGAAGTACGACCAGGCGTTTCGCCGCGATATGAACCGGTTTACCGGATTCATCTAGGTAAAGAGGAATGAGGTGATCCCCATCGCAATCTTGATGAAACTATATGACTTAGATAGTCGATTTGAAAAAAATCCGCTTGAGATGACAAAACGGTTCGGTGAACATCAGGTACTTGATTACGCTCATGTCTATCGTAGATGGGAGGCTGGAGAATTATTTCCCGGGGAAACGCTCATCCGTCCGAAGAAGTGGTGGCAAGTGATGAAAAAAAGCGAAGTCATTCAACTTCCGGGTAAACAATTATCTCGAAGAGCGTTTGATAAATGGTACAAAAAACGTCTCGAGTTACAAAAATTATTAAACGTCACTGGTGGAGCGGGCGAAGAGGACATTTGGCGGATTCCGTTAAAACGTCATTTAGACTTTTATCAGATGTTACATCTCTTGAATGAACAGTATGCAATGTTTTATCGCGCCGTCATTCAATATCAAGTTGGGGAAGTCGAATTGAGTCCGTTCGTCGTCGGTCCATCCGCGATTTATATCATGGAATGGCTTGACGGTGACGAAAGTATCTATCACATCCGGCGAGATAAGTTGTGGCGGGAACAACCGTTCAAGGCATCCGCAAAACAAATTTTGAATCCGAACATTGGTTTAAAGCGGACGGAAGATATTCTACGAGTCGTACTTGGGCGAGATTATGTCTTGCCGATCGAACGAGTCATTTTAGCACCTTCAGGTTATTTTGATCAGATTCCAAAAGAGACGACGACGACTTACGTCAATAAAGTCGAGTTTCCAAACTGGCTACAACGAATGAATGCAAGTGCGCCGCATACAAAAGCGTTTCAGATGCGGGTGTGTGAAAAAATCCTAAAAGAGACCGTATCGATTCCGTTTCAAATGGCAATTCTAAGTGAAGGGCAGTCACGAATTCAAGAGTAGGGGAGGAAGCGACGGCATTGTCGTTGCGAAAGACATGATGAACCAAGAGGTGGTAATACCGGTGATCCGGGCAGAGTTCTCATCGTTTCGAAGCATCCGAGTCGAGGTCGAAGGCAATCCGTCAATCCACTGGTCGCTTGAATGTGATGGGAAACTGCTTGAAATTCAACAGACCGAAACGCATCGAGAGGAACAGTTCGTGGTTTATGAGTTAACGGTTCTTGAACCAGTCGAGTTAAAATGTCGCTATGAGATATTCGGAGCAGGCAAGTCAATCCGTGTCGTTCCTGATCGATTAGTCCGGACGGAAGCGTTCGAGCGAAAGTACCGTTACGAAGAGAAGCTCGGTGTCTGGGAAGAAAACGAGGCGTATCATTTTGCTGTCTGGTCGCCTGTCGCAGAGCAAATCGTATGTATCGTATACGATCAAGATGAACAGGTACTCGGAAGACACAAGATGGAACGACAAGAGCAAGGTACCTATCACCTTCGACTTGGGCAAGAATCAGCAGAACGATGGTACCGCTATGAAGTGACGACGTACGTTGGCACACATGAAGTCGTCGATCCATACGCTCATGCGATATCGGAGAACGGTCGTTACGGTGTCATCGCCGACGTTGAACAGACGATTTCCGAGTGGTTTCCAAAGCGAGTCGCGCGTCCTTTGTTCGTCAAACCGTCGGACGCTGTCATCTATGAAGCAAATATTCGCGATTTTACAATTGATCGTTCCGCTGGTTCAAGTCATCCGGGACAATATGCAGGGGTGGCGGAACGTGGAACAGTTTCTTCTCGTGGACATGCGACAGGTCTTGATTATCTTCTTGATCTCGGGATTACGCATCTGCAGCTGTTACCGGTCCACTTCTTCGAAACGACCGATGAACGAACAAGGTCGCCATATAACTGGGGATACGATCCGATGCTTTGGTTCGGATTAGCTGGGAGCTACGCGAGTTCGGTCGCACCGCTCGTTCGCGTCCGAGAATACGCGGATATGGTGGAGCGACTCCATGAAGCAGGGATTCGTGTTACGTTCGATGTCGTCATGAACCACGTTTTTGTTCGGGAGCGTTCCTCTCTTGAACAGCTCGTTCCGGGTTATTATTTCCGTTATGAAGTAGACGGCACGCTCTCAAACGGAACGGGTGTTGGAAACGATACCGCATCCGAGCGATTCATGATGCGTCGACTCATCGTTGATTGCTTGACCTACTTTGCTCGTGTCTACCGCATTGATGCGTTTCGATTTGATTTAATGGGCATTCATGACATTGAGACGATGAATGAAGTACGTGCAGCACTCGATGCGATTGATCCTACGATTCTTGTGTATGGAGAGGGCTGGGATCTTGCGACGGCATTGCCGGAACGATTCAAAGCGATGAGCGCCTCGGCTGCGCAAATGCCGCGAATCGCTCATTTTAATGACGTGTTCCGTGATGCCTTGAAAGGATCGACGTTCAGTGCATACGATCGAGGATTTGTTGCCGGAGACGGATGGAAAGAAGGAGAAGTCCGAAACGGGATTGCGGGTAGTGTTCATATCGATAACCAAACGTATGGACGTTTTCCGGAACCGACATATTCGATCAATTATGTCGAGGCGCACGATAACCATACGCTGTACGACAAATTGAAAATCTCCTGTCCGGAAGCGGACGAACTTCAGTTATTACGGATGAGTCGATTAGCTCAAACGATCGCTTTGCTTGCGCAAGGCATTCCGTTTCTGCATGCGGGTCAAGAGTTCTTGCGTACGAAACAAGGTGTCGAAAACAGTTATAATGCATCGGACGAAATCAACCGAATGGACTGGGAACGCCGGGATGATCATCTCTCCCTCGTTACGTATATCAAGACGATTTTACAAATTCGCAGAATGCATGGCGGATTCCGTCTACACCGGGCGAATCAGGTTCGAGAACTGCTTCGTTTCATCAACTTACGTCCGGGTGTCATCGCCTACGAAGTCGAAGCGATCCATTCGTACGATGCGTGGCAACGCACGCTCGTTGTCTACAATACGACGCACGAAATCGTGGAAGTCGCACTCGATCACTCGCGCTGGAATGTACATGTCCAAGGGGATGATGCCTCGGTCGACCCGCTTCTGAAAGGTGTCGATAGGATTCAAGTCCTTCCGTTGTCAACGACGATTGCGACGTGTTAAGATAAGCATTGTGCCTTAGGCAAATCTACTAAAAAAGTTGAGCGGATTATAATGGAAATAGATATTTTAGATGCGCTTGGCGAAGGCTGGACCCTTACGCCAGCAGGTGGAATCACAGGAGAAGCGTACATCGCTTCAACCGGACAATCAAAATTGTTCTTAAAACGAAATTCATCGCCGTTCTTGGCGATTTTATCCGCGGACGGAATCGTCCCGAAATTATTATGGACGAAACGAATCTATAGCGGGGATGTCATCAGTGCGCAACAATTCATTGAAGGCGACGAGTTGGAGCCGGAAATGATGGAACGTCCGGAAGTGGCGCGTTTGCTTGGGAAAATTCATGATTCGAAGGAATTGCTGTTCATGCTACAACAGCTTGACCAACGTCCGATCGAGCCTGATGAGTTATTGCGCCAATGTCGCTTATATTTTCAACCAGAAGACTTAGAGAATCCAGAACTGGTAGAACTTGCGATGGGTTATCTCGAACGAAATCTGGAGCAAGTAAGAACGGATGAACAAGTCGTCTGTCATTCAGATCTAAATCATAATAATTGGTTGACGGGAGCGGACGGTCAACTCTACCTGAACGACTGGGATGATGCGATCATTGCCGACCGTGCGTATGACCTCGGGATGATGTTATACAGTTATGTCGATGAAGCGGCTTGGCCCGAATGGTTTGAGCATTATGGTCATCCGTTGACGAATGATCTGAAACAACGAATGCATTGGTATGTCGTAGCGCAAGCTGTATTATCCTTGTATTGGTATGAAGATATGCGTCATCCGGATGTCGAGGACAGCTATCATTTTCTAGAACAGTTACTTGAATACTCGAACGACTAAAAAGCGTGTCATTCCGAAAAGGAACGACACGCTTTTTTGATTAACCTTCTGCGATTTTAATCTCTTTTTCAATATCATGACTTTCAAGATCCGCCGACCGATACGCTTCAGTCGTTGGTAAACGTAAATCAAGCTGCGGTTTTTCTTCGAATGTGACGGTGACGTTCTTGACCGTGTAGTCAAAGACATGGCCTCCGCCCGCGCGTTCAGCATCGATGAAATGAAGATGATATCCAGCGACGGCGATACCGTGACCGAACCGTGGTGTGTAGTAACCAGCGAGTGTTCCTTCCGTTTGTTCGAAAGTACGCGCGCTTTGAGAGGCGACAGCTTCCGTGATTGGAACGAACGGTTTCTCTTGACGTGCGACGGTACGTGTCTGCACCTCTGTGAACGTTCCATCAATTCGAACGGCATAAAAACTATTGATCGTCGGTAGTTGTTCATTCAACCAGTGTTCGAATTCCGATTTTGACATCTCTTCTGTCACGGAGAGCGTTTGCTCTGGCACAAAACGGGTCAATGTCGCAAACGGCGTCGTCGTCTCAGGCTGAAGTGGCCGAGCGCTACCGTCTGAACGGAGCTGGTAGAACTGACCATCAAAACCAATCATCTCACCATCCAAGTGGTCGAACGTTCCAATACCAAAATTCCGTTGATCAAGAACGGACGCGTATGTGACTTCACTCTCGAATACTCCGTCGAGCAGTGCCATCATCGTTGAAATCTGGACGAGCGTTTTATCGTGTGTCATGTGAATCCTCCTCAGTTCAATTGATCGAGATGAACTTGTTCTCCGAGCGCGATGTTGTCGCGATAATCAATCGGAACATCGACGATGACTGGTCCTTCTGTCGCGAGTGCTTCATCCATGATTGTGGCTAGTTCAGATGGATGATTGACGCGTAATCCTTTTGCTCCGAAACTCTCAGCATATTTGACGAGATCGACGTCACCAAATGACGTACCGGATTTCCGTTTGTATTTCATCTCTTGTTGGAACGCGACCATGTCGAATCCGCTATCACGCCATACGAAGTGGACGAGTGGTGAGTTCAAACGAACAGCTGTCTCAAGTTCCATTGCCGAGAAGAGGAATCCACCATCACCTGAAATCGAGACGGCCTTCTTACCAGGACGTACGAGTGTTGCTGCGATTGCCCAAGGAAGCGCGACACCAAGCGTTTGCATCCCATTACTAAAGAGAAGGTGACGTGGTTCGTACGAACGGAAATGACGTGCCATCCAAATATAGTGAGAACCAACGTCGACTGTTACCGTGACATCATCCGCAATTTTTTCACGTAACGTCTTCATGAAATAGAGTGGGTGCGTCAACGGAGAATCCGCGACAGGAGGAACATCGCGATCGACAAGACGTTGATGTAATCCTTCAAGGAATTGAGCTGAACTTTCAGGTAATGTGAGTGGTTGCAGGCGCTCGGCGATTGCATCGACCGTTTTCGCCATATCACCGACAAGCTCGCGGTCTGGGCGATAGAAGTGGTCAATTTCAGCACGCATTTGATCAATATGGACAAGCGTCCGGTCGTGCGTCGGTTGGTTCCAGAATTTCGGATCATAGCCAATTGGGTCATAGCCGATCGAGAGGACGAGATCCGCTTCTGCGAGCAGTGCATCTCCCGGTTGGTTACGGAATAGTCCGACGCGTCCATAGAAATTCGATTCAAGCTCACGTGATAATGTGCCGGCCGCTTGGAACGTCTGGACGACAGGAATCGAGACGTGTTTGAGCAGGGAACGAATCGCATGTACGACGTCCGGCTGACTCGCACGCATACCGAGCAACAAGACAGGTAGCTTCGCATCTTGGATCAAACGAGCTGTTTCTTCAACCCAAGCTTCTGGTGCAACACCGAGCTTCGGTGCTTCAACCGCACGGAATGCCGTGACGTTCGCTTCGCTCAATCCGACGTCTTGCGGGATACTAACGAAAGCAGCCCCAGCTGTCGTTTCCGCTGTTCGGAAAGCATTGGACAGTACTTCTGGAATATTATCGGCATCTTGCACTTCTGCACTGAAGTTCGTAATCGGTGTAAAGAGTGCCTGATTGTCCATGGACTGATGTGTTCGTTTTAAGCGATCTGCTCGTGTAACGGCTCCGGCGATTGCGACAACTGGGTCACCTTCAGAGTTTGCTGTCACAAGACCTGTCGCTAAGTTTGATGCGCCTGGGCCAGATGTTACAAGTACAACGCCTGGTTTGTCTGTCAAGCGACCAATGGCTTGAGCCATGAATGCAGCATTTTGTTCGTGACGTGCAACGATGAGTTCAGGTCCCCGATCCTGTAACACATTGAAGACGGAATCAATTTTGGCGCCAGGAATACCAAAAATGTAATCTACACCCTGTTCGATGAGTGAATCGACGACTAAGTCTGCACCTGTTTTCTTCTGTACTAGTTCTTTTGAATCACTGTTTTTATTTTCGTTCATTACAATTCTCCTTTTTACCAACGTTTTTGGTGTTCGATAGCTGTAATAAATAATCTGTTTCGAAAAAAGTATACATCTGTTTCATGGTAAATCCAACCTAAATTCGTTTAGAGAATAAAAAAAGTACCTTGTGTACGATTACACAAGGTACAGAGATTGCGCTTATTCAACGTCGACTTTTCCGAAAGTCGCCCAGACGAATAAGGCACAGATGCCCATGACGAGAACGATGGGGGAGCCCCAAGCAATCAAGAAGTCTTCCATGGTATAGCCCTCCTTTTTAGTTCTTACGTACCTTTAGTGTAGTAGATTGCTCACTGTTTCTCAAGTGACGAACTGCTGAACATTCTTCAATCGGGATTGAAGAAGTTCTTATATAATTACCCGAATCATGATAAACTTATCTGCGGATAATTTAAGTTTGGAAAGGATGAACGATAGTGCGTTTACGACATAAACCATGGGCACAGGATTATATGAAGGAACAATCCTCGATCTATATAGCAGAACCAGCATCCCTGAAAGGAAACTGGGCGACAGAGTTTAAAAATGATAATCCGATCTACATCGAAGTGGGGTCAGGAAAAGGAGCCTTCATTACAGGGATGGCAAACCAACATCCGGAGATCAACTTCATCGCGATTGAACTTTTTGAGAGCGTAGCAGTGACGATCGTTCAAAAATTAGTAGAGGCTCCACAAGCAAATGTTCGCGTCTTGACGGTCGATGCGAAAGATTTACGTGATTACTTCGAAAAAGGTGAAGTAGCGCGCGTTTATTTGAACTTCTCGGATCCTTGGCCGAAGACACGCCATGCGAAACGTCGTTTGACGTATAAAACGTTCCTCTCAACGTATGAAGACATCTTACCTGCGAAAGGACAAATCCATTTCAAGACTGACAATCGAAAGTTGTTTGAATCGAGTCTGATGACGATGTCGGCATACGGTATGCGTTTTGACTGGATGTCGCTTGATCTACATGCGAATGAACCGGAGGATAACGTCCGGACAGAGTATGAAGAGCGCTTTTCTTCAATGGGTCAACCAATTTATCGGATGGAAGCAACATACCAAAATTAATTTAGACAAAAAGTTTTCTTATTTTCCTGGTATTTCTTTCACACTTTTTTCTTATTAATTGGTACAATGTTGTTGACTGAAGAACTTGTACTTATAGGTAAAGGGGGAATTTGGGGATGTGGCAGAAAAGCTTAGCCTTCGTAACGGCGCTCTTTCTCGCGTTAAGTATCGGTCAATCGGTACTTGCTGCGGTTGATACCTCAGAAATGACAAAAGCATTAAATGAGGAATTACCAACGACGCATTACGATTATAAAAAAGGTTCGGTCAAAATCGAGGATCCGAAGACGTTCACGAACGGAAAAGGAGAAGAAGTCATTGGCGGAATCGCTGTCATCAAGACAGTTCGTGACGGCATCTTCATCACAATCAAACGTGAAATTCACTTCTTCAATGCCGATAGCGGTAAATTGTTGACGAATGCCGACGCTGCAAAAGTTGATGGCGTAAAAGAATACATCGACAGCAACTCGGATAATCTTCATCAAAAAGTCGTTTACTGGTTACCGGTACTCTTGATGTTGTTGATCATCGCTGTACCAGCGATCGTCTTATACATCGTCGTACCACGTTTGTACTCTACTTCGGAATACATGAATCCGATTTATGAGCGCAACGATAACCCGCGCTAATCAAAAAAACCTCTACCCGTTTGGGTAGAGGCTTTTTTTTATGCTAACAATACAAAGATGAAAGCGAGTATGGCGGGTAATCCTTGTTTAAGTAAAATGGAACGATTAGCCGTCAAGGCGCCATAGAGTGCGGCGATGATCACACAAGCTAAAAAGAACAGTTGGACAGCAATATCTTCACGGATCAGACCAAACAGAAGACCAGCAGCTAAAAATCCATTGTAGAGACCTTGATTGGCAAAAAGCGTCTGGATTTGCTTAGATGCGACCGCTTCATCCGTCAGTCCGAATGTACGTCGTGCCGCCTTAGAGGATAAAAAGAACATTTCAAGAGCCATGATATAAAAGTGCTCTAAGGAAACAAGTAAAACGAAGATAGTAGCAAGAATGGACATGAATCATACCTCCTTTATAGGAACGTGAAAAAAAGACCGTACTTCATCGATTGAAGCACGGTCTTCTGATTAAGCGTATTCGAGTAATGCGCCAGTTTCGGCATCGACTGTGAATTGATACGTTTTTTCGTCATCACCTTCAAGGACCGAGATGCCACCTTTATAGCTTTGGTAGTCACGTGACTCATATGCGTAAGCCTCCGGTGTTGCAGAGATCCATGCACCTTGGACACGTCCTTTTGCTGAAAATGTGCGTTTCGTGATTTCGAGCGCTTCTTCGGCAGAAAGTTGTTTATTGTCAACGGCCTTCTTCACTGCGAAAGCGGCGACGACAGCTGCTGCCAATCCGATAATCCAATAGCGTTTTTTCATTAAAATTCCCCTCCTTACAGGTTCTATTCCTACTGTACCAAATAATTCGTTCAGAGAGAAACAAAAGGTTAAGTGATTGAAGCAATTTTTTGTATAATGGGTAACAGGAGGCGATACATATGAATGAAAAAACGAGAGAGTTATTTCGAACACTGACGGAATTAAATGGGGCACCAGGGTTTGAACACGAGGTGCGTCAGTTCGTTCGCGAACGCATTACACCTGTCACGGATGAGATCGTTACAGATGGACTGGGTTCGATTTTCGGGAAGCGAACAGGGGATGCGACAGGACCGAAAGTCATGGTTGCCGGACACATGGACGAAGTGGCATTCATGGTGACGCAAATCACGAAGAATGGGATGTTACGGATCCAACCGCTCGGTGGTTGGTGGAGTCAAGTATTGCTTGCCCAACGGTTCTCGATCTGTACAGACAACGGTATCATCCCTGGTGTCATCGCGTCGATTCCACCACACTTATTAACAGAAGAAGTACGCAATAAGCCAATGGCAATCAAAGACATGTTCATCGATATCGGTGCGGATTCAAAAGAAGAAGCGGAATCGTTTGGTGTACGTCCGGGTATTCCGGCAGTACCATTTTTCCCGTTCACACCGATGGCGAATCCGAAGAAAATCATGGCGAAAGCATGGGATAACCGCTATGGTGTCGGAATGGCAATCGAATTGTTGGAGGAGACGACAGCAGCGGATCATCCGAACATTTTGTTCTCTGGTGCAACTGTTCAAGAAGAAGTCGGATTGCGCGGTGCCCAAACAGCGACGACACTTATCGATCCTGATGTGGCGTTCGTCGTCGATGCGTCTCCTGCCAATGATGCGTCAGGAGACAAAACGGAATTTGGTCAACTTGGACAAGGACCATTACTCCGTATTAAAGACAGCGTCATGATTCTTTCGAAAGAGATGACGGATTATGTCCTTGATACGGCAGAATCGAACAAGATTCCGTATCAATACTACGTCGGTGCAGGTGGAACGGACGGCGGTGTCATCCATCGCTCGAACAATGGTATTCCAACAACAGTCGTTGGTTTACCGGCACGTTATATCCATACGCACGCATCGATCATGCATACAGATGATTATGATTCGGCGAAGGAATTGCTACGAAAACTCGTCACGAATCTTGATACGACGACGCTTGCAACATTGCAAGTCAAGTAAATAACGAACGGGGAGGACCATCCTCATGAAATAGACGGCGGACTTATAATCCGTCGTCTATTTTATTGTAGTGAGAACATAATGATATTGATTGTCTTGTCAGTTGAAAAAACAGCCTAGTCGAATCGAAAGTGGATTTGGTATAATAATACGCGATGTTGAGTAAAGGACGTGACAAGATGTTCAAGCAAAAGGGAATTTCACTTAGCCCTAAAGTATATTTCATCACTGTATTAAGTTATATGGCGCTTGGTTTATTCAGTTCGCTGATCATGGGCTTGATTGTTCAAACAATCGGAGAAGGGTTGGTAGATCGTGGTATCGAAGCAAAGTTCCTCATTCAATTAGGCGAGCAGGCGATTGCTCTGACGGGACCAGCGATCGGTGTCGCCGTAGCGTTTGCGCTTGAAGCACCGCCACTCATCTTATTTGCAGCAGTTGCGGTTGGAGCATTTGGATATGAAGCTGGCGGACCGGCAGGTAGTTACATTGCGACGCTACTTGCAACAGAAATCGGAAAACTCGTGTCAAAGACGACGCGACTCGATATTCTGGTGACACCATTCGTCACGTTGCTAGTTGGATTCGTTGCTGGACGTTATGCCGGGAAATGGATTGGAAAAGGCATGACCGATCTGGGTGAAATAATTCGCTGGGGGACGGAACGCGAACCGTTGTTCATGGGTATCTTTATTGCTACTGTGATGGGACTTGCATTGACAGCGCCAATTTCAAGTGCTGCACTTGGAATCATGCTTGGATTGGATGGACTTGCTGCGGGTGCTGCGACGATCGGCTGTGCCGCTCAGATGATTGGTTTTGGTGTCATCAGTTATCGTGATAACGGAATTGGGGGCGTCATCGCACAAAGTATCGGCACATCGATGCTCCAAGTCGGAAACATCATCCGCAATCCTTGGATTCTCCTTCCGCCTACGATCGCAGGTGCTATCCTAGCGCCATTCGCGACTGTTCTGTTGATGCTTGAGAGCAACCCAGAAGGCTCAGGCATGGGAACGAGTGGTTTTGTTGGTCCATTGATGTTATTGAAGACGATGGGGTTTGAAATGGAATACTATGTAGCCGTCGTCGTATTATGTTTTATTGCGCCTGGCATCATCAGTTATCTCATCTATCGGTTATTACTTCGACTCGGTCGGATTCAAGATGGTGACTTGAAAATCGAATATTAAGTACAAAAAGCTGATTCTAAAGGATATGTCTGTTTGACCGAATGGTGGATAAACAAGGACATGCCTTTTGAATCAGCTTTTTTTCATTTCATAAAGAGAATCCGAATGAACTCGAATAAAAACTCGTGAAGAAGATGTAAAGATAAACAAGATAGAGGGGTATCAAGTAACGCATGCGCACGATAGGTAATTTCCGAGCAAGTCGTTTTCCGAGTGCTTCGAGTAGAATGATGACCGCGAAACCGACAACTAAATATAAAAAGATTTCGGGTAAGCTCCGTTCGGAATCAATGAAGGAATAGCCGTAACGTAAACAACTCGTCATGCCGATGAAGCCGACGAAGCGTTCGAACGGATGTTTGATTGGTTGATCTGCCATAGTGAAGTCCTTTCAAGGTGTTTTCTAGTTGCAGTATAGCAAACCGAGCACAAAAACGCACAGTCACATTTGAATATGCTATGATGAGGGCAATGACTTCTAGGGAAATTAAAGGAGGAAACCATCATGAAAACATTACAATCTAAACAAGAATTCGATACAGCAAAACAAGGCAAGGCCGTCTTTTTATTCTCAGCAAACTGGTGCCCGGATTGTCGCTTTTTAGATCCGTTCATGCCGGAAATCGAGCAGACGTTTGACGCGTTCGAATTTTACTATGTTGATCGCGACGATCACATTGAAATTGCCCAGGAAATGGACATCTTCGGAATTCCAAGTTTTGTCGCGTTCCGAGATGGTGAAGAAACAGGGCGTTATGTCGGCAAAGAGCGGAAGACACCAGAACAAGTGACAGCATTTTTAGAAACGGTTTAAGAAAAAAGCGAGCGCTGACTCGCTTTTTTTCATGATAGAAAGGATGAAATCAAGTGGAACTACAACAAATCCGAAGAATGATGACACAAACATTCGAAGAAGAAGGTTATACAACGTATTTCGATCGTGAAAAGTCCGTGTTACGAATTGAGCGGAAGCATGATAAATCAGGCGTTGATGTCGGATTGAACCCGCTCGTCGCAAAAGCAAAACGAAGAGGTGTCATCGCAGTCGAAGAGACGATCGAATACATCCGTGCTGTACTCGGACATACGGATCAAATTTCACTCGTTGGACAAGAACAGAAAATATTCCCTGTCATTCGGGCTAAATCGTTTGCTGATACGACAAAAGAAGGAAAAACGCTTGTCAGCACACCACATACTGGTGAGACTAAAATCATGTACGCACTTGATTTAGGGGCGACATATCGTTTGATTGACGAGGAGTTATTGGCATCTGCAGAATGGACGGCTGAACAGCTGTCGGAAGCTGCACGTTTTAACCTGAAATCGCTCGATGCGCCATTTAAACAAGATGAAGTAGCGGGGAACATCTTTTATTTCTTGAGTCTTGGAGACGGATATGAGGCGAGTCGTGTCTTGAACAAGACATTGTTAGCTGATTACGCGGCGCGAATCGAAGGGGAATTCGCTGTTGGTATTCCACACCAGGATGTCTTGATTTTTGCCGATATCCGCAATGACGCTGGATATGATGTCTTACAACAACTCATGTTTGATTTCTTCTCGAACGGTCGTGTACCTGTTACGGCATTGCCATTCTTATATGAAGATGGCAATCTTGAGCCGGTCTTCGTCCTTGCGAAAAACAAGCAGCCGAAAGAGTAAAGAATCTGATACAATAGGCATTGTGAGAAAGACGGAAGGGAGTCATGGATTGAATGAATGTGTTTTATAATAAAGAGGGCGTCGGTGACGTCTTAATGATCATTTTAGAAGACGCACCACGTGCGGAAGTGACGGCGACTCGTGAAGGAGACGTAGCAACAATCAAGCATGGTGATCGTATTGTTGGTTACAACTTGTTTGAGGCGTCGAATACATTTACGATCGAGTCACAAGGACCGGTTGAATTGACGGAAGAATTGGCAGCACGCATCCAAAAGGAACTTGCAAACCGAGATATCGAATTGTCACTCGAACAAGTTGACTATTCTCCGAAATTCGTTGTCGGGTTTGTTGCTTCTTGTGAGAAGCATCCGGATGCTGACAAATTATCGGTCTGTCAGGTAGAGGTGGATAACGGAACTTTACAAATCGTTTGTGGAGCGCCGAATGTAGCAGCGGGTCAAAAGGTCGTCGTCGCTAAACCGGGTGCGGTCATGCCGTCTGGGTTAATCATTCGTCCTTCAGCATTACGTGGTGTACCGTCAAGTGGTATGCTCTGTTCAGCGCGTGAGCTCGGACTTGCCAATGCGCCACAAGAAAAAGGGATTCTTGTACTTGATGATACATCAGCAGTAGGGGAAGCATTCTCAATCGGTCGATGATTCGACCGATTTTTTAACAAGATGGAGGGGTGAACGTATGAGTAATCGTTATGAACAGTCACTAAAGGAGCAAGCTGCCCGAATTCGTCGAGAGCTTGCGGGGGAACGTGAGACAAAGCCGGTAGAGCGTCCGAAAAAAGAGGAGCGCGAAGACCGCTTCGTTTTAACAGATGTTCCTTCACCGATTTATGGATTCCAACGTCCGAAACAATCTGTATCTGAAACGGTAGAAGCTGCGGAAGAAACAAAAACCGTTGAACAGGTTTCAGATGCAGATGAACAGGGAATTACTGATGAGGTTACTTTGACGGAGCAGGAGGCTGTTGCGCCGGAAGAAGTTGTCTTAGACAATGCAGAAGCAGATGCTGGCTTTGTACCGGTGACGGACGTTGAATTACTTGTACCGGAACCTGAAGCCAATCAAGATCACGTAAGCGAAGTCGAATTGCCGACCGTACCTGAAACAGAAGAAACGGTTGTAAAAGAGCGGGTAAGTGAAGTGCCTTCTACACGTGAAACCGTAGAAGAGCAAACTGTTCCGATGGATACATCGAGCGAGGCACTTCTTGATGATCAAGAAGCAGAGAAGCAACAATCGGAAGAAGTCACTTCGATTTTGGATCCATCTGTTGCTGAAGCGGAAGCAGTAGCACCCGTTCAGTCGGAAGTGAAAAAGCCGGTTGGACCGCCTGTCAATGTCGTTATGACGACAAAAGACTTGATGGCGATGTATCGTGCGCGTCGAGAGCAAAATAATTTACATGGTAAAAAATAAATCGGTTTGCTATAATGGTACAGGTTTTGTACCCGAGCCCGATGGTACGGACCGGAACGTGAATTGGAGGGCTTTTATATGACAAAGTATCATTTTGTTGGAATCAAAGGAACAGGGATGAGTGCGCTCGCCCAAGTACTACATGAGATGAATCATGAGGTACAAGGTTCAGACATCGAAAAGCACATTTTTACTGAAGACGCGTTACGGGCTAAGGGAATTCCATTTTTCCCGTTCAATGCGGATAACATCAAAGAAGATTATGTCATCATCCAGGGGAATGCCTTTGGAGATGATCATCCAGAAATCGCACGGGCAAATGAACTTGGTTTAACGATCCATCATTATTACGATTTCTTAGGACACTTAGCAAATGAATATCGTTCGGTCGCCATTACAGGCTCACACGGAAAAACGTCGACGACAGGTTTGCTTTCACACGTCTTGAGCGGTATTACACCGACGGCCTTCTTGATCGGAGACGGAACAGGGGCAGGAGTAGAAGATGCGAAGGCATTCGTCTTCGAGGCATGTGAATACAAACGTCACTTCTTATATTACAAGCCGGATTACGCTATCATGACGAACATCGACTTCGATCATTCGGATTATTTCACGGGAATCGATGATGTCGTTTCGGCTTTTCAAGAGATGGCGATGCAGGTCAAGCAAGCAATCGTTGCTTGTGGAGATGACGAACATCTTCAAAACATTCAAGCGAATGTACCTGTTCTTTATTATGGATTCGGAGAAAACAATGATTTCCGAGCTGAAAATGCGACATCAACGCCAGACGGCACATCGTTTGATGTCTATTTACGTGATGATTTCTATGGCACGTTCCTGATTCCAGGATTCGGTCGTCATCATGTCTTGAATGCATTATCGGTCATTGCGATCTGTCAGTACGAAGGATTGAGTAAAGAAGACGTTGCTGAACGTTTAGCAACATTCGGTGGAGTGAAACGCCGCTTCAGTGAGTCAGAATTTGGCACACAAATCTTAGTAGACGACTACGCACACCATCCAAAAGAGATCAGCGCAACGATCGAGTCGGCACGGAAGAAATATCCGGATCGTGAAGTCATCGCGATTTTCCAACCGCATACGTACACACGCTTGAAATCATTCATGGATGATTTTGCGACATCTTTACGTGAAGCAGATGCGACATATCTATGTGAAATCTTTGGTTCAGCACGTGAGCAGGAAGGGCAAGTTCGAGTCGAAGATTTGCAGGAGAAAATTCCGCAAGCTTCTATTCTGACGCGCGACAACGTTTCTGTCCTACGTCAGCATGAAAATGCTGTGCTTCTATTCATGGGAGCGGGCGACATTCAAACGTATCAGCATCAATATCAAAGTGTAAAATAAGTGAGAACCAAAAGTGTCACTCGATTAGAGTGGCATTTTTTTTGTCGTAAATTTGAATTGTGATAGTAAAATCAAAAAACTGATAGGGAAAATCTAAAATAGGATTGCATCTTGAAATAAAGTTTGAAATAGTGTGTATGTGTTGAAGTTATTATAGAGAGGAAAGACACCATGGGACAGATTTTACTCATCTTATTGCTCCAGTTGATTTACGTTCCTGTTTTGACATTACGGACGATCATGCTTGTCAAAGGGCGGACCGTCATTGCCGGACTCTTTGGGACGGTCGAAACATTGATTTACATTTTTGCATTAGGAATCGTGTTCCAAGACTTAACGACACTTGGTATGGTCGTTTATGCACTCGGATTCGGACTTGGTATACTCATTGGTGGATATGTCGAACGAAAACTAGCCATCGGTTACAATATGATCCAAGTACACACACAAGAATTTCCGGCAGAACTCATTCAAGTCATCCGTGATAATGGTTTCGGTGTGACGCATTATCAAGGACAAGGTCGAGACGGTGTTCGTTACCGATTAGATGTCCTTGCGGCACGAACACGTATGAAAGTGCTCCGTAACCTCGTCGAGGAGTATGAACCGAAAGCATTTCTCGTTGCCTTCGATTCCGTCGACTTCAAAGGCGGATATATGCTAAAGGGATTAAAACGTCCGCGATAATCCAATCTTCCTGAAAATGATGTTTATCCTTTGTTATTTAAGGATAAAGATGAATTAGAACGTCATTTGAAATCAGGAAAGGGGAATATCAGATGATCAGTAATCATGCAAAATCAGCTTTGAATCAACAGGTCGCAAACTATGGGGTCCTATTCGTTAAGCTCCATAACTACCATTGGTATATTAAAGGTCCAGACTTCTTGACGCTTCACGAGAAGCTTGAAGAACTCTATACATGGGTGTCTGAGCAGTATGATGTCGTTGCGGAACGTCTCTTGATGAATAACGGGACACCTTCAGCGACGCTAAAAGAATATTTAGAACAAACGACACTCGAAGAAGCAAAATCAGGTTTGTCAGCAGATGAGATGATCGATTCGGTCATTAAAGACTTCCAACAAGTCCGAAAAGAGATGCTTGATGCGATTGAACATCTTGAGGCACAAGACGTAACAGTGGAAGATGATCTGCTTGGTCAAGCGAAGGAAATCGAAAAACAAATTTGGATGCTTCGTGCGACATTGAAAAAATAAGATATAGAAAACGGATGCCCCTGTCCTATGAAGGACGAGCCATCCGCTTTTTCTTATTTCAGGTTTTCAGGATTAAGGACTTCGAGTTCAGGAAGGACGAAACGACCGTCTTTACGGATCAATACGTCGTCAAACCAGATCTCCCCACCACCGTAATCAGGGCGTTGGATATTGACGAGATCCCAGTGAACGGATGAATCATTACCGTTGTAGGCTTCTTCGTAAGCTTGACCCGGCGTGAAGTGGAAGCTGCCATCGATTTTCTCATCGAACAGAATATCCTTCATTGGATGCTGGATAAAGGGATTGACGCCAATCGCAAATTCACCGACGAAACGAGAACCCGCATCTGTATCGAAGACTTGGTTGATACGATCCGTATCGTTCGCCGTCGCTTCGACAATTTTACCGTCTTTGAACGTCAGTTTGACGTTTTCAAACGTGAATCCTTGATACGGAGATGGTGTGTTATATGAGATGACACCGTTGACGGAATCTTTAACGGGTGCCGTAAAGACTTCACCGTCCGGAATATTGGCATTTCCGGCACATTTGATTGCTGGGATGTCTTTGATCGAGAACGAAAGGTCCGTTCCTGGTCCGACGAGACGAACACGATCCGTCCGGTTCATCAAATCGACGAGCGGTTCCATCGCTTGTCCCATTTTTTCGTAATCAAGCGTACAGACATCGAAGTAAAAGTCTTCGAATGCTTCTGTCGATTGATTGGCGAGTTGAGCCATCGATGCTGTCGGGAAGCGAAGGACGACCCATTTCGTTCCTTTGACGCGATCCTGTGTATGCATCTTACCAATCGTTTGACCGTACAGTTTCATTTGTTCAGCTGGTACATCCGATAGTTCATTGATATTATCACCAGCTCGTAATCCGATGTATGCGTCCATCGCCTGCATCTGCTTACGTTCGATGTCTGCCATCAATTGGAGTTGCTCTTCTGAAGCATTTCGGTATAATTTTCGTAGGATACGATTATCCTTAAGTAAGACGAACGGATGACCGCCAGCCGCGTAGGCAGCTTCTACGAGTGCTTCGACTAGTTCACGTTCGATACCGAAATTTTCAATCAATACTTTTTCACCAGGTTCAAGGGCAACCGAATAGTTGATCAGATTCGTTGCCAGTTGAGTAAGACGTGGGTCACGCATGAAATTTCCCCCTCGAAATGGATGATGTAGGTTTCAATTATCATTGTAACGGAAATAAACCATTTGGAGTAGCAGGAACGACTTGCTACATGTCGAACTAACAACAAAAGACTACGCAAAAAATTGGAGGCAAGAACCATGGAAATCACATTAGGCGGAATCGCCGGATTAGTCGCTGCGATCGCATTCGTAGTGCTCGTCATTTTCCTTGCCCGTGTACTAAGTGCTGCAAGTAAGACGCTGAACAATGTAGCCAACACGACAGCAGGACTTGAACGTCAATTGGACGGTATCATGATGGAGACGACAGCGTTGTTACATAAGACGAATCGTCTTGTCGATACGATTGAAGAAAAAACCGAGTTGCTTGCACCTGTTGCAAACTCGATCGAAGAGCTTGGTACGTCCTTGAATAAAGTAACAGATTCTGTCCGGACGGTATCCGATACGGTCGCTGGTGCGGCAGATACGAATAAAGACCAGATTGCACAAGCAGTCCGTTGGGGCTCAGTCGCTGTAGAATTATTCAAAAAAAATAAACCGGCAGAAACAACAGTTTCAAATCATACGACAGCAACGACGACAGTCGAGAAAAAACCACGTCGTCGATTCCGGAAAAAAGCAGAGACACCGGTTACACCGGAAGTCGTATCCGTCCCGGACGTCGAAAGCATTCCAGATGAGTTGAAAGGAGATCGTAAATCATGACGAAACAACATCCATATCAAGCACAAGATTCTTCTAAAGGAGGAGGTTTCCTTGCGGGAATCATCGTTGGTGGATTGATTGGTGCCGCGGCAGCTCTCCTTTCTAGTCCGAAATCAGGTCGTGAGATGCGCGACTTAATCGACGAGCGTACGGCTCCTGCGCGTCAACGTTTGACAGAACAGACGCAAGTTGTTCGCGAAAAAGCAGAACCACTCGTAGGAGAATGGATTCAACTGGCAAAAGACAAAGCAGCACCTGTCATTGAAAAAGCGAAGAATAATTCGACGGTTCAAGAAGCGGCACAATACGCTGGTTTTGAGAAGGATCAGGCAAGTATCGATGCAGCTCTCGCAGAAGCAGAACAGCTTGTACGTGACATCGAGCGTGAAATTGGGGACGAAGTCGATGGCGCATCCGTAGCAGAAGAAATCGATACGGAAACGGTCGTTGATCTTTCAGAGCTACGGGAACAGTTGGCGGAAGAGCAAGAGGAAGACAATGACCCACAATCTGATGTGAATCATAAGAAATAAGAAGTGAATACGGAGCTCTCATCATGAGGGCTCTTTTTCTATGTTTCTTTATAGAGAAAACGTAGAAAAAATTATATGAAAAAACGTAATTTATTTTCATATTTTAAGAAATCATGCAGCTTCTTTATGTACAACATGGAAAGAGTTCGTTATAATTAGTTGCTATTACGAGCTATATGCTGATTAGGGAGTGGTAGGACATGGATCAACACGCAGAATTAAAAAGATTACGGGATGAACTCGATTTAGTGAATGCAGAATTATTGGAATTGATGAACCGACGTGGTCAAATTGCTGTCGAAATCGGAAAAGTCAAACGAGCACAAGGGCTTGACCGTTACGACCCTGTTCGGGAACGTCAAATGCTCGAATCAATTGCTGCTAATAACCATGGACCTTTTGAAACAGGACGCCTTCAGCATGTATTTAAAGAAATTTTCAAAGCTTCTCTTGAATTACAAGGAGAAGATCGGACTCGGAAATTACTCGTATCACGGAAACAAAAACCGACGAACACGATCATCCGAATCGGAGATGCTGTCATCGGAGATGGTTCTCAACAATTGATTGCTGGACCATGTGCGGTCGAGAGCGAGGAACAAGTATTCGAAGTCGCGGAACAACTCGCGAAACACGGCGTGAAGTTCATGCGAGGTGGAGCGTACAAACCACGCACATCACCTTACGACTTCCAAGGTCTTGGACTCGAGGGTCTAAAAATGTTGAAAAAAGCAGCGGACGCGCACGGTTTGCATGTCATCACTGAAATCATGACGCCGAGTGCGGTTGAATCTGCTTTACCATATGTCGACATTATCCAGGTTGGCGCACGCAACATGCAAAACTTCGATTTACTAAAAGAAGTCGGTCGTACAAATAAGCCGGTTCTTTTAAAACGAGGCCTTGCTGCAACACTCGAGGAGTTCATGTACGCGGCTGAGTACATCATGGCAAGTGGTAACGATCAAGTCATTTTGTGTGAGCGCGGCATTCGGACATATGAACGTGCAACACGGAACACGCTTGATATCTCAGCAGTTCCAATTCTGAAGCAAGAGACACATCTTCCTGTCATGGTCGATGTGACGCATTCGACAGGACGGAAGGATCTTCTGTTGCCAACAGCGAAAGCGGCTTACGCGATCGGTGCTGATGCTGTCATGGTTGAAGTCCATCCGTTTCCGGCACTCGCACTATCTGATGCGAACCAACAACTTGATTTCCAAGAATTCGATACGTTCGTCGAAAACTTGACGACTACCTTTCCGGCACTAAACGTTCAATGATTTTCGAAAAAGGGTGACCTAAAGCGAATGAAAACGTTTTACAATGAAGGAAGAATGGGAAAAGAAAACTATCTTTTCCTGTCTTCCTTTCGTGTTGCCTAAAAATGAAAACGAAATGAAAACACTTGAGATGGATCATACTAAAGGAGGAATTTGTTTTGAATAGTAATATTACGATTTATGACGTCGCACGAGAGGCGGCTGTCTCGATGGCGACCGTATCGCGTGTCGTCAACGGGAATCCGAACGTTAAACCATCCACACGAAAGAAGGTCCAAGATGCAATCGAACAACTGGGTTACCGCCCAAACGCTGTTGCTCGTGGACTTGCAAGTAAAAAAACGACGACTGTCGGTGTCATCGTACCCGATATCTCGAACATCTTTTTTGCGGATTTAGCACGGGGGATTGAAGATGTTGCGACGATGTATAAATATAACATCATTCTTTGTAACTCCGACCAAAATCGGGAAAAAGAAATCCATTTGCTCAATACATTACTTGGAAAACAGGTTGATGGGATCATCTTCATGGGTGGGCGTCTACATGAGGATCTCGTTCGTGAATTCAAGACATCACCTGTGCCCATCGTTCTCGCTGCGACACTAAATCAAGATTATGACCTTCCTGCCGTCAACATCGATTACGAAAGTGCTGCACATGACGCCGTCAAATCATTGATTGACCGTGGACATGAACGGATCGGGTTCATCACTGGTCCACTTGAACAGCAAATCAATGGTGAAAAGAAATTTGCTGGTTATCGTCGGGCGCTCGAAGAGGCGAACCTTCCGTTCAGCGAACAAAACGTCGTCCTTGGAAACTATACGTATGATTCAGGAATGAAGGCGATGAACCAATTGCTTGAACTTGGAGAAGATTGCCCACGTGCGATTTTTGCTGGAACAGATGAGATGGCTCTTGGTGTCATCCATGCCTTACAAGATGCCGGACACCGTGTTCCAGAAGACTTCGAAGTCATCGGACACGATAATACACGTCTTGCGACGATGATTCGTCCGAAACTGACGACTGTCGTTCAGCCGATGTATGATATTGGAGCAGTCTCGATGCGTCTTTTGACGAAGATTTTGAACAAAGAAGAAATCGAAACGAACGATGTCACGTTACCACACCGAATCGAACAACGGGATTCGACACGCCCTTAATCGAAAAAGCGTCTCTTCTCTCAAGCAAGCTGCTTGAAAAAAGAGACGCTTTTTCATTTTGTGACGGTGATGAGTTCATCTTGGTGATGGTGGAGTTGATCATTTTCGACGTGCAGACGCACCGTCGTCTGACCGGGGGCGTTCAATGTGACTTTTCCGCTGTATGCATCACCTTTTTTAGTTAATGGAACATAATTATGTTTTTCAATACCGGTTTCAATGACTTCGACTTGAACGTTCGCCTTTAATGGTTTTCCATCGAGAAAAACGTGAAAGGAGACAGGGAGGTCAGCACCAGCCTTTACTTTCGTCGCACCCATATAATGGACAGACAGACCATCGACGGCTTCGTGTTCATGCGATGCTTCCTCTTTTTCATGTGAATGATCCATGACGACAAAAGAGATCTTATCCATGTGATGGAGTCCTTTTTTATCATTAATATGATAGAGACCTTCGTATTCACCTTCAGCAAGTTTGGCTTCTGCTTGATAGAAACCTGTCTTTTTCAAGGTTGCTTTGAATTTTTGATGTGCCCCATCTTGTTTTCCAGCTTTCCAAACTTCAAACGTCACGTCCTCAAGGTTGACGGGCTTTTTCTTTTCGACCGCGGATGCTTTAAAGACGACGGCATCTTCATCCATTGTCTTTGCTGGGATATCGACAGTGACGTCGACGGTCGGTTTTCCGGCCCCTTGCATGTTATCGTGATCCATTGCCTGCTTTTCATTCCCGCACCCTGCAAGTACGATCCCTGTCGACAGAATGAGACCGGAGTAAAGCCATGCCTTTTTCATGATGATTCCCCCAACTATTCGTTTACTAAGTAAAAATTCCATATTTAGTATAGCAACAAGATGTGAACTCCGAACGAAATAAATGTGAAGATAAAAAGTCAATTAATCAGCGGAATAGGGGGAAATCGCTGTCAGTTGTTTTTTACGTTCATCGTTTACGAATGGCCAAATCAATCGTTTGACGGTCTCCCAATTTTTTTCTTCAATTTCAGGACGTCTTGGAATTGCGGGATAAAGTGGTGACGGATCATGCCAGTGCGTGGGTGGCGCTATTTCCTGTCCGCCCCATCGTTCTTGCCATGCAATTGGAATTTCCCCGTGAAAAGGATCTTGTCCTGTCATGGCAGCAAAAACCTGACTCCACGCGCGAGGAACGACACGATACCAATCATAACCACCGCCGCCTAAAGCAACGATTTTTCCATCTGTATACTTTTCTGCCGCAGCCACAGCGATTTGAGGAATCTTTTCATAACTTTTCATCGTTAAGGATAGATGCGTCAATGGGTCAAGCACGTGCGCATCAGCGCCATTTTGTGTGATGATGAGATCCGGTTGAAACAACTCGCATGCCTCAAAGAGTGCCGTCTCATAAGCAAGTAAAAACGAATCGTCTTCCGTAAAAGCATCCAGTGGTACATTCCAGCTAAAACCGTATCCTTCTTCAGAGCCTCTCTCCGTTACCATCCCCGTTCCTGGAAATAAGTAGCGACCCGTTTCATGGAGAGATAGTGTCATGACATCATTTCGATTATAAAAGGCCCATTGCACACCATCCCCGTGGTGAGCATCCGTATCGACATAAAGGATTTTACAGTGATATTTTTCAATCATCGCCGCCATGGCGACAGCCGTATCGTTATAGACACAAAACCCTGAAGCACGTCCGCGGAACCCGTGATGTAATCCACCGCCGATATGAAAGGTGCGTTTATACTTACCAGATAAGACGAGGTCACATGCTTCAATCGTTCCGCCGACAAGGAGGGAAGCACCCGAATGCATGTCTTGAAACAAGGGAGTATCTTCCGTACCAAGACCGTACATCTGTGCCTTGAGTGGTGATAATACTCCGGTTCCGGCTGCTTTGACAGCAGCAATATAATCCTGATCATGAACGAGTGCCAATTCTTCATCGGTCGCATGACGTGGGGCGATACAAGGGGTGTCATCTAATTGATGCATCGATTCAAGCAAGGAAACGGTTAATTCGAGACGGATTGGGTTAAATGGGTGGGTCTCGGAAAATCGATAGGTTGCTTCTTCAGGACTATACAGATAAGCAAAATCCTTCATCTGCTCACATCCGGTCCAAGTACATCGAATCCTTCTTTGCGTAACTTCTCGATGATCCGAATTGGATTCATCGTCTGAACACGAAACGCAACAATCCGGACATACGGATCGTCTGTTGGATACACGAGTACATTTAAAATATTAATATTCGTTTTAGCAAGCAGTGCGGAAATCTTCGCTAATGTACCTGCTGTATTCTCGACACGGATCTCGATTTGGGAACTTGGTTCGAGTGCACCCGTCAACTGAACGAATGTCCGTAACAGATCCGTTTCCGTGACGATACCGACAAGACGTCGACCGCGGACGATTGGCAAGCAGGATAAGCGATATTCATAAAACAGCACAGCCGCATCTTCTAGAAAATCAAGCGGATGGGCCGTGACAGGGCTTTCGATCATAATGCTTGAAACGGGATACTGTAGGTCTTGTTTTGCTGTGTCCGGATGAAAGATGCTACTCGCGCTTTGAATTTCCTTTAGTCCGACAAGACCGACGAGTTCATGACGGGCATTAACGACGAGAATATGACGAATCTGATGACGTTGCATGAGTTCAACCGCATGCGCGATGGAATTCGTCGGTTGCATCGTGATGCACGTCGTATTCATGATTTGTTCGATTAACATGACGATTCCTCCTCGAGCTCAGTCATACATGAAGCGTCTTCTCAAGCGTAGCGCATCAAAATGAGCGACGACTTCAGGTGAGACGTGTTTTCCGATACGTGCCATCAGGCAGTTAGCAGGGTGGGAGGCGATTTCCGGATCATCGGTCGGGAAAAAGACAAGACCACCATGGTTCATCATCTTCTCCATGATCTTCCGGTAATCCCACACTGATAGTCCACTCCCTTTTAAGTCCCAATGCCAATAATATTCAGTCGTTAGAATTAAATAATGTTCCATGGCAGGATCTAGCATGGAGATTTCAAGCAATTTTTTACCAATCTGTTGTCCGCGGAACCGAGAGGAGACTTCAATCGCCCCGAGTTCCAAGATGTACGGATTGTTTCCCTCACTCCATGTTTCATAGGGATCAGGATATAAGTAAGTCACATAACCGATGATTTCCGTTCCTTGACGAGCGACGATGATCCGTCCTTCTTCAAGGTCTGCGATCTCAACGAGCGCTTGATGTTGTTCAGCGGGTGGACGAAAAGCCGTTAACCCTGAATCGAGTGTATACGTTGCTAGTGTTTGACTCGGTACGGGACCTTCGATGTCAACAGGACCGAGTGATGTTTCATGCGTCCGATGATTGAATTGTTTTTCAAACATGTAAGCGTCACCACCTTCCTATTCATTATAGACGAAAGCGCTTGAGTAAAGAGAGGGATTTTTTAACAAATTGACGGCAAATGGATTGAACTGACGGATAACTAGCTTATAATAAAGAGGAAAATATAGAAGGGGAGGAACGAGACATGAAAGTTTTGAAAGCGCTTCCGGGGAAGCATTGGTTAGCAGAGTATGATGAAACGAACACGTATGACTGGAAAGATGCTGAGCAGTACTTTTCATGGGCGACAACGGGGAAAGTCAACATGGCCTATGAAGCAATCGACCGCCACGCAGAAGGCGAGCGGGCGAACAAGGATGCGCTGATCTATTTCGATGGAATGACGGAACAACGATTCACCTATGCAGACATGAAACGATTGACGAATAAAGCGGCAAATGTATTAGTCGATGCAGGAGTCAAAACGGGTGACCGGATTTTCATCTTCATGCCACGCTCACCAGAACTGTACTTTGCCCTACTTGGTGCACTGAAAGTAGGGGCGATCGTCGGTCCGTTGTTTGAAGCATTCATGGAACAAGCTGTTCGTGATCGTTTAGTTGATTCTGAAGCGAAACTACTCGTGACAACGAAAGCGTTGCTCCCGCGTGTTCCAGTTGGGGAACTGGAATCACTTGAAAAAGTAGTACTCGTTGATGAAGGCGTTGAAGAATCAGAAACATTACTTGATTTCCGAAAAGCGTTCAAGCAAGCATCCGATGTATTCGAACCGGTCTGGTTGGATCGTGAAGACGGATTGATCTTGCACTATACTTCAGGATCGACAGGGAAGCCAAAAGGTGTCCTCCATGTTCAAAATGCGATGATTCAGCATTTAATGACAGGACGTTGGGTACTCGATCTACAAGAAGACGATGTCTACTGGTGCACGGCTGATCCAGGGTGGGTCACAGGAACAAGTTACGGTATCTTCGCACCGTTCTTAAATGGGACAACGAACGTAGTTGTCGGTGGACGTTTCAATCCAGATTTCTGGTATAGTGTTATCGAGAAGTATAACGTAACGGTCTGGTATAGCGCGCCAACTGCTTTCCGGATGTTAATGGGAGCGGGGGCGGACGTCGCGAATCACCATGATCTTTCAAGTCTTCGTCATGTGTTGTCTGTCGGAGAACCATTGAATCCAGAAGTTATTCGTTGGGGAAAAGAAGCATTTGACCAACGCATTCATGATACATGGTGGATGACAGAAACGGGCGCGATGATGATTTGTAACTACAAGTCGATGGACATTAAACCGGGATCGATGGGGAAACCAATTCCAGGAACCCAAGCTGCGATCATTGATGATCAAGGAAACGAGTTACCACCGTTCCGGATGGGTAACCTTGCCTTGAAAACACCGTGGCCATCGATGATGCGTCAAATTTGGAACAATCCACAAAAATATGAATCCTATTTCTTTAAAGGATGGTATGTGTCAGGCGATTCTGCCTATATGGACGATGAAGGCTATTTCTGGTTCCAGGGGCGTGTTGATGACGTCATCATGACGGCTGGAGAACGGGTCGGTCCGTTTGAAGTTGAAAGCCGTCTCGTTGAGCACCCAGCAGTCGCGGAAGCCGGAGTCATCGGGAAACCAGACCCGGTGCGAGGCGAAATCATTAAGGCATTCATTGCCTTACGTGATGGTTATGAGCCAACGGATGAATTAAAACAAGAAATCCAAGCATTCGTCAAGGAAGGTCTAGCTGCTCACGCGGCCCCAAGAGAAATTGATTTCCGAGATAAGTTGCCGAAGACACGAAGTGGTAAAATCATGCGCCGTGTCCTGAAAGCATGGGAGTTGAACTTGGAAACGGGCGATTTATCGACGATGGAGGATTGAACATGAAAAAAGGATGAATCACCGAAACAGGTGATTCATCCTTTTTGTTAGTTTTCAGAAGCAGCATCTTTTTTCTTTTCATCTTGTTTCTTTTGTTGCTCTTGCTGTTTCTTCGCATCTGCCTCTTTTTTCTTAGCGTCCGCTTCAGCTTTCTTTTTTGCATCGGCTTCGGCTTTTGCATCGGCTTCGGCTTTTGCTTTTGCGTCGGCTTTTGCTTTTGCGTCGGCTTTTGCTTTTGCATCAGCTTCAGCTTTTGCATCGGCAGCACGTTTTGCGTCATCTGCTGCTTTTTTCTTTGCCTCAGCATCTGCTTTTTCTTTAGCTTGATCTTGTTGTTTTTGTTGATCTTCTTTCTTCTGTGCGTCTGCCTCTTTTTTCTTTTCTTCTACTTCTTTCTGTTTCTTCGCTTCGGCTTTTTTCTTTGCTTCTTCGGCTTTTTTCTTCTTATCTTCTTCTTTGAAGCGACCACTGTTTTGGAAGTCATTTGCTGTTACAGAAGATGGTTGCGTGAAGCGGGCGCCAGATTTGAAGTAACTGCTGTTCGCACCATACGATGCATTCGCCATCTGTGACCAGAGCGTCTGCGTACGTTGGTAGTACGTTGACGGACCGATGAGTGAGTTGTTCTGGTCGTGTCCTGTCCAGACGGCAAGGGTTACACCAGGAGTAGAACCAACAAGATAAGAGTCTTTGACATCGTTGGTCGTACCCGTCTTACCGGCCCAATCTCCCGGTACGTTCAATCTAGCTTTAGCGAACGTCGCTGTACCTTTCGTGAAGACACCACGCATCATATCAAGTGTCAGGTAAGCTGTTCGTGGTTCATAGATCCGTTTTTTCTTCGGTTTTGCTTTATAGATATCTTTTCCGTCTTTCGTGATTTTCGAGATGATGTACGGTTGGACGAATTCACCATAGTTGGCAAGTGTCGCGTAAGCACCTGCAAGTTCGACAGGTGTGATTTCCATCGTTCCGAGTGCCGCAGAAGGGGCATAACGGATCGCATCAGGTACTTCAACTCCCATATCGACGAGTTTTTGAATCGAATTCGACATGTTCATCTTCTCGTAAATCTTAACGGCCGGTACGTTCAATGATAGTTCTAATGCCGTACGAACCGTTACATTACCACGGTAACGTCCACCTTCGTTCTTGATCGGACGGTCGCCAGGTTGACGTGGTACAGTCTGGTAGTAGTACTCTTCATCATTAACGGTAGAACCTGGTGTGATCAAGCGATTTTCAATCCCGTTCGAGTAAACGAGGATTGGTTTTGCCGTTGACCCGATTTGACGTTTGGCTTGGAATGCCCGGTTGAAATCGTCAGCTTTTCCATCCATATACCGTCCGCCGACGAATCCGAGGATACGTCCCGTTTCATTTTGAACCATGACTGCTGCTGTTTCTTCTGGATCCTGTTTCGAAACGCTTTTTTTCGTTTTTGGATCGACGACTTGTTTGTATTGCATGCTTCCTGGGAAGTTCGCACTGTTCTTCGCAGGTTGTTGCATCGCTTCATGAATTTTTTTATCAAGTGTCAAGTGAACTTTGTAGCCGCCTTGGCGCAGTGCAACAAGTGCTTGATCTTGATAGTTGGCACGCACTTCTGCCAGTTCAGACGGTTTCACTTCATCTTCTTTCACGCCATCTTGTTTCATCAGATACTTCGTCATGATTTTCGTCGCTTCACGTTCGGCTAAATCGTAGACATACGGATACGTATCACGAGAACGTTTTGATTGTTTCGCGAAATCTTTCGTAATATCATGCTTGATTGCTTTTTCGTACTGTTCCTTCGTGATGTTTTTCGCGACATACATCCGCTTCAATACTGTTTTCATCCGGTTGACGCTTGGCGTCAAGTCCTTTTTGACAACGCCACCTTGAAGGTAAGGGGTGTAGTAATAAGGGTTTTTAGGAATCCCAGCGAGAAAAGCTGCTTGTGGTAACGTCAGTTTTTTCGCGGATTTGTTGAAAACTCCTTGTGATGCAGCCTCGATCCCCGCGATATTACGACCGAGTGAATTGCGACCGAATGAGACGACATTCAAATACGCTTGTAAAATTTCATCTTTTGACATCGCGTTTTCAAGGCGCAATGCTAAAAGAATTTCTTTCGCTTTCCGTTCGAATGAGACTTCGTTCGTCAAGATTTGGTTTTTGATTAATTGTTGTGTTAGCGTACTTCCGCCTGTGCGCGACGCAGAATTCGTTAGTTCTTGTAGAACTGCTCGTAATGTCGCTTTTGGAACGACACCATCGTGTTGATAGAAGTCTACATCTTCCGTTGATAAAAGCGCATCGATCAAGTAAGGAGAAATCTTCTTGATATCGACAGGCTGACGTTCTTCATCTGTTGAGATGTTCGTCAGCTTTTCACCACTTCCCCAATAAATTTGGCTTGTGACGGCATAGCTGTTGACTTGTTGTTTCATCTCAGTCAATGGTGGTGCTTTTGTGTCCTTGACGAGCGAAGCGAAATAGCCGCCCGCTGCACCAACAGAAAAACTACCGACGAGTAAGACAGCTATGATGAGGAACAAAATGATGTTCCATGAAACATCATATGTGATATTTGACCAGTGCCGAACGGCTTTCGTCCGGGGATGATTCCAAAACTTGAACCAGTTCTCGCGCATAAATGATCTCCTTTGCATCTTAAACTTAGGTGTAAATTAATATTAAATCACAGATAGACGTATTATACCATAAATCTACTAGTGAAATCGGACTTGACAGCGGATTCGCCTTCGACGTATCATGAAACCATCTTATTTTCGTATATTGCGTTAAACCATGATCGGAATATAGTAGTAAGTCACTCCCTGTGACAGAGACCTAGTGGTGCTGCGAACTAGGACACAGTGAACTTATGAATTACGCTTCCAGGAGTTTCTTGAGAAATCAAGCGGTCCGTCCCGTTATCGACGAACCAAGTGGTCCTTTTACACAAAAGGACAATTAGGGTGGTACCACGGAATATTCCGTCCCTTCGTTTTAGACGAAGGGACGGTTTTTTTGTTAATAGTGAACTTTAGGAGGAGAAACAATGACGTTATTAGAGGATTTAGAATTTCGCGGGTTAATTAACCAAATGACAGATGAAGAAGGGCTGAAAACATTACTCGAGAATCCGACGACGCTTTACACAGGCTTCGATCCAACAGCAGATTCACTTCACATCGGACACTTGTTGCCGATTTTAGTCTTAAAAAGATTCCAACAAGCGGGTCACCATGTCGTAGGTCTCGTTGGAGGGGCAACTGGGATGATTGGGGATCCGAGTGGTCGTGCAACGGAACGGTCATTGAACACATCGGATATCGTCGAAGAGTTCGCGAATCGGATTAAAGATCAACTGTCACGTTTCTTACCACTTGAAGGTGAAAATCCGGTCACGATCGCCAATAACTTAGACTGGACGAAAGATTTGACAATCATCGATTTCTTACGTGATATCGGAAAACACTTCCCGGTCAGCTACATGCTTGCGAAGGACTCTGTTGATTCACGTCTTCAAAACGGTATCTCATTCACTGAGTTCTCATACATGTTACTTCAATCGTTTGACTTCTTGAAACTTTACGAAGACAAAGGATGCCGTCTTCAAGTAGGAGGTAGTGATCAGTGGGGGAACATCACAGCAGGAATGGAGCTGATTCGTCGTGCTGGTCATGAAGAAAAAGCATTTGGATTGACAGTACCGCTCGTTACGAAAGCGGATGGTCAGAAATTCGGTAAGACAGCTGGCGGTGCGGTCTGGTTAGATGCTGATAAAACGTCACCGTACGAGTTCTACCAGTTCTGGTTCAATGTAGACGATCTCGACGTCATCAAGTTCTTGAAATACTTCACGTTCTTGACGCACGAAGAACTCGATGCACTTGCAGAAGAAGTCAAGGCAGCACCAGAGAAGCGCGTCGCACAACGTCGTCTTGCAGAAGAAATGACGGTTCTCGTCCACGGTGAAGAAGGTCTGACACAAGCACAACGTATTACGACGGCACTCTTTAGCGGAGATATTAAATCGTTGCAAGTCGAAGATATCGAAGATGCCTTCAAAGGCATGCCACGCTTTACACTCGGCGAATCAAACAACCTCGTCGACGTGCTCGTTGAGGCGAAGATTAGTCCGTCAAAACGTCAGGCACGTGAAGACGTCACGAACGGTGCGATCTACCTCAACGGAGAACGCGAGCAAGACTTAACGAAAGAAATCACTGAATCAGATGCAATCGGTCGCTTTACGATCGTACGTCGCGGAAAGAAAAAATACTTCGTCGTCGAGCATGCTTGATGATAAACGAAACGCTCCCTGCACATAGATGCAGAGAGCGTTTTTTAAGCTGTCCGGAATAAGCGAAGTGGCAACAAGCGAACGGCGATCGTCGTGGCAATGACGGCTTTGATCGTATCCCATAAGACGAAAGGATAATTGATCGCAAAAGCATCTTTGAACGACAGATCGAGTACAGCCATCAGACCGAATGTTCCGAGCAAGTAGACTAAACCAAGTCCGAAGACGATCATCCCGATGAAGAGGGGGGCGAAACGACGTGTTTTTTCAGCGATGAGACCGATGAAGAATCCGGCAATCGGAAAGGCAATCAAATACCCGACAGTTGGTCCGACGAATGGAGCAAGTCCACCTTTTCCGCCGAGAACAGGGAGACCAGCAGCTGCGAGCAATAAGAAGATCAAGACAGCAAGTCCACCGCGTTTTCCACCGAGAATGGCACTGACCGTCATGATTGCGAGCATCTGAAGTGTGATCGGAACGGCGCCGACCAGTTGGATCTGCGGCAAAGAGCTAACGGCTGCGATGATGGCAGCACCAAGGGCGATGAACGTTAAATCTCTTGTTTTCATGAATAAAGTCCTCTTTTCTATTTGTGTTAACTATGTATGTTTATAGGTTAACACAAATAAATAATTGGCGTCACTCTTTTTTTTAAGACCAGGTATACATTTTCATGATATGTATAAAAAAAGCACCCACCGAAGTGAGTGCTGGAACAATCGATTAACGTGAGTAGTACTCGACGACGAGTTGTTCTTGGATTTGATCGTTCAATTCAGAACGCTCAGGAAGACGGACGAACGTTCCTTCGAGCTTCTCAGCATCGAAAGTAACGAAGTCTTTAGTTGCTGGAGCAACTTCGAGTGCTTCTTTGATAACGACAAAGTTCTTCGATTTTTCGCGAACTGAGATCGTTTGACCTGGTTTCACGCGGAACGACGGGATGTCGACGCGAGCGCCATCAACTTGGATGTGACCGTGGTTGACGAGCTGACGAGCAGCACGACGTGTACGAGCCATACCCATACGGTAAACGACGTTATCAAGACGTGTTTCAAGTAAGAACATGAAGTTCTCACCGTGAATACCAGGCATTTTGCCAGCATCGTTGAACATACGGTTGAATTGGCGTTCGTTTACTCCGTACATGTGACGAAGCGTTTGCTTCGCTTGAAGTTGAAGACCGTACTCAGACATTTTACGACGGCTGTTACCGTGTTGTCCTGGAGCGTACGGACGTTTTGCGATTTCTTTTCCTGTTTCAGTAAGTGAGATACCGAGACGACGTGAAAGTTTCCAAGCTGGACCTGTATAGCGAGCCATAATAAGACTCCTCCTTAGTGTTCGTTATTATTTGCATAAAAATAATAACGCCATCAAACCCACGTTACGCCCATTTCATGATGTGGCACCCTCGCTTGATAGCAAAGTTACACGATGCCCCTCCGGTTATTCACCGAGTCATGAAATGTGATACGTAAGCGATTTGACCGCTATCGTTATCATTTCTGCACTTTTACAAGTATACGGTGTGGACAATCGACTGTCAATCAGAATTACAGATGACGAAGTAGTGTCGTACAGAATGCTTCTAAACCAGCTTGGTCGACTTCATCGAAACGGTTGAATTCTGGGCTGTCGATATCGAGGACGCCGATCGTTTGTCCATCTTTGACGAGTGGAATGACGATTTCAGAATTCGATGCCGCGTCACATGCGATATGACCTGGGAATTGATGAACGTCTTCGATCCGTTGTGTCGTTTGTTCTGCTGCGGACGTTCCGCAAACACCACGACCGAATGGAATACGGACGCATGCTGGAAGTCCTTGGAATGGTCCGAGGACGAGTTGGTTTTGCTCGGTATCCGTCAAATAGAAGCCGACCCAGTTGATACGGTCGAGGAATTGGTTGAGTAACGCGCTCGCATTCGATAAGTTCGCGACTTGATTGTCTTCTCCCATTAATAACGCATCGAGTTGTTTTGACAGCATGTCATATTGTTTCGTCCGGTCACCTTCATATGTCTTTGTTTCGAACATAATAAAATTCCTCCCGTGAAAAGCGTATTTTTTTTAGTTTAACGAGTTTTCGTGTAGCTGACAAACAATTGATTTTTGGACAAAGGATTCAAAACAGCGGAAGAAATCAGGAAAAGCCTCTGTAAATCTATGCAAAACGGTTGCGCTATACTATTATAAGGATAAGATTATTGCGATTTAGAGAAAATCTAAAGTCGTACGACAGAGTGGAGGTCGTGACAAATGTGGGCATGGGTGATCGGAGTCATCGTCATCGTATTACTCGTCATGCTATTCAGCATGATCAGTCGAAAAAAATACTACACGAAAATCGATGAACTTGATATGCGCAAACAAGGCATCGTCAGTGCATCGATTCCAAAGGAGTTGCAGGACTTAAAGCAACTACCGATGGCGGGTGAGACGGAGACGAAGTTCAGCTCCTGGCATCAAGCGTGGGAAGAGTTGTTAACGGTCCACGTCGCCCAAATCGATGAAACCCTTTACCGAGCGGAAGAAGCGCTCGATAAATACCGGTTCATCGCCGTCAAGAATGACCTTGAAGTAACGGAACAATTGATTGCGGAACTCGAAGGATTGATCGATGAGATGCTCGTCGAGATGTCGACGTTCAAAACGAATCAATCGGTTCTAGCAGAGTTGAAAGCGCAAGGGGAAGCTGATTCTGGGCAAGTTCGGAAATCGTTATTGATCCAAGCGAACTCATTCGGTCCGGCGCTCGCGCGTCTGGAAGAACGAAGTGAACAAATCAACGCGCACTGGAATGAGATGTGTCAATACGAAGCTTCGGGTGAAGTGACGAAGGCTTACGAAACAAGCTTGTTGCTTGAGCAAGAAGTAGCGACGACGCGTCAGCTTGTTGAACTCGTGCCGAAACAATGGAAGATTCTCGCACATGAATTGCGTCAACGGATTGATCAGCTCGGAGCGGGTTATAAGGAAATGTCGTTAGATGGGTATCCGCTTGAACCACTCGGTCTTCAATCCGAGATCAAACGGTTCGAGGAACAACGTCTGAGCCTTTCTGAAAAAATCGAGATGCTTGAAGTCGATGGTTTAGAAGAAGCGATTCAACAGTTATCAGCCGACGTTGATCAAATGTATGATACGTTCCGTCGTGAAGTTGATGCACGTCATCAAGTGAAAAAAGAAAATCAATCCTTGAAACAAAAAGCATTACGGATGCGCGAACGGATTCATCAATTGGCGCAAGAGTTCAGTATCTTACGTGAAAAGTATGAAATCTCAGCAGATCTTGGAATTCACTACGAAACGATCCAGCGTGACGAAGAGCTACTGTTTGAAGCAGCAAAAGATCTCGATGAGTCGATTGCTGGGAAAATCATTCCGTTCAGTATGCTCGAAGATCAAATGCGCGATGCGATTCGCTTAGAGGAACAGTTGATGATTCAGTACGAACGCTTTACGGTCGAACTTCAAGCGCTTCGAAAAGAAGAGACAGAAGTGCGCGAACGGATCGTCGAATGGCGTCATCAGCTCTCGCAAACACGTCTTCGTCTGAAACGACTTGGATTACCGAACTTACCAATGGAAGTTGAAGAAGCACTACGTAATGCGAATCGTTCGCTACAGACGCTTGAGACACGGCTCGAAGAGTTACCGTTTAATGTCCGATCGATCGTTGCACAAAGCCAAGACGTCCAAGAAACGTTTAAACATGTGCAAGAACGGTTAGATACATTAGTGTTCGAAGTCACGTATGCCGAACGGCTCGTCCAGTATGCGAACCGATACCGTCGCCACGACAATGAGATACATATGTCGCTGACGATCGCGGAAACGAAGTTCTTAGCGGGAGACTATGAACGTACGATCGTCTTAGCGGAACGTGTCCTAAATGAATACGATCCGGACGCGATCGAACGCATTAAACGATCGTGTGCACCAGAGGAAACGTTGCACGTTTAAATCAGGATCGACAATTCAGGGTGACCGTCATGGTCACCCTATTTTTGTAAAAAGAGGAGTGAGTAGAATGGGAACACTATACGTAAACGGATTGATTCGAACGATGGCACATGAAGAGGACGTCCATTCAGCGATGTTCGTCGAGAAGACGCGGATCATCGCAATGGGGGAGGAAGGAAAACTACGTCGACGTTTCGGTAGACGTATTGATCAGATTCAAGACTTGAACGGAAAAGCTGTTTATCCAGCCTTCACAGACGCACATATTCATCTGATTGGCTACGGGGAAGCGATCAACCGTGTCGATGCCTCGCGTTATACGACGCTTGAAGCATTAGGACAAGCTTTCCTCAAGGCAGAACCAATCAATGGGATTCACGTAGCGGAAGGATATGACGAAACGAAACTTGACCGTGCGCCGACAAAAGCATGGCTGAATCAGTTGTTCCCGGACGCTCCCGCCTTATTAAAACGGACAGACCGGCATACCGCACTTGTCAACGATGTTTTATTCCAACAGCTCGGCTATAAAGCATCGACTGTCATCGATGGTGGAAAGATCGGCTTATCGGATAACGGCGAAGCTGACGGATTTTTGTACGATGCGGCGCTTGAACCTTTGTATGCGTTACAAGCTGGAAACTTAGAGCGAAACAAATCGTCACTCCGATCAGCAATCAAGAGTTTGTATCAATACGGCATCATTGCGGCACACACAGAAGATTTATCGTATCACGGAGATGTCGCGGAAATCCTCCAAGCATATAAAGAAGTGACAGAAGAGACAGGCTTCCATACACATCTACTCGTGCATCATCTTGTCATCGATGAGTTCGTGCAACAGCAACCAATTTTGCCATCAACGATGTCAATTGGTGCGATGAAACTATTCGTCGACGGCGCACTCGGAGGACGGACAGCTCTTCTCAGTCGTGGTTATTCTGATGATCCGACGACACGTGGTATCGAAGTGCATACACCAGAACAACTCGAACAACTCGTCAAGCGTGCACGTAGTTACGGGTTTACAGTTGCGGCACATGTCATCGGTGATTTAGCGATTGAACGATTCGTACAGGTGCTCGAGAAATATCCAGCACCAAAAGGCAAGCGGGATCGGATCATTCATGCGACGGTCGTTCGACCAGAAACGCTTGCACGAATTCGGAAGTTACCGGTCTTGATTGACGTTCAACCGGTCTTTTTACTGGATGACGCAGACTTTATCGTCGATCGACTCGGATTGAACCGCTTAGACTGGAGTTATCGTTTACGTTCGTTAGCTGAGACCGGCGCATTATTATGCGGTGGGGCAGATGCGCCGATCTCTGACCCCGATGTCCGGCGTTCCCTGTATGCAGCGACGGAAGGAACAGCGGGACGTGTCAATAAGGCGAATGAGACGTTATCGATGTACGAAGCCTTGTTACTCTTTACGAAAAATCCACATCTCGCGACCGAGACACATGGACGCAAAGGATTACTCCTACCAGGATACGATGCCGATTTCGTCATCTTTGAAGAAGACTTCTATCGCTTGCGTGGTGAAGCCATCTTGAATAACCGTTTAGTGGAGACTGTCCAAGCTGGTAAAATCGTCTATCAGGCAGAAGCAGCCTTAGTTTGATGTTGCTTCTGCATAGTGCGAAATAGCTTCTGAATAAAAAGAAGATAGTCCAGGTGCATACGTATCGTAATAAGCGCGAAACCGTTCGTCGGACACGTACATCTGACCGAGTGACTCAAAAATAGATAACTCACATGGGTAATAGTACGTATCGATGAAGTCATGTTGTTCCTTGACGACCTGTTGAACGTCCGGGTCAGATGCCGCACGTCCGTTGCGGTAAAGGATCGTCAAGCGTTGATCGAGTTGTTTGTGCATGGCGCTAAGTCTTTCTTTCTCATTTGGGGTACGTTGTTTTTGTCTTTTTGCACTGATTCGATATGCGTCGGTGTCACCGTAGTGTTGTTGGACTTCATCTGCATGTTGTTTTTCGTGCATGACGATCTCTTCGTGACGTAAACCGCGGAATAATTGTTCATCTTTCATGGGGAGTCCTCCTATTAAAGTGAGTAATGTTTGTTCAGCGAGTTGAGCGAGCATCTGATAATGCGAAGCTTTTTCTTGAAGTAGTACAATTTGTTTTTTCAATATCGTGTGATGACTGGAGTCAGATTGTGTAAGTAATCTTTGGATTTCTGACAGCGGAAAATCAAGAGAGCGATAGAGAAGGATTTGTTGTAAACGTAAAAGATCCTCACTGCTATAATATCGGTGACCGGCATCGTTGCGCTTTGGCACAAGGAGACCGAACGTCTCATAATGATAAAGCGTTCGTTTTGTGACGCCGGTAAGTTTGGCGATTTCCTGAGTGGAATACATCATCTGTGTACCTCCTTTGATTGGAGTATAAGGGGTGACGTAACGGAAGACGCAATAAAAAAATCTGCCCTGAGGAGGCAGATTTTTTTATTGTCATAAGAATGAGCGTTGAATCTTATGCCAAAATGTATTGTTCGTCAATTTGACGGTTTTAAGTTCTTTTTCAGAGAGCTGGATATCGACTGAATCCGTTCGTGTCAGGCTGAGTGCTTCGTTATCCATCCCGATGATCGGATAATCGTTTCCGTCCTCAATGATGCGTAACGAGAGTTTCCGTCCGCGGTTCAATAGGAAAGCAGAACCGAGTGTCCGGTACCGGTTATTGTTAACGGAAGCGATCTCGCTGACTTGAAGACAGTGGATCAATGGATCGACGATCGCACCAGAAAGTGACTTGTTATAAGCCGTAGATCCCGTCGGTGTTGAGATGACCATTCCATCCCCGCGGAATGTCTCAAACAGGAAGTCATCGATATAGACTTCGATTGCGAGTGATTTGATGATGCTCGACTTTACGGAACATTCGTTCAGACAGAGCATCGGTGGTCCACCGTTGATGGATGCTTCAAGTAGTGGATAACGACGTACTTCGATTTCGCCATCCGAGACACGATTGCCCGTCTCTTTAAAGATTGCTTCGACCGCAGAAAGATCATTGATATCAAAGTCACAGTAGAACGAGTTTGGTCCTTCAGCGAATCCGACATAGATCGCATCATCACGGAAACCTGTGAAGCGTGCCGCTTGCAAGAAAGCCCCATCTCCACCAATCGAGACGATGATGTTTGCTTGTCGATGATCTTGGACGACATTCAGTCCGTATCGTGTACCGACATCAATCAACTTTCGCACCTGCGTCTCGTGTCTTTGTGTATTTCGGTAGTACAGGTAGACATTATTTCGAGCCATGGTCAATTCCCCCTTGAAAGCGTTTCATGAACTCTTTTATTATACCTGTTTTTTAGAAAGACGGGTACTGAAGTCCATCAATTATGGCAGAATACTTGCCATCTTCGCAGATCATTCCTATAGTTAAATAGAAAATACAGTATATCCAATCAGGGGAAAAGGGGAATTCATATGGCAACGTTTAAAGGAAATCCAATCACACTTCAAGGTACAGCGGTTCAAGTCGGACAAACAGCACCAGACTTTCAAGTGTTAGCTAACGACTTATCGCCCGTAACACGTGATACATACCAAGGTGTTCGAATCATCAGTGTCGTCCCATCAATCGATACAGGGGTATGCGATGCGCAGACTCGTAAATTTAACGAAGAAGCAGCTAAAATCGAAGGTGTGACGGTCATGACGATCTCAAACGACCTTCCGTTCGCGCAACGTCGTTGGTGTGCGTCAAGTGGTCTTGATCAAGTCGTGACATTGTCTGATCACCGTGATCTTTCATTCGGTACACAGTACGGCGTGGCAATCGAAGAATTACGTCTGCTTGCTCGCTCTGTCTTCGTCTTAGATTCGAACAACGAGATCACGTATGTCGAATACCTCGAAGAATCAACGGATGAGGTGAATTTCGAAGCAGCACTCGCTGCAGCACGTGAAGCGAAGTAAGAATGGTTTACAAACGACGCTGAAGCGTTACAATGGAACTAATGATAGAAACGGCTCCCGCTCTACGGGGGGCCGTTTCGTTTTGGAGAGGATGACGTACATGGAGCCGTTAGAAAAGTTATATAAGGAATTAACACGTCAAACAAAACAAATCGAACGTGATCTTGATATGCCTTACCTAGAAGCGTTGACGACTGTGATTGACCGGTTGAACGATCGCCATACTGAAAATGTAGACAAAGAGGTCATTCGAAAGGCAGTATCGCTTGCTATTTTAGAAGGGATGAAACAAGCGCAACCGAACCATTTGCCGACGCCAGACAGCGTCGCTTTGTTTGCTGGTTATCTAATCGGGAAATTGGTAGGTAAGGAGGACATCCGACTACTTGAATTAGGAAGTGGAACAGGTGGTATGTTACACGCTGTCTTGAGTCAGCTTTCGACGGGCACATCTGCTGAAGCAGTTGAGGTAGATGAGACGTTAATTCGTTTATCGGCAGCGGTAACGGAATTACTCGACTATCCTGTTACGTATACGCATCAAGATGCGTTACGACCTTTGTTGCTAGATCCAGTTGATCTTGCGATGGCTGATCTCCCAGTCGGTTATTATCCGGATGAAGAGGCTGCTGCTTCTTACATCTTGAAGCGAGATGAGGGTATGAGCTATAGTCATTTCTTATTGATCGAACAAGCAATGCAATACGTCAAACCAGGTGGGTTCGGTGTTTTTGTCATTCCGAACGGTTTGTTCCAGCATGATACGGAAGGCAAGTTGAAACAGTACTTTGAATCAAAAGCGCACGTCATCGGCATTTTACAATTGCCGTTAACCATGTTCAAACAAGAACAGGCAGCAAAAAGTTATTTGATCGTCCGTAATCATTTAGCCGGTATGAAGATGCCAAAACAAGCGTTACTTGCTGAACTACCATCTTTCACAGATGCCCGTGCGTTTGGTGGTATGGTGAAACAGATTGATGAATGGATTAACACAGAATTAAAATGAATTACGCAAAGTGATTGAAATCTGTCGTTAATTTGACTATTCTAGTTGTAGAACAGAAATAGAAGAAAACCTAAACAGATGTGAATGTTCATTGGATTCAAATGGAAAAGGGGAAAAATCATGGCAAAAATTATGGCGGTAAACGCAGGTAGTTCGTCTTTGAAGTTCCAATTGCTCGAAATGCCGAACGAAACGATGATTGCAGTCGGACTCGTTGAACGTGTCGGTAAAGACGATGCAATCTTTACGATTAAATATGGTGAAGGACAAAAGTATACAGATGTCCTCCCGCTTGCAACACATAAAGAAGCAGTCGAGTTATCACTCGAAAAATTAATGGAGTTCGGAATCATCTCGTCTTACGATGAGATTAAAGGTGTCGGACATCGTGTTCTTCATGGTAAAGAAAAATATGCAGACTCTGTATTGATCACGGATGAAGTCATGCAAGATATCGAGTCGTATACAGAACTCGGACCACTTCACATTCCACCAAACTTGATCGGAATCCGGGCATTCCAAGCATTGCTTCCGGAAGTGCCGCAAGTGGCGGTCTTCGATACGGCGTTCCATCAAACGATGCCAGAAGAAAACTTCCTTTACAGCTTACCGTATGATTACTACACAGAATACGGTATCCGTAAATATGGTTTCCACGGTACGAGCCACAAATATGTTACGGAACGTGCATCTGAATTACTCGGTCGTCCATTAAAAGACCTTCGTTTGATCTCATGTCACTTAGGTAGCGGAGCATCAATCGCAGCAGTTTCGGGTGGCGAATCAATCGATACGACGATGGGCTTCACACCGCTTGAAGGGATCACGATGGGAACACGTTCTGGTTCACTCGACCCAGCTTTGATTCCATTCTTGATGGAGAAAACAGGGAAAACAGCGGAAGAAGTCTTGAACGTCATGAACAAAGAGTCTGGAATCTACGGACTCTCAGGTCTCTCAAGTGACTTGCGTGACGTCCAAACGGCTGCGAAGGAAGGAAACCACCGTTCAGAGATGGCACTCCGTATCTTCGCGAACCGTATCCACGGATACATCGGGCAATATGCTGCTGAGATGAATGGTGTTGATGCCATTATCTTCACAGCTGGTGTTGGGGAGAACTCAGATTCAATCCGTGAGCGTGTCCTACGTGGTCTCGAATTCATGGGCGTTTACTGGGATCCATCACTCAACAATGGAGCTCATGGAGAAGAACTCTTCATTAACTACCCACACTCACCAGTCAAAGTCATTATCATTCCAACGAATGAAGAATTGATGATCGCACGCGATACAGTTCGTGTTGGTGGATTGGTTGCTCAAAACGCATAATTTTTAAAAAGGACTGAATCGTTAATACGACGATTTAGTCCTTTTTTTGATGAAATCCTAGAAAATTAATATGCGAACGTATGATCTATTGTTACGACGTTTGTCATACAACGAAAAAAGAAGCGTCATCATCGTAAAAATAAACCTAAAAAAGAGTCGTTTCTTAAAAAAATGAGTCTTTTGTAACATAACGGTAATAGTACAGACATATTTTTGTGGTCTATATGTAACGGCACTACTTGCTTTTGTCATGTATATTAATCTCAGTTAACAAACACGAAACAATGATGGAGGAGAAAATACATGATGAAACGAATGCTCGCAAGTGTTTTAACGGTCGTGTTAGCACTCAGTTCGTTCGCAGGTCTTCAAGCAGAGGCTGCAACTAAGAAAAGCGTCAAGTCAACAGTCGATAGCCTAGTCATTCGTCAAAAAGCTACTACTTCTTCGAAGAAACTCGGTCTTCTATATAAGAACCAAACGTTATCGTACAAAGCAAAAACAGGGAACTGGTACAAAGTAAGCTACAAAGGTAAGACGGCTTATCTTAGCGCGAGCTACTCGAAAGTCGTGACGTCAAGCGGATCAAAAAAACAATCTACGGGCGGTTGGAAAACAGTCACGAACGTGAGTGCGACAGCTTATACACCGTATGATCCAGGCAGTGGCAACCTGACAGCAATCGGTTGGAACATCAAAAGCTCGAAAAAGAAAGTCGTAGCTGTTGATCCACGTGTCATTCCACTTCGTTCGACAGTCAAAGTGTATTATAAAGGGAAGTTGAAAGGGACATATACAGCTGCTGATACTGGCGGTGCCATCAAAGGTAAGAAGATGGATATCCTTTACTACTCTCGTTCAGAAGCATTCAACTGGGGTCGTCGTACCGTTACAGTAAAATACAAATGATTTCAAACCATCGGACATCGGTTCGATGGTTTTTTGTTTAAGCAGGTCGTCAAAAAGCCTCTCTTCCTTTGAGATGAAGGGAGAGAGGCTTTTGATGGAAGAGTGGTTCATAAACGAACGATCAAGACGTCACATTTTGCGTAACGCGTAATGCTTTCAGAGACACTACCGATGAAGAAACGCTCAACAGCGTTTAAGCCGGTCGCGCCACAGATGATTAAATCAGCATCGTGATTAGGAGCAAGTTTTTTGGCAATCGTGACTTTTGGAGAACCGTATTCAATTGCAACTTCGACTTCCTGTACACCGCGATCTTGAGCGGTCTTGACATATTCGTCTAGCAATTCCTTCGCGTAAGATTCAGCACGTTCCGTGATAGTACGGTCATATGCTTCTACTGTTGCGAACGTCCGTGTATCAATGACGTGTGCGATGATCAATTTTGCATCATTTCGCAATGAAACATCGATTGCCGTCTCGAAGGCACGTTCTGCCTCTTTTGAGCCATCTACTGCTACAAGTACATTATGATAGACGATTGCCATGATGAATCCATCCCTTCGTAATCGATATGATGAGTACACCCTAATTATACCATTCTCTTACTGGAAGCGGACGAAACATTCAACGAGTTCTAAAAATTGTCCTACCTTTCCATTCCATCGTAAGATGGAGTCAGTGAAAGGGGGCGATGCCAAGATGAGGCACGCGTTAATTACAGCAGGTACAAAAGGACTGGGAGAACGAGTAACACGCCAGTTATTGGAAGAAGGATGGAAAGTAACAGCGTTCCATCGTTCTGAACCCGAGTTTACACATCCGAATCTTGTGACGATTCAAGCAGACGTGACGAACCAAGAAGAAGTGGAACACGCAGCTCAACAAGCGATTAACGAGCAAGGTCGGATTGATGCGTTGATACTTAATGCAGGACCATATATATTCGAGCGGAAAGCATTAGTAGATTATAGCGATCAAGAATGGAATGAAGTCATTACCGGGAATCTGACCGCTAGTTTCTGGTTATTACGTCAAGTATTACCCGTCATGCGTAAGCAAGCCTATGGTCGAATCATCACGTATGGTTTTCCGGAAAGTGCGACAGCGCCAGGATGGGTGTGCCGGGCGGCGTTCGCTGCTGCTAAAAGCGGGATGGTGAGTTTGACGAAGAGTGTGGCGCTTGAAGAGGCAGAGCACGGCATTACGGTCAACATGGTCAATCCGGGGAACATCGTCGGTGATAACAAGACGAAACGGATTTCCGAAGCAGAGCAAGATGAAGAAACACCAGTCGGAAGAACGGGTGTCGGGGAAGATATCGCTCGCGCCATCTCCTTCTTACTCGCAGAAGAATCAAGTATGATCACAGGTGCGATTCTTGATGTGACAGGGGGCGTCAATGTCGTCCATCAATCCCGTAAGTAAATAAAAAACACCTAATCCATCGCTTGGATTAGGTGTTTTTACTGATTTAAGATGATGGAATCGATTGAAGGTGTTTTGGTGTGCGAGTTAACGCAACCGGACCTTCCGCAGTAAGATGGATATCATCTTCGATCCGGACGCCGCCGACTCCGGGAACATAGATACCTGGTTCGAGTGTGTAGACGATACCAGCTTCAGCCGTCAGTAAGTTGTTTGAAGCGAGGGACGGGAATTCGTGAACCTCGATTCCGAGTCCGTGACCAACGCGATGTGTGAAGTACTGACCGTAGCCAGCCTCTGTGATGACGTCGCGGGCTGCTTTATCCAACGAGCCGAGTGTCGTACCGATCTGACTCGCTTTTGTCGCGGCTTCAAGTGCTTGGCGGACCGTTTCATAGATTTTCGTCTGTTCTTCGCTTGCCTGACCATAAATGAAGGTCCGTGTAATGTCTGAACAGTAGCCTTTCCAAATGACACCGAGATCGAATAGGACGAAATCGCCTTCTTGGATGACGCGGTCACCTGGGACACCGTGTGGATCAGCACTGTTTGCACCAAATAGGACAAGCGTATCGAACGACATCTCGCGGACGCCTTTTTTCTTCATTTCATATTCGATTTCCGCAATGACTTCGATTTCCGTGATACCTGGACGGATCGCTTGTTTACCGATTTCGATCGCTTCATCCGCAAGTGCTGCTGCTTCTTGAAGGATAGCAATTTCTTCCGGTGTTTTCTTCAAGCGAAGCGCTTGTAAGGACTCACCAATATCAAGAATGGCTGCATTTTCAAGATGTGAGCTCAGTTCTTGATATCGACTAAACGTCATATGTTCACCTTCAATACCGATCCGATTGTTCGAATGTTCAAATGTCTTGAATAATTCAGCTAAACGATCGAATGGATTTTCATGATCCTCATACGTGACGACGTCTCCTTCCCAAGGACTCGCTGCAACGATACTTGCTTCGAGTGCCGGACAGAATAATACATGTTTGCCGGTTACATCAACGAGGACTGCCATGACACGTTCGTGTGGTTCTGCGTAGACTCCTGAAAAGTAAAAGACATTCGCCTTTGAAGTAATGACGGCTAAATCGATTCCTTGTTCTTTCAAGAAAGCACTAATGTAATTCGTACGTTCGCTCATATGTGACTCCACCTCTCTACTCATTTTCTACATAAGTATACCATCGTCCGATTCGAAAAACATTTCTCGTAAATCAGACTAGTACACGTTTTCATCTTTGGAGTAGTACAGTATAATGACAGGAGAGTAGAAAAAAGGAAAAGAAGGGATACAGTATGCCTACGAAACACGAACAGATCATTCGACATATCGAAGATCTTGATGTCGGAACGAAGATTTCCGTCCGACAAATCGCGAAGGACTTGACCGTATCCGAAGGAACGGCCTATCGCGCCATCAAGGAAGCGGAGAATCTTGGGTTCGTCTCGACGATCGAACGAGTCGGAACGATTCGAATCAAAAAGAAACAAAAAGAAAATATTGAGAAGCTGACATTCGCGGAGGTCGTGAATATCGTCGATGGTCAAGTTCTCGGTGGAAGAAACGGATTACACAAGACATTGACGAAATTCGTCATTGGCGCAATGAAGCTTGAAGCGATGATGCGTTACATCGATGTCGACAGTCTCGTCATCATCGGGAACCGTGAAAAAGCACACGAACTCGTGCTTGAAGCAGGGGCCGCTGTATTGATCACTGGTGGATTTGATACAACGGAGGATGCAAAACGATTGGCGGATGAGATGGAGTTGCCCATCATTTCGACGTCATACGATACATTTACGGTCGCAACGATGATCAACCGAGCGATTTATGATCGATTGATCAAAAAAGAAATCTTACTCGTCTCGGATATCTTGATCCCTTTACATGATACGTTCTATTTACAGACGACGGATCCGATTTCACGTTGGCACGAGTTGAACGAACAGACGAAACACAATCGTTACCCTGTCATCGATGAACAAATGAAGGTCGTCGGTGTCGTGACGGCGAAGGACATCATTGACCGTCCACATGACTGGGCTGTTGAAAAAGTCATGACGCGGCATCCAATTACGGTCGGCATTCGAACGAGTGTCACGAATTCTGCGCATCAGATGGTATGGGAAGGCATCGAAATGTTACCGGTCATCGACCAGTATGGGCGATTGCTTGGGATCATTAGCCGTCAAGATGTCCTCAAGGCGTTGCAACTAGCGAATCGCCAGCCGCAGGTCGGGGAGACGTTCGATGATCTGATCACAGGGCAGATTAAAGCGGCAGAGGACGAACGGGGACCGTACTTATCCCTTGAGGTTTCTCCACAAATGACGAATTTCATGGGGACTGCTTCAAGTGGTGTATTGACGACGCTTCTCGTCGAAGGGGCGACGCGAATGTTGCGTCACATGAAGAAAGGTGACCTTGTCATTGAAAACGTCAGCATCTATTTCATTAAACCTGTTCAGATCGAGAGCACGGTAACGATCCGGGCCAATGTCTTTGACGTTGGTCGGAAATTCGGGAAAGTCGATGTCGAAATGTATCAAGGTACACAAATCGTTGCGAAAGCACTCGTGACTTCGCAACTCATCGATCGTTAAGTGAATACAAAAAGAACCGAAGTCTATTGACTTCGGTTCCTCTGAATCTCGCTCAGGATTGCTCCATCTCACGGACGACATATGGATAAATCTTTTTGTAACGGATGAATCCAGCGATGAATGAAGCAACACCGACGACGATTAAAATAGAACAGACCACTTTTCCGACGAGTGTCGTTAATCCGTTCCCGGAAACGAACTGATTGACGGCAAATAGGATGACGAACAGACTCAACCAAATGCTCGCTTGTGTATTGAACAAGTATTTTCGGTTCGTACTTTTCGTATGGAACGCGCGGCGTTTTGCTAACAAATACCCACCAAGCGAGAAAACGATGAGGGCGATGAGGATGAATTGCATGTTAAAAGGACCTCCTTTTTGTCTTCATCTAGTATCATATCAAGATTAGAGGAGCTGTGCACAGTGAAAGAGCAAATCAAACAAATGATTGAAGCTGCAAATACGATCATCATTCATCGTCACGAACGACCAGATCCCGATGCACTCGGTAGTCAGTTCGGCTTACAATTGACATTGCAACACCAGTTTCCTGAGAAAACAGTCTTGTCGGCAGGTGAGATGGCGACATCATTGTCATTTATGGGGAAGCTTGATCGGGTAGAAGACGAATTATACAAAGAGGCGTTAGTCGTGATTTTGGATACAGCGAATCAAGCACGGATTGACGGGAAGATCGCGATGACAGGAAAAGACGTCATTAAAATCGACCATCATCCCGATGAGGATCCATACGCGTCAGTGCAACTCGTCGATACGACGATGAGTTCGACATCGGAACTGCTCGTTCATCTATTGAATGAATGGGGATACGACATTCCGGCATCAGCTGCTATTCAATTCTATGCGGGAATCGTCGGTGACACGGGACGTTTTCAATTCCGTGGTACAACGAAACGAACGTTTGAAGTCGCGGCGCAATTGATTGATGTAGGGATTGATACAGATTGGTTGTATCGGAATATGTACCAAACAGAACTGGCGGCGCTTCATCTACAAGGATATGTTCTTCAACATCTCCAATTGACGGATCAAGGCGTCGGTTATGTCGTTTTGACACAGGATACATTGAAGCAATTTGGAGCAACGGTCGAACAAGCATCGTTACTCGTCAATAGTTTTGCCGGTTTACAAGGAATGAAGTGCTGGGCGCTGTTCCTCGAAACGGATATGGAAGTTCGCGTCCGAATTCGCTCGAAGGGTCCAGTCATCAATGAAGTAGCAAAAGAATTCAATGGCGGTGGACATCCAATGGCGTCTGGTGCGACGATTGAACAGTTAAGTGAAGTCGAACGTGTCGTTAATCGTCTGAATGAGGTCGCTGCGAACTTCCAGTTTTAAATGGAAAAAAGGCTGCTCGGTCTCATTCCTCTCGTGAGGAAGCGGAGCGAACAGCCTTTTTATGCTTATTTCGTTTTTGTTTCTTCTTGCGGAATGAACCATACGCCACGATCTGTGTGGTCTTCAATGACATTCAGTTGAAGTTCAGCGACCGACTTGCGAATCTTCTCAGCGATTTCTTCCGTTTCAGTAAAAGCAGTAACACCTAACTTTAGTTGTTCAACCTTTTCACGTGCGATTTGACTACGATTCAAAATCATGAGAAATGCTCCTTCCGTACCCGTCATGATATTTCTATACTTATTGTAGCGAATAATAAATCAGATGGCGAGTACTTGAGTTAGTTAGATATGAATGTTCTGAAAACTTTTTAAGCTTTCATCAGAAGAGAGAGGAGAATAGAAGATGCACTTAAATGTCCGGACACAATATAGTCCCTTACAAAGTTTGATTCGAATCGAGACGTACCTCGATGAGCTTGTTCATCGTCAGCTTGGACGAGCGATCATCTGTGAAACGACATTAACCGGAGTTCCGGCATTCATCGAGGCGTGTCAGCGTCGACAGTTACAACCGGTCATTGGCTGGGAACAGCGAATCGAGGAAGAAGACTGTTGTATCTTGTGGTTTGCTTTTTCTTCTGATGGCTTACGGCAATTGTACCGATTAGCTAGTGAACAACCGGTTATTGAAGCCTCATCGCTCATTGCGGTGCTCGTTCCGCTTCGTCAGGCATCGGAAGATATGACACGTCTACGTCGTTCCGTCGTGCAGTGGATGGGACACGTTCAAGGAGCGCGTACATATATGGGAGTGACTTCGAGTCGCTCGACGGTCGAGCGAGAGAGTCGCATGCGTTATCGGGAAGTAGCCGCATCACTCGGTGTAGAGACAATCCCGGTCGATCCTGTCCGTTATCTTCATCGAGCTGAAGCCCCAGCTTATCAAGCAATACGTGCGATCCGTGAAGCAACGACGTTCCAAGATCAAAAAACAGATCGTCTGATGCATTTAAAGACTCGAGAAGAGTTACTCGAAGACTTTACGGAGCGAGAAATCACGATTGCTGAGCAATTTGCCGCGACATCTGAACGCTTAGAATTACCGTTCCAGCAACGTCCATTACCACGCGTCGCAGAAGATTCGAATGCGATGCTACGGACGCATGCTGAAGAAGGATTACTGGCACACGGTCATGAAAGTAAAGAAGCGGCGGAACGTCTCGCCTATGAACTGTCCGTCATCGAACAAACCGGATTTGCTGATTATTTTTTGATCGTCGAGGAACTTATCCGACGAGCAAAGGCGAAAGGCATTCATGTTGGACCTGGTCGTGGGTCGGCAGCAGGCTCTCTCGTTAGTTATGCGCTTGGAATCACAACGGTTGATCCGTTGAAATATGGATTACTCTTTGAGCGGTTTTTGAATCCAGAGCGGATTTCGATGCCGGATATCGATATCGATATCGAAGATGAACGACGCGAAGAGGTATTAGAAGATCTCGTAATGCGTTATGGAAAAGACCATGTCGCCCAAATCGGAACATTATCAACGCTTGGTGCCAAAGCCGCTCTGCGAGATGTCGGACGAACGCTGGAGTTTTCAAAAGATGAACTGGATGCTGCAGTCAAACAACTTGGGAAATCGACGACGTTACAAGGAATCGAACAAAATAAACAGACGTATCGCTGGTTCTCTGGAAGTGAAAAACGTCGACAACTCTTACAGCTAGCGCAAGCAGTCGAAGGTCTCCCGCGACAACGTTCGGTTCACGCAGCTGGCGTCGTCATCGGGTCAGAGAATCTCGTCGAGACGACACCCTTAGAGACAGGACCGAACGAGCGATACGTGACGCAGTTCCTGATGCAAGCATTAGAACGTCAAGGATTACTGAAGATTGACTTGCTGGGGCTGCGCAATCTTAGTCGTTTGCGTCGAATGGAAGAATTGATTCGAAGAGAACACCCCTCTTTTACGCTCTCGCAAATTCCAGAAGAAGATCGTGCGACGTTCCAAGTCTTTGCCCGCGCTGAGACGGATGATATCTTCCAATTCGAATCACCAGGCATGAAACAAACATTGCGAGAAGTGAAACCGAATCGATTTGAAGATTTGGTCGCCACGATGTCGCTCTATCGTCCAGGACCGATGAAATTCATTGATCTGTACGCAAAACGAAAAGCCGGTCAACCTTATCAGATGGTACATCCTGTATTAGAAGAGGTGCTGGCGTCGACATATGGCATCATCGTCTACCAAGAGCAAGTCATGGAAATCACACGGCGAGTGGCTGGTTTTACGCTTGCTCAAGCAGATATATTACGACGTGCGATTTCCAAGAAGAGTACGGATTCGCTCGAACAGGAACGTCTCCATTTTTTAGAAGGTGCACGAACGAATGGATTCGATGATACAGTAGCACATTCACTTTATGAACAAATCGAACGTTTTGCCGGATATGGATTTAACCGAAGTCATGCAGTCGCCTACTCAAAGATTAGTTATGCCCTTGGGTATATCAAAGCGCATTTCCCGCAAATTTTCTTTCTCGTTTCGGTGGAACAACCGGAACGCCTCGTCCGGTTGATGCGCGAACGACGTCTCCTTGTCCTATCACCGGACGTCTGGATTTCCGATTATCGTTCTTCACTAGAGGGAAAGGGGATTCGACTTGGAATCCATGTGATTAAAGGTATTTCCGAGCGAGAGTTCGAACGGTTAAAAGAAGCGTCGAAGCACACGGCGACGATCGCCGATCTATTGACTCATGTCGGATGGGGTAAAAAGGAACGAGCAAAAATCGAATTACTACTTTATAGTGGCGCATTAGACCGAGCGACGCACGGCGATCGTGGACTCGCTGAACAAGAGGTGCTCGAGTACTTCACGGAATCATCGAATACCTTATTACCGGACGAACTGGCAATCCTCGGGAAACGCCGGACACAGAAGTCATCGAAACGAAGCGATTCCGACTGGGCACGCCTGGAACGAGATGCGCTCGGATTCTGGTTAACGTATTCTCCTTTGACGACAGCGATGAAAGCACCGGTCGAATCTGCTTATTTTCATGATCTTAGTGTCGGAGCAGACACGCATTATTTAATCTGCTATATTGATCAAATCCGAGAATTCAAGACGAAACGCGGTCAAGAGATGGCGGTCATTCAAGCGGTCGATGGGTATTCAAATGAAGAAGTCGTCGTATTCCCAAGTCAGTATGAGCGGTTCCGTCGTTCTCTTTATTTAGGGAATGTCTTATTGATCGAATTGAAGGTTCAAGATCGTGAAGGGGAGCGCCAATTCATTTTGGAACGGCTCCGGCCACTCGGACAAGATGTATTGTTCGTCAAGCTAACATCAAAAAATGAGCTAGCCACACTCGAACAATTGTTAGAAGCTGCGCCAGGCGATATTCCAGTCGTCGTTCGCTACGCTGATTCACGCGAGACGAAATCGTTACCGCCACTTTATGCGGTTCGGCATGATGAGGAATTATTAGCTCGTCTACGTATGCAGTTTGGTGAGGATCATGTTGTCCTGAAAAATGTGCCTCGCTCAAACTAGTAGTAGGTAATAAGATTTGTTATAATAAAGGGTAATTGGTCTGACCAATGCCACCGATTAAAGCAACCGACTGAAGGGTCAGAAAGGTGGTGCCGTATCGATATGGAGAAGAAACGAAATGCGTTTGAAGCCAATATCGCGGCGATTAAATTGATGATCGAACAAGATGGATTAGTTCCAGGAGACCGAATCCCATCGGAACGGGAACTGGCAGAACGACTATCCATCAGCCGACCGTCCGTACGAGAAGCATTACGGACGCTCGCTTATTTAGGCATCGTCGAGACACGGCACGGAGGCGGAAGCTTTCTATTGAACCGTGACGATCATACCTATATTCAAATCATCGCTCAATTCTTAGTGACTGGCGATTCGAAGTTCGAAGACTTGGCAGGAACGCTCCGCTTGCTTGAGCAAGCAGCGCTCGCGCAGCTGGATGACCTTTCGGTGCTTGCACCAGTCGTTGCATCCGATGCAGCGTTTCGTGAGACGTTGATTCAGACGGTCGATAACGATCTGTTTGAACGAATCTGGCGACAAGTCAATGCCTTCCATAAAAGCTTCGGTCAAGGGGAACTCTATACGCAAGTGGAACGGGAACAACTCTTGAACCGCCCATAGATGACAAGGGGGAACTGAACGTGCAAGCATTTTTTCGAAAACCTAAAAAGTTCGTCACGTTGACTTCAAAGGAGCAACGTGTCGATGTGCCTGTTGGCTTAATGACAAAATGTCCGAAATGTAAATTGATCCAATATACGAAACAACTAGAAGCGAACCTACGCGTCTGTTCATGTGGATATCATCATCCATTGACTGCGCAAGAACGTTTTACGCAATTATTTGATGAAGGTTCGGTAACATATTTTGATCTGCCGGTAGTTCAAGCGGATCCCCTCGGATTCCAGGATTACCCGGAAAAATTAAAAGGAGATCAAGTCAGAACGGGTCTTAAGGAAGCGATCGTCTGTGGCGTCGGGAATGTGAATGGTCACCCACTCGTCGCTTGTGTCATGGATGCGCGATTCCGGATGGGCTCGATGGGAGCTGCCGTTGGTGCTGCAATTTCTGAAGCTGTTCGTTACGCGACGAAACATCGTCTACCTGTCACGATATTCTCTGCTTCAGGTGGGGCACGGATGCAAGAAGGAATGGTCAGTCTCATGCAGATGGCAAAATCAAGTCTCTTTTTAAAACAGCATTCAGATGCAGGGTTACTCTATATTTCTTGTATGACCCATCCGACAACCGGTGGTGTATCAGCAAGTTTTGCGATGCTAGGTGATTTCAACATTGCTGAACCGGGTGCGTTGATTGGATTTGCGGGTCGCCGGATCATCGAACAGACGATTCGTGAAAAACTACCGGAAGATTTCCAAACAGCAGAATTCTTATTGCAAGCAGGTCAACTGGACGATGTCGTATCACGACACGATCTGAAGACGTACTATACGCGAATCTTAAAGCTACATGCGGAGGGAACGAACCATGCAACCATTTGACCAACCAGTCATCGCGTTACGCGAAAAAATTCTTGAGCTTCATGACATGGCGGAAACGCAAGGACTTGATTTCAAGGAAGAACTGCAACTTCTTGAAGAACGCCTTCATCGGTTAGAACTCGATATTTACGGGAATATGAAAGCGTGGAATCGTGTTCAGTTGGCACGTCATCCAGAACGTCCAACGACACTCGATTACATTGAATCGATTTGTGAAGATTTCATCGAACTGCACGGTGATCGTCATGGGTATGATGATGCAGCAATCGTCGGTGGAATCGGAACGCTAAATGGTCGTCCCGTGACGATCATCGGTCATCAACGCGGAAAAGATACAAAAGAGAACATTCGTCGTAACTTCGGGATGCCACATCCAGAAGGGTACCGGAAAGCACTGCGTCTCATGCAACAAGCGGAAAAATTCAACCGACCGATCATTACGTTCATTGACACGAAAGGAGCATATCCAGGACGTGCGGCAGAAGAACGCGGTCAAAGTGAAGCCATCGCGAAAAACTTGTTTGAGATGGCTGGGATGACTGTGCCAATCATCTCGATTGTCATTGGTGAAGGCGGTTCAGGTGGTGCTTTAGGAATCGGCGTTTGTGATCAACTCTTGATGCTTGAGAACTCGACGTATTCCGTTATCTCTCCTGAAGGTGCTGCAGCATTATTGTGGAAAGATGCGAGTCTTGCGGAAAAGGCTGCAGAATCGATGAAAATCACAGCACCTGATTTGTTACGCCTTGGAATCGCGGATGCTATCATTCCTGAAGTCATCGGAGGAGCACATCTTGATGTGTCATTACAGGCGGATAAATTAAAATCTGTCTTGGTACAGAAGCTCGAAACTTTGGTTCATCTGACCAAGGAAGAGCTCCTCGATCAACGGACCGAAAAATATCACCAAATTGGCACATAAGCACCATGTAATCGCTATCATGATTGATATTCCTCATTTCCGGAATTGATGATGAAAAAGATAGTGAAAGTTTATGCAATCTGCCCTGTTGTAAAACAAGAAAACAACGTGCTATTTTAGATTCAGATTAATGGAGAGGTGATTAACGTGAGTTTAAAACGGATTGCTGTCTTAACGAGTGGCGGTGATGCACCAGGTATGAACGCCGCGGTGCGTGCTGTCACGCGTAAAGCGATTTTTCATGGCTTAGAAGTATTCGGTGTCTACAACGGGTATCAAGGATTAATCAACGGGGACATCGTCCAGTTGAACCTTGGATCAGTCGGTGACATCATTCAACGAGGTGGAACGTTCCTACGTTCAGCACGTTGCCCTGAGTTCCGTACAGAAGAAGGACGAGCAAAAGCGGTCGTCAATCTTAAGAAATTTGAAATTGATGCACTCGTCGTCGTAGGCGGAGACGGGTCGTATCGTGGTGCCCAAAAATTGACTGGACTTGGCTTCCCGACAATCGGACTTCCAGGTACGATCGATAACGATATTCCTGGAACGGACTATACGATCGGTTTTGATACAGCGCTCAATACTGCGCTTGAAGCGATCGACAAAATCCGTGATACAGCATCGTCGCATGAGCGGACGTATGTCATTGAAGTCATGGGACGCGATGCGGGTGATATCGCATTATATGCAGGACTTGCTGGTGGAGCAGAATCGATTCTTGTTCCTGAACGTCCTGAAGATTTAAAAGAAGTGCTCGATCGCATTCAAAGTGGTGTCAACCGCGGTAAGAAACACTCGATCGTCATCGTCGCTGAAGGTGCAGGTCGTGCTCAGGACGTGGGAGACGCTATCGCAAAAGAAACAGGTCTCGATACACGCGTCACGGTTCTTGGTCACGTTCAACGTGGTGGAGCACCGACGGCAGCGGACCGTGTACTTGCAAGTCGGATGGGGGCACATGCCATCGAAATCCTACTTCAAGGAAAACAAGGACGTGTCGTAGGTGTACGTGGTGGCAAGATGATTGATCTCGATATCGATGAGGCACTCGACGCAAACAAACATGAGCTGGATCTTGAAATCCTTGAGCTTTCAAAACAGCTTTCGATTTAACGAACATCGATAGGATTGGAATGGGCAAGAGAACTTGGCCAAACACCGTAGGAGGTTTATGGAATATGCGCAGAACTAAAATTGTATGTACGATCGGACCGGCGTCAGAAAAACGTCTCCCAGAAATGATCGAAGCAGGTATGAACGTCGCTCGTTTGAACTTCTCACACGGCGATTATGAAGAACACGGTGCACGAATCACAGATATCCGTCGTGCAGCAAAAGAAGCAAACAAAATCGTTACGATTCTTCTTGATACGAAAGGTCCAGAAATCCGGACGCATACGTTCGAAGATGGAAAAGCACTTCTCGTACGTGGACAAGAAGTCATCGTCGTCAGTGGTGACGCAAACGAAATCGTCGGAACAAAAGATAAGTTCTCTGTTACGTATGAAGGACTTTATGATGACGTCGAAGTTGGTTCGATGATCATGCTTGATGATGGTCTCATCGGTCTTCGTGTCGTTGAAAAACTTCCAAACCGTGAACTTCGTTGCTCTATCGAAAACGAAGGTGTCATCAAAACGAAAAAAGGTGTCAACTTGCCAAACGTGAAGGTTAACCTTCCTGCTTTGACAGATAAAGACGTAGCTGATATCGAATTCGGAATCAAGAGCGATGTCGACTTAATCGCACCATCATTCGTACGCCGTGCGTCTGACGTCGTTGCGATTCGCCAATTGCTTGAGAAAAACAATGCGACTCACATCAAAATCTTCCCGAAAATCGAGAACCAAGAAGGCGTCGATAACATCGAAGAAATTCTCGCGATTTCAGACGGTTTGATGGTAGCGCGTGGTGACCTCGGTATCGAGATCCCGACAGAGGACGTAACACCAACTCAAAAAGACTTGATCAAGCTTTGTAATGACTTTGGTAAACCGGTCATCACAGCAACACAAATGCTTGATTCAATGCAACGTTTCCCACGTCCAACACGTGCCGAAGCATCAGACGTCGCGAACGCGATTCTTGATGGTACGGATGCAATCATGCTTTCAGGTGAGACAGCAGCAGGGGACTACCCGATTGAATCTGTCAAAATGATGCACTCGATCGCAAAACGTACAGAAAAAATGCTCGACTACAAACTCTTGTTGAAAGATCGTCAAACTCGCAGTGAGCACACAGTAACGGATGCGATCGCTCAAGCCGTTACGCACACAGCAATCAACTTGGATGCAAAAGCAATCTTGACACCGACACAATCGGGCTACACAGCATCACGTATCTCGAAATACCGTCCGGAGCCGAACATCGTCGCTGTTACACCAAGCGCACGTGTCGCACGTCAGTTAAACATCGTATGGGGTGTGTATCCAATCGTCGTCGATCATCTCTCAGACAACACGGATGATATGTTGACACTTGCTGCAGATACAGCGAAAGATGCTGGTTTTGTTACAGACGGTGACCTCGTCGTCATCTCGGCTGGTATCCCTGCTTTGACTGCTGGTACAACGAACATGCTAAAAGTTCACATCGTTGGTAAAGAGATCGCAAACGGTCGCGGAATCGGCGAACGTGGTGTTGTTGGTGAAGTCGTCATTGCAAACAATGCTGAAGAAGCAAATGCGAAAGCGAAACCAGGCATGATCCTCGTTACGAACTCAACAGATCGTGACATGATGCCTGCAATCGAATTGGCTGCAGCAATGATCACAGTAGATGGTGGATTGACTAGCCATGCTGGTATCGTTGGACCATCACTCGGTAAACCGGTCATCGTTGGTGTTGAAAATGCATTGACAGTCTTCAAAGACGGTCAAATGATCTCAATCGATCCACTGACAGGTAAACTGTATAACGCATAATTCATTCATGACGGACGTGACTTAGGTCATGTCCGTCTTTTTTTCATGAGGAGGACGTATGGAAGCTTATCTATTTTTGATTGCCCTCGTCTTCATCGGGGTCATCGCACAAAATAAATCATTGATCATCGCTGCTGCTTTCCTGTTGATCGTCAAGGCGATCGGACTAGATGGTCGATTATTTCCATCCTTGCAGGCAAAAGGAATCACGTGGGGTGTCACATTGATTACGGCTGCGATTCTTGTACCGATCGCAGCAGGGGATATCGGATTTAAGGAACTTATTCAAAGTATTCGGGGGCATATCGGCATCATCTCATTTTTATCAGGAATCTTCGTTGCGATCGTAGCGGCACATGGTGTTGGTCTGATGAAAGAAGACCCACTTGTCACGACGGCATTGCTTGCAGGAACGATTCTCGCAGTTGGACTCTTTCGGGGAGTACCCGTTGGTCCGCTAATTGGTGCTGGGATCGCTGCGCTTGTCATCGGAATGTGGGATATCATCGCAAAAACGTTCACGGGATGAGCAGGATCAGCAAAGAATACGAATTAATTTTTTGATAATAGTATGCAAGTTCATTCACTTTTTGGGTAATTTTGTTTATACTAAGAACAGAAACAAGATGGTCTATTCAAGAGTACAGCGGTACAAGCATGGGGAACGACTCTTGAGTGGACGTCTTTTTTTCAATACGGAAATGAAAGCGTTTTAAATTTCTGGGGAAAAAAAGGGGGATTATTGTCATGACGCAAACTAAAGGTTTAGAAGGAATCGTCGCGACGACATCGAAAATCAGTTCGATCATCGATGGTCAATTGACGTACGGCGGTTATACAATTGATGATTTGGCGGAGCACGCCTCATTTGAGGAAGTCGTCTTCTTATTATGGAACGACCGTCTACCAAAAGAAGAGGAATTGAAGCAACTGTCGGAAGCACTCATTTCCGAAGCACCAGTTGCGACTGCCGTTCTCGAGACGATGAAGGCAGCACCAAAGTCGGCGAATGCGATGGCAATGATTCGAACAGCGCTCTCTCAACTCGCGCTTTACGATGAAACATCAGAAGATATGTCGACAGAGGCGAATTACGCTAAAGCCATCAAATTACAAGCGCAAATCGCAACACTTGTTACGGCTTACGCGCGTATCAAAAAAGGGCAGGAACCAATCGCACCTAAAACAGGTCTTTCTTACGCTGCAAACTTCCTGTTCATGTTGACAGGCGAAGAGCCGACAGAAGTGGCTGAAAAAGCGTTCAACCAAGCGCTTGTTCTTCATGCAGACCATGAGTTGAACGCTTCGACATTCACGGCACGTGTTTGTGTTGCGACACTCTCTGACGTCTACTCAGGTGTGACAGCAGCGATGGGTGCATTAAAAGGACCTCTTCACGGTGGAGCGAATGAAGCCGTCATGAAGATGTTGCTTGAAATTGATTCGGTTGAAAAGGTTGACGAGTATGTTCATAATAAACTTGAGAACAAGCAAAAAATCATGGGCTTTGGTCACCGTGTCTACAAGGACGGCGATCCACGTGCGAAGCACCTTCAGGAAATGAGTCGTCAGCTGACTGCTCAAATCGGGGAACCGAAATGGTATGAGATGTCAGTTAAGATTGACGAGATCGTCCAGTCGGAAAAAGGATTGAAACCAAACGTTGATTTCTATTCCGCTTCTACGTACCATGCACTTGGACTTGATACAGAACTTTTCACTCCAATCTTTGCAGTAAGTCGAATGTCAGGTTGGTTGGCGCACATTTTAGAGCAGTATAGCGATAACCGTCTGATTCGTCCACGTGCAGACTACACGGGTGAAACGCACCGGACATATGTGTCCATCGAAGAACGTTAAAAGGACGGAGAGGAGTAATCCTCTCCTGATTTTTGATGTAGATTACAATTACTTAAGGGGGATTTTTAGACATGGCTACACTTCAAGGCGAAAACATCACAGTAACGAACGGTACACTTCAAGTTCCAAATGCTCCAATCATTCCATTCATCATTGGTGACGGAACAGGACCTGACATCTGGAATGCTGCGGTACGCGTATTTGATGCAGCAGTTGAAAAAGCCTATAACGGTGAGAAGAAGATTGAATGGAAAGAAGTCTATGCTGGCGAAAAAGCATTCAACAAAACAGGCAACTGGTTACCAGAAGAGACACTCGATCTCATCCGTGAGCACATCATCGCAATCAAAGGACCACTTACGACACCAGTCGGCGGCGGTATTCGCTCATTAAACGTTGCATTACGTCAAGAGCTTGATTTGTACACATGCCTTCGCCCAGTTCGTTACTTCACAGGTGTTCCTTCACCGGTTAAACGCCCAGAAGATACAGATATGGTCATCTTCCGTGAAAATACTGAAGACATCTACGCAGGAATCGAATATGCAGAAGGTAGCGAAGGCGTTGCAAAACTGCTTGAATTCCTTCAAAACGAAATGGGTGTCAACAAAATTCGCTTCCCTGAGACATCTGGTCTTGGAATCAAACCGATTTCAAAAGAGGGAACAGAACGCCTCGTTCGTGCAGCAATCGAATACGCACTTGAGCACAAGCGCGCTTCGTTGACACTCGTTCACAAAGGAAACATCATGAAGTTCACTGAAGGAGCTTTCAAAAACTGGGGTTATGAGCTTGCTGAGCGTGAATACGCAGAGCACGTCTTCACTTGGAACCAGTACGATCGTATCAAAGAAGAAGAGGGAACTGAGGCTGCGAACAAAGCACAAGCAGACGCTGAAGCTGCTGGTAAGTTAATCGTAAAAGACTCAATCGCTGATATCTTCTTACAACAAATCTTGACTCGTCCAAAAGAGTTCGATGTCGTTGCGACAATGAATTTGAACGGTGACTACATCTCGGATGCACTTGCTGCACAAGTGGGTGGTATCGGAATCGCACCTGGAGCAAACATCAACTACATGACTGGTCACGCGATTTTTGAAGCAACTCACGGTACAGCACCAAAATACGCTGGACTTGATAAAGTAAACCCATCATCTGTCATCTTGTCAGGCGAAATGATGTTCCGTCACCTCGGTTGGAACGAAGCAGCAGATCTCATCATCAAATCGATGGAAACATCGATCGAAGCAAAAGTCGTCACATACGACTTCGCACGTCTCATGGATGGTGCGACTGAAGTGAAGTGTTCTGAATTCGCGGACGAACTCATCAAAAACATGTAATCCGATCAGGAGGAATGAGTCGATGAACAGACGGAAGAAGATCGCAGTCATAGGAAGTGGCTTTACGGGCGCGACGACGGCACTTTACCTTGCCCAGCAAGAGTTAGGTGATATCGTCCTCGTCGACCGACCAGAGCAAGAAAATCCGACGAAAGGAAAGGCGCTTGATATGCAAGAAGCAGCGCCAATCCTCGGATTTGATGTTTCGGTAAAAGGGACATCGGATTATGCAGATATCAAGGACGCAGATATCGTCGTCATCACTGCCGGCATTGCTCGAAAGCCGGGCATGAGCCGCGAAGACCTTGTCAGTACGAATGCTGCCGTCATGACAGCTGTGACGAAGGAAATCGTCGCGCATGCACCAGAATCGATCATCATCGTTTTGACGAACCCGGTCGATGCGATGACGTATACGGTCTATCAAGCATCTGGTTTTCCGAAGGAACGTGTCATCGGTCAGTCCGGAGTCCTCGACACAGCGCGTTTCCGGACATTTCTAGCAGAAGAACTCAATGTTTCTGTGAAGGACGTATCAGGGTTCGTGCTCGGTGGACACGGAGATGATATGGTACCGCTACTGCGCTATTCTCAGGCAGGAGGAATTCCGATTGAGAAGCTCATATCGAAAGAACGACTCGATGCGATCGTTGACCGGACCCGTAAAGGGGGCGGTGAAATCGTTCAGTTACTTGGAAACGGTTCCGCTTATTACGCGCCAGCAGCGGCAATTGCTCAGATGGTCGAAGCGATTTTGAAGGATCAGCGACGTATTCTACCTGCCATTGCTTATCTCGAAGGCGAATATGGATATGACGATATGTATTTCGGTGTACCGGTCATTCTTGGTGGGAACGGTGTCGAGCACGTCTACGAACTCGAGCTGACTGTCGATGAACAAGAAGCATTGAACCGCTCTGCGTCTACCGTCCGTTCGGTACTTGACTTATTAAAATCCTGAATCTAAAAAAGACGAACCTGTCACTTTCGACAGGTTCGTCTTTTTCGTCTCGTTACAGTAGGTGTTGCGAGTTTTGACAATGCGGACAGGTCAGCCGATCACATCAAACGATAGATTGTTCGAGAAGACCATTTTTGAGACAAACGGTGCATCGGGCCATGATATAAGCTTCTTTTACATATAAATGTGTAAAGTAAAATGGTTAGTTCACACCATGTGATCCATGTAGTATAAAAGTTCCAATTTTAAAAAACATGTAGAATAAATGCTTGTATTAGGGTAAGGACAAAGGTACGTCATTTTATTCCATTAAGGGGGATTTTACATGCGCGCCGTAACGTACCAAGGAACAAAAGATGTTCAAGTCAAACAAGTACAGGATCCATCGATTGATAAAAACGATGACATCATCGTAAAGATCACCTCGACTGCAATTTGTGGTTCGGATCTACACATTTATCAAGGGAATATGCCGGCTCACAAAGACTATGTCATTGGTCATGAACCGATGGGCATCGTTGAAGAAGTTGGACCAGGAGTGACGAAGGTTAAACGGGGAGACCGCGTCGTGTTACCGTTTAACGTTGCTTGCGGTCACTGTTTCTTTTGCGAACATGATATGGAAAGTCAATGTGATAACTCAAACGGAAATCCGCATGTCGATACAGGTGGATATTTTGGTTTTACAGAAGAGTTTGGTGGACATCCCGGTGGTCAGGCGGAATATTTAAAAGTACCATTTGGAAATTTCATGCCGCTCGTAATTCCTGAATCGTGTGAACTAGAAGATGAAGCGTTGTTGTTCTTATCTGACGTTTTACCTACAGCATATTGGAGTGTCCTGCATGCTGGTGTGAAAAAAGGGGACACGGTCGTCGTACTCGGATCGGGACCTGTCGGACTGATGACACAAAAATTCGCATGGATGCAAGGTGCGAAACGGGTCATTGCGGTGGATGATCAAGTCTATCGATTAAATCACGCCAAAGTGACGAATAAAGTCGAGACCGTGAATTTTTCAGATCATGCAGAAAGTGGTGCCTACATCAAAGAATTGACGCAAGGTGGGGCAGATGTCGTGATTGATTGCGTCGGTCTTGATGGGAAGATGTCACCTGTTGAAAAAATCGAACAAAAGATTGGTTTGCAAGGGGGAACGTTGAGTGCCATTGATATTGCGAAGGATGCTGTCCGGAAGTTTGGTACCGTACAGTTGACGGGTGTCTATGCGAAAAAATATAATCAATTTCCACTCGGCGACTTTTTCACTCGAAATATCACACTGAAAATGGGACAAGCACCCGTCGTCCATTTGATGCCGGAACTGTTCCAGAAAATCATCAATAAGGAATTTGATCCGACGGACATCGTGACGCATCGAGTGGCACTCGATGATGCTGCTGCAGCCTATCAAACCTTCAACGATCGAACAGATGGATGCATCAAGGTCGTTCTAAAACCATAAGTCACTTCACATGCAAACAACCCATCCAAAATCGGATGGGTTGTTTGCATTAAAAGAAGAAAACTGGCCACAAGATACCGACAGCTAAACCGAGTAAGAGACCAACGAATACTTGAAACTCAGTGTGACCGACGAGTTCATTCAGAAGAGGGGTCTCATGACGAATTCCCTTAAAATAATCATTGAGTAATTTTGCCTGAACACCAACAGCTTGTCTGACACCCGTCGCGTCATACATGATGATTGTGGCAAATATGGCAGCTAGTGCGAAGAGCGAAGATGAGAAACCTTCCTGAAAACCGATGACCACGGCTAACGCGACGACAGTCGAGCTATGTGAACTAGGCATACCACCGGAAGCAAACATGATCTCCAGGTCGAACTTTCGGGTCCGTACCAAACTCGTAACAAGCTTCGCTGCTTGAGCGATGAACCATGCCGTGATGGCTGCAAAAAGGGGATGATTCCATTCCATACATTTTACCTCCTACGATTGACGATATGTATTGATTCCCCGTTTTTATCGCTTTTACACGAATGATCAAGAGGGATTCATCGTCTCCTTTAAAGATTATGTAAAGAAACAGCAGAAAGATTTGTGATTTTCCAGTAAAAGTCGGTAAGATGAAGACAGACGAAGCGGATTCCACGGAATTCCTCATTCGAAAGAACGAAACTTGAGGGGGATGCAAGGTTTGAAAGATAAAATTATCGTGGTAGATGATGAATTGTCGATTGCAACACTATTGAAGTTTAATTTAGAGCAGGCTGGTTTTGTCGTCGAAACGGCACATGATGGAATGTCAGGTTTGAAATTAGCGGAAAAACAAGATGCCGCACTGATCGTACTGGATCTTATGTTGCCGGAACTCGATGGTCTGGAAGTATGTAAACGACTACGTCAACAGAAAATCAATACACCGATCTTGATGCTGACGGCAAAGGATGATGAGTTTGATAAGGTGCTCGGTCTAGAACTCGGTGCGGACGATTACCTGACAAAACCGTTTAGCCCACGCGAAGTCGTTGCCCGTGTAAAAGCGATTTTACGACGGATGAGTCATCAGACAGCATCCCCGGATGAGGTCACGGACGGAACGATTCTGATTGGTGACGTCAAAATCGTTCCGGATAACTACGAAGCTTTCAAAGCAGAAGAACGTCTTGAACTTACTCCTAAGGAATTTGAATTGCTCGTATATCTCGCTAAAAATAAAGGACGTGTCTTGACACGAGATCAACTGTTATCCGCGATTTGGAATTATGATTTCGTCGGCGATACGCGTATCGTGGATGTGCATATCAGTCACGTCCGTGAAAAAATCGAACCGAATACGAAAAAACCGATTTATATCAAAACGATTCGCGGTCTCGGGTATAAGATGGAGGAGCCGAAACCAGAATGAGTAAGTATCGGAAACGGTTCATCTTTAAAATGATTTCTTTCATTAGTTTGGTGCTTGTTGCACTCGGTTTTCTACTTGGACAATCATTTAAGGAATTCTATGTTCAAAATGAAAAAGAAAAACTGATGGATGAAACCTCGCTTGTCGAGACGATCCTACAAGGGCGCGAAGTTTCTGATATGGCACAGTACGTGAATCAATTGTATGCCGAATCCAACTTTGACATGATCTTATTTAACGGACGTGGGGAAATCATCGCAGGTACCCCTGTTGATGTCACGAAACTGAAAGTAGCAACGCTCAATTTCTCAGCGATTCCCAAAGATGGCACGTTTGAATCGAAGACGGATGACAGTGTCGTCCAGTTCACGAAGCCTGTTCCAACAGCAGATGGTGGAGAAGTGTACGTCAGTTTCATTCGTTATGCTAAAGATTTGAATATTATCTATTCACGGATTTGGACGGTCATTTTCTTCTCACTCCTTGCTTCGCTCGTAATAATCTTTTTGACAATCTATCGTTCAACGAAACGGTTCCTACGACCAATCGCGGAGGCGACCGATGTGTTGCACGAACTGTCACATGGGAATTACAAGTCACGCGTCTACGAGTTAGCGGCACCAGATGAATCACGTGATTTAGGACGCTCGATCAATCTCCTCGCACGAAATCTAGAGAATGCATCATCCGGTGAAGCGATGCAACGGGCACGACTCGAATCCTTGATCGAATACATGGGAGCCGGTCTCATGCTGATTGATGAAAAGGGTTATGTACTACTTGTTAACCGTACCTATCGGGAGATGTTCCATATTCACGAACCATCTAGTGGAAAATTATATTACCGCGTACTTCCGAACGAAAAGATGAGTCAGGTGATTGAAGATGTCTACCTGACAGAAAAACCGAATCGCAAACAATCGAGTGTCCGTTTCGGCATCAACAGTCGGACGTTTATGGTCAGTGCCGCACCGATTTTTGATAAGAACGGTCGCGTGCAAGGAACGACCGTTGTCTTCAACGATATTACGGAAATTAAAAAGCTGGAACAGATGCGCAAAGACTTCGTTGCGAATGTCAGTCACGAATTAAAAACACCACTGACGTCCATCAAGGGGTTTGCAGAAACGTTACTCGATGGTGCGCAAGATGTTCCGGAAATCCGGGAACAATTTTTGCGGATCATTCATGATGAATCAGAACGAATGCAGACATTGGTCGAAGACTTGCTCGAACTATCGCGACTGGAACAAGACAACTATCAGCTTGAGACAGCGATCGTTGATGTGACGAGTCTCGTTCGCGAAACCGCAGAGCTGTTGCATCGACGAGCAGCGGAAAAAGAGATGATGATTCATATCGAAACGGAAGAGGAAGTCTTCATCCGGGCAGATTTGAATCGGTTGAAACAAGTCGTAGTCAACTTAGTTGCGAATGCGTTGAACTACACACCGAACGGTGGTAACGTCTGGATTCAACTCGAGGATGGAGAAGAGTCTGTCCAACTCATCATCAAAGATGATGGGATTGGTATTCATCCGAAGGAGACGCAGCGTATCTTCGAACGGTTCTATCGTGTCGATAAGGCGCGAAGCCGTAATTCAGGTGGAACGGGTCTCGGGCTGGCCATTGTTAAACACATCGTTGATCTTCACCATGGAGAAATTGATGTCGAATCGGCGGAGCAACAAGGAACGACGTTTACGATTCGTTTACCAAAACATGGCTGAATTTCACAGTGGATTCACAATTCCTTAATAGATGTATCTTATGATGAAAGTACCTTCTTCATCATCTGTATGGCGACTGGATCAGCTCCCATGTCGTCATGCCCTTGGCGGTTGACTCTCCGTGAGTCAATCGTCTTTTTTTGGTCATTTTTAGCGAACAAATGTGTGCAGAGTGATACAATAGGGACAGAAAATCGATTAAAGGGGCGTAGATGATGGAAAATAAATTGTTATTGATTGATGGGAACTCATTGACTTATCGGGCGTTTTTCGCTTTACCACCAATGACGGACGCGCAAGGACGAAATACGAACGCAGCCTATGGCTTTACGATGATGTTATTGAAGTTGCTTGAAGAAGAGCAACCGACACATATGCTCGTTGCCTTTGATGCTTCGAGTGAAACATTCCGTCACGATGTCTATCAGGAGTATAAAGGAAGTCGGGAAAAAACACCGTCCGAACTACGGGAACAATTCCCGATCGTCCGAGACATCTGTGAAGCACTCGGTATTCAAATGATGGAACTCCATCGCTATGAGGCAGATGATTTGATTGGTACGCTCGCACGGACAATGCCAACGGATCGGACGCGGATTGTCACAGGAGACAAAGATTTACTTCAACTTGTCACGGATAAGGTCGAAGTCTTGATCACGAAGCGTGGGATCACGGACGTCCAGTGCATGACAGAGGAACTGTTTGCTGAGACGTATGGTGGTTTAAAGCCAATTCAAATGATTGATTTGAAGGGGTTGATGGGTGATAAATCGGATAATATTCCAGGGATTCCTGGGATTGGTGAAAAGACGGCTGTTAAATTGATTTCGGCATACGGTTCTGTTGAAGGACTGTACGAACATGTCGAGGATTTAAAAGGGAAGCAGAAAGAAAAAGTCATCGCGAACGAAGAGCTCGCACGACTGTCGAAAGAACTCGCGACAATCAAGGTGGATGTCCCTCTCGAGACGACGCTAGATGATTTGCAAATTCGCAATGTCGATACCCAAGTTCCTTATTCATTGTTCCAGTCACTTGGCTTCAAGTCATTGACGAATCGATTCGCCCCTGTCGTCAAAGAAGAGGATAAAGAACAATTAAACGTCGTGACGATCACTTCACTTCCTAAAGACGTCACGGATGCCGTATTGATTGCAGAACAGCTTCGAGAAGATTACATGGAAGAAGACATCATTGGATTTGCGATAGCAACGCCTGACACGATCTATGTTGCTGCTCCGACGCTCGTCGAGGATCCAGCATTCCGTCAATGGATCGAGTCGGAACATCAAAAGATTTGTCTCGATGCGAAACAAGTCGCATTTGCATTGCGTAAACACGGCTTGACATTGAACGGGTACGAAGATCTGTTATTAGCAGGCTATTTGTTAAACTTAAGTGGCGGTACAACACTCGCTTCGATCGCTGGTCATTATGCATTAATGGCGCCGAATGAGGAAGCAGTACTCGGTAAGGGGGCGAAACGTCTCGCGCCAGAAGATGAAGCTCTTCATCCTTATTTAGCTGAGAAAGCACGGATGGTTGAATTGCTGTTCCCAAAAGTCCGAGAAGAACTGAAGGCGAATCAACAATACGAGTTATATGAAACGTTAGAGCGTCCACTATCAGGTGTCCTCGCTGAGATGGAATGGACTGGGATTCGCGTAGACGTCGCGACGCTCCAAGAGATGCAAGCGGATCTTGCTGGGCGTTTAACAGAACTTGAGACATTGGTCTTTGAAGCAGCAGGTGAGTCGTTCAATATTAATTCTCCGAAACAACTCGGTGTAATTTTGTTTGAAAAACTCGAACTCCCTGCCTTTAAGAAAACAAAGACGGGCTACTCGACTGCCGCAGATGTCCTTGAAAAACTGCGCCCGCTGCACCCAGTCATCGATCACATCATGCTTTACCGAGAACTGCAAAAGTTGCAGTCGACGTATGTTGAAGGATTGCAAAAAGTCATCAAGGAAGATGGAAAAATCCATACTCGTTTTGCTCAGACAATCGCTCAAACAGGTCGTTTAAGTTCGGTCAATCCGAACCTTCAGAATATCCCGATCCGGATTGAAGAAGGACGGAAGATTCGAAAAGCCTTCGTTCCGAGTCAAACAGGCTGGTCATTGTACGCTGCTGATTATTCACAAATTGAATTACGTGTCATGGCCGATATGTCGCAGGATCAGACGCTTGTCGATGCGTTCCTCCATGATGAGGATATTCATACTCAAACGGCAAGTAGTGTCTTCGGTGTCGAACCGGAAGATGTCACAGGAAACATGCGGCGTCAGGCGAAAGCCGTCAACTTTGGAATCATTTACGGAATCAGCGATTATGGATTGTCTCAAAACTTGAACATCACACGCAAAGAAGCGCAATCATTCATCGATCGTTATTTCGAGTTGTTCCCGCAAATCAAACAGTTCATGGATACAGCGATCGAGACGGCACGAGCAAATGGATTCGTCGAAACGTTGATGAACCGTCGCCGCAATATTCCGGATATCAATTCGAAAAACTTTAACTTACGCGGTTTTGCTGAACGTACTGCGATCAATACACCGATTCAAGGTTCGGCTGCAGATATCATTAAAAAAGCAATGCTTGATGTTCATGCTGCTTTGAAAGCATCTAATCTGAAGGCACGCTTGTTATTACAAGTACACGATGAATTGATTTTTGAAGCACCAGACGAAGAACTCGACGCTTTACAAGCACTTGTCAAACAAGCGATGGAGCAGACCGTCGAACTATCCGTACCGCTACGCGTCGATGGGGGCGCAGGGCATACGTGGTACGAAACGAAGTAAGCAAGGAGGAATAGATGTGCCTGAATTACCTGAAGTCGAGACCGTTCGCCGCAGTTTAGAACGTTCGGTCTCTGGAAAGACAGTCTCTTCCGTCAAAGTCTACCATCCGAAAATGATTCGGGGGATGGAAGTGGCGCCATTTGCAGATGCCTTACATCAAGAAAGGATCGAACGCGTCGAACGTCGCGGAAAGTTCCTGCTCTTTGATTTTGATCGTTTTTATCTCGTCAGCCATTTGCGGATGGAAGGAAAGTACTTCCCATATCCACAACCGGTTGAACGGGATAAACATACGCATGTCGTCTTCCGTTTCACGGATGGTTCGGAACTTCACTATAATGATGTTCGGAAGTTCGGAACGATGGAATTACGTGATAAGCAAACAGCGATGCAGACTGCTCCACTGGCACAACTGGAGCGTGAACCGTTTGATCCGGAATTTACAGCAGAAGTGTTAGCGGAGAATTTAATTCGTAAAAAGAGAAGTCCAATCAAAACGGCACTGCTCGACCAGTCCATCTTCCTTGGTCTCGGTAACATCTATGTCGATGAGACCCTTCATGCTGCACGCGTCCACCCGTTGACGAAAGCCGGCGCCTTGACACTCGACGATATCTCACGCATTCATCAAGCCGGTGTCAACGTTTTACGACAAGCGGTGGAAGCAGGAGGAAGTACGATCCGGAGTTATGTCTCGCCGTCAGGAAAAGGTGAATTCCAGCTTCAACTTGCGGTATATGGTCAAAAAGGGGAACCGTGTCCTCGTTGTGGTACAGCCATCGAAAAAATCAAAGTCGGTGGACGGGGAACACATTTCTGTCCGACGTGCCAACAGGTTGCCTTATGAGAGTCGGTCTGACAGGGAGTATCGCAACCGGTAAAAGTACGGTTTCTAGCTATTTAAAACAAAAAGGAATAGCGGTCATCGATGCGGATCTCATTGCGCGAGAAGTCGTTGAGCCGGGAGGGCGAGCATATGATGCAGTCCAACTGGCATTCCCAGAGGCGTTTGAAAAAGGACGTCTTGTCCGTCCAAAGCTCGGACAAATCATTTTTCAAGATAGTGAAAAACGACAACAATTGAATCATTTGATGCACCCGAGTATTCGACAACAGATGCTCGAAGCAGCAGATGCCTATGAACGTTCAGGACATTCTCTCGTCGTATTTGATATTCCGTTACTGCTAGAAGGGGATTGGCGAAACCTGTTCGAACGCGTCGTTGTCGTCTATTGCCCAGAAGATATGCAGTTAAGAAGATTGATGCAACGTAATGATTTATCAGAAGCAGAAGCGTATGCACGTATCCATGCGCAACTCGGCATCGAACAGAAAAAAGAGCTTGCAGATGATGTATTCTTCAATGACGGCAGTATTGATTCGTTATACCAACAAATCGATGAGTGGTTAAGTCGGTATGGTGATTGATGCAAATGATGACAAGTTATGAAAAACATGAAGTGAGAGAAGTTTCCATCTTCTCTCACTTTTTTTAGAGAACATAATGAAATCGCTTACATTTCATGATATAGTTCTATCTGTAAACGGAGCTACATCCGTCACATTGAAGGGGGATCCGCACATGGGAGTCAAGGTGGCAGTCAATGGTTTTGGTCGAATTGGTCGAATGGTCTTTCGACGTCTGATCGCTGAGGGGAAAAGCGAAGTCGTAGCAATTAATGCGAGTTATCCAGTCGAAACACTCGCGCATTTAATCAAGTATGATACGGTACACGGAAAATTCAATTATCCGGTCGACATCATCGATGGGGCGTTGATGGTTGACGGAAAAGAGATTCAAATCGTCAGTGAACGCAATCCTGAGCTATTGCCGTGGGGGGAACTCGGCATCGATATCGTCGTCGAAGCAACAGGGAAGTTCAATTCGGATACGGGCGCTGCGAAGCATTTAGTGGCAGGAGCAAAAAAGGTCGTCATCACGGCACCTGCTAAAGGGGATGTTCGGACGATTGTCATGGGTGTCAATGATGACATGTATGATCATGAAACGGATGATATCGTTTCGAACGCATCGTGTACGACGAACTGTCTCGCACCTGTCGTACAAGTCATCGACCGTGCATTCGGAATCGAATCTGGTCTCGTCACGACGGTTCATGCGTTTACGAACGATCAAAATAACATTGATAACCCGCATAAGGATTTACGGCGCGCCCGGGCATGCGGCTCATCGATCATTCCGACGTCGACAGGCGCGGCAAAGGCGATTGCGCTCGTCTTGCCACATTTGGAAGGGAAATTAAATGGACTCGCGCTTCGTGTTCCGACACCGAACGTATCACTCGTCGATCTCGTCGTCGAAGTCAGTCGAGATACGACGGTCGCTGAAGTGAACGAAGCCTTCACGAAAGCAGCGGACGGTGCGCTTGATGGCATTCTCGGAATGACGATGGAACCGCTCGTCTCAATCGACTTTAACGGAGAAGAACGTTCGACGGTCGTCGACGGGCTCTCGACGATGGTCATGGGTGGTCGTCAGGTGAAGGTCCTCGCTTGGTACGATAATGAGTGGGGTTACTCATGCCGCGTCGTCGATCTCGTACACCTCGTCTCGGCACACTTAGAGGCGATGGGAACCGTTGAAAAAGAACTTGAATTGAATTAATTATAACGGGCAGATCCCAGCAATGACGGGGGCTGTCCCGTTTTTTTTCTTAAAATATATTAATTTTTGAAATTTATCCTTGTGTATCTTTTTGATACTCGCTATAATTCAAATCGTGAACTTCAATCGGTCTGGCAATCGCAGCTTAAAGGGTTAGGACCTCTCTGGACTAACTTTCCCCCGTGGGTGCGAACGACTCAGGCGCAAAGTAAGTGATCAACTACTTTGAAGACCATTGAATGTAGGGGGGATCCACAAATGGATACTATGGGAAGACACATTATTGCAGAACTTTGGGATTGTAATCCTGAAAAATTGAACGACATGGAATTCGTTGAACGACTTTTCGTTGACGCAGCACTTCAAGCAGGTGCAGAAGTACGAGAAGTAGCATTCCACAAGTTTGCACCACACGGCGTCAGTGGCGTCGTCATTATCTCTGAATCGCACTTAACGATTCACAGTTTCCCAGAGCACGGGTATGCATCGGTTGATGTCTTTACTTGTGGGGATCGGATCGATCCAGCCATCGCAGCGAACTACATTGCTGAAAAGCTCGATGCGAAAATCCGTGAAAATGTCGAAATTCCACGTGGTATGGGACCTGTTCAAGTTCCAGCGGCTACTGTCCAGCACGTCAACTGACAATACACACGAATTCGTCAAGCCCTCGTCGTTCAGACGAGGGCTTTTTAATATGTCTGACGTCTGTTATTCTTAATAGTAGAAGAAACAAAGAAAAGAGGATGACCATGGGACTGAAGGAACGTTTGCAAAAACAGCTAGAGACATCCGATACACATAAAAACGAAAACCTACGCACACACTACTACGCAGCAACTGTGGAAATGTTATTTGCTGGTTTAGAAAATATCTTAAAGCAAGATGGCGGAACGGTTCGTCGTGTTGACGCGGAACGTGGAGAACTCGCTTTTACCTTAAAAGAAGTCGATGGACTTGCGACAGTCATCATGGTGGCAGGCGGACGTACTGCCGTCGATCTCTTCTTACACCGTGAAAGTCTTCTCGGACCTGATCTCGAGAAACAAATTGAGCGAATCTATGCATCACTTGATGCAGGGTATCGATTAAAGATGATTGGAACAAAAGAAATCACGTGAACGGAGGTACGGCATGCGCTGTCCAGCCTGTAATTTTAACGGAACAAAAGTACTGGATTCAAGACCAGTCCAGGATTTCGGTTCGATTCGAAGAAGACGTGAATGTGAGTCTTGTGGCTATCGTTTTACGACATTCGAAATGGTCGAGCAGACCCCTTTAATCATCGTAAAGAAAGACGGAACGCGTGACGAGTTCAATCGCGAGAAAATTCTACGCGGATTAGTGCGTGCCTGTGAAAAACGACCGATTTCGATTGAACAGCTAGAAACAGTCGTCAGTCGGGTCGAAAAGGCATTACGAGCGACAGCTCAGCATGAGATTCCAAGTGAGCAGGTCGGACGTCTCGTATTAAATGAACTAGCATCCGTTGACGAAGTGGCATATGTCCGCTTTGCGAGTGTTTATAAACAATTTAAGGACATCAATGTCTTTTTCCAAGAGCTCTCTGAACTGATGGAGCGACATCAGGAAAATGACCGTGAGAATTGAACGTGATATAAGAGAGGTCGTCTGTCCGGTCAGCGCACCTCTCTTTTTCTCCCTAAGGAAAGGACGAGTCAGATGGTAGAACGTGAACTTTCCGGTACCGACCTTTGCTTAGTGATGAGCAATGGTGTCGTCGACCGTGAAGCTTATCAATCTTTATATTATTTATACCAGCCGATTATCGGTGTTAAAGCGCTTGGGCTCTATCAAACGTTTTGGAGTGAGATGATCCCAGGGAAAACGAAATCCCAGTATATTTCCCATGCGGAACTCGGAACACTACTCGGGTTTTCCGTCGATGAGTTCAAGGAAGAGTTATTTAAGCTAGAAGGGATCGGGTTGATTCGAACGTTCGAAGCGCGCCAAGCCGCTTATCGTTACATTTATCAAATCCGGGTTCCGCTTGCGCCGAACACCTTCTTGAATGACGGGGTGTTATCGAGTCTGCTGTTCTATCGCGTCGGTGAAATCCGGTTCCGGTCGTTACAGCATCGTTTTCGGACGGAGCCGCTTCCGAAGAACATCGTTGATCGGACGGTTCGATTTGATCAAGTGTTCGACGTAAAAGCTGGTCTTGCTTCCGCTCATCAGCCGAAAGCTTATGCGAAACAGGAACGTGCGGTATATGAATTCGACTATTCGTTTGATCTAGAAGAGATGAAGCGACAGACCGATCGTTTCCTGCCACGAACATTTTACTCAAAGGCAATCGATCATCTGCTCGTGAAGCTTGCTTACGTCACGCAATCGAATGAAGCGTTGATGGCGGAACTGTTGAATGCCCGTTTCCGTCACGAAGCGTACTTGCCGATGACCGATGCTGAGAAGCAAGAACGCTGCAAACAGATGATGTTGTCAGCGAAACAAAAACTCAGCCGGGAGAAAAAAGCGAAGGTCGCCTCACTAGACACGATCGAGGTCGGAGACATCGAAGCGACGGAGACGATGGAAAGCACCCATCCGAAGCATTATGTAGCGAAGTTGCGAAAGGTCAAAGCGTTGTCTGAACGGGATGAAGAATTGATCCAACAATTGATCATCGATTATGAGATGTCGTCTGGGATCGTCAATGCTGCGTACTACTATGCGCTCGTCATCAAAAAAGATAATCGCTTCAGCAAGAACTTCCTCTTATCGATCGTTGATGATTGGAAACAGAAGGGATACGTGACGGCATCCGAGGCACTAGCGAAGACGCAGGAGCAGGATGAGTTGATTTCAAAAAAGCAGGAGCAAAAACAAGAACGTGCGCGTCAAACTGTTGGTGGTCGCCGGGGACGGACAAGCAACACGAATGGCGGTCCGAATCCGAAGTGGTTGCAAGAAGAGAAAGCAAAACAGCAGGAGTACGAAGCCTCTAAAAAAGCGAGTTTCGAAGCAGATGTTCCAGATGATGAAGAAATGGAACGGATCTTACGAGAACTGAAGGGGAACTAAAGGAGTCGAGACATGGAACATATTCAATCATCTATCGAAAAAATATTAAGTCGACCGGACGTCGCAGAATCGGTTCGAGCGATTCAACAACGAGTGTTGTCTCATCCAGGTGTCGTCATGTTCTTGCGGACACATCCGGAGATCGATCAACGGATGATCGAGCGGGGCATGCTCAAATTGAATGAATATGCGGAACAGATGGACGGAAATCGACTGATTGAAAGTAAGGCAGTCATCGAAGGGTACCAGCCGATCCTGCACGTCGAAAAAGGACAGATCGTCGTCTCGTATGAGAAGTCGCAAGCGTTAAAAGACCGAGAGGATGAACGTGCGCTTGAGAAGAAATTTAAGAGCCTGTTCCTGCCGGATGAAGTCCGCGATGCGAACTTCAGTGATTTTGACTTGTCGACGACGGACCGTAAGCTTGCCTTACGTGCGGCGTCTCAGTTCCTCAATCATCTCCGCTCGAAGGAGACGGTAAAGGGATTGTACCTTCATGGTAGCTTTGGTGTCGGGAAAACATACCTTTTGGCTGCGATCGGGAATGCTTTGAAAAAAGAACGGATTGCAACGATTCTCGTCCATGCCCCGGGGTTTGTCGCTGAAGCGAAACGGAGGATTCGGTCTGACTCGTTTGATACATTCCTCGAAGGATTTCAAACGATTCCAGTATTGTTGATTGACGATATCGGTGCTGAATCGATCAGTCCGTGGGTACGGGATGAATTGTTCGGGATCATTTTGCAGTATCGCATGATGCATCGTCTGCCGACATTATTCAGCTCGAACTTATCTTATGATGAACTCGAGCTCCATTTCGGAATCACAAATGATCAAGGCGATAAATTAAAGGCTGCACGACTGATGGAACGAATCCGGACGACGACGCAACCAATCGAGTTCCTTGGTGAAAATCGACGTCGCTACTAATTTTCCTTGTCAAGGAAGCAACGGATTCGTTATACTAATGACACGTCAATAGACGATGCAACGATTGAGGATATGAAGTATGAAATGAACCAAACTAGCGAGAGAAGAACGGTGGAAGCTTCTCATGGCATCATTCATGTCTTTACTCCCTCATAGCACGAACGGGGCTAATCCGTTTGCGCCTCACGCCCGTTAACGCGTGTTCGAGCCGAACCAGTGCATGGTCCGGGAACGAGGGTGGTACCACGAGATTAAGACTCGTCCCTTTTTAGGGATGAGTCTTTTTTATTTTGTAAAAGGGGGAAACAGTCATGTCAAACATCGCACTTACATTTCCAGACGGCGCCGTAAAGGAATTTGCAGCCGGCACGACAGCTGAAGAAGTGGCAGCTTCGATCAGCCCAGGTCTTCGTAAAAAAGCCTTTGCTGCTAAATTGAACGGGCACGCCATCGATTACCGTCGTCCAATCGAAGAGGACGGTACAATTGAATTGATCATGCCGGATTCAGAAGAAGGGCTCGACTTGATTCGTCACTCATCAGCTCATTTGATGGCACAAGCCATCAAACGTCTGTATCCGGATGAAACGATTCATCTTGGAATTGGACCGACAATCGAGAATGGTTTTTACTATGACATCGATATGGAACGTCGTCTGACAGAAGAGGACCTTCCAGAAATCGAGAAGATGATGAATAAAATCGCCGGTGAAAACTTGCCGATCGAACGAGAAGTCGTCTCGCGTGACGAGGCACTCGCCATCTATAAAGAACTCAATGATCCGTTGAAGATTGAATTGATCGAGTCGATTCCTGCTGATCAGGATTTGACGATTTACCGTCAAGGCGAATTCTTCGATCTCTGCCGTGGACCACACGTTCCAGCGACAGCGAAGCTACAAGTCTTCAAATTGATGAGCATTGCTGGTGCTTACTGGCGTGGTGATTCGAAAAACAAGATGTTACAACGCATTTACGGTACAGCATGGGCAACAAAAGATCAGTTGAAACAACACCTCCACTTCCTCGCTGAAGCAAAAGAACGGGATCACCGGAAACTCGGGAAGGAACTTGGTTTATTCTTCACTTCTCAAGAAGTCGGTCAAGGACTTCCGATGTGGTTACCAAAAGGAGCAGCGATCCGTCGGACAGTCGAGCGTTATATCGTCGATAAAGAACTCGAACTTGGGTATGAGCACGTCTATACACCGGTCCTCGGTTCAGTCGATCTATACAAGACATCGGGGCACTGGGATCACTATCAAGATGACATGTTCCCGAAAATGGAGATGGACAATGAAGAACTTGTTCTTCGCCCGATGAACTGTCCACACCATATGATGGTCTATAAGAACGAACCACGTTCGTACCGTGATTTACCACTTCGTGTCGCGGAGCTTGGTGGCATGCACCGTTACGAAATGTCTGGTGCCTTGACTGGTCTTCAACGTGTTCGTTACATGGTTCTTAACGATGGACATACGTTCGTCCGTCCTGACCAAATGAAAGATGAGTTTAAAGCCATCGTTCATCTCATTCAAGAAGTCTATGCTGATTTCGGGATCACAGATTACAAGTTCCGTCTTTCATACCGTGACCCAGCGGACAAAGAGAAGTACTTCGACAACGATGCGATCTGGGAAATGGCGCAACGTGAGTTGAAAGAAACAATGGATGAGCTCGAACTCGAATACTTCGAAGCAGAAGGCGAAGCCGCATTCTACGGACCAAAGCTTGACGTTCAAGTTCGGACAGCGCTTGGTAAAGATGAGACGCTCTCAACAGTCCAACTCGACTTCCTCTTACCAGAGCGATTCGAATTGACATACAAAGGGAACGACGGACAAGATCACCGTCCAGTCGTCTTACACCGAGGTGTCGTATCAACGATGGAACGATTCGTTGCTTACTTGATCGAAGAATACAAAGGCGCATTCCCAACATGGCTCGCACCCGTTCAGGTGAAATTGATTCCGGTTTCTGGTGTTCATGAAGACTATGCCCGTGAAATCAAAGCGATCCTGTTGAAAAAGGGAATCCGCGTCGAAACAGATTTCCGTGACGAGAAACTCGGTTATCGTATTCGTGAAGCACAAGTCAATAAAGTACCGGTCATGCTCGTTTTAGGTGACAAAGAAGTTGAATCACGCGAAGTCAACATTCGTCGTTACGGTTCAAAAGACTCGAGTAATGCATCACTCGAACAATTCATTGCAGATTTAGAGCAAGAAATCGCAAATCGTTCAAAATAATTCATGTATACAAAAACAATCCGCCCTGCTGATGTAGGGCGGATTGTTTTTGTGATGGGATGCTTGAAAGAAACCAATTTCATACCGATGAAACAGGTAGAACATCCAACTGAATCTATCTAAAATGACCAAATGTCATTTTTCCTTTAATTGGATAAATGCTATAATAAACCTTCAGTGGATGAAATGTTTTGAAGAATGGGAAGGAAGTTACAGATTGAAGAAAACAACTCTCGCTGTATTCATCGCTTCTTCACTTTTAATCGGTATTCATCCGAGCGAAGCGAAGGGGACAACGATTAAAAAAACATACCGGATTACACCAAAAACAGAAGCGATTGACCCAGCAATCCGTAAATATACGACCTATAATGCAAAGACACGCAATCATTATACGATGCGTTCTTATTTGGAACGACTTGAAAAAGAAGGGGGAGGCACCCTCGTTCTAACAAAGGGAACGTATCTGTCCCCGTTACGTGTTGGTATCCCGTCCAATACGACGGTGATCCTAGAGGATGGTGTCATTATCAAAAAGACGACAGAGACAGGGACGACAAAGATTAGTTCGACGACGAGTGTCTTTGATTTCGTTTCGCCATCTGTTTTACGTCTGAATAAAAAAGTTGGCCAATATAACGGTTCCCAGAATGTTAAACTCGTCGGTAAGGGGAATGCACAGATCGACTTGAATCAATATGCGCGTGGTTCGGCTTTCGCTATTGCCCATAATCAAAATTTGTACATCGGCGGTATTACGGTACGGAATCAAAAGGGTTCACATGCGATGGAACTTGATGCAACGAAGAAGGCAGTCATCGAAAACATGAAATTCGTCGATGCCGTCATGATACCGAATACAGGTCCGAATGAATCGATTAATCTCGATACCCCAGATCCAATTACGAAGGGTTTCAACTGGAAGTGGTCGAATCAAGATGGCACTCCAAATGAAGATATCACGATTCGTAATAACTTATTCCGTAACATCAATGTGGCAATCGGCACACATCAATACACGGAAAACAAATTACACACGAATGTCCGGATTGAAAAAAACACGATTGACGGAACGAAGGATTATGCGATTTCGATGATGAACTGGGAGAATCCAACGGTCCGCTACAATACGATCCGAAACGTGCATCGAGCAGATGGAAAAGCGATGACGATTCTCGGTAGAGGAGTTGTCGGAGGGACAATTCGCTACAATCGATTGGAAGACGCGGATCGCGCGATTCAAATGCAACCGTTCCAAAGTAACGGCTATGCTCCAATCTATAATACGTTTACAGCAGATCAAAAACGGTACATGCAACAAAATACGGTCAAGCAGGTTGGACTCGATCAAATCGTCTTATTCAAAAAACTGAACGAGTTCACGTATAAAACGGCAGAGCGTTACGATTTTATTCCATACTAGGACACAAACAAGCACCCAAGACTAGTGTCGAGGGTGCTCGTTTTGCGTTATGAACGCATTTGTTGCAGGAACGGTTCGATATTGACTTGAAGCGCTTCTGATAGCTTCTGACCGAGTGATGCATCAGCACGATAGAAGTTACAGATTGCGAGCAGGACCGTATTTTCATGACGGACTTGCTGAAGGTCGTTGACGAGGTTCTTCAAGAGAGCTGCTTGCTCTTCTTCTGTCAGACGACGGTATACTTCTCCGGCTTGACCAAAGTTATTCGTCTTCTCGATTTCGAGACGACCGTGTTTATCATCAAGCAACGGTTGATTTTCTTCCGTATACTCGGGTGTTTCTTTTGGTTCTTCTTGATAACGGTTCGGTTCGTAGTTGACCGGACTCGTTTGCTGACCGACCGGCATTGCACCGTCACGTTGGTAGTTGTTCACTTGTGCAAACGGACAGTTGATTGGAAGTTGTTGATAATTCGTGCCAATACGGTAGCGTTGTGTATCTGAGTAAGAGAACAAGCGACCTTGTAGTAACTTATCTTCAGATGGCAACATCCCTGGAATCAAGACACCTGGGTTAAAACCAACCGATTCTGTTTCAGCAAAGTAGTTGTCGACATTTTTGTTCAATGTCATTGTACCAACGTGTTGGAACGGAATGACATCCTCAAACCAATCTTTTGTCGCGTCGAGCGGATCGAAATCGAACTGATCGACGTCAGCCGGATCAAGTACCTGTACGAACAGATCCCATTCCGGGTAATCGCCATCTTCAATCGCTTGGAACGTATCGTTTGAAGCATGGTTGAAATCTTTTCCTTGAATCTCTGTTGCTTCTTCAGCTGAGAGATTATGAACACCAGCTTTTGGTACCCAGCGTAGTTTCACATAAACCGTATTACCGTGTGCATTCACCCATTTGAACGAGTGAACGGAAGAACCACGCATTTTACGGTAGCTTGCAGGAATACCCTCATCCGTGAAAAGGTGCATGAGCATGTTCGTCGATTCCGGACGAAGTGTCATGAAGTCCCAGTAACGGTCAGGATCTTGAATATTCGTGCGTGGATCTGGTTTGAGAGAATGGACCATATCCGGGAATTTCATGGCGTCACGAATGAAGAAGACAGGAAGGTTGTTCCCGACGAAATCCCAGTTTCCTTCTTCTGTATAGAACTTGACAGAGAATCCACGTGGGTCGCGGAGCGTCTCTGGAGAATGCGTGCCGTGAATAACAGTCGAGAAGCGGGCGAAAACAGGAACTTCTGTCCCTTCTTCTTGTAAAAACGCAGCTTTCGTGTACTTTTTCATTGAATTTTTGACAGTGAAGACACCGTGAGCACCAAAGCCACGAGCATGTACGACGCGCTCAGGTACACGTTCCCGATCGAAATGGGCCATCTTTTCAATTAATTGATAGTCTTCTAATAAAGTTGGTCCGCGACGTCCAGCCGTACGTGAATTCTGGTTGTCTCCGATTGGTACACCTTGATTGGTCGTTAATCGTTTTTCAGTCATCTGTTATTCTCCCCTTTATGTAAGATTAAATTAATTATAAAACAATAATCATTCTAAATAAACAGTTTTGCTTGCGAATGTTCTGAATCTTTTTTCATGTTATGAATGTACCCGTGAAAAACAGGTTAGAAACTTCTTGCTTATCCGTAAAAGGATTGCTATTATAATCAAGTATGTGAGCAACGTTCTGTAAGAACATAGAAAGCGGCTTGACATCACGGGAAAACAAGTGCTATGATAGCAAAGTGAAATGACAACAAAGCAGAAGCATCCCGCTTCTCACCATGTATGATAACTCGTACTGGTTCATCATGAAGATACGCAATGTATAGCAAATGCTGTGCCTTGGCGTTCCTTATGAGTGTGGGCGGGAAAAACTGCCGACGCTTTTTTTATAGCGTTTTCTATCATTCATTTTTCGTGCAATGCACGATGGAGGTGCTAACCATTAGCAAAGATCTGTTAATCAATGAAAGCATCCGTGCCCGGGAAGTTCGTCTTATCGGAGCGGATGGTGCTCAACTAGGTGTCCAATCACGCAACGAAGCGCTACGTCTCGCAGAGGAAGCGGAACTTGACCTCGTCATGGTCGCTCCACAAGCGACACCGCCAGTTTGTAAGATCATGGACTATGGTAAATACCGTTTCGAGATGCAAAAGAAGGACAAAGAAACTCGGAAGAATCAGAAAGTGATTCAGATGAAAGAAGTTCGTCTTAGCCCGACGATCGAGGAGAACGACTTCCAAACGAAATTCCGTAATGCGAAGAAATTCTTGGAGAATGGTAACAAAGTGAAAGCGAGTATTCGTTTCCGCGGTCGTGCCATCACTCACTCGGAAATCGGTAGACGCGTTCTCGAACGCCTCGCAACGGATTTAAGTGAGTTCGGTGTTGTGGAACAGAGACCGAAGATGGAAGGACGCAGCATGTTCCTCGTGCTTGCTCCTAAGAAAGAAGACTAATCGAATCGAAGTAGGAGGGAATCTCTCATGCCTAAAATGAAATCGCACCGCGGTGCTTCTAAACGTTTCAAACGTACTGCTTCTGGCAAATTGAAACGTGGTCGTGCTTACACAAGCCACTTGTTCGGTAACAAATCAACAAAAGCGAAACGTAAATTACGTAAAGCTAGCATGGTATCTACGGGTGACTTCAAACGCATCCGTCACATGATCGCGAAGTAATTTATCCAATCGTATACAGATTTAGGAGGGAATTTATATGCCACGCGTAAAAGGCGGATATACGACTCGTCAACGTCGTAAAAAACAACTCAAATTAGCTAAGGGCTACTACGGCTCGAAACATACACTCTTCAAGGTTGCGAAACAGCAAGTCATGAAATCTCTCATGTACGCTTACCGTGACCGTCGTCAAAAGAAACGTGACTTCCGTCGCCTCTGGATCACTCGGATCAATGCGGCAGCACGTATCAACGGTCTTTCTTACAGCCGCATGATGCATGGTCTTAAATTAGCAGGTATCGACGTTAACCGTAAGATGCTCGCTGACCTCGCAGTTACAGATGCAACTGCATTTGCTTCACTTGCTGATACAGCAAAAGCAAAATTGAACGCTTAAGTTCTACAATTCGTCGGGGAATTTAATTCTCCGACGTTTTTTTCGATTTAATGATAAAATAAGAAGGCACGTCGATGAGACGGTCATATGATTTTTTTAGATAGAAGGAGAATTAAAGATGGATTGGTTGACACTTTTTGAGATGCAAGAACAGTTGGATAAACGGATTCAGTCAGAACATCAATTAACAGGCAATCAATTCGACGAGCGTCTGCTTGCCTTATTGGTCGAACTCGGTGAACTTGCGAACGAGACACGTTGCTTTAAGTTCTGGTCGAACAAGGGACCATCCGCTCAAGTCACAATTCTTGAGGAATATGTCGATGGCGTCCATTTTCTACTCTCACTAGGTCTAGCGCTTGAGTACAAGAAGAGTCATTTTACAGAAGGTGACTTCTATTTGACAGCAACAGATGCTTTTTTAGACGTCTATAACAAAACGAACGTTTTTGCGATTTCGCGGACGGAACAAAGTTATGATGTTCTGATTGGTGCATACCTTGCATTAGGTGCTACACTAGGCTTTACACAGGATATGATTTTCAAGGCTTACATTTCTAAAAATGAAGCAAACCATGTGCGACAAGACAACGGTTACTAAGGAGGAAATCAGATGAACGAACAATTACATATGCTAAAACGTCTCACGGACGCAACAGGTGTACCGGGAAACGAAAAAGAAGTCCGAAGCCTCATGCGTGAATATTTAGAACCTCATGCAGAAGCATTCCACCAGGATGGTCTCGGTAGTCTGTTTGCTGAACATAAAGGCGCAGGCGAAGATGCACCACGTGTATTGATTGCTGGTCACATGGATGAAGTCGGATTCATGGTCACGAAGATCGATGAAAAAGGATTCCTTCGTTTCCAACCACTCGGCGGTTGGTGGGGTCAAGTCCTCTTGGCACAGCGTATGAACATTGTAACGTCATCTGGTGAAGTCATTCCAGGTGTAATCGGTGCAAAACCACCTCATGTTTTACCACCGGAAGCGCGCAATAAGCCGGTCGACATTAAAGATATGTTCATCGATATCGGTGCTTCATCAAAAGAAGAAGTCGACGGTTGGGGAATTCGTCCGGGTGATACGGTCGTTCCACATTGCGAATTTACTGTGATGAAAAATGAGAACTTCTTGATGGCAAAAGCGTGGGACAACCGGATTGGTTGTGCCATCGCAATCGAAGCAATCAAACGCTTAAAAGCAGACGGTCATCCGAACACGATTTTCGCAGGAGCGACTGTTCAGGAAGAAGTCGGGTTACGTGGGGCTCAAACCGTCGCACACCTGCTGAAACCATCAATCGCCTTTGCAGTCGATACAGGTATCCCAGGTGATACGCCAGGAATGACCGATCGTGAAGCATTGTCTAAATTAGGTGAAGGCGTTCAAGTCATCATGTTCGATGCAACGATGATCGCACATCGTGGATTGATCGATTTCGTGACGAAAGTCGCAACAGAAGAAAATATCAAGTATCAACTGGACTTAACGCCAGGTGGCGGAACGGATGCAGCGAAATTCCATTTGTCTAATACAGGTGTTCCATCACTTGCATTGACTGTACCGATCCGTTACTTGCACACGAACGTCTCAATCATGCATAAAGCCGATTTCGAGGCAGCCGTCGATTTAGTCGTTGCTGTCACAAAACGTCTTGATGCGGAGACCGTCCAAGCGATCTACGAGGGGTAATAAAATAATGAAGCACATCGCATCAGCAAAGAACGAAATCGTTAAACAATGGAAAAAACTCTTAACGAAAAAAGGACGTCTGCAGACGAACCGTTTCTTGATCGAAGGAGAACACTTGATTGAAGAGGCGGTTCGCGCTGGAATCGTCAAGGAATTGATCGTGCGTGAATCGTACCAAGTACCAGGTTCTTGGAAAAGAAATGCCGATGTCTTTACGATCGATGAAGCCGTCATCAAAGTACTGGCTGAGACGGAAACGTCGCAAGGCATCTTCGCTGTCTGTGAGATGAAACAAGCTTCGGCACAATTAGAACGAGGACGCTATTTGTTACTCGATCGTTTGCAAGATCCAGGGAATGTCGGGACGATGATTCGGACAGCTGACGCAGCTGGATTCGATGGTGTCGTCGTCGGACCGGGAACAGTTGACGTCTATAACGGAAAAGTCATCCGTGCGACCCAAGGATCGCTGTTCCACCTACCTGTCATCTCCATGTCGCTCGAAGAGGCAGTCAATGCACTGCACGAGCAAGGAATTGCGGTAATCGGCACGGCGTTAGAAGGAGCAACGTCTTATCAAACGATCGCACCGATGGATGCACTCGGTTTGATCATCGGGAACGAAGCACAAGGCGTTGCGCCAGAATTGCTCTCTTATTGTGATGAGCGTGCCTACATCCCGATCCGCGGTAAAGCGGAGTCATTGAATGCGGCAGTAGCGGCTGGCATTTTGCTCTATCATTTTGCAAGCGTGGATTGAAACCGACAAGCGTTCATGCTAAAGTGAACATCAGGAATACATCATGGACGTTGATGGAACAGAGTACGTTAGGGAATGATTCAATCAGGGAGAGGCAGTCATAGACTGAAAACTGCTTCGTGAATCTGCTAACCGAATTCACTCCGGAGTCGCACGAGAGATCGTGACGGGATGCGCCCGTTATCGCGCAATTGGAGGACTTTTCGATTGAAAAGTCAAACAAGGGTGGTACCACGGTGTTTACATCGTCCCTTCGGCATTTGCCGGAGGGACGTTTTTTTATATCTTCAACTAAAGGAGTGGGAAAGATGCGCGAGCAATTAGAAGCATTACGCGATGAAGCGTTGACATTAGTCGATCAGGCAACAACACAAAAAGATCTTAATGACGTCCGAGTCAAGTATCTCGGGAAAAAGGGACCAATCACAGAAGTATTACGAGGAATGGGAAAGTTATCAGCGGAAGAACGACCAGTCGTCGGTGAGATCGCTAATACGGTCCGTCAAGCGATCCAAGAGCAACTCGAACAACGTCTGACAGCTGTCAAACAACAAGAAATGGATGCGAAACTAGCAGCGGAAGCAATTGACGTCACTTTACCAGGTCGTCCGAAAAAGGTCGGTCATGCGCACCTCTTGCAACAGGTGACGGATGAGATCGAAGACATCTTTGTCGGACTCGGTTATACGATTGCCGAAGGACCAGAAGTCGAGCAAGATCTTTTCAACTTCGAGATGTTGAATCTGCCGAAGGATCACCCAGCACGTGATATGCAAGATTCATTCTACATCACGGAAGAAATTTTGATGCGAACGCATACGTCACCAGTCCAAGCGCGGACGATGCTCGCTTCTAAAGGGGAACCAATCCGTATTCTTTGCCCAGGTAAAGTCTATCGCCGGGATGAAGATGATGCGACGCACTCGCACCAATTCATGCAAGTCGAAGGACTAGTCGTCGGAGAATCGATTTCGATGGCAGACTTAAAAGGAACGCTTGAGGCTTTTGCGAAGCAGATGTTCGGTGAAGCGCGTGAAGTCCGCTTACGTCCAAGTTTCTTCCCATTCACGGAGCCGTCCGTCGAAGTCGACGTTTCGTGTTTCAAATGTGGCGGTAAAGGATGCAACATCTGTAAACAGACGGGTTGGATTGAAATTCTAGGTGCTGGAATGGTTCATCCTCACGTTCTCGAAATGGCCGAATATGATAGCACGAAAATGTCAGGTTTCGCATTCGGAATGGGCATCGAACGGATTGCCATGTTGAAATACGGTGTCGATGATATTCGCCACTTCTATACGAATGACGTTCGCTTCAGCGAACAGTTTTAAGGGGGAACGCAGATGTTAGTCTCAAAACAATGGTTGAACGAATATGTGGATGTCAGTCATACATCAGGACAAGACCTGGCTGATTTGATTACTAAGAGTGGAATCGAAGTCGAAGGCGTCGATGTCCGGGATGAAGCGTTAAACAACATCGTCGTCGGACGTGTGTTAACGAAAGAAAAACATCCAGAAGCAGATAAATTAAACGTTACGACAGTTGACATCGGACAAGACGAACCAGTTCAAATCGTTTGTGGTGCACCGAACGTCGAAGCAGGACAAGATGTCATCGTCGCGCGTGTCGGAGCTCGCTTGCCAGGGATTAAAATTAAACGTGCCAAATTGCGCGGTGTCGTCTCGGAAGGGATGATCTGTTCACTCGAAGAACTCGGATTCGAAAAAAAATATATCCGAGAAGATGAGCAGGACGGGATCCATACGTTCCGTGAACCAGTCACACCAGGACAAGACGTCTTGGAATTACTCGGTCTTCGCGACGAAATCCTCGAACTTGGCTTAACACCGAACCGTTCGGACTGTCTCAGCATGTATGGTGTCGCACACGAAGTGGCCGCGCTTTATGACACGACACCGACTTTCCCGGTCGTTGAAGTCAAAGAAGCAGAGCCAGCGACGACAGTAGAAGTGACGCTTGATTCAGAAGACTGCTCGTTCTACGCGGCACGAGAAATCCAAGGGGTGACGATTCAAGAATCACCGACTTGGTTAAAAAACCGCTTGATCGCGAACGGCATTCGTCCGATCAACAACGTCGTCGACGTCACGAACTTCGTTTTACTTGAAACAGGTCAGCCGCTTCATTCATTCGATGCCGAAAAACTCGGGAAACAAATCGTCGTGCGTCAAGCACGTGCAGGGGAGTCATTCACGACGTTAGACGAAGTCGAGCGGACACTTGATTCTTCGATGCTCGTCATCACAGACGGTGAACGCCCGGTCGCGCTTGCTGGAGTCATGGGTGGAGCAAATACCGAAGTGGACGGTAATACGACATCGATCATTTTAGAGTCTGCTTATTTCGCACCGATTTCTGTCCGGAAGACGAGCCGTGTTCTTGGACTCCGTTCTGACTCGAGTGCGCGTTTTGAAAAAGGTGTCGATCCACGTCGTGTCTTGTTAGCACTCGATCGTGCTGCAGCTTTGATTGCTGAACTCTCGGGTGGAACGGTTCAAGCCGGTGTCGCTCAAGCCGGAACGCTCGAGCTTGACGATCATTTGATTGAAGCGAGTGTCTCGTACATCAATCATCGTCTTGGTATGGAAATTGAAGGAACGGTCATGCAAACGTTACTCGAACGTCTTGGTCTCGGTGTTGAATTATCGGGGGATGCCTTGACGGTCAGCGTACCGACTCGCCGCCAAGATTTGAAAATTCCGGCTGATTTAGCGGAAGAGGTCGCACGTCTCTATGGATATGATGCACTGACTTCAAGCTTACCGTCTGAAGCGAGCCGTGGTTTCTTACCAAAACGGAACATCCATCGTCGTCATTTACGTCGGACATTGCAGGGAGCGGGTCTCTCACAAGCGATCACGTATTCATTGACGAGCGAGCAACGCGCGATGCAATTCAATGAACGGGAAGATCTGCATCCAGTCAAACTGGCGATGCCAATCAGTGAAGCACGTTCGACATTGCGGACATCACTCATTCCGGGACTCCTTGAAGTCGCACAACATAACGTCGCTCGACAGCATGCAGATGTCGCATTCTATGAACTCGGTAGTGTTTATCTACAACGAGATGCTTCACTTGAGACACTTCCAATCGAACAAGAAATGATTGGTGGTGTCGCAGTTGGTGTATCAGAACAACACCGTGCTCATGGCACACTTGTTAAAACAGATTTCTTCGTCATGAAAGGAATCGTCGAGACACTCGCATCTGCGTCTGGTATCACGTTGACGTTTGAGGCAGCGAGCATTCCATCGATGCACCCAGGGCGGACGGCACGTATTCTGCTTGATGGAGAAGCAATCGGATTCGTCGGTCAAGTGCATCCTGGTCTGTCAAAAGAACAGTATGGTCTAAAAGAAGTGTACGTCTTCGAGTTAGAGGCAATGGCATTGCGTTCGAAGGAAGAACAGGTCTACTCGGAAATCTCACGTTTCCCATCGATGACACGTGACTTAGCAATCGTCGTTGAGCGATCAGTGACGGCACAATCAATCGTCGATGTCATGACGGAGGCGGCCGGTCCACTTCTACAGGCAATCGAATTATTCGATGTCTATACGGGAGAGAACGTTGGAGAACATGAAAAATCGTTCGCCTTCTCTCTTCGTTACCAAAACAAAGAACGGACGCTCGTCGACGAAGAGATTACGACAGCGCAACAGCGAGTCGTTGATGCAGTGAAAGAAACTTTCAATGCGGAACTTCGTGCATAATCAGTTCGTGCATAATCAGAATGAAAAAAACAGCCGCTTTCCTCTTAGAGGAAGGTGGCTGTTTTAGTTTGACGAGATAGATTTAAGAAGCTAGTTCTTCTGCTTCAGATGATGTAGCTTGTCGTTTCGTAAAGATAAAGTACAGTAGACCACTTACGAGAACGATTAGACTACAGGATAAGAACATATTCGAATAGCCGATACCGCTTGCGACTGTGGCGAGAATCAAGGCACCGATTCCGAAGCCCGTGTCGTAAGCAAGGAAAAAGGTCGAGATGGCTTTCCCTTTCTGTGCGGGAGGTGCGAAATTCAAGAGGACGGTTTGAAGACCCGGGAAGATAGACGCCGAACCGACACCAATGATGACGGCAGCAGTCAATAAACCGGCAAAAGAAGGATACATGCCGAGAATGACAAAGCCAATCATATAAAGAACAAACGATGGCAATAACACGAATGCGGCACCCCGCTGGTCGAACAGTTTTCCGGCAATTGGTCGAATCCCGACCATTCCAAGAGCAACTAACGCATAAAAATAAGAAGCATATGCCACATGTCCGATCGAGTCCGTATACAGTGAAATGAACGCTGAAGTACTAGAAATTGCAACGCCTGCCAAAAGGGTCGCTACTAACAAAAGTGGACGCGATAAAAAGAGAGACTGGCTTAAACGAAATGCGGATGTGCTTGGAATATGTTGGCTTGTTAGTGGCAAACGCATCATTAACAATAAGGCGATGATGGCTAGGGCAGCAACCGTGACGAAATAAAGAGCAAAGGCTTTTTCTTGAATAAAGGTTAGACCGATGACAGGACCAAGAACGGATGCCAAGTTCATCGATAGTACAAAATATCCCATACCTTCGCCTTGACGTGTTTTTGGGATCAATGTCGTGACAGCGAGACTGATTGAAGAAGACAACATCCCAAAACTAAAACCATGAATGATACGGATGATGATCAAATAGAAGAATGATTCCAGTGGTAGGACGAGCAGGTAACAAATGCTCATCATTGTAAAGAGAGTCGCAGAGATCATCAAGACGCGCTTCAAATCGTAACGATCCAACCAGTGACCAATCAATGGACGAGAACAGACCGTTGCCAGGATGAAGCTCGTCACAATCCATCCGAGTGCTGAAGCAGAGACTGGAAACTGCTTAGCAGCCAGTAAAGGCAGTGAGGCATTGAGTAGGTAAAACGTGATGAAGAGCAATAGATTGATGACCAACGTCATGACGTAATGACGTGAAAATAATCGAGTGGTCATGAGGATTCCTCCTGTCGATGTAGAGTGAGTAAGTGTGTCATCCATTCACCGAGTTGTTGCTGATCGGTAAGGGGGAAGGTGGCAAGTAATCGTTGATGTGTCTCTTGGACAGCAGCGTCGATTTGGTCGAACCGTTCGATGGCTAAAGGTGTCAACGAGACGAAGTGTGTTCGTCCTTCTTTCGTTCGAGTGATGAATCCGAGTGTCTCAAGACGTGAAACGGTTTTTGTCACAGCTGGTTTTTCGATGATCAAATAATGTGCCAATTGAACTTGTGAAACAGGTTGTAATAACGCAACTGCTTTCAATAGCGCCCATTGACCCGTATGTAAGGAATATGGAGCTAAGGTAGCATCAACTTCTCGTTTGACGAGACGTGATACTTTGGATAATTGTCCGAGGACATCTTCTTGGGTATAAAGCATTTTTATTTCTCCTTTAGTTAACTAGTTAACCTTAAGAGTGTATCAAAGCTGGGTGAGAGGTGCAAGATGAAAAAACTTCGTGCATGTATTAACAGGAATGAGGTTCTTAAATGAAAAAGATTAAGCAATGCTCGAACGGGGTATGTTCCGTAAAAGGGTATTTGTTCAACTTAAAACATCGAGTGCTTACTCTTACGATAAGTTGACTGTACTATTTGGACATAGAGAGAAGAAAGGAAGAGTACATCATGAATCGACTAGCGAAGCTTCTGACTGAATTATTGCCAATTCCTATAAATGAAGCAATCAATCCATTGATCACGAATATCGCCACCGATTCACGTCAAATCAAACCGAATGGACTGTTTATTTGTATCAACGGTTACACCGTTGATGGTCACGATTATATCAATCAAGCAATCGAAAATGGAGCTGTGGCAATTTTGGCTGAACGGCCGTTTCCCGACTGTCCAGTTCCTATCATCATCGTATCGGATACAAAACGACTTGCGGGTCAAGTCGCGAATCGCTTTTATAATCAACCGAGTCAAAAAATGCGTGTTTATGGTGTAACAGGAACGAACGGAAAAACGACGACAACGAAATTAGCGTACGATCTCTTTCGGGCGACTGGTGTGAAAGCCGGCATGATCAGCACGGTCGGTGCACGGATCGATGAAGAACTCATCGAGACGCCAAATACGACGCCCGAAGCGATCATTTTGCATCGATTATTGTTCGAGATGGTTGAACAAGGCGTCACGGATTGTATTATTGAAGTGTCTTCTCATGCGCTTGCTGAAGGGAGAGTCGAGGGAGTTTCCTTCCATTCGGCAGCCTTTACGAATTTATCGCATGATCATCTTGATTATCATCATTCGATGGAAGAGTACGCCAAGACGAAAGCTTTGTTATTTCAACAAGTTGCTGCGTCAAACGGACAGACCATCGTCTTAAATCGAGAAGACGGTTGGAGTCGTGTCATGCGAGATGCCGCACCTTTGCAACCAGTTATTTGGTATACGACGCAACCACACCGGACGTCACAAATCGCAGTCGAATGGCTGACCGACACCATCAATGTCCGGATCGATGAGACGACGACACGTGTACCGACAGCTTTACTTGGTGAATTCAATGCGGCGAATTTAGCGGCAGCAATGGGATTATTGCGGGCAGGCAATGCCAATCTGTATGCACTGATTCGTCATATTCCAGAACTGGAGTTACCGAAAGGACGACTTGAACGACTGGAATGGACTTCTTGCGAAATCTATCTCGATTATGCGCATACCCCAGATGGTCTAGAAAAATGTTTACAGGCACTTACTTATATAGGCGAGTCGCTATCGATTGTCTTGAGTGCAGCTGGAGAGCGGGACCGATCAAAACGAGCGGAGATGGGACGAATCGCAAGTAAATATTGCGAACATATCATAGCAACTGTTCATGATGCGAGATCAGAGGCTCCGAATCAGATCATCGATGAGTTAATTGTTGATGTTCCGAAAGAGCGGTTAATTGGGTGTCACACGTCTCGTCATGAAGCACTCGTACAAGCCGCGCATCTCGCACATCGAGGACAACGCGTCGTCATTGTCGGAAAAGGGCATGATGAGGTGGAACGAATCGGAACTAAAACGATTCCTTTTAATGAAAAACATATACTGCTTGCGGAACTAGAACGGCTGTCTGAAGGAGAATCCGTCATTTAAAAACCGACCATTCCGCAAGGGTCATGGTCGGTTTCGTTTCGTAGCTAATTGTTGTGCCTTTTTTGTATTCGCAAAATGAGCTTTCGTCCAGTCACGAAGTTTGTCAGAGCCATAACGTAAAATCAGTGAAGCCGCGACTTGGTCAACCTTGGCGCCAGCACCTTTAGGAATGACGACACCTGTTGACTCACTTAACTTGTCCATTTCCTTGAGAAAAATCGCACGAGCGATGATGGATGAAGCAGCGACGGCGACATGAAGTTGTTCCGCTTTAGTCGAGAAGTAGACATTTTCTCGAACAGGATTCACGACACCAGATAGGTGTTTATAATAGACACTTTTTTCGGCGAACTGATCAATTAAAATCGCTTCTGGTTTCGTCTCCAGTTGGTCAAGAAGCCGCTCGATTACATCATTATGCATCAGGGCAGTCATCTTTCCTTGAGTCATCGACCGTTGCATCTGATTGTATTCTGGATTATGTAGAATACGATATGTGTACGGAATGACAGCATGGAGATCGCGAGCAATTCGACGAATCTCGATATCGTTCAAATGTTTGGAGTCTCGGACACCGAGTTCGTGAAGAAGTGCAATCTGCTTTCGATCAACAAAGGAAGCGGCGACGACGAGTGGACCGAAGAAATCGCCTTTCCCGACTTCGTCACTACCAACGACGGACCATTCCGAAAAACCATTCGGTAACGTTGAAACAAGTGGTTCTTTCGACTTAGTCGGCGAAGCCGTACCGAAACGTGTAGCGATAGCTTCGGCTTGCGGTCCTTGAAACATCACTTTTCCAGAATTATAAATCGTGATGACACAACCAGGAATCTTAGCAGCAAAACGGGCATACGGAGGAGACTTCATCTCGTTCTGTTTGAAGTTCTGTATGACTAAGTCCTGTTTTTCTTTAGATAAGCGTAAAACGGTCGTTCCCATAGGCTAACCTCCCTTTCCGGGATTAAGCATACCATCCTTAAGACCGATGGGGGACTTCTTTTCCTAAAACGAAAATGATGGTACTATATGAAAGAAGCAAAGTATGAGGAGGACAGAAAAATGGCTGATTCAGAAGGGTTGAACCGGACGACGATTCATATCGCAGGCAATGATTATACGATTGTCGGAACGGAGTCGCCAGAACACGTACGCGAAGTGGGTCTCCTCGTAGATACGAAGATTCGAGAAATCCGAGAACAAGCACCACAACTCGACGTTCGTCAAATCGCCGTCCTAGCGGCGCTTAATATTGGTAGTGATTATGTAAAAATTAAAAAGAATTTGGGTGAACTATAAACTATGATTTCTCTCGTTATCTTATTACTTCTCGCCTTAGGTGTCATGACAGGGGTCCGAAGGGGAGTTGTGTTGCAGGCCGGTCATTTGCTCAGCCTGATCATTTCCTTCATCGTTGCACTGTCGTTCTATGAGGAACTGGCTACGAAATTCCGATTGTGGGTACCATATCCGTCTACACTGGATGATGCGGGAATCGATTTGACGATGTTCGCGATTCCAAGTTCAGCACGACTCGATGAGGTGTTCTACAAAGCCTTTTGGTTCGTCGTCCTGTTCTTCGGTACAAAAATCATCTTATCGATCTTATTGTCGATGTTTGATTCGTTGACGAATGTCCCGATTCTAAAACAAGTCAAAGGGTTATTAGGTGGCGTCTTTGGTTTCATCGAGATGTACATCTTCATCTTCCTGCTCTTGTTCTTAGCGGCATTCGTTCCAATCCAATCGATACAGGATGCGATCGCGGACTCGAGTTTAGCAAGCTTCATTATCCAGCACACCCCGCTTCTTGCGAACTGGCTGATGGATCAAGTTGGATTGATAAAATAAACAGGCTCCCACGATTGGGAGCTTTTTTTGAGGGGAGAACTGCACATGCGTACGATTCAAGATGCGATGCGTCATTTGGAACGGATATCGGTCTACCTAGAGGTCAAAGGGGAAAATCCATTTAAGATTAATGCTTTTCGGAAAGCAGCAAGTATTCTCGAAGCATCCGATGCTGACTTCATGGCGATCGAGGATTTCACGGCGATGAAGGGGATCGGGAAAGGAACGGCTGCTGTTCTAGAGGAATATCGGGAAACGGGAACGAGCACGGCACTGACAGAACTCGAACAAGAAGTGCCAGAAGGATTGATCGCCTTATTGAAGATTCCGGGTCTTGGTGGAAAAAAGCTCGCTAAACTGCATGAAGTCGGCGTCATTGATGCAGATTCCTTTGCAGAGAAATTAGCAGATGGTACAGTCGAAGCGATGCCTGGATTCGGCAAGAAGACGGTCGAGAAGTACGTTAAAGCACTTGAAACGTTTGAAACACGACCGGAGCGATTACCATACGGTGTCATGCGAAAGATCGTCGCTGAATTGAATCAGACACTTGCATCGTTTGAGGCAATCATTCGTTTTGAAGTTGGAGGAAGTTTCCGTCGAGCAGAAGAGACGTGTAAGGACCTTGATTTCATTCTCTCAACGGATGAACCGGAACGAATCAAGGAGCAGCTTCTAGAACTGTCGCTCATCGATGAAGTCATCGCAGCTGGCAGCACGAAAGTATCGCTCATCTTAAAACGAGACGTTCATTATATCGCGGTTGATTTCCGAATCGTGGATGATGCGGCGTATGCATCTACATTACATCACTTTACGGGTTCGAAGGATCACAACGTCCGGATGCGCCAACTCGCAAAAGAGCGAGGAGAGAGTATTTCTGAATATGGTGTCGAGACCGAGCAAGGATTAGTGCAACCGAACACAGAAGAAGAATTGTTTGCGCGATATGATTTACCGTTCATCGCGCCTGAATTACGAGCGGGACGTCATGAATTCGAGCAAGATTTATCACGTCTCTTGACGGAACAAGATATTCAAGCCGATGTTCATATGCATACGACATGGTCAGATGGTACGTTGTCTGTTGAAGAACTAGTCGATGCCTGTGCTGCACGCGGATATACATGGATGGCGATCACGGATCATAGTAAATATATGAAATTCGTCAATGGATTAACGGAAGAACGTCTGCGTGCACAACGTATTGAAATCGAAGCGGCACGCGAGAAACATCCCGATATGACAATTTTATGTGGTGTCGAGATGGATATCTTGCCCGATGGATCACTTGATTATGAAGATGAGTTCTTAAAAGAAATGGACTATGTCATCGCCTCGATCCACTCGAAGTTCGATCAGACGGAAGAAGAGATCATGCAGCGGCTCGAGAATGCTTGTCGTAATCCTTATGTTTCCTTGATTGCTCATCCGACGGGACGAATCATTGGAAGACGAGAAGGATACGCCGTCAATGTCGATCGATTGATCGAACTAGCAGCGGAGACAGGAACAGCGCTTGAGATGAACGCGAATCCAGCACGTTTTGATTTAACGGCAAGTTCGCTTGCGAAAGCGAAGGCTGCCGGCGTGAAGATTTTAATTAATACGGATACACACCGACCAGAAATGTTAGAAGATATGAAACTTGGAGTCCTCCATGCTCGTAAAGCTTATTTGGAGGCGTCTGATGTCATCAATACGTGGTCTGTTGAAGAAGCACTCGAATTCTTCGGTCGAAAACGTTTAGGAGTGGATTAAATGAATGCCAACGCATTACGCGTTTTAGAATATGAGAAGTTAAAAGAAAACATGCTCGCCTTCACGGCTAGTTCACTCGGAGCACAGTTCGTCCGGGCAATGCGTCCGGCGGAAGACTTCGAGCAGGTCAAGGAACTGTTAGCTGTCACGACGGAAGCAACGACGGTCTACCGGTTGCGTGACCGTTATCCGTTCGGTGGATTGACGGACGTCCGAAGTGAAGTCAAACGGGCAGAGATTGGCTCTGTCCTCTCGACGAGTGAACTTCTAGCCGTCGCAGACGTCGTCTACTCGGGACGTCAAGTGAAGGCGTTCCAAGAACGGCTACACGAAGACCATGCGGATCTACGATTACCGCGCCTTGATAGTCGAATCGAGCAAATCACGAAGCTCGTCGAGATCGAACAGGGGATTCGCCATGCCATCGACGATCAAGGGACTGTCCAAGACTCAGCGAGTGATAAATTACGAGCGTTACGCAGTCAGTTACGCTCGCTCGAAGGACAAGTTCGTTCAAAAATCGATAACGTCTTACGTAGTAAAGCGAAGATGCTGTCTGACGCCATCGTGACGATGCGAAACGATCGTTATTGTGTACCGGTCAAACAAGAATACCGTCAAGCGTTCGGCGGAATCGTCCACGATCAGTCGGCTTCTGGAGCAACGTTGTTCATCGAACCGCAAGCTGTCGTCTCTGCGAACAACGAAATTCAAGAAGCGCGTTTGAAAGAACGGGCGGAAATCGAACGAATTCTTGCACAACTATCGGCACTTGTCGGTAGCGTTGGTGATTCGCTACGCATCAATCTGGATGTACTAGCAGAACTTGATTTCATCATGGCAAAAGCATTATACGGTCATCAGATTGGAGCGGTCGAGCCACGCTTGAACGAAAACCGCCATATCATTCTGAAGGAAGCACGGCATCCGTTCATCCCGAAAGAGGAAGTCGTACCAATTACCGTATCACTGGGTGGGGATTTTACGTCACTCGTCATCACCGGTCCGAACACCGGCGGTAAAACAGTTACCTTAAAGACGATCGGTCTTTTGCAATTGATGGTGCAATCGGGACTATACGTGCCAGCTGCAGATGAGACGGAGCTCAGTGTCTTTGATGCGATTTATGCCGATATCGGGGATGAACAGTCGATTGAACAAAACTTATCGACGTTTAGTTCACACATGACGAACATCGTCTCAATGATGGAAAAAATCGATTTTATGAGTCTAGTACTGTTCGATGAGTTAGGTGCGGGAACGGATCCGACAGAAGGGGCTGCCCTAGCAATCGCGATTCTTGATGAAGTGAAGCGACGCGGAGCACGTGTGGCAGCGACGACGCACTATTCAGAATTAAAAGCGTACGGCTATAACCGAGAAGGGGTCGTCAATGCGTCGATGGAATTCGATGTCGAATCACTCAGTCCGACCTATCGCTTACTCATCGGTGTACCTGGACGCTCGAATGCGTTCGAGATTTCAAAACGTCTTGGACTCGAAGACCGGATCATCGACGCGGCACGTGGTCAAATCGGTAGCGACGCACAGTCTGTCGAGACGATGATCGAACGATTAGAAGAAGCGAAACAGCGGGCTGAAACGTTAGAGGCACAGTTGTTAGAAGAGAAAAAACGACTTGTCGAAGAGAGAGAGCAGTTCGAGCAAGAACAAGCTGAGATCCAGGAAGAGAAAAACGAAATTCTGGCAAAAGCGGAAGAAAAAGCAACACGTGCGGTCGAACGCGCTCAAAAAGAAGCAGAAGGCGTCATCAAACGTCTGAAGGAATTACGAGACGCTGGTGCCGTCAAAGAGCATGAACTGATCGAGGCGCGGAAGCGACTCGAAGATGCGAAGCCGAGTCTGCAAGAGAAGCGGATAGCTAAAGTAAAAGCAAAATACGACCAAACGCCGCGATTTGATAAAGGCGAAGAAGTTAAAGTCACGACCTTCAATCAAAAAGGCTACATTATCAACCAACAGGCGAACGGCGAGTATACCGTCCAAGTCGGCATCATGAAGGTGAACGTCAAACCAGAAGATCTCGCGAAGGTTGGCAGTACACCAAAACGTCCACAAACGAAAGGGCGCTCTGGTGGAACGAGTGTGACGAAACAATCGACACCTTCGGCTGAACTGGATTTACGTGGCGTGCGTGTCGAAGAAGGGTTGTCGAAGCTCGAACGCTTCATGGACCAAGCCTTGTTATCGAACTACGACCACATCCGTGTCATTCATGGCTTGGGTACGGGAGCGATGCGACAAGGTGTCCAAGAATTCTTGAAAGGTCATCGTCACGTCAAAGGTCACCGGTTAGGTGGTCAAGGTGAAGGCGGACACGGTGTGACGATCATCGAACTGAAATGAGGAAAGCAAGATGAACATTTTTGAGAACGTCTATGTCTATACGACAGCGCTCTATTCGGTCGCGGGATTACTGATCATTTTGGGGCTTGCACTTTTTGAGTTGACAACCCGGTATAAAAACTGGGAACATATCAAGAGTGGCAACATCGCCGTTGCGTTAGCAACAGGTGGAAAAATCATCGGACTCGCCAATATCGTTCATTTCGCTGTTCAAGGGGGAGAACGAGTCGGGTCGATATTTCTTGAAAGTGCCTTTGGCTTCTTATTGTTGATATCGACATATTGGATCTTTGAATTCCTGACACCGAATTTGCCGGTAGACCGTGAAATCGAGAATGGCAACATTGCTGTCGGTATCATTTCATGCGCTTTATCGATCGGCATGTCCTACGTCATCGGATCAGCGTTAGTGGGGTGAATCCGTGTTAGAACGTTTAGCGAAAATCATGTTCGGGGTTTCGATCGCCTTTTTGGTTGTCGGTATCCTCTGGATTGTATTTAATTAAAAGAACCGGTCTTACCGTGTGATCATTCCGTACTGACATCGTTTCAGTACGGAATTTTTATTGAGCCACGCCTAATCAAAAAAGGAGGAACGCATATGAACGTACGAAAAACATCAACAACGACAGAAACGAGACGCCGTGCTTTCGAGGCGATGCAATTGATTTCTTGGAAGGACATCTTCTGGGTTATCATCGGGTCGTCGATTCTCGCCTTTGGAATCAACTACTTTACGATTCCAAATGATCTCTCAGAAGGTGGATTGATTGGGATCACGGTCATTTTCTACTATCTTTACGGTTGGGATACGGGACTTGTCTCCTTACTTGCGAACGCTTTGCTGTTCGTTGTCGGTTATCGATTCCTTAGCCGGAAGACGATGCTTTACTCAGTCATCTCAGTCGCCGTCACATCGTTTGTCCTCTCTTCGACAGCAAACCTTGCGACATCATCGGATAGCCGTTTGATTGGTACGGTCTATGCGGGTATTTTGATTGGTGTCGGAATCGGACTCGTCATTCGTGCGGGAGGAACGACGGGCGGTGGTGTCATTATCGCTCGACTGATGAATAAATACTTGAATCTCAGTATCGCAGTCTCGATGTTCATCATCGATGTCGCCGTTGTCGGTGCGTCAGGTTTTCTATTTGGAGAAGAGACGATGCTGTACACGTTAATTGCGATTATCATCGGTTCGTATTTGATTGATCTCGTCAGCGAAGGATTGAATGTCCGCGAAGCGGTCACGATCATTAGCCATCGCCAAGAAGAAATCGCGACGATTCTGACGGAGACGCTCGGACGTAGCGCAACTGTCATCCACAGTCATGGTCATTTCACGAAACAAAAGAATGACATGTTGTATATGATCGTCGATAAACGACAACTGGCACCGTTGAAACAAATCGTCGAAGCAGCGGATCCCCGCGCCTTCGTCGTCATTCATAAAGTGCGAGAAGTCATCGGGGAAGGATTCACATATCCCTCCCGGTAATATGGATTCAAAAGTAGCACCTCTCTTTTTCGGAAATCGAGAAAGGGAGGTGCTGCTTTTTTAGTATTAAAATTTTGATTGAAATAACCAAAAAAACAAGCAGATTCAATTTCTTTTTTTGGATTTTACTGGCATGTCGAATTCAAATCAACGTATAATGAAAATGAATAGTAATTCATTATCAGGGAGGGAAACGTATGGAATCCGTTTGGTTATCTGATTATCCAAAGCAAGTACCCGTATCGATTGATTACCGAGAAATACCTCTTTATCAGGCACTTGATGAGGCAGCGACTGATTTTCCAGAACAACGTGCCTTAAGTTTCTTAGGGAAACGTATGACGTTTCGTGAAGTGTGCGACGAAGCACATGCACTCGGAAGTTTACTTCAAGAGCATGGCCTCAAAAAAGGAGATCGTGTCGGACTGATGTTACCGAACTGTCCCCAGTATATGATCAGTTATTATGCTGTCCTCTATGCTGGTGGAATCGTCGTGCAGGTGAATCCGCTCTATACGGACCGTGAACTCGAACAGATCCTCATCGATTCAGGTGCACATCTGCTCGTGACCCTCGACCTACTTTATCCGAAAGCATCTCGCGTCAAAGCGGCGACGGCACTCAAAACGGTCGTGACAACAAGCATCGCGGATTATCTTCCCTTCCCTAAAAATAAACTGTATCCCATTAAAGCACGGAAAGATAACAACATCGTCATCGATACGACGGGTTCGATTCCATTTTTATCGCTACGTGGTTATGAACCGATTACACCGGTTGCGATTCAACCGAAAGAAGATGTCGCGGTTCTTCAATATACGGGTGGAACGACAGGTGCTCCAAAAGGTGTCATGCTGACGCACTATAACCTGAGTGCGAATGTCGAGCAAATCGACAAATGGTTTTATAAATATGAGCGGGGAGATGGACGAAAACTGTTAGCTGTCGTTCCGTATTTCCATGTCTATGGCATGACATGTAACCTCAATTTCGGTATTTTTAATGCCTATGAGCAAATCATCGTTCCAAAATTCGACATCGAACAAGTATTGAAAATGATTCATAAGGAAAAACCAAATCTGTTCCCTGGTGCACCGACGATGTATGTCGGTCTGTTGAACCATCCGAAGCTAAAGAAATATGATCTGTCTTCAATCGAAGCTTGTATTTCAGGTTCAGCTCCACTGCCGGTCGAAGTCCAGGAAAAATTCGAAGCATTAACGGGCGGACGAATCGTTGAAGGATATGGTTTGTCTGAGACGAGTCCGGTGACTCATACGAACTGTATCTGGGATCGCCGGATTCCTGGAACGGTTGGTATTCCGGTACCCGATACGCAAGCGAAAATCGTCCAAGCGGATGGAGAGACACCCGCAACTCCTGGTGAGATCGGTGAGATCATCGTCACAGGTCCGCAAGTCATGAAAGGATACTGGAAACGACCAGAAGAGACGCAAGCTGTTCTTCGAAACGGTTGGTTGCACACGGGAGACCTTGGCTATATCGGCGAAGATCATTACTTCCGGATCGTTGATCGGAAAAAGGATTTAATCATTGCTTCCGGATTTAATATTTATCCACGTGAAGTCGAAGAAATCTTGTACGAGCATCCGGCCGTCAAGGAAGCCGTCGTCATCGGTGTTCCGGATGCCTATCGTGGAGAGACCGTCAAGGCGTTCATCGTCGTCAAGGATGAGATGACGGTCACAGAAGAAGAGCTTGATCAATTCTGTCGTAAACAGTTAGCGTCATTTAAAGTGCCAAAGCAGTACGAATTCCGACAAGAGTTACCGAAGACGTTCGTCGGGAAGATTCTCCGTCGTGTTCTTATTGAAGAAGAACGTGCCAAACAACTCGAAGAAAGCAGTTGACAGGACAAAATGGCATGATAGAATAAATATGAATGAACCATCATTCATTTTATGCGTTAGGAGATAGTGGAATGAAACGAACAATGTCAAAGAGTGACCGCATCATTGATGCCGCCGTAAAAGTCATCGCTAAAAACGGCTACCATGGAGCGAAGGTGACCGCCATCGCAAAGGAAGCCGGTGTTGCGGATGGAACGATCTATCTGTACTTCAAGAATAAAGAACACCTGCTGATTTCGCTATTCCAAGCGAAAATGGGAAGTTTCATCGAATATTCCGAAGGACAAATCGCGAATCACACGTCAGCGACAGAACAATTGGCCGCATTGATCGAGGCACATCTTGAGCAATTATCCGTTGATTATGATTTGGCTGTCGTCACGCAAATCGAGCTACGTCAATCCAATCAAGACATGCGCCAAAACATTGCCGCCGTCTTGAAACCGTACCTGCATCTGATTGACCGTGTCATCAAGCACGGGATGACGACAGGCGAGTTTTCAAACGAACTCGATTATCGATTAGCGCGTCAGATGATCTTCGGAACAATCGATGAGGTCGTGACGAGCTGGATGGCAAGTGGATTCAAATATGAGTTGCTTGAGACACGCGACGGGATCCATCGGATGTTGATCAAAGGGCTGAGTTAAGCCCTTTTCATGACAACAATTATGTAAGCGGATACAAAGAATGATGGTGAATAGACGATAAGGGGGAGCATGAGATGGAAATCTATGTACTGTTGAAACGCACATTCGATACGGAAGAAGCAATCCAACTCGAAAATGGTCAAATCGATGAGGATGGGGCTGAGTTCATCATTAACCCATATGATGAATATGCGGTAGAAGAGGCGATTCGTGTCCGTGATGCACAAGGGGGAACTGTGACGATCGTGACGGTCGGTCCGGAAGACGCGGACAAAGAATTACGAACAGCACTCGCAATGGGAGCGGATCAAGCAGTACGCATCTCGATTGAGGATGACATCGAAGAGGCGGATCATTTCACGATTTCTGAAGTACTTGCTGGTTATTTAAAAGAACAGACAGTCGATCTTATCATCGCTGGAAACGTCGCAGTTGATGGCGGAAGTGGTCAAGTGGCACCACGCGTCGCAGAATTGCTCGATATTCCTTACGTGACGACGATCACAAAACTCGAACTCGACGGCACGAAGGCTGTCGTGACACGTGACGCTGAAGGGGATACAGAAACGATTGAAACAACACTTCCGTTACTCGTGACTGCGCAGCAAGGACTGAATGAGCCACGCTATCCAAGTCTTCCGGGGATCATGAAAGCGAAAAAGAAGCCGCTTGAAGAACTCGAACTCGATGATCTCGAACTCGATGAAGATGAACTCGCACCACGTCTAGAGACGATTGAACGTTTCTTACCACCGAACAAAGCAGCCGGTAAGATTCTCGAAGGTGAACTAAACGAGCAAGTCGCGCAGCTCGCATCATTATTACGTAACGAAGCAAAAGTGGTCTAAGGGGGAGAAACGAATGACAAAAGCATTAGTACTCGCAGAATCACGGGATGGTAGTTTACGGAATGTGTCGTTTGAGGCAATCGCAGCAGCGCGACGTGTCGCGGATGAAGTCATCGCGGTCCTGATTGGACACGATGTCGCAAAGGATGCCGACGCATTAGCATCACGCGGAGCGGACCAAGTCCTCGTCGTCGAGGATGAGCGTCTTCTACACTACACGCCAGACGGTTATGGACAAGTCTTCCTCGAGTTGATGAACCGGACGTCACCCGACGTGCTCGTCTTCGGTCATACGTCGCTCGGTAAGGATTTATCACCGAAGATCGCGGCAAAACTGCAAGCCGGTCTAATCAGTGATGTGACGGCGATTGAAGGGGAAGGCGCGGAAGCAACTTTCATCCGACCGATCTACTCAGGGAAAGCATTCGAGAAAGTCAAAGTCGCAGAAGGCAAGACACTCTTTACGGTCCGTCCGAACAACATCGATCCGCTCGAAACGGGGAGTTCACAAGGAACGGTCGAGTCGGTTACGGTTGAACTGAAGGATTTACGGACGATCGTCGCAGACATCGTACGCAAAGCAACAGGCGGCGTTGATTTATCAGAGGCAAAAGTCATCGTCGCAGGTGGACGAGGCGTCAAGAGTTCGGACGGCTTCGCACCGTTACAAGAACTAGCAGATGTCCTCGGAGGAGCAGTGGGTGCTTCGCGTGGTGCTTGTGATGCAGACTACTGCGATTATGCGCTTCAAATCGGTCAGACGGGGAAAGTCGTTACACCGGATCTTTATATCGCGTGCGGGATCTCGGGTGCGATCCAACACTTAGCAGGGATGTCGAATGCCAAAGTGATCGTTGCGATCAATAAGGATCCAGAAGCGAACATCTTCTCTGTCGCGGACTACGGGATCGTCGGAGATTTGTTTGACGTCGTACCGTTATTGACAGCTGAATTCAAAAAAATGCTCGTTCACGGATAAGTTTGAAGACCGGTGCCATTATCATGGTGCCGGTTGTTTTTGCGGATTTTTCGCGTGAGCAGTTTCGTTTGTTGGAAGAGACTGCTATGATATACTCGAATCAATAAAGAGATCACCCATTTTTTAACGGGTTGATCTACTCATTAGGAGGTTATAATCAATGGCAATCGTACACGCAACTAGCCAATCATTTAAAGAAGAAACACAAGAAGGACTCGTCCTTGTTGATTTTTGGGCAACATGGTGTGGACCATGTCGTATGCTCGCACCAGTTCTTGAAGAACTCGATGCTGACATGCAAGATGTAAAAATCGTTAAAGTTGACGTGGATGCAAACCCAGAAGTAGCTGGAGCATTCCAAGTTCAAAGTATCCCGACGCTCGTTCTCTTCAAGGATGGACAACCTGTCAACAAAACAATGGGCTTCATGCCAAAAGACGCACTTAAAGAATTCGTTGAAACATCTAACTAATTCTTTCTTGCATATCAAAACAGACCGTTCTGCACAGGCAGAACGGTCTGTTTTTTTTTAGATTACATTGGCGTACAAAGTTCAATCAAGTGACCATCCGGATCAAGCACGTACGCAACGACTTGCCCCCATGGTTTTTCAACAGGCGTGAGTACGGTCTTGTATCCGGCAGCTTCCACCTTTTGAAAAAGCGTAGGGACGTCATCCGTGACGAAACCAATCTCTAACGTCTGCTGCGCTTTTCCGCTTGGGATCGTGTAATCCGGAATCAACCGTTGCACGTCTTCACGAGTATTGAAGGCAAGTGTTGTCTGACCGGTCTCGAACTCAATGTAGCTTCCGTGCTCCGCTTTGACGGATAAGCCAAGAACGTCTCGATAGAATGTCAGCGTCCGTGCAGTGTCTTCAACGTATAAAATCGTATAGCCGTATTGAATCATCAAAAAGCCTCCTATCAATCCTCGAATAACGAAGCAATGTCTGAAGCAGGTGTCGGGTAAGCAAATCCAGTCTGTTGCATCGAAGTACTAGGGATCCGGTGTTGCATCGCAAACGAGAAATAGTTTGCGAGTTCCGCCGCATTGACACCAATGAAGTGTGCGCCTAGTACTTGATCATCTTCCCCCACGAGCACTTTCGCCCGAGCAAAATTATCCTTGATGCGTGCGTTCGTTTGCCAAGAGGACGTATCAATCAAACGACCACGGTACGGAATACCTGCATTTTTTAAGGAAACTTCAGTTTCACCGACGAGGGCAAGGTTCGGCGCAGTGAATACGACGCTAGGTACAGGGAGCAATTCCAGTTTCCGGTTATTCCCTTCGAGCATGTTATCGGCAGCGAGTCGTCCTTCGGTTCCAGCAAACGGCGTCAACGCGGGATTCCCGCTGACAGCGACATCTCCTGCGGCATAGATATGTTCGACAGAAGACTGCAGGTACGCATTGACATGGATTCCTTTTTCATTATGGGAAACACCGATTTCTTCGAGTCCGAGTTGGTCGATACTTGCGACACGTCCAGTCGCATTCAAGACGACGTCCGTCTTCAACACGTCACCGTTCGATAAACGAAGTGATTCCTCTTCGTAAGCGACGACCTCTGCTTCTTTGATGATCGAGATGCCAAGTGCTTGCGTAGCATCGAGTAAGACATCGACGAGTTCACTCTCGAATTGTTTTAAGGGGTTAGAACGTAAAACAATCGTGACGTCTGCACCAGCAATCCGAGCAAGATGCGCGAACTCGAACGAGATGTACCCGCCACCAATACAGACGAGTCGACGTGGGAGGTCTTTTAGTTCCAAAAATTCATTACTCGTTATAAAACGTTCACTACCGGGTACAGATAACTCGCGAGGGCGTAAACCAGTTGCGATCAGGAATTGTTTCCCTTCGATTTCTTCTTCACCAATTTGGAGACGGTGTGAAGAGACGAAGCGGGGTTCGCCGTGGAAATAGTCGATGTCCGTTTCCTCGTATCGTTTTCGTGTTTGTTCCGGAATGGCGCGCGTGTATTCATTCTTGCGCTCCATCAACTGGCGCCAATCGATTGAAATTAATCCCTTTACGCCATATCCGAGCAAGCGCTCGACCGCATCCTTCGTCTCACTACCCGTCAGCAGAATTTTTTTAGCGTCACACCCACGTTGGGCACATGTGCCCCCTGGCGTGAAATTTTCAACGATGGCAACACGTAGTCCTTTTTCAGCAAATTTATAAGCCGCTTGATTTCCAGCGGAACCTGTTCCAATCACAATGCAATCATATGTACGCATTTTTCATCCTCCGTATGTCATAATCAATGTATGGTATTTACCCGAACGAATAAAACTAAAAACGGTGAAAGGAGACATTTATTTGGGACATCAAGAACATATCAAAGCGAAATTATCCCTTTTGCCTGATGAGCCGGGATGTTATCTACACAAAAATGAATTTGGTGAAGTCATTTATGTCGGAAAAGCAAAAAATCTCAAGAACCGTGTCCGTTCCTATTTCACAGGAGCACATGATATCAAGACGGAACGCCTCGTTGCGGAAGTTCGTGATTTTGAATACATTATTACAGCGAGTGAACTAGAAGCGTTATTGCTTGAGATGACGCTTATTAAGAAACATGATCCGAAGTACAATATCATGTTGAAGGATGACAAATCCTATCCTTATCTGAAGATTACGAATGAGACATATCCGCGCTTGATTACGACGCGTAAGTTGAAGAAGGATGGCGGACATTATTTTGGTCCTTACCCGAATGCATATGCAGCGAACGAAACGAAACGTCTGTTAGATCGTTTATATCCGCTACGCAAATGCCAGCCGATGCCGAAGAAGCTCTGTCTGTATTACCATATCGGTCAGTGTCTCGGTCCATGCGAAATACCGAATCTCGAGTCGGAACAAAAAGCGCTCGTTTCGGAAATTCGACGTTTTTTGTCCGGAGACACGAAGGAACTCGTCGAAAGCTTGAAGCACAAGATGGCGGAATCAGCTGAGACGATGGAATTCGAGCGTGCCGGAGAATTACGGGATCAGGTCCGAGCCATTGAGTCGATCATGAACAAGCAAAACATGATTACAGCAGATTTGACATCACGCGATGTATTCGGGATCCACGTTGATAAAGGCTGGATGTGTGTCCAAGTCTTCTTCCTCCGCGGCGGAAAGATGATTGAACGTGATGTCTCGCTCTTCCCAATCTACGGAACACCAGCAGAGGAACTCGAGAGTTTCATCGTCCAGTTCTATGAGAAGAACATCAAACCAAGTGAACTGTATGTACCACCACTCGTTAATCAACTTCTGCTCAAAGAGGCGCTCTCGATCAAAATTCATGTTCCGGTCCGAGGATCAAAACGGAAATTACTTGATTTAGCAACGAAAAATGCTGAAAACGCGATTTCGGAACGTTTCGAACTACTCGCGCGGGATGAGAAACGGACCGTTCAGGCAGTAGAAGAACTCGCTGACGCGATCGACGTTCATCCATTGTCACGGATCGAAATCATCGATAATGCGAACATCCAAGGAGCGGATGCCGTTTCGGCGCTCGTCGTCTTTGAAGACGGTAAACCACTGAAAAAAGAATACCGGAAGTTCAAGATTCGGACGGTTCAAGGACCGGATGACTATGAATCGATGCGGGAAATCGTTCGTCGGCGTTATCGACGCTTGTTACTTGAGGGAGCGCGCCTTCCGGATCTCGTCCTGATTGATGGAGGAGTCGGACAGTTGAATGCTGCTTTAGAAGTCATTCAAGATGAACTCGGCCTATCCCTGCCGGTCGGCTCATTAAAAAAAGATGACAAACACCGGACGAGTCAGTTGTTGTTTGGAGAAGATGCGCGATTGATCGAACTCAGCCCTCGCTCAAGTGCATTTTATTTACTTCAGCGTATGCAAGATGAGGTCCACCGATTCGCGATCACATTCCACCGCTCGCTTCGTTCGAAAGGGATGACCCGTTCCTTGCTCGATGAGATACCAGGAGTCGGACCAAAACGACGCCAACAGCTGATCCGTCATTTCGGGTCGATGCGTAGTCTAAGACGTGCGACGATCGAACAGTTGGCTGAGGCAGGATTGCCTGTGAAATTAGCGGAAACCGTTGCTGAGTATTTAAGCCAAGCGAATGAAGAATGAAAAAAGGCCGTCCTCGTGAAGAGAGCGGCTTTTTTTATGGCATTAGTTGTTGATGTACTTCTCGTAGTACGAACCGAAATCACGCTGGTTCCACTGATGGTAGTGACCTTGAAGCCACTCGAAGGATTGTTCAGACAACTCCTTGAATGTTTGCGGAACATTCATGTCGCCTTGGCGAAGACCACCGAGAATCGTGACCGAATGATTTAATGAGCTATTCGCGAACTCGAGCATCTTTTGTCCTTCGTATTGTTTTTCAGCGATGGCAAGTAATGTCTTATACAGATCCTTTACGTGCTCCAGTTGTTTTTTATCAACGTCGATCGAATAATGTTTGCCACCAATCTCGAACTTGATCTCGACATCGAGGTCGACTGTTCCGGCCGTTTCGAACATGACGTGGCGAATTGGATAATGTGCATATGGATAGCGGTAGAGTACACGTTTTGAACTGACAGCACTTTCTCCATCAAGGTGAATCAAGGCTAAGTTCGTAAAACAATACTCGTCAGATTTGGACTTGATCAAGAAATAGATTTTTTCGCCGTCCTCATGTAAAACATAATCGTCAGCGGCTGCCTTGTCGAAATCATCAGGATGAATGACTTGTCCGATATCACTGAATCCCGTTAAATCTGCTGCTAGTTTTTTGAACATGTAAAGTTCCTCCTCGCAATTTGTGTACGCATGATTTTACGATCACTTGCTACAAAAAGTTTCATGAATCTATTTCGATGTTGAAAATAAAGATTCCTGTCACATTCTATGTAAAGTTCGACCGATTGGTTCGAGTGGATCTTTTGGATCGATTTGGACCGTGATTTGAACAAACTCTTTACTCGTCTCAGCATATCCTTCCGCAACACATCCGTTAAAACGAGAAAACTGTTCAGCGAGGAAACCGGCTTCGAGTTGAAAGTAGCCTTGTGGCCGTTCATCTCTCGTCGTATCAGGAGGAGACAGTACGAACGAGATGACCGTTCCTTTACGTTTCTTGATTTCGAGCATTCCCCAACCGGCTTGTTCAAAGAATGAGGCCAATTCAGATTCATCCACGACAGGGAATTGACGCGCGAGACGTTTACCTGCCCAGTAGATGACTTGCCGATAATCCGATCCTAGAAGATCGGTTAACACATAATCCCGGATCAGTTCGATTCCGAAAAGTGGTGTTTGGTTTGGTGTAACATCCATCATGATTCACTCCTATCTGCCAACCATTATACCGAGATGATTCTAGCAGGTCATTGTTTTCCTGAAAAAATTTGCAGTTAAATGCAACGGCTCGGGTTGTCTTCTAAAAAGGACAGGAGTAGAATAAGTGATGAAAAGACGAATTTCCTTATGAAAGCGCTTTTCTACCAAAATGCGCCAACGGTTGATTGGCAAACAAAAGGGGGGATTTGGATGGCGAATCATCGTGATTTCGTGAGTCGTAAAATACACTCACTGCTCGGCGTCATTCCAATCGGGTTATTTTTACTTTCGCACTTAACGACGAACTACTTCATCGTACGTGGTGAGGAAGACTTCAATAAGGCCGCGGAATTTGTGGGGAGCGTTCCGTATCGATTGTTCTTAGAGATCTTTGTCATCTTCATTCCAATCATCTTGCATGGTGTCTACGGTGTTTACATCGCATTCACGGGTTCTGCGAACACAGGACGATATACATATTTCCGGAACTGGATGTATGTCTTGCAACGGTTTAGCGGAGTGTTCCTCGTCGTGTTCATCACATGGCACGTTTGGGAGACTCGGATTGCCGCTGCGATGGGAACAGAAGTTGATGCGAGCATGATGCAGAACATCGTCGATAACGGATTCATGTTAGCGTTCTATATCGTCGGGATCTTGGCAACGACATTCCACCTCGCGAACGGACTATGGACGTTCTGTATTACTTGGGGAATCACGCAGTCACCAGCATCTCAACGGGCGATGTCTTACGTGGCAGCACTCGTATTCATCGGTTTATCGTTTGTAGGCGTACGCTCGATCTTAACGTTTGCAGGCGTGTTGTAAGGAAAGGGGAACTGACAACATGGCGAACAAGAATCTTGTCATCATCGGCGGAGGGCTTGCCGGTCTGATGGCTACGATAAAAGCAGCAGAGCAAGGCGTACCAGTTAAGTTATTCTCACTCGTACCCGTCAAACGCTCACACTCTGTTTGTGCACAAGGTGGCATCAACGGAGCAGTCAATACGAAAGGGGAAGGGGATTCACCATATCAGCATTTCGATGACACGGTATACGGTGGAGACTTCCTCGCAAATCAACCACCTGTTCAAAAAATGGCGGAAGCAGCACCGAAGATCATCCATATGTTCGACCGCATGGGTGTCATGTTCAACCGGACACCGGAAGGGTTACTCGACTTCCGACGCTTCGGAGGAACGTTGCATCACCGGACGGCATACGCTGGAGCGACGACGGGGCAACAGTTATTGTACGCATTAGATGAACAGGTTCGTAAGTTCGAAGCGCAAGGTTTGGTAGAAAAATATGAAGGATGGGAATTCCTTCGTGCCATCATCGATGACAATGGCATCTGTCGTGGAGCGGTTTGTCAAAACCTCCGGACGATGGAAATCGAGGCATTTGCCGCGGATTCTGTCATCCTCGCGACAGGTGGTCCTGGGGTCATCTTCGGAAAATCGACGAACTCGGTTATCAACACAGGACAAGCGGCAGCAGCTGTCTATCGTCAAGGTGCGATCTATGCGAACGGTGAGTTCATCCAGATTCACCCGACAGCGATTCCTGGGGATGATAAATTACGTCTCATGAGTGAATCAGCACGTGGTGAGGGCGGTCGCGTCTGGACGTATAAAGACGGTAAACCTTGGTACTTCCTTGAAGAGAAATATCCGGCATACGGAAACCTTGTCCCACGAGATATCGCGACACGCGAGATTTTTGACGTCTGTGTCAATCAAAAACTCGGCGTCAACGGGGAGAACATGGTTTATCTTGATCTATCACATAAAGACGCAAAAGAACTCGACGTCAAACTCGGTGGAATCCTTGAAATCTACGAAAAGTTCGTCGGTGATGATCCACGAAAAGTACCGATGAAAATTTTCCCGGCTGTTCACTATTCAATGGGTGGACTATGGGTCGACTATGATCAGATGACGAATATTCCTGGACTATTTGCAGCAGGCGAATGTGATTATTCGATGCACGGAGGAAACCGTCTCGGAGCGAATTCACTTCTTTCTGCGGTATATGGCGGAATGGTCGCCGGACCGTCAGCGATCGCGTATATGAATGAACTTGAGACATCGGTTCATGAGATGAGCGAAGACGTCGTCGAAGCGCATAAGATCGAAGAAATCAATCGTTTTAACGATATCTTATCGATGGAAGGTACAGAAAACGCGTATCAGATCCACCGTGAACTTGGAGAAATCATGACGGATAATGTCACGGTCGTCCGTTATAACGATAAGCTCGAAGAGACACTCACGAAAATCAAGGAACTTCGTGATCGGTTCACGCGCATTTCGGCAACGGACACAGCGCGTTGGAGTAACCAAGGAGCGTCGTTCATCCGTCAGCTCGATCACATGCTCGACCTAGCCGAAGCAATTACGCTCGGTGCCTTAAAACGTGACGAGAGTCGCGGGGCGCACTACAAACCGGACTTCCCGGAACGTAATGATGAACAGTTCTTGAAGACGACGATGGCTCGTTATACGAATGGTCATCCAGAAATCTTCTATGAAGATGTCGACACGTCGTTGATTCCACCGCGGAAACGCGACTACAGTAAGAAGTCGAAGAAAGAGGTGAAAGCATAATGGCGACACCACTCGAATCATCTACTACGCAAAAATCGGTTCAATTCATCGTTCAACGTCAAGATGGACCTGATGGTAAACCGTATGATGAAGCGTTTGAAATTCCGTACCGTCCGAACATGAACGTCATCTCTGCTTTAATGGAGATTCGTCGTAATCCTGTGAATGCAGCCGGTGAAAAAACGACACCGATCAACTGGGATATGGGTTGTCTAGAAGAAGTATGTGGCGCTTGTTCCATGGTTATCAACGGTACACCACGTCAATCGTGTACGGCACTCGTCGATAAACTCGAACAACCGATCCGCCTTCAACCGATGCAGACATTCCCAATCGTTCGTGACCTTCAAGTCGACCGTCAGCGCATGTTTGATGCGTTGAAAAAGGTTAAAGCATGGGTTCCGATCGATGGAACGTACGACTTAGGTCCAGGACCACGGATGCCAGAGAACAAACGTCAATGGGCGTATGAGTTATCGAAATGTATGACATGTGGCGTGTGTCTCGAAGCATGTCCGAACGTCAACGATCGTTCGACGTTCATCGGACCAGCATCGATCTCGCAAGTTCGTCTATTCAACTCGCATCCAACAGGTGCCTTCCATAAGGAAGAACGTCTTGAAGCGTTGATGGAAGATGGCGGGATCATGCAGTGTGGTAATGCTCAAAACTGTGTCGAGGTTTGTCCGAAAGGCATTCCGCTGACGACTTCGATCGCAGCGATGAACCGTCAGACGACACTTCACTCATTCAAGAAGTTCTTCGGTAGTGACGAAGGACGGACAGGTGAAGCAGTTAGTTCATAAGTTATTAAAGAAGGAGCTTGCTCCTTCTTTTTTCATTCAGACAGGAGGAACCGATTGTGCGCGTACCAGCTTATATTCCAGAACTCGAATCATGGCTTGAACAAATGAAACATGGAACACGACTCGACGTCGCTGTTCGTTTTGCAGAGACGGATGCCTATGGTCATATGAATAACCGGGTACCGTTCGTCTATTTCGAGGACGTTCGGACATTGATGTTAGAGGAGACCGGATACTCGCTTGCAGAAGACGGGATCATCGTCGTTGCGGATGCCCAGTGTAATTACATTCGCCAAGTGTATCCACGGACACGTCTCGCCGTCTATGCGTACCCAGTACATGTCGGAAGTGCATCGTGTGACGTCCATTATGCGGCATTTGATGAGCAGGGTGAACTGATGTTCACAGGACGGACATCGATGGTACAAATCAATCGTGCCGGGAAAGCATTCCCATGGAGTGAGACATATAAAAATTCCTTGCAGAATCGATTCGAATCCGTTATCATTTGATAATGAGTTCACATATTCGAAAACGACTCACTAGTACGTTATTAGTGAAGGGAGATTTCTTAATCATGGAAAAAACATTCAAAGTCATCGCGGATTCAGGCATTCACGCTCGTCCCGCTACTCAGCTCGTCAACACAGCATCTAAATTCCAATCAGACATCAACTTGGAATACAACGGAAAGACTGTCAACTTGAAGTCAATCATGGGTGTTCTTTCACTCGGAATCGCGAAAGATTCAGATATCAAAATCGTTGCAAACGGTGACGATGCTTCTGAAGCAATCACGACTCTTTCAGATATGCTGACTAGCGAAGGTCTTGCTCAGTAATCCTGTAATCGTACATTCTCGGACGCCGGTCTTGCACCGTCGTCCTTTTTTGTTACCATAAGATTGAGAGAAAGAGGTGGAGAAGAGTGAATCGAGCGATTGGAGTACTGGATTCCGGAGTCGGTGGATTGACGGTCGCACGTGAATTGATGCGACAGTTGCCCCATGAGCGAATCATCTATGTCGGGGATACACTACGTTGTCCGTATGGTCCGCGTCCAGAAGAAGAGATTCGTGAGTTTACGTGGGAGATGATTGATTATCTCGTACAACAAGATGTGAAATTGATCGTGATCGCCTGTAATACAGCTACGGCTGTCGTCTTAAAAGAAGCGCGAGAACGTTTAAATATACCTGTCATCGGTGTCATCGATCCGGGTGCCCGTGCAGCAGTCAAGGTGACACGTACGAAACGAATCGGTGTCATCGGAACGAAGATGACGATTACAAGTAATTCCTACGAGAAGGCGTTACGACATGTCGAAGGACAAGTCGTCGTTGAATCGTTAGCGTGCCCGCCATTCGTTCCGCTCGTCGAATCGATGCAGACGGATGGCGCATACGTCGAACGTGTCGTTGCGAATACGCTACGACCTTTGATGAATTACGATATGGATACACTAATACTCGGGTGCACCCATTATCCGCTCTTAGCAGATGTCATTGGACGGGTCATCGGACCAGGCGTTCAACTCATCTCTTCAGGGGATGAAACCGCACTCGAAGTAGCAGCACTACTTGACTACAACACGATTTCAGCAGATGTGACACAAACACCAGAACATCGTTATTACGCGACAGGCGATATCCGCTCATTCGACCAAATTGCAACGGACTGGCTCGATCAGCCCATTCATGCGGAGCGCATCGTCCTTGGAACGGAGGAAGATTAAATGCGGACAGACCAACGAACGGCGGACGATCTCCGTCCAGTACAGTTATCGGTTGACATCAATAAACACGCGGAAGGTTCGATTTTGATTGAACTGGGTGATACGAAAGTCCTCTGCACGGCGACCGTCGAGGAAAGGGTACCACCATTTCTGCGTGGAAAACGCCAAGGCTGGATCAATGCGGAATATTCGATGTTACCGCGGGCAACCGCTCAGCGGACTGCACGAGAAGCCGTTCGCGGCAAACAGACGGGACGGACGATGGAAATCCAACGTCTCATTAGCCGATCGCTTCGGGCGGTCGTCGATCTAGAAAAACTTGGTGAACGGACGATCTGGATCGATTGTGACGTCATTCAAGCTGATGGCGGAACACGAACAGCATCGATCACCGGTGGATTTTTAGCACTCGTTCGAGCTATCGATCAACTGATTCAAGCGGGAAAACTGACCGATACACCAATCAAAGAGGGCATCGCCGCCATCTCAGTTGGAATCGTCGAATCGAATGCCTTACTTGATTTATGCTACGAAGAAGATGCTGCAGCTGAAGTCGACTTCAATCTCGTCATGACCTCATCCGGTAAAATCGTCGAGATGCAAGCAACAGGAGAAGAGTCGACCTTTTCCCGTCAAGAGATGCTCGAAATGCTCGAACTTGGGGAAAAAGGTATTAAGGAACTGATTGAAGCCGGTCGCGAGGCACTCGGTGTTTCGTGGTGGTATGTAGGAGAAGAAGTGGGGGAACATAAATGAAAGTCATCGTCGCAACACATAACGCTGGTAAAGTGAAGGAACTCGAAAGCATGCTTGGGCGTCTCGGCTATACAGTCGAGTCGTTACTCGATCATGCGGATGCTAAAGAAACGGATGAGACAGGTGAAACATTCGAAGAGAATGCACTCTTAAAAGCAACAGAAGCAGCAGCCTACTTTGGTCACGCAGTACTTGCTGACGATTCAGGTCTTGAAGTCGATGCTTTAGATGGCGCTCCAGGTGTCTACTCGGCACGCTTCGCGGGTCTTGAAAAGTCGGATGCAGCGAACAACGCTCTACTACTTGAAAAGTTAGAAGGTGTTCCGGAAGAGGAGCGGACGGCACGCTTCGTTTGTGTACTCGCGCTAGCAAAACCAACAGGCGAAACATTGACGGTACGCGGAACAATGGAAGGGCGAATCGGTTTTGAAGCAACGGGATCGAACGGTTTCGGTTATGACCCATTGTTCGTCACGGCAAGTGGACAAACGGCTGCTGAGTTGACGAAAGAAGAAAAAGCGATGATCAGTCATCGTGGCAATGCATTGCGCAAGCTCGAACAGGACTTAACTACTTTCCTAGGAGTGTGATGAAAATGAGAGCGTTGATCGTTAGTGATAGCCATGGACTAGAACAAGAACTGCTTACGATATTCGAACGGCATCAGGACGTGGATTTGGCTTTTCATTGTGGAGACTCTCAATTGACGCGCGACATTGAATCGTTATATCCATATCGTGTTGTACGGGGGAACTGTGATTATGGACACGATTTCCCGGAAGAAGTCACGTTGGAAATAGACGAGCATAAGGTCCTCTGTGTCCACGGACATCGTCAGGACGTCAAATATAGCCTAGATGTCTTGCAACATCATGCGAACGAAAAGCAAGCTGATATCGTTTTGTATGGTCATTCTCATGTTGCGAAGGCGGAGTATCGGGATGGTGTGTTATTCATCAATCCAGGATCGATTCGGATGCCACGCCATCGCCCAGACAAGACGTATGCGATTCTTGAAGTAGAACAAGACCGCTATTCTGTCGATTTTCTTGACATGAACGGGGATCGCGTCAATGCACTTCACCTCGACGGAACATTTTTGTAATAAAATAAATGCAATCTTTGTAATGTGATTGACACGAAAGAATTGTTCTAGTATAGTTTATTCGTGTTGACACGTCCCAATAGCTCAGCAGGATAGAGCAACGGCCTTCTAAGCCGTCGGTCGGGGGTTCGAATCCCTCTTGGGACGCTATAATTAAAATAGAGACTGCCCTTACGAGGGCGGTCTCTTTTTTTTATTTCAATTTTCGTTTATAATTAAGGTATCATGAACTCGAAAGGGATGAAAGCGATGTGGAAGAAAGTTGGTACAGTCCTGTTACTCAGTACGTTTCTTGTAGGGTGTAGTGAGATTTCAAATACAGTTGATGATGCAAAACAACAGGTCAACGATGTGAAAAATAGTGTCGATTATGCTGGAGAACTTCAAGGGATTGCGAAAGATACGGCACAAGTCACGTCCGACTTATCTTCTTCTTTGAATGAAGCGGCTGCGAAAGCACGCGAATCCACGAATCCGGAGCAAGCGCTCGACCAACAAGTCGAAAAGTTAAAGGAAAACGGAACGATTGATCAGTTCAATCAAGAGCTGGACCAAATCGACCAACGATTGGCGGGACTTGAAAATCCACCGCAAGAGTTACAAAATTTAAGTGCAAAGCTCGAGCAGTTCGTGAATCAATCAGAAGATATCACGCGACTTCTTGAAACAGACGTCTCTCTCGATACATTAAATCGTCTTGGCATCGAACAAGCAGGGAAATTACAAGAGGCGATCACGAACTGGACATCATTGCTTGATCCATTCACAAACTGAACAGTGAATTAAAAGGAGTGTCGGAAAATGGGGACATCCCGCTGGATGGAACACGAATTAGAAGCGGAACGAGTGCGCATCCTCCGTTTGCCCGCATCTGAACAGGAACGGCTGGTCAAGGAATTAGAGACTGACCAATTGACAGGAGAAGACGTATTATACCGACTCTATGTCATTCAACCGCTATTACTGCATGACCGTGAACGATACGAAACTGTAGCAGAACGTTTTCTTGAAGTCGAGGGTGTGGAGCAAGTGCTCGCACTCTTTCTTTATGAACTCGGAGAACGGTATCCAATGAAGCTCGCTCTACGCTCGGCGTCACCGTATCTGCCGTATGGACTTGCGCTTCGGTTAGACGAGATCAAACAGCGGATGACGGTGCGAGAACAAAAGACGACACCGGTTCAAAAAAACAATGTTACTCAGAGTACTGTAACTTCCGGAACGGCGTTGATGCATGTGTTGCAACATGGAAGCTGGGTCGAACAAATGCGCCATTTGGCTGGTGCTGAATTCGAACGGACACCTGAGCTCTTTGACTACATCACAAACAAGTATCTTCGTGCTCAGGATACAGAACATCAAAGCCTACTCGTCATCGATCAGTTATTAGGAAGTGTGATTGAGCATCTGTCCTATCCAGCAGACATTTATGTGCCACATTTAGATGTACACTGGACGATCTCGACGCGTCAAGATTTAGAAGAAGTGCTGATTGCGCATCAACAGGAACAACAAGCGTTACTCGCATCGATGCATACATTAGAAAAAATGGATCCTTTTCGAGCCTTGCTCGTCTTACGTTCGGACCAGTTGATTCATCTTGAAGAACGAGAAGCAATCGGGTCGAATATGGAGAAGTGGCTTCTCGCATGCGAAGAACTAGCCGGTCTGTCGTTTGAAAAAGAAGAGCCGGAACGTGACTTGAGTCCGCTAGCGAAGCGATTATATCAGGGGGTGCATATCCTCTATCCGGAAGTCATCGCATTCGAGCAGATTTACTTCGATTGAGACATCTGGAAACGATTCGTTCAACAGTGGTAATCGTCAGAACGATTGTGCTATAATGTGACTTGTTGTACACACATGTACGCTAATTGACAATTTTGGAGGGACTCAGCATGACTGCAAAATGGGAAAAACAATCAGGTAGCCTCGGCGTCCTCACGTATGAAGCGCCTGCTGAAGCATTTGATAAAGCGGTAGACCAAGCGTTCAAGAAAGTCGTTAAGACTTTGAACACACCAGGTTTCCGTAAAGGAAAAATGCCACGCGCAATGTTCAACAAAATGTACGGTGAAGAAGCACTGTACCAAGATGCACTCGATATCCTTTATAAGGACACAATCGAAGGTGCAGTCGTCGAATCAGGAATCGAGCCAATCGCGCTTGAAAACATCGACGTTGAAACACTCGAAAAAGGCAAGCCAGTCGAATTCAAAATCACGTTCGTCATCGAGCCAGAAGCTACACTCGGTGAGTACAAAGGTCTTGAGTACACAGCAGTTGAAACGAACGTTACTGACGAAGACGTCGACGCTGAACTCAAAACGTTGCAAGAACGCGGTGCAGAACTCGTCGTTAAAGAAGATGGCGTCATCGAGAATGGCGATACAGTCGTATTCGACTTCGCAGGTTTCGATGGGGAAAACCAATTCGACGGCGGAACTGCTGAGAACTACTCACTCGTCATCGGTTCTGGAAACTTCATTCCTGGATTCGAAGAGCAAATGGTCGGTTTAAAAACTGGCGAGCAAAAAGATCTTGAAGTGACATTCCCAGAGGAATACCACGAAGCATCACTCGCTGGAAAACCAGTTACATTCAAAGTAACAATCCATGAAGTCAAAGCGCAAGAGCTCCCTGAATTGACAGATGAGTTCGCAAAAGAGATGGATGAAGAAGTTTCTTCACTCGACGAGTTGAAAACAAAAATCCGTACGCGTCTCGAAAACACACGCAAACAAGAAGCTGATGCTTCAATGCGCGATGAGTTAGTCGAAGCTGCTACGAAAAACGCGACAGTTGATCTTCCAGAAGTCATGGTCGAAAACGAAGTCGAGCGTATGGTTCAAGAGTTCACACAACGTATTCAATCACAAGGCATCGACCTCAACATGTACTTCCAGTTGACTGGAACGACAGAAGAGGCAATGCGTTCTGAAATGAAAGAGCAAGCGGAAGAGCGCGTTAAGGCACGTCTCGTCCTTAAGCAAATCGTTGCTGACGAAAAAATCGAAGTAACAGATGAGGAAACACAAACTGAACTTCAATCAATGTCAGAACTCTACAACATCCCTGCAGATCAACTTGAAACGATGCTTGCACCACAAGGTGGTCTTGAAACGCTTAAAGGCGACCTTCAATTCCGTAAAGCTATCGATGTTCTCGTCGACAACGCAAAAGCAAAATAAGCCATTTCATGGTTTTCGATCGACTTCAAGCCCAATTTCTGGTCTTGGAGTCGATTTTTTTGTACGATAGGTCAAACAAGGACAAACAATCCTTGGTTCAGGACATCAAACTGTAAATCGTTCGTCCAGGATTTGAAAGACTTTCCTTGTTCATGCTACAATCATAAATAGTAAAACGTGAGACGGGATGCTACAGGCGTCCATACAATTTCCACGTTAAAGGGGTGGACCTTTATGTTTAAATTCAACGAAGAAAAAGGTCAGCTAAAATGTTCTTTCTGTGGAAAGACACAAGAACAAGTACGCAAACTTGTTGCTGGACCTGGCGTTTACATTTGCGACGAGTGTATCGAACTCTGCAATGAAATCGTAGAGGAAGAACTCGGTACAGAAGAAGAAGTCGAGCTGAAGAATGTTCCAAAACCGCATGAAATTCGTACAACACTTGACGATTATGTCATCGGTCAAGAAAAAGCGAAAAAATCGTTATCTGTAGCGATGTATAATCACTACAAACGAATCAATGCTGGTGGTCGCGCAGATGATGTCGAGCTCTCAAAATCAAACATCGTCATGATCGGTCCAACAGGTAGCGGTAAGACACTTCTTGCCCAAACGATGGCACGTATCTTAAACGTACCGTTTGCGATTGCAGATGCAACAAGTTTGACGGAAGCCGGTTATGTCGGTGAAGACGTCGAGAACATCCTGTTGAAACTCATCCAAGCAGCGGATTACGATGTCGAGAAGGCTGAAAAAGGAATCATCTACATTGATGAGATCGATAAGATCGCTCGTAAATCAGAAAATCCGTCAATTACACGTGATGTTTCTGGTGAGGGTGTTCAACAAGCCTTGCTGAAGATTTTGGAAGGAACTGTTGCAAGTGTACCGCCACAAGGTGGACGCAAACATCCGCATCAAGAATTCATCCAAATCGATACGACGAACATCTTGTTCATCGTTGGTGGAGCATTCGATGGTATCGATCAGTCGATCAAACGTCGTCTCGGTAAAAAAGTCATCGGCTTCGGAAACGATTCAGAGAACCGTAACCTCACACAAAAAGAAATTCTAGCAGCCGCATTGCCAGAAGATCTTCAAAAGTTTGGTTTGATTCCTGAGTTCATCGGTCGTTTGCCAGTCATGGCAACACTCGAGCCACTCGATGAAGAGGCACTCGTTCAAATCTTGACGAAACCGAAAAACGCCCTCGTGAAACAATATAAGAAAATGCTTCAACTTGATGATGTCGAACTCGACTTCACGGAAGATGCACTTCTTGAGATTGCGAAGCTCGCAATCGAACGTAAAACAGGTGCGCGTGGTCTTCGTTCAATCATCGAAGAAACTATGCTAGATATCATGTTCGAAATTCCATCGCGTGAAGACATCGCGAAAGTCATCATTACAGCAGAAACGTTGACTGGTAAGCGCGGTCCAACGCTTGAGTTGAAAGATGGTACAATTGAACATGGGAAAGAAAAAGAAACGGCGTAACACCGTGACAAATCGGCTCGGAGGCTACTTGTACGCCTTTCCGAGTCTTTTTGTTTAGGAGGAATTCGAATGAAGAAAAAACAATATCCACTTTTACCGTTACGCGGTGTCGTCGCGTATCCGTTGATCGGATTGACGATTGATGTCGGGCGTCCGGTATCCTTAAAAGCCTTACTTGCATCAAAGGAACACGAGATCGATCTCGTCGTCGTCACGCAACGTGATCCAGAAGCAGAGCCGTCTGTCGACGGGTTGCATCAGGTCGGTACACTTGTTCAAATCGCGAAGATGAGTGAACTTGGGAATGATACAGTTCGTGTTCGTGTTATCGGGAAGGAACGAGTCCGGATTGAAAACGTTGAGGAGACGGACGAAGGATATCAAGCAGTCATCGAACCAATCGAGAAGATGGACATCAAAGGGGCGAAACAAGAAGCGCTCGTTCGTCTAATTAAAGAACAGTTCGGTCAACTCGTCTCTCGTATCAAAGGCATCGGAACAGATGAGCGTCGTCGGTTCGAGACCTATGAACGTCTCGACTCATTGACGGACTATATCACGTCGAAGTTACCGATCGATATCTCGAAGAAACAGGAGTTCCTCGAACAACAGGATCCGGTCGAACGGGGCTTGATGTTGCTTGACGTCATGAAACATGAATATGAGGTCGTCGAACTCGAACGTGAGATGCGTGAACGGACGAAGAAGACGATTGAACAATCGCAACGCGAGTATTACTTGCGGGAACAATTGAAGACGATTCAACAAGAACTCGGTGGCGAGTCGGCATCCGTTGAAAGCGATGCGACGAAATACCGGGAGCAACTGTCCATGCTTGATTTACCGGAAACGACGGTTGCGAACGTCGAGAAGGAAATCAGTCGTTTAGCTGTCGTACCGGCGACAAGTCCGGAACATGGTGTCATCCGCAACTATCTCGAGTGGTTCTTCTCGTTACCGTGGAACGAAGCAACGGACGATTTCTTGAACGTTTCAGCAGCTTCGGAACAGCTCGAAAAGGATCATTACGGTCTAGAAAAGGTCAAAGAACGAATTCTTGAGTATCTCGCTGTTCGTCAATTGACGGATTCGCTACGGGGTCCGATTCTCTGTCTTTCTGGTCCTCCGGGGGTCGGGAAAACGTCGCTTGCTCGCTCCATCGCAACAGCGCTCGAGCGGAAGTTTGTCCGCGTCTCACTTGGTGGCGTGCGCGATGAAGCGGAGATCCGTGGACATCGCCGGACGTATATCGGTGCGATGCCAGGTCGAATCATCCGCGGTTTAAAACAAGCAGGAACGAATAACCCGGTCTTCTTACTGGATGAGATTGATAAGATGTCAAATGACTTCCGTGGTGACCCATCGTCCGCGATGCTTGAAGTTCTTGATCCGGAACAAAACAACAGCTTCTCCGATCACTACATCGAAGAACCGTTCGATTTATCAAATGTCCTCTTCATTGCGACAGCAAATGATGTCTCGAACATCCCAGGACCTTTGCTCGACCGAATGGAACTGATTCAGATTGGTGGCTATACGGAACAAGAGAAGACGGAAATTGCCGTTCGTCATCTATTATCGAAGCAACTTGCTGAACACGGTCTGAAAAAGAGTCAATTGACGGTCAAAGCAGACGCGCTAGAAGAAGTAGTTCGTCGTTATACACGAGAAGCCGGTGTCCGAAATCTTGAACGTGTCCTCGGCTCACTTTGCCGGAAAGCAGCAAAACAAATCGCGATGGGTGAGAAGAAGCGGGTGACGGTGACGAAGCGTAATCTAGATGATTTCCTAGGTAAACCGATCTATCGTTATGGTCAAGGCGAGCTAGAAGATATGATTGGCGCAGTGACTGGTTTAGCGTATACTGCTTTTGGGGGCGATACGTTGACGATCGAAGTCAGTCTTGCTCCGGGTAAAGGGAAACTGCAGTTAACCGGGAAACTCGGTGACGTCATGCAAGAGTCCGCTCAGACTGCGTACAGCTTCGTCCGAGCAAATGCGACGTCCCTTGGCATCGAACCGAACTTCTACGAAACGCAAGACATCCACATCCACGTCCCTGAAGGTGCTGTACCAAAAGATGGTCCATCTGCTGGTATCACACTGGCAACAGCACTGATTTCCGCCTTGACGAAGCGTCCGGTTCGCCGGGACGTCGGGATGACAGGTGAAATCACACTACGTGGACGGGTCTTACCGATCGGTGGACTAAAGGAAAAGTCACTCGCAGCACATCGTGCGGGCTTGACGACCGTTCTTCTACCACAAGATAATACGCGGGACATCGATGATATCCCGGAAAGCGTCCGCGCAGGAATGGAATTCATTCCGGTCGCGACGATGGAGCAAGTGCTCGAACATGCATTAAAAGGAGAGTAACATGAAAATTTATAAAGCTGATTTTATTACGAGTGGCGTAAACCCGGAACATTATCCGGAGCCATTGTTGCCAGAAGTGGCACTCGCAGGGCGATCGAATGTCGGAAAGTCCTCTTTCATCAATAAACTGGTTCAGCGAAAAGCACTCGCGCGGACATCTTCGAAACCAGGTAAAACGCAAACTTTGAACTTCTTTAACATCAATGATGAAGTCATGTTCGTCGATGTACCGGGTTACGGGTATGCGAAAGTCTCGAAGACGGAGCGTGAAGCGTGGGGCAAGATGATGGAGAAGTACTTCACACAACGTGAAATCCTCAAAGGTGTCGTACAGCTCGTCGACATCCGACATGATCCGTCTGCGGATGACGTGACGATGTACGATTTCTTGAAGTATTACGATCTACCGGTCATCGTCGTTGCGACAAAACTCGATAAAATCAAAAAGAGTCAACGTGATAAACATATCGCGGCAATCAAACGTAAATTGCAATTTGATGGTCAAGATACCTTAATTCCTTTCTCATCTGAGACAGGAGAAGGCGTCGATGCCGCATGGGAAGCGATTTATCGTCTTCTGTAAAAAATGAAACGTTTTGTTCTCCTATAATAGGAGAACAAAACGTTTTTTTTATGAGGGTTTAAAGTAATCTAAAAATAGTATCTAATTATTTCCTTACAACATTTTTGATTTCCATTATATGAACATCATTTGATTCACGTTACAATGATAGGAACAAATTGTTCTAGTGGGAGGCTATGCCAATATGAGGCGTTATAAATGGACGTTCGCAATCGTCGTCTTACTCGTTCTGACACCATTTGCCATTTGGTTCTTGAAGCAGGAAAAGACATTAAACATTGCGCTATTTGATTACACGAACGGAACGGAAGAGCGAGAGCATGCCGGAACGACGTGGTTATTGAATCACTTAAAGATCCGAAATACGCAAGGGCAAGATTATACGTATTCGGACTACATCAACCGTTATGATGGTACACAAGGTAAAAAAATGTTACGACAAGCCTCTAAAGCAGATGTGCTGTTGTTTACGGATACGTACGGAAAATCATATGACGTCAACGGGAAAAAAGAACATCGTGGTGGCTTGACGACAGAAGACGTCGAGCTCGCAACTGAAGCGATTTCGCAAGGGAAAACCGTCGTGGCGGAATTTAATACAGCAGCAAGTCCGACGTCAGTCGAGCGGTCCAATGCGTTTCGACAATTATTCGGGACGGCTTGGACAGGATGGATCGGTCGATTTTTCCCAGATTTAACAAAACTGCAAGGTCTTGAGAAAAACGTCGTAGCTCAATTAAAAACACAAGCGAAAGAAAAAGAGTTCAAACTATCAGGTCCGGGTTATGTTTTTATTAATGATTCGACCGAAAAAGCTTTTTTCGTCAATGATGACACTCCTTTACTTTACAAGTGGGATCAAAATAAGGGGAATGCAAAAGATGAGGTCCGTTATAACTACTGGTTCGAGATTCTTGAACTAGATGGCGGGAAACAACAAGCGCATTTCTCTTGGAACCCTTCGAAACAGACACAAGCAATGCTTCGAAAATACCAGTTGCCGCTTGAGTTTCCAGCGTATGTCACGCAAGGAAGTGGTCACTATTTTGCTGGTGATTATACGGACGTCGCGGATATCCCACGTTATTATCGATACAGTGGTCTCGATTGGTTCCGCAAACAGTTCATCCTCGATAGTGCGGAAAGTGAATCGGCGTTCTTCTGGAAGATTTACGCCCCGACGCTGACGCGGATTCTTGAGGATACGAAACGGATCTCGACACAAACTGCGAAGGTCAAACCACTTTCAAAAACGAAGGTCGGTAACCAAGAGTTGCGGACCCGAGCTCGTGAAGGACAGGACACACTTGAGATGTATCAAGATGGTGAATGGAAGCCGTACTTCGTTAAGGGTGTCAACATTGGACTTGGTCGACCAGGTGCATTTCCTGGGGAACATGCCATCAGCCGAAACGAATATGATCGTTGGTTGAAGGAAATCGGAGCGATGGGGGTCAATACGATTCGTGTGTACACGTTGCACCCTCCTGCTTTTTACGATGCATTAAAAGCTTACAACGAACAGGCGAAACAACCGATTTATCTCATGCAAGGCATGTGGGTCGAAGAGAAGCCGTTCGAGGAACTAAAAAATGCATTCGATCCAAAGTTCATGAAGATGACAGATACGGAAGCAAAACGAATGGTTGATGTCATTCATGGAAACGCAGTCGTTAAAGAAGTTGTTGGTCATGCTTCCGGAACATACACTTCAGACGTCTCGCAATACGTTTCAGCATTCGTCTTCGGAATCGAATGGTTACCGGAAGCTGTCGTTGAAACAAATAAAAAGAACAAAGGAACACGTTTCGAAGGACAATACGTAACGACGACGAAAGAAGCGTCTCCTTTCGAATCGTGGTTAGCAGGTCGGATGGATACGGCGACTGCACACGAAATCAAAGAGTACGGCACAACACGACCAATCGGTTCGACGAACTGGCCGACGACGGATCCGTTGAAACACCCAAAAGAGATTGAGGAAGAACAGGACCTCGTTTCCATTGATTTCAATCACTTAAAAGCAACGAAGGATTTCCCGGGTGGCTTGTTCGCGTCTTACCACATCTATCCATACTATCCTTCGTTCATCAAGGAAGAGTACAGTCAAAAAACGGACAAAGGATCTGAATCGTATGCCCGTTACTTGAAGAAGATGAAGGATTATCATGATATGCCGCTACTTGTATCAGAATTCGGAATTCCGAGTTCTCGCGGGAAGACGCACCTCGGACCAAATGGTTTCGATCAAGGGCATGTCAGTGAGAAGAAACAAGGCGAACTCGTCGCACAACTCTATCAAGACATTAAAGATGTCAAAACAGCCGGTGGACTCGTCTTCATCTGGCAAGATGAATGGTTCAAGCGGACGTGGAACACGATGGATTATGATGATGCCAATACGCGTCCCCGTTGGTCGAATGTCCAGACGAGCGAACAACATTTCGGTATGCTTGGTTTCCTGCGTTCAGATATCGTCATTGACGGGAAATTGGATGATTGGAAAGGGTATGCACCAGTCGCTGAAAATAAGGATCAAGCGATATATATGACATCCGACGAAGCCTATCTCTATTTGCGTATCGACCGGAAAAAAGCAGAGCCGACGACACTTGCGCTATCGACGAAACCAAACGATGGGAATACGAAAGTCGGTCCGTTGATGCTTGATGAAGGAGCGGAATATCGCCTGACGATCGATCAGAAGGCGCGCATCGATGTCGATGCTCGTTATGATATCTTCCGTTATCACTATGGTCTCAAGATGCCGTTTGAGATGGTAAAACCACCGTCTGATCAAAAAGACAGCGGTAAGTTCGTTCCAATTTATCAAATGCTCGATTATGCAAGACGCGACCCGATGACGAAAAAAATCGTCAAACCAGCCGTAAAGTGGGACACGGGTGTTCTACATGAAGGAGAACCAGACGATATCTTGACAGATATCTCAGATATCACGAAACCAACCGTAGAGCTCCGTATTCCATGGATGGTCTTGAATATGCGAGACCCTAGTAAACATGAAATCATCGGTGACTTCTGGAAAGATGGATTAGAAGCGAAGATGATTACGGAAGGAATCGAAGTCACAGGTCAAGTCGGTGAGACACGTATCCCTGAAAAAGATCGTGGTTTCTACAACTGGGCAGAGTGGACGAATCCGCAACAGCGAGAAGAACTGAAACCTGTCTATCGGACGATGAAAAAAGCATTCACTGAGGGAGGAAATTAAATGCGACGTGAAGAGATGTGGAAATTAATCAATCAGTCGTTTGAATCAACAAGTCAAGATCGTGAGGTCAGTTCGACGATTGAATGGACGGAAGAAACCGTCCGGCAATCGTCGACGAATACCTTGTTCGTGCACACAGTCGGACAAATGCCGGAGGCGGTCAACGGATTGATTGAAGAGGGATGGTGCGTGCGGACGGACATTTCTTATGCCGATGTCGTTCTCGCAAGCGAACCTGTCATCGAGGAACGAATTCCCGTCGTGTATTTTAATACAGAGACTTCTTTCTATGGTTTAGAAAATGCGCGAGAAATTCTACCGGCGACACTATCGCGGGAGCTTGTCCTTGACCGGCTAGCGCGTTATAAAAAAATCCATCATATCGCGGATGTCGTCGTCGTAACGGAAGATCCGCATATCCGTCGGATGATGGAACGGGAACTGACGGAACGCTTCGAACGGTTCGTAACATTCGAACGAGCAGAGACATTCCTTGACGAGTACGTAGCATCCCGTCCGTACTTACTCGTGTTTACGTCAGCATTACCACGAGCAGATGGGCTGGAATTACTACTGCGAGCAAAACATCAGAGTGTCGCACCGTTCCAATCGATGATGATTTCGATGTACAACCGTGAACGCGATCATGTTCTTGCGATTGACCGAGGTGTTGATTACATTATGACCCTTCCGTTAAAAATCGAAGAATTCCGCGCGTGGATCCGAAAAGTTGAGGATGGCCGATGATGCAGGCGATTCTAGTATTTATCGTTGTACTCGTTTTCTTACAAGGTGGAGCATTGGTCTATCTCGTCGTTCAAAAACGAAAACGTGCCAACCGCGAGCATGCCCGTAGCGATTGGCAACTTGTCTTTCGAGATGACATCTACGACTATGCGACAGGTGAACGTCAGGACATGCCGACGGTTCAAAAAGGAAACGAGGATTTAGCTGAGCTTGAACTCTTCGCACTATCCAACTTAACAGCAACACCGGCACATCTCGAACGAGTGCAAGCTTTTGTCGCTGCTAATATGCATGCCTATTACGAACAACAATTGAAGCATCGCCGGATTGACCGTCGCTTGAACGCTTATGAGGCCGTCTCTCAATTCCGTTTGGTAGCAGTCGCACCGATGATTCATGCGCGTTGGGGAAACACGATTGAAAAAGAAGAGAGCGATGTCATCGTTCGGACCCTCGTCTCACTATCACCGCAAGATGCGATCGCCATCGCCAAGCAAGAAAACTGGATTAGTTTCTTCGGTGCGATTCTTGCGGTCGGTCGTAGTCAAGACTTAGAGGAATGGGTGGCTGCGTTTGAAGAATTGACACTGTCCTTTAAGTTAGCGATCCTTCAGTTGATCTTTGATCGCGATGAGACACGTTATATCGCACTCGTTCGTGACAAGACGACAGATGAAAATCCGGAAATCCGAAAACGTGCCCTTCGTGCGCTCACGCGAATCGGGCTTGAGGAGGACTGGAAGTTATATGTGCCTTACTTGGAAGAAGAATCAAGTTGGGTTGAGCAAATGCTTGCCCTTCGTTTCCTAGAACATGTCGTTCCAGCCGATGCGATACCAGCGATCTTACCGTTTGTCGGTAGTCGATCGTGGTGGGTCCGGACGGCTGCCTTTGATGCGCTGCTTGCTTGTGGCGGGATCGAACAATTGGCGAAGGTATCAAGTACACACCCCGACCGCTATGCGCGTCAAAAAGCTACAGAACGGTTGGCAAAGGAGATGAAACATCATGTCGTCTGAGACAATCCAAGCCATTATTGAAGTCCTTTCATGGACAGTGTTGATTTATATGTTACTCGTCATCGTGTTCTATTCGATGCTTTACCTGATTTCAGCTCAAATGGTGCGACGGCAACGCTTCCGTCGGAAAGAGAGCTCTTACTTGCCACTGATGCGCTCTCTCTATACACGGCCGGTCAGTATCCTTGTACCAGCGTACAATGAGGAATATACGATCGTCTCGAGTGTCCAAGCTTTGCTAGCACTTGACTATCCGGAGCATGAAGTCATCGTCATCAATGATGGTTCAAAGGACGGAACGATGGACGAATTGTTCCGATCGTATGAGCTGGAGAAGGAAATCCGCTATCCGAGGATTCTAATTGGTTCGAAGCCGGTCAAACAAGTCTACCGTTCGCGGATCGATAGTCGTTTGATCGTTATCGATAAAGAGAATGGTGGAAAGGCGGATGCCTTGAATGCCGGTATCGACCATTCCAGTTATCCGTATTTCTGCTCGCTTGACGCGGATTCGATTTTAGAGCGGGATGCCCTATTAAAAGTCATGAAACCGATCGTCGAGTCCGACGAAGAGGTCGTCGCGACATGCGGTTCAATCTTCCTCGTCAATGGCTGTACGATTGAAGGTGGTGAAATCGTCGAGATTCGGACACCAAAACAACGGATCGTCTTGATGCAGATGATTGAATATTTCCGAGCATTCTTATTTGGTCGCCTTGGACTTAGCCGTTTCAACATCTTATTGATTGTCTCTGGTGCGTTCGGTCTGTTCCAAAAGAACATCGTTGTCCAGGCAGGTGGATATAAGGAAGGACTTGTCGGCGAGGACATGGAACTTGTCGTTCGTTTGCACCGATACATGAAGGAAAATAAACTCGATAAACGCATCGAGTACGTTCCGGCACCAGTCTGTTGGACGCAAGCTCCGGAGTCAATGGAAGTGTTACGGTCACAACGAACACGTTGGCACCGTGGGCTAGCTGAGACGCTCTGGACCCATAAGCGCATGATCGGTAATCCGAAGTATGGTTCTATTGGTGGCGTTTCGATGCTATATTTCTTTTTGATTGAATTACTCGGACCTATCGTTGAACTGATCGGATATTTCATCATTCCGCTCAACCTGCTCGTCGGGACGCTTAACTTTGAATTTGGTATCGTCTTATTGGTCGTCGCTTTACTCTATGGTTCCTTATTATCAGCAGGTGCCGTATTATTGGAAGAGTGGACGATGCACCGATTCAAGAACGTCAAAGAATTGATTCGGTTGTATTTATGGTCCTTGACCGAGTCGTTCTGGTACCGTCCGATTTTAGTCTTCTTCAAACTAGGTGGATTGATTCAATTCTTGACTGGTCGAGGAAACTGGGGACAGATGGAGCGCCAACGTCTCGAAGACGTCACCGAGGAAAAAGTCGGCTGACGAATAGGTATGAGGAGGATATGCTAGGTGGATTTGTTACGAAACAAATGGTTTAAAGCATTAATTTGGGTATTAGTGATTTTTCTTGTCATCTGGGTCGGTACAAAGATCTCATTTTTATTCCAGCCGATAAAAGTCATGCTGGCATTGATCTTCCCACCGCTCATTATTGCGGGTATTTTCTATTACTTCACGCTTGGGATCGTAGATGCGTTGCAAAAACGAGTCAAGAAACGTGGTCTTGCCGTGTTGATCGTTTTACTTGGTTTCATCACGATCCTGACGATCGCCGTCGCTTCAATCGGACCGATCTTAGTTGAGCAGGTGACAGATTTTGCAACGAGCATTCCGACGCTCGTCATCGAATTGCGTGATCAAACGTTAAATTTACGCGATCAGCTGATGGACAATCGTTTTATCTCGACCTGGGTACATGAGAATACAGATTTATTTGATAAGTGGACGAATGAAGCGACATCGTATGTCGGTACCGTCTTCAAGTCCGTCTCGACGTCCGTTGGAACGATTTTCGGTGTCATCTCTTCGACGGTCTTAATCATCGTCTTAGTGCCGTTCATCTTAGTGTATATGTTGCTTGACGGGTATAAATTCCCTGACTCCGTCGTGAAATTGTTACCGCGTAGCTACGAAACGGAAACGCGTAAAATTCTGCACGACATGCACGTGACAGTGAAGCATTACGTCAACGGACAGGTCATCGTCTCAATCTGCGTCGGTGTGATGTCCTTGATCGGCTTTTTCATTGCTGACATTCAATATGCGTTATTACTTGCCTTATTCTGTACGGTGACGAACATCATCCCGTATCTTGGACCTTACATCGGTGCCGTCCCGGCAGTCATTGTCGGATTCATTGATGATCCGATCAAAGCGGTCTATGCGATCATCACGATCGTCGTCGCGCAACAAATCGAATCGAACTTGATTTCTCCTTACGTTCAAGGAAAAACACTCAAGGTCCATCCCTTGACGATCATCATCGTTTTGCTCGTTGCCGGGAAAATCGGTGGCATCATCGGTGTCATCTTGGCAGTTCCGACCTATGCGGTCTCAAAAGTCGTCATTCAGAACATCGCTCGGATTTATCGTTTACGTCAGCAACGTCTCGATGTACCGGACGTGACGGTATCACCTGAATCGTTGAAGTAAAGTGTAACCCTCTGCTCTTTTTAGGAGCAGAGGGTTTGTGATTTTTACGGGAGAGGGATAAGGTAGAAGAAGAGAAAAAATGAAGAAGATTTCACAACTTCGACTCATTTTAGTTTATAAATTGATTGGAATCTTTTTTATAATGGTTATAATGTAGGATAGAGAACGAAAAGATAGATCGGAACGAAATCTTTGGACGTAAGGGGTAGAGCGCATGCATATCGTAGTGGTCGGCTTGAATAACAAAACAGCGCCTGTATCAATACGCGAACAAGTCTCATTTGGGGAGCATGAGATGAAGGGAGCGGTCGTCGCATTGCGCGATGAAAAAAGTATCTTTGAAAGTGTCATCGTCTCGACATGTAACCGGACGGAACTGTACGTCGTGACGGATCAGCCACATACAGGACGGTATTATACAAAACGTTTCCTTGCAAACTGGTTTGGTTTGACGATGGAAGAGCTCGAGCCGTATCTCTTCATCCATGAAGGATTCGATGCGATGAAACATCTGTTCCGCGTGACAAGTGGTCTTGATTCAATGATCGTCGGTGAAACGCAAATCCTTGGTCAGGTCAAGACAAGCTTCTTCATGGCACAGAAGCTTGAAACGACAGGAACGGTCTTTAACAAACTCTTCAAAGAAGCGGTCACGCTCGCCAAACGGGCTCACGCAGAAACTGGAATCGGTGAAAATGCCGTTTCTGTCAGTGCTGCTGCCGTCACGCTTGCCGAACAGTTACTCGGATCGCTTGAAGATAAATCGATTGTCGTCATCGGTGCGGGAGAAACTGGCGAATTGACGACGCTCAACTTATATGAAGCAGGAGCTCGTGACATCACGGTCTTTAACCGGACGCTCGCCAAAGCAGAAGAGGTCGCGAATCGGTTCGAGGGATCAGCGCATTCGATTAACGAGATGCAGTGCGGTTTGCTTCGGGCAGACATCGTCATTTCTTCAACAGGTGCAAAACGTGCCATCATCAAACGGGAAGACATCGCAGCAGCACAGCTGTTCCGTCACGATCGTCCATTCTTGTTGATTGACATCGCAGTACCGCGCGACATCGAACCGACCGTTGGTGACTTGCCAGGCGTTCATTTATATGATGTCGATGATCTGACATCGATTGTCCAGCAAAACATGGCGGAACGGATGAAGGAAGCGGCGAAAATCGAACAACGAATCGAAGCGGCAATCGCTGAGTTCGAAGGGTGGATGACGACACTTGGTGTCGTGCCGATCATCACGGAATTACGAGACCAAGCATTGCGGATTCAACAAGAGACAATGCAAAGCTTGGAACGGAAATTACCGGAGATGTCAAAACGTGAAAAAACCGTCATTGGTAAACACATGAAATCCATCATCAATCAATTGTTGCGTGAACCGCTATCTTACATCAAAGATGCGGCAGCGAAACCGGATGCTGATGAGCGGATTGCGCAGTTCATGGATACGTTCGCATTAAACGAAGACTTGTTTGATGGGCTCGAAGATGAAATCGTGACGTCAGAAGAGACGACACCTTCAGCAAAAGCTGTGAACCGGTGAACAAAGTACGATTTGTGTTACAATAGAAAATGCATGGGGCGGACTTGTGCCGCCCCTTTATCATTGTACAGGGGGATTTTAGCATGCGAAAAATCATTGTTGGATCGCGAAGCTCGAAGCTAGCGATGACACAGACGAAATGGGTCATTGACCAGTTGAAACAAGCCGGCGCGCCGTATGAGTTCGAAATCAAGAACATCATCACAAAAGGAGACCGCATTTTGGATGTGACGCTCTCAAAAGTCGGTGGTAAAGGGTTATTCGTAAAAGAGATCGAACAGCAGATGATTGACGAAGAAATCGATTTTGCTGTTCACAGCATGAAGGATTTACCGTCTGAACTACCGGATGGTCTCATCATCGGTGCCACACCGGCACGTGTCGATGCGCGTGATGCCTTGATCACGAAAACAGGAGAAGGTCTTGCTTCCTTGCCAGAAGGTGCGGTTGTCGGCACGAGCAGCTTACGTCGTGGGTCACAATTGCTAAAACTCCGCCCTGATTTAAAAATCGAATCGATTCGCGGGAACATCGATACACGACTTGATAAATTAAAAAATGGTCCGTTTGACGGGATTCTGCTTGCAGCAGCTGGTTTAAAACGGATGGGTTGGTCTGAAGATGTCGTATCGGAATATCTTTCAACAGAAGACATGATTCCAGCTGTCGGTCAAGGAATCCTCGGTATCGAATGTCGCGAACATGATCAAGAAGTACGTGATCTCCTGCACCTGATCCATGATCAGATGACAGAAAAAGTGGCATACGCAGAACGCGCTTTCCTAGCAGCCATCGAAGGTAGCTGTCACGTTCCTGTTGGTGGATTCGCGACGATTAACGAAGACATGTCAACGACACTTGTCGGATTCATCGGATCCGTCGATGGGGAGCAAATTCTAATCGAGCGCGAATCAGGTCTTGACCCGATGCATCTCGGTCAAGACGTTGCCGAACGTCTGCTTTCTTCGGGCGGTCGTGAGATTCTCGCAACACTTCCGGATGACTTGTAAGCAGGTATTGTTCACGGGAAGTCGACCACCGACGAACGAGCAGATGGCGCGACTGCGTGACGTCGCAATCGAGTCAGTGCATTATCCGGTCATTGAAACGCGACCTGTTTCGTTTACGTTGCCGAAGGGAATTGATTGGCTCATCGTGACGAGTCCGAATGGCGTCCACCGGGTTGCTGATGCATTGCCTGAATTAGCAGAAACGCGTATCGCGGTCGTTGGACGAAAGACAGCAGATACACTTGCGAAGTATGGTCGAACAGCCGACTTTTGTCCGTCAACCTTTACAGGAGACGCACTCGTCGCAGAACTGGAACCATACTTGTCTGACGGCGATCATATCGTTTTTGCGCGAGGGAACCGATCGCGGCAAGCACCGGTCGATCAGTTACGAAAACTGAATCGATATACGATCGAGGATATCATCACCTATGAAACCGTCACCCGTCGACTACCTGAAGCTCTTATCAGAAATGCCACCTATATTGGACTGCAGAGTCCTTCCGCTGTCGAAGCGATTGCTCCGCTAGACCTGAAGACGACCTTCATCGTCATCGGGACGATCACGGAGCAAGCAGCAAAAGCAGCCGGACTTCAACCGATTCATGTCGCCCGTGAATTCACGGTGGACGGCATGATTGATCGTATCATTGAGGAGGAATCAGCATGAACACATTAGAATACGCACGTCACCGTCGTTTACGTCATACCGCATCACTCCGGTCACTCGTCCGCGAGAACCAGTTGCATAAATCGGATTTGATTTATCCGATTTTCGTTGCTGAAGGCGAAGATATCAAACGCGAAGTCAGCTCGATGCCTGGCGTCTTCAACTTATCACTCGATCATCTGACGGCTGAGATTGAAGAAGTCGTCGCACTCGGAATCGAATCTGTCATCTTATTCGGTGTCCCGCACGACCACTTAAAAGACGAGCAAGGATCAGGTGCGTTTCACGATCACGGGATCGTTCAAGAGGCAACACGTCTCGTCAAAAAAGTTGCTCCGCAGCTAACGGTCATTGCCGACACATGCTTATGTGAATATACGTCGACAGGTCACTGTGGAATCGTCGCGGACGGAACGGTCGATAATGATGCGTCATTACCGCTTCACGTCAAAACAGCCATCTCACAAGCTCAGGCGGGTGCCGATGTCATCGCTCCATCATCAATGATGGACGGATTCGTCGCAGCGATTCGTCAAGGGTTGGACGAGAACGGCTTCAGCCATATTCCGGTCATGAGCTATGGCGTTAAATATGCATCTGCTTATTACGGTCCATTCCGTGACGCGGCAAACTCGGCACCAGGAGAAGGCGACCGGAAAGGCTACCAAATGGACCCAGCAAACCGTCGCGAAGCGTTCCGAGAAGCAACAGCGGACGTCGATCAAGGAGCTGACTTCATGATCGTCAAACCTGCGCTTGCGTTCATGGACATCATTCGTGATGTGCGCGAGCGGATTGATCTACCAATCGTTGCGTATAACGTATCAGGTGAGTATGCGATGGTCAAAGCTGCAGCCCTGAACGGCTGGATCGACGAAGAACGAATCGTCCTTGAGACGATGCTTGGCTTTAAACGAGCAGGAGCTGATTTAATTATCACCTATTTCGCAAAAGACATTTGTCGTTACCTGGAGGGGTCGAAATGAGCTTAATTAACCAGAACTCAAAATCAAAAGAAGCGTTCGAGCGGGCACTCCCGCTCATGCCGGGTGGTGTCAACAGCCCAGTCCGTGCTTATAAATCGGTCGGGATGACACCAATCTTCGCAGATCATGCGAAAGGATCAAAGCTCTATGATATCGACGGAAAAGAGTATATCGATTACGTCCTGTCATGGGGACCGATGATTCTCGGTCATGCCGATCCAATCGTCACGTCAGCGATTCAAGAACAAGCGATGCGTGGCTGGAGTTACGGGACACCAACAGAAATCGAATCAGCGATGGCGGAAGTCGTCATCAGTCGTGTACCGTCGGTCGAAGTCGTCCGGATGGTCAATTCAGGAACAGAAGCGACGATGGCTGCCCTTCGTCTCGCACGCGGCTATACAGGTCGGACAAAAATCTTGAAGTTCGAAGGCTGTTACCACGGTCATGGGGACTCACTCTTGATTAAAGCAGGTTCAGGTGTCGCGACACTTGGACTACCAGATTCACCAGGCGTTCCGGCGCAAATTGCGAGCATGACACTGACGGTTCCTTACAACGATTTGGACGCTGTCCGGATCGCGTTTGAAAAACACGGCGACGATATCGCTGGTGTCATCGTCGAACCGGCTGCTGGGAACATGGGCTTCGTGCCACCAGAACCAGGATTCCTTGAAGGCTTACGGGAAATCACATCAGAAAACGGTGCGTTATTGATTTTTGACGAAGTCATGACCGGTTTCCGTGTCGGATTCCACTGTGCGCAAGGACACTTCGGTGTCACGCCGGATATCACGTGTCTCGGTAAAGTCATCGGCGGCGGAATGCCAGTCGGTGCTTATGGCGGACGTCGTGACATCATGGAACAGATCGCACCACAAGGTCCAATTTATCAAGCAGGTACGTTATCCGGGAACCCACTTGCGATGGCAGCGGGTCTAGCGACACTGACGCAATTGAAACCCGAGCACTATGAAGAGTTCGACCGGAAAGCGAGCCGTCTGTCTGAAGGCTACCTGAATGCTGCGGCGAAATATAACATTCCGCTGACGACGAACCGTGCGGGTGCGATGTTTGGTGTCTTCTTCACGGATGAACGTGTCACGAACTTTGAAAAAGCGAAAACATCGAACCTTGAGATGTTCCGTTCGTATTATCAAAAGATGGCGGCGCGTGGTGTCTTCTTACCACCATCACAATTCGAAGGTCTCTTCCTCTCGATTGCCCATACGGACGAAGATATCGAACAGACGATTGAAGCCGTCGAATTGACGTTCAAGGAACTCCAAGTTGAGTTCGATCGTTAAGCAGTTCTTGACGATTGATTGAACTCTCGGCTAAAATGAATAAAGAAGAAAATGGCAACAGCGATGACGGGAAGAGTAATCCTGTATTCGTACCGGCGTAGAGAACACATCCTTGGCTGAAAGATGTGACGGACGAACAGGAGGAAGGTCACCCCACGAGCTGGTATCGTGAGTCTTACGAGCGATATCCGTCCTCCACACGTTACGTGGCTCGAGGGCATCCGATGTTGGATGAACTAAGGTGGTACCGCGGAAAAAAGCAACGGCTTTCTTTCGTCCTTAGCATAGGACGAGAGAAGCCGTTTTTATTATGGACAAAAAGGGAGCGATCAGGATGCAGGAATTATCAATGCCAACGAAATATGATCCGCAGGCAACGGAAGAAAAATGGCACGACTTTTGGTTAAAGGGAGAGTACTTTAAAGCTGATCAAGATCCGGAGAAAGAGCCGTACACGATCGTCATTCCACCACCGAACGTCACAGGTAAATTACACCTTGGTCACGCTTGGGACACAACATTACAAGATATGCTGACGCGGATGAAACGGATGCAAGGGTTCGACGTCCTGTATCTACCGGGAATGGACCATGCTGGTATTGCGACGCAAGCAAAAGTCGAACAAAAACTGCGAGCAGAAGGGAAATCACGTCTTGAAATGGGTCGTGAGAAATTCCTCGAGCAATCTTGGGCATGGAAAGAAGAGTATGCGTCAACGATTCGTGCACAATGGGCAAAACTCGGTCTTGGACTCGATTACTCGCGTGAACGCTTCACGCTCGACGAAGGGTTGTCAGAAGCAGTTCAAGAAGTCTTCGTTAAACTTTACGAAAAAGGCTTGATCTATCGTGGCGAATACATCGTTAACTGGGACCCAGCGACGAAAACAGCGATCTCGGATATCGAAGTCATCTACAAGGATATCGAAGGGGCGTTTTACCACCTCAGCTATCCACTGACGGACGGTTCAGGTCATGTTGAACTAGCGACGACACGTCCTGAGACGATGCTTGGTGATACAGCGATTGCCGTGAACCCGAAGGATGAGCGTTACGCTCACCTCGTCGGAAAAACGATCACGTTACCAATTGTTGGTCGCGAGATTCCGATTGTTGCGGATGAATATGTCGACATGGAGTTCGGTACAGGTGTCGTGAAGATTACACCTGCACACGACCCGAACGACTTCGAAGTCGGTAACCGCCACGAATTACCACGTGTCCTCGTCATGAATGAAGATGGAACGATGAACGAGAATGCAGGTAAATACGAAGGCATGGATCGTTTCGAATGCCGGAAACAAATCGTTGAAGATTTAAAAGCAGAAGGTGTTCTAATCAAAATCGAACCACACTTGCACTCTGTTGGTCACTCGGAACGTTCAGATGCAATCGTCGAGCCGTATCTCTCATTGCAATGGTTCGTCAAAATGGAACCACTCGCGCAAAAAGCACTCGAGGAACAACAAGGACCAGACAAGGTCAACTTCGTTCCGCAACGCTTTGAAAACACATATGTACGCTGGATGGAAAATATCCGTGACTGGTGTGTTAGCCGTCAACTGTGGTGGGGACATCGCATTCCGGCTTGGTACCATAAAGAAACAGGCGAAGTATACGTTGGCAAGGAAGCACCAGCAGACATCGAGAACTGGGAGCAAGACAACGATGTTCTCGATACATGGTTCTCTTCAGCCCTTTGGCCGTTCTCAACGATGGGTTGGCCGAATACGGACGCAGCGGATTATCAGAAATACTTCCCGACATCGACACTGGTTACGGGATACGACATCATCGCCTTCTGGGTATCACGGATGATCTTCCAATCGTATGAATTCACGGGACAACGTCCATTCCAAGACGTCTTGATCCACGGATTGATTCGTGATTCGGAAGGACGCAAAATGTCGAAATCCCTCGGAAACGGGATTGATCCGATGGATGTCATCGAGAAATACGGTGCTGATTCACTGCGTTGGTTCTTAACGACTGGATCGACACCAGGCAACGACCTCCGCTTCTACTGGGAAAAGATTGAAGCAACGTGGAACTTCTCGAACAAACTATGGAACGCAAGCCGTTTTGCCTTGATGAACATGGACGGTCTAACGTTTGATCAGATCGATTTGACAGGCGAGAAATCACTCGCAGATAAGTGGATCCTGACACGTTTACAGACAACGATCGATGACGTGACACGTCTATCGGATAAATATGAGTTTGGTGAAGCAGGACGTATTCTCTATCACTTCATCTGGGAAGACTTCTGTAACTGGTATATCGAGATGGCGAAGTTGCCGCTCAACGGAGAAGACGAAGCAGCGAAACAAACGACGCGTTCGGTTCTTGCCTATACACTCGACCGGATCATGCGCTTGATGCATCCATTCATGCCGTTCATCACGGAAGAAATCTGGCAACACTTACCGCATGAAGGTGAGACGATCACACGTGCCGCATGGCCGACACGCGAGGCGTCACTCGACTTCCCGGAAGCTGTTCCAGCATTTGAAGCGGTTCAGAACGTCATCCGTTCGGTTCGTAACATCCGCGCGGAAGTGAACGCACCGATGTCGAAACAGATCCAATTGTTCATCTCGACGAACGACGCACGTGTTCAAGACGACTTGTCGTCTAATAGCTCGTACTTGCAAAAGTTCACGAACGCGTCTGAACTCCGGATTGAAGAGCAAATGCCAGCGCCAGAAAAAGCGATGAGTGCGATCGTAACAGGAGCAGAATTGTTCATCCCGCTCGCAGACTTGATCAACATCGAGGAAGAAATCGCGCGCTTGAATAAAGAACTCGTCAAGTATACGAAAGAAGTCGAACGGGTCGAGAAAAAACTCAACAACCCTGGCTTCGTCGGCAAAGCACCAGCACATGTCATTGATGAAGAAAAAGCGAAGGCACTTGATTATACGGAAAAACGTCAAGCTGTCGAAGCACGCATCAACGAACTCTCACACTAATTACAGCAGTGGCTCAAGTCTCCTTGAGCCACTTTTTTTAAAGGAGCGAACAGCATGAGGACGCGAGAAGATGTATTGGATTGGTTATCGAGCTTACTAGCATTCGGCGTCAAACCAGGTCTTGAACGGATGCAAGCGATGTTACTGGAATTACAGATTGACCCGGACGCGATTCCGACGATTCATGTCGCCGGAACAAACGGAAAAGGATCGACGGTCGCGTTCTTGCGTGAGATGGGGGTTGCGGAAGGATTGCAAATCGGGACATTTACGTCACCGTACATCATTCAGTTTGAGGAACGGATCATGTTGAATGGGGTACCGATCGCAGAAGACGATCTCGTTACAGCTGCCATCGCGGTTCAAGATGCCATCAGGCACATCGATCCGGCACTCGGTACGGTCACTGAGTTCGAAGCATTGACAGGACTTGCTTTCTATTATTTTGATCAGATCCGTCCGGATTTCGTCATCTATGAGGTCGGTCTCGGTGGACTGTATGACTCAACGAACGTCTTCAAAAAGCCGGTCGCAGCAATCATCACGTCAATCGGTCACGATCATCAAGCGATTCTCGGAGATACGCTCCAAGAGATCGCCTTACAGAAGTTCGGCATCATCAAACAAGGGACACCGGTCATCGCCGGAAAACTGCAAGAAGAACTGACGGTGCCGTTGATGGCATATTGCGGCGACCGAAATGCAACGTTGAAATGGAGTCAGGAAGCCATCATCCGTTATCGATTAAAAGAGACGGGGACTTGGGCAACGTACGATGGGATTCCCGAGACCCGCTTAGGTCTCGAAGGCCATCATCAAGTTCATAATGCGGCGAATGCCGTCATCTGTGCGCGACGACTCGGATGGTCGAAAGCGGCGATCCGAAAAGGGTTACGAGAAGCAAAACATCCAGGTCGGTTTGAAATCATCTCGCGCAAACCACGAATCATTCTCGATGGTGCGCATAACCCTGAAGGCATTACAGCACTTGTTGAACGGTTAAAGGAAGAATCAAAACCCGTGACGTTGCTCTGTTCGATTTTGCGTGACAAAGACCGGTCGGCGATGCTTGCGCAGTTAAGCAACGTTACACCAGATATTTACGAGACGACATTCGATTTCCCGCGAGCAAGGACACTCGATGAGTTAAAACAAGACGGGGCTAATGTAACGACGGTCGAAGAGTTCTTCGATCAATTAGAGATGGACCGGACATACGTCGTGACGGGATCACTTTATTTCATCAGTGAAGTGCGTCATTATTACGCTTCCGTTTTTACAAAATAGGGAAAATCCTGATTCTCTCGTTATAATGAAATGGGGGAGTATAGTCCCATATTTCAATGATATGATGAGGAGACGATAAATGATGAAACAGTGGGTCCGTCTAGCCTTAGCTACCTTACTGATTTTTTCAAGTTTTACGTATATACAGGAGCCACATTCAAAAGCCGCAACGGGTGAAAAGTTTAAGATTTTAGAGATTCGTGATGAATGGTCAACGACGAATCGGATTGATCCGGGAACCAAAATCACTTCGTTATTGACCGGACTTGATTCAGCGCGTTTTGATGTTAAGAAAATGACCGTCAAGGAACTTAACGCTTCACGTTTTCCGTTAGATGGAGCGTTTGATGCAATCGTTTTTGATCCTTCAATCAATAGTAATGATCAAGAGAAATATTCAATTAAATTATCTGAGTTTGATAAAAGAAACCATAATACAAGTAAAATCGAAAATGATATTACACGACTAAAAAGTAATGAAATCCTCAATGCATATGTTCGAAAAGGGCTACCAGTGTATCTGCATAAAGATATCTTCACGCATGATCAAAGTAATTTCTCAAAGGTCTTGAAGAACTATGTGTCGACGCAAGCAACTGTTTCTTACGAAAATATCAATGATGTCATTAACTCATTGAAGCAAAAAATCAATGTGCGTCCCCGTATCTCGAATGTGACAGTAAAGCAAGCAGGTAACACATTGTCGTCTATCGGTTCGATAGCGGTTCCGAATCGACCAATTGAGTTTAGTTATACTCTTGATCAGTCGATAACTGATACTACAGTGACACTTTATATCGATTTTGACAGTAATGATCAGTTCGATGAATCAGAAAAAGTTGATGAATTACCAGCCGCAGTTAATGGGAAACTTACCTATACATTTGACGTTCCGAGTTATACAGGACCACGACAGTGGATGATTCGAATCAATAAAAGCAATGGATTGTCAGACTATAAGACAGGTAGTTTTTTAATGAAAGATCAATTAGCTGAAGCAAAAGTACTTCAGGTTCTTGGAACGAGAGGAACTGGTTCTCTTCTAGATAATCTAAAAGGAGAAAATTTAAGTAAAAATGATTTTTATAATTTTAATTTAAATGTCATAGATTCAGCTAAATTTTCGAGTGAAGTAACTTCAAAAGATTTAAATGCTTCATATGATATGTTGATTTTCGGATTCCAAGATTCTTATGGTACTGCTAGTCTTACTGACCTGGCATTTGATAAAGTTAAGTCATTTACGAATACGGGACAGGGACTCATGTTGACACACGATACCATCTTTAGATCAAATGTAAAAAATGCGCCAACTCGCTGGGAAGCAGACTACGCTACAGCATCGGGTCAAACCTACTATACAAATATGGGGTTTGCAGCACCTAAAAAATCCACGAAAGCCATTCGACAAAATGAAGGGCAAATGACATCATTTCCTTTTGCGTTAGACAATGAGATTTCGATTGCGCAAACACACAATCAATATTTTGCTCTTGATTTAGAACAACCAGATTTAATACCTTGGTATAATATCAAGGAAACAGAAGCAAATACGGAGACTGGTAGGACGGTAGGAGATGCTCGAAATCACTACTATATGTACACCAAGGGAAACATCACATATTCAGGTGCTGGACATACCTCTTCTTTTACAAATGTAGGGGAGCAGAATCTATTTACCAACACGATGTATCGTGCCTTTATCGGTGCGAATCATAAACCTTTAATCAAAAGTCTTTTACCATATAACAAATCAAGTTATCTTGAAAATGAGCCTTTAGCAATCTCATACCAAATAAACGACTACGATCTACAAGATCGTGAGTTGAAGACGCGCATCTATATTGATGATGAGAAAGTGTTTGAAAACAATAAGTTGAAAAACAACTCATTCGTCAGTCAATCGTTTGAATCGAAACTTAAAGGAAAAACGAGCGTGACGATCCGAATTGAAGCAGAAGATCAACGGGGAGCAAAAACGATTGAGACACGGACCATCCAAGTCGTGCGTCCGGCTGCATCCGCACCATTCGTCCTGTCCCGTTCGATTGATCCAGCAACGATTCCAAAAGGGGAAACAGCCGATATCACCTATACCGTCAAAATGTCTCCGATGATGCAAAAGGATGCCATCGGAAACAATGGATACATCATGGGTCAGTTCTCGGTGACGATGGAAAACATTCTGTTTAACGAACAATTCCCGAGTAACCTTGAAATATTATCGGCGACGGGGCTGACTGGGACGAATATTACCGGTCAGACGATCAAAGGAAATCTTCCGGACATCGAATATGATGAGGCAATTGAAGGCGTTCATAAAGGGGAATGGATCGCGAATCAATCGGAAGTGACGTTTACTGTCAAAGTACGTGCGAAAGATGCCGCAGGAGTTCATTTACTTGATAAAAAAGACAACACGTTGACATCAATAAAAAATATATATCGTGATAAAAAGAATGGGAAAGATAAATCGACGACCGTCGCAAATGATCCACAAGCTTTTCCGACGATTGGTTATGCACTGACACCATCCTTTGCGACAAGTGTGAAGATTCCATCCGTTAAGATGGATATCACGACACCATCTTATAAAGTCTTGCCAGAAATTAATCCTTCAGGCAGTCAATATGGCGCATTAAAATGGTCGATTGTGGATTCGGAAATCGCATCGATTGATGAAGCTGGTGTCATCAAACCGAAAAAAGTCGGAACGACACAGATTAAACTCGTCGTACCAGTCGGAAACGGAAAAGAGTTGACAGCGACTTCAGAACTCGTCATCAATGATGTATTTGGAGGATTAACCGTTCGAAATATACCGGATACATTATATGTGGGAGAGACAAAATCAATGTCCGGAATTGCTTCGATGGTATCGGGACGAAACACACCGATTCAATGGATCGTAACGAACGATTCTCGTGTGACGACGAATGGCTTAACTAAAAATACGTTGGAGCTGACAGGAAAGACGCCAGGAATGGTCACGGTTAAAGCGGTTGTACCTGCAACAGCCGGAAGCTCAACTTATCTTGCTCAGTCACAAGAGTACACGATCCAAGTCAAGTTACCGGAACTATCGGTCTCCCCAAATAATCTGGAACTGTGGGTCGGATCAAATCAAGACGTGACAGCGACGTTTAAACCAAGCTATCTATTACCATTTACGACTTCGACTGTAAGTGGTGCGATTGAGTTGAAACAGACGGCGTCAGGTTATACGATCACAGGTAAATCCGGTACACCAAATGGACCGGTCGAAGCGTTACTCACATTGACAGATTTCCCGGATACAGTCGCGAAGACGCTCGTACGGGTACGCGAGAACCCACTCGATCTGACAGCTGATGATATCGCGATGACGATGAAAGATGATAAGAAATCACCGGTTCTGCGCTGGTTCCCAGTGACGGCGACGGAGCGATTCTATCGCTTGGAAGTCCTTCAAGGTAAGGAATACGTCAAAATTGATGCAACAGGGCAAGCATTGCAACCGTTGCGTCCAGGTGTGGCACGTATCAAGGTAACGGCATTAAAAGAGAATAAAGAGGTGCTCGAAGTCGTGAAAGATAATCAAAAAACACCACTAACGACGACATTTAAGGTAACAATTGGTTCTGAATCAGGAACATCAGACTTGGATGGAGATGTTTACTAAGAAGTGGGGACGCGAGATATGAAACGCAAACGAATCATTGCCGTCCTCTTGATTTTAATTATCATTGGAATCGGGGGGGCGGTATACGTCATAAAAGCGAATCAACACGCAGCACTTGAACAAGGACTACGTTCGGAAAAGCCAGAACGACTTGCTACAGCGTTAAAGGATGCCTCTTTATCGACAAAGGAGAAAAATCGTTACATTCGTCGATTCCAAGAAACACTCGCCTTTGACAAGGCGAAGCTTCTCCTTGACGAACAGACCGTCCAAAATAAAGCGAACTGGTTTTATGCAGCGCAATTCACACCGCGTAGTACGGTAGCTGAATGGTTGGCACAAGGTGCAAAAATCAGTCAACTGAATGCGCAAGGTCAGTCGGTCCTTCATGTCGCGACAAGTGTGAATCGATCGATTGATGTCTATACGCTTCTCGTGAAAAAAGCTTCAAAAAAAGAAATCAATCGGATCGATGACTTCGGACATACACCACTCTTTTATGCCACACTGGATCAAAACGATGCAGCGATTAAACTGTTATTGCAAGCAGGAGCTGATCCGAATCGTGGGAAAGAGCAACCAGTCTATGAAACGGTTAAACAAAATCGAAAAGATTTGTATGTGATGTTACAACAGAATGGTGCAACGGTAGAAAAGAACAAGGTGAAAAAGCTTGTTAAACAATACCGAGCAACGAAATTTTAATCAAAAAAAGAGTCGTTCGTCGCTGACGAATGACTCTTTTTTATGTGTGCTATGGTTGAACGCGTTTTGGTGTTTCGACATACAATTGAACTGCTCGATTGAGTGGAAGTAAGGCTGTTGGATTTTTTAATACCGTCGCATCATACGCCATACGTAGACGGGATGCTTCAAAGTCCGTTGATTTGTTGGCGACCATCAGTTTTTCGAGCTCCGTCACGTTTGCAGGGAACGCATTTTCAGGTAAATTCAGTTTCCCACGGTAAGCATTGACTTCGAGTTCTCCTTTCGTGAAGATTCCTCCACGTACATTCATCGTCGAACCAACAGAATAAATCGTATTTTTTTGATCGTCGTCACTATATAGAAACGCATTTAAATCAGGTGTAGTCGTCTGAGGCGTCGAAAATTTATTGACGCGGTTAATGACAAGATTTCCTTTACTAAGTAAAATCAATGTATTTTGTTTCGCAGTTGAAGTCAGCCCTTGAATGTTTGCGTCATCTAGACGACTCGTTCCAGTCGCATAAATCGTCGTTGCAAATCCAACATTTCCTCGAATCAGTAAGTTGCCAAGAACAACGAGAGGACGCTTGATCTCAAGCGGCTGGGTCAAAGGGTTCAAAGAAGAAATCGTTAAATTTCCGTTAATGATTAAAGGTTCGAGTGTTTCTTGAACAAGATCATCTGTCAATGTCACAGTATTGCCTGTGTTTAATGCTGGACTGATCATTTGTCGCTTCGTATCAAGTTCTGTTAAAAATGGTCCCGTTAATATAGATTGTGGAATTGAAGAATTTTTTAATGCAGAAGCCACTTGCGTAAAAGGCGTATTCACTGGTAATTTCAAAAAATCGTTCAACGCATAGTCGAAATCGAACGGAACTAATGTTTCTTTCGTTGATACTAGCTCCGTTGCACCTTTCGGATCAAAAATCGTTTTATCACACACGAGGTAATCCCCACACTTCAATAATGGCTGAGTCTTCTCTTGGAAAACGCGTACCTGACCTGCGATGTAGGGAAGTGCTTTAGTATTAGTGAAGGTACCATCCTCATTATTGTATTTGAATATCGGGGTCGCAGTTGCTTGCAGGGCGTTGCGGGAAAAAATATTACCTTCGATCAAGGGAGCACCATTTAAGATGACTTGATCATCTGAGCCTAACGTATAGTACAAAAAACTAGGAATGGCAGATAAATAGACACGTTGTCGATACGTTTTTTTTATTGTCGGCTGGTCGCCTTTTTGTTTTGAAACTGTCGCTGTTAAATCAAACGCTTTGACCCGGACGTTTGATGCGGTTTCATTCAACTTGACGGTCACGTTCGGAACAATTGATTTTAAGGGTAAAACGATAGAATTATCGAGATTCTCAAACAATGCTTGAGAAGAAGTCGTTGGTGAAGTCCCGGTCGTCTTAGAGACGATGTTTTGCAGGGAGGCGACTGCTAAATCAAGATCATTTTGTGTCGTCGTCTCGACATCGATATCTGTCTCACGGATTTCAGTTAAGCGATTCGACTGTAAGCTGATACCGATCGTCGCAACAGCGAGAACGGACAGGACTGTTAAAGTCACAAGAACGAAAAGTAATGTATAGCCTTGTTCGGATTTACGCATACCGTGTTCCTTTCTGAGTTAAAATCCAATCGTACTCGTGAAGGTCTGAACTTCCTCTTGATCTGTCGATTGAATTGTAGTTGTAATCGTTAAAATACCGTGAATGACGTAACGACCCGGATACGTTCCTGATGTAATGGTTTGATACTCCGGACTCGATAACTTGAAAGTCTGAAGTAAATCAGTTTGGTCGTCGATTGACTGTGTCGCTGATTCATACGTTAGTTCGGTACTGTCCAGTGTTTGTTCTGCGAATGTATAACGGACTGGTCTCGCTTTCTCTTCTGAAGAAGATGATTCTTCTGTTGCGTCAAAAGGTTCGAATCCACTGGCGCGTTCAAGTAATCCAGTATCGGCGTTTAAGACAGGAAGTGATCTTTTATAAAACGATAATTGTTTTGCTTCATCGACCCGAATTGCATCAAATCCACTGATTTCATTTAAGATGATACCGACTCGACTATCAGCTTCACTGCGTAGTTCAGTGATGATCCCAGTTGCCCGAAAGCTTTTCGTACCCGAAATGAATACGGTCAAAATGACCGCACTAAAGATCGAGGCAATGACGATCGCAACAAGCAATTCGACAAGTGAGAATCCATCATTTTGTTGTCGGAAAACTTTGATTGAGCGTCGCATTCGTAATCGATCCTTTCAATGACGTAATCGGTTCAGATGTACCTTCTATATAGACGAATACATGTAAGTCAAGAAGATTTGGATTAACGACTCCTTCTATTTTCCGAGGTGTCACACTGTATTTGACGTCAAAGGCAATATTATTGATTTCAGGATTAGTAAAGATTGATGTACATATAGCCGATAGTCCACAAGAAGGAGACGTGGGCTCGGGAATGACATAGTTTCCATTTAGATAAGTGGCTTTGTCTGCTTGTGTAGATAGAGAACTAAAAGCGAATGGTTCGTCACGTGTCGCTTCTAAAGCTTCTCGCTTGATATAAGATGTTGCGTTTTTTGCCAGATAATTCGCGAACGTCAACTCTGTACTGTCACGCGAAGCAGCTAGTGACTGAGAAAAAATACTGATAAGAGATACCGATATGATAGATAAAATCGTGATACTGACTAGTACTTCGATTAGCGAAAAACCGCCTTGCTCGCGATGCATGGATTCACCTCTACTTCATGATAGATGAGAATGAAAGGTCCTCAATGATTTTTCTAGAAAATCAAAAACAGCACCTATTCACAGATCATGAAAGGATTTGTCAGGATAGGACTTATGTTTCATCATAATATTCATTATAATGGAAATACTAGGCACCTGAAATGATTAAATTCATACAGAAAGGAAACAGATGATGATTAATCCAAAGCGTTTTGTTATACATACACTCTTATTACTTGTACTTGTAGCCCTGATTTACGTACCATCGTTTGCCTTGATTTCCTTTACCGGTAAAGCAACGGCACCTACGACATTTTCTGAGACAGCACGTATTGGATCGGTTCCAGTCAGTGGCATGGATCGAAAGGAAGCACAATCGAAAGTCGAGAAAGCGATTACGGAGTGGACGAAGAAAACGCCGCTGTCAACTGGAACAGGAGAAGAGACGACACCGATTCCAACAGAAGTCGTGAAAATCAACGCTGATGACTCTGTAAAAAAAGCTTCTTTGAAAAAAGGCGGAGACTTGATGGTTGCGGTAGACGAAGCGACGCTTGAGAACTTTCTGGCGTCACAGCCAATCAGTTACTCGGATGAGCAACGCCTTGCTTTTAAGACATGGTTAATTGATACGAGTAAAATGTTACAGGAAGGGAACTTTGATCCTGCTCAATCGGAAGCTGCAGTCGATCCGGCAGGTGAGGTCGTATCGACAGTATCATTCTCGACGCGGTCTGCCGCTGAAGAACAGATGATCACGGCGATGATGAATGTGGAGATCAAGCCGGGACAATTAATGAATGTCAAGACGTACGGTATGGATGCGGTCGCGGGATCATATGTTGGCAGTAAGTTATACGAACTGTTCGCAAAGACTCCATTTGAAATCGTCGAACGGATGCCACATACGTCATTACCAGACGGCATCACACTAGGATATGACGTCAAAATTGATGAGAAAACAGATTTTGCCGTTCGTAATACACAAGCATCGATCTATCGTGTCGTTGCGACACAAAACGGAAGTGATGTCACACTTGAATTGCAAGGCACGCCGTTCAAAGAAACGGTTACGACCGTCCTTGAAGGCGAAAAATCGATTCCGTTCCGGACGATTACACGTTATTCTGCAACGCTTACGGCAGGAACGACAAGTGATACTCAAGCGGGAGAGGACGGAAAGTCAATCGAAGTCTATCGCGTGACGAAGACGACTCAAGGTGAGAAAAAGCAGTTATTATCCCTTGATTTCTATGCAGCAATCCCAGCAATCATCACAAAGAGTAGTCAAGAAGAACAAGCACCTGTCGTCGTACCTGAACCGGAAGACGACACGAACTCTGATGATTCGACGGATACGAATGATTCCAATGATTCAACGAATACAGATGAGACAGACGATCAAACGACGGATGAACCGCAGACGGACGGAGTTGAGACACCGGATACACCAACGTCTCCGACAAGTCCGACGACACCCGACACACCGGATAGTAATGAAACGGGTGACCCTGCTTCACCAGTAGAAGGTGAAACGACAGGGGAACCTGTCGGATAAGAAGGAGGAGAAGAGATGAACTGGACGACGATAGCAATTGAACTCGGTATCATTATCGGTCTAGCGACGATCATCTGTGGACTGATGTTTGCGGTGACGATTCCTTATGTGACGACGGTGACGACGAAAGCGATTTTATCTGTTGCGGCGATTTTGATCGTGACGTTGATCTATTTCAGTATTCAACTCGACTGGATCACGAACCCACTCGTTCTCACGGGGATTGTCGTCTTATGTCTGTTGACGGCAGTCGTGACAAGTGTAGTTGATGAAAAACATCAAAAACCGGATGTGTTAGAGGAAGAAGAAACATGGCACGCGGAAGGATGACTCGTTAAATGGCAATGAAACGAAAACGTTTAGGGGAAATGTTGATCGAAGAAAGCCTTGTGACGGAACAGCAAGTCGAAGAGGCGTTGACGGTCAAACGATCGACCGAAAAACTCGGCGATGCACTGCTTCGACTCGGGCACTTGACGGAACAACAACTATTAGAAGCACTGCACCATCAATTGAAGATTCCGATCATCCAGCTATACAACTATCCAGTTGACGTAGCTGTCACGAAACTAATTTCAAAAGACTTGGCACAGCGGCACACGCTCGTTCCGGTTTATCGGGAAGGAAACCGTTTATTTATTGCCATGGCAGACCCAATGGATTTAATCGCGATCGATGATTTACGTATGCAGACCGGTTTATCGATTGATGTCGGAATCGCGACACGTGACGAAATCAGACGAACGATCCTGAAGTATTATGACATTGATTCGTCGTTACGGGAGCTACTCGAATCCGATGACATGATGGAGTCGGATCAATCTCGTGATGTCGTAACGCGTGAAGATGCACCCATCATCCGACTCGTCAATCAAATTCTAGAGAACGCGATTGCCCAGCGTGCATCGGATATTCATATGGATCCGCAGGAAACTTCGATGACGATCCGAATCCGGATTGATGGAGAGTTGCGGACGGAGAACAATTATCCGAAACAGATTCAAAGCATTTTGACGACGCGGATCAAAGTCATGAGTGAACTTGATATCACCGAGTCACGCTTACCACAGGATGGACGGATTAAATATGTCTTTAACGGGTTACCGTATGATTTCCGTGTCTCGACCTTGCCGACGGTTTACGGTGAAAAGGTCGTTATCCGGATTCTTGACAGCTCCAACTCGAACATCTCGATTTCAAAAATCGGTTTTAGTTCGCGAAACGAGTCACAGTTCCGGGAGATGCTGAAGCGCCCGAACGGGATTATCTTGATCACCGGTCCGACTGGGTCCGGGAAATCGTCGACATTGTATGCCGCGTTAAATGAGTTGAATGACGAGTCACGCAACATCATTACTGTTGAAGATCCGGTCGAGTATCAAGTCGATGGAATCAACCAAGTTCAAGTCAACGCGAAGATTGGGTTGACGTTTGCGAGTGGTCTTCGCTCGATTCTTCGTCAGGATCCGAACGTCGTCATGGTCGGGGAAATTCGAGATATCGAGACGGCTGAGATTTCGATTCGCGCCTCGCTGACAGGACACTTGGTTCTTTCGACCTTGCACACGAACTCTGCCGTTAGCTCGATCACGCGATTGATTGACATGGGAGTCGAACCGTTCCTCGTAGCCGCTTCAATCAGTGGATTGATTGCTCAACGACTCGTTCGCCGTGTCTGTCGCGATTGTGGCGAAGTTCACCCGATTTCAACACGTGAGCAAGAGTTATTTGATCAAGAAGGAATCGAAGCGACGACGGTCATGCGTGGACGTGGTTGCTCGTCTTGTAACATGACGGGGTACCGCGGACGGGTTGCGATTCAAGAAGTCATCATGATTGATGAAGTGTTACGCCGAATGATCATGAATCAATCGACGGAAAGTGACATCACAGCGTACGTTAAGGAGCAAGGACAACGCTTCCTACTTGCAGATGGTCTATCAAAAGTCGCGAACGGGATCACGACGACAGAAGAGATTTTACGGACGGTGATTTCAGAATGAACAGTACGATGGAACGGGCACAAATCGAAGATATTTTACGCTCCTCAAAAGAACGAGGAGCGTCAGATGTTCACTTGACGGCGGGATCACCGCCCGTCTTTCGGATCAACGGGACGTTGACACCTTTTGGGACGGAGAAGATGAAACCAATCATCATTGATGGATTTGTGCAGTCATTGATCACGGAAGAGATGTATCAACAGCTGAAACAGGACCGGGATATCGATTTTTCGTTCGGTGTGACCGGTGTCGCTCGGTACCGGGTCAACTGCTTTTATCAACGGGGTGCTTTGTCAATGGCGTTTCGGACGATTCCGACTGAGGTACCAACGCTTGAGCAATTAGCGTTGCCTCCTGTTTTAAAACGATTCTTAACGAAACCACACGGCTTGATTCTCGTCACGGGTCCGACCGGTTCTGGAAAATCGACAACGCTTGCAGCGATGATCAATGAAATCAATCAGACGATGTATAAACGAATCATTACGCTCGAAGATCCGATTGAATACTTACATAGTCATCATAAAAGCCTAATCGATCAGCGAGAAATCGGGATCGATGCGCCACGCTTTGCAACCGGCTTACGTTCAGCGCTCCGTCAAGATCCAGATGTCATTTTGCTTGGGGAGATGCGGGACCTTGAGACGATTGCGACCGCCGTGACGGCAGCGGAGACGGGTCACCTCGTCTTTGCGACAGTTCATACATCGACGGCTGCCTCAACGGTTAGCCGAATCATTGATGTTTTCCCGTCAGAGCAACAAGATCAGATTCGAGCTCAACTGGCGAACGTCCTTGCGGGTGTCATCTCGCAGCGCTTGATGCCGCGTTCGGATGGAACAGGTCGCGTCGCAGCCCTCGAAATCATGGTCGATACACCAGCTGTCTCGAACTTGATTCGGACCGGTAAGGAATATCAGATTCAATCCGTCCTGCAGACGGGTAAACAATACGGCATGCAGACGATGCAGATGGCATTGCAGGATCTCGTCAGTCGGGGATTGATTCCGGCTTCTGCTGCATCACCGTACATATCGGGGTGAACACATGGCAGTATTCATTTATGAAGGTCGGACGATGGCCGGCAAACGAAAGAAAGGCAAGATTACAGCACTGACGAAACGAGAAGCCGCAGAACGGTTGCGGACGGATCAGATTGCTGTGACTTCGCTTCAAAAGCAAGAGTCGAAAGGATTAAACACCGAGATTACGTTTCTCAGTGCAAAACCGAAAATTGAACATCTCGTCATGTATGCGCGTCAGTTCGCGACACTTGTGCGGTCCGGTGTCTCAATCGTCAAGGCGACGGAAATTCTGCGGAAGCAGACGGAGTCGAAACCACTTGAACGGGCACTCGTTGAGGTCGAAGATGACTTACGGAGTGGGATTCAGTTTTCGCAAGCGATTGAAAAACATCCACGGGTCTTTGATACATTCTTCGTCAGTATGGCGATGGCGGGAGAGGCAAGTGGGAATCTCGAGGAAGCACTTGATAACATCGTCACCCAGCTTGAAAAACAATATGAAATCAAACGGAAAGTCATCTCGGCATTGATCTACCCAGCGGTCGTTTCACTCGTTGCCGTAGGGGTCGTCGTCTTCTTGATGATGAACGTCGTCCCGACGTTTGCATCGATCTTTGATCAACTCGGTAGTGAGTTGCCTTTGATCACGAAGCTCGTCGTTGCCGTATCGGATTTCTTCGTTGCGTACTGGTGGGTCATGTTGCTAATTGCTTTTGGATTGATTGGATTACTGTACTTTAATTTAAAAAACGAACGCCAACGACTATTTTTTGATCGCTTTTTATTAATTATTCCCGTTTTTGGCCCTCTGATCCAAAAGTCGCAGATTGCCTTGATGACCCGGGGGCTGTCCGTCCTGCTTAATGCTTCCGTCCCAATTTTAGCCTCACTCGATATCACAGAGCGGATCGTGACGAATCGGATCATCCGGAAAGGGATTGCGGGAGCCAACGAAGCGATGGCACGTGGCATTCCAATGCACGAACCACTTGAGAAAAACAAATATTTTCCACCTCTCGTCACGCAGATGATTGCAATCGGGGAAGAGTCAGGACGTCTTGATACGATGCTGACGGAAGTCGCGAACTTCTATGAGACAGAAGTCGAGACGACGACAGACCGTTTAAAGTCGATTATTGAGCCACTCTTGATCGTTGTTTTAGCAGCAATCGTTGGTGTCATCGTCATTGCCGTCGTCGTACCGATGTTTAAAATTTACTCGGATATACAAGCGAGTTGACAATTGTAAAAACATTTACCTGATGTGAAAAAAAGACATATTCTACAAAAAATATGGTGCTACTATAATAGTATTCATCTGGATAGTATTACCTACTAACCAAGAACAGTGAAAAAGTACTAGGGAGGCATAAAGAAAATGGTAGAACGTTTAAAAGAAATCTGGTTAGATGCAAAACAAATGCGCGATGAGCGTGGATTGACGTTGATAGAGTTACTCGTCGTCGTCGTTATCTTAGGAATCATTGCAGCAATCGCTGTCGTCGCAATCGGTGGTTTGATTGAGAACTCACGTAAAGATGCCGTTGTTTCGGATGCGAAGCAATTGGTATCGGCTGCGAAGTTGTATACTTCTTCAAATCCGATTCAAGCAGGAGAATCAATTATCTTGGGAATTAATGAAGATGGAAAAGCTATTAAATCAACAGCAGTTGGCACCGATGTTCCAGTACGTAAAGAGTCATTAAGTAAGTATATCGATGAAATGAAAGATTCATTAAATTCGGATGCAGAATATAAAGATTCTTATGTACTTGTTAAAGAAAGTGCTGGAAAATATACTTATACAGTCACGCTTACAAGTAAAAAATCTACAAATTCTTACTTCGAAAAACAAGATCCATCTGAACTAAAGCGTTCAGCTGTTGAAGTGAAATAATCCCCACCCCCTCCTCGGGGGTTTTTTTCTGAACTTTTTTGAAAGGGAGGTCGTGTCATGACGATCGTCTTCACGGTTTACTTTTTCTTGTTAGGCTTACTCATCACGTCGTTTACGAACGTCGTCGGTCTGCGCGTCCCGGTCGGGGAGTCGATCGTTCATCCGCGCTCCCATTGTCCGACATGTGGGCATGTCCTAGGACCGCTTGAACTGACACCGGTACTCGGTTACGCAGTACTTGGTGGGAAGTGCCGCTCTTGCGGACAATCAATTTCAATCAAGTATCCAGCGCTTGAATTACTCGGAGGGATTCTCTACGCCTATGCCTTTTGGCAGTTCGGCTGGTCGATGGAACTGGCGTTGACACTCGTCCTGACGAGCTTGTTATTTATCCTGACAATGTCGGACTTAGCCTACATGCTGATCCCGAATAAAATTTTACTCATCTTTTTGCCAATTGCCTTGATTGTGCGCTACCTTTCTCCACTCGAAAACTGGTATAATCCAATTATTGGTGGAATCGTCGGGTTCGTTCTATTATTCGTCATCTTTCTTGCTTCCCGTCGTGGTATGGGAGCAGGGGATGTCAAACTGTTCGGACTGCTCGGAATCTTCCTTGGACCGCTTCACGTCGTCATTGCCTTGTTCGTCTCGGCATTCGTTGGTTCCGTTCTTGGCTTAACATTACTTGGACTCGGACGCGTGAAACGGAAACAACCCATTCCCTTCGTTCCGTCGATTGCCGTCGGAACATTACTGACATATTATTTTGCGGATGATTGGGTATCGTGGTACCTCGATTTACTGCTTTAAGAAAGGAAGAACGTACATATGGCGCAACGGCGTAAAGGGACTTATATCTACTTTAATTTTACCGACGTCGCAATCTTCGGTGCGGTCGTCAAAAAAGGCGTCATCAAGCGCCGGGCAGTCGTCGCGCTGCCGCCAGGAACACTTCAAGGAGGCTGGTTACAGCCGGAAGCCTCGCTTGATTTCATCTTTGACGGGTTACTGACGAAACTAAAAGTACCGCGTGGTTCGCAAGCGGTGCTCGCGCTCGATGGTTCACTCGTTCTCGCCCGGAAACTTGATATTCCGGAGACAATCGAGACGAATCAAATCCGTGGCTATTTGTTTATGGAGATCGGACATAGTATCGTCTTACCGTTTGAAGAACCATATTTTGATTACACGGTTCTTGAAGAAGACGGCAAGCGGGAAATCATGCTCTATGCCGCCCCAAACGAAGCGCTAAAGCAATACACGCAACTGTTCAAACAAAAGCATTTGCGACTGGTTGCTGCTGAACCTCAACCGCTTGCGACCTACTTCGGGATTGAATCTCATCACCCAGTCGCGACGGAAGCTGATACGTTATTGATCTGGAATGCGAATGCGACGAATCACCAGCTGATCATTATCGAAGATCACGTGCCACGTCTGATTCGCTCGGTCGACACGTTTGCGGCTGATGCGTGGGATGTTGATGTCATCGATGATCAATTGCATTATCGTTACCGCTCGGATGATCCGACGGTCGAACTCGTCTTAGATGAGATGTTGCTCGAGTTCTCGCGTGTGCTCGATTTCTATCGTTTTTCGCTCGCGCGCGAAGGACGAGAGATCACGAATGTCGTCCTTGCCGGGGACTTCCCGTTCCGTGATGAACTTGCAACACGTTTCCGGTCGAACTTTGATTTAAGTCTCGATGAAATTCCAGATATGATGACGATTGACGGACAGTCAATTCCACGAGCGTACTTACCGCTCGCTGGTCTTGCTTCACCGCGAAAAGACCGCATCAACTTATTACCGGAAAATGACGAAGCACCGAAATATCCGCTTGTCGCTTCACTCATTCTGTTGTTGTTCGGCGGACTCGCTGGTGGTTATCTCTACTGGCAAACCGATCAATTCGCGGACCGCGTCGAATCGACGAACGATCAAATCCAGATCGTCCGTCAGTTGCAGTCGGAATCGGACCAATCGGCGAAGCAGGAAGTCGCGCAACTCAAACAGACAGTCGAAGGACTCGAGACGACGCCACGTCCTGCCGTGCCGACGCTTGAACGAATTACCCGTTATCTCCCGGAACGCGGTTATATCCTTCAATTCGCGTATGGTGCGAATCATGCCGTGACGATGACGACCCAATTCGAGACGCTTGATGAACTAAACGATTTTTATCGTGAATTGTTGACAGATAAAGTCTTCTCAGGAACGAACCTTGCGAGTGTGACGACACGGACGATGAATGAAAAGGCGGATGTCGTCACGACGACGACGGTTGATCCGACGACCGGGCAAGAAATTCCGACGACGGAAATCACACCGTCGGATGATGCCGAATCAGAAGAACCCCGTTATATCGGACAATTCTCGTTGAACGTCAACCCGACGGAAGTCGTCAAAGGCGAAACGAACGAAGCTGATCCGACAGTACCAAAAGAAGATCAGCCGTCTGAATCGGAAACGGATAGCTCGACGGAAGCGACTCCTTCAACCGATCCGACGACGGAGACGACTGATCCGAATGTAACGACTGAAATCGAGGAGGTGCCGGACAATTGAAACGTTATAGTAGCTTCATCCTCCTCGGTCTAACGATCTTGATCGTTCTCGGTGCGGTCGGTTACTTCGGTTATACGACGTATACGACACACCAAACGTTGCAAGAAAAAGAAGCGACGTTGAAACGGGAACAGATGGTGCTCGAGCAAGCGAAAGCGAACGAACAGAAAGTCGACGTCGCTGAGTCGAGCTTCCTGCAACAAAAAGTCCCGGTGACGGCAGCGAACGATGACGTCATCGATGCGATTAACGCGTCGAGTCAGATTGCCGGTGTCAAAGTCCAGTCGATCACGTTTGGTCAGGCGACCACAACGCCACAGTCACCGGTGACATCAACGCCTGCCGTTGACGGAGCAATGGCGACGGAGTCTGATCAAGATCAAGCGACAACAGCTGCGGCGACAGGAACAACCACAGCGAATGCGACGCCACTTCCGGCGTCATTGACGGTTGAAGCCCCGTCGTATCTTGAATTGATGGCATTCTTAAAACAAATCGAGCGGACGGATCGAATCACGGTCTTACGCCAAATTCAGTTATCGGGACCGGAAGAACCGGGTCCGAGTAGTGGGACGGTCTTGCTTGAGGATGAGATGCTTTCATTCACAGTCGAGATCGAATCGTATTATCGTCCGGACCTGACGAAGTTGACGCCGGATAAGCAAACGCCACTCGAGGAGAAGACGCCGAAGTTGGATCCATTTGTCGATGTGACAGGAAATTAAAAGAAAACAAGCGGTTCCTATGCTGTTAGGGACCGCTTGTTTTTTGTTAGACTATTCGATGACTCGAATTATGCGATTCGAAATTAATGGGAAAGAACGTGATACTGATGATAACGCAACCACACTTGATTCTCGCCTCAGCTTCACCGCGCCGGACAGAGCTCCTGCAACAAATCGGAATCGCTCACGCAGTCGTACCGGCGAATGTCGTTGAAGAAGCGCCTTACCCGATGTCCCCGCATGAATACGTCCGTCATCTATCGCAAAAGAAAGCGCGAGCGATTACAGCGGACGGTGTCATTCTGGCAGCCGATACAGTCGTTGCAATTGACGATATGATTCTCGAGAAGCCGGCAGATAGGGGAGAGGCACGGGCGATGCTCGCGCGTCTATCGGGACGCGCACATGAAGTCGTGACAGGAGTAACGATTCGCTTTGGTGAGAAGGAAGAGACATTCGACGTGACGACACACGTTCGTTTTGGTGCATTGCCAAACGAATGGATCGAAGGCTATATCGCGACGACCGAGCCCTATGATAAAGCGGGTGGATATGGTATTCAAGCGATGGGTGGCCTGTTCGTCGAAGCGATCGAGGGCGATTACTATAATGTTGTCGGATTGCCGATCCACGAGATCATGAAACGTCTCGCGTCCTTTGCGATCAAGCCGATGTTTGCGTAATCCTGAAACAGAGAGGTCGGATGCTGTGATTGAATGGCCGAAGGATATGGTTCAGTTGAAAGGCTTAGCACAAGCGACGACAGTCGAGTTACTGGCATGTCTTGTCCGAAGCGGAACGCGCGACCGGACACCGCTCGAAATCGCGGAAGAATTACTGCACATCTATCCTTCACTGATTGAACTCGAGGCAGCTGGAGTCGGTGGACTCGAGAAAGCACCAGGTGTCGGGAAGGCAAAGGCGTTGCAAATCATGGCGGGACTGGAACTCGGTCGCCGTCTCGTCACGGAACCGAAGTGGGTTCGACCGACGATCCGTTCACCGGAAGACGCGGCGGAGCTGTTGTTAGAAGAAATGCGTCTCTATCAACAGGAACATTTCATCTGCCTGTATTTGAATACGAAAAATGAGGTTGTCTCGAAAAAGACGTTATTCATTGGAGGATTGAACACGTCAATCGTCCACCCGCGAGACGTCTTCCGGGAAGCGATTCGCTGCTCGGCTGCGAACTTCATTGCCGTCCATAATCATCCGTCCGGTGATCCGACGCCAAGTCGGGAAGATATCGAGGTATCCGAGCGACTTGTTGAGGCAGGACGACTCATTGGAATCAGTTGTCTTGACCACATCATCATCGGGCATGGACAATTTATTAGTATGAAACAGCGCGGATTTATGTAAGAATAACGTCTGAAGGGAAAGTTTCGTTTCTTTCCGTCAGACGTTTTTTTGTGTGTTTTCTAAGGCGAACTGTAAACAAGCTGTAACGTTTTAACGCTTTCCAATGAAGGCTTTTCCGTTATAATTAGTGAAGTGTATTCTCAGAGAGGGGTTTTTTGAATAATGTTTGGATCATTCAGCCGTGAAATCGGCATTGACTTAGGTACGGCTAACACGCTTGTGTATGTAAAGGGGCAAGGAATCGTCGTCCGCGAACCGTCCGTCGTCGCCTTCCGTACGGATACAGGGAAAATTGAAGCTGTCGGTAACGCGGCAAAAAACATGATCGGTCGTACGCCGGGTAACGTGACTGCACGACGCCCGATGAAAGACGGGGTTATCGCGGATTATGAAACAACCGCTACGATGATCAAATATTTCATGGATCAAGCTTCGAAGAAAAAAGGCTTGTTCTCTTCTAAGACGAACGTCATGATCTGTGTACCAAGTGGTATCACATCAGTCGAAAAACGTGCGGTCGAAGATGCAGCGAAACTTGCAGGTGCGCGTGAAGCGTACACGATTGAAGAACCATTCGCAGCAGCAATCGGAGCTGGTCTTCCGGTTTCAGAACCAACAGGCTCGATGGTCGTTGATATCGGTGGTGGTACGACAGAAGTTGCTGTCATCTCACTCGGTGGTATCGTCACGAGCCAATCGATCCGTGTCGGTGGTGATGAGATGGATGAGTCGATCATTCGTTACATCAAATCGAAATACAACTTGATGATCGGGGAGCGGACAGCTGAGACGTTGAAAATGACGATCGGTTACGCTCGCATCGATGAAGAGTCAGAAAACGAAACGATGGAAATCCGTGGACGTGATCTCGTCACAGGTCTTCCGAAACAGATTGAAGTCACAAGTGCTGAAATTTGTGACGCACTCTCAGATACGGTCGAAGCGATTCTTGCAGGTGTCAAACACACGCTTGAGCAGACGCCTCCTGAATTATCAGCAGACGTCATGGACCGCGGAATCGTCTTGACAGGCGGTGGGGCACTCTTGAAGAACCTCGACGCTGTCATCGAAGACGAAACTCGTATTTTGACACTCGTTGCGGAAAACGCACTTGATTGTGTCGCAATCGGTACAGGAAAATCACTCGAGATGATGAATGTTCTTCGTTCGAAATCAGGCATCTCGCAAAAAAGATAAGGACGGGATGAGCGATGAAGCGATTTTTAAATAATCGAAAACTGCTCATCACACTCCTTAGTTTTCTCCTTTTGGTGATCTTGATCGGGATTTCGCTACAAGGGCGTAACCAATCCCACTGGTATCAAAGCTTCGTGCGTGATACCGTGGGCGTCGGTCAACGCCTTTTCGCGACACCGATTGGCTGGATTGATGATACGGTCACTTCGATTAAAGAAGTGCGTGACGTGTACAAAGAAAATGAACACTTGAAATCACGATTGAACGACTATGCCGGCAATGCCGTTAAAGTCCGTGATCTTGAGCGTGAGAATAAAGAATTAAAAGACATGCTCGACCTCAAAGGTTCGATTCGCGACTATAAACTGTTACCGGCAGAGATGATCGGGCGGACATCGTCCGAATGGCAACGGTTCGTGACGATTAACATCGGCGAACAAAAAGGGGTCAAACCGAACATGGCCGTCGTAACAGCAGATGGATTGATCGGTCGCGTCATCCAGGCGAGCGCTTATACGTCCCTTGTGCAGTTGATGTCGGATACGAGTCGGACGAATAACGTTTCGGCAACGGCAGACGACACGAAAGGAAAAGGAGTCTTCGGAACGATTGAAGGCTTCGATGAAGAGACGAAACTACTCAAGTTCACGAAAATTCCGAACGACGCGAAGCTGAAAAAAGGGCAGACCGTCACGACGTCCGGTCTTGGTGGAAAGTATCCGAGCGGGATCGTCATCGGAAAAATCGAAGAAGTGAAATCCGATCAGTATGGGGCTTCGAAAATCGCATACGTCAAACCGGCAGCAGACTTCGAACAGTTCGGTCATGTCTTCGTGATTGAACGCGAAGCGAAGGAACCTTTCGCTGAGACCGATAAGGGAGGGAACACTCGTGAATAACGTTAAGTTGTTTTTCGCCGTGTTCCTTCTTTTTATCTTAGAAGGAACGTTGTTCGCGGGACCGCTTGGAGATGGTTCGCCGTATGTCATTCATACGACCTTGATCGGTCTAATGTTCCTCGGTCGGTACGGGAAGCTTGAACAAGCACTCGGATTCGGACTCGTTTTCGGGTTGCTCTATGATTTCGTGTACTCGGATATTATCGGGATTTACTTATTTGCGTTATCCGCCATTCCGCTTTTTAGTAGCTTCGTGCTAAAATATGTAAAGGAGAACGTATTGACGATTCTCGTCACGTTCACGTTCAGTGCCATTTTGTATGAACTCGATATATATTTCTTCACGGCTTCGGTCGTTGGTGTCGGGGTTTCCTTCCAAGAACTCGCGACACAGATCATTCCAAGGAGTTTGGTTGCCCAGTTGATCGGGATCATCATCCTGTATTATCCGATGACCCGACTCGTGCAGTCGACCCTTGACGAGAAAAGAGGATGAGTCATGATTGAGCGTAAACGTTATGTAACGATGAAAGGCCATCGTGGTGGCCTCGCCGTCTATGTGAATGAAAGGTGCAGTGTGGATGAATTTCTTGACGATTTAGAGTTGACGCTTGCGGACAAATCCGTCGAGAACGGACGCGCCGTACCCATCACCTTCTTCTTCGGTCGACGTTATGTCGATGAAGGGGTGTTGACGGCCGTCGAATCTATCGTCGCGCGACATGATTCCTTCTCTTTCAAAGGCTATGACAGTGAGTGCATCACGAAAGATGAGGCAAAAGCCTTGTACGGAGAGCGGACGTTCCATTATTTTGGTGGCACCGCACGCAGTGGGCACGTATTAGACGTTGAAGGTTCGATCGTCATCATCGGAGATATCAATCCGGGGGCGGTCGTCCATGCGACAGGAAGTATCTATTGTCTCGGAGCTTTGCGTGGTACCGTTCATGCAGGTAAAGGTGGTAATACGGAAGCAGTCATCGCTGCAAGTGTGTTGCAACCGAAATGGGTCGCGGTCGCTGGAACCGTCCATGAGGAGCCGGATGACGCACCGATTCCTGCTCTCGATATGGGCTGTGCATTTTTAGGCGAAGACGGGGTGGAATTCTCCCGCCTTCAAACCGTTCCGCTTGCGCGGATGGATCAGTTTGCGATTGATAGTGAAAGAGGGTGACGGATATGGAACAAGTGAAAGAACAGGTACATATGGAGGCGAAGACGAATATGGGACGCGCCATCGTCGTCACATCCGGTAAAGGCGGCGTCGGTAAGACGACGACGACGGCGAACATCGGAACAGCACTTGCATTGATGGGGCATTCGGTTTGTCTCGTCGATACGGATATCGGGTTACGCAATCTGGATATCGTGCTTGGTCTCGATAACCGGAGTATCTATAACATCGTTGACGTCGTAACGGGACAATGTAAATTGCACCAAGCGCTCGTCCGCGATAAGCGTTTTGAAGAGATGTATCTGTTGCCTGCTGCTCAATCAAAGGATAAGTCCTCCGTCACACCCGAACAGGTGAAGGCAATCATCGACACGCTGAAACTTGAATACGATTTTGTATTGATTGACTGCCCGGCAGGAATCGAACAAGGATTCATGAATGCGATTGCTGGAGCGGATGAAGCTGTCGTCGTAACGACACCGGAAAAAGCAGCCGTCCAAGATGCGGACCGGATCATTGGGATGCTCGAACGCTCAGAACGAAACATCGTTCCAAAACTCGTCATCAATCGGGTGCGTTCGCACATGATGGCATCAGGTGATATGCTCGATATCGATGAGATTATGCGTATTCTTTCAATCGATCTGCTTGGTCTGATCATCGATGATGAAGAAGTCATCGCCGCTTCGCACCGCGGTGTGCCTGTGACGATGAATCCGGATAACCGGGCTGGACTCGGCTACCGGAACATCGCCCGCCGGATTCTCGGAGAATCCGTGCCACTGCTTGATTTAAATGAACAACCGCAAAAAGGGTTCTTCGTCAAATTGAAGAAGATGCTTGGGATGAAATAAGAATGGGAAATTAGACTAGGACGACATCGTCGCGCCTAGTCTAATTTTTTTGGAGGGATCAGTATGCGATGGATTAGTGAACAGACCGCTTCACTCGAACGATTGGCGTTGGTCGAAGGCGGTCGATTGATTGAATATCATGAACGGATGCGTGACGAGATCCGGGTCGGAACGTTCGTTTATGCCAAGGTCGACCGGTTGCATCCGACGCTCGGAGCAGCCTTTTTGATCGCGACTGACGGTACGCCGCTTTACTTACCGCTTAATGAAACGGTGGAAGCACTTCGTCGCTATCCGGACGTGCCAACGATCGGACAAGCCGTCCAGGTCGGGCAGACATTGCTCGTTCAGGTCGTCAAGGAAGGGGTCGCACCGAAGCAACACAAGGTGACGCAGAACATCACTTATGGTGGACGTTATCTTGTCTATTTCCCGTACGGTCGCCGCGTCCGTTTCAGTCGGAAGTTGGATCTCGTCGTCCAGCGTCAACTGGCGGAGCAATTGACGACGACGGAAGAAGAAGGGATTCTTTACCGGACGGAGGCAGCGAAAGCATCAATCGACGAATTGAAACAAGAGTTACAGTCATTACGGATACGGCATAAAGAACTCATGCAGGCGCCGCGTCTTGAGCAAGACGAGGCATTGATCGTCCAGGAAGCGAAGCGACTTCCGCATGTCACCGATGCGCTCGTCATGACGCGTCAGGAAAAGGAACGACTCGAATTACTCGGTCTGTCCGTTGAACGATCGCTACGAAAAGGGCGCTTACCTGAGATGGAAGCCATTGATGGGGCAATCGAAAAAGCGATGCAACGGGTCGTCTGGCTCGACGGAGGAGCGTATCTCTTGATTGAAGAAGTCGAGACGATGACTGTCATCGACGTCAACAGTGGGAAGACGATTTCGGTCAAAGAACAAAAGCGGACGTTTGACCAGATCAACGAAGCGGCTGCCGTCGAAGTCATGCGGCAATTACGGTTACGTAATATCAGCGGGATGATTGCAATCGATTTTTTACGTGGCTCAAGTAAAGGGCAGACGCGGGTGACTCAACTCCTCAAAGAACGGGCAGTGCTCGAGACGAAACAAATCGAAGTCTATGGGTTTACGAAGATGGGCTTATGCGAACTGACGCGACAACGACACGGAAAATCATTGCAGGAACGATCGCAGGAATCCGGTCAATGGACACGATTAAGCGTCTATCGGTTGATTGAACCGAAATTGCTTGAGATTGCGACCTATGCGGAAGCGGTCGTGATTCGCGCGCCGCGTCACTTGTTACAAGACGAATTCATCTCTCGCCAACCACTCGAGGTGCACGTGTTAGAAGGCGATCCAGCCGTCCTATTCACTGGGTCGTCACAGGACTGTCTCGATTTCATCAAGCGATCAGAATAATCCTTCAGAACAGCATTGACAAGGTGGAAGAACGTTTGGTATTCTGAATAACGTTAGTTCGTTTGGAAGCACCCAAATGACTACAACCGCACAGACCGGGTTTTAAAGCATCTGCTGCCCGTGATGGCGAGTCTGAGTTCCTAAGAGGAGGTGCACGTAATGTACGCAATTATCAAAACTGGTGGTAAACAAGTCAAAGTCGAAGCTGGCCAAGAAATCTACGTTGAGAAATTAAACGCAGACGTCGACAGCACAGTTGAATTTGGTGAAGTATTGATCCTTGGTGGTGACGATGTTAAAGTCGGCGCTCCACTCGTAGAAGGTGCGAAGGTCGTAGCAACGGTCATCAAACACGCTCGCGCGAAAAAGATCACTGTCTTCAAAATGAAAGCGAAAAAGAACTACCGTCGTAAGCAAGGTCACCGTCAACCTTACACGAAGGTCCGCATCGAGAAAATCGAAGCGTAAGCCATGATACGTGTCAAGATTCGACGAGATGAAGCGGAACTCGTCCGCTCCATCGAAGTGACAGGACATGCCGAGTTTGCAGAACCAGGTCTCGACCTTGTCTGTGCCGGCGTATCGTCGGTGATCTTCGGGGCATACAATGCCATAGAAGCATTACTCGGGCAGGTCCTGCTCCTTGAAATGGCAGAACAACAAGAAGGTGGCTACTTTTATGTAGAACCGTATGCTGACTTAGCACCGGATGTCAGTGAACGCACCCAATTGTTACTGGAGGCGACTTTGGTCCAGCTTGGTACCATCGCTGAAAGTTACGGTGAGTTTATCCAACTTGAACAAGTATAGGAGGTGGATTCCACATGTTGAAACTTAATCTTCAGTTCTTCGCATCGAAAAAAGGGGTAGGTTCGACAAAGAACGGTCGTGACTCGCAATCGAAACGCCTTGGGGCGAAACGTGCAGACGGTCAAACTGTTTCTGCTGGTTCAATCCTCTACCGTCAACGCGGTACGAAGATTCACCCAGGTATGAACGTCGGACGTGGTGGCGATGATACACTTTTCGCAACTGCAACTGGTGTCGTTCGTTTCGAACGTCTCGGACGCGACAAGAAACAAGTCAGCGTTTACCCAGCATAAGGATCGACGAAGCAGACTCTAGCCACTTTCGAGGGTTAGGGTCTGTTTTTTTTAGGAGGGAACGACCGATGGAGGAACAACAGGTACTTGATCTTTTAAAGACTCTTCGTCACGAGTGGTTGAACCGGATACAACTCGTCCGTTCGTATGGCGCGATCGGAGACGAACAAGCAGTCGAGTCGATCTGTTCGGCATACCGGGATCAAGCATCTCGGGAAGGACGTCTAGCGCAAATCGGATTGCCGAAAACCGCACTGGCGTTATTGCAAGCTGAATGGTCAGGCAAAACTGTGACGTATGATGTCATCGGAGCACCCCACATGGAAGATGAGCGGCTGAAGCAACTCGTCGAAGCAGCCATCACCATGATTGATGTAGGAGTAGGAGAAGTATCCGTGACCTTTCACGAGGGCGTGACCATCGAGATCTATCGGGATCTACTAGATATGTCGCGCCTTGAAGATCTAGTGACGCCGATGGAAATCGAGTCGCAGACGGAAAATGAGTGTGTGATTGAGATTGAAAGTCTTCCGTTTGAGGAAGAGAAGTAAGAGGAGGGATCCGACATGTTTGTCGATCAGGTAAATATTTATGTAAAAGCAGGTGACGGAGGACGTGGACAAGTAGCGTTCCGTCGCGAGAAATACGTTCCAGACGGTGGACCAGCCGGCGGTGACGGTGGTCACGGAGCTCACGTCGTCCTCGAAGTCGACGAAGGACTTCGGACATTGATGGACTTCCGTTACAAACGTCACTTTAAAGCAGTTCAAGGTGAAAACGGAATGTCAAAAGGCATGCACGGTCGTAAAGCCGAGCATTTAATCGTCAAGGTTCCACCGGGCACAGTCGTCTACGATGATGATACGGATGCGGTCATCGCTGACCTCGTCCATCACGGACAACAAGCAATCGTCGCAAAAGGCGGACGTGGCGGACGTGGGAATACACGTTTTGCGACACCAGCCAACCCAGCTCCAGAGCACGCAGAAAACGGTGAGCCAGGAGAAGAGAAGTACTTGAAGCTTGAACTGAAGATGCTAGCAGACGTTGGTCTCGTCGGCTTCCCAAGCGTCGGGAAATCAACGATGTTATCGGTCGTTTCAGCAGCACGTCCGAAAATCGGAGCATATCACTTCACGACGATCACACCGAACATCGGTGTCGTCGAAACGGAAGATAGCCGTAGCTTCGTCATGGCTGACTTGCCAGGATTGATCGAAGGTGCAAGTGAAGGTGTCGGACTCGGTCACCAGTTCCTCCGTCACGTCGAGCGGACGAAAGTGATCGTCCACGTCATCGACATGAGTGGGATGGAAGGACGCGATCCAATCGAAGACTACAACATCATCAATAAAGAGCTCGCAGACTATAACCTTCGTTTGACAGAGCGTCCACAAGTCGTCGTCGCGAACAAGATGGATATGCCGGATGCGGCAGAACATCTCGAAGCCTTCAAGGAAGCTTTCCCAGAGCTTGAAGTATTCGAGATTTCAGCAGCAACACGCCAAGGATTACGTGATCTGTTATTCCGAATCGCTGACCTCGTTGATGCGACGCCAGAATTCGGTCTTGAGGAACTCGAAGAGAAAACAGCGACACCACGTGTCGTCTACGGTTATGAAGCACCTGAAGCCGGCTTTACGATTTCGAAAGATGAAGACGACTGCTTCGTCATCAAAGGACCACGAATCGAAAAACTCTTCACTATGACGAACTTCATGCGTGAAGAATCGATTAAACGTTTCGCTCGGACACTGCGTCAAATGGGTGTCGACGAAGAGTTACGTCGTCTTGGTGCAATCGACGGCGATGTCGTTCGAATCCGTGATTTCGAATTTGAATTCGTTGAGTCATCCTTCTAAGCGGTTCATTCCATTAAGAAACGGAGTGTGAAAGCATCGTGGACCCATTGCCCATGATTTCATTCGTTTGGTTAATTCCGATTCTCATCTTATCCGCGTTCTTTTCCTCAGCCGAGACAGCACTCGCGAGTGTCAATCGGTTGCGGTTGTTGCACCAGTCTGAAGCAGGGGACGCGCGTGCGTCCCGTGTGTTTCGGTTGCTTCAACGTTATGAGGAGACATTGACGTCGATTTTGATCGGGAATACGCTCGTCAATGTCGGCTTCATCTTGTTTGGCGGCTGGTGGATCATCCAGTTCGCCGAGACGATCGCAACGCAGACCATTGCCTTTCTTGGGCTGTTCTTTCTGTTGCTGTTGTTCGGGGAATTGATTCCGAAATCGTATGCCCGTGAGCATACGGAACGTTACGTGTTATTGATCGGACGTCCACTGCGCTTCTTCTTACTGTGCTTTCGACCGCTTGTCTTCCTGTTACTCCGCTTACGCCAGTTTGCGCTTCGATTGATTGGAGCCGATCCGAAAGGGCCACTCGTGACCGAACAGGAACTCAAGGCACTCGTCGATATCAGTCAGGAAGAGGGAATCATGGGAATCGCTGAAGCTGAACTTGTCCACCAGGCGGTTGATTTTCAACATGTGACGGTCGAGGATGCTTTGACGCCACGCATGGATATTCAAGCGATCGATATCGATGCGCGGCTCGAAGACATCCTTGCAGAGGTCCAGAAGGGTGGCTATTCTCGTCTACCGGTCTATAAAGATTCGATTGATCACGTCATTGGTGTCTTATCGGAGCGGGACTTTCTGCGTGCATACGTGAAGAATGGTTCCGTCGATATCCGGGAATGGATTCGACCGGTATCGTTCGTCGTACCACAGACACGATTGATGGATTTATTGCCGGAACTCAAAGTCAAGCAGTCCCATATGGCAGTCGTACTCGATGAGTTCGGAGGGACGGCAGGTCTGATCACCCTTGAGGATATTTTAGAAGAAATCGTCGGGGAGATTTGGGATGAACACGATGAATCATTGGAATACACGAAACGGATTGGTCCAGAACAATTCGAATGTCTAGCGGAGTATGACATTGAAGACTTCTGTCAGCAATTTCAATTGACGATGCCGGACACCGATGCCCAGTCACTCGGGGGATGGATCATGGAAGAGAGCGGACAGCTGCCGGACGTCGGAACGGCGATGCGTTATGAACGTGTCACGTTGACGGTCTTGCATATCGAGAACCGCCGCGTCCGGAAAGTCTTAGCGACGTTTGATCCTCCCGCTATGATGCCAGAGCTACCGCTTGAATCGATGTAACAATAAAAACCGCTCATTCCTTAGGAATAGGCGGTTTTTTAATGTTCAGACATCGAGTTCCGAAACGAGAATTCCGAGACGATCGAGTTTCGCAATAGCGGCTTCCAGTGCGTCTTCATGATCCGCCTCAAGCGTATGGATATGGACTCCGTCGGTCAGGCTCGACAGTGGAGTAGCTTGTGTCTCCTCTAGCTGTTCAAGCAGTACACGGACATCTCGGCGGCTTTTTAGCATCAACTCACCTGTAATGAAGCCGTAGACAGGATGCTCGATGATGACATCCCGGATGACGACCCCTTCATCAACGATGGCGTCACACTCATCCTTTAATTGATCGATGCCGTGGCGACAGACGATCTTGCGGCGTAATTTCGAACCGTCGATTTCAGGGTCATTGATCAAATACCCACGAGCTGTCGCGATGACGGGATATCCTTTTGCTTTTAACAATGATAAATCCTGCACGATCACTTGGCGGCTGACGCCTGCTTGTTTCGCCAGTGCTGTTCCCGTAACAGGTTGTTCACTTTCCTCAATCATACGAAGTAATGATTTCCGGCGTTCTTCTCCGGAGATGCGTTTCCCCATGATGTCTCCTACCTTTCTCCAGTGTCATGAGATCGTGTTCAACACATCAATGCACTGTTCGATTTCTTCGTTCGTCGTGTGTCTTCCAAAACTGAGTCGGATCAATCCATGAGCCGCCGATTCATCGAAGCCGATGGCGCGTAATGTCGCATTCGGACCATTTTCTCCAGCCCGACAGGCACTACCGGCGGAAACGGCGATTCCAGCACGATTCAAGGCGAGCAACGCGTATTGACCGTCCCGTTGTTTCGTATGGATGGCACAGATGGAAGCCAGTTGCGTTGGAGATTCAACGATCAGATAACGAGACGAAGACAATGTTTTTTTTAGCATACCACGAAATACCTGACTGGATGCCTGGATTCCTGGATTTTCTAAGCGCGACGCCTCACAGGCAGCGATGAAGGCGGCAATTCCCGGAACATCGACTGTGCCTGGGCGAATCCCGAACTCATGATGTCCTTCGTAGTAGGGACTAAAGAGCGGTCGTCGCAAATACAGGGCACCTAACCCTTTAGGACCGTAGACTTTATGGCTACTCATCGTGTAAGCGTCAAAGGAGTCGATGGTAATATCATCTTTTAAAAATCCTTGAACCCCATCGCAATGAAACAGAACCCCGCGCGATTGACAATATACTGCAATTCGTTCGACTGGGAACCGAAAACCGGTATCCGAATTGACGTGTTGAATCGAGACGACACCAACCTCTTCCGTACAAGCCGTAACGAATCGATCCCAGTCGAACGTTCCGTCCGGCAGTAGAGAAAGATGACGTGTTTCTTGTGCCCAGCGCGCAAGTGGAAGCAAGACCGAGTCGTGTTCACACTGAAGTGTCAAGACAACTGATTTGTTACTCTGTCGTATCAAGTGTGTCAAAGCGATGTAATTTGCTTCTGAACCGCTTCCTGTAAAGATGATAGATCCTTCTTTTTGATCTAATTGTTGCATCAGATACTGTCGTGCTCGTTGAAGCAGGCGTTCTGCATCCCCACCGATGTCATGAAGAGAAGAACTGTTGCCGTAGAACGACTGAGCGGCTTGTTTATAATGATCGAGTGCTTGTGGATGCAGCGGAGTAGTAGCTGCGTAATCGAGATAGATCATGAAAAAATCCTGTCCTTTCGTCTTGTCACTCAGCTAAAAGTATGCCAAACTTATTGTCAAGTCAATAGTAAACATTTAGATATAGAGGTGTAAAACATATGTCTTTACATAAAAGACTTGAGACGGATGTGTTGATCATTGGAACAGGGCTTGCCGCGATTTCGGTCGCCTTGCATCTTCCGCCTGGAACTGAAGCGTTGCTTGTCACAAAAGGCACGCGATTTGAGACCAACTCTGTCCGAGCACAAGGTGGGATTGCTTCTGCTTATGCGGAAGTTGATCATCGTGGTCATTTTGAAGATACGTGTCAGGCGGCAAAAGGGCGCATCAATTTGTCAGCTGTTGATTATGTGACCCGATCAGGAGCCGAGGCAATGGAATTCTTGTTACGACAAGGTGTCCTGTTTGATCAATCCGAGGGAGAGTTCTTGCTCGGTCGAGAAGGTGCGCACCGTTTGCCGCGGATTTATCACTCTGGCGGGGACGAGACCGGCAAACGAATCATGGAGACGTTAATGCCGCGAGTGCCTTTTCCGATTCTTGAGCAGACGTGTATCACGGAATTGATTCAAGTAAATGGACAGGTTGTAGGTGCAGTTGGATATAGCCATGGAGAACCGATCGAGATTGTGGCGCGAGCAACGATTCTCGCGACTGGTGGAGTTGGTGGAATATTCGCGTCGTCGACGAATGATCCATCGATTCAAGGAAATGGGATTGCACTCGCTTTTGAAGCAGGGGCGACGATTCGTGATCTCGGCTATATCCAGCACCATCCGACGGTACTTGTTCATGCAGGTCGCTCAGAAGGTTTGATTACGGAAGCACTACGCGGTGCAGGAGCGACACTTGTGACGAAAAGCGGGGACCGGATCATGGCGGATCATCCGATGCAAGATTTAGCGGCGCGCGATGAAGTCGCAAAACGAATCCATGAGGTGCGAAAACACGAACCGGTCTATCTCGACACGTCAAAAGTCGTTGATCGAACAAAACGGTTTCCAACGTTTGTCGAAAAATGTGAAAAACTGAACATAAATCCGGATCTCGTTGAAATCGCACCAGGCATTCATTTCTTAATGGGTGGAATCGAGACCGATCTGACAGGGCAGACGAATGTCGAAGGACTTTACGCGGTCGGCGAGACAGCATCGATCGGACTGCACGGTCGAAATCGTCTGGCGTCGAACTCGCTTCTTGAGTGTGTCGTCATGGGGAAAGCAGTAGCAGAACAGCTCGAGTTGTTACCGGGACCATCAGTAAAACAAGTGAAACAACGTCCAGGAACACTTCGTTCCGTAACAGACCATCTATCGCAGGTCATCGGTGTCGAAATGGATGTTAGGCAGGTACAAGAATGTCTGGATGCGTTAAAAGGCTGGACATTAGAAGAATCCGGACAGGAAGCAGAAGAAAATCGATTACGTTACGTGACAGCATGTCTATTGCTTGAAGGGGCGCGAAGTCGGTTGACAGGAGAGGATGAGAACATTGAACAAGTGGCAGTTACGGCAACAACTGGAGGCATTTTTAATCGAGGACATCGGACAGTGGGATATCACGAGTGAAGGATGTTTGACGGGACAAGAACGCGGAACCGGTCGTTTTTTAGCAAAGGAAGACGGTGTCTTCTGTGGAGTAGACATTATTCGTGAGATGGCGCATCTGTTACAAGTCAACGTGACGATTCATATAGCGGAAGGGACGGTCGTCACGCGAGGAACGCTTCTTGCTGAGTGGTCTGGTTCGTTACAGGATATTTTAAGCGGAGAACGGGTCGCTTTGAACCTTGTGCAACGCTTATCTGGGATTGCGACGCAGACACGTCAAGCGGTCGAGGTAGTAGCAGGACGAATCCGAATCACGGATACACGGAAGACGACTCCTGGATTACGGATGCTCGAAAAACACGCCGTTCGCGTCGGTGGTGGCTATAGTCATCGCGGACGACTCGATGACGCGGTCATGATCAAAGATAACCACATCACGGTCGCGGGATCGATTACGGAAGCGGTGATGCGAGCAAAACGAGTTGCAGGTCATACGACACCAATCGAAGTCGAAGTTGAGACGGAAGCGGAAGTGCTTGAGGCAGTGGCTGCAAAAGTCGACATCATCATGCTCGATAACCGGACACCAGCAGAAATCAAACAGCTCCGGCAATTGATTCCACCACATATCACGGTCGAACTATCCGGCGGGATTACGATAGACACGTTATCAGACTTCGTGGATAGCGGAGCAGACGTCATCTCACTCGGTGCGTTGACGCATTCAGTAACAGCACTTGATATTAGTATGAAAATCGAAGGAGGAAAAAAAGATGTCATTTGATCTATTACGTCACGAAGGGATTCCGGCGTCATACTTACAGCAATCAGAAGCAGAATTGATTGCGATCATCGAAGGGGTCAAAGCACGGATGGGCAGTCGCTTATTCTTACCTGCCCACCACTATCAAAAAGACGAAGTCGTCCAGTTCGCGGATGCGACGGGAGATTCGCTCCAGCTTGCACAAGTCGCGAAGCAGATGATAGAAGCCGAATATACGGTCTTTTGCGGTGTTCACTTTATGGCGGAGACGGCAGATATGTTGACCGATGCGTCACATACGGTCGTTTTGCCTGACATGCGTGCTGGCTGTTCGATGGCAGATATGGCGAATGATATACAAACGGAGCGTGCCTTTACGATCTTGACGGAACGGTTCGGAGAGTCGATCTTACCGTTGACGTATGTCAATTCGACAGCAGCCATCAAAGCATTCGTCGGTCGTCACGGTGGGGCGACGGTGACATCATCGAACGCTGTCCAGATGGTCGAGTGGGCGCTTGCTGAACGAGACATCTTATTCTTCCTGCCGGATCAACATCTCGGTCGCAATACGGCACATGCGCTCGGAATTCCGTTAGAGCAGATGGCGATTTGGGATCCGATTCGCGACGAACTCGTTTTTGACGGGGAGGACCAAGACATCCGCGTCATCTTATGGAAAGGGCATTGCTCGGTGCATGAGAAATTCACAGTCGGACAAATCGAACAGTTCCGTAAGACGGATCCGGAGCGAAAGATTCTCGTTCACCCGGAATGTTCGCATGAAGTCGTAGTAGCGTCAGATCTCAACGGATCAACAGCGTACATCATTCAACAAATCGAACAGGCTGCTCCTGGAACGAAGTGGGCGATCGGAACAGAGATGAACCTTGTCAATCGACTCGCGACGACTCATCCGGATCTCGACATCGTGTCGCTCAATCCGTTCATGTGCCCGTGTCTGACGATGAATCGGATTGACTTGCCGCATTTAGCGTGGGCGCTCGAACAAGTCGAAGCAGGTGAGCCGGTCAATATCATTAAAGTCGACGTAGAGACGACGCGGCATGCCGTGTTGGCGCTCGAACGGATGCTTGAGCGTTCGTAAAATAGAGAGTGAGAGCGTGGTCGTGCAAACGATCACGCTTTTTGTCTTCTGATTGAGAGAGCGAACGTATGTATTGATTTTTGCTGAAGAACGCTTTGAAGCCAAACGAAGATGTATGCTACAATAACACGAGAGTTTGTTTATAGATGGGAGCGTTCCACATTGATAGAATTCGTACGCGGCGAAGTCGCTTATGTCTGTGCGGAATTCGTGACGGTAGAAGTTGGCGGGATTGGCTACAAGATCGTAGCACCGAACCCGTTTTTTTATCGGACCGGAGACGAACAGATCATCGTATATACGTATCACTATGTCCGTGAGGACCAAGAAGTCTTATTCGGATTCCGTTCCCGGCGTGAGCGTGCCTTGTTCACGAAGTTGCTCGGTGTGACAGGGATCGGACCAAAAGGAGCGCTTGCAATCGTCGCATCAGGGAATGTCGATGCGCTTGTTGAAGCGATCGAACAAGAAAAGGAAAGTTATCTCGTCAAGTTCCCAGGTGTCGGCAAAAAGACAGCAAAACAAATGACACTCGACCTAAAAGGAAAGTTAGCAGAGCTCGCGCCAGACTACGTACCGAGCGAAGGCTTGTTCGCACAAGGTAACGCAGAGCTGAACGAAGCCTGTGAAGCTCTGACGGCGCTCGGTTACAGTGATCGAGAAGTCGAAAAAGTCAAAAAAGCGTTGCAGGCAGAAGTCCTGTCAACGGATCAATATGTTAAACGGGCACTCCAGTTGTTATTGAATGTGAGGTGAGGACATGGAAGAGCGCATTTTGTCAGAATCCGCCCATGCGGAAGATCAAGAAGAGTGGAGTCTGCGTCCTCAGACGCTCGAGCAATATATCGGGCAGGAGAAAGCAAAAGGAAACTTAAGTGTCTTCATCGAGGCGGCAAAAATTCGTCAGGAAACACTCGATCACGTTCTTCTCTACGGTCCTCCAGGTCTTGGTAAGACGACGCTTGCGACAATCATCGCAAACGAGATGGGGGTCGGCATCAAGACGACAGCCGGTCCTGCGATCGAACGACCAGGTGATCTGGCGGCAATTCTCTCATCACTTGAGCCGGGAGACGTCCTGTTCATCGACGAAATTCATCGGTTGAGTCGATCGATCGAAGAGATTCTATATCCGGCGATGGAAGACTATTGTCTCGATATCGTCATCGGTCAAGGGGAACTCGCGCGTAGCGTTCGGATCGACTTGCCACCATTTACACTCGTCGGTGCGACGACGCGTGCCGGGATGCTGTCGGCACCGCTACGTGATCGTTTTGGCGTGACGCTGAAGCTTGAATATTATACGATGTCAGAGTTGTCTGCCATCGTGACCCGGACGTCACGGTTGTTTGGATTCGAAGCGGATCGTCTCGCAGCAGAAGCGATCGCCCTTCGGTCACGCGGAACACCACGTGTCGCGAACCGGTTGTTACGGCGTGTCCGTGACTTCGCTCAAGTTGCTCATCAAACTGAGATCGATGCCTCGCTTGCGACAAGTGCACTTGATCGCTTGCATGTCGATGCGCTCGGACTCGACGATGTCGACCATCGTTTACTACGATCGCTTGCAGAACGGTTTGCCGGTGGTCCGGTCGGTCTTGAGACGATTGCAGCGACAATCGGAGAAGATGCGCAGACGATTGAAGATGTGTATGAACCATATCTGTTGCAACAAGGCTTTTTACAACGTACCCCGCGTGGACGTGTCTTAACACCGTTCGCCCGCCAACATTTAGGACTGAAAGAAGGAAATTGAACCAATGGATGTAAACTTATTTGATTTTCATTTACCAGAAGAACAAATTGCTCAAGTGCCATTGCTCGACCGGACGAGTTCGAAATTGATGGTCCTCGACCGGGAGACAGGTGCGATTCAGCATCAACACTTCCATGATATCGTCGACCACTTCCGGGAAGGCGATACACTTGTCATCAACGATACGAAAGTCTTACCAGCACGTCTCTTTGGTGTAAAGGGAGAGACAGGTGGAAAAATCGAATTGTTGCTCTTGAAGCAGACGAGTGACGATGTTTGGGAAACGCTAGCAAAACCAGCAAAACGAGTCAAACCAGGTACAATTCTGTCGTTTGGTGACGGATTACTCCGCGCTGAGTGTGTCGAAGCACTTGAAGACGGGGGACGGATTCTGAAGTTTTTCTACGACGGGATTTTCTACGAAGTGCTCGATCAACTCGGAACGATGCCATTGCCGCCGTACATTCATGAACAACTAGAAGATCAAGATCGTTACCAGACGGTCTACGCTCGCGAACGTGGGAGCGCCGCGGCACCAACAGCGGGTCTTCACTTCACACCGGAATTGCTCGAAGCGCTTCAAGCGAAAGGTGTCCGGATCGCACCGTTGACGTTACATGTCGGACTTGGCACATTCCGTCCTGTTTCGGTCGACGACGTCGATAGTCACAAGATGCATAGTGAGTACTACGAATTGCCGGAAAGTTCAGCGGCACTGCTACGCGAAACACGGAAACAAGGCGGACGGATCATCGCGGTTGGTACGACGTCGACTCGAACGCTTGAAACGGTCATCCGTGATCACGGTGACTTCGTCGAAGCAACAGGTTGGACAGATATCTTCATTTTCCCAGGTCAGGAAGTCAAAGGGATCGATGGATTGATCACGAACTTCCACTTACCGAAATCCACATTGATCATGCTCGTGTCCGCGTTATCGACACGGGAACACATTCTGCATGCCTACGAAGAAGCTGTCGCGAATGGCTATCGTTTCTTTAGCTTCGGTGATGCGATGTTCTTAACGAGAGAGGAACGAAACTAATGACAAAACACGCGGTAACATACGAACATATCAAAACATGTAAACAATCCGGAGCGCGGTTAGGAATCGTCCATACGCCGCACGGTAGTTTTGAGACACCGGTCTTCATGCCGGTCGGAACACAAGCGACGGTCAAGACGATGGCACCAGAACAAATCAAGGATATGAACGCGAACATCATCCTCGCGAACACGTATCACCTATGGGTGCGTCCGGGACACGATGTCATCAAGGAAGCAGGCGGTCTGCATAAATTCATGAACTGGGATGGCGCGATTCTCACGGATTCAGGTGGCTTCCAAGTCTTCTCACTCGCTGATCTCCGGAATATTTCGGAAGAAGGCGTTCATTTCCGTAACCATTTAAACGGTGACAAACTGTTCTTATCACCGGAAAAAGCAATGGAAATCCAAAACGCACTCGGTTCAGACATCATGATGGCGTTTGATGAGTGCCCACCATATCCTGCTTCTCACGAGTACATGAAAGCATCTGTCGAACGAACAAGCCGCTGGGCAGAACGTTGTCTTGCAGCGCACGAACGTCCGCAAGACCAAGCACTGTTCGGAATTATCCAGGGTGGCGAATACGAAGACTTACGTCGCCAAAGTGCGAAAGATCTCGTAGCGCTTGATTTCCCAGGTTATGCGGTCGGTGGTCTCTCGGTTGGAGAGCCAAAAGATGTCATGTACCGAGCACTCGAATTCACGACACCACTCATGCCAGAAGATAAACCACGTTATTTAATGGGCGTTGGTTCACCGGATGCATTGATTGAAGGCGCGATTCGCGGAATCGATATGTTCGACTGTGTCTTACCGACACGGATTGCACGAAACGGTACGTTGATGACATCACAAGGACGTCTCGTCGTCCGGAACGCGAAATATGCACGTGATTTCCGTCCGCTCGATGAGAAATGTGATTGCTACGCATGTAAAAATTACTCGCGTTCGTACATCCATCACTTGATCCGAGCGCAAGAAACGTTCGGTCTGCATCTTTGTTCGACACACAATCTTCACTTCCTCGTCAAGTTGATGGAAGGCGTTCGCCAAGCGATTCGTGAGGATCGTCTGCTTGATTTCAAGGAAGAATTCTTCGAAGAATACGGCTATAATTTGCCGAATGCAAAGAATTTCTAACAAATCGTCTGACAAATCAATTCTTTCACGGTATAATGAACGTGATTTGAATGATAAAAGGAGCTGAATCAGATGGAAGGCTTAATCACATTCCTCCCGATGATCTTGATCTTCGTGGTGTTCTATTTCTTGTTGATCCGTCCACAGAACAAACGCCAGAAGCAAGTGCGTCAGATGCAAACTGAACTCTCACGCGGCGATTCGATCGTTACGATCGGTGGTCTTCACGGGGTTGTCCAAAAAGTCGACGACACAACGGTGACATTGAAGTCAGGTAACTCACAATTGACATTCAACCGTAGTGCTATCGCAGAAGTGACGAAAAAATCAACAACTGTCATGGGCGACGAAACGGTCGAATAAGGCATTGAAAAGACGCTTTCCGGATTCCGGAGCGTCTTTTCTGTTTATATATGAGAAAAACGTTTGCTAAGATTACCATTTCTTTTGTAAGCTAGGGTAGGAGAACAAAGTTGTCTGAAAATATACTGGGAACTAGAGAAAGGACAATGTAGCATGATCAAGAAAGGGAAACTTGCCACATTCTTCATCGTCGTCATCGCGTTGCTCGTGCTGATCGGTACGACATCGTCATGGTTGCTGAAGGATACGAAGCTTGGCCTTGACCTTAAAGGTGGCTTCGAAGTCTTGTATGAAGTACAACCACTGAAAGAAGGAGACGTCATCGACCAAAATGCGATGAGTGCCACATTGACGGCAATCGAGAACCGTGTCAACGTTCTCGGTGTCTCTGAACCGGATATTCGGATTGAAGGTAACAACCGGATTCGTGTTCAGCTTGCTGGCGTCAAGGATCAGACGGAAGCGCGTCAAATCCTATCTTCGACGGCACAATTGTCATTCCGTGACATCAACGATAAGTTGTTGCTTGACGGTTCAGACTTAAAAGCTAAAGGAGCAAAAGTCGGATATGATCCGAATACGAATGAACCACTCGTCGAATTGACGATGAAGTCAAAACAGAAATTTTATGAAGTAACTCAAAAAGTCTCACAAATGCAAGCACCGGCGAACCGCCTTGTCATCTGGCTCGATTACGAAAAGGGTGATACGTACGAAAAAGAGATTCAAAAGAAGAATTCGAAAATCGTTTCGGATGCATCGGTCACTCAACCAATCAACTCGGATAAGGCAATCATTTCCGGTGGCGATATCGATGCCGAGTATGGTAAACAATTGTCCTCAATCCTTAACGCAGGAGCACTGCCGGTCAAACTCGAGGAAATCTACTCGACGTCGGTCTCGGCTGCTTTTGGACAGGATGCACTTGATCAGACACTCTTCGCGTCAGCTATCGGTGTAGCTGCTGTCTTCTTGTTCATGCTAGTGTTCTACCGGATCTCTGGATTAGTTTCGATTATTACCTTGTTGTTCTACATCTATCTCGTCATGATTTTCTTTAACGGGATTAATGCCGTCCTTACATTACCGGGGATTGCGGCACTCGTTCTTGGTGTCGGTATGGCGGTTGATGCGAACATCATCACTGCAGAGCGGATCAAGGACGAATTACGAAGCGGCAAATCCGTCTTATCCGCATTTAAAGCCGGAAACCGTCGTTCGTTCGGTACGATTCTTGATGCCAACTTAACGACATTGATTTCTGCTGGTGTCTTGTACTACTTCGGTACAAGCACGGTCAAAGGATTCGCTATCATGTTGATGGTCTCAATTGCCGTCACTTTCGTCACGAATGTCTTTGTCTCACGTTACCTGATGCAACTCCTTGTCAGTAGCCGATGGTTCGATAAGAAGAAATCATGGTTCGGTGTAAAGGAGAGTGAAATCCGTGAGCTTTAATCCTACGAAATTCGATTACGTCAAACATCGCAAAATCTATTTCGCGATCACGATTGCCCTCGTCATCATTTCGGTACTTTTGCTGTCGTTCCGCGGTCTTAACCTTGGGATCGACTTCTCGCAAGGTACACGCGTCGAGATTTCTTCTGAGAATCAAATCAAGGAAACCGATGTCCGCTCTGTCATTGAAGAGTCAGGCATTGATGCTGCGGAAATCGATGGCATCCAATTTGCTCAAGGTGGAAAACTAGCGAACGTCACGTTCGTTGGGGAATTCAGCCAAGATCAAATCTCTAAAATGAAACAAACGATTGAAACGGAATATAAGAAAGAACCGAGTATCTCGACGGTTTCGGCGCAAGTTGGTCAAGAAATCGCGCGTAACGCGATTTATGCGGTCTTACTCGCGTCACTTGGGATCGTCATCTATGTCTCGTTCCGATTCCAACCGTTATACGGGATTGCGACAGTGCTTGCATTATTGCATGATGCGTTAATGATCGTCGCCTTCTTCTCGTTGTTCCAAATTGAGGTCAACTTGTACTTCATTGCAGCGATCCTGACGATCATCGGGTATTCTGTCAACGATACGATCGTTACGTTCGACAGGGTTCGAGAAAATCTCGGACTTGCCGAAAAAGGGGGACGAAAAGTTTCGTTCGATGAGTTGGCGCATATCGTCAATGAATCGATTCAACAAACAATCGTCCGTTCGATCAACACCGTCGTCACGGTCATCATGACGGCAGCAGCGCTCTACATCTTCGGTAGCGAAGCGATCCGTGGATTCAGTCTTGCGTTGCTCGTCGGGTTGATCATGGGGATGTTCTCTTCGATCTTCATCGCTGCTCAGCTCTGGCTCGTCATGAAGGGTCGGACACTTGGTCGGACAAAACGTGCTTCCTAAAAGAGTATCCGCATCAGCTATCGCTGATGCGGATTTTCAATTATAATGGGGAAGTTGATTGGAGGGTTTGAGATGTACCATGCTAAAAAAACATGGCTTGATAAAGTCATTGATCCAGAACAAATCGAACAATTGACGGCGGATGGCTCGATCTCTCCGCACGTCGCACAACTACTTGTCCAACGGGGGTTCATGACACGTGAAGCAGCCCGTGAATTTCTAGAAACCGATCAAATGGCATTCCACGACCCATTTGCTTTTAAAGACATGCCGAAAGTCGTTGAACGGATTCAACGTGCCGTCAACGAAGGTGAGATGATTTTAATTTACGGTGATTATGACGTTGATGGTGTGAGTTCCGCGGCGATTCTCTGGCACGCCTTGATTGAAATCGGAGGGATGGCAGAGTGTTATATCCCAAACCGATTCACGGAAGGCTATGGACCGAATGAAGCAGCATTTCGCTGGGCAGCGGAAGAAGGGTTTAGTCTCGTCATCACCGTCGACTGTGGGATTTCCGGTATCCACGAAGCAGATGTCCTGAAAGAACTCGGGGTCGATTTAATCATCACCGATCATCACGAAGCAAAAGAAACGTTACCCGATGCCTTTGCCTTGATCCATCCAGGTGTCGATTCGGCGTATCCGTTCTCGAAACTCGCAGGCGCAGGAGTTGCCTTTAAAGTCGCGCATGCTCTCCTTGATCGTGAACCAGTCGAATTACTCGATCTTGCCGTGCTCGGAACGATTGCCGATCTTGTCCCGCTCGTCGGCGAAAACCGCTTGCTTGCGATTCGTGGCATCGAAGCACTGAACGCAAGTGAACGTCCAGGTATCCTTGCGTTACGTGACGTCTGCAGTTTAACTGAGGACGAACTAACGGAAGAGTCGGTCGGATTTGCGTTCGGTCCACGGATCAATGCAGCAGGTCGTCTTGATTCTGCGATGCCAGCGCTCGAGATGTTGTTAGCAGAAAGTAAAGATGAAGCACTTCATCTCGCGAAACAGCTCGACCAACAAAATAAGCAACGTCAAGATATCGTCAAGCAGATTGCGGAAGAAGCAACGGCGCTTGTCGAGGAACGCTTCAAGGATGACCGCGTCCTCGTCGTCGATGCGGCAGACTGGAACCCAGGTGTCGTCGGCATCGTCGCCTCGCGACTCGTTGAAAAATATCATCGCCCCGTCATCATGCTGTGTCATGATGCTGAAAAAGGAACAGCCAAAGGTTCTGGGCGATCGATTCCAGCCTTTGACCTCTTCGCTGAACTGACGAAATGTGAAGATATCTTACCGCATTTCGGCGGACATCCAGCTGCGGCTGGGATGACTTTATCTTCTGATGACGTTGAGACGTTACGTCAACGCTTGAATGAACAAGCGAGCACGTTACCGGATGACGCGTTCATCGCGACAATCGATGTCGACCTACGTCTACACGTCAGTGATATCTCGATTCAGTTGATTGAAGACATTCAGCGACTGGCACCGTTCGGGATGGGAAACCCCGCGCCACGGATCGTCATTGAGCAGGCGAAGATTCGCGATATGAAACGGATCGGTCGTGATCTGACGCATGTCAAGGCACTCCTATCAGGCGACGGGAAGGAACTCGATGCAATTGGCTTCGGCTTCGGCGACCTCGTCGATGAAGTTTCAACCTTATCGAAGATTCACTTGATGGGCAGTCTGAACATCAATGAATGGAATGGTTTCCGTAAACCACAATTGATGATTCAAGACGTCGCTGTCGAAGATGTTCAAGTGTTTGATTACCGTGGAGGTAAGCGGCCGCTGAGCGATCTATTCGCCTTACCGCACGAGACGACGACATTCGTCGCCTTTACCGATGAGATGAAGGAGAAATACACTGAACGTTCGTTGAATGGTCCGATTCGACAAAACATCGTCTTTCTTGACCTGCCGGAAGAGGAAGCAGCATTTTATCCATATGTGCAACAGGCAGAGCGGATTTATTGTGCCTTTAAGGATGAAGGCTATTATTTCGAGACGATTCCATCGCGTGAGGACTTCAAACAGTACTTCCAGTATTTTGCGAAATGTCCACGGGATGAGCTCCGGATGGGTCTCGTACGTTTGTCGAAATCGCGAAAATGGACGAAACGATCGATTAACTTTATGCATTCGGTATTCTCGGAACTTGATTTTCTTGTTACAATGGAGGACGGGCTGCCGGGTGTGAACCCAAATGCTGCAAAACGAGATCTGACGGAAGCACCGACGTACCAGCGTCATGAAGCGCGTCAAGAGCTCGAGCAACAATACATTTATTCGTCACTCGCTCAGTTGAAAGAGCGTTTTGATACTTTGGTAGAAGCGGCGAAGCAGGAGGAAAAGACATGGAGTTCAAACAGCATATAAAAGAGGTCGAGAATTGGCCGAAAGAAGGAATCAGTTTCAAGGACATCACATCACTCATGCAAAACGGACCGGCGTATAAACAATCGGTCGATGCACTCGTTGAGTATGCACGCAGTAAAGGCGCAGATGTCATCGCAGGTCCAGAAGCACGTGGATTCGTCGTTGGTTGCCCAGCAGCTTACGCGATGGAAATCGGATTCGTTCCTGTTCGTAAAGAAGGAAAATTACCGCGCGAGACAGTCCGTGTCGAGTATGGTCTTGAGTACGGAAAAGACGTCTTGACGATGCACGAAGATGCAATCCAACCGGGACAACGAGTCGTCATCCTTGACGATTTGCTTGCGACAGGTGGTACGATTGAAGCAACGATCCAAATGATCGAAAAATTAGGCGGAACAGTTGCCGGAATCGGATTCTTAATTGAACTCGATGGTCTTGGCGGACGTGAGAAACTCGAAGGATATGACATTCTTTCATTGATTCGCTACGAAGACTGAAGACACTATACTCTCTTGGTACTTGATGACCAAGGGGGTATTTCTTTTTATTTTGACATCTTCTCAAGATTTCACGATAATAAGAATTATATATTAGGGATTCCGTTGCAGACGATCCCGGGGACTGGGTGAGGAAAAGGGATGACAAATAAACAAATCGTAAATGTAGAAGACCTTCTCGCTCGATGTGCGGAATACATGACGCAAGCTGAAGTCAAAGACATCGAACGTGCTTACCAATTCGCGAAAGACGAACATGATGGGCAATTCCGCCGTTCAGGGGAACCGTACATCATTCATCCGGTACAAGTTGCCGGTATCTTAGTCGATATTGGTTTGGATGCAACGACGATCGTCGCTGCGCTTCTTCATGATGTCGTCGAAGATACGGACATTACACTCGAAGAATTATCCGAACGATTCGGATCTGACGTTGCGATGCTCGTCGATGGCGTCACGAAACTCGGGAAAATTAAATATAAATCGAAGCGCGAAGAGTTAGCTGAGAACCATCGGAAGATGTTCATCGCGATGGCGGAAGACATTCGTGTCATCTTGATCAAACTGGCTGACCGTTTGCACAATATGCGGACGTTGCAACATATGGTCAAGGAAAAGCAAGTGCAAAAGGCAGAAGAGACGCTTGAAATCTTCGCGCCACTTGCACATCGTCTCGGGATTTCGACGATCAAATGGGAACTCGAGGACATCAGTTTGCGCTACATCAATCCGCAACAATACTACCGGATCGTTTCGATGATGAAACAAAAACGGACGGAACGAGAAGCGCTCGTTAGTTCGGTTATTGAAGAGGTCAATGAAGTACTCGATGATGTACAGATTGCAGCGGAAGTCGATGGACGTCCGAAGCATATCTATTCCATTTATAATAAGATGCAAAACTCGAAAAAAGAGTTCAGTGAAATCTATGATTTGATGGCTGTTCGCATCATTGTTGACTCAATCAAAGATTGTTACGCTGTACTCGGAATCATTCATACGCAGTATAAACCGATGCCGGGACGCTTCAAGGATTATATCGCGATGCCGAAGCCGAACATGTATCAATCGCTGCATACGACGGTCATCGGACCGAAAGGCGAGCCGCTCGAGGTCCAAATTCGGACGCGAGACATGCATTTCATTGCCGAGTACGGGATTGCCGCTCACTGGGCGTATAAAGAAGGTAAGGAACAGGAAGCAAAATCTGGATTTGAGGATAAGATTGCTCACTTCCGCGAGATTTTGGAGTTACAGAAGGACACGGCAGATGCCGAGGAATTCATGGAATCGGTCAAAGTCGACTTCTTCAGTGACATGCTGTACGTCTTCACACCAAAAGGTGACGTCATCGAGTTGCCGAAAGGTTCTGTTCCGATTGATTATGCCTACCGAATTCATACGGAAATTGGTCACCGGACGATCGGAGCGAAAGTCAACGGACGGATGGTACCGATCGACTATAAGCTAAAGACAGGTGACATCATCGAAATCGTCACGTCGAAGCATAGTTATGGTCCAAGTAAGGATTGGCTCAAGATTTGTGTGTCGAGTCAGGCGAAAAATAAAATCCGTCAATGGTTCAAACGTCAGCAACGCGAAGAGAACGTCTCAAAAGGACGGGAACTGATCGAAGCAGAAGTGAAGAAGCTTGGCTTTGAGCCGAAAGAAGTCATCAATGAGAAGACGCTCGAAGACGTGACGCGGAAGTTCAACTTCTCGCAAGAAGAAGACATGTACGCTGCTGTTGGCTATCATGGTCTGACTGCTGCCCAAGTCGCGCATAAATTAACGGAAAAATTACGCAAAGACAAAGAATCCAAAAATCTAGAACTGAACGAAGCAATCAGTGAGATGAAGACGTTCGATCGTCCGAAAAAGGAAAATCCGGAAGGGGTTCGGGTCAAAGGCATCGATAACATGCTCGTTCGCATGAGTCGTTGTTGTAATCCGGTTCCAGGGGACGATATCGTCGGATATATCACGCGTGGGCGTGGCGTCTCAATTCACCGGACGGACTGTTTGAACGTCATTCACGAACAAAATCCGGAACGTCTGCTCGAAGTCGAGTGGGAACATGAAGGTAAAGCCGTCAAGAGTTATAACGTCGAAATCGAAATTTCTGGATTTGACCGGGCAGGATTGTTGAATGATGTCTTGCAGTCGGTATCTGCAACGAATACGAACATCGTCGCTGTCAGTGGGAAGGGCGACGACAGTAAACAAGCCAAAATCACGATGACGATTGCGATCAATAATGTCAATCATCTACAAAAAGTCGTCGATCGAATTAAACAAATCTCTGACGTGTATGCTGTACATCGCGTCATGATGACGTAAGGAGCGGATCCGTCGTGCGAGTTGTATTACAACGAGTCAAAGAAGCAAGTGTCACAGTCGATCAAAAAATCATCGGTCAAATCAAACAAGGATTTCTTTTGCTCGTCGGTGTCACGCACGAAGACACGATCGATCAGGTGAACTGGTTAGCTGATAAAATCGCAGGACTCCGTGTGTTTGAAGATGAGGAAGAACGGATGAATCGCTCGTTACAGGATGTCGACGGTCAGATTCTATCCGTCTCGCAGTTCACGCTGTATGGTGATGTCAAAAAAGGACGTCGTCCAGCCTTCACGGAAGCGGCGAAACCGGATGTTGCCAATGAGTTGTATGAAGCGTTCAATGAACGTCTTCGTGCGCAAGGACTGACGGTCGAGACAGGTCAGTTCGGTGCCATGATGGATATCGCGCTCATTAATGATGGGCCTGTAACGTTGATTCTTGAAAAAGAAGCAAACGCTTGACAGGAACCGAGAGACGAGGCAATATTAGACGTAACCAAATGATTCATACGACCGAAGACGAAGAGGAGTAATCAAGACCTCGTCTGCTTAGAGAGTCGCCCCTTGGCTGAAAGGGCGAACAGACGAACTCGATGAAAGACCCTTCCGAGGTATCTTCCTGAACCGATAGTAGGGAAGGTCGTACGCAGGCGTTAACTGCACCGAGTGGTCAAATGTGATTTGACAACCAGGGTGGTACCACGGGATCTTCAAGTTCTCGTCCCTTTGCGGACGAGAACTTTTTTGTATTCAAAAAAGGAGGAATTTGAGATGAAATTACCACGCGGTACGTTTGATGTCCTTCCAGGAACAGTCGAACGTTGGCAGTACATCGAACAACAATTACGTGAAATTAGTAAGCGTTACAACTATAAGGAAATCCGGACGCCGATTTTTGAGGAGACAGAACTCTTTAAACGTGGCGTTGGTGAGACGACGGATATCGTTCAAAAAGAGATGTTCATGCTTGAGAAACGCGGAAAAGACCAGTTGACGTTACGCCCGGAAGGAACGGCTGCCGTCGTTCGTTCATTCGTGACAAACAAACTGTTCGGTTCACCGAACCAACCAACGAAATTATTCTACATCGGCCCGATGTTCCGTTATGAACGTCCGCAAGCAGGACGTTTCCGTCAGCTCCACCAATACGGAGTTGAAGCACTCGGAAGTGAACAACCGGCCATCGATGCAGAAGTAATCAGTCTCGCGATGAGCATCTACCGTTCATTCGGATTGAAGCATCTTAAACTGGTCATCAACACGCTCGGGGATAACGAAAGTCGCGCCGCACACCGGGCAGCACTCGTCGAACACTTTAAGCCAGTCGTTCACGAATTATGCCAGGACTGTCAAAATCGTCTCGAAACGAATCCACTTCGTGTCCTCGATTGTAAGGTCGACCGCGATCACCCGAGCATGGCAACAGCACCATCGATTCTCGATTACTTAAACCCGGCATCAAAAGCGTACTTCGACGAAGTGTTGCTTCACTTAGATGCACTCGGTATCGAGTACGTCGTTGATCCAACGCTTGTTCGCGGAATCGACTATTACAATCACACGGCGTTCGAAATCATGTCAGAAGCAGAAGGTTTCGGAGCAATCACGACACTATGTGGTGGTGGTCGTTACAACGGTCTCGTCGAACAGATCGGTGGACCAGCAACACCGGGAATCGGATTCGGAATCGGTATCGAGCGTTTATTGATGGCGCTTGAGAATGAGAACGTCTTACCGGCAGTCGATGATCAAATCGACGTCTTCATCGTCGCGCAAGGCAGTGACGAAGTCGAAAAGACAGCAACACGTCTCTTACAATTGATGCGTCTTGAAGGACTTGTCGCGGATCGCGATTATCTCGGTCGGAAGTTCAAAGGACAATTCAAAGCGGCGGATCGCTTGAAAGCACGTTACACGGTCATCCTCGGGGATGAAGAAGTCGAGCGTGGTGCAGCTGCCCTCAAAAACATGGCTACAGGGGAACAGACGGACGTTCCGTTATCAGCAGTCGCTGATACGATCGTCGCGAAATTAAAGGAGGAAGCACAATGATCGGACGCACGCATATGAACGGACAGGTGACAGAAGAAGTCATCGGACAACACGTTCAACTTAAAGGATGGGTTCAAAAACGACGTGACTTAGGAGGATTGATCTTCCTTGATCTCCGTGACCGTAGTGGCATCGTCCAAATCGTCTTCCAACCGGAAAACGAGCAGGCACACCGTCTTGCCGAATCGATTCGTTCGGAATATGTCCTCGATATTAAAGGACATGTCATCGCACGTGAGAATCCGAACCCGAACATCCCGACTGGACAAGTCGAGGTCGTCGCGGATGAAGTCGTCATCTTAAACGCAGCGAAGATGACACCGTTCCCGATCAGTGAAGAAGCAGAGCAGACGTCAGAAGATTTACGTCTCAAATACCGTTACCTCGACTTGCGTCGCCCATCGCTCCAAGAGACATTCCGTCTCCGTTCGAAAGCATCGAACATCATGCGGAACTTCCTCGATGAGCAAGACTTCCTTGAAGTCGAGACACCAATCTTAACGAAATCAACGCCAGAAGGCGCACGTGACTATCTCGTCCCAAGCCGGGTTCACCCGGGCGAGTTCTACGCCTTGCCACAATCTCCACAATTGTTCAAACAATTGCTGATGGTGTCTGGTTTTGAGCGGTACTTCCAAATCGCACGTTGTTTCCGTGATGAAGACTTACGGGCAGACCGTCAACCTGAATTCACGCAAGTCGACATCGAGACAAGCTTCATGGACATCGAAGACTTGTATGCAATGATGGAGTCGATGATGACACGCGTCATGAAAGAAACGCTCGGAAAAGATATCGTGACACCATTCCCACGGATGCCGTATGCAGAAGCAATGAGCCGGTATGGTTCGGATAAACCGGATACACGCTTCGGTCTCGAATTGATCGATGTCGCGGATGCCGTCAAAGGAGCAGGATTCAAAGTATTCGATATGGCACTTGAAGCAGGTGGAGAAGTCAAAGCATTGAACGTCAAAGGTGCAGCTGAACGCTTCTCACGAAAAGACATCGATAAGTTACAAGAATTTACGGCGATTTACGGTGCAAAAGGTCTCGCATGGGTCAAAGTGACAGCGGACGGATTGAATGGTCCAATCGCGAAGTTCTTCGACGAAGAAGCAACCGCTCGCTTGACAGCGGCGACAGATGCGGAAGCAGGCGACTTGTTGTTGTTCGTCGCAGCAAAAGCATCGATCGTAGCAGACAGCTTAGGTGCGCTCCGTCAGAAGTTGGCGAAGGAACTCGACTTAATTGATGAGTCGGTCTTCAACTTCCTTTGGGTGACAGACTTCCCACTTGTCACGTACGAAGAAGAAGATGGTCGTTTCTATGCGAACCACCACCCGTTCACGATGCCGCGTCGTGAGGATCTCGAATTGCTCGAGACGGATCCTGGCAAAGTCCTCGCAGTCGCGTATGACCTCGTCTTAAACGGATATGAGCTCGGCGGTGGATCGCAACGGATTTATGAACGGGATATCCAGGAGCGGATGTTCAAGTTGCTTGGCTTCTCAGAAGAAGAAGCAAACGAGCAATTCGGCTTCTTGATGGAAGCATTCGAATACGGAACACCACCACATGCGGGGATCGCACTTGGTCTAGACCGTCTCGTCATGTTACTCGCAGGGCGTTCGAACTTGCGTGATACAATTGCCTTCCCGAAAACAGCATCAGCAAGTGATCTGTTGACGGCAGCACCAAGCCCAGTCTCGGATGCGCAATTGAATGATCTCTCAATTCGTACAGCAGTCAAACAATCTTAAGTCACGACAAGCGAATCTTCCGGTATGGGAGGTTCGCTTGTTTCATGAAGGAGGGCGAACGGATGGAACGACACTTTTTTGAACGGTCTCCGGTTGAAGTCGGACCAGACTTCTTAGGAACACACATCACGGTCGATGAGGTGACGATGCGAATCGTCGAGGTCGAAGCCTATCTCGGTCCTCACGATCAAGCGGCACACTCGTTTTCCGGTAAACCGACGAAACGAACGGCACCGATGTTCGGTCCACCCGGACATTTATATGTTTATTTCACGTATGGTATGCATCACTGTATGAATATCGTTTGTGGACATGAAGGGGAAGGATACGGACTGCTGTTACGAGGTGCCGAAATCATCAGTGGGCACGATCTTGTCGCTGAACGCCGTTTCGGTTGTTCCTACGCAGAATTGACTGCGATTCAACGACGAAATCTCGTCAATGGACCGGCAAAATTGTGCCAAGGATTCGGTCTAACGACTGCTGATTCAGGTCAGGATCTTTATCAAGACCGGTTTCGACTCGTTGCCGACCCAGTCGATGCAATCGTCCAGACGACACGCATTGGTATTCCAAATGCTGGAGAAGCGACGGCCTATCCATGGCGTTTTTATGTCGACGCGAGTGAAGGTGTCAGTAAACGTTAAAAAATGGACGCTCCGATCAGGAAGCGTCCATTTTTTATTTAGGATTGTTGATTGATTTTTTAGCTTGTTGTTTTTTATAGAATTTATAAACGATTGGTCCAACCGTCGTTACAAGCGTCACTAATGTTCTGAGTTTACCGCGTTTTGCAGCCATTGATCCATTCACTCCTCTGATTTGTTGTAGTAATCATATTCCACGAAAACAACGTCTTAAAACCTCGTCGGCACATCGATTGGTTTTCTAAGTCCCTTGGTCGGGTCATAGTATAAGAGAAGGGAGCCGATCAATATGGGAGCAGTCGTCTGGTACCGCAATGATTTGCGTGTCGATGATCATGAAGCACTTCGGAGCGCATGCGAAGAACAAGATACGATTCGGGCAGTATACGTTAAAAATCATAAGGAACAGCTGTTTGAAAGAGGCGCACAACAAGCGAAATTCGAAGAAGAGACATTAGCGAATTTAGCCGATCATTTGTCTCAAATCGGAATTGCATTAGATATTTTAGAGGGGAAGGTGAATGAGGCACTTGATTCTTATCTACAAACGGATGATACAGTCTATTTCCATAAGATGACTGGAACAGAAGAAGCGGCAAGTGAGCAGTATGTCAAAGACAGATATACAGTCCGTTCTTTTGAGACACAGACACTACATCGCCGGGAAGATATCGGAAGTGACGAACTGAAGCGCGTCTTTACAGCGTTTCGAAAACGTGTCGAGGCGAAAGGAACCTTCTACGATCCACTTGATCCACCAACCGGTATTCGATTAATAAGGGAGGAATCAGTCAAAGCGGATCCAGAGATTGCGTTCCCGTTCCGTGGTGGAGAATCAGCGGGGAGAGCACGTCTTCAAGAATACTTTGCTGAGCCTGTATTCACCTATAAAGAAACACGTAATGGTTTTTTGCGAGATGATTCTTCGAAGTTATCTGCCTGGCTAGCGAACGGATCGCTGTCACCGCGTCGCGTCATGGCTGAATTGCAGAAAGCCGAGCGAAAAAAGGGAGCAAATGAATCGACGTACTGGTTGTATTTCGAACTGTTATGGCGTGACTTTTTCCATTTAACGATGCGTGAGACAGGAAGTCGTCTGTTTCGATCGAATGGATTAAAGGAAGGACAATACACGTGGAAGACGGATCAGCTAGCTGTCGAACGTTGGATAAAAGGAAAGACCGGTGTACCGTTCGTTGATGCCTTTATGAACGAGATTCGCGAGACGGGATGGATGTCGAACCGGGGCAGGCAGATCGTTGCCAGTTATCTCATTCATGAATTAAAACAGGACTGGCGCATCGGAGCACAGTATTTTGAACAACAATTGATTGATCATGACGTCGCTTCGAACTATGGCAACTGGGCATTCATCGCAGGGGTCGGGAATGCGACACGGACGCCACGATTCGATCCCGTGTTCCAGCAACAACGATATGATCCGAATGAGGAATTCACGAAACGTTGGACTTAAAAAAGCATCTTTTTCTGGAGTGGGAAGTAGTTGCATTTCAGAGGGGAGGATGCTATATTAAATGCATCAGATGGGGTTCCTGAATTGTACGAGAGCCGCCTTTTATCTTTGAGCCACTCTTTTTTGATAGGGAGTTTGACGTTCCAACTAGTAGTACATGCCTCGTAACACAGCAGGAGGACGTACGAATAGGAATCGGATAAGACACCCACCTGCACAGCAGGTTCAAAAATAAGGTATCGACACGGCACTTCGGGTCCCATCGTCTTATTATTTTATTGTTTGACACGTCGCATGACGTTTTTTTTTATGATATAATTCCGAGTAAAACAGTATGAGTATTGTGAGGTTATGAGATGTTACATCAATTTTCGCGTAATGAACTAGCAATCGGTAAAACTGGACTTGACGCATTGGCATCCAAGTCTGTCGCTATTCTGGGAATCGGTGGTGTTGGATCGTTCTCGGCAGAAGCGCTTGCCCGTAGTGGTGTAGGTCGTTTGATTCTCGTTGATAAGGATGATATCGACATCACGAACGTCAACCGACAAATTCATGCCTTGCTTCCGACGGTCGGTCAGCCGAAGGTCGATGCGATGGCAGAACGTCTTGCGTTAATCAATCCAGACCTTGAAATCGTTCGTTTGAAGATGTTCTACAATGAAGAAACATTCGAGTCGTTCTTTGAACAGCAGCCGGATTATGTCATTGATGCATCGGACACGGTCTCGTTCAAAATTCACCTGATTCAAGAATGTAAGAAACGTAACATCCCGATTATCTCGAGCATGGGGATGGCAAACAAGATGGATCCGACACGCATCAAGATCGTTGACATCAAAGATACAAGTTATGATCCATTAGCGAAGGTCATTCGGACGAAACTCCGGAAAGCCGGCATCCATAAAGGTGTTCCTGTCGTCTTTTCCGATGAACCACCCGTTAAGATCATTGAAGAAGTCCGCCAAGTCGTCGGAAACGATGCCGCTGCGATTCGTAAAGCGAAGATGCCACCGAGTTCGAATGCATTTGTTCCATCTGTCGGTGGACTGATTGCAGCGAGCTACGTCATCAATGAGATTGTCCGTGAAGCTGGCGTGACGATCGAACGCGTTCGTTAAAAAAAAGCGACCTTATGGTCGCTTTTTCTGATGTGTGGCTGTTTGTTTGTTCCAAAAATCAAGTCGAGCTTGCAGTTGTTTCTCAAAACCGCGCGGGCTCGGGCGATAAAAGACCGGCTTTGTTCGGGCCAGGTTCTCGGGCCAGTAATTTTGTGGCACATAGGCATGCTCGAACTCATGAGGATATTGATAAGTGACACCATTCCCGAGCGTCGCTGCCCCCGGATGATGGGCATCGCGCAAGTGCGGCGGGACGGGTCCGCCGTCCGAACGACGAACGAGCGTCAATGCTTGATCGATTGCTGAGATGACAGCATTCGATTTCGGTGCCGTCGCGAGATATAAGACCGTTTCAGCAAGCGGGATCCGTGCTTCCGGGAAACCGACGTACTCGCACGCGCGTGCGCAGGCATCGACCATTAATAACGCTTGCGGATCAGACAGACCGATGTCTTCTGCCGCATGGACGTAGAGACGACGGACGATGAAACGTGGACTTTCGCCCGCTTCAATCATGACGGCGAGCCAGTAGAGAGCGGCGTCGGGATCGGAACCGCGAATCGATTTGATGAAGGCGGAGATGACATCGTAATGACGATCGCCGTCCTTATCGTACTTCAATGCTTTTTGCTGAATCGATTCCTCGGCGACAGAAAGATCGATCGTGATCTGACCATCAATTTCTGGCGTCGTTAAGACGGCAAGTTCAAGTGCATTCAATAATGCCCGGTAGTCGCCGTCTGACAACTTGACGTAATGATCGATTGCTTCATCCGTGATCGTGATTGGATATTTGCCAAGACCACGCTCCGTGTCCTTCAGGGTCCGATCGAGGACGATCCGTAAATCATCTGCCGTCGGGGGCTCGAAACGAAAGACTGTTGCCCGCGATAAGAGAGCGGCGTTGACCTCAAAACTCGGATTTTCCGTCGTCGCCCCGATCAATGTGATCGTACCCGCTTCAAGCGCTGGCAGTAAGGCGTCTTGCTGCATCTTATTGAACCGATGGATCTCATCGAGAAAAAGGATCGTTTTTTGATCCTCGAACTGAAGACGAGCTTCGGCTGCTTTTAGAATTTCCCGTAATTGTTCCAGTTTCGCCGTGACCGCATTCAATTGCTCGAATGCTGATTTCGTATAACTGGAGATGACACGTGCGAGCGTCGTCTTACCGGTACCGGGTGGACCGTAAAAAATGACGGTTCCGAGACGATCGGCTAAGATGGCACGCCGCAGGAGCGTTGTCTCTCCAATCAGATGACGTTGTCCGACGATTTCATCCAGATTCTGCGGACGCATTCGATTCGCGAGCGGTCCGGCAGGAGACTGGGATTCAAATAAATGTGCCATACACATACGCTCCTTCCACTTTTAGCTACTACTATACTAGAAAGGATGATCCTTCGCATGATGAAAATCTCAACGAAAGGGCGATATGGTCTGACGATCATGATCGCACTCGCGAAAGAAGCTGAATCTAAACCATTGTCCTTAAAGAAAATCGCGCAGATGTATGACTTATCTGAGCACTACCTCGAGCAATTGATCGCACCACTTCGTAATGGTGGTCTCGTCAAAAGTGTCCGCGGCGCTTATGGCGGGTATAAGCTCGGTCGTGAAGCACAAAGCATTACGGCGGGTGAAATCATCCGCCTGCTTGAAGGACCACTCGTCGTCGTCGAAGTCGATGCTTGTGACGAGGTCACGAAACGCAAACTTTGGGACAAAATCCAACAAGCGGTCGATCAAGTACTCGATTCAACGACACTACAAGACTTAGCGGAAGAAGACGATACAGGATACATGTTCTATATTTGAGAGGTGAATACGAATGAATTACTTTGACCATTCGGCGACGACGCCGATGCGTCCGGAAGTCCTTGAGGCGATGACGCCTTATTTGCTCGAACAGTATGGTAACCCATCGAGTGTCCATGCGGCTGGTCGGTCTGCTCGTGCAGCGATTGACAAAGCACGTCGGCAGATCGCACAAGAATTGAACGCAAAACCAACCGAACTGATTTTCACGAGTGGTGGAACGGAGTCGGATAACTATGCCATCTTCGGTGCGGCAGAGGCAGCGCGTGAAAAAGGACGTCATCTCATTACGACACGTTTTGAGCATCATGCCGTGCTCCGCGCCTTCGAAGAGCTCGAAAAACAAGGCTATGACGTCACGTATCTTGATGTACCAACGACAGGCGTCGTCTCATTGGATGCCTTGCAAGAAGCTGTCCGGGAAGATACGACACTTGTCTCGATCATGTTCGGCAACAATGAAGTCGGGACGATCCAGCCGATTGCGGCAATTGGTCAATTCTTACGGGAACGCGGTATTTTGTTCCATACGGACGCGGTGCAAGTGTTCGGAAAACAAGCAATCGATGTCGAAGCGTTACAGGTCGATCTTTTATCCGCGTCTGGTCATAAAATCAATGGTCCAAAAGGAATCGGGCTATTATATGTACGGACAGGTGTGAAATTAGCGACGCAGACGTATGGCGGAGAACAGGAACGCAAGCGTCGCGCTGGTACGGAGAACGTACCGGGAATCGTCGGTTTAGCGAAAGCGCTCGAACTGATGATCGCAGAGCGCGATCAACAGCAGGACCACATCAAACAACTGCGTAGCGTTTTGCTAACACGCTTGGATGAAAGTGGCGTCACTTACGAAGTCAACGGTGTTGAAGGATTGCCGAATGTCCTCAATCTTTACTTCCCGCAAATTGAAATCGAACCGTTCTTGATCATGCTTGATATGCGCCAGATGGCGGTATCGAGCGGGAGTGCATGTACGGCAGGATCCGTCGAGCCTTCGCATGTCTTGTCGGCGATGTATGGTGAAGATGAACGGACACGGGCATCGGTTCGGATCAGTTTTGGTCACGGAAATGAGCTCGCGCAAGTCGAACTACTCGCACAAGCCTTGCAAGATGTCGTAAAATCGTTTCAGAATTAACTAAGAGGTGAAATGAATGAATACACGAGCGAAAGCCCCGAGTGAAACGACAGTCGTCGTTGGGATGTCGGGCGGTGTCGATTCGTCTGTGACGGCTCATTTATTAAAAGAGCAAGGCTATAACGTCATCGGGATCTTCATGAAAAACTGGGATGACACGGATGAGAACGGCTTTTGTACGGCGACGGAAGATTATGAAGACGTCATCGCCGTAGCCAATCAAATCGGCATTCCGTATTATGCGGTCAATTTTGAAAAAGAGTACTGGGATAAGGTCTTCACGTACTTCCTCGATGAATATAAACTCGGTCGGACACCGAATCCAGACGTCATGTGTAACAAGGAAATCAAGTTCAAAGCCTTCCTCGATCACGCGATGCGTCTTGGTGCCGATTTCGTCGCGACAGGTCATTATGCACGTGCTGTCTATGAAGATGGAGAACATAAATTGCTTCGTGGTGTCGATGCAAACAAGGATCAAACGTATTTCTTGAATCAATTGTCGCAAGAGCAAATTGCGAAGGCGATGTTCCCAATCGGTCACATGGAAAAATCAGAAGTGCGCCGGATCGCAGAAGAAGCGAACCTTGCAACAGCTAAGAAAAAAGACTCGACCGGTATTTGCTTCATTGGCGAGCGGAATTTTAAACAGTTCCTCGGTCAATACCTACCGGCACAACCCGGTGAGATGCGGACGCTTGACGGCAACGTCATGGGTCGTCACGATGGATTGATGTACTATACGATGGGGCAACGCCACGGGCTTGGTATCGGTGGCGACGGAGAACCTTGGTTCGTCGTTGGAAAAAACCTAAAAGAGAACATTCTCTATGTCGATCAAGGATTCCATAACGAATTATTGTATTCGGAAGGATTACTTGCTTCAGATGTTAGTTGGACATCTGAACGTCCAGTCGGTGAGACATTCCGTTGCACAGCGAAATTCCGTTACCGTCAACAAGACACAGCCGTCACGGTTCGTGTCCTTGAAGATGGACTCGATGTTTCGTTTGACGAACGTCAACGGGCGATCACACCAGGACAAGCGGTCGTGTTCTATGATGGAGACATCTGCCTCGGTGGTGCCACAATCGATGCAGCCTATAAAGCAGGCGAACGCCTCGCTTATTTAGCGTAAGGAGCAAAAGAAGATGAACTATAATGAAGTAGGGTTCCGGCATCTAGAAGCTGGAAATTATGAATTAGCAGCGCAAGCTTTTAATGATGCGATCGAAGAAAACCCAAAAGATCCGACAGCATACGTCAATCTTGGAACATTACTCCAATCGATGAACGACGCTGATCGTGCCCTCCGTTTTTATGACCGGGCACTAATGATTGATAATACGTTTGCGAGTGCCTATTATGCGAAAGGTGCCTTGTTCTTTGCTGCCGACAAACTCGTCGAAGCAGAGGAATCATTGCGCGCGGCGTTATTGTACGGACTTGACGACGCGGATCTCCATTTCATGCTAGGGATGACGTATCAAAAACTCGGTGATCCAGTCCGCGGCTTACCTCGTTTACAACGCGCGTCAGAACTAAACGGTGTCGATATCGAGGTCGCGTTCCAATACGGACTTGCCTTAGCGCAAAACGAGAAGTTGGAAGAAGCGGTCGAGATGTTCGAGCATGTCTTGATGCTTGACGAAACGCATACAGATGCACGATACAATTATGCGATTGCTCTTGCCTTCCTCGGTCAACAGGAAGCCTGTTATGCAGAACTTGAAGCCGTTCTTGCCTATCAGCCGGAACACGCGCTTGCACGAGATGCAAAAGCGAAGATGGATGCGTTATTAAAACAAGCAGATTGATCTAAAAAAAGACGATTCCAGGCGGAGTCGTCTTTTTTGTATGGTATTTAATTCCCGACTTCACGGATGACACGAAGCGGAGGTCCGGAAAAGTCTTCATAGGCTTCATCCATGTTTTTCGTATACAGTTCGATGACGTTATTTTCTGTATCCTTGAAATAAGCGGAATACTCTTTTTGGTTCGAGGTCTCCTGTTCATCCCATTCTCTTAGCTTCACGGTGATTGAAGCTTCCCGAAGCTGATTTAAGGCTTGCTGGAACTCGTCCTTCTCAACGTAAAAGGCACAGTGGACATGGACTCCGCCTTCATCGTACAACGTATCCCATTCGGAGACCGGTAAATGTTTAACGGTTCGTTCTTCCATCGTGAAGTCCCGTTTCAGCCAAAGACCGAGTCGGGTGTTGCCGCCAATGTAGAGCCACGTTGCCCAGACCCCATCTTGTTTAGATTGTTCTTTGCTCGGCTCAGCATCCTCAGGTGCCCATTGCTCGACAATCGGAATACCAAGTGTCCCATTCCAAAAGCCAAGGGCGCGATCCATATCCTCAACTTCAAGTACTAACTCACACAATCCTGCAATCGGTAAACGTGCCATCCTTGAACTCCTCCTCTTAACGAAATGTTTCACGTTATCTTTCCCTGATTTAAAATCCGGTAAACGAATGCTATGATGAAAGCAGCGAATGAAAAAGAGAGAAAGAAGGTGGAGTGATGGAGCACCCCCATCAAGTAGTCGGGCGCGTCAAACGTGTGCTCTTTTCTTCTGAAGAGGAAGCACACTCCATTGTACTGGTCGCCGTCAAAGAAAAGAACTTTGAATTAAAAGAGACCGAGCTCGTCATTACGGGTACAGGAGTCGGAATCGAACTCGGAGGGACGTATCAAGCATTCGGTCGTCTCGTCGATCATCCCCGATTCGGAAAACAACTGAAGGCGGAGCTGATTCGTCGATCGGTTCCGATGACCAAACATGCGACGATCCGCTTCTTGACGAATGGTTCGTTCACCGGCATTGGTCCGAAGACAGCGAAAAATATCGTCGATGCTCTCGGAGAAGACGCAGTGGATCTCATTTTGAAAGATGAACGGGTACTGAATCAGGTGCCTGGGTTGAAACAAAAACAAGCCGACATCATATTGAATCGACTCGCCACGTTATACGGTGTCGATCAGTTGATGCTGTTCTTAGCACCGTTTGATGTCACACCGAAGCTAGCGGCAAAGATCTATGCCGCGTACGAGGGCGACGCCATGGCACGGATTCGGGAGAATCCGTATTCCTTGATGTATGAAGTAAACGGGATTGGCTTTAAGACAGCCGATCATATTGCCGCGCACCTCGGACTTGTCGGGCTACATCCAGAGCGTGTCGCTGCTTCGATCATGCATATATTAGAACAAGAAGCGGGCGAGGGACATGCCTTCGCGACGGTCGACTCTCTGTTGCAACGGGCACCCCGTCTGCTAGGGGAAGATCCGGGAGAGCGGCTGGAACAAGCGATCGAACTGTTGCTCGCTGAAGATAAGGTCAAGCTTGAAGAAGGTTGCTTGTATTTACCGACGATCTTTTATGCGGAAGTCCGAGCGGCGAAGGAGCTAGCACGCGTCATGGCAAACGGTGCTGAACAAGAAGTCGATGTCGCGACGATTCTTGAAGCAATCGGGCACCTCGAAGAACAGTTTGGCATGGAATATGCCGCGCAACAGCGAGAAGCGATCGAGTTAGCGGTCAAAGCGCCGCTGATGGTCTTGACTGGTGGACCGGGTACCGGTAAGACGACTGTCATCAAGGGAATTTTGCATGCGTTGCAAGAAATTCATGACTGGCCGCTTGAGAAGAGTCGCGTCAAGACAGGAGAGGTCTATCCATACGTCCTTGTTGCACCGACGGGACGTGCCGCTAAACGTCTATCGGAAGCAACAGATGTACCGGCGATGACGATTCACCGTCTCTTAAAGTATGATGGAACGAACTTTCAACTGAATGAGGATCAGCCGATCACGGGAAAAGTACTGATCATCGATGAATCGTCGATGATTGATATCTACTTGTTATCGAGTTTGCTTCGCGCCGTCCCGAATGGCATGAAGATCTTGTTCGTCGGTGACCGCGATCAATTGCCATCCGTCGGTCCAGGACAGGTGCTGGCAGACTTGATGGATACGGAAGGAATTCCCGTCGTCCGTTTGAACGTCGTCCATCGTCAAGCAGAAGATTCTTCGATATTGCGCCTGGCGCACGATTTGAAGAACCGGACGACGTCTGCTGATTTGTTATCACCACTTGCGGATCGCCGCTTCTACACTGCGTCTCCGCAAGAGACGTTACGGGGCATCTCGGCCTTCGCGGAAAAAGCACTCGCAAAAGGCTACTCGAAATTCGATGTCCAGGTCCTCGCGCCGACCTACCGGGGTCAGGTCGGGATCGACGAATTGAATGTCGCCTTGCAACGCGTCTATAACCCGGAGGAACCGAAGAAACGGGAAGTCAAACAAGGGACGCGGATTTACCGAACCGGGGACAAGATTCTCCAGCTCGTCAACAATGCGGAAGAAAACGTCTATAACGGAGATATCGGCGAAATCGTCAATATCTTCTTCGCTAAAGAGAATGTCGATAAAGTCGATAAAATCATCGCCCGGTTCGATCAGACGGAGGTCGAGTACAACCGGAGTGATTGGGATCAATTCACGCACGCCTATGCGATTACGATTCACAAAGCGCAAGGATCTGAGTTTCCGATCGTCTTGATGCCGGTCTATTTCACGGGGGCGTTCAAACATTCCCGAAATTTAATTTATACGGCAGTTACTCGGGCAAAATCGAGTTTGTTATTATTCGGTGATCCGCGTGCGTTCCATAAAGCGTCGCAAGAAGAGGAACCCCGGCGCCGAACACGATTGATCGAACGACTCGGTGGGGTGACAAAGACTTGACGGATGCTGTTCGATAGGTAATAATCACGATAGATGAATGGACGTAACACGTTGATGGAAGATAAGTAAAAGGAAAACTCGAGTCCAGAGAGAAGTGAGTCTGCTGCAATCACTTTCTCGAGTCCCTTTGAAGCTCCTTCCGGAGTCGGGTGTAAACACCTGCGGGTCATCCCCGTTATCAGATGTTCGAGGTAGGCAATAGGTTGCTTACGAACGAGGGTGGTACCACGGAAGCGATGCTTTCGTCCCTTTTCAGGGATGAAAGCATCGTTTTTTTGCGTCCAAATAAAACCAATGGAGGTAACTGTTCATGAAAGCTCTAAAACCATTAACGGGTGCACAAATCCGTCAGATGTATCTTGATTTCTTCCAAAGCAAAGGGCATGCGATCGAACCGAGTGCTTCGCTCGTACCGGTCGAGGATCCATCGCTCTTGTGGATCAACTCGGGTGTTGCAACACTCAAGAAATATTTTGATGGTCGTGTCATTCCTGATAATCCACGTATCGTCAACGCACAAAAATCAATCCGGACGAACGATATCGAAAACGTCGGGAAAACAGCGCGTCACCATACGTTCTTCGAGATGCTCGGAAACTTCTCTGTCGGTGATTACTTCCGTGAAGATGCAATCAAATGGGGTTGGGAACTCTTGACGAGTGATGACTGGTACGGTCTTGACCCAGAACGTCTTTCGGTCACGATTCATCCGGAAGATGATGCAGCGCGTCAAATCTGGCTTGAACTCGGTGTACCGGCTGAGCGGATCATTCCGCTTGAAGATAACTTCTGGGAAATCGGTGAAGGTCCATCTGGTCCGAATACGGAAATCTTCTTCGATCGTGGTCCAGCTTTCGGAGACGATCCGAACGATTCAGAACTTTATCCAGGTGGCGAAAACGAACGCTATCTCGAGATCTGGAATATCGTCTTCAGTCAGTACAACCACGACGGACACGGCAACTACACGGAACTTCCGCGTAAAAACATCGATACTGGGATGGGACTCGAACGGATGGCGTGTGTCATGCAGGACGTGCCGACGAACTTCGATACGGATCTGTTCATGCCGATCATTCATAAGACAGAAGAAATCAGCGGCAAGATCTACCGTGATGATTCGAAACTTGATGTAGCATTCAAAGTCATCGCAGACCACATCCGTACTGTATCATTTGCGATCGGTGATGGTGCTCTTCCTTCGAATGAAGGACGTGGATATGTCCTTCGTCGTTTACTACGACGTGCGGTTCGTTATGCGAAGATGCTTGGGATCGAACGTCCGTTCATGTATGAACTCGTTGATACGGTCGGGAACGTCATGGTTGACTTCTACCCACAAGTTCCGGAAAAAGCGGACTTCATCAAACGCGTCATTAAAAACGAAGAAGAACGTTTCCATGAGACGCTTCATGACGGTCTTGCAATCTTGAACACGGTGGCTCAGAATTCTAAAGCAAACGGTGAGCACGTCATCAGTGGCGAAGATGCGTTCCGTCTGTATGACACGTATGGTTTCCCACTCGAATTGACAGTTGAGTATGCGGAAGATCATCAGATGTCTGTTGATGAAGAAGGCTTCAAACAAGCGATGGACGCGCAACGTCAACGTGCGCGGGCAGCACGTGAAGAGAGCGGTTCGATGCAACAACAATCGGAAGTCCTCTCGACACTAAAAGATAAAAGTACGTTCGTCGGCTATACCGACCTTAAGGCGGATGCAAAAATCATCGCATTGTTGCATGATGGAGAACGAGTCACAGAAGTGGCTGCTGGTGAAGAAGCGCAAGTCATTCTCGATATCACGCCGTTCTACGCTGAAAGTGGTGGTGAAGTCGCGGATACAGGAACAATCGAAGGCAAAGACTTCGTTCTTGATGTCAAAGATGTTCAAAAGGCGCCAAACGGTCAAAACTTGCATACGGTCATCGTCCGTACAGGAATCGCAACGGAAGCGGCGGATGTCGTTGCAAACGTCGAAGCAGCAGAACGTAAAGCCGTCACGAAAAACCATACGGCAACACACTTGCTTCATAAAGCATTGAAAGACACGCTCGGAACACACGTCAACCAAGCGGGATCACTCGTTTCTCCAGAACGTCTCCGCTTCGACTTCTCACACTTCGGTGCAGTGACACAAGAAGAGTTGACAAAAATCGAACAAGACGTCAACAAAGCGATCTGGGCATCATTACCGGTTGATATCGAAGAGATGAACATCGCTGATGCAAAAGCAAAAGGCGCGATGGCATTGTTCGGTGAGAAGTACGGTGAAACGGTTCGTGTCGTCTCAGCAGGCACATATTCGATTGAATTGTGTGGCGGAATCCACGTCGGAAACACTGCAGAGATCGGTCTGTTCAAGATCGTCTCCGAGTCTGGGATCGGTGCAGGTACACGCCGGATCGAAGCCGTAACGGGTGCAGGCGCGTATCGTGTGATGAATCAACACTTGGAAACACTCGAACAAGCAGCAGCTGTCTTGAAAACGAAAACGACGGAAGTTCCGGTCCGTATCGAAGCACTGCAACAACAACTTCGTGAGACGGAACGGGCGAACGAATCGTTGCAAGCAAAACTTGCGAACATCGAAGCTGCTTCACTAAAGGACGATGTTGAGGAAATCAACGGCGTACGTGTGCTTGCAAAACGTGTCGACGTCTCAGATATGGATGCCCTTCGCGGTATGATGGATGAGTTGAAGAGCTCACTCGGATCAGCAATCATTGTTCTCGGTAGTGCGCAAGGTGAAAAAGTCAATCTTGTCGCAAGCGTTTCAAAAGATTTAATCGACCAAGGCTATCATGCTGGTAAATTGATCAAGGAAGTCGCAACACGCTGCGGTGGTGGCGGTGGCGGTCGCCCTGACATGGCTCAAGCTGGTGGGAAAGATGCGTCGAAATTAGAAGAAGCACTCGCGTACGCTTCACAATACGTGCAATCACTGGCATAATAGAAACGTAGTGTATATGAAAGAGGTGATGAACGTGAGTCAGATGGATCAAACGATGAAATTCAACTTTCCAGAAGACGATAACAAAGCAGCGACACGGGATGTGTTGTTGACGGTCTATCATGCTTTAGAAGAAAAAGGATATCATCCGATCAACCAAATCGTCGGCTATCTCCTATCTGGAGATCCTGCTTACATTCCTCGTCATAATGACGCACGTAACTTAATTCGTAAGATTGAACGTGACGAATTGCTCGAAGAACTCGTGAAATCTTATTTGGCGGAGAGTGGAAATTCAAAATGAAACGTGCAATGGGACTAGACATCGGTTCGAAGACGATCGGGGTAGCGGTCAGTGACTTGATGGGCTGGACGGCGCAAGGTGTCGAGACGGTCAAGTGGACGGAACCGGATTACCCAGAAGCCTTCAAACGGCTCGATGTCATCATGGAGACATACAATGTCGAAATCCTAGTCATTGGTCTTCCGAAAAACATGAACGGTTCCATCGGTCCCCGTGCGGAGGCGAGTGAAGCCTTTGCGAAGGAAATCGAACAGCATACTGGGCTTGAAGTCGTCTTCATGGATGAACGGTTGACGACGATGCAAGCAGAACGGATGTTGATCGATGCCGATGTCAGCCGCAAGAAACGAAAACAAGTCATCGATAAGATGGCTGCCGTCATGATCCTGCAATCGTATTTGGATCGGGCGAATCGATGAAGGGGGAGAAACCGATGGCTGAAGAAAAACGTCAGTATCTCTTTCCAGATGAAGAGGGCGGCGAACATCTTTTCGAAGAATGGTACCGTTACTCAAGTGAACGTACAGGAAAAACCTATCTATTTCTTGAAATGATCGGTAACCCTGACGAAGGAGCGGATGATCTAATCATCTGTGAGATCGATGAATATGGAGAAGGCGAAGATGATTTTGAATTGAGCCTGATCGATGAAAATGATGAGCAAACTTGGGATGAACTCGAGCTTGCGTTAAAGGAGCGGATCACTGATGCAACAGAATGAGCCAACACGTTACGTAATTCCGGACGGCGAAGGAAATGATTTCGAATTCGTAGAACGTCTGCGTTATGAAAGCCCACGTTCGAGCAAGACATACATCTTCCTCGAGCCAATCGGAGCAGATTATGACGAAGCAGAAGAAGTCGATATCTTCGTTTACGAACTCGACGAATACGGTGATGGAGACAACGACTTCAACCTCGTACCAATCGACGAAGACGATACAGCGACTTGGGATGAAATCGAAGAAGTCTTTAACACGCTCGAAGATCAGTTAGACTAACCCGACTCATGACAGGTGACGTCGTAAGAGACTTTCTCTTACGGTGTCACCTTGTTTTAAGAGAAGAAGGAGGAACCGATGGAGAACGAATGGAAGCAAAATGCTGAAATCGAAAAAAGGCGACGCCGGACATCACGCCGGATCACGCTGATCATCCTTTCTGTATTGTTGACGATTTTTCTAGTTACCAGTGCGGTCATCTATGTCTTTTTGAAAAATGCGCTTGAACCGGTCGATGAAGCAGCGACGAAATCCGTCAAAGTCGAAATTCCTTTAGGCGCAGGAACGAGTACGATCGCGTCCTTACTAAAGGAAAAAGATTTGATTGCAAACGAGACGATTTTCCGTTATTACGTCCGTTATAAGAATGAATCGTCATTCCAGGCGGGTACATATACCCTGTCACAAGCCATGTCCCCGGATGAAATCATCAATGAATTGAAAACGGGAACGGTCATGAAGGCAGCGGATGTGAAAATCACGTTACCTGAAGGCATCACGATGGATCGTCAAATTGATTTAATCGCGAAAGCGACGAAGTTCAAAGAAGAGACGATTCGTAAAGAATTGACGGATGCGATGTTCATCGATGCCATGATTGAAAAATATCCGATGTTGACGGATGAAGTGAAGAAGAATGGCGTCTTGTACGCACTTGAAGGATATCTCTTCCCAGCAACGTATGAGTTCGATAAAGGAAAAAGCATTGATCAAATCGTCGAGACGATGCTCGACGAGACAGAAAAAGTCTACGATGAAAATGAGGATGCCATTCGAAAGTCAGGCATGACCTTCCATGAAGTGCTCAGTCTCGGTTCAATGGTCGAGCGTGAAGCCGCGACACCGAAGGATCGTCGTGAAATCGCAGGCGTCTTCAAAAACCGTTTAGATGATGGCATGAAACTTCAGTCGGACCCGACGGTTTGGTATGGCACAGGCGAGAATACGGCATTGACGACGCTGAAGGATCTTGAGAATAACTCGAAGTACAATACGTATAAGTACGAAGGAATTCCGATTGGTCCGATTTCAACGGTCAGTAAGGATTCCGTATTAGCTGTCTTGAACCCGAATAAAACAAAATATGTCTATTTCTTCGCCCGTCCACCAAGTGATACACATCCACGAGGACAGATTCTTTACGAAGAGACATATGAAGAACATCAACGAAACGTCGTTAAGTATAAACCGGAATGGGTGGAATACGAAGCGAGTAAAGAGCAATGAGCAACGGGTTGGGTTGAAGCGGAAATGACGCTTCAAGTCAACCTGTTTATGCGGAAGAGGGAGTGAATGGCGTGAAGGATTTCACGACCTATGTCGAATCGATGATTCATCCTCGTGATGCCCTACTAGAAGAAATGGAGCGTTATGCGGAAGAACATCATATACCGATCATCGAGTTGACCGGTTCCGAAGTCTTGTTGTCGCTCCTGCGATTACAGCAACCGAAGCGTATTTTAGAAGTCGGAACAGCAATTGGTTATAGTGCGATCCGGATGGCACGTGCGTTACCGGATGCGCGTATTACGACAATCGAACGGAATGCAAAGCGGTATGAAGAAGCAAAAACCTTCATCGCCCGGTCAGATGTGGCGGATCGGATTGACATCATTTTTGGTGATGCAGTAGAATTAGCCGAAACGCTTGAAGACCAGTTTGATGCAGTCTTCATCGATGCAGCTAAAGGACAGTATAAAAAATTCTTTGCGGGATATGGGCGACTCATTCCAGAGGGTGGCGTGCTTTATACGGACAATCTCTTCTTACACGGAGATGTCCTTGAGCCTGACCCGAAGACATTCGATCGAAGAAGACGTCGGCTCGTGCGTCTCGTCAAAGAATTCACGGTCTGGATGATGGAACAAGAACAATATGATACGACGATTTTTCCGCTCGGTGACGGTGTATCCGTCAGTCGGAAAAAGTCGAAATGATGGAGGAACGAATGACATGCAAAAACCGGTAGTAATAGGCGTAGCGGGCGGAACGGGTTCAGGGAAGACGACGGTGGCACGTTCACTTGTCGATGCGTTCCCAAGCGAATCAATCGTCATGATTGAACAGGACGCATACTATAAAGACCAAAGTGAATTATCAATGGAAGAGCGATATCAGACAAACTATGATCATCCATTTGCTTTCGATAATGGTCTTTTGATCGAACACATTCAAGCGCTCCGCGAAAACATTGCCGTTGAAAAACCGGTATATGATTATGTCGCACATACACGTGCTCAAGAAACGATTCGTCTCGAACCACGTGATGTCATCATCGTAGAAGGAATTTTAGCGCTTGAAGACGAACGGTTACGGGAACTAATGGATATTAAGGTGTTCGTCGATACGGATGCGGACGTTCGCATTCTTCGTCGGATGCAACGTGATATCAACGAACGTGGGCGTTCAATTGATTCTGTCGTTGAGCAGTACACGAATGTCGTCCGTCCGATGCATCTGCAGTTCTGTGAACCGACAAAACGTTATGCGGATATCATCGTACCAGAGGGCGGTGAAAACCACGTGGCAATCGATTTACTCGTAACGAAAATCCGAGCGATCCTTGATTATCGTTCGGCACTTGATCAAAGAGGATATTGATTCCAAAAAAGATGTGAATATACTATACTAGTGGAATAAAAAGGAGCGTGACAAAAATGGCAGAAAAGCAATACTACATGACGCTTGAAGGTAAAGCGAACATTGAAAATGAATTGAATGAATTGAAGTCAGTCCGCCGGAAAGAAGTCGTCGAGAACATCAAGATTGCCCGTTCGTTCGGTGACCTTTCAGAGAACGCAGAGTATGATTCAGCAAAAGAAGAGCAAGCAATGGTCGAAGGCCGGATTGCTCAACTGGAAGAGATGCTTCGCAACGTTGCCATCATTTCGGAAGAAGAGAAGGATATCTCAGTCGTCGGTATCGGAACGACAGTCACTTTCTTGAGTGTCGAAGACAACGAAGAAGATACGTATACGATCGTTGGTAGTGCCGAAGCAGATCCGTTCACGGGTAAAATTTCGAACGAATCACCAATCGCAAAAAGTTTAATGGGGCACCAAGTCGGAGATCAAGTCTCTGTACCAGCACCAGGCGGCGAATACGCAGTAAAAATTACATCGATCAAATAAAGAACACAGGAGCCGGAGCAATCCGGCTTTCTGTTTGATGGAGGAATGGACCATGCCAATCGCAATCATCGGCGCAATGGAAGAGGAAGTCAACTTATTGCGCAACGAGTTGTCAGAACGTAAAGATACAGTCATTGCAAACTATCATTTTTATGAAGGACTCTTGAATAGCGTTCCTGTCGTCATTTTGAAGTCAGGAATCGGGAAAGTGAACGCTGCGATCGGTACGACATTATTGCTTGACCACTACAAACCAACTGCTGTCATCAATACCGGCTCAGCAGGCGGATTTAAAGAAGGCTTAACGGTTGGGGATGTCGTCGTCTCAACAGAAGTACGTCACCATGACGTAGACGTGACAGCGTTTGGTTACGAATATGGTCAGGTACCTGGAATGCCAGCTGCCTACCAAGCAGATCCAAAGCTCGTAGCAACAGCAGAAGCTGTCATCGAGCGCATGGATGCAATTCGTGTCGTTCATGGATTGATCGCGACAGGTGACTCCTTCATCCATGATTCAGAGCGTGCTGCTCAAATCAAGGCGCACTTCCCAGAAGTCGCAGCCGTTGAGATGGAAGCTGCGCCAATCGCACAAGTCTGTCATCAGTTTGGTGTTCCGTTCGTCGTGACACGTTCGATTTCAGATAGCGCTAATGAAGAAGCGTCACTCTCGTTTGATGAATTCCTCGAGATTGCGTCAATCAATTCCGCTAAAATGGTCATGGAAGTCGTTCGGACGTTAGCAGAATGAGGTAGAAGGAAGGGCACGGGAGACCTTGCTCTTCCTTTTTTCTTTGACAAAAGCAAATTAACGCTTTATATTAGTACCAGATACTAATAACAAAAGGGGATGCCTTATGAAGATCGGGATTGTAGGATTAGGAACGTCTTTGCCATCACGTCGCGTAACGAATGATGAGCTAGCAACGACGCTCGACACAAGTGATGAATGGATTCGGACACGAACAGGAATCGGGGCACGACGGATCGCAGCCGATGATGTGGATGTAACAGACTTAGCGACAGAAGCGGCTCAGAAGGCACTCGATGATGCTGGATTGACAGTAGAGGACATCGGCTTGATCGTTGTCGGAACGGCAACAGGACGTGCGTTCCCTTCTACAGCCTGTATCGTTCAAGAGCGCCTGGGAGCACGAGGAGCGACCGCTTTTGATATCAGTGCGGCCTGTAGTGGATTCATCTTCGCATTACAAACAGCTGCAAGCATGTTATCAACAGTCAAAGGAAAACATGCACTGGTCATCGGTGCCGAAAAAATGTCGAGTATCGTTGACTGGTCAGACCGGTCGACAGCGATTTTATTCGGAGATGGTGCAGGAGCGGTCGTCATCGGACAAACTGAGCAAGAGGGATTAAATGCTTTTGAACTCGGAACAGACGGACGTGGAGCCCATCTGTTGTTTAAGGATATCGATGGACCAATCGAGATGAACGGTCGCGAAGTCTTTAAGTTCGCCGTTCGTAAATTACCGGAAATCGTTGAGAAGGTCATTCAAAAAGCAGACAGCACGCTTGAAGATGTCGATATCTTGATTCCGCATCAGGCGAACCTACGCATCATCGATGCAGCGTGTGAACGACTGCATATTCCGCAAGAAAAGGTCATCGTTACGATCGATGAGCATGCGAATACATCTGCTGCTTCGATTCCACTCGCACTCGAAGAAGCACGTAAGCAAGGTCGTCTGACACTAGGTACGAAACTTGTACTTGCTGGCTTCGGTGCCGGATTGACTTGGGGAGCAGCATATATTACTTGGACTAAAGGAGAGAACACATAAGATGATGAGAAAACGCGTTGTAGTCACAGGAATCGGGGCATTGACACCAATCGGGAATGATGCGAATACATTCTGGGATGCATTAAAAGAAGGAACGAACGGAATTCGTCCGATGGAGCGTCTCGATATCGATGAGTATCCAACGAAGGTTACGGGCGAATTACAGAACTTCGATGTCACAGAATTCATTGAGGCGAAAGAAGCACGGAAAATGGATCGCTTCGTTCATTATTCACTTGTCGCAAGCCTGGAAGCTGTAAAAGATGCTGGAATCGACATTAAAGAAATTGCAGAACGTGCTGGGGTCTGGATCGGATCTGGAATCGGTGGCGTTGAGACGATCGAGAAACAAGCGAAAATCTACTTTGAACGTGGACACCGTCGTGTCAGCCCATTCTTCATTCCAATGATGATTCCGAACATGGCAAGCGGTCAGGTATCGATCTATACCGGAGCCAAGGGACCGAATAACTGTTCCGTCACTGCATGTGCTTCAGGAACGAATGCCATTGGAGAAGCACTGCGTGTCATCGAACGTGGCGATGCGGATGTCATGATCGCTGGTGGAGCGGAAGCACCGATCACGAACTTAGCATTTGCTGGTTTTTGTGCCAACAAAGCGATGTCGACGAATCACGATCCTGAAACGGCAAGTCGTCCATTTGATGAAGGACGTGACGGATTCGTCATGGGAGAAGGCGCAGGTATCCTGATTCTTGAGGAATACGAGCATGCGGTAGCACGTGGTGCGAAAATCTATGCAGAGGTCAGTGGGTATGGATTAACAGCTGATGCGTATCACATCACAGCTCCGGATCCAGACGGAGACGGTGGAGCACGCGCGATGGCGATGGCGATTCAAGATGCGGGCATCACTCCGGAGGCAGTCGGATACATCAATGCTCATGGAACGAGCACACCGATGAACGACATTCTTGAAACAAAAGCGATTCACAGTGTCTTTGGTGAACAAGCGAAACAACTCGTCGTCAACTCAACGAAATCGATGATCGGTCACTTACTTGGTGGAGCAGGTGGTGTCGAGGCGATTGCAACAATTAAATCGTTACAAGAACAAACAGTTCACCCGACGATCCATCTGAAACAGCCGAGTGAAGGCTGTGATCTCGACTACGTGACAGAAGGTTCACGTCACGTCGAAATGACTTATGCGCTCAGCAACTCGCTTGGGTTCGGTGGACACAACGCATCACTCGTCTTCAAACGGTATGAAGCTTAAGCTCAAGCGACTCCCTTGAAACATCAAGGGGGTCGCTTTTTTGATGAAATTCTGATTCAATAGAGAAATGCGTGTTTGACGCAGAAAGGAGTCGTTTATGGCTAACATCACAAAAAAGACATCGATCATGGCACTGCTCCTATTTTTACTGATTGCACTTAGTGGCATGCTCATATATCGTCTGTCGTCGTCTCAAGAAACTAAAACAAGTAACGAAACAAAAACAGCAAAAGTCGAACTGATTGAATCATCGCTTCCGAAAACGTCAGATATTGCGCTGGCGACAGATAGTCGTTCAAAGACACTTTTAGCGCAATTGTATGAAGGATTATATGTCTTTACTTCCGGAACATCGGTCCGTCGAGGTTTAGCGCAGGATATGTCAGTCTCGAAAGATCGATTGACGTATACGATTCAACTCAAAGAAACGAAGGATGCCAATGGTCAGCCGATTACGGCGCAGCAGTTCGTCGATAGTTTTCGGCGTATCGCTGCTAATCAAACCAATTCACCGTATGGTTTCTTGTTTGAAGTATTTAAAAATGGACGCGCCGTCAATGATGGAAAAATGAAACCAGAGCGTTTAGGAGTCAAAGCCAAAGGACGCAATCAACTCATCATCACGTTGAATCAGCCGGTTTCGAATCTAAAGGAATTACTTGCGATGTCCGTCTTCTATCCACAACCGGAATCAAAGAAGTGGGAAGAACTTGTTGGAAATGGTGCATTTACACTAGAAAAAATGTCGAAAAGCGGATATACGCTTAAGAAAAATGATCAGTATCATCAGCAAAACGTTGTCACAGTAGCGAAAATAGAAAGCCGTATCACTCCCGACCATCAGACGCAATGGAGTTCGTATGAGAAAAGCAAGGCGGCTATCCTTCCATTACAAGAAAGTGTCGAAACACAAGGTGATCAGGTTTCACGACCGACCTATCAAAAAAAGCGGAGTGGTGTCTTTTATATCGCCTTTAATCAAAAAAATGACACGTTCCGCGATACGACACTCAGAAAGCGGATTGCTCACGCCTTGATGGAAAAAGAATCGGTTCAACTTCCTTTAGGGTATGCAGGTATTCCGACGAATCGATTCGTCGTCACGGATACGAACGTATTGATGTCAGAATCCGTTCAAGAGAAACCTGAAAAATCACAAGAACATAGTAAACAACAAATTGAGATGCTTAATTTTGATGATCCACAAGCAAAACGGATTGGGGAACAACTCGAAACCTATCTTGAGAAACAAATACCTGAGATTGATATCATTCTTAAGCCAGTCGCGATTGAAGAGAAAATCGACAAAGAACAATCATCACGATATGCGATGACTTTGACTGGATGGATGCCAGATTATCCTGGACCGCTAGCCTATTTAAATCAGTTCGTCTCAGACAATCCTTTAAATTCGGTGAATTATCAATCCAAGGTATACGACCAGACAGTTGAAAAAGCAAGAAAAGAAAAAGAGATAAAACGAAAACAAGCACTCTATCATCGAGCCGAAGTACGGTTAATCCATCAGGATGCTGTCGTCGTTCCTTTGTATCAGACGACTGAGAAATTATATGTTTCTGATACGATTCAAGGAATTGAAGTACCGATTTATGGACCGGAATACCTACTCCGCTCGATGAAAATTTTAAAATAATCACTTAACTGGGACCATTATTTCTTAAGGTCCCAGTCTTTTTTGAAAAAATATTTAGAAAAATCGGATAAAAGGTTTGCAAAATTATCAGAACATTGTAAACTATTTGTAACGAAGGGTTTGATTCGAATATAGTAATTCTTTTTTTTTCGGTCAAAAACCTGACAGTATCATTTTTTTAGAAACCTAGGGGGGTCATCGTAACATGAAGAAGAAAAGCTTTGCTTTAGCTACATCGGTAGCACTCGTATCAAGTGCGTTCCTCGCAGCTTGTTCGACAACGGATTCAGGCGACAAATCGGGCGACACAGGTTCAAGCAAAAAATCAAACGATCAAACACTTAATTTGATCGAAGGTTCGGACATCCCGACACTCAACCCGACGACTTCAACAGATGCAGTGTCTTTCAACGTGTTGAACAACACGATGGAAGGTCTTTACCGTCTTGATGACAAGCAGCAGCCGACACCAGGTATCGCTGAAAGCCACACGGTTTCAGATGACAAATTAACATACACGTTCAAATTACGTGATGCGAAATGGTCTGATGGTACACCAATCACGGCAAAAGACTTTGAATATGCATGGAAAGAAGTTCTCAACCCGGAGAACGCTTCACAGTATGCATATGTCTTCTACAATATCGAAGGTGCAGAAGAGTACAACACGAAGAAAGGTGATCGTGATGCTGTCGGCGTTAAAGCGGTTGACGACAAAACGTTTGAAGTTAAATTAAAAGCCCCTGCAGATTACTTCCTCGGACTCACTGGATTCGGACCATTCATGCCGAAATCAGAAGAACTCTCGAAGAAAATCGGGAAAGACTTCGGTTCGACTGCAGACAAATCGCTGTACAACGGACCATTCAAGTTAACAGATTGGACACGTGAGCAAGGCTGGAAAATGGTTAAAAACGATAACTACTGGGATAAAGATGCCGTTAAACTCAAAACGATCAACGTTAAGGTTGTTAAAGAAGTTGCGACAGGCGTTAACTTGTATGAAAAAGGCGACATCGACCGTACAGGTCTAACTTCTGAGTTCGTTGCCCAGTACAAAGACAATAAAGAGTTCAAAACAAAAGGTGAATCAACGATTTTCTACCTTTACCTCAACACAAAGGTGAAAGCGCTTGATAATGAAAAAATCCGTCGCGCAATCGACATGGGTTACAACAAAAAAGGAATCACGGATGTCATCCTTGCAAACGGATCACTTCCAGCGAACTACCTCGTACCAAAAGATTTCGCAAAAGATGCTGACGGAAAAGATTTCCGCGACAAGTATCCGGCATTCAACGAATACAATGCCGATGAAGCGAAAAAACTCTGGGAAGAGGGTCTCAAAGAAATCGGTCAAAAATCGGTTGATCTTGAGCTCTTGAACTACGATAGCGACGATGCTAAGAAAATCGGTGAGTTCTTGAAAGGGGAACTTGAGAAAAACCTTCCAGGTATGAAGGTTACGATCAAACAACAACCATTCAAAAACAAACTTGATCTTGAAAACAAAGGTGACTTCCAGTTCTCATTCGCCGGCTGGGGTCCTGACTACCAAGATCCAATGACGTTCCTCGATCTCTTCGTCACGGGCGGACCATACAACCGTGGTAAATGGTCGGACAAAGAGTACGATAAACTCATCAAAGATGCACAAACTCAAACAGATGCAACAAAACGTTGGTCTGAACTACAAGAAGCTGAGAAAATCCTTCTTGATTCAGCAGCGATCTCACCTGTTTATCAGCGTGGACGTGCATTCCTCGTTAAACCATACGTTAAAGGAGTCGTCGAGCATAACTTCGGCGCAGACTTCTCATACAAATGGGCTTCAATCGAAGGAAAATAAGCAAAATAAAAAACGGTTTCCGATTTGATTCGGAAGCCGTTTTTTATCTGTGATATATAAAAAGACCGGGACATCCCGGTCTTTCGCGTAGAGGACGAATTATCTTTTTACTTTCGCACGTTTCCGTTGTAAGCCCATTGCCTTTTCGATCTTCGCGAGTTTTTTGGCAGCGACTGCTTCTGCGCGATCACGTCCAGCGTCGAGAATTTGATCGAGTTCTTCAGAGTCAATCAATTCATAATAGCGCTGTTGAATCGGTTCGAGTTCCGCAATGATCGCTTCTGCGACATCTGCTTTGAATGTTCCATAATTCGAGCCCTCGTATTTTGCTTCAAGAGCTGGAATCGAGATACCAGCGAGTAGGGAATAGATCTCAAGTAAATTCGACACACCTGGTTTGTTTTCACGATCGAATTTTACGATGCCTTCCGAGTCTGTGACAGCTGATTTCACTTTTTTACGAATGACATCTGGTGCGTCAAGCATCGAGATGAAGCCTTTCGGATTTTGATCAGATTTTGACATCTTTTTATCTGGCGTCGTCAAACTCATGATCCGGGCACCTGATTCAGCAATGATCGGTTCTGGTAATGTGAACGTCTCATAATAGCGGCTATTAAATCGTTGGGCTAAATCGCGCGTTAACTCAATGTGTTGTTTTTGATCGTCACCGACCGGAACGAGTTCCGCGTCGTAGAGAAGGATATCAGCTGCCATGAGCGTCGGGTAGACGAACAACCCTGCACCAATCCGCTCTTTTCCTTGTGATTTATCTTTATATTGCGTCATACGTTCTAGTTCACCCATACCGGAAAGACATGTCAACATCCAGCCGAGTTGCGCGTGCGCTTTGACTTCTGATTGAACGAAAATCGTTGATTTTTCTGGGTTCAGACCACTTGCGATATAAAGAGCAGCAAGGGCGCGTGTATTGTTCATCAGTTCGACACGATCGATATCGACCGTGATGGAGTGCAGATCGACGACGCAGTAATATGCATCATGACCGTCCTGTAAGTTCACGAAGTGTTTCATGGCACCTAAGTAATTTCCGAGTGTGACCGTTCCGGTTGGTTTGATACCTGAGAAAATCGTTTTCATAATGAAATCCCTCCAAATAATAAGATCAAAATAAAAAACGCCCCTTGAAAATCAAGGGACGAGTCATCGCGTTGCCACCCAAGTTGCTATTTACATAGCCGCTCAATTTGCTGTAATGGGCAAACCCATCTGACTCTACTTGTTTTCGAATCAGCCACTCGAAAGTCCATTCACTTAGGCATCACCTGTCCATTTTCAGCACCATGGACTCTCTGAGAGGAGTGGATCTAAGTTACTACTCTTTGTCGTCGTGTTTTCTTGTTTGATTAGCTTGAGTTTACCATACCTTAGGTAGAGCGTCACGTTGATTTCGTTTAAAAATATGAGATGATCAGTGAGACGACGATGAAGATGATACCGCTTGAGACATAGGGCTTCGTCCGTGCTGAAGCACGGCGTTGCTTTTTGCGAAGCACTTCTTCCTCCTCGTCTTCATCTTCGTAATAATCGCCATCAATCTCTCGCAACTTCGCTTCCCGCTGCTTTTTGAATCCAGCTGTCATGCCACGGAAGAAACCGTTAGCAGACATATTCGAGAAGAATCCTACTGCAACTAACAAGAATCCTGCTATGAATAAACCACCAGACAGATGATACAAGATGCTGTGTGTTGAATCCGTCATAGTCGCCCAAATCGTGTAAAGCAGAACAAGAATGACCGCAATGATGACCGGTCGGAAATACGTCGATCGCATGAAAATCCCCCTTTACGTACATAGATATTCTTAGTATACGAAACTTTTAATGCTGTTACGAATCGGTAACAAACGAATGATGCAAAATAGCAAATAGTGTGACTATTCACTTGACGTTAATGCTATTCTCACATAAAATCAATTTATCACTTCGTTTAAGTTTTTGAAACTAGGTCAATGCATTTTGGGGAATACATTGCAGTTTCGACGGGACGTTATTGATGTCATAGGCATTATGGCAACTTGGAAATTGAAAAGGAGATGACTTACCGATGAAGAAAAAAACAGTCGGTCTCGCTTTATCAGTCATGCTTGCAGGAAGCGCAGTGCTTGCTGGATGTTCGACAGGTGGCGGAGACAAAGATTCAGGTTCAACAGACGGCAAGAAAAATCTACGTTTGACGGACACTTCGGACATCACGACAGTGGACCCTGCGAAAGCTACGGATTCCGTCGCTTTCAACATGATCGGAAACACGATGGAAGGTCTTTATCGTTTAGACAAAGACGGAAAAGCGATTCCAGCACTTGCAGAAAAAACGGATATCTCAAGCGACAATTTGACGTATACGTTCACGCTTCGTGATTCGAAGTGGTCTGATGGTTCACCGGTCAAAGCACAGGATTTCGAATTTGCATGGAAACGTGCTGCTGATCCGAAAACTGGTTCTAGTTACTCATACATCTTTGACACGTTAAAAAACGGCGCTGATGTCACACAAGGTAAAAAGCCTGTTGATGAACTCGGTGTTAAAGCAATCGATGATAAAACGTTAGAAGTAAAACTCGAGCGTCCAGCTCCGTATTTCCTCTCACTGACATCGTTCGGTACGTATACACCAATCAGTGAAGACTTCTACAAGAAAAACGAGAAAGACTTCTCGCTCAAACCAGATAAATTGCTTTATAACGGTCCTTTCGTTTGGGAAACTTGGAAAACGGATTCAAAACGTGTTCTGAAAAAGAACGACAACTACTGGGATAAAGATGCCGTCAAACTCGACGAAGTCACAATCAGTGTCGTTAAGGATAATTCGACAGTCGCAAACCTGTATGATTCAAACGAAATCGATTACGCAGGTCTGACTTCGGAGCAAGTTGAAGCATACAAATCGAAACCTGAATTCAAGACAGCGCTTCGTTCTTCGATCGCTTACTTGAAATTCAATAACGAAGATGCAACGATGAAAGATGTAAATGCACGTAAAGCAATCGCTCGTGCGATTGATCCAAAAGGAATCACGGATACGCTTCTTGCGAACGGTTCGATTCCGACAACAAGCTTCATTCCAAAAGATTTCGTTAAAGATGCATCAGGCAAAGACTACACGAGCGACATCAACTGGTTCGATCGTGACGCGAAAGAAGCAGCAGATCTTTGGAAAAAAGCAAATGGCGATAAGAAAACGACGATTGAATTGCTTTCGTTTGATAACGAAGACGCTAAGAAAATCGGTGAGTACATGAAAGGTCAACTCGAGAAGAATCTTCCGAATGTCACTGTTTCGATCAAACAACAGCCGTTCAAGAATAAACTCGATCTTGAAACAAAAGGCGACTACCAAGTTTCTTACTCAGTTTGGGGTCCAGATTATCAAGATCCAATGTCTAACCTGTCCATCTTCGAATCAACGAACAGCCAAAATGACGTGAAGTACAAATCAGCTGCGTATGATAAATTATTAAACGCGGCAAACGATGAGTCAGACTTGACGAAGCGTTTAGATTTGTTCAAACAAGCTGAGGCGCAATTGATTGAAAAAGATCAAGCCATCGCACCAATCTATCAAGCGGGTTCTGCATACTTGAGCCGTCCGACGGTCAAAGATTTCAACCGTCAATTGTTCGGAGCAGATTTCCAATACAAATATGTTGATGTGAAGTAATCGAGAACGGGAGCGTCCCTAAGTCAGTTCGGGTGCGCTCCTGTTTTATACTACTTTGAATGAACGGAAACTCATTTTTAGCGGAAATGTGAAATTTTCGTAAAAAAATGGTTCTAATTACTTTGTTAGCAAAGTATAATGGAATCAAACGAAAAATTCTGACTATTGGACGACATTAAAAAAAGCGTCTGATCGAACATCGAATCAAAGCACAATTAAAAAGAATTTTAAATTTTTATAACAAAATTCTTGAATGTTCCGACAATTGTGGGTCATACTGATTTTATTGATGTTTCGAAAAAAACAGAAAATCTTTATAGGGGGTGCCATCTTATGGGCCGTTATTTAGCTCAACGCCTGGTTTACGGCGTACTGACGTTTTTACTCATCGCTTCGTTCACTTTCTTCCTGATGGATCTGCTACCAGGTTCACCATTCCAGAACCAGGAGAAACTTTCTCCTGAACAGTTGAATATCCTTCGGGATAAGTACAATTTGAATGATCCACTACCACAACGCTATGCAGCGTACATGGTTAACTTATTCCAAGGAGACCTTGGTGTATCGTTCAAATATGACAGCCGTCCAGTTACAGATTTAATTTCTGAACGAATTGGACCATCGGCTCAACTTGGAGTTCAAGCACTCGTACTTGGTGTACTCTTAGGTCTCGTACTTGGTGTAGTTGCTGCACTTCGTCACAACACAGTTGTCGACTACGGAGCAATGTTCATCTCGGTTCTCGGGATTTCAGTACCATCATTCGTATTCGCCTCACTCCTTCAGTATTATGTCGGCGTGAAATGGGGCGCTTTGCCAGTAGCGTTCTGGGAAAGTCCGGCGCATACGATTCTACCAACGATTTCGTTGTCTCTTGGGGTCACCGCCTCGATTGCCCGATTCGTAAGGACGGAAATGCTTGAGGTTACAGGTCAGGATTACGTCACGTTAGCTAAAGCAAAAGGCCTAGATGGTCAATCAATCACTTGGAAACACATGGTTCGGAATGCATTGATTCCTGCTATTACGATTCTTGGACCTATGACTGCTGCATTGATCACAGGTACATTTGTCATCGAAAAAATCTTTGCTGTACCTGGGCTTGGTGAGTTGTTCGTATCGTCAATCACACAAAATGACTATACAGTTATCATGGGTACGACGCTGTTCTTCTCGGCAATCTTCATTCTCATGATTTTAATCGTCGACTTGCTATACGGTGTCGTTGATCCACGGATTCGTTTGGGGGGTAGTAAATAATGGCTGAACAAAATTCAAATGCAAAAGCGGAACAGTTCGATTCATCATTGTTTCAACAAGTTGAGTTCAATGAACAAGCCGGTGAACGAATTGCCGGTAAAAGCTTAAACTTTTGGCAGGATGCTTGGATGCGCTTGCGTAAAAACAAAGCAGCGATCATTTCTCTTGTCTTGATCATCGTGATTGCCATCATGTCATTAGCGGGTCCTGCAATCTCTGGTAAAGATGCTTATACCCAAACAATCACTCAAGCTAAACTTCCACCTAAAGTAACAGGATTAGAGTGGGCTGGCTTTGATGGTATGGCAACACTTGGTGAGACACCAATCGATTTTTATAAACAAAAACAAGTAAAAGAAAATTATTGGTTTGGTACGGACCACCTTGGTCGTGATCTTTGGTCACGTGTCTGGGAAGGGACTAAAATTTCACTCTTCATCGGTTTGATGGCAGCGCTTATTGACGTTCTCGTCGGTGTCACATACGGTGGTATTTCAGCTTATTACGGCGGTCGCGTCGATAATATCATGCAACGGATCGCGGAAATCCTGACAGGGGTACCGAACTTAATCCTGATCATCCTCTTCATCTTGATTCTTGAACCAGGAATCACGACGATCATCCTCGCGATGACGATTACTGGTTGGATCGGGATGAGTCGACTCGTTCGTGGTCAGATCCTGAAACTAAAGAACCAAGAATTCGTTCTCGCAGCACGTACACTTGGTGCTTCTAGCGCACGTTTAGTCTTCAAACATTTGATTCCAAATACCTTGGGTACAATCATCATCTCGCTCATGTTCACGATTCCTGGGGCAATCTTCTTCGAAGCTTTCCTAAGCTTCATCGGTCTTGGACTTGCACCACCGCAACCGTCGCTTGGTACACTGATCAATGAAGGGTACAAAGAACTTAAGACGTTTCCTTTCTTGCTCGTCGTTCCATCGACAGTGCTCGTACTCCTCATGATCAGCTTCAACATGTTGGCAGATGGATTACGTGATGCGTTCGATCCACGTCTACGTCGCTAACAAATATTAGATTAGAGAGGAGCTCATCCAAAATGGAAACAATCTTGTCAGTCCGCGACCTGAATGTCGCTTTCCATACGTACGCCGGGACGGTTCAAGCCGTCCGCGGAGTATCGTTCGATTTAAAAAAAGGTGAAACACTCGCAATCGTTGGTGAGTCCGGTTCTGGTAAATCGGTTACTTCAAAAGCCATCATGCGTCTGATTCCAAATCCGCCAGGTGAAATCACAAAAGGTGAGATCTTATTCGAAGGTCGCGATTTGGTTAAGCTTTCCGATAAAGAAATGCAAAAAGTACGCGGTCGTGATATCGCAATGATCTTCCAAGATCCAATGACATCACTTAACCCGACAATGACGATCTACAAACAGATTGCCGAAGGTTTAAAACGTCACCAAGGATTGACAGGTGATGCTGCTAAAAAACGTACGCTTGAATTACTGACGCTTGTAGGGATTCCAAACCCAGAAGCACGTCTGAAACAATATCCACACCAATTGTCTGGTGGGATGCGTCAACGGATCGTCATCGCAATCGCACTTGCTTGTAATCCGAAAGTCTTGATTGCCGATGAGCCGACGACAGCACTCGATGTTACGATTCAAGCGCAAATCCTTGAGTTGTTGAAAGACATTCAACAAAAAACGGGTACAGCGATCATCTTCATCACGCACGATTTAGGCGTCGTAGCGAATATGGCCGATCGTGTAGCGGTCATGTATGCAGGTAAATTAATTGAGAAGGGTACAGTCGATGAGATTTTCTACGAGCCACGTCATCCATATACTTGGGGACTCCTTGGTTCAATGCCACGTCCATCGGATGACCGTTCACAAGATTTACCGGCGATTCCAGGAACACCACCTAACTTACTTCATCCACCAGTCGGTGACGCGTTTGCACCACGAAATAAATATGCAATGAAGATTGATTTTGAAAAAGAACCTCCTTTCTTCAAAATTACAGATACTCACGAAGCGGCGACATGGTTGCTCCATCCACAAGCACCGTATGTTGAGCCACCACTTGCAATTCGGGATCTGGCGTTGAAATACCGCCCAGATAGCGTATTCGCGAAATCGCTTCTGAAAGGCGGTCTGAAATAATGGAAAACCGTAATAAATTACTTGAAGTAAAAAACTTGAAGCAACACTTCAACATTGGACGCGGACGTGTCGTTAAAGCGGTTGATGGTTTATCATTCGATATCTATGAAGGCGAAGTACTTGGTCTTGTAGGTGAATCGGGTTGTGGTAAATCAACGACTGGTCGCTCAATCATCGGATTGTATGAGGCGACAGACGGCGAAGTCATGTTCAAAGGTGAAAACGTTCATGGTAAAAAGTCGCGTAAAGATAAACTGAAGTTCAACCGTGCGATGCAAATGATTTTCCAAGACCCTTATGCGTCACTTAACCCACGGATGACAGTCGGTGATATCATCGCTGAGGGAATTGATATTCATGGTCTAGCAAAGTCGAAAGACGAGCGGAATAACCGTGTGTACGATTTACTCGAAACAGTTGGTTTGACGAAAGAACATGCGAGCCGTTACCCACACGAGTTCTCGGGTGGTCAGCGTCAACGGATTGGAATCGCGCGTGCGCTTGCTGTAGAACCGGACTTCATCATCGCGGATGAGCCAATCTCGGCACTTGACGTATCGATTCAAGCGCAGGTCGTCAACTTGATGAAAAAACTGCAACGTGACCGTAGTTTGACTTACTTGTTCATCGCCCACGACTTATCGATGGTAAAATATATCTCGGATCGTATCGGTGTTATGTACCAAGGTCACCTCGTTGAACTATGTAGTGCGGATCGCTTATATGAGAATCCGGTCCATGCTTATACGAAATCGCTCTTGTCTGCGATTCCTCTTCCGGATCCAGAGCACGAGCGTACACGTAAGCGGATCGTTTATGATCGTCCGACGAGTGGACCTGTTGGTAAATCAGATGAAGATTCAAGCATTCCACCACTTCGTGAAATCGAACCAGGTCATTTTGTTTCGATGACGGATGCAGAACTGGAAGCATATCAAGCGCAACTCGTATAATTGTTTAAAACAAAAGGCATTTCCACGTTGATCGTGGAAATGCCTTTTAATTTTCTGATGCAATTCGTGGAAGATGCGCGAAGCGATGAACGACAGAATCAATCGCATCAAGACGGCGCATGGCTTCATCAAAATCGATTTTTTCATAGTGATGTAGTCCGCCTGGTTGTTCTTCTAGCGTATCCGCATCGTGCACAAGTTGTTGAAGTGGTGTCCGGTTGATTGCACCAGGTGGAAGATACGAATCCGTATGCAAGAGAACGGCAAGTGCGATTTCTTTGGCGCGTGCTGGTTCTTCACCAAGGCGAATCAAAAGTTTATGGGCGCGTTCAGCCCCTTTAATGGCATGAATATCATTTTGACGATAGAGATCATAGTTCCAAGTGCCATCGGTATACCATTCGTAATGCCCGATGTCATGGAGGAGTGCAGCTTTCGTAGCTGTATCCGCATCTAAACCTCGCTTCGTAGCGAGCGTCAGAGCGCGTTCAGCTACTGAAATCGCATGATTCAAGCCAGAACGGGATAAATATTTTTGAGCGATCGGATGATCGAGAATAGTGACGAGTGTTAATGACATGAATGAAAAACTCCTTCCTGAGCGTTGATATTTCTATACACTCTACAGAAAATTGAAAGAAATTGCAACTATTTTTCATTACTTAATCGACAATCTCACATATTTAATTGTTTAAAGTAGGAATAGATTTTTGATATACGTGGTATAATTACTAATGTAGAAGATGATTATTTTGCTTTCGTAGGTTGTTAGTTCTGTTTCGGACCGATTGGGGTGTCGGAATATGAAAGAACGTGACAAAAAGAAAAAGCTGAAGAAGCGCCTTTTGCGGGATATTTTAGAGAAAAAACTAAAAGAAATGAAACTTCCTAAAGCAAAAGAAACGATTTCTCAGCCATTTGATCACACGCCAGCTTGTTAAAGCCACGTGGTGGCTTTAACAAGCTTTTTTACGAAAAGTTCTTTCATCTTTATAAAAAAGCTAGGTTTTCTGCTTTATTAGATGTAAACTGTCAAGTAATAGAACCATCATCGATATCTATGTATTCACTTAGGTGTTAAATGATGTTAAATCAGGGGGAGGATGTTTTTCAATGGTAACACTCTATACTTCACCAAGTTGTACTTCTTGTCGGAAAGCACGCGCGTGGCTTGAAGAACATGAAATCCCGTTCGTAGAACGTAATATTTTTTCAGAACCATTATCGCTCGATGAAATCAAACAGATTCTTCGAATGACGGAAGATGGAACGGACGAGATTATCTCAACGCGTTCAAAAGTCTTCTCGAAACTCGATGTTTCCGTTGAAAACTTATCGTTGCAGCACCTATACGATTTAATTCAAGAATATCCTGGATTATTGCGTCGTCCGATTTTGATTGACGAAAAACGTCTTCAAGTAGGATATAACGAGGATGAAATCCGTCGATTCTTACCACGCAAGGTGCGTACATTCCAACTTTTGGAAGCACAGCGTCTTGTAAACGAGTAATTTTAAAAAGCACGCTGCTTCGTGAGCAGTGTGCTTTTTGTTACCGATAAAAAAGGTTAAAATAAAGATAACAAAGGAATAGAAATATATCCTTCGGATTCGAAAGTGTGAATCCAAGTCATGTCCTCGTTCGTATTCTAGATAAGGAACGAGAAGAAAGGAGTGGACAGATTGAAAATCGAACGCGTCAATGACAATACGGTCAAGTTCTTCATCACTTATACTGACATCGAACGCCGTGGTTTTGCCCGAGATGAGATTTGGTATAATCGGGAACGGGGAGAACAGTTATTCTGGCAGATGATGGACGAAGCGAATGAAAAAGAGTCCATCTCCTTCGAAGGTCCACTATGGATACAAGTGCAAGCTTTTGAAAAAGGTCTTGAAGTCACTGTAACGATCGCAAAAAATGCAGTCGATGGTGAGCAAGTCGATGAAGACGAACTCGATTCACTTTTACGATCAGCGATGTCTGAGACAGAAGATAAAGATACAGAATTAAGCCAGGATGTCTTATTCGAAACTCATGATTTCGAGCATATCATTGCGCTTAGTCAATATGCGAATGCTCCTGTCTTCGCAGAACTTGAAACAGCGCTTTACCAAAAGGATGGACTCTATCTACTACATGTTCATTTCGAAGATGATGTGAATGTAGAAGCACAAGAAAATGTCATGAGTTTAATTGCCGAATATCTTCATTTCAGCGAACAAACGATTCATCCTGTCGCTGAATATGGAAAACAAATCATTGCTTCAGACGTCTTTGCCTTTATTCGGAAATACTTTCCGAATTAAAGGAACTAAAAGTGCGAGTAAAAGGAGGATCACGAATCGTGATACCTCCTTTTATTCTGACATTAAGTGAGGGTATAACCACCGTCTACGATAAGGGCTTGCCCATTGATGTAACTCGCTTTATTCGAGAGTAAGAAACAAACGACTTCTGCGATTTCAGAAGGTTGTGCAGGTTCGCCACGAAGATGATGCTTCATCGCAAGATCAAACTTATCTTTCCCGCCATATAATGCGTGGCTCAATGATGTGTCGACCGGTCCCGGACAAATGGCATTAAAACGATACTTGCCATGGAAGCGGGCAGCGTATGTCTTTGTCAGTGTCAATAAAGCGCTCTTAGACGATGCATAGGGTAAGAGCATGGCGGGAAACTTGACGTGACCGACGATCGCGCTATTATTGACGATAGAGGCACCTTTTGAGAAACGTTTCGTCGCGAGCTGGATGATTCGTTCAGGGGCATGATAATTCACTTGGAACACTTCTTTTTGTTGATCGGAGATTCTCTCGGGTGCGACGGGTTTTCCAAATGTCCCTGCATTATTAAAAATCCCGTCGATTTCTGGAAAATCTTCGAGTGTTTCTTCAAAGAACCTGTCGATGGCAGAGGAATCAGTCAAGTCGACAGGGAAGAAATATAAACGTCCTTCTCCGCTAGATTCAAGAGAAGCTCCTTTGTCTTGATTACGACCAATGGCAAGAATGGTATGACCTTCTCGAATCAGTTGGAGGGCAGTTGCTTCTCCGATTCCACTTGTTGCACCAGTAATGATATACGTACCCATTTAAACGCTTCCTTTCTGTCATGAGTTCTTAACTACAATTTTTACAACATACATAAAAGGAGGGGGATTCATGCTACGACGTGTACAACTTCTCATGACCCTCATCTTGACCATCGGTTTAATCGCCTTTTTATCCTACTATTGGAGCGTCTATATGGTAGGCTGGCTGTCCATCGTCATCATTTTGGTCGTCATGAGCGTGTTCGTCATCATTTTGCTTGAAAATCGTAACCCAGAACGAACACTCGTCTGGGCACTTGTCATGATGGCACTACCTGTTGTCGGCGTGTTTGTTTATTTTACGTTTGGTCAGAACTACCGCCGGAAACGAATGTTTCGATTGAAAGCAATGCTTGATGAAGAGTCTTATATTAAATACCGTACCCAGTTTAAAACAGCAGTACACCAATCAGTGTTCCAAGAAGGACATTATGGAAAAGTTGTCACACTTATCGATTCGATCAGTCGACTTCCAATTTCGTATAATACACATACAAGAATTTTGACGAATGGTCAGGAGAAATTTCCGATTCTTTTAGAAGAGATTCGTCAAGCACAACATCATATTCATTTGGAATACTATATCGTACGGGATGACGAGCTCGCATTGCAGTTACAGGAAGTATTGATTGAAAAGGCACAACAAGGAATTGAAGTCCGTTTTCTTTATGATGCCGTCGGGTGTTTTTCGACAGATAAGCATTATTTCAAGAAGATGCAGGATGCAGGTGTTGAAGTTCGGGCATTTTTCCCTGTCGTATTACCGTTCATTTCGAGTAAGTCTAACTACCGAAATCATCGGAAGATCGTTGTCATTGATGGAACAGTTGCTTTTACGGGTGGAATTAACGTTGGGGACGAGTATATCGGTCGCGATCAGCATTTTGGATTTTGGCGTGATACGCATCTTCTTGTACGCGGAGAAGCTGTTTCTGAACTTCAATTGATTTTCCTCCAAGACTGGTACTATATGACGGGGGAACGCCTGTTTACACCGTTTTATATGGAACCACTGGAATATGTCGATGAAGCAACGGGAGGCGTTCAAATCATTGCCAGTGGACCTGATGAGCCACATGAGGCAATGAAGTCACTTTACTTCGGACTCATCACAGAAGCGCGTGAATCTGTTTACATTGCATCTCCATATTTAATACCAGATGAAGATTTGATGACAGCACTAAAGACAGCCGCTATGTCTGGAATTGATGTTCGTATTCTTCTGCCAAGCTTTCCGGATCATAAAATCGTATTTTATGCGAGTCGCTCTTACTTTGATGATTTACTCCAGGCTGGTGTGAAAATCTATGAGTATAACAAAGGATTCATGCATTCGAAAGTCATCGTCGTGGATGACGCCATCGCAACGATTGGAACAGCGAATATGGATTTACGGAGTTTTCATTTGAATTTCGAGGTAAATGCTTTTTTATACGGAACAAATTCGGTACATCAATTAACACGTGATTTTTATGAGGATTTTAGCCAGTCTACACAAGTTGATGCTGATTTGTTTCATCGTCGTCCATTACGCCGCCGTTTAGTTGAATCAATTTCACGCTTATTCTCACCGCTACTCTAGCAAAAGGGGACGATGCTGATGTTTGAAGCCATTGATGGGTCAGGTAAACGCATTCTGATTCATAGGTTTTCTGTCCATGAATTAAAAGCGATGTCCTTACATTGTCCGTATTGTCTGAAGCCATTGCGCGTCAGGCAGGGACGACGACCACATTTTGCACATATCTCAGCATGTTCAGGAGAAAGTAGCTTACATGTATCTTGGAAACGACGAATTGCAGATTCGTTGATGAATGCAGGCGTTCGCGTCGAGACCGAATGGACGATTGGACAGCGACGCTTCGACCTGTGGATTCCGGAAAAAGAGATTGGGATTGAAATTCAGCGTTCTCCGATGTCGGCAGATGAATGGATTAGACGAGCAAGACTTGATGCGAAACAAGGACAAACGGTTCGTTGGATTGGGTTTCATCCGTCACATGGTGTCACATTTCGTTTACAAGGATGGATGCGTCAAGCCTTCTTAGAAAATGAGTATTTGGACTTGATTGTTGACAATCAAATCCGACGGTTTCGACATCCGCTCCCTTTTGCGAAACATTATGTCTATTGTACCGTTCAATCCCTTTCATTATCCGACTTCCTTTCGACGGAACTTCCGTCATTTCCTCGGAAATTTTCAATGGCTCGATGGCAAGGAATCGTCTTGCGCTATCGACAGCGTCCTTTTTATCCTTCGTTACCTCCACGAATGCTTAAACTTCCATTATATGAGGCAGGGTTTCATCTTCTGAATCTGCCGTCATCGGTCTTTCTTCCGATCAGTCACTTATTATCGTATCCCGTTCATCCTTTTGAGTTTCAAATGGCAGTCTTTTTGCGTTTAAAAGGGGTTTATTCCTCTACTGCTTTAGAACAAGCCGTCTTTCATTTACTTCATCGATTGGATATCCCGTTTGAACGACCGATGATCGATTTACTTATCACGGAATGGTTAGAGCGGATCGAGGAGGCGAATCGGCTGTTTTAGCAGGAGCACTTCGATTGTTTGTCGAAAAGAAAACAGGTATAACTGAATTAAAGGAGTGAGGGAAATGGCAGAAGTATTAACACGTCAAGATGTTGACGTTTCAGAAACTTGGAATCTAGAATCGATTTATGCATCAAACGAAGCGTGGGAAGAAGAATTTGAATCGGTGAAAGCGATGCTTCCATTACTCGTCGAGTATAAGGGTCGTCTTGGACAAAGTGCGGATACGCTCTATGAAGGGTTACAGTTACGAGACGAAGTCTCAAGACGTCTTTATAAGCTCTATACATACGCGCACATGCGTTACGACGAAAATACAGCGGATAGCTTCTATCAAGCCATGAACGACCGTGCTCGGACGCTTGCGTCACAAATCGGAGCCACACTTGCTTTCATGACACCGGAATTGTTAGCTGTACCTGAAACAACGATAGAAGCGTATCTTAATGAGAATGCAGACCTTGCGATGTACCGTCATGCATTTGATGAGTTGAACCAAGAACGCGAGCATGTGTTGACGGAAGCGGAAGAAGCGATTCTAGCGAAGGCGGGAGAAGTTCTCGGTCAATCCGGTACGACATTCGGTATGCTGAATAATGCAGATTTGACATTCCCGAAAATTAAGGGGGAAGACGGGGAAGAGACAGAATTGACACATGGTCGTTTCATCACATTCCTTGAATCATCTGATCGTTCGGTGCGTGAAGCCGCATTTAAAGCGATGTACGGAACGTATGCGAAATACACGAATACGCTCGCCTCAACTCTTGCTGGGTCAGTTAAGAAAGACAACTTCTATGCAGATGTTCGGAAGTTTCCTTCTGCACGCGCGGCAGCCTTACATGGTAATGCAATCCCTGAATCCGTTTATGATGGGTTGGTTGAAGCGGTGCATGAGCACTTACCATTGCTTCATCGCTATGTTGCCTTACGTAAACGGGTCCTCGGTCTTGATGAGTTACACATGTACGATATGTATACCCCCCTCGTTTCTGAGGTCGAGATGAAGGTCTCTTATGAAGAAGCGAAACAATTGATGGTCGAAGGGCTCGCGCCGCTTGGAGCAGAATATAAACATATTCTCGAAGAAGGGTTGTCTGAGCGCTGGGTTGATGTCCGGGAAACACGTGGTAAACGGAGTGGGGCATACTCTTCTGGTGCTTACGATACACAACCATTCATTTTGATGAACTGGCAAGATAACATCAATAATCTCTTTACGCTCGCACATGAATTCGGACATTCGGTTCATAGCTACTACACGCGGAAATCTCAACCATATCCATATGGCGATTATTCAATCTTCGTCGCTGAAGTCGCTTCAACGACAAATGAAGCGTTGTTAAACGACTATCTATTGAAGAAAGTGACGGATCGTAAAGAAAAACTTTATCTATTAAACAATCAACTTGAAACATTCCGCGGTACATTGTTCCGACAAACGATGTTCGCTGAGTTCGAACATGCGATTCATGATGCGGCGCGTCTTGGACAATCGTTGACACCAGAATTCTTGACGTCAACGTATTATGCCTTGAATCAAAAATACTTCGGAGAAGAGATTGTATTAGATGAAGAGATTGGTTTGGAGTGGGCTCGGATTCCACACTTCTATTACAATTACTATGTCTATCAGTATGCAACAGGCATTTCGGCGGCGGCTGCTTTGACGGATCAAATCCTAGAAGAAGGACAACCGGCTGTAGAACGTTACATCAATAATTTCTTAAAAGCGGGATCAAGCGATTATCCAATCGAAGTACTAAAAGCTGCTGGTGTTGATATGACAACAAAAGCACCAGTTGAAGCAGCACTTCGTCAATTTGAACGTGTCCTAGATGAATTCGAAGCGTTATTAGCAGAGTGACATCTTTGTGACAAAGTGAACAAAGTGTGGAAAAGAAAAAAGACTCACGGTATACTTATATTGTGAAGAGGGTCACATTCCCCAGTCGATTCTCTTTTTCCCCCATCCAATGGTCAAAAGAAGAAGTCCTTCTCGTCATGAAGGACTTCTTCTTTTTCTATGAGTGAATACCAAAAAAGGACAGTGAAGCTTGCTCCACTGTCCTTTTTGTATTAAGCATGTGCTGAATCTTTTAAATGACGCCATACTTTTCCATCACAGTACGATAGAGAAGCACATTTCTGTTGTAAGACCAGTTTTTTTAGTTCGTGTTCAACCTGGGATTCAGGAGCGTCATAAATAAAGGCGATTTCAGCCGTAGTTGCTGTTTCATACCGTCTCAAGAATTGTTCAAGTGGTGGCTTCGATTGTTTTTCAATCGTATGATCTAGCAGTTCACTTAAGATCGAAACATAGACCAAATACTCATAAGGTCCTTCTGCCTTAATGGCTTCCTCATCTCCAACGAAAGCGAGTGTCGGAAGAATTCGGACATCCCATTCCGTGACCAGTTCAGTCTCTTTCTCGAGCATTTGCTGAATCGTGTCCGACGAGACATCACGGTGGAATTCATCTAAATCCAGACCATACTCTGTCAATGCTTCGGCTAACCGCATCAATGATGGACGGCTGTAAGCACTCTCACCTTCGACATTATGAAGCATCCGAAGGCGTCGCATGAACCGCATACCAAACGTTTTTCCTTGAAGCTCGATTGCTTTTAGGATGACGAGTGGTGACATATCGCACGCGGAACGTGAAGGAGCACAAGGAATCGTAGCAATCGTGCGGAGACGGAACAGATGACCATATTCTAGCTCTAATTTCTTGAGAACGGGTATCAACCGTAAACCATCCGTTTGTGTCACATCTAAAAAATGATAGATTTCCAGAGGTTTCGTCGGTTGTTGAATCGATGGTTCGTCCAATGAACAATAAGATCCGTTACATTGTGCGTGTTCCATCCGTTCACCCCTTCCTGTTGTTATCGTTACCCTATTTTAGCAACGAAAAAAAAGAAAGAGCAAAGGTTTTGCTTGTTCATTCTTACACGAAAAATCAAGAAAGCGCTTTACGTTCCATGAAGCGAACGATTTTATTTTTTGTTTTGCGCTGTGGAATGTCGTGTTCTGAAAGAATTCGCTCGAAATCCTTTTGCCCTTGTTCGAAGTTGCTGACCTCAAACTCTAACTCATAATCGGTATGTCCGAGATAGCGACTTTTATCAAGGACGAGTAAGCCTTCTGGAAGCACCGTCTCGATGCGTTCGGTTTCTAAACGTCCTAAATGTTCCAACGAACCTTGCAAGTCAAAAGACGACAACTGGTGATTCATCTCTTCGGAGTGAATCAGACCGTATTTGAATAGATCTTCCGCTTCACTTGCTGATAGTGTGACATGTGTTTCAAGCAATCCATTTTCATGAGGTTGTTTTAAAGTAAGGACAAGTCCTTGTTTTTTTTCACGTATCCGTAAGGCAGCACCTTTTTTTCGAAGTTCGAAATCAGGCGTATCAAAATAATCATTTGCTTGCCAAATGGGTTGTTTAGTTGACGCATAATGGGTAAATAACGATAGATATTCTTGTTCAGACAATAAGTTCTTGAATTCGATTTCCAATTCTTGTCTAATCGGAATCACGCCTTTCTAGTTGAATGTCTGAAAATATGATAACATGAATGAGGTAGGAACAGGCACTGAACCAATACTATTCGATTAAAAGTGGTGACAAATCAGATGACAAAAGAAAATTGGGATTTATTTCTTGCGCCGTATCAAATCGCGGTCGATGAGTTGAAAGTAAAGCTAAAAGCGATTCGTAAACAATTTCAGCAACGGGGAGAGCATTCACCGATTGAATTTGTCACAGGACGGGTCAAACCTGTAAAAAGCATTCTTCAAAAAGCAGAACGAAAAGCAATTGCGCGTGAATCATTGGAACAAGATATGCAGGATATTGCCGGATTACGCATCATGTGTCAATTCGTCGATGATATCATTCATGTTCTTGAACTATTACGTTCGCGCGGTGATTTTAAAATCGTCGAGGAACGTAACTACATCACTCAAAAGAAGGATAGTGGTTATCGATCGTATCATGTCATCATTGCTTATCCAGTACAGACGATCGAAGGTGAAGTACCGACATTAGTCGAGATTCAAATTCGTACGCTTGCGATGAACTTTTGGGCGACGATCGAACACTCGTTAAATTACAAGTACCAAGGGAACATTCCGGAAGAAACACGGGAGCGCCTGCGGCGTGCGGCAGAAGCGGCATTTTTGCTTGACGCGGAGATGAGTCAATTGAAAGTAGAAATTCAAGACGCGCAACTCGTCTTTCAACGCGACGCTAAGGCGTCGGAACGATTAAAAGAGTAGGGGGATGACCATGCGTTTTGCAATCACGGCTCGTGATGATGAGCGTTCTCATGCGCTAAAACAACAACTCGAGCAGGCGTTGACGGAGCGGGGATGTGTGCTTGATGTCAGTCAACCGGAAATCGTCGTTTCAATCGGGGGAGACGGGACAATGTTACAAGCGTTCCATTCGTATCTCGATCAAGTAGAGACGATTACCCTTGTAGGGATTCATACAGGGCACCTTGGTTTTTATGCGGATTGGCGTCCTGAAGAGATGGATGAGTTGATTGATCATATCGCGAAGCAGGATTTAGCGACGGTCGAATACCCGCTGCTTGAACTATCAATTGACTATGCGGATGGCTCGCATAATCAACTGCTTGCTTTGAACGAGTGTACGATCAAAAGTTTCAATCAAACACTCGTCTGCGATTTATCGATTCGAGGCGACTATTTTGAGACGTTTCGAGGTGACGGGTTATGTATATCGACACCCTCTGGTTCGACGGCATATAACAAGGCGCTCGGCGGTGCGATTGTCCACCCGGCACTCGAAGCGATCCAAATCACAGAAATGGCTTCGATCAATAATCGTGTTTACCGGACGATCGGCTCACCGATGTTGTTACCGAAACATCATGATGTCGAAATTCGTCCCGTCAATCCGATTGATTTTCAGATGACCTATGACCACTATGCTTCGATTGTCCATCAAAATGTGACATCGATCCGGTGTCGGGTATCAGATAAAAAAGTGAAATTTGCTCGTTTTCGTTCTTTCCCGTTTTGGCAACGGGTGCGGGAATCTTTCCTAGCAGACGAAAGACGTTGACGCAGTATGTAAAGGAAATGGAAACATGAATGGATTTCAGCTACAACAGACGGTTACTGATATCGAGGATGGCTGGCGCGTCAGTCATTTTTGTACGACCCGTCTAGGTATCTCACGAAAAATGTTAGTATCAATCAAAAATCATGGAGATATCACGCGGAACGGTCATCATGTCAACGTCCACGACGTCTTGTGCGCGGGTGACCGTGTCCACGTCTTCTTCCCGGAAGAAACACCAGCACCGGACATGGTAGCGACAGAAGGGGAACTCGATATTTTGTTTGAAGATGATTGGTTACTCGTCGTCAATAAACCACCGGGGATGGCATCGATTCCGTCACGATTGCATCCGGAACACTCATTGTCGAATTATGTTCTTGGTTATTATCGAAAACAAGGGATTCCGTATGCGATCCATATCGTCAATCGACTCGATCGAGACACGAGTGGTCTCGTTTTATTCGCGAAACACGGACTCGCCCATCACCGAATGAGTCTCATGCAACGATCAAACGAATTAGAGCGGCATTATTTAGCCTATGCACCCGGACATGTACCGGTACAAACGATTGATCAGCCGATTGGTCAAACCGATCATTCCTTCATGGAACGAATGGTACGACCGGATGGTCAACGGGCCATTACGCATATTTTAAATAGTCGACGGGTCCAAGCTTTGGATCGAGAGTTTTCCTTACTGGATATTCGACTAGAGACGGGACGGACGCATCAAATTCGTGTCCATCTTGCCTTTTTAGGACATCCTTTGATTGGTGATACGATGTATCAGGGTGAACCATTGCTCCCGCGTCAAGCACTCCATAGCGCGTCAGCGACGTTCCTTCACCCTGCGACAGGAGAACGTGTCCGATTTGAAGCGCCGCTTCCCGAGGATCTTCGATTGGAATAATGAACATACGATAAAAGGCAGTGGACTTAATCCACTGCCTTTTATCGTATGCGATTAATCTTCATCAAACATGGAAATCCGAGACTGAGAAGCGATTGCCATAATTAACCCTAGACCGACGAGGTTTACGATCATCGTTGATCCACCATAACTGATGAATGGTAATGGAAGACCTGTGATCGGTAAGACACCGATCGTCATCCCGATGTTCTGGAAGATTTGGAACGTGAACATGGCGACATATCCTGTCACGATATAGGTACCAAATGGATCCGCCGTCTCAAGAGCAATTTGAATCAAGCGATAGACGAACAGGAATAAGACGATCAATACGATGGCAGCCCCGATGAAACCATAGTGTGAGGCAATCGTCGTAAAGATGAAGTCCGTATGCAGTTCCGGAACGAATACCTGCAGTTTTCCGTATCCAACCCCGAACATTTGACCAGAACCTGTTGCATTGATTGCTTGGACGAGCTGATACGAGAGATCATCCGCATATTCAAAAGGTTGCAACCAAGCCATGATCCGGTTCATCGCGTGACCTGGGAAAAACGTTGCGAGTAAGTCGTTGTGGAAATAAAACAGGTAAAAGAAGATGATGACAGAACCTGCGAACAGGGCAAACATCGTCAAGAGCCATTTCCAGTTCAGTCCAGATAACAACATGGCACATGCAAGAATGACACATAAGATCAAACCGATTCCTAAATCGGGTTGGATGATAATGAGACCAAGTGGCAAAGCCGTGACAGCAACCATTTTAACGAGCAATAAGAAGTCGCGTTCGTGTTGAACATAACGGGCATTGTGTTCGGTGATGACGGCAGCGAGCGAAACAATCAAAAAGAATTTCATGAACTCAGCCGGTTGAACTGTCCCAATGACCGGGAATTGATACCACCCATACGCTCCTTTGATTTCAGTAACGATTGGTGTACCACGGAAAATAACAAGACCAATCAATGACAGGATACCAGCTCCGTATAAAAACCAGTGGAATCGCTTCAGCTGTTCATAGTCGATGAAAATGACGACGGATAACGCTATGAAACCGATGACATACCACTGAATTTGTTTGGCGGAGAAGTTGATGGCACTGATAGCACCTTTAAGCGAAGGTTGGGCCGTATAGATGGCGATGACGCTGATGACCATCAGACAGGCGAGTAAAAACAACAACGTATGATCATAACGTTGTGTAAATGATTTGAATCGATTCATTTCATCCCTACTTTCTATCACTTTCTATATTACCGTAATTTATCAAATCCGCAATATCAAGAGCGATGGTTGACAGAAGCGTTACGTTTTTGTAACCTGAAGATAGGTTTTATTACCAGGTACTAATTCAAGGGGGACTTTATCATGAATATTTATCCTTCACTCGAAGGCAAGACGTACGTCGTCATGGGCGTCATCAACCAACGTTCGATTGCATGGGGCATCGCACGTGCACTCGACGCTGCTGGAGCAAGCCTCGCATTTACATATGTCGGGGAACGTTTCAAAGCACCACTTGAAAAATTAGGACAGGAATTATCACGTCCGGCTTCTTATTATACGTGTGATGTCACGAGTGATGAAGAAATCGAACAGGTCTTCCAGACGATCCATGCAGATCACGGTAAGATTTCAGGAATTGCTCACTCGATCGCATTCGCGGATAAAGAAGCACTTCGTGGTGAATTTTCTGGTGTGACACGTGAACAGTTCGCGCAAGCACTTGATATCTCTGCCTACAGTTTGACGGCAGTCGTCAAGGCAGCGAAAGATTTCTTCACAGAAGACGCATCTGTCATCACATTGACTTACCTTGGTGGTGAGAAGATGGTTCCGAACTACAACGTCATGGGTGTTGCGAAAGCAGCATTAGATGCTAGCGTTCGTTATCTCGCTGCTGAATACGGACAGCAAGGTGTTCGTGTCAATGCGATCTCTGCTGGTCCGATCCGGACAGTTTCAGCAAAAGGTGTTGGCGATTTCAACTCAATCCTTGATAGCATCGAAGAACGCGCGCCACTTCACCGTAACGTTACGACGGAACAAATCGGTCAGAGTGGATTATTCTTACTTTCGCAAATGTCGAGTGGTGTAACAGGAGAAATCCTTCACGTCGATAGTGGATTCCACATTCTGTAATAGGTGATTTAGTGAACCGGGCTTCCCTTAGGAGGGGAGCTTGGTTTTTTTTGTGCTTAATCGGGGAAGTGTCAATTATGAACAACGTTAGAATTAGAAGGGGAGAGGAAGTGCAGAGGATGAACGCAATCGATTTTACGGTCGTACAATATGTGAATCGTCAAGTACGAGTCGACCCACAACTGAAAACTGAACCGGTCGCAAGGGTTCAACCGATACGCCCAGTCGATCCTTATCGAGAACATGAAACGCAAGATTTTTTAGAAGAACAGGCGAATGCATATGGAGTGTTACCAGAACTAAAACTTCCCGGTCGAAGCTTCGACCGGGAAGTTTAATCATTCATTGACCTGTAAAGCGGAATGTCTCGTAGACACTCCAAGCTCCATTTTCCAGTTCATACAATAAAGCCATTTTCGTGACATCTTCTTGGAAACGGATATCTTCCATCTTGAGACGTTCTAGTACATCGAACAATTCGACATCCGACAGTTCTTGACCAATCGTGATATGTGGCAAGAAATCGTATTTCGGATTATGTGCGAGTGGTCCTGTATGCAAGGCACGATGTAATTGTTCTAACTCATCCGATGGCATTACTTTAAGGAACAAGACATTGTTCGTCGGATGGAACGACCGGGCTCCTTGGATGTGCAGATTGACCGGTTTCGTTTCGGACGCGATTCGATTTAACTCTGTCACGATGTGATTTAATTCTGTCTCATCGACTCCCATCCGCTCCCGTAACGTGATGTGCGGTGTGATCAGTGAATACTTCGAGTCATATCTCTTTCGGTATGAATTGGCAAAATCTTGAACGCGTTTCGATGGAAACAATACAACCCCGATGTTCATCGAAAATCCCCTACTTTCCCCTGAAATGATAACGCTTTACAAAATAATCATGACGGATTCTGGCGTCGATGTCAAAGAAGTTTGAGAGGAGCTTTAGAATCCGTGTATACTAATGAAGTACTTTGTTGGAGAGGTGGATACAGTCATGAAGAAAACACATTCAAAAGAGGTCAAACAAGCAGCAATTGACAAGTTACATGAACGCGGGGTGACGATTCATGCGATTGCTGAGATCGTTTACCAAATGCAAGCACCATACACAGTGGATCTGACAGTAGAAACATGTGTCAGTTCGGTTGAACGAGTTCTTGAAAAGCGTGAATTACAACATGCGATCCTTGTCGGGGCAGAATTAGATATTCTTGCTGAAAAAGGATTATTATCAGAACCACTCTTGTCCATCATCCAAAGCGATGAAGGATTATTTGGCGTAGATGAAACGATCGCGATTGGTGCTGTCAATACGTACGGTTCTATCGCTGTTACGACATTCGGATATTTGGATAAGGCGAAGGTTGGGATCATCAAAGAACTGGATACGAAGCTCGGAGACGGAAAAGTCAATACGTTCATGGACGATATCGTTGCAGCCATCGCAGCAAATGCATCAGGGCGTTTGGCACATCGTTTGCGGGATAAGGAAGATTATTCAGCAGAAGAATTAGAAGAACGTAAGGGGACATACTAATGCGGGGGGCAAGAGCGGCGTGGGTGGGTGCATCCATCGCTGTCGTCTTGTTCGTGATCATCGCCGTCTCGATTCGAATGACGGGCTATTTTTTATTTGACGCTCAATTATCGTCGTACATGTCTCAACATGTTCCAGGGGACTATGTCTCTTGGTTCACTCAACTAGGCTCTGGTCCTGGGGCGATGACAATGACGGTGTTACTTGGAGTAGTGAGTTATGTCTTGTGGCGAGATCGTATCGCAAGTATTTGGTATGTATTGATGGCGATCTCTGTAGGAGCATTGAATCAAGTCGTCAAATTTGCCTTCGTACGAGAACGTCCTTCATTGAATGAGTTAGTTGGTGGTGTTGGCTATAGTTTTCCAAGTGGTCATTCCGCGATGGCATTCGCTGTATATGTAGGATTTCTTGTCGTCGCTTTCCGGCATTTAAAAACGACTGGCAAAGTAATCGTATCGGTGTTGACGATTGGGTTATTTCTTGCCATGGGAGCTTCCCGCATCATTTTAAACGTTCATTATTTTTCAGACGTCATCGGTGGTTATTGTTTTGCAGCGATTCTTTTATGTAGCTCCTATGCATTCATCGTCTCCCGCAGAAAAAAAGGAGTGTCTTAATGCTAGTATTAGATGTAGATCATAGTTTATTATTTGATGAAGAAACGATGCGTTCTATTGATAAACCGACCTTGCTTGTTGAGCGAGTCGCCGGACGACCGCGATTCATGACGATGCGAGCGCATCTTAGATTAAAACGATTGGTCTCAATCAACGGTGTCATTCCGGTGACGAAACGAACGATGGAAGAATATCAGCAGTTGGAACTTTTCCAAATCGATGCGCCGCCTAAATGGGCAATCATTGCTAGTGGAGAGATATTGCTGAAAGAAGGAAAAGTAGATCGTCGATATGAAAACTGGCTTCGTCAATTTAAAAAGGAAAGCTCACTTGATTCTATCCTTGAGTATCTTATTGAGATGGAACAAGTGTCGTTTGATGTATATCCTTCCGACACATTATCGAATCAAATCGCACTTCCGCACGAACCGATTCATCGTACGTTGGACGAAGCGATGTTGCTAGAAGAATTATTTCGTAAATACGAAACAAAATAAAGAACCGGACGGTCTTTTTTAAGACCGTCCGGTTCTTTATTTTTTAATGTTAGGTATCAAGTTGTAGGTAGAGAAATGTCGTCGAACCAGAACACGCCGACCGTCTCAGCACCAGCATGTGCCAAGATGGAAGGACCGAATTGCGTGATACGAACGTTGATTTCAGGATGTTCCGTTACAATCAAACGTTTTAATTCTTCAGCAGCAGTATGAGCGAGCGTATGACCGATATATAGTGTTCGATCGTAGACTCCTTGTGCTGTCACTTTAGAAGTGATCTCGGTTACCATTTCCTTAAATGCTTTTTTGATCGAGCGTACCTTCTTGAAAGGAACAAGCTGTCCTTCTTCATTAAATTGAACGATCGGCTTGATGTTGAGCATATTCGCTAATAAAAATTGACTTCCTGAAACTCGACCACTACGTCGCATCGTCTCCATATTTCCAATAATCAGATAAAAATGCGATTTGTGTTTAAACGTTTCAAGTGTCGACATGACTTCCTTTGGATCGTTACCAGCAGCTACTAGTCGCTGTGCGATCCGGACAAGTTCTTGTTGATTGGCAGCACCCGTGTATGAATCAATCGCATACAGCGGGAAACCGACAGCCTCAGCTGCAGCGACCGAACTGGAGTAGGTACCACTTAAGCCACTCGTGATGTGAATCGCATATCCGTAATCATAACCGTCTTCGAGTAACTGTTCGTATAGAGTTACGAAGTCACCAAAAGACGGTTGCGAAGTCGTAGGTGAGATTTTCGAATCGTCCTGCATTTTTTGATTCAATTGTTCAATCGAGATATCGACATACTCCCGGTAAGACTCCCCGTTCAAGATGAGTAATGTCGGTATCACATGGACTCCGATTTTTTCAGCCTCTCCTGGCTCGAAAAAAGCCATGCTGTCGGTAATCCAAGCAATCTTATCCATGTATATGACGCCTCCATTAATATAACCATTTTGTTCATCATACCATAGCTATGAAAACGGAATCACTAGCTAGCGCGTTTTTGTATGACGGAAGGGGTGGAAACGTGTCCAAACCATGAACTGAGACCAAAGGCGATAAGTGTCGGAAACAACCATTCTAAACTTTGATCCACTAAAGGAAGTGATTGATAGAAGGTTTTGAGATTTCCCGGGAAAAGAGAAAGTTGGTTTAACGCACTACAAAGTGAGAAGAAAATCGTTACTCCAAGAGTGAACTGATAAACGACCGACTTACGACGGAACAGATGACGCATGAATGTTAATGCGATTAAGACGATGACGATTGGATAAAGGAACATCAACACGGGAACAGCGATTGATAACAATGTCTGTAATCCGACAATAGATACCGTGAGACCAAGAACAGTCGTGAAGATACTTGCTGTTTTTAATGTGACACGTGTTGAAAGAGTCATCATATATTCTGCAAATGCAGTGACGAGACCAACTGAAGTCGTCAAGCAGGCAAGTAGGATCGCAAGACCAAGTACAGCTAAACCAATTGAACCGAATGCTGTATTCGCATAATGCTGAAGAAGGGTCGGACCATCGACTTTTCCGATTGCGGCAAATGTATTACGTCCGATCATTCCGAGTCCGATATAGACGAGAGTCAAAGCAACCGCAGCAATCGTTCCAGCACGAGTGACGACTTTAAATTGTGCTGTTCGTTCATGAACGCCTCGGCTTTTTAATGTATGAAGTACCACGACACCGAAGACTAAGGCGCCGAGTGCATCAAGCGTTAAGTATCCTTGAAGAAAACCTTGGATGAATGCTTGACCTGTCGTCTCATAGGCTTTGCTTGGTGAAGCGACACTTGAAAGTGGTGAGACGATGCTACTGATGCTTAACGCAGCAAGTGCAATCAGCAATAAAGGTGTGATGAAACGTCCGATGATTTCAAGTAATTTACCAGGACGCAATACGAGGTAAAGCGTAGCAATGAAAAAGAGACTTGATGAGAGAACTAATGTCATTTGTGAAGGCGCACCGAGAAATGGTACAACACCGAGCTCATACGTGACAACCGATGTCCGAGGGATTCCGAAGAAAGGTCCAATGGCAACGTAGAGAGCAAACGTCAAGGCAGCACCTACAAAACGAGGGAGAGGAGCAGCAAGCGTTTTGATACCGCCTCCGATAGATGCGACAGCAAGTAAGCCGAGCAACGGAAGACCCACACCTGTCACGATAAAGCCGAGGATGGCTGGGAGGAATTGTTTACCTGCAAGGGCGCCGAGTTCTGGTGGGAAGATTAGGTTACCCGCACCGAAAAATAATGCGAAGATCATAAATCCTAAAGCGAACGTATCTTTTGTCTTAAACATGTGTTGTCCTCCATTCCTTCTAATTTCAATAAAAAAAGCCTCATCCACGATGTGCGTGGATAGGCGTCGTGTGATCAGACGCCTTGTCGAAATGACGAAAAGGGCCTGGTCTTCATCTTCTCAATCGAGAAATGAATCTTCAGTCCCTGGTCCTAATCACAATCAGTCGTACTGGGATAAGCGATGTATATGTCATGTTTAAAACCTCCTGTTTGAATTTTTCTAAGGATAACATGAAGAATCTAAGAAAACAATATTTTCTGAAAATTTATCACCGAGACTTTTAAACAGAAAAAAACCCTTAACTCATGAATGGAAGTCTTGAGTTAAGGATTTTCATACAAATGTCAGCTTGTCGCAATCGAGCGTATTTTTTTATGGCGTTTCAATTTATGGAGGAGCCAAGCGTGAACGACCTCACAGGATTGACGTGGTAACGTCAGTTCAACAAGCGATTCCTGCTGTTGCCCTTTAATGACGAAAAGTCCATTTTCTTCATCGACAGGGGCGATGGTCATTGAACTCGCTTCATTCAGCGACAGTTTCACTTCACCGAGTGTCGCATCCTTTAATTTGAGGATGTTCCCGTTCGTCGCAAATTTCGTGAATGAGCCAATTCCGTTCACTTTTAACTGATCCATATTGAATTCCTCCTTCTGCTGATTCCAGTACCATCCCTACAAAAAAACAGGTCTAACTTCTATCTTAAAAAGGTTATCCTCATTATAGCGAAGTCCTCACAAGATGCTAGTCTTATTTTGTGTGAAAATTCGAAAAATTTTTTAACGATATTGTCACATTGTCCATAATAACCGTAAAGAAGGAATCATCATTTAAAATTCAAATAGAACAAAAGCATCCTTTTCTAAAAGAAAAAGATGCTAAAGGTCAATCTAACTCAAAACTCCATTTCTTTTTTCGACACACAAGCGTTCCACGTCTAAGAATCGATTCTTTCTCGGCTTCAAAATCTTCATGTAATACGCTCATGTCTTCATAACGGCCAGCCACGTAGACAGGAATCGTAATATTTCTTGAAAAAACAGATCGCTTTGCGCTTTCGAAATCAATCAGGACCCCTTCTCCGAGAAAATGACGGATATGGATCATGATTTCAGCTGTTAAAGCAACAGAGGCAACGGATCGTGCGTGCTGTCGGAATTTTCGTTGCACAAGATCAGCAATCAATTGTTCGACGCGTGCCCAGTCTTTTAAGTAAACGGAAGCATGAAGTCCGTCATGCTCGCTAAAATAGACCAATTCATTTTCAATCGAATCAAGGAAGGGAAGTGGCATTCCACGTTTCATATGCATTAGAAATAACAACTCTGCGATCTCGACATCCGTTAATACGTCGAGTGAATGGGAGGAACGAATATCGATAGCGATCAATGGATGACGCTGCACATCCGTGGATTGTGAAAACTGTTCGATTTCATGCGCTTCGATATAATGTAGCATTGTCCGAAACGATTGTTTCGTCTGCTTGAAATCACTTCCTGAAATAAGCAAAGGACGCTTCAAATCGACGGCTGCGGCGAAATCAGAGAAATGCACCCCTGACATCGTCAAGCGTTGATTTTCCTCGTCCTCATATAAGTAAAGTAACGCACTTGACATACCACTTCGCTTCCTTTCCGTGACTAACTCCTTCATAATTCAATAGTAGCAAAACTTCGAATTGCCTGAAAGGATATTTACTCCTGAAAACGGGCATACTACATAGAGAAGCATAAAGAGAGGTGATGGAGCATGTGGGGCTTGCGAAAGCCATTCCCGGAATTGCGAACCGAGCGCTTCGTATTACGTGAGCTCGAAAACCGTGACGCACGTGAATTGTTTAAAATCCTATCAGATGATGAAGTCATGTACTATTACGGATCAGATCCGCTTGTGACAGTCTATGAAGCAAAAAATGTCATCAGTTACTTCAAGGAACAGTTTACACAAGGTAAAGCGATTCGCTGGGCAATTGCTGATGCAGAAACGAATCAATTGATCGGTACGATTGGTTTTCATAACTGGCTCTCCCAATACCATCGAGCTGAAATTGGCTTTGAAGTCAGTCAAGAGTATTGGCAACGCGGGGTGGCTTCCGAAGCGGCTCGAGCTGTTCTGACTTACGGATTTGAGGAATTCGCTCTCCATCGCATCAGTGCTCTCGTAGCACCTGAGAATCTTGCTTCCAATGCATTGGTGCAAAAATTAGGGTTTCAAGCAGAAGGATTATTAGAAGATTATGCATATAGTCATGGTCGTTTCATGAACTTGACGATGTACCGTATGCTCGCATCTGAGTGGAAGGGATGAGGTAGTCAATGGAAAAACAAACACTTGTACTCCTACATGGATTTACAGGAGGGACAGATTATTTTAATCGGGTAGAGGCAAATTTACGATATTCTTTTGAAGTTTTACCGTTGAGTTTACCAGGACATGAAGGACTGGATGTCGGACCTGATACGATTGAGGGATTCGCAGAATGGGTCATGGATGATCTAGAGCGACGTGGTGTTGAAAAGCCAATCATCGTTGGTCACTCTTTTGGCGGGTACATCACGGCTGCAATCGTGGAAAGGTATGCCGAACAAATCAGTGGATATGGTCTCGTTTACTCAACGGCGAAAGCAGATGATGAACAAGCGAAACAAAAACGAAATCAAAATATCACGCGCGTCGAAGAAGTTGGTGTAAGAGAATTTGTCAATGGTCTTGTTCCGTCCTTATTTGCGGAAGGAGCCGATGAATTCGCTGTTGCTGAAGCACTTGAAATTGGGTATATGATGACCGTCGAAGGAGCCATCCGTGCACTCTCTGCGATGCGAGATCGTCGGGATATGACGAAAGCTTTAACGAAAGCAAACGTAAAAGGTGTCATCATTCATGGTACGAAGGATCCATTGATCTCAGAGGAAAGTGCGTTTACACCAACAAATGATCATCTCATACATCGGTCAACAGACAGTGGACACATGGGGATGCTTGAGACACCGGATGCCTTCGTTGCAATTATCGAAGAAGCATTCAAGTAAGTTTTTGCCCTACGGTCATGTCTGTAGGGCATTTGCTTTGCATTTCAGATTAGATATCTGAAATGATAGAAGTGGAGGGGATACACATGAAAATCGTAGCGATTGAACCAACACCAAGTCCAAATAACATGAAAGTCATCGTTGATGAGGTCTTTTCGGAAAAGGGGCAGACATTCGAGCATGCCTTTGGCGCACCGGAACACATTCAGCGATTACTTGAAATACCTGGCGTTAAGTTTGTTTATCAGGTCAGTGACTTTTTATCGATCGAGCGTTATCCGAAATATGATTGGCGTTCGCTTGTCATCGATATACGACGTGCGTTCGGTGAAACGTTAAATGACATTGAACAGCACGAGACAGATGCTGAGTATGAGCCAGTCCATTTATTTGTACAGTTCATTTTAGGCGTACCAATGCAAATCAAAGGTGTGAAAGGATTAGAAGAAAAACGAGAAGGGTTGCCAGAACGATTCCGAGAAGCAGCGCTATTCGTCCAACCATTCGTTCAGAATGTCATTAGCGATCGACGCTGGGTGGAACAAGCACCTCGATACGGTGACCTTGACGAAAGTTTGCGTGAAGTAGCGAATGAGATTGAGATCGCATATCCAGTCGAACGTATCGAACGTCTCAAGTCGCTCGCAGCAGGGGAAGATATTGCCTTTAGTGGTCAAGCTATTCGTTCGTCTGATTGGAAAGAACGATTTGCGGCGCTTGATGAACTGCCTGTTGAAATGGAATGGGTTCCGGCGTATGCACGATTATTACAGGATGAAAAAATGCAAATTCGTCGTCAAGCAATCGTAAAGCTTGGGATGTTCGAAGAACATCGGGAAGAATTATTAGAGTATCTGACAAGTGCACTCCATGATCCATCAGGTATCGTACGACGAACAGCAGGTGATACGATTTCGGATTGGGCGATGCCAGAGGCTGAACCAATGATGATGGAGGCTTTGACGGATAAAAATAAACTAGTACGTTGGCGGGCTGCTCGATTCCTGTTCGATGTTGGAACAGAACAGTCGATTCCAAGACTGCGTGAAGCGAGCCGAGACCGAGAATATGAAGTCGCTTTACAGGCGGAACTCGCCTTGACTCGAATCGAAAGTGGGGAAGAAGCACTAGGGACGGTCTGGCAACAAATGAATCGAATGATAGATGAAAGTTCATGAGAACTCAAAATAATATTGTGTGAAAGAATCATTCGACAAAATGAGCCATCGATTGTCTAGGTATATTTTCCCTGTTATCTAAAAATGATGGTAAAATAATCAAAATTATGTTGTCATCTTTTTGAAATCGAAATGAAATGTGTTGGAAACGCTCGTAAAAACGCTTGCATGCAACAACTATATAGATTATTCCAAAATATCCCTATTTGAACTGGAATATTGTTTTGAAATGAAATGTCGAATGACTATTCTCTTCTTTTTTCATCTCTTTGATACAGTAAACCTACAATAACGAATTCGAAGCATGTAGGTCATCTTTTGGCTTGGCATATGAATGAGAAAAGGGGAGAATCGGGGATATGTTACTTTTCGCTGAAACTGATTTAGCAGTAGGATACAAGGAACGGACAACAACAGGGGTATATGTCACGATCGAAACAATTGACAGTCGTACGATTACATTGGTTGCACCAGCAAACGCGGCAGAAGATATTTGTGACGAACTGTTTGCGACAGGTTTAGAGCAATTGTTTTCATTCAAGATGAATCCATCTACTTTACCTGTAGCATAAGAGATGAAATGTGCGAGAGAGGAAATCCTCTCTCGCTTTTTTTTGTGATAAAATTGATTAGATAAAAGGAGGGATGAAATGAAACGTCTCGTTTTCATTCTGTTGCTGCTTACTGTTTGTTTAGCAGGTTGCCAAGAAAAGAAACAACAGGCAACAAAAACCATGAACGAACCGATTCAGATTGCAGTCAAAACGACAAAGCAAGACAGTATGATGCAATTAGACATTTCCTTAACGAATCCAAATGATCACAGTGTAAACGTGACATATCCTTCCTCGCAACGATTTCAGGCTCAATTGATTGATGCGAAACAACACGTAACGTATGATTTTGAGAAAGAGCAAGTATTCACGCAAGCGATTGAGAAGGATACGTTCACAAAACGCGAAACGAAACAGTACACGGTTGAATTACCGATCTCCTCTTTAGGTGATAGCAAGGAAGTTCGCGTATCGACAATCCGCCAGTTCAAAGGAGCAAATGCAAAACAAACGACGGATCACCAAATGATTGATTCAAAATGACGATCAAAACGATGTGAAGGAGTGAATTTATTCATGCAACAAGAAATCATCCAAGTAACAGGCGTTAAACCTATCATTGATCCAGCCCAAGAAGTAAACGAGCGGGTAGCCTTCTTGAAGGCGTATCTCAAGCATACAGGGGCGAAGGGATTCGTATTAGGCATCTCCGGGGGACAAGATTCAACGCTCGCAGGTCGTCTATGCCAACTAGCAGTTGAAGAGTTGCGAAAAGAAGAGGGACAAGATGTCTCATTTTATGCGGTCCGCTTGCCTTACGGTGAACAACAAGATGAAGCAGACGCACAGGCAGCCTTGACTTTTATTCAACCGGATCATTCGCTTCGTGTGAATATCAAACCAGCGGTCGAAGCATCGATGCGGGCATTCGAAGAGGCGACAGGTGCAGAACTTTCAGACTTTAGCAAAGGAAATACGAAAGCGCGAGAACGAATGAAGAGTCAATATGATTTAGCCGCTCATTATGGCTGTTTAGTCGTTGGAACGGATCATGCAGCCGAATTCGTGACGGGATTCTACACGAAACATGGGGATGGTGCATGTGATTTAACACCATTAACGGGACTGAATAAACGGCAAGGGAAACAACTCTTACGTTACTTGAACGCCCCAGAAGTCTTGATTGAAAAAGTTCCGACAGCAGACCTTGAAGAAAATCGTCCGGCACTACCAGACGAAGTGGCACTCGGAATGACATACGAAGAAATTGATGATTATTTGGAAGGTAAGTCGATTTCAGAAGCAAGTCAAGAAAAGTTAGAGACGCAGTATAAACGTGTTGGACATAAGCATCATATGCCCGTCTCACCACTTGATGAATGGTGGAAAGCATAATCAAAAATAAGGAGATATGATTTCATGATTGAAATCATGTCTTTTTTCATGTTCTTCGATTCTTCTCCGGTCGTTATGGGAAAAGAAGAGAAACGATGGTTGAGGAGGCGAGAGTATGACGATTGGGATCATAGGTGGAGGGTTATCCGGATTGACAGCAGCGGCGTTATTTGCAAAACAAGGAACACCGGTCACGCTCTGGGATGCTGGATTACTCGGAGGACGTGCCACCTCTCAAACCGTAAAGGGCTTTACATTTAATTACGGTGCCCATGCGATTTATGGACGCGATCAATCAATTCTTCGCAAATTAACGAAACAACTCGGTATCGAAGTGACGTGGCTTGATTTTTCAGCGAGTCGTGCGAAATATGAGTTTTCAGGTCATTTGACGGCTGTTCCTACGAATGCCTGGGGACTACTGAAAACAGAAGTCATCGAAGGAACGAACAAAGTACGTTTTACATGGGAGATTATTAAAACGATTTTACGAGTCGAACGAGGGAATCCGCAACAATCCATCGGGCAATGGTTAAAAACAGAACGCGTCGATGAACAAGTGGCACAGTTAATGCTTGATTTGGCATCAACGAATTTTTTTACGGCAGAACCAGAAAAAATTCCATCAGATGTCTATTTCGAGTATTATCAAAAGCTTTTTCGGACGCGAAAGCCTGTCTCATACATCGAAGGGGGCTGGCAAGGGTTAGTACAGGAATTGGAACGGATCATCCTAGAGAACCGTGGAGAGATCTTGAAAAAAACAAAAATAACAGCAGTCGAATTGACTACGACAGGATTCTTGGTACGTGATCGAAAAAAACAAGAATGGAATGTGGAACGGATCATCTTTGCCGTACCACCACGTGAAATCTTAAAAATGGCGACTCCAACGACGATCCAAAAATTCGTGACACCGCATGCGAGTCATGAACCCGTCGAAGTTTTCGTGTATGATCTCGGACTTCAGCCTTATATCCAAACACCGTATTCATACATCTACGACCGTTCGCATCGAGCGTTCATCACGGATTTATCGCATTATGATGCAAGCCTCGCACCAAAGGATGGTCAAGTCCTTCAAGCAATCGCTTATCTTGAACACGATCGACTTGAGGATCCTGATTATATCGGACATGTTCGAACGGGAATCGAACAGATGCTTGACGTTCATTTCACAGACTGGAGAGAACGTATCGTTGCAGAACGAACGATTAAACGAGCAGTCGTACAAGAAATCAAATGGAAAATGGGGCAAGGTCCTCTTGCGACTCAAATTCCGGGACATGCAGGTGTTGCTTTCGTCGGAGACTGGTGTGAAGGGACGGGACAACTCTCAGAGCTTGCGTTCTCAAGCGCCGTAAGTGTTTTCAATCGATGGACGTGATGTAAAACGACAAAAGAAAGGAGAAGCCGAATTGACTTCTCCTTCTTTGTATTGACCAAAGATTCATATCTTACGCTTCATTGTTCGAACGTGCTGGATAGAACGCTAGAATCAAGAGTAATGTAAAGGCAATGAGACTCATCATCGGAATCGTCAAGAAACCGAAATAGTTGACCCATTTGATGAGACAGCCACTCGAACATAACGCTTCGCCATCGGGTAAACGCTCAAGGATGACATGGTACAAGGCGACACCAAAGCCGGCAAGCACATATAGGCGTACAAAGAGTGGATCGATCGTTTTCGACCGGAACAAGGATATGAGCAAATAAAAGGCTGTCGTATACATGAATAGTCGTTGCCACCAACAGAGAGGGCAGGGAATGAATCCACGAATTTCACTAAAATAGAGACTGCCAAGCGTTGCAATCGTTGAGATGATGAACATAAAATGATAGCGTGTCATATGTATCGTCCTTTCTAACGTGTTAAACTAATGCCATCTTATATCATGAGGAGTCGAATCTCACATTGCAAGTGTCGGAAATGGAAATGTTGATCACTTTATCGGAAGAATTGAATATGAGGCGAGCTGCTGAACGATTATTCGTTTCACAACCTGCGCTTAGTCAACGTCTTGTTGCGATTGAGAGACGCTGGGGAACCAAACTATTCATTCGTTCATCGCGTGGCTTAAGCATCACACCGCAAGGAGAAAAAGTGATTGGTCTCGCAAAAGAGATGAATCGGAAGGAACTCGAACTAAAAAGTGAATTGACGGCAGAAGAGGGTGCCGTTTACGGAACGCTTCGGATTGCTGTCGCCTCCATCATGGGACAATACTGGCTCCCGCGTGTCTTAAAACGATTCGTCGAGCGTTATCCGCATGTGCGTGTCCAGTTGGTCACCGGATGGTCAAGTGAGATGATGCGTCATATGTTAGAGGAACACTTTCATATCGGGATCATTCGTGGAAACCCGGACTGGAAAGGTGTTAAAGAGCGCCTTTTCTCAGACCCGCTCTATCTAGTTGATAGTGAGTTGACGTCGATTGAACAATTGCGTGTGACGGATCGCCCGTTCATCCAGTTCAAAAGTGATTCGACGTACTATCAAGAAATTTTAGAGTGGTGGCAAGATCGGTTCGCAAGTCCACCCTCTCGGACTTTGGTCGTCGACCAAATCGAGACATGCAAACAGATGGCGTTACATGGCATCGGTTTTGCTATCTTACCTGAGTCGACGATTCAGCAATCGAATGAAGTCATGCAGCTTCCGTTGAAGACATCATCCGGAAAAGTACTGAAGCGAGATACTTGGATCTTGTCCACGGAATCGATGCTTGAATTAAAACAAGTCCAAGCTTTTTGGGACATCGTAAAAGAAGAAGGAGGAAGTCAGTCAGATGGAATACGCCATTGAGATGCGGCGCGCGCTTCATAAAATACCGGAACCAGGGTTCAAGGAATTTAAGACGCAAGCTTTTATATTGGAACAAATTCGTACATATCCGCCAGATCGTGTCACATATGACACATTTGAAACAGGTGTTTTCGTTCGAGTGAAAGGATTGACTGGAAACCGAACGATCGGGTATCGCGCAGATATTGATGGGTTACCGATTGAAGAAGCGACAGGGCTTCCGTATTGCTCAGAACACCCAGGGTTCATGCATGCATGTGGTCATGACATGCATGCCTCGATTGCTTTAGGGTTGATGAAACGGATCGTTGAACTACCAGTCATGGATGATGTCGTCTTTTTATTCCAACCGGCAGAAGAAGGACCGGGCGGGGCGGAGCCGATGATTAAAAGTCCATTGTTTGAAAAATATCGTCCGAGTGAGATGTATGGTCTTCACGTTGCACCGGAATATCCAGTCGGTACGATTGCTAGTCGTCCAGGCGTACTGTTCGCGAGTGCTCGAGAAGTTCATATCACGATCTATGGTCAAAGTGGTCATGCGGCTTTTCCTCATTTGACGATTGATACAGTTGTTGCGCAAGCAGCCTTGATCATGCAATTGCAAACGATCGTCAGTCGATCCATTAATCCGATGAATTGTAGTGTCATCACGATTGGGAAAGTGGATGCAGGTATTCGTGAGAATGTCATTGCCGGTAGAGCGGTTCTTGACGGAACGATGCGTGCGCTAAACGGCGAAGACATGGAAAAACTCGAACGTCGTGTCCGTGACATCATTCGAGGAATCGAAGCTTCGTTTGGTGTTAAAATCGATCTGCAATTCGGTAATCGCTATTATGAAGTCGTCAACGACCGGCAAATCGTGGATAAATTCTCATCATTCGTAAAGATGAATGCCAACTATATCGAATGTGACGCGGCGATGACAGGGGAAGATTTTGGTTTCATGCTGAAAGAGATCCCAGGGATGATGTTCTGGCTCGGCGTCGATAATCCGACATCTGGTTTGCATCAACCAACATTAAACCCGGATGAATCAGCCATTTCTTTTGTCATTGATTTACTTGACCATTATTTCCGAGAGTATGTTTAAAAATTTTTATGAAATAATAAAGGATATAAAGCTTTCCCTTTCGAATTCAGGAATGGGAAAGTTTTTAATATATGTAGGAATAAGAGTTTTCGAACATTTTGTGAAAAAAATCACGTGTATATGTGAACAATTTGTTACATCAAACATTATAAACAGACACAAAGGGTTATGTTCTCTATGATACGGTTATAGACCATATAGAGAAGTATGTTTTAGGAAGAGGGGGCTAAATACATGTTCAATGATCCCGTAGTGCTCAGTCGATTGTTGACAGGGCTCACACTAGCGTTTCATATTATTTTCGCGACGATTGGTGTCGGAGTACCGCTCATGGTACTGGCAGCTGAATTCATCGGTCTGAAACGCAAAGATCCAGATTATATCTTATTAGCAAGACGGTGGACGCGTGGATACGTCGTTACCGTAGCAGTCGGTGTCGTAACAGGGACGGCAATCGGCTTGCAACTATCATTACTTTGGCCGTCACTCATGCAAGTAGCGGGTCAAACAATTGCTTTGCCACTATTTATGGAAACGTTCGCGTTCTTCTTTGAAGCGATTTTCCTTGGTATTTACTTGTATACGTGGGACCGGTTCAAAAATCCATGGTTGCACTGGTTGATTGGGATTCCAGTCGTCATTGGTGCGACAGCATCAGCGTTCTTCATCACGACAGTCAACTCCTTCATGAACTCACCAGAAGGATTTAAGATCGTCAATGGTACGTTAACGCAAATCGAACCATTAAAAGCAATGTTTAATACAGCGACACCGACGAAGGCGACACACGTCATCGTTTCAGCTTACTTGACTGTTGCCTTTATCTTGGCAGCAATCGCGGCGTTCCATTTGCTTCGCAAAAAGACACTCTCAGCAGCAGAGACGGCATATCATAAGAAAGCTCTTCGTCTCACTGTCATGGCTGGTCTGATTTTCGCGTTCTCGACAGCACTTGTCGGTGACTTCTCAGGGAAATATTTAGCGAAATACCAGCCAGAAAAACTAGCAGCTGCGGAATGGCATTTTGATACGACAAATGAAGCAGAATTGATTTTTGGTGGGATACTTGATCAGCAAGAAGACGGCAGTTATGAAATCAAAGGAGCCGTCAAAATCCCATATGCGCTCTCAATTCTTGCAGGTGGGGCTCCGAATACGGAAGTCATCGGTTTAAACGAATTCGCAAAAGAAGATCAAGCACCACTGATCGTCCACTATTTCTTTGATATCATGGTATCGATTGGGATGTACTTGACTGCTATCTCTGCTTTGTTCATCTTGGCATTCCGATTGAAAAAATTGAATCCATATAATAAGTGGATTTTACGAGGGGTGTTCATCGGTGGTCCGTTAGCGATGATTTCAATCGAAGCGGGATGGATGTACGCTGAGATTGGTCGTCAACCTTGGACGCTTTACGGTATCATGCGAACAGCGGACGCGGCGACGACTTCAACAGCGGTTGGTCCGATGCTCATTTTATTCAGTGCATTGTACTTGTTGCTTGGTACGATTTGTACGGTCGTCTTATTACGGATGTTTAAGAAAAACACGGTTGGAAAAGAACTTCAAGAACTTGCTGAAAACCACCATGCACGCGGTGAAGCAATGTTCGTGGATGATAACAAGTAAGGAGGGAACGATTTGGACGTTCAAACACTAGGGATCACGGTCCTTTGGACTTTCCTGTACGGATATCTCATCGTTGCCTCAATTGACTTCGGTGCTGGATTTTACGCCTTTTATTCAAAATATACGAAGCGGGATCATCTGACGAATCGATTGATTCTTCGTTACCTCTCTCCTGTTTGGGAGGTAACGAATGTCTTCTTCGTATTCTTCTTCGTAGGACTAGTTGGGTTCTTCCCAGACTCCGCTTATTATTTCGGTACGGCACTACTCGTACCAGCGTCAATTGTTCTTGTCTTGATTGCGATTCGTGGTAGTTTTTATGCGTTCGCCAATTATGGATCAAACGACAGCATGTTCTACACATTTTTATATGGAGCGACAGGGTTGCTGATTCCTGCTGCGATGTCGACGACATTGACAATCAGTCAAGGTGGTTTCATCCGCAAAACGAATGATACAGTTGAGTTTTTAGGAACGAAATTATTTTCGAACTTTTACTCGTGGACGGTCGTAGCGCTCGCTATCGTATCTGTCTTATACATCAGCGCGATGTTCCTCTTATTCTACGCGGATAAAGCGAAAGATGAGGGAGCTACGCCACTTATTCGGAAATGGGCACTCTTTTGGAGTGGACCAACAATCCTCGTCTGTGCGCTCGTCTTCTTTGGACTGAAGAACCAAGCGGCATGGCATTATGAAAATATCCTAAACGGCAACTGGTGGTGGTTCGCTGCTAGTTTCTTATTTTTCCTCATTGCCGTGACACTCGTCTATATGAAGAAAAACTATGGCATCGCGTTCGTCGCGGTCATGTTACAGTATGCAGTCGCGTGGTTCGGTTACGGATATACACACTTGCCGTATATCTTGTATCCATATATCGATATCAACAAAGCAGTCGTAAACGAAACGATGGCTTCCGCACTCGTAGTCGTTTTCATCTTCGGACTTTTACTCTTAATTCCGGCGTTGTATTTGATTTTACGGCTCTTCTTGTTCGATAACGATTATGTACGTGGAAAATCATCAAAATAATGAATGGATAAACGCCTCTGCGATTCGCAGAGGCGTTTATAGTATTTTTAAATTGAATCGGGTACACTACTAATGAAGAGCGATTGTGAAGGAGAGTTGTGAAAATGAATGGAGAGTTTGCAGTAATCGGACTAGGGCGTTTTGGTGGCTCGATTGTCCGCGAATTATCGAAAAACGGCTATGATGTCTTGGCAATTGATTCCGATGAGGAACGTGTCAACGAATTCATGGGGATTGCGACACATTCTGTCATTGCCGATACGACCGATGAGAACGTTTTAAAAAGTTTGGGGATTCGAAACTTTGATCATGTCATCGTCGCTATTGGGGAAAACATTCAAGCGTCTATCTTGACGACGTTAATTTTAAAAGAGCTCGGGGTGCAATCGATCACCGTCAAAGCAACGAATGATTACCATGAAAAAGTATTGCGAAAAATTGGAGCGGATTTCATCGTTCACCCTGAGCGGGATATGGGGGTTCGGATTGCGAACGGATTGATGAGTTCGAATATCCTTGACTACTTAGACTTATCACAAGAATTCTCAATCGTTGAGATTAAAGTCAGTGATCGGATGGCAAAACAAACCTTGATTGATCTCGACTTACGAAGTAAATATGGAGCAAATGTTGTCGCCATCAAACGGGGTGAAAATGTCATGATCTCCTTGCAGGCAGATGAAGTCATCGAAAAAGGCGATTATCTCGTCGTCATTGGTGAGAACGAAGATCTTGATCGCTTAGAACGCGCGATTCATAAAGTAAAGAACTAAAAAAAGCTGAGGCATGCCTCAGCTTTACATCTATCTATTAGATGAGTTGGAATTCTTTAAGTCCATGTGCGATACCGTCTTCAAGAATTGGTTTCGTGACATAATCGGCAGCGGCTTTTGTTTCCGGAAGTCCGTTGCCCATTGCAATACCGGTTCCGACATAGCGTAGCATTTCAAGGTCATTGAGAGCATCTCCAAAAGCGAAGGTATCCTCGCGGCGAATGTTTGTCAATTTCAAGAACTGTTTGATGCCTTCTGCTTTCGAGGATCCAACGTTGATGACATCCATCGCATGGGGATGCCAGCGAATGAAATCAAAAGCATCGTAACGTTTGATGTAATCTGCTTCTTCTTCTGCCGTGCAGTAGACAAGCGTTTGAAACACATCGTGAGACAAGAAGGCTTCTTCATCGTGAAGCGGTAACGGCATGTCGAGATCTCCGAGCGAATCAACGACATGAAAATCATTTGATTTCGTTGTAAAACCTTTTGTTTCGCCAAGATAGACAAGCGTATGTCCGTTTTCCTTTGCTTGTTGCGTCAAATGTGTCAGATCGACTTTAGGTTGTGGACGCTTGTAGATGATTTCGTTTTGATGAACGACAATTTGCCCGTTGTAACCGATGATCGTATCAATGTTGAGCAACTCACGAATCCCAGATAACATTGCGGGACCGCGTCCAGTCGCGAGCGCTACATATACACCGTTTTCTTGAAGTTGACGAATTGCCTGTTTTGTTGATTCCGGAACGAAATGACCATCATGCAATAAGGTTCCGTCGATATCGAAAAAGACGACTTTCTGATTTGCCATGGTTTCACCTTCTCTTTTTAATTGGTCGAAATGACCTGTTCATGTGAAAGTATAGCATAACCAAAAGCGTGTTGCCGGAAGGGAACATGCGGAATAAGGATGAAAAATAGTCCATGTATCGTGTATACTGTACTAAGGACAAAAAACAATGTACTGATAAGGAGTTGCTAGACATGATTTTTAAAGTATTTTACCAACCGCTTCGTTCGGAAGCACCTGTTCGTGAACGGACAGAAACGATGTATGTAGAAGGGGAAAGCATTCGTGACGTGCGATCAACGATTGACCACCTCAAAGAGATCAACATTGAGTTCATCCGCGAAGTTAGTGGAGAATTTTTGACATACGAACAACAACATCCTGACTTCAAGGTTGCGACGTTCGAATGAAGTTCGTCAAAAACCATCAAGCCGCCGTCTTCGCACTCGGTGGACTCGGGGAAATCGGAAAGAACACGTATGTCGTTCAATTCCAAGATGAAATCATCGTCATCGACGCGGGTGTCATGTTCCCTGAGGATGAATTACTCGGAATCGACTATGTCATTCCGGACTACACTTATTTGATCAAGAACAAAGATAAGGTCAAAGGGGTCTTCATCACGCACGGTCACGAAGACCATATTGGCGGTCTTCCTTTCTTGCTTAAACAAGTAAACTTACCGATTTACGCTGGAAAAATTGCAATGGGTCTCATTAAAGTCAAACTAGAAGAACACGGTTTGCTTCGGAATGCAGAACTTCATGAAATCGATGAAGATTCGATCATCAAGTTTCGGAAGACGAGTATCTCGTTCTTCCGTACGACACACTCGATTCCGAACTCGTTCGGTGTCGTCGTCAAGACACCACAAGGCAATATCGTGCATACAGGGGACTTTAAGTTCGATTTCACACCGGTCGGAGAACCTGCTGATTTAGCGAAAATGGCTGAACTTGGTAAGGAAGGCGTCTTGTGCCTTTTATCGGATTCTACGAACGCTGAAGTGGAAGGTTTTACGATGAGCGAACGTGTCGTTGGGGAAACGATTTCAGACATCTTCCGTAAGGCGGAAGGACGAATCATTTTCGCGACATTCGCATCGAACATCTATCGTCTCCAACAAGTCGTCAATGCTTCTGTTGAAGCAGGACGAAAAATCGTCGTTTTCGGACGTAGCATGGATAAGGTCATGATGATTGGTCAAGAACTTGACTTCATCAAGGCGCCGAAGGGTACGATCATCGAGCCGAACGAGATGAAGCGTTATAAATCAAACGAGTTGACGATCCTTTGTACCGGTTCACAAGGAGAACCGATGGCGGCCCTTAGCCGTATCGCAAACGGAACACACCGTCAAATTTCAATCATTCCAGATGATCTCGTCATCTTCTCTTCGTCACCTATCCCGGGGAACGTCGTCTCAGTCGGAAAGACGATCAACCAGTTGTACAAAGCTGGCGCGGATGTCATGTACGGTAAATTAAATGACATCCATACATCAGGTCACGGTAGTCAACAAGAGCAGTTGCTCATGTTACGTCTATTGAATCCGAAATACTTCATGCCGATTCACGGGGAATACCGGATGCTGAAGAAGCATATGTCGCTTGCGATGGATGCTGGTGTACCGGAAGAGAACTGCTTCGTCATGGATAACGGTGAAGTACTGGCATTAGATGCGAATGCAGCCGCTATCACTGGGAAGATTCAAGCGAATGCCGTTTATGTCGATGGAAAAGGAATCGGTGATATCGGTAACATCGTCTTACGAGACCGCCGTATTCTCTCAGAAGAGGGACTTGTCGTCGTTGTCGTGACGCTTGACTCTAAAACGAATCGTCTCGTCTCAGGACCGGATATCATCTCGCGTGGTTTCGTCTACATGCGTGAGTCAGGTAATTTGATTAAAGATGCTGAACGTCTACTTAAGCGTTCGCTTGATCAATCGCTTGCGAACCGTAACACGAAATGGACGGACATCAAACAAGTCATCAATGATACGCTCACACCGTATTTAACTGAAAAAACACAACGTCATCCGATGGTCATGCCGATCATCATGGAAGTCTGATTCGAAAAAATCCTCGTTTCCGGAAACGGAAACGAGGATTTTTGTATTATGTGGCAGGACCATATTCCTTGAATGGTTCTTTTTTATCAATCCGATCATAGAACATGACACCATCTAAATGATCATATTCGTGTTGACAGACGATTGCTTTCATCCCTTTTAAACGTAATTTTACCGGATTTCCGTTATGATCGATGCCAGTTAGGGTAATACGCATATAGCGCGGTACATGTCCTTCGACTTCACGGTCGACGGACAGACATCCTTCGCCGCCCGTTAAATACGTCTGCTCGACGGAATGACTGATGATTTTTGGATTATAGATACCAAATTCCAGCAAATCATCACCATCCGGTAAGCGGATTGCGAACATGCGCTTGTTGACACCGATTTGTGGTGCTGCAAGTCCAATGCCGCTTCGTAAATCGTATTTCTTCGCAATTTCATCATCTTGACTGTTGGCGAGGAACTCGCGCATGAGTCGCATCGTTTCCTTATCCTCATCGCTGAGAGGGAAGGTCACTTCTACTGACCGTTCGTGAAGAGCAGGAACGTCTTCGCGTACGATTTCATTCATGGTGATCATGAACAACACTCCTTTCGTCTACAAAAAGTATAGCATAGGAAAGTGGGGAATGATGACAACTAACACAGTAGGAAAATATCGAATGATACAGAAGATGGAATATTCTAGTTTTGTGATTGAATTCACAATGTGAAACGCGAAAAAAATAAAACATTTCCTTTGATTTTAAGGTGTTACAGATTTATACTTGTAACGTAATGAACAAGACACTATAACGTGTCGATTCATGATAATACAGTTTACTCAACTGAATAGGTACACAGACACATGTTCAAAGGATAGTCACACGGGACTTCGTTTTTTTGGACACTATTGTCATGTGGGCAAATCAGTCAGAGGAATATTTCGCTGAACGCAGTGAAAGGATGAGGTGAAAAGATGAACGTAAACATGTTTAAAAACGTGGAAGAAAACTTTGAAACGTTCCGCATTCTTGACGAGAAAGGTGAAGTCGTCAATAAAGACGCTATGCCAGACCTCTCGGATGAAGAGCTTACGGAATTAATGCGCCGTCTCGTATACACACGTATCTGGGACCAACGTGCAATCTCACTTAACCGTCAAGGACGTCTTGGTTTCTACGCTCCAGTAGCTGGACAAGAAGCGTCAATGATCGGTACGCAATTCGCTTTGGATAAAGATGACTGGATTCTTCCTGGATACCGTGATATTCCACAAATGGTCTTCCATGGCTTCCCACTTTACAAAGCATTCTTGTTCTCACGCGGTCACATCACAGGTGGTCAGATTCCTGAAGGTGTTAACGTCTTAATGCCACAAATCATCATCGGTGCGCAGATCGTTCAAGCGGCTGGTGTTGCTCTCGGTCTTAAGAAAAGCGGTAAAGAACAAGTAGCGATCACTTACACAGGTGATGGTGGTTCTTCACAAGGGGACTTCTATGAAGGTATGAACTTCGCTGGAGCTTTCAAAGCACCTGCAATCTTCGTCGTTCAAAACAACCGTTTCGCAATCTCGACACCTGTCGAAAAACAATCTATGGCGAAAACAATCGCTCAAAAAGCTGTTGCTGCTGGTATCAATGGTATCCAAGTCGACGGTATGGACGTTCTTGCTGTATACGCAGCTACGAAACAAGCACGCGTAGAAGCACTTAACGGTGTTCCGACATTGATCGAAACATTGACTTACCGTTATGGACCACACACACTCGCTGGTGATGATCCAACACGTTACCGTACAAAAGACATGGATGATGAGTATCAAGCACAAGATCCACTCGTCCGTTTCCGTGCTTTCATGGAAGCAAAAGGTCTTTGGAACGAAGATAAAGAGAACGAAGTCATCGAGCAAGCTAAAGCTGACGTTAAGGAAGCACTTGCACAAGCTGACAAAGAACCAAAACAAAAAGTTACAGATTTCATCAACGTGATGGCTGAAAAGCTTCCACTAAACCTGCAAGAGCAGCTTGATGAGTATACAGCAAAGGAGTCGAAATAACCCATGGCACAAATGACGATGATCCAAGCGATCACTGACGCAATGCGCGTCGAGATGAAACGCGACGAACAAGTTCTCTTGTTCGGTGAAGACGTCGGTAAAAACGGTGGGGTATTCCGTGCGACAGAAGGTCTTCAAGATGAGCTCGGCGAAGACCGTGTCTTCGATACACCACTTGCGGAATCAGGTATTGGTGGTCTTGCTGTCGGATTCAGTCTGACAGGATTCCGTCCAATCATGGAAATCCAATTCTTCGGATTCGTATTCGAAGTATTCGATTCAGTTGCAGCACAACTCGCGCGTCTCCGTTACCGTTCAGGTGGCACATACAATGCACCTGTAACAATCCGTTCACCATTCGGTGGCGGTGTTAAAACACCGGAACTTCACGCAGATAACCTCGAAGGACTCATGGCTCAGTCACCAGGACTTAAAGTTGTCATTCCTTCAACACCATACGATGCAAAAGGTCTCTTGATCGCGTCAATCCGTGATAACGACCCAGTCGTATTCCTCGAGCACATGAAACTCTACCGTTCATTCCGCGGTGAAGTGCCAGAGGGCGATTACACGATCGAACTCGGAAAAGCTGATGTAAAACGTGAAGGTACAGATGTAACAATCGTCACTTACGGTGCGATGGTGCACGCTTCACTTAAAGCAGCAGAAGAGCTTGAAAAAGAAAACATCAGCGTCGAAATCATCGACTTGATGACGATCAGCCCGATCGATATCGATACGATTCTTGCTTCTGTCAAGAAAACAAACCGTGTCGTCGTCGTTCAAGAAGCACAAAAACAAGCGGGTATCGCTGCAATGGTTGCAACTGAAATCCAAGAACGTGCAATCCTTGACCTCGAAGCACCGATTCTTCGTGTTGCTGCTCCAGATACGATCTTCCCATTCGCACAAGGTGAAGACGTCTGGATCCCGGATCACAAAGATATCGTCGAGAAAGTCAAGACTGTCTACAATTTCTAAGAGCATTTCGGAAAATAAGGAGAGGGGTACATTCTCTCCTTGCTTCCGTTTTTACAGATAACAATCGACTAGAAGAGTGAACTAAAAGGAGGCATATTCAAATGGGTTTATTTGAATTCAAATTGCCGGATATCGGTGAGGGTATTCATGAAGGTGAAATCGTAAAGTGGTTCGTAAAAGCGGGCGACACTGTCAAAGAAGATGATGTTCTTCTTGAAGTACAAAACGATAAAGCAGTCGTTGAAATTCCATCGCCAGTTGATGGTACTGTTAAAGAAGTAAAAGTTGACGAAGGTGTCGTAGCTGTCGTTGGCGACGTCCTCATCACTTTCGAAGTCGAAGGCGAAGGTTCTGCTCCTTCTGAAGAAGCAGAGCAACCAAAAGCTGAAGAAAATGCGAAAGACGTTCAAGATACGGATCAAAAAGTGGAAGACAAACCAAACGAGGTTCAAATCCATAAATCAGAACGCGTCATCGCGATGCCATCTGTCCGTAAATATGCACGTGAAAAAGGTGTCGACATCCGTGAAGTCCAAGGTTCTGGAGACAACGGTCGTGTCGTTAAAGAAGACATCGATGCATTCGCAAACGGTGGACAAACTTCTGATGCACCAGCAACTGAAGAAAAAGCACCAGCTGCTTCTGCACCAAAAACAGAAGTGAAGCCATACGTTGCTGCTCAACCTGAACTTGAAACACGCGAGAAAATCAAAGGAATCCGTAAAGCGATTTCGAAAGCAATGGTTAATTCGAAACATACAGCTCCACACGTAACACTCATGGACGAAGTGGATGTTACGAACCTCGTTGCACTCCGTAAAAACTTCAAAGAAGTTGCGGCTGCTCAAGGTACGAAATTGACTTACCTTCCGTTCGTCGTAAAAGCATTGACTGCTGCTGCTAAAAAATACCCGGCAATCAACGCATCAATCGACGATGTAAACGAAGAAATCGTCTACAAAAACTACTTCAACATCGGTATTGCTGCTGATACAGACAACGGTCTTGTCGTACCAGTCGTCAAAGATGCAGATCGTAAATCGATCTTCGCACTTGCTGACAACATCAATGACCTTGCTGGTAAAGCACGTGACGGAAAACTTTCTGGCGACGAGATGAAAGGCGGATCAATCACGATCACTAACATCGGTTCTGCTGGCGGTCAATGGTTCACACCAGTCATCAACCACCCAGAAGTTGCAATCCTCGGTATCGGTCGTATCGCTGAAAAAGCGGTCGTCAAAAACGGCGAAATCGTTGCTGCACCAGTTCTTGCACTTTCATTCAGCTTCGACCACCGTCTCATCGATGGTGCAACTGCACAAAACGCGCTTAACTTAGTTAAACGCCTATTGAACGACCCACAACTTCTCATCATGGAGGGATAAGCAATGGTAGTAGGTGAATTCGCACAAGAAACAGATTTACTCGTAATCGGGGCTGGCCCTGGTGGTTACGTTGCTGCAATCCGCGGCGCGCAACTTGGTATGAAAGTAACAATCGTTGAACGTGAAAACGTCGGCGGTGTCTGCTTAAACGTAGGATGTATCCCATCAAAAGCCTTGATCACTGCAGGACATAACTTCCAGCACGCTAAAGGTTCAAGCGATATGGGGATCACTTCTGAGAATGCAACTGTCGATTTCTCGAAAGTTCAATCTTGGAAACAATCTGTCGTCAACAAATTGACTGGCGGCGTTAGTGGTCTTCTTAAAGGCAACAAAGTCGAGACTGTCGTTGGGGAAGCTTACTTCCAATCAGAAGATACAGTTCGTATCATCAACGAAGATTCTTCGACTCCTTACAAATTCAAGAAATGTATCATCGCGACTGGTTCGACTCCAATCGAACTTCCAGCTTTCAAATGGTCAAAACGCGTTCTTTCTTCAACAGGCGCATTGAACCTTCCTGAAATCCCGAAAAAACTCATCGTCATCGGTGGCGGATACATCGGGATGGAGCTTGGTACAGCGTATGCGAACTTCGATACAGAAGTCGTCATTCTTGAAGGAACAAAAGACATCCTTTCTGGTTTCGAGCCTGCTATGACACAAGTAGTCAAGAAAAAGCTCAAACAAAAAGGTAACATCACGATCCACAACGAAGCACTTGCACAAAGTGTGGTAGAGTCAGAAGATGGTGTTAAAGTAACATTCGAAGTCAACGGTGAAGCACAAACAGTTGAAGCGGACTACGTCCTCGTCACTGTTGGTCGTCGTCCTAACACAAGTGATCTTGGTCTTGAAATGGCAGAAGTCAAAGTCAGCGACCGTGGTCTTGTTGAAATCGACGATCAGTGCCGTACTTCAAACGAAAACATTTACGCAATCGGTGATATCGTTCCAGGACCACCACTTGCGCACAAAGCTTCATTCGAAGCTAAAATCGCTGCTGAAGCAGCTGCAGGACACCCTGCATACCTCGACTACAGCGCGATTCCAGCGGTCGTCTTCACAGACCCAGAACTCGCTACAGTCGGTTACACGGAAGCACAAGCGAAAGAAGAAGGACTCGACTATGTCGCGTCTAAATTCCCTTACGCTGCGAATGGTCGTGCACTTGCACTCAACGAGCCAGACGGCTTCTTGAAAATGATTACTCGTAAATCAGATGGTCTCTTGATCGGCGCGCAAATCGCTGGTACAGGCGCTTCTGATATGATCGCTGAAATGGGACTCGCAATCGAGTCTGGTATGACAGCTGAAGATATCGCACTCACAATCCACGCGCACCCATCACTTGGTGAAATCGCAATGGAAACTGCTGAAGTTGCAATCGGTAGCCCGATCCATATCATTAAATAATTCCGAAACACCTCATGCACGGGGAGCCGACCGTGTATGAGGTGTTTTTTTTGTTTTGTCTTGATTCAAAAAAGGAAAAGAATAAAAAATGGAGAGGGTGGACGCATATGGAATCCGTGACTGCCTTAGAGGAGCTGTATTACGTATCAGAGATGGATAAGGTTCGCTTTGTAGGCTGGACGACCGCATTCGCTCGCTATGATTTCGCTGTCATCTGTACAGGACAATTTTTTGGGAAAGTACTCGTCGTTAGTTTAACCGGTGGTCAGTCAGCGTTATTTGATCAACAGGATGTGTTAAATGGAGAAGTTTTAGCTCGTACTTTTGCAATTGAGCAAGAGGATGTTGCATTAATTGGTGAAGCATTAGCGGCATTCATTCCTTGTTCGCCAAACGATGAATATGCAGAATGAAACGATCCAATTAAAAAAGCAGTAATCCTCATCTAGTAAGGATTACTGCTTTGTTTTGTCTTCACCGAATTGCATTCGATTGCTGAATGACTTTGATCGTCTCGAGCGAATGATCCTCAAGACCTTGAACCGGAAGACCAGCTTCAATGTTTTCTTTAATATAGGCAAGATTGTCTGCCGTGATCATTTCGCCAGGAATAAAGATGGGAATACCAGGAGGATACACCATCATGAATTCAGCTGAAATCCGTCCGACCGCATCGACTAACGGAATTGTCTCTGTTTCTTCATAGAAAGCATCACGTGGGCTGAGAGCGAGCGCTGGAATGTCTGGAAGGACGATTGAGTGATCAGTCGTTTCAGCGCCATTATTCTGATAGCGTGCAACAAGTAAAGACATCGCATGTAGGAATGCATCGATTGTCTCTTCCGAGTCACCAGAAGTGATGATGACAAGGATATTATTTAAATCAGAAAGTTCAACTTCGATCCGATGTTCTTCACGCAAAAACTCTTCGACAAGGTGACCAGAGATACCAAGTCCCTTAACGGAAACGAGCACTTTCGTTGGATCAAAAGCGAACGTCGCACTTGAATGAAGATCGGATTCGCCGAAAACGGCGAGATAAGGAAGCTTCGCTAATCCGAAACGCATCCGTGTCGCGAGTTCGAGTGCCCGACGATTCATCGCTTCACCGTTGATTGCAAGATGGCGCCGTGCGCAGTCAAGAGAAGCAAGCAGTAGATAGGATGTTGAAGTCGTCGTCAACATCGAGAGTACCGCTTGGACCTTATCCGGAGAGACAAGACCCCGGCGAACGTTTAAAACAGAGCTTCCAGTGAGTGATCCACCGAGTTTATGGACACTCGTTGCTGCGAGATCAGCTCCTGCTTGCATCGCAGATAACGGCATATCTTCGTGGAAGGCGATATGGACGCCGTGTGCTTCGTCGACGAGTACCGGAATACCCTTACTATGGGAAAGTTTGACGATGCTCTCCAAGTCGCCAGCAACGCCGAAATAGGTCGGGTTGATGACGAGCACTGCCTTTGTATCAGGATGAAGTGCAAGGGCACGTTCTACCGCGCTTGGTGTGATACCGTGTGCGATACCAAATGTCTCATCGAATTCAGGATGAATGAAAATCGGGTGCGCACCAGAAAGAACGATAGCTGACATCACCGATTTATGAACATTCCGAGGAACGAGAATTTTATCATCAGGTCCGACGACGCTCATGATCATTGCCATGATTGCGGTTGACGTTCCTTGTACGGAAAAGAACGTTTCGTCGGCATGGAAGGCTTGAGCTGCCAATTGATGAGCTTCCTTAATGATTGCCTTTGGATGATGAAGATCATCAAGGGGAGCGATATTGATTAAATCGATATCGAGCGCATTCTGACCGATGAACGATCGAAAGGCTGGATCCATTCCTTGACCATTTTTATGACCGGGAATATGAAATTGAATTGGTTGACGTTTCGCATGCGCGAGTAGCGCATCGAATAAAGGTGTATCGAGCTGTGTTAAGCTTTTTGTTTGCACCAGATTTCCCCCCCTTAAAACCGAATAAAAATACAATCAAACAAGCTAACTATAACAAGTTTTCGGACGGTTGCAACTGTTTTATGCTTCTTTTCCGTGTAAAATAGAAAAGTGCAGAAAGGAAGTGGGAATGATGGCATTGAATTATCCGCTCAATTCCGATTGGTCGACGGAAGAAATTGTGAAAGTCATCGACTTTTTCAATTTAGTCGAACAAGCGTATGAATCAGGTGTAGAACGACAACGTTTGCTCGAGGCATATCGGGAATTTAAGCAAATCGTCACCTCGAAATCCGAGGAAAAACAGTGGGATCAGTTTTATATGGAAGAGACAGGTTGCTCAAGTTATCGGACGATGCAACAGGCAAAACGCCAAGAAGATCCAATCGTGCGCATGAAAAAATAATGACATCATAAAAGATAAGACTCCTATGCGATCGTATAGGAGTCTTATCTTTTATACGGACTGGAAATGTGCGGAAAATGATCATCATTTGTTTAAAGTGGAAGGGAAGCGGCTATATACTACATACAAGACGTTATCCTTACAAATATGTGAAACTGTATTTTTTAAAATTAGATGCTTTACATCTAAGTTGAATCGTACTATTATTGATTCAATCCACTGATAAGTCGCAATTGTCTGACAAATTAAACTTCTGTTTATCCCGCGAAGGAGTGTGGTTACTGTGAAACAAGTGATAGAAGCATACAAGAGAAAAGATGCAGAAAAACGCATTCCTGTATTGCGTCTCGAAATCGACTATGAGCTTGCTACATTACATGATGCGATGGTGGCAAGTGACGCAGAAGCTGTTGGTGCAAGTAAAGAGCGCCTCGAAAAATATCGTCAAGAGATGGTACGTCTTGAAGCTTGATTTCAACGTCCTTTTCTCTACCTTATAATAAAATATCACCACTTCAACCAGCGAATCGTTCGCTGGTTTTCTTTTTTTGTTACTATAGAAGAAGCTGGAAACGATGATGAAGGAGTGAAGGAAGATGCAAATCGAGTTGGATGCGATAGACTTGATCAAGCGAGCAGGGAAATACATTCGCGAAAAGATTGATGTGTCGTATCACATTGAACAGAAAACCGGAAAAAGTGATTTAGTGACGGAGATTGATCAAGCCGTCGAGGATTTATTGATTAAAGGTATTCTAGATCGCTATCCGGATCATCATATTTATGGTGAAGAGGGGCGCATCGCTCGACCCGATACACTCGAAGGTACGATTTGGTTCGTTGATCCGATCGACGGAACGATGAACTTCATCCGTCAAAAGCGAATGTTCGCCATCTCAATTGCGATCATGATGGAAGGGGAATTACGGTACGGATTTGTTTATGATGTCATGGCTGACGAGCTATTTCATGTCATCAAAGGACAAGGGGCTTATCAAAACGGTATTCGGTTACCTCAACTGACAGAACGGAGCGTTAAGGAAGCGATCATCTGTATGAATGCTACTTGGGTGACGCCGAACCGTCGAATTAACACGGATCGTCTTGCGCCGCTCGTGCGACACGCAGTAGGTGTACGAGCGATTGGTGCAGCTTCCCTTGAACTCGCATGGACGGCTGCCGGACGCGTTGATGGATATATCACGATGCGTAACATGCCTTGGGATTATGCAGCCGGTCAATTATTGATTGAAGAGCTTGGTGGACGTGTCGGGACGATTACCGGAGAGCCGATGTCGTTTCTCGAGCAAACGAGTGTATTAGCAGGGAGCCAGACATTCGTTGAAGATGTATTGACGTTTGTACAAACACAAGAGGATTGAAAAAAGGTCCTTTCGTTTTAAACGAAAGGAACCTTCTCAGTCATGTTTGTTTGCGCAAACGTGCCTTTAAAACGAATCCGGCACCCATCGCAACTATCATCAAGACGACAGAGGCGATCGTCATCGGTACGTTTTGTTCCGCGATGAAAATGCCGATGCCTGCCATGGATCCTACTGCAAGCATGGCAAGTAACAAAAATAGTAGACGCATGTTTTTTCCCCCTCTACCCGTGAGTACGTTAACAGTGTAGCGTGAATGAAGAATAATGAAAAGGCTTTCGAGATGATGTCGAATCTTAGTCATTGCCAATTAGGACTCTACCTGTGCTATACTCTTAAAGTTGACCGAAAGTATGATAAGATTTATTTAAATGAATAGAAAGAGGTACACACCTATGACAACATTAGTACGAAATGATTTACGCAACGTTGCGATCATCGCTCACGTTGACCATGGTAAAACAACATTAGTCGATGAGCTTTTAAAACAGTCTGGTACGTTCCGTACGAACGAACAAGTCGAAGAACGCGCAATGGACTCAAATGACATCGAGCGGGAACGTGGAATCACGATTCTTGCGAAAAACACTGCAATCGACTACAAAAACACACGCATCAACATCGTTGATACGCCAGGACACGCCGATTTCGGTGGAGAAGTTGAGCGAATCATGCGTATGGTGGATGGCGTCATCCTCGTTGTCGATGCACGTGAAGGCTGTATGCCACAAACACGTTTCGTTTTGAAAAAAGCACTCGAGCAAGGACTTCAACCAATTGTCGTCGTCAACAAAATCGACAAACCGATGGTCCGTCCTCTTGAAGTCGTCGACGAAGTCGTGGATCTCTTGATCGACCTCGGAGCTGACGAAGATCAACTCGAATTCCCAGTCGTTTATGCATCGGCAGTCAACGGCTCAAGTTCATTCGAACCTGAATTAGATAAACAAGAAGATACAATCACGAACGTTCTTGATTTAATTCTTGAGCATACACCAGCACCTGTCGATAACACAATGGAGCCACTTCAGTTCCAAGTTACGATGCTTGACTATGATAACTACCTCGGACGGATCGGTGTTGGTCGTGTCTTCCGTGGCGAAATCAAAGTTGGCGATAGCGTTTCACTTTCAAAACTTGACGGTTCAACGAAGAACTTCCGTGTCACGAAGTTGTTCGGTTACTTCGGTCTAAAACGTGTCGAAATCGAAACTGCAAAAGCAGGAGACTTGATTGCGATCGCTGGTATGGAAGACATCAACGTCGGTGAAACAGTTTGCCCAACTTCACACGTTGATCCACTCCCATTATTACGTATCGATGAGCCAACGCTTCAAATGACATTCATCGTCAATAACTCGCCATTCGCTGGTCGTGAAGGGGATCTTGTTACTTCACGTAAAATCGAAGAGCGTCTTGAAAAAGAACTTGAGACGGACGTTTCACTCCGTATCGAAAACACGGATTCACCGGACCGCTGGATCGTTTCTGGTCGTGGGGAGCTTCACCTCGGGATCTTGATCGAGAACATGCGCCGTGAAGGATACGAAATCCAAGTATCTAAACCGCAAGTTATCATCAAAGAAGAAGAAGGTGTCAAAGTCGAGCCATTCGAACGCGTCGTCATCGATACACCAGAAGAGTACACAGGTTCTGTCATGGAATCGATTGGTCTCCGTAAAGGTGAATTGACGAACATGCAAACAATGGACAACGGTCAAACGAAAATGGAATTCATCGTTCCTTCACGTGGTTTGATTGGTTACCGTAACGAATTCCTTTCTGCTACACGCGGATACGGAATCATGAACCACACATTCGAAGAATACCGTCCGTTCATCCAAGCGGATATCGGTGGACGTCGTAGTGGTGTTATGGTCTCAATCGAAACGGGTAAAGCAACTGCTTACGCGATCTCAGCTCTTGAAGACCGCGGAACGATCTTCATCGAGCCTGGTATTGAAGTATACGAAGGTATGATCATCGGCGAATGTAACCGTGATGTCGATCTCGCTGTCAACGTCGTTAAAGCAAAACAATTAACGAACATGCGTGCATCTGCAAAAGACTCAACGAACGTTCTTAAACGTCCACGTGTCTTCTCACTTGAAGAGTCGTTGACATTCTTGAATGAAGATGAGTACTGTGAAATCACACCACAATCGGTTCGTCTCCGTAAACAAGTCTTGAACAAAAACGAACGTGAAAAGCAAGAAAAACGTCGTCGTCTAGGTAAAGATTGAGTCTTGAACGAATAGGGGGATTGGCAATGAATGCACAAGCTGCCGTTGCTTCTGATTTTCCGAAATACGATATTCCGTTCATCGCGAAACTTCTCGGTGTCGGAAGTGATCCGAATAACATCGAAACGGGATTTTATCCTTTAATGATCACTGTCGTCATCTTGACGCTTGTCGTCTTTAAGTTAGGATTTGCTAAGGAACTAGCATGGTGGAAATCACTGATCGTCTATCTCATGCTCGCCGTCTTCTCGGCAGCATTGACGCTTGTCTTCTGGACATGGCCGATTCCTGAAGTACTCCTTGCGATGGTCTTCGTACTTGGTATTTATCGCTTCCGGATGTGGATGGTCAAGCGTGAACGTGAACGGACAGCTTCTTGACGGAAGCATGTCATGAATCAAAAGAACGAATCTCTTCGGAGGTTCGTTCTTTTTTTGTGCTAATTCAGATGCATGATTTAAAGCGTAGCGGGAACAGGGATACTAAAAGGGGGGAGAAAACAGTGAAAATAAGGTATGTCATACCCCTGCTGTTAGCGGGTATTCTGATCGGCTGTACACAAACGTCAGAAGAATCGTCAACAAAGGAAACCAATCAGAAGACACAAAAAAACAATCAACAGGATTCAGGTAATCAAGAAGATACGCAATCATCACAAACGCAAGAAGGAGTCGTATTTAAAGAGCTAAACGCCCCATGGAATATCGTTCGCGAAGGAGAGACTTTTTATATTACAGAGCGCGAAGGAACAATCGTCAAAGGAAAACAAGGTGATTATGAGAGGATGCGCTTGCAACTGAAGAAAGATGTAATTGCTGAAGGAGAAAGTGGATTACTCGGTATGGTACTTGACCCTGATTTTAAGAACAATAAGACGGCATACGTCTATCATACGTATGCAAAACAAAATCAAGCGACCAATCGTGTCATTGCAATCAAAGAGGAAGACCATCAGTGGGTCGAAGAGCGTGTGTTACTCGACGATATTCCGGGAGCGACGATTCACAACGGAGGACGACTTGAGTGGGGTCCAGAAGGTGCACTATACGTCACAGCAGGAGACGCAGCAAATCCTGAACTGGCGCAAGACATCGATTCACTTGCAGGAAAAATTTTACGCATCACACCTGAAGGAAAACCGTTCAAGGGGAATCAAAAAGGCTATGTCTATAGTCTTGGTCACCGAAATCCACAAGGGCTTGTTTTCGTCGATGACCAACTGTATGCAAGTGAGCACGGACAAAGTGGACACGATGAAATTAATCGAATTGAACAAAAAAATTATGGATGGCCAACGATTGAAGGAACAGAGAAAGCAGAGGGACTCGTGACACCGTGGTACGAAGTGGGAGAGCGATCCGTTGCACCAAGTGGGATTGCAGAAGCGGATGATACGTTGTATTTTGCAACACTTGTAGGTCAACGATTACAAGCGATTGATCTAAAGACGAAACAGGTCAAAACGATTGTCGAAAATCAAGGGCGGATTCGCGACGTGTGGATTGATGAGACGTCAATTTATTATATTACAAACAATACAGATGGTAGAGGGACTCCGTCGACCGAGGATGATCGATTGGTTCGAATCAAGCGGTGAACAAAAAAGGTCTGCCAGGGAAGTTTCCCACAGACCTTTTATTTACCAATGTTTTCGTTTTGTTTCCCAAGTGGGGTATAAATGAAATTGTCCAGAGGCATGGCGTTCGAGTGTCCGTTCTTCTACGCGAGATCGACACTCATCACATAGATGGACACGAACTGGTTTATTGCGTAATCGCTTCGCCGTGAAGGACCAATCATCAATCGTCTCACGCTTATCGCAAATCGTACATTTCACTCGCATGTCGGGTCCTCCCTTTTTTTCTTAGTATATCATATTAGAAGATTATTCAGATGTAAAAAAGGGAATCGAGAAGTATATCTCGAAATATCATCACTAAGTCATAGAGGAGGTGATGTCATGGCAAATAAAGTAGAGCAACATCTCAGCTCACATCAAGTAGATGCGTTATCACAATTACCACTTGTTTTTTTGATCACGCATGATCAATCCAAACATTGGCCGATCACACATGCAATTAGTTGGGTATATGCGAAGGATTCACAAACGGTTCGTTTTGCGATCGAAGCAGATTCTCATCTCGTCAAAACGTTACGAGAACATCCGGTTTTCACCTTGATCTTCTTTGCAGAGCAGTCGACACACAGCTTAACGTGTACGGACGTCAAGGCGTTTACGCCGCAAGAACCACTTCCACTTCCGCTCTCTTTTTATGAGGGGCGCGTCGAAGAGGTGCGTGACATCTTATTTTATGGAGCAGCTGTCACACAACGACCGACCATTGAAAAAACATACGATGAACAGGCAGCTGAACGGTTGGATCAACTTGTTCATCGCATCCTAAAAGCGTAACATTCATCACAAACTCGACTCTAAAGGGGCGAACGATGGAATGAAAAAAATATACGTACTTGATACCAATGTCATGCTTCACGATCCACTTTCTCTCTTTCAGTTTCAAGAGCATGATGTCGTCATACCAGCGATCGTACTAGAAGAACTGGATGGAAAAAAACGCAACATGGATGAGGTGGGGCGCAACGCACGAGAAACAGCTCGCATTTTAGACCAATTGCGGGAAACCGGTCAGCTTCATGCGGGAGTTCCGCTTGGTAACGGTGGCATTCTTCGCGTCGATATCGGTGACTCCATTTACGAGGGCTCGCCGTTTATCCATGAATCGAACGATAATAAGATTATCGAGCTCGCATGGTCGATTCATCGTGAACAACAAACTGAAGCGACGCCACGAGATGTCATTCTCGTCTCAAAAGATATCTTAGTCCGCGTTAAAGCGGATGCGTATGGATTAGTCGCTGAGGACTATATGACGGATCATATCGCTGACTTGACTGGTCTTTATACAGGATTCATCGAAGTGACCGTCGATCAGGAATATATCGATGCTTTCTATCAGGATAAACGACTTTCAGTTGATGTATTGCCGGAAAAAGTGCAACCGAATGAATTCATCATTCTAAAAAGTAATATGTCAAAAGCCTCTGCCATTGCTGTCGTTGATCAGAATTTGCCGATCATCCGGGCACTTTCGATCGATGTCGATCAAGTCTGGGGTGTTATTCCCCGAAACGTTCAACAACGGATGGCGTTTGAGTTATTACTTCGAGACGATGTACCGCTCGTTACACTCGTTGGGAAGGCAGGTACCGGAAAGACATTACTTGCACTCGCTGCGGGGCTCCTGCAAGTAGAAGACGAGCATAAATATAAAAAACTTGTCGTTGCTCGTCCAGTCGTGCCGATGGGAAATGATATTGGCTACTTGCCAGGTGAGATGGAGGAAAAGCTTCGTCCGTGGATGCAACCGATCTACGATAACCTCGAACATCTCTTTAATACGGGATCAGGAGACGAACTTGGTAACATTCTCGCGGGAATGAAGACGATTCAACTGGAAGCGTTGACATATATTCGAGGACGGAGCATGCCGGGGCAATTCATCATCATCGATGAAGCGCAGAATTTGACGAAACACGAAGTCAAGACGATTTTAACACGTGTCGGTGAAAACTCAAAAATCGTGTTAGTGGGTGATCCGCAACAGATCGATCACCCGTATTTAGATGAATATTCGAACGGTTTATCCTACGCCGTAGAACGCCTTAAGAATGAGAAAATGACGGGACACGTCAAACTCGTCAAAGGGGAACGCTCGAATCTGGCGCGCCTCGCAGCCGACTTATTATAAAAAACGTGGTGCGTCTATTCAGGCGCACCACGTTTTCCTTATATGACGGTAACCGTGTGAACAGATTTGACGATCCGTTGTCCGTGCAACAGGTGAACGGGTCCATCTGCTAACACTTTGCCGTCTTGTGAGAACTGCAGGTACACTTCGTCGAGTTGCTCAAGTCGAAGTTCGACCGTTTCTTCACCTTCGAAACGAATAGCGGTCGCTTCCGGTAAGAGTTCAGCATTCCGGATGAACGGTGCGAGCGCCATGGCGAATGACCCTTGAAGCGCGGCTTCTTTTTCAGCGCGTGTCATCGGACGATTATGATCCGTACGACTGCCTTCCATGATGCCTTTATCCCACGCTGCCCCCATTTTCGCGTAGTACGCTTCTTGTTCGCTCGTATCTGCTGGTTGGCCAATCTTCTCAATCGCAACCTTTCGTTCATCAAAGATCCAAACTGTCGGATCAATCGTCAACTGGTGCCGTACTTTACCGTTAATCGGAAAAATCATTTGTTATACCCCCTAAATGTGTAAGTCCAACAAATCCATTATACCGAAACGTTGAATTGTTGGCGAAAGTAAGGTAAAGTTTAGCTATAACAGGAACGCGTCATTTGATGAGGAGGGATTGGATTGTCAACTGAAATCGAGACAGTTCATCGCCAGCGCGCTCTTGAGCTACTAGAAGCGGATGCACAAAAAATCCGCCGGTTGATCGAGGTCCAGCTTGCGAATTTAACGATGCCACAATGTCCTCTTTACGAGGAAGTATTGGATACACAAATGTTCGGATTGTCCCGTCAGATTGATTTTGCGGTACGTCTTGAACTGATTGATGCGGGTGAAGGGAAACAGTTGCTCGAATCACTTGAACAGCAATTATCTGATTTACATGATGCGGAGACGTGCTGATTTTCTACTCAAACGTGAAATGCGGCGTTTGGGTATTTTTTTTTAGAAAACGAAAAAAAGGACGTGTACATATGTTAGCGAAGTTTAAAGAAAAACGAGCATTTTTTGACTACGGTCTCTTCTTTACGATGCTCATCCTCATGGCGATCAGTACAGTCATGGTCTATAGTGCCAGCGTTTGGAACGGTGGCGATTATGCGAATACGTCCTTCTTTGAGAAGCAGTTGATGTTCGATGCGATGGCCATCGTGCTGTTCCTTTTAGTTTCGCAAGTGAATCATGAAGTATTTCGTGGACCAGTCATTCGTTTACTCTTGTACGCGATTACATGGTTGATGCTGATGGCAACACTATTTTCGGCTCCCCTAAACGGAGCTCGCGCCTGGTTGAACTTCGGTATCTTCTTAATTCAACCAATCGAGCTTTGTAAATTCGTGCTTGTCGTCGGACTTGCCAGTTATTTTGATCAAAAGCACAAAGGAAAGATGGATGGCGTGATTGGGATTGTCCATCACTTCATCCATCGTCAAATTCCAGCGACGTCCCCCGGAAAACGGATTTTACTTAGTTTCTCGGACTGGATCTTGATTCCAATGCTTGTGTTACTTGCACCTTACGCGATCATCATTCGTATGCAACCGGATGACGGCGGATTATTCATTCTGTTACTCATCACGGCGATGATTTTATTTGCAGTAGGATTACCGAGTGGTTACATCATGTTATGTGTCGTTACCGTTCCAATCATCTTCTTGTACGCATGGAACAATTTTTCGGATAATCAGATGCAACGGATTCAAGCGAGTTTGAATCCCTTTCTTGACGCAGAAGGTAAGGGATATCAGCTCATCAACTCCGTCATATCGATTGCCCATGGGGGATTGTTCGGAGTGGGTCTTGGGAATAGTTTTCAAAAGTATGGTTATCTGCCAGAGCCTGAAACCGACTACATCATGTCGATCATCTCGGAAGAACTCGGCTTCATCGGGGTCCTTGTCGTACTCGGTCTATTGTTTTACCTGATGATTCAAGGGGCGATCATCGCTAACCGGTGTGTCTCACTTTATTCGAGCATGCTCGCACTTGGGATTTCCGGTATTATTTTCATCCAGACATGTATCAATATTGCAGCCATGTCTGGTCTGTTTCCAGGTACAGGTGTCACCTTGCCATTCATCAGTTACGGTGGGTCATCGTTACTCGTCATGAGTACGATGCTTGGTGTAATGGCAAACATTTCTATGCAAAACAAATATCGGGTGGCTTATCATAAAGAAGTGCAAACTGCACGTTCGATGAGTGCCACGAGCTCATTAACTAAAGGGGGAGCATCAGTTGACTAAAATCCAGAAGATTCTCGTAGCAAACCGCGGGGAGATCGCGATTCGCGTTTTCCGTGCAGCGACAGAACTCGGTATTCGTACCGTTGCTATTTATTCACGAGAGGACATGGGTTCTCTTCATCGTTATAAAGCCGATGAAGCGTACCGGATCGGAGAAGGAAAAAAACCGATCGAAGCCTACCTCGACATTGAAGATATCATCGCAACAGCGAAAAAAGCCGAATGTGATGCGATCCATCCTGGTTATGGATTCCTCTCTGAGAATATTGAGCTAGCCAAACGTTGCCGCGAAGAAGGAATCATCTTCATCGGGCCGCAAGAAGATCACCTGTATAAGTTCGGAGATAAGGTACGGGCACGGACGACTGCAATTGAAGCGGGTCTTCCTGTCATTCCAGGAACAGATGGTCCGATCTCATCAATTGATGAAGCGTATGCGTTCGCAAAAGAAGCAGGCTATCCACTCATGGTCAAAGCATCGCTTGGTGGTGGTGGACGTGGTATGCGTGTCGTCCGGACAGAAGAAGAGCTTCCAGACATGATTGAACGAGCGAAATCTGAAGCTTTAAAAGCATTCGGTTCGGATGAAATTTACGTTGAAAAATTAATCGAACGACCAAAACATATTGAAGTCCAAATCATAGGGGATGCACATGGAAACATCATTCATTTGTTTGAACGAGACTGTTCCGTACAACGACGTCACCAAAAAGTCGTCGAAGTGGCGCCATGTGTCACGCTTTCAAAAGAAGGGCGTAAAAAGATCTGTGACGCGGCTGTCACGTTGATGAAACATGTCGGATACGAAAATGCGGGTACGGTCGAATTTCTCGTCACACAAGATGAATCGTTCTATTTCATCGAAGTCAACCCACGTGTACAAGTCGAGCATACGATTACGGAGATGATCACAGGCGTTGACATCGTTCAGACTCAAATCCGTGTTGCTGAAGGCGAATCGTTACATAGCGACCTTGTCGGCATTCCACAACAAGAAGAGATTAAGATGCTTGGTTTTGCGATCCAGAGCCGAATTACTTCAGAGGACCCAGAGAACGGCTTCTTGCCGGATACAGGTAAGATTAAAGCGTATCGTTCACCAGGCGGCTTTGGTGTACGTCTCGATGGTGGGAATGCCTATGTCGGAGCAGAAATTTCACCGTATTATGACTCGTTGCTCGTTAAAATCTCGACGCACGGTTTGACGTATGACCAAGCGGTCGCGAAAATGCGTCGAAACTTAAGTGAATTCCGGATTCGTGGTATTAAGACGAACATCCCATTCTTGAGCAATGTCTTGAAACACCACGCGTTCGTCAGCGGCGATTACAATACATCGTTTATCGATGATACACAAGAATTATTCATCTTCCCAAAACGTCAAGACCGGGGAACGAAGCTGTTGACGTACATCGGAGAGGTTTCCGTCAATGGATTCCCGGGAATCGGAAAACTGGACAAGCCACTTGCGCGTGACGTCCGAATTCCAAAAAATCTTCCGGCAGACTACACGCCAGGCGCAAAAGCGATCCTTGATGCAGAAGGACCGGAAGCTGTCGCGAAATGGTTGAAAGCACAAGACAACGTTTTGTTAACGGATACGACATTCCGTGACGCTCATCAATCGTTACTTGCGACACGAATGCGGACGAAGGATCTCGTTGCGATCGCAGAGGCGGAAGCGAAACTGCTTCCTGAATTGTTCTCAGTCGAGGCATGGGGAGGGGCAACGTTTGATGTCGCGTATCGATTCTTATCAGAGGATCCATGGGTTCGTCTGATGAAATTGCGTGAAAAGATGCCGAACGTCCTGATTCAGATGTTACTTCGCGGTGCGAACGGCGTTGGTTACAAGAACTATCCAGACAATGTCATCCATACCTTCGTCAAGGAAGCGGCGCAAGCGGGAGTCGATGTCTTCCGGATTTTCGACAGCTTGAACAACCCGGAATCAATTCAACTCGCCATCGATGCGGTCTTGCCAACAGGTAAAATCGCGGAAGCAGCTGTCTGTTACACAGGGGATCTGTTCGATGCGAATCGTCCGAAATATCATCTGCCGTATTACGTCAATCTGGCGAAACAACTGGAAGAGAGCGGTGCTCACATCATTGCCATCAAGGATATGGCGGGTCTCTTGAAACCGGAAGCAGCCTATGCGCTTGTATCGGCACTTAAAGATGCAGTATCGTTACCAATCCATCTTCACACCCATGATGCGAGTGGAAACGGGATTTATACGTATGCGCGTGCGATCGATGCCGGGGTCGACGTCGTTGACGTCGCGGCATCAAGTATGTCAGGACTGACGAGTCAGCCAGCGGGTGGTAGCTTGATTCATGCCCTAAGTGGTCATCCACGTCAACCACTCGTCTCAGCACAGAAGTTCGAACAGATTTCGGACTATTGGCAGGACGTGCGTCATTTGTATCAAGCATTCGAACTTGATATGATCGCACCAAATCCAACCGTCTACGATCATGAGATGCCGGGTGGGCAATATTCGAACTTACAGCAACAAGCAAAAGCGGTCGGGCTTGCGGATCGTTGGTCTGAAGTCAAAGAAATGTATGCGCGTGTCAACATGTTGTTTGGCGATATCGTCAAAGTCACACCGTCGTCGAAAGTCGTTGGAGACATGGCGCTCTTCATGGTCCAACATCATCTGACGGAAGAAGACGTACTGCACCGAGCAAGTGGACTTGATTTCCCGGATTCAGTCGTTGAACTGATGAAGGGCGAAATCGGAACTCCGCCGGACGGTTTCCCGCAAGAAGTACAACGTGCCATCTTGAAGGGAGCTGCTCCGTTGACGGAACGTCCTGGTAAGATGATGCAACCACTCAACTTTGATGCAATAAAAAATGAGTTGTTTGAGAAACTTGAACGACCAGTCACGGAATTTGATGCTCTCGCTTACGCGCTCTATCCAAAAGTCTTCATGGACTACAGTTCGTATGTCGCGCGATATGGCGATATCTCGGTTCTTGATACGAATACATTCTTCCACGGTATGCGCTTAGGCGAAACGATCGAGGTCGAAATTGAACGAGGGAAGACACTATATCTCAAGTTGATTCAAATCGGTCAGCCAGACGATCACGGGATGCGGACAATCTATTATGAGATGAATGGTGTTCCTCGTGAAGTCGAAGTCAAGGACATCAGTATTAAGGAAAGTTCATCAAGCCGTCCAAAAGCAGATCGAAGTAACGCAAAACAGATCGGTGCGTCGATGCCGGGTAGTGTGCTGAAGGTACTCGTTGAGACAGGCACTCGTGTCCGTAAAGGAGAACAACTTCTCGTTACGGAAGCGATGAAGATGGAAACGACGATCCAAGCACCAGAAGACGGTGAGATCAAAGCCGTCCATGTTAAAGAAGGCGAAGCTATTGCGAGTCAAGACTTATTGATTGAATTCGTATAAGGTCACAATGAAAAACAGGCGCACGCTCGGCGGGCTGCCTGTTTTTCATTCAATATGTAATGGGAGAGGATACGGTTGAACATTATTTGTTGGATTCGAAGCGATTTTCGATTACAAGACAACCACATGTTGGCACGTGCGATTGAATTACTGAAGGAAAATCCAAAAGCGACAGTCGAGTTCGTCTTTTGGCTCAATCCAGATTACATTGGAGAATATGAAGCGCGGCAACAATATTTCTTTCAAGCGCTCGAATTGTTTTCAGATGATTGTAAAGAAAAAGAGATGCCGATTCGCTTCATCGAAGGCGATGAACAAGCTTTCTTAGATGCAACCAATGATGCGGACGTTTTGTTATTCAACGCGGAATATGTCGAACCATTCAAGGCGCGGGATGAGGGAATCATCAAAAAACGTAAGAAACGACAAACGGAGCGCTTGTTAGACCGGCATCTGCTCCATCCACATGACATTAAAAAGCAGGATGGAAAGTTCTATAAAGTATTCACGCCGTATAAGAATGCGTTCATGAAAAAAGAAATTCCAACACCCTATGAAGTGAAGTGGCAAACGCTACGGGATCATTATCATAAGCGCCAGCACACTAATAGTTTCATTGATGCCTATTTTAAAAAGGCACAGTCTGATGCGGCATTTCATCCGGGTGAGAAGCAAGCGAAACAACGCTTAAAGAAATTCATCGAGCAATCGCTTGAAAACTACGAAGAGAATCGTGATCTTCCAGCGATGGACGGTACGAGTTTACTCTCACGTTATCTACGGACCGGTGAGATCGGGATTCGAACGGTCTATGCAGCTATTCAAGATGCAAAAGAGTCGAAAGGGAAGCAGACGTTCATCACCGAACTCATCTGGCGTGAGTTCTATTACATGATTTTAATGCACTTCCCGGAATCGAAACGACAAGCGGTCAACACCCAGTACCGAGAAATCGAGTGGGAAGAAAACGAGGACGGATTCAAGGCTTGGTGTGAAGGAAAAACCGGCTATCCGATCGTCGATGCAGCGATGCGTCAATTGAACCAAACCGGTTGGATGCATAATCGTCTGCGGATGATCGTCGCGTCGTTCCTGACAAAAGATCTATTGATCGATTGGCAAAAAGGGGAACGTTATTTCCAACAGAAACTCGTCGATTATGAAGCGGCTTCGAACATCGGTGGTTGGCAATGGGCGGCATCGGTCGGGACGGATGCCGTACCGTACTTCCGAGTCTTCAATCCGACGACACAATCAAAGAAGTTCGATAAGGACGGAGAGTTCATTCGGCAGTATGTCACGGAAATCAAAGATCTGTCGAAGCAATATATTCATGAACCGACGCAGCAACAACGAGAAGACTCTGGATACCCAGAACCAATCGTTGCACATGATGAAGCGCGAAAGCGTGCAATCGCTCGATTCAAATAATGAAAAAAGGATATTCCTCAGCGGAGGAACATCCTTTTTTTTTTACGACCTTATTGAAGACGGCTATTTGCTTTACGTGTTCGGAATGCATGATACGTCAAGTAAGATAAGACACCGAAATAACACGTAATCAAGAAGGCGTGCAGTAACGGTACATATGTTGCATGTCCACCGAGAACGATCCAAGCACCTGTAGCAACTTGACACGAGATGAAGAACGTCGCGAATGCCATGCCGATTGTCGTCGTCCGGTGTTTTAAGCGAATGGCTGTAATATGAACGAACAACGTATAGAGGAATAATAGCCCAGCCATGATTCGGTGAATCATTTGGACCCAGGCTTCGAACGTCATCGACGGTTGGGAACAAACGGGCCAACCCACACACGCATATGTAGCGCCAACATGGCGAACGTAAGCACCAGTATAGACGACGATCAGCGTGTAGACGAGCAGACCGTACAAGAGCTTCCGCAAGAATGCTGGGACAGATTCCCTGAATTCCTGACCAGGACGCTCCATGATCAATATCGTTAAAATCAATAAGGCAGCAAAGGAAATCAAGGAGATACCAAAATGTAACGCCATGACGAGATCTGATTGTTGCCAAACGACAGCTCCTGCTCCGACGATGGATTGAATCAACATGAAGATGAAGGCAAGAAATGCAAAAATCTTCGTATCTAATCGATCCTTAAAGGCAACGAGCGTCCAGAGACATAAGGCGATGATTAGGAGTCCAACGACTCCGGTCACAGCGCGGTGACTATATTCAATCATCGTTTCAACACTTGGGTTTGTCGGGATGAGTTCCCCATGACAGAGTGGCCAATCTGTTCCGCAGCCATCTCCCGAGTCCGTTTTTGTGACTGTCCCACCCATCAGCAAGACGATCATCATCGTAAACGTGACGAAGGCTGAAAACATCGAAAGCTTTCGATTCAAGATTTGGACACCACCTTTCTAAAAAATACGAAATACATGGATTTCCATAGGACTAGTATCGCATAAAAAGTCTCGAAACGCTTGCAATCTTTTAGAACAACGCTATTCTAGTATTAGGTAAATATGGTGAACTGTGATGAAAATCACATAGATTTCACATTTTGTTCATTATGTCGAAAGTATTTTCATACGTCACGGTCCTAAATATGTGGTATCTTTTATAGAGAAAAGGACGTTTCGTGGCATGTCTGTGTTATTTCTGTGAAGAAATTACGTGAAGCCTAGGTGCTACACGGAAGCAGATGGTGAAAAGGAGGGAACAGCATGGCGAAAGTTACTGGAGAGGCACTGGATATGGCAATCGAGCAGGCGGATCAGCCCACATTCAAGGACTATATCACCCTAGCAAAAATGGGGATCGTCCGTGCCAATCTGATTACGGTCTTCGCAGGGTATGTCGTAGCGGCATCGTACATAACGGATGATGTCCTATTGTATCTATGGCAAACCAAGTGGATGTTACTGTGGACGCTTCTCGGGAGTGGATTAGTCATTGCCGGAAGTTGCTACCTCAATAACTACATTGACCGGGACATCGATTATAAGATGGAACGGACGATGGGAAGACCAAGCGTTACTGGGAAGATGGATGGACAGCGAATACTCGCGCTAGGACTCGGGATTCTTGCGACCGGTACGGTATTGTTGTTGATCGTCAACCATGTGGCGGCAGTGTTCGGATTGATCGGATCATTCGTTTACGTCGTGATTTATACGATGTGGTTAAAGCGAACACACACGATCAATACAGTCGTAGGTGGTATATCAGGAGCTGTGCCACCAATCATTGGATTTGCGGCAGTCACTCCGACGCTTCACATTGATGCGTGGATTTTATTCCTCATCATGTTCGTGTGGCAACCACCACATTTCCTCGCACTCGCGATGCGACGGACAGAGGAGTATCGGGCAGCAGGTATCCCGATGTTACCTGTCGTAAACGGATTCGCGATCACGAAACGACAAATTGTATGGTGGATTGCAGTACTTATTCCATCATCACTCCTCTTAGCACACTATGGCATCATCTACATGATCGTCATGGCATTGCTCGGTGGATATTGGCTCTATATGGGACTGAAAGGTCTGAAGATCCAAGATGAACAAGCCGAAATCAAATGGGCGTCGAAGATGTTCTTCTTCTCACTGTTTTATTTCACGGCTTGGATCGTGACGGTCGTACTCGTTTCTTTCTAAAACGATTTGACATAATTCACGTACACCATTACGAAAGACAAAATTGGGGACAAAGAAAGTGGGGATGGTTGTGAAAAAATCAGTAAAAATGCTCTTCCGGCTTCTTCCAATCGGCTTGATGGCACTCATGTTATCAGGTTGTGGAATTCCGGAATTGTCTGCGCTACAGCCTCGCGGAGAAGGCGCTGAAATGCAACTTGAGATCATCAAGCTTAGCTTGTGGGTCATGTTGTTCGTCCTTGCGATCGTAGCCGTCATTTATATTTACGTACTTATGAAATTCCGTCGTAAATCAGGTGATAACACGGTTCCGAAGCAAGTCGAAGGGAACCACACGCTTGAAATCATCTGGACAGTTATTCCGATCCTTCTCTTGATCGTTCTTGCAATTCCGACGATCAAAACAACGGTTGAACTTGCGGATGCAAAAGAAGCGAAGAAAAACGAACAAATCAACGTTACAGCGAACCTTTACTGGTGGGAATTCGAATATCCAGACAAAGGTGTTTCGACAGGACAAGAACTTGTCATCCCAGTCGGTAAACGTGTTGCGGTTAACTTGACGTCTAAAGACGTCATTCACTCATTCTGGGTACCGGCTCTTTCTGGTAAGACAGATACAAACCCAGGTCTTGATAACGAAATGTGGTTACAAGCAAAAGAAGCAGGCACGTACTACGGTAAATGTGCCGAGTTGTGTGGTCCTTCTCACGCATTGATGGACTTTAAAGTCGTTGCGATGGAGCAGGATGACTACGACAAATGGTTGAAAGACATGAAATCTGCAAAAGAAGCAGAAACAAAACAGCTTGATAAAAAGAATGAAAAGAACTGGACGACTGGTGAGCAAGTCTACGCCCAGAACTGTCTCAGCTGTCATGGCGGCGGGAAAGTCGCACCTAGCTTGACGAACTTCGGTGATCGTCAGCGTATCGCGGGTTACCTCAAGCATGATAAAGAAAACCTCGAAAAATGGATTCGCGATCCACAAAAAGAGAAACAAGGTACAAAAATGCCTGGATTCTCTGAAGATAAGATCAGCGATGAAGAATTGAGCGAATTGGCAGATTATCTATTGGACAAAAAGCTCCAATAATTTTTTAAGGGGGAATCATAGTGGGGACACATACTATGGGTATGCCGCAGAAAAAAAGCGGCATCATGGACTGGCTAACGACAGTCGACCATAAGAAAATCGGGATTCTCTACATCATCTCTGGATTGTTCTTCCTTCTAGTTGGTGGCGTAGAAGCCCTAATGATTCGTTTTCAATTGATTAAACCGATGAACGATTTCGTCAGCGGTGAACTTTTTAACCAATTGATCACGATGCACGGTACGACGATGATCTTCTTGGCAGCGATGCCGATGTTGATCGGTTACATGAACGCAGCAGTACCGCTTCAAATCGGAGCACGCGATGTTGCGTTCCCATTCTTAAATGCACTTGGTTTTTGGTTGTTCTTCTTTGGTGGAGTCTTACTGAACCTTTCATGGTTCTTCGGCGCTGCGCCAAACGCAGGTTGGACAGCTTACGCACCACTCTCGACAGTACCAGAGTCGCTTGGTGTTGACTTCTACTCACTCGGGTTACAGATTTCTGGTTTCGGTACACTTATGGGGGGGATCAACTTCCTCGTTACGATTTTGAACATGCGTGCACCAGGTATGAAACTGATGCGGATGCCGCTCTTCACATGGACAGCATTCGTTGCTTCTGCCTTGATCGTTTTCGCATTCCCACCACTTACGGTTGGATTGTTCCTCTTGACGTTCGAGCGACTCTTCGGAGCGCATTTCTTTGACCCGGCAGCGGGCGGGAACATCGTCATCTGGGAACACCTCTTCTGGATCTTCGGTCACCCGGAAGTTTACATCTTGATTTTACCGGCATTCGGTATCTTCTCTGAAATCATCCCTACGTTTGCTCGTAAACGTCTCTTCGGATACACGACGATGGTCTTTGCGACGATGTTGATCGGTTTCCTCGGATTCATGGTATGGGTTCACCACATGTTCACAGTCGGTCTCGGTCCGGTTGCGAACGCGATCTTCGCAGTAGCGACGATGGCGATCGCTGTACCGACAGGGGTCAAGATCTTCAACTGGCTCTTTACGCTATGGGGCGGGAAGTTGACGTTCCCAGTCGCGATGCTTTATTCGGTCGCCTTCATTCCATCATTCCTTGTTGGTGGTATGACAGGGGTCATGCTTTCAGTAGCACCTGCCGATTATCAGTACCACGACAGTTATTTCGTCGTTGCCCACTTCCACTACGTTATCGTTGGTGGGGTCGTCTTTGGTCTCTTCGCAGGTCTTTACTACTGGTTCCCACTCATGTTCGGGAAACAACTCAACGAGTTCTGGGGTAAAATTCAATTCTGGTTGTTCTTCATCGGCTTCCATTTGACATTCTTCCCACAACATATTCTTGGTCTTACAGGTATGCCACGTCGTGTCTTCACGTACTTGCCAAACCAAGGCTGGGAAACAATGAACTTACTTTCTTCAATCGGTGCAGCTTTCATGGGTGTGTCGACGATCATTCTCGTCATCTCGATCGTTGCCGCATTGATGTCAAAAGAATATGTAAAACGTGACGTATGGGGCGATGGACGTACGCTTGAGTGGACACTTCCTGTTCCAACTCCAGAATACAACTTCGCACAAATTCCACTCGTCAAAGGTTTAGATACGTACTGGCTCGAAAAAATGGCAGGTAACAAAACAGTCTCTGTTTCGGAAGAAGTCGGTGATATCCACATGCCGAACAACTCGATCTTGCCGTTCGTTATGTCAGTCGGTCTGTTCCTTGCAGGTCTTGGATTCATTCTTCGCCTAGATTACGGTACTGTCGGTCTGGTCATTGCCTTGATCGGTCTTGCGATGACATTCATCGCGATGTTCTTCCGTTCTTGGATCGACGATGAAGGATACTACATCCCGAAATCAGTCGTCGAAGAAGATCTACGCCTTGAAGCAGAAAAGGAGGCGAAGTAAGATGGGTCATCATTCAGTACCAAACAACCCGATCACGGGTATTCCGGATCATGTTGAAAAAGCAACACTTGAGGGTAAGAATAAATATGTAGCCTTCTGGTTCTTCCTTGGAGGAGAGACGACTTTGTTCGCCTCTCTCTTCGGAACATACATCGGACTTCATAACTCCGGTGCTAAAGAAGGTCTACGCAGTTATGACATCTTCGAAATGGGTCTCGTCTTCATCATGACGATGCTCCTCTTGACAAGTTCGTTGACAAGCGTTCTTGCAATGATGGCAATGAAACGTAACGATGTGAAAAAGATGAAGCTTTGGCTCATCATCACATTGCTTCTCGGTCTTGGATTCTTAAGTGGTGAGATCTATGAGTTCAATCACTACTACCACATCGGTCATACGTTTACGTCGAGTGCATTTGGTTCTGCCTTCTATACACTCGTTGGGTTCCACGGTGGACACGTCTTATTTGGTCTTCTTTGGATCTCGACATTGTTGATCCGGAACTGGAATCGTGGCATTACAGTCGTGAACGCGCCGAAGTATTATGTTTCAAGTCTTTACTGGCACTTCATTGACGTCGTCTGGGTCTTTATCTTCTCAGTCGTCTACCTCATGGGGATGGTGAAATAAGATGGAAAAACACGAACCGCAATTAACACGCAATCAAGTCGAACTCGAAATGAAAGCAGAACGTGGTCGTGAGACTCAACTGCAACTCATCAGTTTCGCACTCATGATTTTCTTGACGCTCATCGCTTTCGGTGCAGTCATGGCAGATCTCATGCCTCACTGGGCAGCTGGTGGATTCTTGATCATCATGGCAATCGTTCAAGTTTATCTCCAGCTTTATATGTTCATGCACATGAACAATAAAGGCAACACATGGATCAAAGTTATGATGGGTCTTGGTATATTCGTCGCCTTGACGATCGTCGCAACGCTCCGTCTGTTAATCTGGTAAGAAATGTGACCATTCTGCTAACGTTTAGCAGGATGGTCTTTTATTTTGGAATCGTTTTATGAGAAACCTTTACAATGAAATAGGGGAACGGTAATCTTAGTTTGTAAGAGAAAGGAACGGGGTGAAGAAATATGTTAGGCAATTTAAGGGGAGCACTTTCGCAATTCGAATGGACTGTCTTATGGAGTCCGTATTATGCGTTGATACTCGTTGGATTGTATATCCTATATGCTGTCGTGACAGAAAAGCTGCGTCGTCCGGACGAGCCGGAAACAACGCTCGGACAAAAATTTTCGATGCTCGCGGCATTGGTCGTTTTTTACATCGGTTTTGGAAGTCCGTTAGACCTGCTAGCGCATATCACCTTCTCTGCACATATGTTGCAGATGGTATTCGTCTATATGGTCGCACCGCCGCTCTTGTTGATTGCACTACCAGAGTGGCTTTATAAGCGCTTGTTCAATATACCGTATCTTGGGAAGATTCTTCGTTTCTTCGTCAAGCCGTTGATTGCACTCGTCGTCTTTAATGCCTTGTTTACGTTTTATCATATGCCATTTATTTTTGATTATGTCCTGACGAACTATACCGTTCACCGTCTGTTCCATGGAACACTTATTTTCTTGAGCATGACGATGTGGTATCCGATCATTGCACCCGTCAACGAAAACGATAGTTTGTCTGACCTGAAGAAGATGGTCTATATCGTCGCGAACGGTGTCTTATTGACACCTGCTTGTGCGTTCATGATCTTCAGTCAAAGTTTCCAGTATCAAGCGTATCAGGATCCAGCGACGTTCGCGAAAGTACTCGCTTACTGTATGCCGAACAATGATTTGAGCGGGTTGAATCTGGAACGATTGCTTGGAACGACTGATGACTTACTAGAGGATCAACGCTTCGGTGGTGTCCTGATGAAGCTCGGTCAAGAACTCGTATACGGTCTATTCTTCGGATTGACCTTCTTTACATGGGTACGCCGTTCGAAAAGTACTGCCGTGGATGAAGGCATGTCCTTCACACCAAAAGCGGATTAAATTGGAGGAAGTTGGAACATGAGTTATTTGCCGTTGATTTGTGTATCGCTGATTGTCATCAGTGCGATTTTCGTAGCGATTGGCTGGTTCTTGATTGCTCAGACACGTCGCAACATGAAAGCTCACCAAACCGTGATGACAATCGCTGCTGCACTCGCTTTACTGTTTTTCATTATGTACGCCTTACGGACGATTCTACTTGGTAATACCGCTTTTGGTGGTCCTGCATCCGTCAAGCCATATTACACAGGATTCTTGATTTTCCACATCCTACTTGCGACATCCGGTGGGGTGCTTGGATTGATGGCGCTCTATCATGCCTATAAGAAGAACTTTGTGCGTCATCGTAAAATCGGACCAGTTGCTTCGATCATTTGGTTTTTGACGGCAATCACCGGCGTCATCGTCTATTGCTTATTATATGTCGTCTACGATCCTGGTGAGACGACGAACGTATTCCGGGCGATCTGGAGTCATTAAGGGGGAGCCAACTTGAAAAAAAATAGTTACTTGACGGTTGCTGCCGTTGTCCTCATCTTAGTTGCGGCAGCCGGGGGATATTATTATTTCTTCATGAAAGAAAAATTGCCTGTTATCGCTGAGCCGACACCATTTGAATTAACGAACGCCGTGAACGGTAAGTCGTTTAACTCGGAAGATGGAAAGGTCAAGGTATTGACATTCTTCTATTCGAACTGTCCTGATATTTGTCCATTGACGCTAAATGATTATCGGAAACTAGAGAAAAAGCTTCGTAGCGAAGAGCTATATGGAAGTGACGTCGAGCTCGTTGCAGTGACAGTCGATCCGAAAGTCGATACACCGAAAGTCTTAAAAACGTATGCTTCCAACTTCGAAGCAGATGCTGAAGGATGGAGAGTACTGACAGGAGACCCAGTCGTCATCGATCGTCTGACACGTCAGTTGAACTTCTATTATTCAAAAGCAGAAAGCGGCTTAGTGACACACGGGACACAAATGTTTATTTTAGACCGTGAGAACAAAGTTCGGGCGATCTCTTCGATGGCGAAGACACCGGACGAACCAGTCGACTTGGAAGAAGTCATGTCTTCAGTCACACAACTAGCGAAGGAGTGAAGGAAGATGACTTATGAAGATTACATGCAAGGAGATGTGATCGTCTCTGTTCAAGCAATCGAGGAGTTACTCGCTTGTACGATCGAAGATTACGGGGTTCGACACTATCGGATTAAACGGATGGACTGGGAAGAGATTGCTTTTAGTGTAAAAGTGGATGTCTCAGCGACGTCACTGCATGCGCTCTATCAACATGTACGTCAACAACTTAAGATTCAACTCGGCGATGACGTCGTGTCTTACGTACAATTCGTCACGCGCTAAGATAAAACACACGAACGCTGCGCAATCACTATACAGATAGGTAATGAGCCGATGACTTCATAAGTAGTACGAAGTCATCGGCTTTTTTATTGGAAAAAAGACCGAAAAAAATAGAGGTCCCGATTGGAACCTCTACGTGTAGCTTATTTTTCAAGTGTTTCAAGCAGTGCTGCTAAACGACGTTCGCAGTCCTTGACGATTTCCGGTGGGAACGTCTCATCATACTCGACGCCGTGTGGATAGTAATGTTTCCCTAGAAGTGGTGTCATCATACGGACGACAGCGTGACGGTCTTCGATCTCACCTTGGATCGCATAGACTGGAACACGGAGATAGAATACTTCGCCTGTTGATTGTTTTTCGTATTTCATGTCGTACATCGCACGTTCGTAATCCCATTGTCCTTCGCGAACAAAACGGTGATGATCCATAATTGTTTCAAGAAGACCGAACTTCAGTTCCTTGCCTTCGATGCCATATTGTTCAAACTTCATGTTTGAATCCCCCTATACCCCAGTTTGCTAGTAGATACTAGTCTTTCCAAACTATCATACCATAATGAATGAAACGATGACGTAAAAGTTGTGAAGTCATTTTGAAGAATTCATGAACTTCCGTATTTTCGTTCAACGTACTCAAGGATCGTATCTGGTGCATGAATGCCGAGGTGATTAAGTCCTTCACCACCAAAGAAGACATTGAACTCGAGAACGTACCATTGTCCGTCGCGGATGATAAGATCAAAACCAGCGTGATCGATATCAAGCTGTTTCGCAAGCGCGAGCACGAAATCAATTGCACCTTGTGGCACATCATCGAAATCAAGGACGCCACCTTGAGCGACGTTATTTAAGAACTGTGCACCACCGACGCGCCAATATGCCGCGAGGACTTGATCACCGACGACGACGACACGTAAATCCTTTTCGTTCGGAATGTACTCTTGGATGTAGAACGTCTCGTGTGTATCCGTGTATTTCTTCCAGTCCGCTTCATTTTTGATGAGATGAACACCTTGCCCCATCGAGCTACGGACTGTCTTAGCGACGAACGGAAACGAAAATTCACGTAAGACTCGATCGACTGTGAACTCATTTTTCCCGTAGATGCCTGTCCGAGGGATATTGTCCGGAATGACGGTCTGAAAAATCCGAGTCATCTCGATTTTGTCATGACCTAGGTGGAACGTAGCGGCAGATGGAAAAATCGGCTTCTTCATTCCATAGATGATCGAGTGGATTTGCCAGTATTCCGGGAACAAGACGACATCCGCCTGTTCAATCTTTTTCAAGGAATCAAAGTGATAATCTGATTTGGCATGTTCCGTCTTGATTCCAATCGTCCGGAACATATTAAAAGAGAGCAGTTGCATAAAGTTCATTCCTTCCTTCTGAACAAATTATACACAATTCAACGGGCTAGGAGGGAGAGAAATGTTATGATAAGATGGTAAAGTTAAGGAGGAGATTCGTTGTGATATATACCGATAAGACGATTGACCTCATCAACGCAGCGGAAGACCTCATTCGATCTCTCGCTCAAAGTGAAACGGGGCAAGCATATAGATGTGCGAAACAAGCACAGCAAGAGTCAGTGGAGGCACAGTCCGTCATTCGAGACTTTCATCAAGTCAAAGAAGATTACGAGCTCGTGCAACGATTTGGACGGTACCATCCGGACTATCAGACGATCACAAAAAAGGTCCATGAAGTCAAACGTCGACTTGATCTACAAGAGGAAGTCGCGCAGTTTAAAAAAGCAGAAAAACAACTCGAGACGCTACTTGGACAAATTAGTCTGAAACTCGCTGGTGAAGTATCACCGCAAATCAAAGTACCAACGGGGAATCCATTCTTTGACCAAGGATGTGCCGGAGGCTGTTCGACCGGTGGAAGTTGCAGTTGTAGCGGATAATGAAGATGAAGGGGGTAGGCTGGCGTGATCAAGGAACGAGTGGGACTCATCGTCTATGTCAATGCGATGAAAGCATCCCGTCAATTACGCCGTTACGGGAACGTCTACTTTACGTCTAAACGTGAACGATACGTGCATCTGTATGTCGATTTAGATCAGCATGAACAGGTGATGGAAGTCATTTCGACTCTTCCGTTCGTCGAATCGATCAAACGTTCAGAACGACCGTTCATCACGGAGACGTTCGCGAATAAAAAAGGTAAAATGCAAGAAGAAGCATAATCCAAGGGGCGATGAGGACATCCTCGTCGCTTCTTTGTTGAAAGGAATGAAGGAAATGCGAGTCATTTCAGGGGAACGGAAAGGAACGCGGCTAAAAGCAGTACCAGGGGATCAGACACGACCGACGACGGATAAAGTAAAAGAATCGTTGTTCAACGTCATCGGTCCCTATTTCAATGGAGGACGAGCGCTTGATCTGTTTGCGGGTAGTGGTGGTCTTGGCATCGAGTCTCTTTCGAGAGGATGCGATGAGGCGGTATTCGTCGACCAACACCATAAAGCCATTCAGACCATTCAAGATAACTTGCAGACGACGCACTATACGGATCAAGCACGTGTGTTGAAAAAAGACGTTACGATCGCCTTGACGGAACTAGCCTCCGAAAAGCCATTTAAATTAATTTATTTAGACCCTCCCTATGCAAAAGAACGATTGACGGAACACGTCACGTACATAGAGCAACACGACATGCTGACAGACAATGGTGTCATCGTGTGTGAACATGACTCTGCTGTTGTATTACCGGACCGGATCGGACGGCTAGAGGTCGTTCGTCGACTTCGTTATTCCGCTGTCATCTCAATCACGTTATATGAATTTATGGAAGCGGAGGAAGACCACGTATGAAACGAATCGCCATTTGCCCAGGGAGCTTTGATCCAATTACGAACGGACATTTAGACATCATTGAACGGGCTGTTCCGATTTTTGATGAGATCATCGTTGCCGTATTGAACAATTCTTCGAAGCAACCGCTCTTTTCTGTTGAGGAACGGATGGAGTTGATTGCAGATGTGACGTCGCATCTACCACATATCAAGGTCGATTCCTTCAATGGTTTGCTCGTCGATTACGCAGCGGAAGTCGGCGCAACCGCGATCGTCCGTGGTCTACGGGCGGTCTCGGACTTTGAGTATGAAATGCAGGTCGCATCCATCAACAAAAAGATGAACGATCAAATCGAGACACTGTTCATGATGACGAATAACCAGTATTCCTTCTTAAGTTCTTCGATCGTCAAGGAAGCGGCCAAATACGGTGCTTCCGTCGTTGATCTCGTGCCATCTTCCGTCGAAGAGGCGCTACGTCAGAGATATACGAGAGGAGAACTGTGATGAAAGCTTGGAAACCCGCCTTAGCAGCGGTCATTGCTGCCTTGCTCGTGTTTTTCGTGCCACTTCCGTATTTTATCTCCTATCCAGGTGATGCGACATCGACTGAAGATTTGATTGATGTGTCTGGGGGTGACAAGGAGCCAGGCGATTTGATGATGCTGACGATCGCCCAACGTCGAGCAACCCCTTACTTCCTCGTAGAAAGCCTCTTCCTACCGTTTTCCGAAACGTCGAGCGTAAGTGATTATTTGTACGACGGAGAGTCAGATGCACAGTATGAAACACGTCAGAAACTATACATGGAAGAAGCACAACATAATGCGACGATCGAGGCCTATGAATTAGCTGATAAAAAGGTCGATATCGACTTTAAAGGGGTCTATGTGTCCGGTGTCATTCCAGGTGGTCCAGCCGAAGGGAAACTGAAAGCTGGAGACCGGATCACGGGCGTCGATGGGAAATCGATTACGTCATTTGATGGCTTCATGAAGACGATTCAATCGAAAAAAGCAAAAACAGCCGTTCCAATTCAGTTCACGCGTAAATCGGAAGTCAAGAAGACGACGATTCGAGTGGATCAGTTGTCGAAAGAAGTCAAACGTGTCGGACTTGGTATTTATGAACCATTACCGATCTCAAACGTAACGACAGACCCCGCTATTAAGTTTCAGATCGAGGATGTCGGTGGTCCTTCTGCAGGAATGATGTTCACGCTTGAAATCTATGATCAATTGACGCCGGGTGATTTGGCGAAAGGACATAAGATTGCCGGTACAGGAACGATTGAAGAAGGCGGTAAAGTTGGACCGATCGGTGGTGCGTGGCAAAAGGTAGTCGCTGCTGACGAGGCAGAAGCTGAAATCATGTTCGTACCAGCAGGAGAGAACTACAAAGAAGCAAAACCATCCATTAAAAAACTCGGAACGAACATGAAGCTCGTTCCGATCAAGACAGTTGAAGATGCGATTGATTATTTAAAAGAACTTCCAGCGAAATAAGGAAAACGACGGTGTTCGAGCAACGCGTCGTAGCGAGCCAAGGGCAGTGCGTATGCAGCTGTCACTTGGCTTTCTTTTGTTAGCCAAGGATGGCTCGTGAACGTACTTAAAACAGGGACACGCGTTTTGATACTCTTAAGTGCCAGTCGTCCTTGTTCTGAAAAAGCGAGGGGGCGAACGAAATCAACATGATCATAATCAATCCGTGCGACCTCTTCCGTTGTCGTTGAAGTCAACAGATAGACAATGGCACGCTGCAGGCTTGTACGCGTATAACGACGTGTTTTGACGTGATTTAAAAAGAAATCGAACGTCTCTGCTTGTTTGGCACCTTCGATGAGACGAGGAGCTAGTGAAGCATCAATTCCGGCGATTCGTATCAACTCAGATACGGGAGTCGTCAATAGGCGTTGTCGAATCCATGGATAATAGTGCGAAAAATGAGCGAAAGAAGCGTTTGTAAGGACGTCCTCCGTCTGTTCGGGAAGTGCGAGCAGCTGACCGTGCGTCTGGTAATGGGCGCGTATCGCAGTGGCGCTCATGATAGCTCCGGTTGATAGGTCATGATAGCCACTTCCAATTCGTTTTGTCGTATGAAGCGAAACGGTCTTCGCGGCGCGAGCATAATAATAACCAAGTGTATTGTTCGGTTGTGTCAAATCAAGCGTCTGTGAGACACTCTTGAACGCTTGACTAGCAGCGTGAGCAGAAGAAAGACCAGCTGTTAATCCGTCACGTAACGCTTGCTTATATGCAAGAGTCTCTTCAATTTGTTCCGATGCCGCATGCAAAAAGGGATGGATGTCTCCACATTCGCTTCCGAACGAAAGTGACTCACAACCAATCGTCTCAGCGATCGTCACCCCACCGAGCGCAAACCGATCTGCGCGTTGGACGGCAAAATAAAAGGGGAGTTCAAGAACGAGATCAACGGCACCACTTGCGACTGCTGCTTGAGCACGTGTCCATTTGTCTGTAAAAGCGGGCTCCCCACGTTGCATGAACGTCCCGCTCATGATGGCGACGATGACGTCGGCATCCGTTTCCCGTCGTGCTGTCGTCGCTTGATAATAGTGTCCATTATGAAACGGATTGTACTCTGAAATGATAGCTGTCATCCTCATGAAAACTTTCTCCTTTGCAAACCGAATTAAGTGCGGTAATATGGATAAAGACGTCCAAAAGTGTTCGTTCTCTAGCGATTTCAGTGTAAAGAAAAAACATTGACAAAACAAGATGTCCTCTCTATAATTCATATTGTTGCAATTGAGGTGATTCGGATGAAATGGTCCCTGATGCAATTGAATAAATTGCGCAATCTGGGTCAACTTCAGGTTAACGAGACGATCGAGCTCAATGAGCTAGTCGCCCTCCATCCGGATATCCGGGCGGTGCAACCTGTGCACGTTCGTGCAAATGCATCGTTTACATCGAATCAATTAATATTCAATCTCCGGATTACCGGCGAAATGACGCTTCCGGATGCCCGGACGCTAAATGACGTCGCTTATCCATTCGAGATTGAATCCATCGAGCCATTCCTGCTCGAGGTTGATGCTGTTTCGAACGAAGCAGATGACATCAACGTGCCGATCGGGAATACGGTCGATCTTCGACCGCTCGTGCAAGAATTGATTTTACTTCATGTGCCAGTGCAAGTGCATGGGGATGATGAAGAGAATCAGTTGGTTGAGGGGGAAGGCTGGACGATTCTTTCTGAAGAGGATCCAGAGGAAACCGAACCAAAAATCGATCCGCGACTCGCGGGTCTCGCTCAGTTCTTTAAAAAAGATCAGGATTCCTGATTTCTGAAGTAAAGGCGAGTGTATTTTTTCAAGGAGGTGGACAACGATGGCAGTACCATTCCGCAGAACGTCGAAAACACGCAAACGTCTTCGCCGTACTCATTTCAAACTCCGTGTACCAGGTATGGTCGAGTGCCCAAACTGTGGTGAAATGAAACTTTCACACCGTGTTTGTAAAGCATGTGGCTCGTACAAAGGTAAAGAAATCGTCAGCAAGTAAGCTGATTGATCGGTATAAAAGCGACCTTCGAATCGAGAAATCGGTTTTGGGGTCGCTTTTTTCATGAAAGGGGAAATGATGAAGATGAACGTTGGAATCATTGGCGCGGGAGCCATCGGTTTATTGCTTGCCTCTTATTTATCGGAAGAGCATGCAGTCACGCTCTATACTCGACAAGAACAAGAAGAGGAACGTTCGATCATTCGCGATGGACAGGCAAGTCGACTTGTACGAATCCGGAAGATTGATCGACTCGAGTCAGAAGACTTGGTGTTTGTAGCGACAAAGTCGTATGATATAAAAAGTGTGATTCCATTCCTCAAACGGCTGACGTGTCCCGTCATGTTCCTGCAAAATGGAATGGATCATTTGAAATGGAAAGAGCAATTGCCGCAAGTCTTATTCGGTGTCGTCGAACATGGAGCCATGCGCACTGCGCCGTTTGAAGTCAGGCATACTGGACAAGGACGTATTCGATATGGAAATCAAGAAATTTCGAACTTGTCGTCAATACAGCTCCGTTTTGAATTCGAGTCGGATATGGAAGCGGTCTTATTGACGAAACTGTTCATCAACGTCGTCATCAATCCAGTGACGGCATATTACGGTGTTGAGAATGGATCCTTGTTAGAAATGCCTTATCGACAAGAAGCACGTCAATTATTTGACGAAATGCAGACGATTTTTCCGAATCATAGCATTACTTATTCCGAAATCGAGCGAATCATGGAGAACACGAGTAAAAATCGTTCTTCGATGTTACGAGATCTTGAGCAAGGACGCCAAACAGAAGTGGAACCGATACTTGGATACGCGTTACGTCAGGCGACGACTGCGACGCCACGTTTATCTTTTTATTATGAACAGATCAAACAGAGGGAGGGTCCGCAGTGACGGTCTTCATCATTTTTCCTTTATTCAGCCTACTTGCGTTGTATCTCATCTTTTTACTTCTGTTTCGAAAACACGGGAAGGCAGTCCGATTCGCACTCGACGTTGGGACATTCATTGTTCTATATGCCATTCATGTCGCATTGATTGCCTTGACCGGAACAAATTACTTAGGATGGATCGTCATCGTCGTGTTGGTAGTGTTTGCGTTGAACGCGCTCTGGCAACGGATTCGGCAACTTGATGTCGATTTAAGACAAATGATTCGGCACAGTTGGCGGATCATCATCTTGCTAGCGTTACCCGTTCATTTCGTGTTGTTCGTGCTCGGTATACGTCAACTGTTCATCAGCTGACGAGTTAGGTAAGAAAGAAGGGATTTTGTTTGAAGGTACAACCATTTGAAGCCTTATATGATGACAACTCGCTGATGCATCGTGCTTCACGAGAAGAATTCTTAACATATGTCGATCACCTCGGAACGAGTGGTTTAGCGTCGAGAAGCCGCTTACTTGAAGAGCGTCACTATCCGCATCTTGCGGCGCTAACGGACGAACTCGAACGCCAAAATCCAAATATGACGGAGCGATTGCGGGAGCGTGTCGCGAAACTTCGTACAGGTGAGGCACAAGCTGTGGTCACAGGGCAACAAACCGGCATCTTTGGCGGACCATTATATGCCATCTATAAACTGTTGACCTGTCTTAAGGTCGCGCAGCAGGCGGAAGCGACACTTGATCGCCCTGTCGTTCCGATTTTTTGGCTCGCGACCGAAGATCACGATTTTGATGAGATCAATCATGTTTATGTTCCGACAGCAGATTTTCAAACGCGAAAAATCGCAGTCGCCCCTGCGGAAACGATTGCCCGCTCGGTCAGTCGCTTGTCTTTTGATCAGCCGGCACTTCTAGAAATCATTGAAGAAACGTTCCGGGCAATGCCGGAGACGATCCACACGAAACGATTAGTTGCGCGGCTGAAACAACTCGTTGAAGAATGTACATCGTATGGCATGTTTTTCTCACAATTAATCGGCGAATTGATCGATTTCGATATCGTCTTCTTTGATGCTGATACACACCCTGTCCGTGAACTCGAGATTCCGTTTTTTGAACGATTGATTCAAGACAATGCGGAATTCAGACAGGCATTGACGGACGGAATAACACAGACGAAAGAATTACCCGACACATTCTTGAACGAGGAGGCCGCGCATCTTTTCATCGATGATCACGGTCGTCAGTTGCTTTATCCGACAGCAAGCGGATTTGAGACGAAACAAGGGAAGCAGTATACAGAACTTGAATTAATCGCGTTACTGTACGCCAGTCCGGAACGATTCTCAAACAGTGTCGTGACCCGACCATTGATGCAGGATTATCTGTTCCCGACGCTTGCCTACATTGGTGGACCGGGAGAATTAGCTTACTGGACGCGCTTACGCCCACTGTTTCACCATCTGAAGTGGACGATGCCGTTATTAATCCCTCGTATGGGCGGATTACTCGTGCGTCATAGCGATGAAAAACGGCTTATGAAACTCGACGTATCACTCGAAGAGATCGTCCGGTCAGGCGTTCCGATTCCCGTCTATTCGGAAGAGCAGATGACAGGGCGCGTGCAGACGGCAGCGATGCTGAAAGATAGCTTCGTCTCCGAGTTTCTTTCGCTCGAACATCAGCTACTGCGAACTTCGAGTAAGAGTGAGAAAATCAAGAAACAACTCGAACAATCGATTGCTAGTTTGTTAGCAGAAGATCGACGTCAATTTGATCGACAGACGCGACAGTATAAAGAAACGGCCTATCATTTGCTACCGGATGGAGCGCCACAAGAAAGGATTCACTCCATCTTACCGTGGTTGAATCATCATGGTCCTGATTTTGTTCGGGACTTAAGGAACGCTTATGAGGCAAATGCGGCTGAACAACTGAAAATTTTCCTTTAAACCTGCTGAAACAAGCAGGTTTTTTTGATTTTTTAGCGAAAATTACACAAAAGTTAAATAAATCAAGGAAACTGTCTCATTTTCGTAACGTTTTCATGAGAGAATGTGATACATTGAAAAAGAGTAACGTCCTTCAAGGACAGTGAAAGGTGAGGCAGGACATGTTTGAGCATGAAACGGTATTGAAATGGGAGTCAATCGAAGGACTCGCGATTAAACCCGACGGTATTTACGTCGATTGTACATTAGGTGGAGCAGGACATAGCGAAGAGATCGTCAAACAACTGACGACAGGTCATCTATACGCATTTGATCAAGATGATGTCGCCCTTGCTCATGCAGCAGAACGTCTCGCGGCGTATGAAGGTCGCTTTACTTTAATAAAGAGTAATTTTGCTTATCTAAAAGAGCAATTAGCAGCACATGGCGTCGAGAAAGTAGACGGCATCTTATTCGATCTTGGTGTCTCTTCACCACAATTAGACGAAGGGGAACGGGGATTTAGTTACAATTACGATGCACGTCTCGACATGCGCATGGATCAATCTTCTCCACTTTCTGCCTACGAAGTCGTCAATGAATGGTCTTACAATGATCTCGTACGTATCTTCTTTACATACGGGGAAGAGAAGTTCTCAAAACAAATTGCACGCAAAATCGAAAAAGCGCGGGAAGAGCAACCGATTGAGACGACGTTCGAACTCGTCGAATTGATCAAGGATGCGATTCCAGCACCAGCACGACGTAAAGGTGGTCACCCTGCGAAACGGACGTTCCAAGCGATCCGAATTGCCGTCAATGACGAATTGAACGTCTTTGACCGTGCGGTACACCAAGCAATTGATGTATTACGGGTTGGTGGACGTTTATGTGTCATTACGTTCCATTCACTTGAAGATCGCATGTGTAAACAGGCGATCAAAGAAAAATCATCACTACCCGAGCTTCCACCGGGATTGCCGATGATACCGGTCGAGATGGAGCCCGAACTCCGACTCGTCACACGCAAGCCGATTACAGCTGGTGTCGAAGAGCTGGATGATAATCGTCGCGCTCGATCGGCAAAATTACGAATCGCTGAAAAAATGAAAGAATCTTGAGAGGAGCATTCCAATGGCAGAACCACTTCGTAAATCGGTCCAAACGGTTCAACCCGTTCGTCAACAACCTGTTCAGGAACCACGGAAGACGGAAGATATCGCACGTCGCGTCGCCGTCCGTCCGAAGTATCGCTTGTATCCCTTTGAAAAATTCTTATACAGTGCGATGATTGGTGGTCTTGTGTTATTTGGGAGTTTGACGATCAGTACGCACAACGAGGCGTACAATGTCAGTCGTGACTTAGCGAAAGAAAACCAAGTCACACAGTCACTCAAAAAAGAAAATGAACGTTTACAACTAGAGGTCACGAACTTAAGCTCTCCGGAACGGATTTATAAGATTGCAAAAGAACAGGGTCTTGATATGCGTAAAGGGAACATCAAGGTGATTCCTAAATGAATCCACTGAAAAAATCCCGTTGGAGAGTAGCCTTTATCATGGTGATATTTGCTACTCTCTTTTTTGTGTTTATTGGCAGATTTTTATACTTAGCGACAACTAAACAATTCCATGGGGAAGATATGATTGCCTATGCTGAGAAAAAGCGATGGGAGTCCCAGGAGACGCTTGGAGCAGAACGCGGTGAAATTTTTGACCGTCTCGGTTCTCCAATCGCCATTAATGTTCCGTCGTATCACCTGATTGGTATTTACCGACTAGGTGGCGTCAAGGATCCGGATGAGACGATCGTCGACTTCAAAAAGACGGCTGAAGGTCTTGCACCGATACTTGGAATGACGACGAAAGAACTGGAAACCTATTTGATTGAGAACAAAGAACGTTCGCAAATCGAATTCGGAAAAAAGGGAAATGACTTAACACTCGATCAAAAAGAGAAGATCGACAAGTTAAAACTCCCTGGAATCCGGATGATCGAAGAGCCAAAACGATACTATCCGAACGGTATCTTCTTGTCCGATACACTCGGATTCGTCCAAAAGATCACCGAGGAGAATGGTCGTGTCGCGTTACAGGGACAAATGGGGATCGAAAAACAGTATGATAATGCCTTGAGTGAGTCTTACGGTGCACGCGTCTTCGAGAAAGACCGGAGTGGTAATCCGTTGATCCAAGGTTCTTCACGTGTCTCGAATGAACCGAAGGACGGATCGAATCTGTACTTGACAATCGATCATCGCATTCAACAGTCGCTTGAGAAACAGATGCAAAAAATGTACAACACGTATAAGCCGAAAAACGCAACGGGTATCGTCATGGATGCGAAGACTGGTGAAATCCTTGCCATGGCGGATCGGCCATCGTTCAACCCGAATTTACGTGACATGAAAGATTTTACGAACTTCGCCGTATCCTCACGATTCGAACCGGGTTCAACGATGAAGATTTTTACGCTCGCAGCAGCGATTGATGCGGGAGTCTTCCGTCCGAACGAGAAGTATAAATCGGGTAGCTATAATTACAAAGGAACGGTCATCAAGGATTACAATGATGTTGGTTGGGGCACAATTCCGATGATCGAGGGCGTCTATCACTCCTCGAACGTCATGTTCTCGAAGTTGACAGCAGAAAAACTTGGGATCGAACGGTATAAAGAATACTTTAAGAAGTTTCATTTTGACCAACGAACGGGTATAGACATCTCGGGAGAAGTAAACAGTCAGTCTGATTTGTCAAAACCGCTGAATGCGCTCATCACTTCATGGGGACAATCGACTGCAGTCACACCAATGCAATTGCTCCAAGGGGCAACAGCAATTGCTGGTGACGGTGAAATGGTCAAACCGCATATCATCCAAAAAGCTGATCATACGGATAAAGCACCGTACCGAGCGAAAACAGAAGTCGTCGGTAAGCCAATTTCGGCAGAGGCGGCCAAAGCGACGCGGGATGCACTGGACGGTGTCGTCAACAGTAAAATCGGAACAGGTCAAATGTACAAGTTGAAAGACTACCGTGTCATCGGTAAGACCGGTACAGCTCAAATTTCTGAGAACGGAAAATACATTCAAGGAAAATTCATTCACTCGTTCATTGGCATGGCACCAAAAGATGATCCGGAATTGATCATGTACATCGCGGTCGATCGTCCGTCAAAAAATGAATCATCGGTTTCAGGACCACTCATCATGAGTCCGGTGTTCAAAAGTGTCATGAATACAGCATTACAGTACCGGAGCATTCAACCGGAAACGCAAAAAGATTCGGTGGATGTCAAAGCGAAGATTACACCGAGCTATATCAAGAAGAGCGCTCGACAAGCAACGGATTTGGCGAAAGAACAAGAAGCTGTTCCAATCATCCTTGGGGATGGAGCGGAGGTCGTTTCGCAGATTCCGTCTCGTGGTCAAGAATTCGTCAGTGGAGAACGTGTCTTGCTGAAGACAGCGAACACATTTAAGATGCCGAATCTGACGGGGTGGTCGCAGCGAGACGTCAAAAAGCTCGTCAGCTTATATGACTTGAAGCTCGATGTCATCGGTAAAGGTTTTGTAACCAAACAATCAGCTCGAACTGGTACACTAGTGAAGGAAAATGGAAAGTTGACGGTCGAACTAGCTGAACCTAAAGAATAACGGTGGGGCAAGTTTCCTGATTTCTACAGGAAGACGAGGACGAACAGGAGTCATTCGTTGACTTTTGCATTCGTCCTCTTTTGCTGTCATCGAATGGAGGTATATATCATGTTAACAATTACGCAAATTGCTGAGTGGCTGCATCTTGATGTCAGAGACGACCGGGTCGTCCGCCACTTCGCAACGGATTCACGCGCACATCTTGAAGATGGTCTCTATGTTCCAATTCAAGGAGCACGCGTCGATGGTCATCGCTTCCTGGAAGGCGCAAAAAATCAAGGAGCGATCGTCACCTTATGGAAGAGAGGGATTGATCGACCGGACATCGATGTCGTTTTCTTAGAAGTCGATGAACCACTGGTTGCCTTGCAAGAGATCGCTAAACAATACTTAATGCGGATTGCGCCAAAAATCGTTGCCATCACTGGATCGAATGGCAAGACATCGACGAAAGACATGGTCGAAAGTGTACTCAAGACAACGTTCAAGACACATAAGACACAAGGGAACTTCAATTCGGATATCGGGATGCCGTTAACGATTCTCATGATGCCGGCTGACACGGAAGTCGCCGTACTGGAAATGGGGATGAACGGTTTTGGCGATATCGAATTCTTATCGAATCTTGCTGAACCAGATATTGCGCTCGTCACGAACATCGGTGAATCCCATGCGGAGCAAGTCGGTGGACGTAGTGGAATCGCCAAAGCAAAGCTTGAGATTCGGTCTGGTCTTAAACCAGGAGGTCATCTGTTCGTTGATGGGGATGAACCACTTCTAGCAGAAGTCGAAGCGGAGAAAATCGGTTATCAGATTGGGAATACGTACCGGATCGAGACGACAGAAGCAACATTTTTCGGAACAGCCTTTGCTTACGATGGTACTGCCTTTCATCTGCCTGTGTTAGGAAAACACCAAGTCCGAAATGCAGCGTACGCGATTGCGACAGCGCGCGCGCTTGGCGTGACGGATGCCCGGATCCAAGAAGGATTCGACGCGGTTGAACTGACACCAATGCGGATGGAACGACTGCTCTTTGAGGAGACGGCGGTCATCAACGATGCCTATAACGCAAGTCCGACATCGATGAATGCAGCGATTGAGACAATCACTGCATTAGAAGGGTATACGACGCGCGTTCTCGTGCTCGGCGATATGTATGAACTAGGAGACCAGGAACGCTTGTTACATGCCTCGGTCGGAAAGCGGATTACGTTACCGGTCTCGCATGCTATTCTAGTAGGGGAGAAAGGCGCGTGGATTGCTGAAGGAATCAGCGACCCATCCGTCCAAATCCAATTTGCGGCAACTGTTGAGGATGCTGCTGAACAATTGCGTTCGCTGCTTGGAGAACGAACAATCGTTTTATTGAAAGCGTCACGTGGGATGGCGCTCGAACGGATATTGACCTATCTGAACGAAAACTAATTTTTGAAAAAGGGTGTCTGCTATGATCACATTATTCATCAGTCTTATTCTTGCATTTCTTGTTGTACTACTTGTTATGCCAAAGGCAATTCCGTTTCTACACCGATTGAAGTTCGGTCAGGAAATTCGGGAAGAAGGACCTCAATGGCATCAGGTCAAATCGGGAACGCCAACGATGGGCGGGATCGTCATTCTCGTCGCGATGATCGTCAGTGTTCTTGGAGCAATCGTCATGGGTGATTTATCAACGACACAGTTATCGTTACTCTTTTTAACACTTGCATATGGTGCGATTGGTTTCATCGATGACTACATCAAAGTCGTCAAGAAGCGTAATCTCGGCTTGAATTCGAAGCAAAAACTGATTGGGCAAATCGTCGTCGGATTGTTATTCGTTTGGTTGAGTGGTGGATTTACGAGTGACGCGACGTATCTGTCGATTCCCTTCACAGACTTCAAACTTGATTTTGGTATCATCTATCCGTTCGTTGCCTTGTTCTGGTTAGTCGGATTCTCGAATGCTGTCAACTTGACAGACGGGTTAGACGGTCTCGTATCGTTTACGGCGATTCCGACATTCCTCTTCTTCGGTTTGTACAGTTGGTTCATCGCGGATGAAGTGGGTGCTGCTTGTTTTGCCTTCTCAGCAGTTGGTGCCCTAATTGGATTCCTTTTATTCAATGCTCATCCAGCAAAAATCTTCATGGGCGACACAGGGTCCCTTGCACTCGGTGCCGCACTAGCAGGTCTATCGATTGTCCTAAAACTAGAACTTCTCCTTGTCTTGATCGGCATTGTCTTCGTTGTAGAGACACTATCTGTCATTCTACAAGTCATCTCATTTAAGACGACAGGGAAACGTATCTTTAAAATGAGTCCGATTCATCACCATTTTGAAATGGTTGGTTGGAGCGAATGGCGGATTGTCGGTACATTCGCAGGAATCAGCTGTTTGATGGCATTCATCGCCTACGTATTTATGTGATAAAAACGAAGAGAGAAAGTGAGCGATTCAACAATGGAACAACGACAATGGAATGATCAAAAGGTGCTCGTTCTCGGAACGGCGAAAAGTGGAATCGCAGCCGCTCGTTATTTAGCGAGCGTAGGTGCAGAAGTGACAGTGAATGACGGGAAAACACCGTCCGAGAGTGATCAAGCAGTGCTTGCATCACTCGATGTCCAAACGGTTTATGGTGGGCATCCGCTTACACTACTCGATGACATCGATTTGATCGTCAAGAATCCAGGGATTCCGTATCAGATCGAATTGTTACAAGAAGCATTAAGACGCAACATTCCCGTTTGGACAGAGGTGGAACTGGCGTATCACGCAACAGATGCGACGTGGATTGCTATCACAGGATCAAACGGGAAAACGACGACGACGACACTCGTTCATGAATTGTTGAAAACAGGGTCTCGACGTGTGCATTTGGCAGGAAACATTGGATTCCCGGCAATTGAAATCGCACGTCAGGCGAAACGAGATGACATCATCGTCATTGAATTATCGAGTTTTCAATTGATGGGGATCGATCAGTTCCGACCATACACAGCAGCCTTTTTAAATCTATCACCGGCACATCTCGATTATCATGGTGATTTTGAATCATACGGAGAAGCAAAAGCTCGGATTTTCAAAAACATGGCATCTTCGGATCGGCTTATCTTGAACGCTGATGATGCATCGGTCAACGAGCTCGGTAAGACAGCAAATGTGACGCCGCTCCTATTCTCACGTCGTCAATCTGCTTATGCAGAAATAGTGAATGATGTGTTGACGATCAATGGATCGAGTATTCTACCCGTCAAAGAACTCGCTCTCGGTGGTGGTCACAATGTTGAGAACGTCCTCGCGGCCTTAGCGCTCGTCGAACCATTCGACTTACCATTAGCGAATGTCCAGCATGTGCTACGGACATTCGGAGGAGTAGAGCACCGGACACAGTTCGTCGGTGAAATTGCTGGTCGAAAAGTTTATAACGATTCGAAAGCGACGAATAACGTCGCGACAGAAGCAGCCCTATCTGGATTCACGACAAACATCATCTGGTTATGTGGTGGGCTCGAGCGTGGAGCGGATTTGACACCGCTACTCGATGCGATGAAGCACGTCAAACATGTCATCGGACTGGGAGAAACCGGACATCGCTTCGGAACGCTTGCATCTGAAAACGGCTATTCATCAACGGTCGTCAAGACGATGGATGAAGCCGTGAAAGTAGCGTTTGAAGTATCACAACCTGGAGACATCATTCTTTTATCACCAGCATCCGCAAGTTGGGATCAGTATAAGACATATGAAGAGCGCGGCGATCATTTCGTTCGTGCCGTACATGAAGTAGGGGGAACAACAGTATGAAAATCGTCGTCTCTGGTGGCGGTACAGGTGGTCACATCTATCCGGCACTTGCCATGATCCGAGAGCTCGAAGAACGCATGCCGTGTGAGGTCCTCTATATCGGAACAGAAAACGGTCTCGAAGCGGATATCGTCCGTCGGGCAGGAATTCCATTTGAATCGATTGAGATCTCTGGCATCCGTCGTTCGCTGTCGTTCGAGAACGTCAAGACGGGTATCCGGTTCGTCAAGAGTGTCCGACGGGTTCGCCGACTACTGCGCCAGTTCCAACCGGATATTGTCGTCGGTACAGGTGGGTTCGTCTGTGGACCTGTTCTGTACACGGCAGCAAAAATGGGTTTTAAGACACTCGTTCATGAACAAAACAGTCTTCCCGGTATCACCAATAAATTTTTAGCGCGTTATGTGGACCGTGTCGCATTATCCTTCAAAGGATCCGGTCATCACTTCGGTAAAAACGAAACAAAGACGGTTCTGATCGGAAACCCACGCGCTTCTGAAGTAGCGGAGTTACAAATCAACCCAACGGAAGAGCGTCAACGTTTCGGTTTCGAGGAAGGGCGTCCACTCGTCGTCATCTATGGTGGTAGTCGTGGTGCGCCTGCCATCAATGAAGCAGTCGTCGACATGATGCCGAAAGTTGAACAAGCCGGATGGTCGCTCCTCTTCGTTACGGGTCAGATTCATTACGATACGATTGTTTCACGCGTTGGCTCAGTACCTGAACGCATTCAACTGCGTCCATTTGTATATGATTTACCGAACATCCTAAAAGCAAGTCAACTTGTCATTTCGCGTTCGGGAGCAAGTACATTAGCAGAACTGACGACGCTTGGGTTACCGAGTGTCCTCATTCCAAGTCCTTACGTGACGGAAAACCATCAAGAAGTCAATGCCTCATCGCTCGTCGAGACAGGTGCGAGTCTATTGATTCGTGAACAAGAACTGACAGGTGAACGGTTATTTGATGCATGTGAAAAAGCATTGGCGCAACAACAAAAGATGTCTGAAGCAGCACTTGCGCTTGGTATGCCGAATGCATCACGAGACTTAGTTGATGAATTGTTACGACTAACAGGACAAAAAAACTAAACTATTGCAGGAAAAGACCGATAGGGAAATGAACTGTTACGTATAGAGGAGGAATGAGACGTGAGGGAACGGAGAGCGGTCGAACGACCGCAAGAGGACAAGAACGTCCGCAGTCTCGAGGATAAGATACCTTATATCCGTGAACAACGTCGCAAAAAAGCTAACCGAAGACTCATTTATGTCCTGATTTTGATTGGTCTATTGGTCGGTGTCGTCTTTTATCTGCAGTCAAGCTATTCCCGGGTCGCTCGATTTGATGTTGATGGTAACGTCAATGTGAAATCAGAGGATATTTTGCAAGCATCCGGGATCAAGGTGAAAGAGACACATGCCTTTAATGTGTCAGAGGAAGACGTTCTTGAACGGATTGAGAAGGTCCCAGGTATTCAAGAAGCAACGATGCAAAAGCAATTTTTGCACCAATATCGCGTGACGGTGACGGAAGAGAAAGAGATTGCCTATGCGAAAGATAAACCGGGAGACCGGATCGTCCTTGCGGATGGAACGATCATTCCCGGTAAGTCGAAGGAAGAATTGTTTGACGCTCCGATCCTGACTGGCTTCACCGATCAATCTCTAAATCGATTGACGAAGGAGCTTGTTAAAATCGAGCCGAAAGTACGGAGCCGGATATCCGAGATCGTCGCTAATGATAAGACTGACAAAGGTGGTCTGAAGTTGTTCATGACGGATGGGAATACGGTTTTGCTCAGTACTTCTGCCTTTTCCAATTCATTGAATGAATATGTAAAGGTCATTTCTGCCTTACCAAAAGGAAAGACAGGAACAATTACAATTGATGGTGGTATCTATTTCAAACCATATAAAGGGAAAAAATAGAAGATTCGTAAAGGGCTGACGAACAAAAAAACAAACATGTGTTTTCATTCGTCGACCTTTATTTGAATCGTCATCAAATCGTAATCTATTAGGACGCTAAGACGGGCAATAACTTCTTTTCGTAAGTATTTATATAGTGTAGACTTAAACGAGAATAAGCCTGATCTATTCCTAGAATATAATTAGGAATAAAAAGGATTAGTATTATGAAAGTGGAGGTGTCACTCCCATGGAAACGAAAGGTACGATTGCCGCACTCGACATTGGGACATCGGAGGTGAAGCTCATCGTCGGTGAACTACTTGGTGGAACGCTGAACGTTCTTGCTGAAGGTTCTGCACCATCCGCGGGTGTTAAACGAGGTGTCATCGTTGACATCGATCAAACGGTACATGCCATTAAACAAGCGGTCACAGAAGTGGAACGTACACTTGGTGAACCAATTGGTGAAGTATATGTCGCTATTTCGGGCGAGCACATTCAAGTCAAGGATTGCCAGGGGATGACGTCAATCAAAGGTGAGGACAATGAAATCACGGATGATGATGTGAAAGATGTCTTGCATTCTGCGATGGTCATGCGAATTCCAAATGAACTCAGTGTAGTTGATGTCTTGCCGAAGACGTTTACGGTTGATCAGCAAACAGAAATCACTGATCCAAGAGGAATGATTGGTTATCGTCTCGAAGTAACAGGGAAGCTCATCATCGGAGCGAAGACGATCCTACATAGCATTAAACGTTCCATTGAACGGGCTGGTTTAGAGCTTGCTGGATATGTGCTGGAGAGTTTAGCGGTATCTAGAATCGCAGCATCGATTGATGAACTAGAACTCGGTGTTGGGATCATCGATATCGGACATGAGACGACGACGCTTTCCATCTATGAAAAGAACGATCTCGTCTACTCGACGACGTTGCCTTACGGTGGAGATCATCTGACACGTGATTTGACGTACAAGATGAACTGCAAATACCAAGATGCGAAACTCGCTAAAGAAGAATACGGCGTTGCACTCGAAGCACTCGGTGATCCGGAGGAGAAAGTCTCATACGTCACGATCAACGGGGAACATCGTTTCGAACCACAATCAGAGATCGGATTCGTTTTAGAAGCGCGACTTGAGGAAATCTTCGAGATGATTCAAAAACGAATGACGCAAGCGGGATACGCTCACATGAATAGCGGCTTGATCTTATGTGGTGGAAGTTCTTCACTACCTGGCATCGATCAGCTCGGAAAACGGATTTTCAAGCAGAGCGTCAATGTTTATCAGCCTGCTAGTCTTGGTATTCGTCATCCGAAGTATGCCGTTGCAGCTGGTATGTTACGTTATGTACTCTCAAGAAGCGCCGTATCGAAATCAGGTTTCGACCGGGCAGAAGAGAAAGAAGTCGTAGCATCCGGACGTGAGCAGGATGCACTGCTCATGAACGAACAGGCATCACCTGCTCGTGAAGAACGACCAACGCGTGAACAGCCTCCAAAAGAGAAAAAGTCATTCAGTAGTTTCTTTGAGAAATTCTTTGGTTAATGCCTACAAAAAAATCCAATGAGTAAAAAATATTAGGGGGCCCTTTTTATGTTGCATTTTGATGAAATGATGGACCAAGTAGCAAAAATCAAGGTCATCGGTGTAGGCGGTGGCGGTTCGAACGCCGTCAACCGAATGATTGAACACGGTGTCCAAGGCGTAGAGTTCATCGCTGTAAACACAGACGCTCAGGCATTGAACATGTCACAAGCTGACGTGAAATTACAACTCGGCGCAAAATTGACACGTGGTCTCGGTGCGGGTGCAAATCCGGAAATCGGTAAAAAAGCGGCAGAAGAGAGCCGTGAACAATTAACAGAAATCCTTTCAGGAGCTGACATGGTCTTCGTCACAGCCGGTATGGGTGGCGGAACTGGAACAGGAGCTGCTCCAGTCATCGCTGAGATTTCAAAAGAAATTGGCGCATTGACAGTCGGTGTCGTGACAAAGCCATTCATGTTCGAAGGACGTAAACGGATGCAACATGCTGTTTCTGGTGTCCAGAACTTCAAAGAAAAAGTCGATACGTTGATCGTCATCCCGAATGATAAGTTGCTTGAAATCGTCGATCGGAACACACCGATGCTTGAAGCGTTCAAAGAAGCGGATAACGTCTTACGTCAAGGTGTACAGGGTATCACGGACTTGATTGCCGTTCCTGGTCTAATCAACCTCGACTTCGCCGATGTGAAGACGATCATGACTGAAAAAGGTTCTGCTTTGATGGGTGTAGGTGTCGCAACAGGTGAACATCGCGCGACGGAAGCCGCTAAAAAAGCGATTTCAAGTCCATTGCTTGAAACATCAATCGAAGGCGCGAAAGGTGTTCTAATGAACATCACGGGTAGTGCGAACCTCAGCTTGTATGAAGTAACGGAAGCCGCACAGATCGTTCAAAGTGCAGCAGATGAGGAAGTTAACTTGATCTTCGGTTCGGTCATCAATGATAACCTAGAAGATGAAATCATCGTCACAGTCATCGCGACAGAATTCGAAAACGAACCACTCGACTTCGAAATTCCATCCGCACAAGAGATGATGAAAAACCTATTGAAGAAAAAACAAGCGACTCCACCACCAACAGAGGAGTCTAAACCACAAGTCGAAGAGACGCCTGTCAGCTCAAATCCTGAACCAGCTAAAGCGCCAGATGTCGAAGAAACGATGGACATCCCATCTTTCCTTCGCCGGAATAATCGTTGATCGATGTTCCAGTGACACGACTGCTAAACCAAGAGGTGTCGCGAAAGCGGCGCCTCTTTTTTTAAAATCGAAGGAGGCATCAACATGTTTGGACAATGGATCAAATGGGATACACCAACAGGTACCGTACGTGCCGCCTTTACGACGAAGTTTGCAGCACCACATGGAAACGGTAACTTAGGATTACATGTCAACGATGATCGTGACGGCGTCATCCAGAACCGACAAGTCATTGCTCGACAGCTTGATCTATCTCTTGAGAACTCAATTTGGGCGCAGCAAATCCATGGGAATCAGGTTGAACAGGTGACGACACTTGACTCCGGACGCGGCGCTCTGGATTACGAAACAGCGATTCCGGGTACAGATGGATTGGTGACGACTGATTCGAATGTCTTACTGATGATGCTCTTCGCTGATTGTGTTCCGCTTGTCTTCTGTGATCCGACGACAGGAATCATCGCGAATACGCACGCTGGATGGCGGGGGACTGTTGGCAATATCGTTGAAGAGACAGTCAAACAAATGGAGCGTGCAGGTGCGAGTCGCTCATCGATTCAGATGGTCATTGGTCCATCGATTCGTGATTGTTGTTACGAAGTCGATCAACCCGTCATCGATGCGATCGACGCACTTGAACTCGATGAGTCTCCTTACATACGCAAGGAAGATGGAAAAGCGATGTTATCGCTACAAAAAACAAATGCTGCGCTTGCTGAGCGTTGTGGAGTGGGTGATGTCCTTGACTCAGGTCTATGTACACATTGTCAGGCAGAAGATTACTTCTCTTATCGCCACGGCGACCACGGCGGTCGGTTCGCGAGTTTGATCGTAAAGGAGTCATTGGATGTCAATTCTTGAAAATGTACAAGAGGTTACACGACGGATAAAACAAGCGAGTGAAAAGAGTTCATCCAAAAAGCAGGTACAGTTGATTGGCGTGACGAAATCAGTCTCAAGTCAAGTTGCTTCTGAATTATTAGAGGCCGGTGTAACGCATCTTGGAGAAAATCGTCCGGATGGACTGCTCGAAAAACAAGCAGAACTTGGACGTACAGCCTGTACATGGCACTTCATCGGCACGTTACAGACGCGTAAAGTTCGTCAGATCATCGATGCCATTGATGTGCTGCATTCGCTCGATCGTCTTCATTTGGCAGAAGAGATCAATAAACGAACGAACCGAATCATTGATTGTTTCATTCAAGTCAATATCTCGGGAGAAGAATCGAAGCAAGGTATTGCACCGGAGGATGTACCGTCGTTCTTACACGAAATCGGTCAGTATCCCGCGATTCGTGTCATCGGACTGATGACGATGGCACCGTTGACGGAAGACACGACGCGTATACGTGAGGTATTCCGGTCATTAAAAACATTGCAAGAAGAGGTCAAGGCAAAAAAATTGTCGTATGCTCCATGTACAGAGTTATCCATGGGGATGTCATCGGATTTTGAGATTGCCATCGAAGAAGGGGCGACGTTCGTCCGAGTCGGGACGACGCTCGTTCACACCTAAACGAGAAGAAGGGAGAATGGATATGGGTTTCAAATCAAAAATGCAAAATCTATTTCTCGGCAACAGCGATGATTTAGATGAACTCGAATATGAAAATGATGCTACAATAAATAAAGGTAGAGGTGCTTCACAACAAGAGTACGAAGAGTATTACGAGGAATCTACCCCAAGTGTTACTCAAAAGGAGGACAGCGTGAGACAATCGAATATCGTGCCGCTACATGCGACGAAAAAAACGAAATCGCAGGTCATCTTGAGTGAACCACGTGTCTTTAACGAAGCCCAAGAGATTGGGGAACATCTTCGTCAGAACCGTGCTGTCATCGTCAATATGCAACGTATGTCAAAAGATCAATCACGACAGATGATCAACTTCTTATCTGGTGTCGTTTTCGCTCTCGATGGAACGATCACGACGATCAGTCAGAATACCCTCCTCTGTGTTCCAAACAATGTCGAGTTGGCTGGTAGCATCTCGAATCTCCTAGGAGAAGATGATATTAATCATAAGGGGTGGTAAGTATGGATTCACAAGTGATGTACGCGATTGGTCGTACATTAAGTACGTTATTACAATATTATAGTTATGTCATGATTGTGTACATTCTGCTATCTTGGTTCCCGAATGCCCGTGATTCGAAATTCGGACAAGTGCTCGCGATGTTGGTCGAGCCATTCCTAGCACCCTTCCGTCGTATTATCCCGCCTATCGGAGGCATGCTAGATATCTCGCCGATTGTTGCCTTTCTCGTCTTGAACTTGGCACAATCCGGTATCCGAGCTATCTTCTTCGTATGAGTGTATATGATCATTATCGTGGAAGCGAGCGGGAATTCGTCGATTCGGTCTTGAACTGGATTGATCACGTGGAAGCGACGTATACGTTTAAATTAACGGATTTTCTAGACCCTCGTGAACAGCAAATTACACAAGAACTCGTCGGTTCGAAATGCGCCCTCTTTTTTGAGGGCGGTTTCGAAGGCGCCGAACGTAAACGAGCAATCCTCGCACCAGACTATTATGAATACAACGCGGATGACTTTGACATTTCCATTTATCGCATTCATTATCCTACTAAATTCGTTGAACTATCTCATCGTCAAGTCACCGGTACATTATTGAACGTCGGATTGAAGCGTGCCAAGTTCGGCGACGTCATCATCCAGGATCAAGTGCAATTTGCTGTCGCGGACGAAGTTGCGACATATATCGAAGCAAACGTCGAACGCGCAGGTAAGACGAAGATTCGTCTTTCGCGCGTAGACGCAGAAGATCGCTTGAAAGTGAAGGAACAAGAGTGGGAAGAGACGCTCGGGTTCGTCAGCTCACTTCGGTTCGATACGGTCGTCAGTGAAATTCTCGGCTTCTCCCGTCAAAAGGCACAGACGCTCATTAAACAGGGTGAAAGTAAAGTGAATTATAAGGTAGTCGATGACGTGAGTTTCATGCTTGAAGAAGGGGATCTGCTTTCCTTACGTGGAACGGGACGCGTTAAACTGATTGCGATTCTCGGATCAACGAAACGGGATCGAATCAAACTACAATACGGTATTTTAAAAGGATAAAAAAATGCGGAGGAGGAATTCATCATGCCATTAACGCCACTCGATATTCATAATAAGGAGTTCACACGAAAGTTTCGCGGCTATGACGAGGATGAAGTGAACGAATTCCTAGATCAGGTCATCAAGGATTTTGAGTTGTTGTTACGTGAGAACCGTCAACAACAGGAAGTCATCCAAAACATGCAAGCGCGTGTCGATTACTTTAGTTCGATGGAAGAAACATTGAATAAATCGATTATTGTCGCACAGGAAGCGGCAGAAGAAGTGAAAGCGAATGCTTCAAAAGAAGCAAGCTTGATCTTGAAACAGGCAGAACGCGAAGCAGAGCAATTGCAAGATGCGGCACAACGCCGGGCACAACGGACGGACTTCGAAGTGGAACAGATGCGTAAGAAAATCGAGCTCTATCGCAATCGCTTCAAAGTGTTGATCGATGCTCAAATGGAATTATTGACGAGCCACGACTGGGATGCATTTGATTTCTCTTCTCGTGGAGCGCTTGACGATGTTCCAGCAGTTGCGTATAATGACGACGATGTCGTATAAATAAAATCAATGATAAGGACACGTCGCATCTTGGACAGTTGACAGCGAATCGGGAAATGGTGGAAGCCCGAGCAACGAAAGAGATGGGATATCCCCTTAGAGTGTATGACTGAACGTTCTCCGAACAGTAAGTCATGCCGGTTCACTCCCGTTAGCGAGTTCTTAAGCGGTCCTGCGTCGTCGAACAGACGAGCAGGATTAGTAGGGTGGTACCGCGAGTTCAGCCAAGCTCGTCCCTATCTCAGGGATGAGCTTGGCTTTTTTTGTACTTTTAAAGCGAAAGGTGAGAGATGGTCAGATGGATTACAAAGAAACCTTATTGATGATGAAAACGGAGTTTTTAATGCGAGGCAACTTGCCAAAACGTGAGCCGGATATGCAAGCACGATGGGAAGAGATGAATCTCTATGCTGCGGTCCAAGAAAAGAATGCTGGAAAACCGACGTTCATTCTTCACGATGGTCCTCCTTATGCGAACGGTGACATCCACATGGGTCACGGATTAAACAAAGTCTTAAAAGACATCATCGTCCGTTACAAATCGATGAATGGCTTCCAGTCCCCTTACGTACCAGGTTGGGACACACATGGCTTGCCTATCGAGACAGCACTTCAAAAAGCAGGTGTTGACCGCAAATCGATGACGGTCGCGGAATTCCGTGAGTTATGTGCGAAATATGCGCTCGAACAAGTCGATCACCAACGTGATCAATTCAAACGTCTCGGTGTTCTCGGTGACTATGACAATCCATATATCACGCTTCAACCAGAATTTGAAGCAGCTCAAATTCGTTTGTTCGGGGACATGGCGAACAAAGGCTATATCTATAAAGGGAAAAAGCCGGTCTATTGGTCACCGTCTTCTGAATCAGCACTAGCTGAAGCAGAAATCGAATATCAAGACAAACGGTCAGCTGCGATCTATGTCGCATTCCAAGTCATGGATGGAAAAAACATCCTTGAGCCGACGGATCATTTCGTCATCTGGACGACCACTCCATGGACGATCCCAGCGAACCTTGGAATCTCTGTCAGTGCGGAATTGACGTATGCGCGGATCGAGTATCAAGGAAAAGGATATATCGTAGCGGAAACACTTGTTCCAGAAGTCATCGAAGCGCTCGGATGGGAAGACGCGACAATTGGACGTGTCTTCAACGGTGCGGACTTCGAGTACGTGAAAGCGAAACATCCGCTTTATGACCGTGAATCACTCGTCATGCTTGGCGACCACGTTACAGCTGAAGCGACGGGTGTCGTTCATACAGCTCCAGGACACGGGGAAGATGACTTCCGTATTGGTCAAGCATACGGGCTTGACGTTCTCTGCCCAGTTGACGATAAAGGTGTCATGACGGCAGAAGCTCCTGGATTCGAAGGCATGTTCTATGAAGATGCGAACAAAGAAATCGGTCTCGCACTCGAAGAAGCAGGCGCTCTCTTAAAACTGTCATTCATCAAACACTCGTATCCACACGACTGGCGGACGAAAAAACCGGTCATCTTCCGGGCAACGCCACAGTGGTTCGCTTCAATCAAAGACTTCCGTGCAGAAATCCTTGATGAGATCAAAGGTGTCCAGTGGGTACCAGAGTGGGGTGAAACACGTCTCCACAACATGTTCAAAGACCGCGGCGACTGGGTCATCTCCCGTCAACGTGCTTGGGGCGTTCCACTTCCAATCTTCTACGCTGAAGATGGAACGGAAATCGTCACACCAGAAACGATTGATCATATCGCGAATCTATTTGCAACTCACGGATCAAATGTCTGGTATGAGCGCGAAGCAGTCGACTTGCTTCCTGAAGGATTCACACATCCAGCAAGTCCGAACGGTATCTTCAAAAAAGAAACGGACATCATGGATGTCTGGTTCGATTCTGGTTCATCACATGCCGGTGTCCTTGCGACACGTCCTGAATTGACACGTCCAGCGGATCTCTATCTTGAAGGTTCTGACCAATACCGTGGTTGGTTTAACTCGTCGCTATCGACAGCCGTCGCAACGACTGGGAAAGCACCATACAAAGCGGTCGTCAGTCACGGATTCGTTCTGGATGGTCAAGGTCGCAAGATGTCGAAATCGATTGGTAACACGATTGCACCAATCCAAGTCATGCAACAATTCGGAGCAGAGATCCTTCGTTTGTGGGTGGCATCTGTCGATTATCAAGCTGATGTTCGGGCATCGATGGATAACTTCAAACAAGTCTCAGAATCATATCGTAAAATCCGGAACACGGTTCGTTTCCTTCTCGGAAACTTGGATCAATTCGATCCTGCGACGCACCGAGTCGCATTTGAAGACTTACCAGAGTCAGACCGTTTCATGCGTACGAAACTGGACCAACTTGTTGGAAAAGTAAAAGCGGCTTATGATGCGTACGACTTCATGTCGGTCTATCAATTGCTCCACAACTTCTGTGTCCTTGATTTGTCGTCGTTCTACCTCGATTACACGAAAGATATCCTGTATATCGAAAAAGCAGACGCGACATCGCGTCGTGCGGTTCAGACGGTCATGTATGATACAGTCGTCGCCTTGTTGCAATTGATGGCACCTGTCTTGCCACACACGGCAGACGAAGCATGGGAATTCGTACCAGCTGTTGAGACGAAGAGCATCTTCTTGACGGACCTTCCAGAAACGGTCGAAGTCTCAGAAGAAGGACTTGCTCTCATCGAGAAATGGAACGCGTTCCTGACATTCCGTGATGATGTCTTAAAAGCACTCGAGGAAGCACGCGTTGAGAAACTCGTCGGTAAGACACTCGAAGCAAAACTCTTGCTTGCACCGAAGGAAGAAACAAAAGCATTGCTTAAAACGATTGATCATCTTGAGCAGTTGCTCCAAGTCTCACAACTCGAATTCGTGGATACAACGGATAAGATGTATGAGACGACTGGTATTACAGTTCAAAAAGCTGACGGTGAAAAATGTGAACGTTGTTGGACATATTCGACAGAACTCGGACAAGATCCGGCTCATCCGACGCTTTGCCCACGTTGTACTGAAGTCGTCAATTCTTTATAATGATACAAAGGGAGGGGCGACTGCGACTTCGCAGGACGTCCCTCATTATTTTTGGATGCGGAGGACAATAGGATGTGGCTTTACTTAGGGATTGCTGCTTTACTCGTTGGAATCGACCAGTTGACGAAATGGATCGTCGTTCAAAATATGACGATCGGTCAAGCGATCACAGTCATTCCGGATTTCTTTTATCTCAACTCGTATCGGAACCGTGGCGCCGCATGGGGAATGCTCGAAGGTAAATTCGGTTTCTTCTTCTTCGTCACGATTATCGTCGTCATTGGATTGATTTACTTCCTCTACAAGGAAGGCACGAAAAATAAGGTATTTGCTTGGAGTATCTCGCTACTACTTAGTGGTGCGATCGGAAATTTCATTGATCGAATGGTTCGAGGAGAAGTCGTTGATTTCTTCCGCTTCTTCCCGTTCGGCTATAATTTCCCGATCTTTAATGTCGCAGACGTCTGTTTGACGTTTGGTGTCATCACGATGCTGATTAGCGTCATGTTCGAAGAACGGTTGACTAAGAAAGGAACGATGGATAAATGAATGAAGTAGAAACATGGTCCGTACAAGCGGATGGAGCGACAGGGCGCATTGATAAGTGGCTCGCAGAACAAAATGAATGGTCGCGTTCGCAAGTACAGGAATGGTTAAAAGCGGGACGCGTCGAAGTCGATGGTCGTGTCGTTAAACCAAACTATAAATTATCGGGAACAGAATCGATTGCCGTTCATATCCCGGAAGCGGTAGAACTTGAGATTTTACCAGAAGATATCCCGCTTGAGGTCGTCTACGAGGACTCAGATGTCATTGTCGTCAACAAACCAAAAGGAATGGTCGTCCACCCAGCGGCAGGTCATGTCTCAGGGACCCTCGTCAATGCCTTATTACATCATTGTCAAGATCTCTCGGGCATTAATGGTGTCAAACGTCCAGGAATCGTTCACCGAATCGATAAGGACACGTCTGGTCTGTTGATGGTTGCTAAGAACGACTTAGCGCATGAATCACTCGCGCATCAGTTGAAAGAGAAAACGACGGAACGTCTCTACATTGCGCTCGTACACGGTGAGATTCCGCACGAGCTCGGAACGATTGAAGCACCGATCGGACGCGATAAGAACGATCGTCAACGGATGACGGTAACGGATAAGAATTCAAAAACTGCCGTAACCCATTTCCGTGTTCTCGATCGGTACGAAGGGTTTACAGTCGTGGAATGTAAACTCGAAACAGGGCGGACACACCAAATTCGTGTCCACATGCGTTATATCGGTTTCCCGCTTGCCGGTGACCCGAAATATGGTCCACGTAAGACGATGAAAATGAATGGTCAAGCCTTGCATGCTGCGGTTCTCGGCTTCGAACATCCACGGACAGGCGAATGGATGCGTTTTGAAGCACCACTCCCAGAAGAGATGACATTCGAGATTGGTCAACTGAAAAAACTTGAATTAGAGTCTTGACGTTTTTCTAATAAAACGGTAGAGTATCACCTAGAGAGCGATGCGAGACATCCTCTACTGACACTTCGGTCGTCCGAGCGACGATCCTACCAAACTAGTATCACCTTTAATCGAGTCCGGAGAGGCTGCGAAAGGGAGAACCTACCACAAACGTGCGTAGGCATGCATACAAGACGTATGCCATGATTCTGTCTTCGATGACCTTCTGCGGATTTCCGCAGAAGGTCTTTTGTATGAAAGGAGAAACTATGAAACCAGCCGTCATCTTAGATGAAGCCGCGATTGGACGCGCACTGACACGGATCGCCCATGAAATCATCGAACGTAACAAAGGTATTGCTGATTTAATGATCGTCGGAATCAAGACGCGTGGTGAGACACTCGCGCGCCGCCTTGCGAAGCGGATCGAACAGATCGAAGGAAAGCCGGTCTTACTCGGTGTCGTCGACATCTCAATGTACCGAGATGACTTGTCAAAGCGAAGTTTAGAGCCAGAAATAAAAGGATCTGATCTACCGGAAGACATTACCGGAAAAATCGTCGTCCTCGTTGACGATGTCCTCTACACAGGACGCACCGTCCGTGCCGCGATGGACGCACTCGTCGACCACGGAAGACCGAGTATGATTCAACTCGCTGTCCTCGTCGATCGTGGGCATCGAGAGTTACCGATCCGTCCAGATTTCATCGGCAAGAACGTTCCGACGTCACGTGACGAGCAAGTCGTCGTCGCGCTCGCTGAAGTCGACGAAGCCGATCAAGTATTTATTAAACGCTAAAAATCAAAACCTTTAAGGTGGTCCAGAGAGACCAGAAAGGGAGTCATCCATATGGCAAAACATGCCGCAGTACTTGATGTACAAGAAGTACCTACTCACCCTCTAAATTGGCTGATGCTCAGCCTACAACACGTCTTCGCGATGTTTGGTGCGACCGTGCTCGTCCCACTCTTAACGGGACTCAACACATCGGTTGCACTCGTCGCAAGCGGAGTCGGCACACTGATTTTCCTCGCCGTCACTCGCTTCAAAGTACCCACATATCTTGGTTCTAGTTTTGCCTACATTGCCCCGATCATCGCCGTCAGTGAACGGTGGGGTGTCGAGGACGCCTTAATCGGCGGAATGGTCGCTGGACTCGTCTACGGACTTGTCTCACTTCTCATCCGTTACACGGGGGCTGCTTGGTTGCTTCGCTTGCTCCCGCCTGTTGTCATCGGTCCGGTCATCATGGTTATCGGGTTATCGCTTGCCCCGACCGCTGTCAACATGGCGATGAACGGAGCGGACGGTAAGTACAACGGACTTTACTTCCTCGTCGCGATGGTCACGCTCGGTGTCACACTTCTCGCAATGACGTATTTAAAAGGAATGTGGAGCACGATTCCGATCCTGTTCGGAATCACGGTCGGTTATCTCGTTGCGGCATCGGTCGGAATCATTGACTTCAAACCACTTCAACAGGCAACGTTCTTCCACGTGCCGGACTTCACGATTCCGTTCTTGAATTACACACCATCATGGAATACAGCTGCCTTGCTTCTGATCGTTCCCGTGACGCTCGTCACACTGACGGAGCACATCGGCGAACAAAAAGTGACATCACGGATCATTGGGCGCGAGACGCTCCTTGATCCAGGGATGCACCGGACAGTACTTGGCGACGGAATCGCGAAGACAGTCGCTTCGATGCTTGGTGGACCACCGGTTACGACGTACGGTGAGAACAACGGCGTCATGTCGATCACACGGGTTTACAGTGTCTTCGTCCTAGGTGGGGCAGCGGTTCTTGCTATCAGCTTCGGATTCTTCGGATATGTCGAAGGATTCATCAAGACGATTCCTACACCAGTCATGGGTGGCATCAGTATTCTCTTATTCGGAGTCATCGCGTCAAACGGTCTCCGGACACTGACGGAAAGTAAGATCGACCTTGCTGATAAACGGAACTTGACGATCACAGCTGTCATTCTTGTCACGGGAATCGGAGGGGCCGCCTTGAAAATCGGGAACTTCTCCCTCGAAGGTATGGCACTGGCGACGATTCTTGGGATCATCCTGAATCTGATCCTTCCGAAAACGACGGAACAGGTCGAAGAAACAGCTGAAACAACGGAAAACTCTACAACTCAATCTGTAGCGAACAACTTTTAAGACGTTCCGAGAGAACGATAAAGTGAAGGCCATGAAAAGATGCAGGGACTCCTCTGTCTTCTTTCGGCGCACCTTCACTTAGAAGGTGCGCCTTTTTCATGACCTGAAGGAGTGAAATACATGAAAACGATCTTGCAAACCCGACATTTCGTCAATTTAGAAAGCTTATCCATAACGGAGATCAATTCGTTGATTGAACGTAGTCTCGCTTTTAAACAAGGCGAACCGGCACCAGACTTTTCCGACAAGACACTCGTCAATCTGTTTTTTGAAAACTCGACGCGGACACGCTCTTCCTTTGAAATGGCAGAGCATCGCTTGAACATGCATCTACTGCCGTTTGAAACAGCGACGTCATCCGTGCAAAAAGGGGAGACGTTACACGATACGTGCAAAACACTCGAAGCGATTGGCGCCGATGGATTGGTCATTCGTCACGGTGACACCGGTTATTATGAAGAATTGATTCAGACACTCGATATTCCGATCATCAATGCAGGAGACGGGAGCGGACAGCATCCATCGCAGTCCTTGCTTGATTTGATGACGATGGTCGAGACGTTTGGAACGATTGTAGGAAAAGTAGTCGTCATCTGTGGGGATTTACAACATAGTCGTGTCGCTCGGTCGAATGCCGATATCTTAAAACGACTTGGGGCCATCGTCTATGGATCAGGGCCACGCGAATGGTATGACGAAGCGATGGGAATACCGTATCTTTCAATGGACGAAGCAGTTGAACAGTGTGACATCTTGATGTTGCTTCGAGTCCAGCACGAACGGCATGACGGAACGACACGGTTTGATCCAGATGTCTATCACGTCACACATGGATTGACGCATGAGCGGATGAATCGACTGAAACCTTCAGCGATCGTCCTACATCCGGCACCGGTCAATCGCGGAGTCGAGATTGCCGACGAACTCGTCGAACACCCGCAATCGCGGATTTTTGAACAGATGAAAAATGGTGTCTTTGCGCGAATGGCGATTCTGGAATGGTGCTTTTCGATGAAAACAATCAAAGGAGACGATGCAGATGACAACACGAATTGAAAATGCGAGATGGTACGAGGCTGGACAAGTTCGAACAGGGGATATTCGAATCGAAGCTGGAAAAATCACGGACTTAGCAGCAATACCGCAAGTTGGGGAAACGGTCATCGATGCTTCCGGATTATTCGTTGCACCAGGATTCGTCGACATCCATGTCCACCTGCGGGAACCGGGCGGCGAACATAAGGAGACAATTGCGACAGGTACGGCAGCTGCGGCAGCTGGTGGATTTACGACGATTTGTCCGATGCCGAATACGCGTCCCGTACCGGACGATCGTCAAACACTTGATGCATTGTTCCAAAAGATTGAAGAGACGGCATCTGTCCGGGTTTTGCCTTACGCGGCGATTTCAAAAAATCAACTCGGACAAGAACTCGTCGCGTTCGATCAATTAACGGATGCCGTGGCATTCACGGATGATGGTGTCGGGGTCCAGACGGCAGCCGTCATGCGAACGGCAATGCAACAAGCAGCACGGCTCGGGAAGACGATTGTTGCCCACTGCGAAGATGATTCGTTAAAAGCAGGATGTGTGCACGAAGGAAACTACAGTCGACGGGAAGGTTTGCAAGGTATTCCATCGCTTGCTGAGAGTATCCACATCGCACGTGATGTCCTGATTGCAGAAGAAACCGGCTGTCATTATCACGTCTGTCATGTCTCGACGAAAGAATCCGTTCGCGTCATTCGTGACGCCAAACGAGCAGGGATCCGAGTGACAGCAGAAGTCACACCGCACCATCTTGTATTGATCGATGAAGACATATCGAATCAGGATCCGAACTTTAAAATGAATCCACCACTGCGGAGTGAGGCAGATCGCCAAGCATTGCTCGAAGGATTAGCAGACGGAACGATTGATTGCATCGCAACGGATCACGCTCCTCATGCAGCAGAAGAGAAGGCACTCGGTATCGAACGCGCCCCGTTTGGCATCACAGGATTCGAGACAGCATTCCCGCTCCTCTATACGAAGCTTGTCGCTGAAGACAAGATGACACTTGAGACACTGATTCGGAATTTGACGGACAAGGCAGCAGCGATTTTTGAACTACCTTACGGGAAACTCGAAGTGGGAGCGGAAGCAGACTTAGTCCTGCTTGATCTAGAGACGGAGCGGACGGTTTCACCGGAACGGTTCCGTTCAAAAGGTAAGAACACACCGTTCGCAGGAGAACGGTTAAAAGGATTCCCGGTCATGACGCTCGTCAAGGGAGAAATCGTATTCAAGGAGGACATAGCACATGCGTAAACGGACACTGGTGTTAGAGGATGGTATGACGTTTGAAGGAACGGCGTTTGGATCGGACACGACAACAACAGGAGAGGTCGTCTTCCAAACCGGAATGACTGGTTATCAAGAGATGCTATCGGATCCATCTTACTGTGATCAGATGATCGTGCTGACGAATCCGTTGATCGGCAATTACGGAGTCAATCGAGAAGACTATGAAACGACGCGTCCACTCGCTAAAGCATTGATTGTCCGCGAACATTGCCAAACACCGTCGAACTTCCGGAGTGAGATGTCGCTCGATGCAGCTCTTCGAGATCTTGATATTCCAGGATTAAGTGGAATCGATACGCGACAGTTAACACGACATATCCGCTCGAAAGGCGTCATGCGCGGCCGACTCGTTGATGGAGAGTTCGACCTAGAAGAGGAATTAAGCCACCTGCAAGATGCACCAATCGAGACGAATCAAGTCAAACGTGCTTCAACGGAACGGGCGTATATCATCCCAGGAGCTGGACCACGAATCGTTCTCGTCGACTTCGGAGCGAAGCTCGGAATCGTCCGCGAACTTGTCAAACGCGGCTGTGAAGTTGTCGTCGTACCATACGACGTGAGCGCAACGGAAGTCTTACGCTATCGTCCAGACGGTGTGATGCTGTCGAACGGACCAGGGAACCCAAAGGATGTCCCGACAGCGATTCCGCTGATTCAAGAATTGACAGGGAAAGTCGTCATCTTCGGAATTTGTCTTGGGCACCAGTTGATTGCACTAGCACATGGCGCGGATACGTTCAAACTGCCATTCGGTCACCGGGGTGCGAATCATCCCGTCCAAGATATCCGGACAGGTCGCGTCGACATCACGTCGCAAAACCATGGATATGCCGTCGATGAACAATCATTGCAACATACAGTGCTTGAAGTAACGCATCTCGCAATCAACGATGGAACGGTCGAAGGCATCCGTCATACGTCAGCATCCGTCTTCTCCGTCCAGTATCATCCGGAAGCATCACCCGGTCCAATGGATGCGAACGGTCTATTCCAACAGTTTTTAGAAGAAATCACGAAACAACAGGAGGTCTCTCATGCCTAAACGTCAAGATATCCAGAAGATTCTCGTTATCGGGTCCGGTCCAATCGTAATCGGACAAGCCGCTGAATTCGACTACGCAGGAACACAAGCGTGTCAAGCCTTAAAGGAAGAAGGATATGAAGTCATCCTCGTCAACTCGAATCCAGCGACAATCATGACAGATCCAACAGTTGCTGATCGTGTCTACATCGAGCCTCTTCAAGCAGAGTTCGTTTCGCGGATCATCCGGAAGGAACGACCAGACGCCTTACTTGCGACACTTGGCGGTCAGACGGGTCTGAACTTGGCTGTTGAACTAGATCGTCTTGGTGTCCTAGCTGAATACAATGTCGAGTTGCTCGGAACGAAATTATCAGCAATCGAAGAGGCAGAAGATCGTGATTTGTTCCGTCAACTGATGTTTAGACGCGGACATGGCGTACCGGATAGTGAAATCGTGCATTCGCTCGAAGAAGCACAACAATTCCGACAACAGATTGGTCTACCAATCATCATCCGTCCAGCATATACACTCGGAGGAACGGGTGGTGGAATCGCCCATACACCGGAAGAGTTCACGCGAATCGTCGAAGGGGGACTCAAGGCAAGTCCGGCAACACAAGTACTCCTTGAAAAATCAATTGCTGGGATGAAAGAGGTCGAATTTGAAGTCATGCGTGATGCAACGAACCAAGCCATCATCGTCTGTGCGATGGAAAACTTCGATCCGGTCGGTGTTCATACCGGAGACTCGATCGTCTTTGCTCCGACGCAAACGTTATCGGATCGCGATTATCAACTGCTACGTAACGTCTCGCTCGATATCATTCGCGCACTCGGTATCGAAGGTGGATGTAACATCCAGTTCGCGCTAGATCCGACGAGCTTTGACTACTATGTCATCGAAGTCAATCCACGTGTTTCCCGCTCGTCCGCACTTGCTTCAAAAGCGACCGGTTATCCGATCGCAAAACTTGCTGCAAAGATTGCCGTCGGGTATGCCTTATCTGAATTAAAGAACCCGATCACCGAGACGAGCTTTGCTTCGTTCGAACCGGCACTCGATTATGTTGTCGCCAAAATTCCGCGCTGGCCGTTCGATAAATTCGAAACGGCAGATCGGACGCTCGGGACACAGATGAAGGCGACCGGTGAGGTTATGGCAATGGGGCGGACGATGGAAGAGGCATTACTGAAAGCCGTTCGTTCGCTTGAAATCGGTACAGCGGATTTGTACATGCCACGCTTCATCGAAATGGCAGATGATGCTTTGCAACAAGCGATTCGCCAGGCGACAGATGATCGACTTTTCGCCTTATACGCTGGTTTTGTCCGCGGCTATAGCGTCGAACAGATTCATGCTTGGACGGCAATTGATCGCTTATTCCTCGAAAAGCTACAGCACATTTGGCAACTTGAGCAATCGGTCGCTACCGGTTTGACACCTGAACTGCTACTTCATGTGAAGCGGTATGGATTCAGTGACCCAATGCTCGCCCGGATCACAGGACAAACGGAAACAGAGATTCGCCGGATGCGTGAAGCGCAAGCGATTCATCCAGTGTATAAAATGGTCGATACGTGTGCGGCAGAGTTCGCTTCTGATACACCGTATTACTATGGAACATACGAACGCGAAAATGAGGCAATCGCGACGAATCGTTCTTCGATCCTCGTCTTAGGATCGGGTCCGATCCGGATTGGTCAAGGAGTCGAGTTCGACTATGCGACAGTCCATTCGATTCAAGCGATTCGTCAAGCTGGCTATGAAGCAATTATCGTCAACAACAATCCGGAAACCGTGTCGACCGACTTCTCGATTTCCGATCGACTCTACTTTGAACCATTAACGACGGAGGATGTCCTCGAAGTCATCCGAAATGAACGTCCGCTCGGTGTCATCGTCCAGTTCGGTGGCCAGACAGCAATCAACTTAGCTGAGTCATTAGCAGCAGAAGGTGTAAAAATCCTCGGGACATCGCTTGAGGATTTAGACCGGGCAGAGGACCGAAAACAGTTCGAAGCAGCGTTGACGGCGCTCGACATTCCACAGCCCCCAGGTAAAACGGCCGTCACGGTCGAAGAAGCGGTCACGGCAGCAGCGTCACTCGGTTACCCGGTCCTCGTTCGTCCATCGTATGTCCTCGGCGGTCGAGCAATGGAAATCGTCTATGCACAAGAAGAACTGGAACATTACATGAAACACGCGGTCATCGCCTCACCGGAACGACCGGTCCTCGTCGACCGTTACCTGACAGGAATCGAACTCGAAGTCGACGCGATCTGTGATGGAACAGATGTCGTCATTCCAGGCATCATGGAGCATATCGAACGTGCCGGTGTTCACTCAGGTGACTCGATTGGAGTTTATCCGCCACAACGTGTCTCCCAAGACATCAAGGACCGGATCGTCGACTACACGACACGAATCGCCAAAGCATTCGGCATCAAAGGATTGCTCAACATCCAGTTCGTCTATGCGGACGGCGCACTCTATGTTCTTGAAGTCAATCCGCGTGCCAGCCGGACGGTGCCATTCATCTCGAAAGTGACGGGACTTCCGGTCGCGCGGCTCGCGACGGACATCATTCTCGGTGAAACGCTCGCTTCTTACGGGTTAACAAGTGGTGTCCTACCGGAAGAATCGCTCGTCTCGGTCAAAGTACCGGTCTTCTCGTTTGCGAAGCTTAAAGAAGTCGACCCGACGCTCGGACCGGAAATGAAATCGACCGGAGAAGTCATCGGAACAGACCGAACACTTGAAAAAGCACTCTACAAAGGATTGCTTGCTTCAGGGATGGCGATTCCAGAACACGGTCGTGTTCTCTTGACGGTCGCAGACCCGGACAAAGCAGAAATGACGGATCTCGCACGACGCTTTGCCTCACTTGGATTCACGTTGCTTGCGACGGAAGGAACGGCAGCGTACTTGACGGAGCAAGGGTTACCGGTTCAGACGGTCGGTAAAATCGACTCGTCTTCCGAATCGATGCTCGACGTGATTGAAAAAGGGGAGATCGAGTATGTCATCAATACGATGAGTCGCGACTCACAAGTCACGAAAGACGGCTTCATCATTCGCCGGGCAGCAGCGGAGAATCAAGTCGTTTGTCTAACATCACTCGATACGGCGGAAGCGATTCTACGCGTCATCGAGAGTCGCTCGTTCGAAGCGAGTGCGATTCAAGCCTTCACACACGAAAAGAAAGTGGTGATCCAATGAAGCAACTCTTGACGGTCGTCTCTCGACGAACGGTAGCTCAAGGCGCGACAGAACTCGTCTGTCGCCTCGAGCAACCGCAGGACATTGCGCCGGGGCGATTCATGCATCTACGCGTCGGTCCACTCTTACGCCGACCGATCTCGATTGCTCGGGTCGATCGTGATCTGATTACGTTTCTCTTTAAAGAAATCGGACAAGGGACAGCAGAACTAGCTTCCTTGCGTCCCGACGACAAAATCGATGCCCTCGGACCACTCGGAAACGGTTTTCCGATCGAGGCCATCAACCGAGATCAACGGGTCGTTCTCGTTGGTGGAGGGATTGGGGTACCGCCGCTGTATGAGACGATGCGCCAACTTGTCGCGCGTGGTGTGACGTGTGAAGCGATTCTAGGATTTGATACGGCAACGAGTGTCTTTTACGAAGCGGAATTCCAAGCGCTTGGTAAGACGACGGTCACGACGGTTGATGGAACGCATGGAATGAAAGGGTTCGTTACGGTTGCCTTACATCCGGAAAGCTATGATGTGTTACTCGCTTGCGGACCAGAGCCGATGTTGCGGTCACTCCAGCAACAACCGATTGAGCATAAGTATCTCTCCATCGAAAATCGAATGGGGTGTGGCATCGGTGCTTGTTTTGCCTGTGTCTGTAAAACACCAACAGGCGGGTACGTCAAGACTTGTTCCGATGGTCCAGTCTTTCGGGCAGAGGAGGTCGTATTATGATGGAACGATTACGTGTCGAGTTGCCGGGACTTTCCTTGAAAAACCCGATCATGCCGGCATCTGGATGTTTTGGATTCGGTGAGGAATACGCGAAGTTATATGATCTATCAGAGCTTGGGGCAATCATGATTAAAGCAGCGACGGGCGAAGAACGTTACGGAAATTCGACGCCGCGTGTCGCGGAGAGTGGAATGGGGATGTTGAATGCAATCGGTCTCCAAAATCCGGGTGTCGATGGTATCTTAACGAAAAAACTACCGTTCCTTGAGACGTTTGATACAGCAATCATTGCGAATGTCGCCGGATCGACACCAGAAGAGTATGAGCTTGTCGCAGAAAAAATGAGCCGTCACCCTGGCATTCATGCATTGGAATTAAATATCTCCTGTCCGAACGTCAAATCAGGTGGAATCCAGTTCGGAACGGATCCGTTGCTTGCCGCTGAATTAACGCGTCGAGTCAAACAGGTCTCGACCAAACCGGTTTACGTTAAGCTTTCACCGAATGTCACTTCAATCGTCGAGATGGCACGTGCCGTCGAAGCAGCAGGTGCAGACGGGCTGACGATGATCAACACACTCGTTGGGATGCGAATCGATGTCCGAACGGGACAGCCAATCCTTGCCAACCGGATTGGTGGATTATCCGGTCCATCCATCAAGCCAGTCGCGATTCGGATGATTCATGATGTCGCACAAGCTGTCTCGATTCCTATTATCGGGATGGGTGGCGTGATGGAAGTCGATGACGTCTTAGAAATGATATACGCTGGGGCTTCCGCTGTTGCCGTCGGTACCGCAAACTTCGTCAATCCATATATCTGTCAAGAATTAATCCAGCAGTTACCGGATCGCATGGATGAACTCGGCATCGACCATATTTTAGACATCAGGGGGAAAGCATATGAATCAACTTTACATCGCGCTTGATTTTCCGACCGAAGCAGAAGCGTTTTCGTTCCTCGAACAGTTCGAAGAGACACGACCAGCCGTAAAAGTTGGGATGGAATTATTTTATGCTGCAGGGGGATCGTTCGTCCAAAAACTCGTCGAGCGTGGGCACGCTGTATTCCTCGATGTCAAAGTCCATGACATTCCAGAGACGGCGCGCCGGACGATGCGCATCATCGGGCAATTAGGTGTTGAATTGACGAACGTCCATGTTGCCGGTGGGAAAGAGATGATGATCGCAGCGCGAGAAGGACTTCGTGAAACGAATGCTAAGACACAACTAATCGGCGTGACGCAGTTGACATCGACGGATGAAGCGATGTTACGCGACTTAAAGGTTGAAGGAGCGATGCCAGCAGTCGTTCGTGAGTATGCGCAACTGGCAGAAGCAGCCGGACTAGATGGTATCGTCTGTTCGGCGCTCGATCTTCCTGAACTAATCGAAGTTTGCCGAACGGACTTCCGTTTTGTCACACCAGGTATTCGTCCTTCTAGTAATGAAGCAGATGATCAAAAGCGAGTCGCGACCGTTCTTGATGCGCGTCGAAATGGAGCGACGGATTTAGTAATTGGTCGCCCGATTACACGTGCCAAACAACCAGAACAGGTCTATCAGGCGTTACTCGAAGAATGGAAGGGGCAATTATCATGGTAAATCCAATTGCAAATGCATTACTCCGTATCAAAGCCGTCACGTTATCTCCAAACGATCCGTATACGTGGGCGAGTGGGCTCCGTTCTCCGATCTATTGCGATAATCGGTTGACACTTTCGTACCCAAAAGTCCGCTCTTTGATTGCCGATGCCCTCGCTGAGAAAGTGAAGGATTTAGGAATCGAAGTCGTTGCCGGAACAGCGACAGCAGGTATTCCTCACGCGGCATTCGTCGCGGAACGATTAGGGTTACCGATGGTCTACGTGCGTAGTGGCAGTAAGAAACACGGGAAAGGTAATCAAATCGAAGGTGTTATTCAACCAGGCCAACGCGTCGTCGTCATCGAAGACTTATTATCAACGGGGATGTCTGCGATCGAGGCAGCGGAAGCACTCCAAGCAAAGGGAGCGAACGTCATTCGGATTCAAGCGATTTTCTCTTACGGGATGGAACGCTTGAAGAACAATCTCCGAGACGCGAAGATTGACGCGGATGCATTACTGACGTTCGAAGCGTTACTCGAAACGGCACAACAACAAGGGGATATCACGGTAGAAGAACAGGAACAATTGGCAGATTGGTCGAAGGACCCAGTTGCTTGGAGCGAACGTTTTACCGCAAACGTGTAAAAACAGATAGATTCCGTCGGACGACCTACGATTTCTAGTGCATGATTTGGTACACTATAGAAATAAAGGAGGTCGTCGACTATGGTGACGCATTATCGTGATTATGAACAATTCAAAATGGTCGTCCTCCCGTTTCTGCTTGAACGTCCAGATACGCATCAGTTGATTCTAGGTATATTAGAACGTGGGGATGAACCGCTCTTGATGGCAACGGCACAAGAAGGCGATCATCGTCTCGTCATATTGCAAACGATACCGGAGCAAGTCATCGTCGCAGGGGATATGTTCTCGCAAGAAGGGATTCGAAAGCTTGCGCGAATTCTGGATAGTCCAGGATTCGTCGGAGAACAGGCCATCTTAGCGCCGCTTTTACTCCCACATTCCATGTATGAGGTACATATGGAACAAGGGATGTATGCATTGACGAAGGTCGAGATGCCACATGTTCCGGAGAACGTCGTCTTCCGACCGGTTTCGAACGATGAAGGACAACAAGCCTTAGAATTTGCGTCCGGATTTTTATATGAGGTCGAAACGCGTCCATCTGATCGACAGCTTACGCAACTCCATCAGTCAATGACGCGACACATTCAGCAAGGAAGCTTGTTCGGATTGTTTAGCGGAAATACGCTCGTCGCGATGGCGGCAGCGACACGTCCCACGCAAACTGGGATTACGATTTCTTACGTCTATACGCCGAAAAAACTACGTGGGAATGGATATGCTTCTTATCTTGTCGCAAAACTATCTGAACACCTCCTACAGTCTTATCCGGTCGTGACGCTCTATACCGATTGGTCGAACCAGACAGCGAATAAAATCTATCAGCATGTCGGTTTCGAGTTAGTCGGACGATCCTTACATATCAAAAAACAAGAACGCTACCGGTGAACATGGCTGATGCTTTTTCAGTCAACGTTCAGGAATTAAAAAATAGAGTACGACAGCAGCCGACCGTCCTATTATCTAAGGACAGTCGGCTGTTTTGTGCCGCGGCAAGTATTAGTTAAATTTAGCGATGATTTTACCACGGACGTGACGTTCAGATAGACGTTGTAATCCTTTGACGATGTCCGCTGCTGGAATCTCCTCTGTGACGAGTGGATCGAGTTCTTTCGTTGCGACCAGTTGTAATAATTCACTTGCCATATGACCAAGGTTTCGGATCGCGCGGTCATCTTCGCTTGCATAAGCAGCCGCAAGTGCTACTTCATGGATCGAAGGGGAGAGCGTGAACGGCTTGACGACCGATTGATCAGGACCGCCGGCGATGAAGGCGAGTTGACCCGAGAAGGCAAGACGTCCGAGATCTGCTGTTGCTTCATTTCGACCGACCGTATTGAAAATCAAGTCAGCGCCGCGATCATTCGTCCAATCGCGAATGACCTCGGTTACATTTTCTTTTTTGTAGTCGATGGCAAGATCGGCACCGAGTCGCTTGACCCACTCATGGTTTTCCGTCGAAGCAGTCGTCGCGACCTTAAGACCCAGGCGTTTTGCGAGTTGAATGCCGATGCCACCCACACCACCTGCACCAGCATGGATGAGAATCGTCTCTTTACCTGTCGTATTCATCTTTTGGACGATCGCTTCATAAGCTGTCATGCCTGCGCAAAGAATCGCAGCGGCTTCAGCGAATGAGACGTCTTCTGGAATCGGGGCAAGAGCACGTGTATCAACAAGTACGTATTCAGCAAAAGCACCATCGCGTTGCAGGTTCGTATGAATCGCTACACGATCGCCGATTTTCACTTCTGCGCCGGGTCCGATTTGTTCGACGACACCCGCTAGGTCAACGCCCGGAATATGCGGGAACGTCCAAGCTGGATTTTTGGTTGCCTTATAGTCGACGGGATTCAGTGCGACCGTCTTGACGCGAATCAAGGCTTGTCCTTCTCCTGGCGTCGGTGTCTTGACCTCTTCGAATGTCCATTGATCAATGGCTGTACCTGAGTGGTTTAACCATGCTTTCATGTTTAATAAGCTCCTTTCGAATACGTGAGTTAATATGAGTGAGAGTAAATTTCGACGAGATTACCAAATGGATCCTCACAGTAGACTATCCGGTAAGGTTTGTCTCCTGGATAGTATTCGCAGATCGACATCCGTTGTTTACCGCCGTGAGGACGATTTTTTCGACGAACCCTTCGACATCTGGGCCTTGAACCGTATAATGCAAGATACCTGTTTCAGGAATTCGCAATTACTCTCGGATTGTTCATTGTTCGGGAATTCAAACAACTCGATGTCGATGCGATCATCTGACGCCATGTGGGCGATCCGGAACTTGTCCCATCATGTACCAAAGACGTCTGTGTACATGACACCGATGGTAGAATCATCTTCGAGGACATCAAATGGTTCCATGATAATATACCAGTCCTTCATCTCTTGATAAAAACGAACAGCTTCGTCGAGATTCGGCACGGAAAGACCGATGTGCGAAAAATTATATGGATACGTCATGTCTAACACTCTTTTTGCAAAATGATTTAAGCATACTTTAACCTGCGCTACACTCCATTTCATAGTACGCACTTTGAAGTAACGACTTTGGGGGAGAGAACAACATGTCGACTGAACAATTTCCGGTCAATCGGGAGCTCGCCATCATCGGCGGAAAATGGCGTTCACAATTATATTGCACGTTAGAGAAAGATACGAAATATTTTTAAGTTACAACGTGCCATTCCCGGGATTTCTCGGAAAGTCTCGACTGATCAGTTGTAGGAACTTGAACGACTCAAAATAATTGAGCAGATTGAGTATGATGAAGCCGTTCTGCACGTCGAATACAAATTGACAGAGGCGTCATTTACACTACAACCGGTCATGAAAGGTTTATGTGCATGGGGGGAAGGGAATCAATTATCCGAATCCTAATCGAGAGGCAGTGAACTAGATGAAGCTAACTTATCATGGACAGTCAACAGTAACGATTGAAACGAATGGTCACCATCTCGTCATCGATCCCTTCTTTAGTGGTAACGATAAAGCGACGACGAATCCCGATGACGTCAAGGCGGACTTCATTCTTTTGACGCATGCGCATGCCGATCATATGCTTGATGCAGAGCGGATCGCGAAAGCAACGGGGGCGACGATCATCGCTACGCATGAGTTGGCAACGTATTTAAGCTTCAAAGGATTGAATGTCCACCCGATGAACCTTGGCGGACAGTTTGAATTCTCGTTTGGTAAAGTAAAGATGACACAGGCATTCCATTCATCAAGCATCATCGATGAAGAGAAACAAACCATTACGTATATGGGGATGCCGGCTGGATTCTTGCTGACAATCGAAGGCAAAGAAATCTATCACGCAGGCGATACGGCACTGTTCGGGGATTTAGCCCTTTATGGCGCCCATCACGAAATCGATTTAGCCTTCTTACCGATCGGTGATAACTTCACGATGGGTCCGGATGATGCGTTGATCGCTGCAGATATGTTGCAAGCGAAAGCAGTCGTACCGATCCACTACGATACATTTGATTTAATCAAACAAGATGCGAACGCATTCTGTGAACAAATTGAAGCGCAAGGTCAAACTGGTCATTTACTCGCGATCGGCGAGTCACTCGAATTATAATCCGTTCTTAAGCAAAGGAGAGGAAACGTCAAGGTTCCTCTCCTTTTTGTCGATTATTCTTCTGGAATATCTGTAGTTCATCCGATTATGCTTCCTTCTTCCGCCCGATGGCGAAACGGTGAACTTCTTCTATGATAAGAAGGGGCTGTTGACAGCCGATTCAGATATTCGGAATAATGGTAGACATGAGATGGAGGGACTGACATGGAAGAGCATAACAGTAGGAGTGTGCGGAAACGAAAACAATCGTCGTTCACACGCTTAAAAAATAAACAAAAACAAAAGATGGATGCACGGTTGAACCGCATTGGAGAAAAAGGACCAGTGAAGCGACCGCTTTATTTATACGGTGGTGTCGTTCTCGGACTTGTCGTCATCTATTCGATTACATTGCTCGTCTCAACGGAATTGTTATCGCGCGGCGAAACATTCAAGACGACGAATCGCTATAAGTCTCTCGCTATCGAGGCACCGCACGCAACGGTACAATTCGTTCGAAGCACAGACGGAAACGTCCAAATCAAACTCGTCGATAGTGCATCGAGTGGAAAACGACTGAAAATCAGTACATCGACGAATACGGTAACGGTGACAGGACGAGATGGTTGGCTGTCTCGACTCGGCAATCGTCCGAGCGAAAAAACAGCAGACTATACGATTCAAGTGGGACTACCGAGTTATATGAACCGTGTCGATGTCGATGCTGGAACACTTAAAGGAATGGGCATCTACGCAAAAACGATCGAGATGGACGGAGAAGCGATGAGTCTCGATAAAGTAAAAGGCGATGAGATTACACTGAATGCAACACGTGCGATTTCCATCAAAGAGATGGATGCCGTCCATGCGCAAGTGACAGGTGAAAGTGTTTCTCTTGCGGAATATGTGGCGAAGTTGAGTCTCGACGTCACAACGATTGACGGCGCGACGAAGCTAAAACCAAATAAATCAGCCGGTACGATTACGATTGACACAGGAGGCGATATTAAAGCCTCTGACCGATATACGAAACAAAAGAATAAGGATGAGACAATTTATGAACTGTCGAAACAAGAAAAACCGGAAGTGACAGTCAATAGTGAAGTCGGGCAGGTGACGCTCGAGTGAAATTAAAGTTTCGGATTGGACTACGAACGGTCAAGACCGGTATCGCGGTAGCTCTTGCGCTTAGTATCTCCTGGTATGTGTTCGATATTTATTCGGGAATGGGGGCTGTCGCAGCAATTGTTGCCATGCAACCGACGATTCATCGGTCGTTTAAAATCGTCTTCAACCGGATTTTCGGAACAGTACTTGGATTAATGTGTGGTCTTGCGATTGTTGCGACACTTGGGGCGAATCCGCTGACGATTGGACTCGCCGTAATTGTCTCGCTCGTCCTTAATTCGATGATTGGAAGAACGGATATGTCGACGTTCGCGGCCTTTGCCATCGTGTTGATGTTCGAGAGTCCGACCGCCGACTACGTCCACTATGCATTATCACGTTCGTTGTTGACTGTCGTCGGTGTGTTATCTGCTGTCCTCATCAATTACATCGTCTTCCCGCCACATTATGAGGATCGTTTACTCTTGCTTGTCAAAAAAACGACGCAACAGTTGATGGAAGATTGGCGGAGTCTTGTGCAAGATGATACGAGGCTGCTTGCCGTTCGGAAACAAATTCTCAAACATGAAGAAATGATGTTGATGCTTCAAGAAGATCAAAAATATCCATTGATGGCAAGCGGTCAAAGTGAAGCGTTCATCCGACTGAAGGAGCTTGTCGATCTTGAAGACAAGTTGCTCGTCTTGCTTGAAAGCATTGCCAGTCATCGGGATATCCCGATGACAGAAGAACAGGAAAAGACGCTCGGCCAGGAAATTGATTTCTTACTCAGCCATCATTACGATGTCATCTTCTCCCACGAACGAAAACAAGCGATGTTCTCATTCGATCAAGAATTAAGCGAGGCGAAGGATATCATCCATGGGCATTTGCTCGATTACCGGGAACAGTTAGAAAAAATGAAGTGAAGATGAAAAAGCGCTGTCTCTCCTAAGTGATATTTAGGAAAAACAGCGCTTTTTTGTGTAGCGTCATTGACGTAAGGATTGGACGACATCTGGATCAGGTGTGACGTAAAGTGTCGTTTGATCCGTATAGATGACGAAGCCGGGTTTTGCACCACTCGGTTTTTTGACATATCGTAACTCCGTAAAATCGACCGGGACTTGGCTCGATTCACGTGCTTTCGAGTAGTAGGCGGCAACAATCGCTGCTTCTTTTAACGTTGTCTCATCCGGTGCATCACTTTGAATGATGACGTGCGATCCTGGGATATCCTTCGTGTGTAACCACGTATCGGACCGACGTCCAAACTTGAACGTCGCGTAATCATTTTGTTTATTGTTCTTTCCGACGAAGAATGGAAGGCCGGTCGAAGAACGATATTCTTCGAGTTGTGGGAGTTGTGGTTTCTTTTTCTTCTTTTGTCGTTCGCGCAGATAACCTTCTTCGACGAGTTCCTCGCGCATTTCCCGGATATCTTCCGGGGATGCGACATCGAGTTGGGCAAGCAAACCTTCGAAGTACGCAATCTCGGCTTGGTTCTTCTCAAGCTGGCGCGCGACTTCGACTTTGGCGGTTTTTAATTTGTTATACCGTTTGTAATAACGCTGTGCGTTCTCGTTTGGCGAGAAGCGGGGATCAAGCGAGATCGTGATTTCAGCACCGTCTGGATCATAGTAATCGACGACGGTTGCTTCCTTCATCCCGCGTTCGAGCTGATAGAGATAAGTCGTCAGCAGTTCTCCTTTATGCTTCCATTCATCCATTCGTAACGTCGCTTCTAAATCTTTTTCGAGTTTTGAGCGCTTTAAGATATTCTTATCGTACTCACTCTTGATGAACCGTTCGAGATCGGCCGCTTGTTGTTTGACACGATCGCGGTTTGCTTTTTGATGGAAGAATGCGTCGAGGACTTGACCACTCGTCGCGAACGTCTTTTCGTCAATGATTGAACCTTCCGTTAAGCGGACCGGTGCAAAGCGTTCCTTGCCGCCTTCCATCCGTTGCAATACATAAGGACCGTTTAGTTCTTTTAAGACGTCCTGGAAAGCGGTAGCAAGATTCGTCCGGTTCGCAAGACCTGCCCGCGTGACGACTTCCTTAGCAATTTGTGGAGACAGACCACTGAAGAGACCAAGTAACTGGCGATCCAGTTTCCCAGCGTTCCAGTCGATTCGGTGGAGTGCCTTTTCGATATCTCCTGTGAGTGGATCCACTTTATCCTGTGCTGGTGGAAGTTGATAGGTCATCCCTGGCATGATCGTCCGGAATGTATTTTGACTGAGTGGTAAGTGTTTGATCGCATCGAGGATCTTATCTTGTCCATCGGTCAAAATGATGTTCGAGTGTCGTCCCATCAACTCGACATAGATTTTTTTCGCTTCCTCATCGCCAAGTTCGTTGCGGGAACGGACACGTAAGACAATGATCCGGTCGCGTTCGAGTTGTTCGATCGATTCGATGAATCCGCCTTCGACATGCTTGCGAAGCATCATACAGAAGAGTGGGGGTTCACTCGGGTTGCTGACCGCTTCCGACGTAATGTGCATCCGTGCATACATGGCATTCGCAGAGGCGAGCAACAATACGTTTTTTCGCTCGGCCCGGACCTGGAATACTAAATCCAATGTATATGGTTGGTATACCTTATTGATCCGTCCTCCGACGAGCGGTTGGAGTTCTTTGACGACGCGTGTCGTCATCAATCCGTCAAAAGCCATACGATTACCTTCTTTCTTGATTTCGTTCTCACTTTCTAAAGGTAACAGAAATGGCATCGTTATGGTATGATAAAGCAGTCGAGCTAAAAAAGATGACTTGCGAACTTCCTATCTCTACTGCTAATATGAAACAATGTGAAGTTTGTGAGATGGAGGGGTTTTGAAGTGATTTTCAAAGAGCGTGGCTTATTACTCGTATTATCTGGTCCAAGTGGTGTCGGAAAGGGAACGGTCTGTCGTGCCTTGCGCGAAGATCAGGATAACGATCTGCATTACTCGGTATCCTGTACGACGCGCCAACCGCGTGAAGGAGAAGTAGATGGTGTCCACTATTTCTTTAAATCGCGTGAAGAATTCGAAGAGATGATTGCGAACAATCAACTCTTGGAATATGCTGAATTCGTAGGGAACTACTATGGAACACCTGTCGAATGGGTGAACCAGATCCTAGATGAAGGAAAAGACGTCATTCTCGAAATCGAAGTTCAAGGGGCCATGCAGGTCAAAGAACATTTTCCGGAAGCTGTCTTCTTATTCCTTGCACCTCCAAGCCTCCAAGAATTACGGAACCGCCTCGTAGGGCGTGGAACGGAATCGGAGGAAGTCATTAAGCAACGTCTTCTCGTCGCTAAGGAAGAGATCGAGATGATGGATGCCTATGACTATGTCGTGACGAACGACGAAATTCATAAAGCCTGTGACCGGATCCAAGCGATCGTCACAGCGGAACATTGCAGTCGGGAACGTGTCGCGTCCCTATATAAAAAAGCCATGGAGGTTAAGTGATATGTTATATCCATCAGTTGATAAGCTTCAAAAGAAAGTACCGTCGAAATATACAATCGTTACAGTTGCCGCTAAGCGTGCGCGTCAAATCCAAGACGGGAAACGCGTGAAAGTCACGAACCCAAAATCGCATAAACCGGTCGGGAAAGCTTTAGAAGAGCTTTATTTCGAAGAAGTATCCGTCACGAACCAACCGCAAGACTAATTTTGAAGCAGCCACTTGTCATCGTGGCTGTTTTTTTCAATAAGGAGGACACCTACATGTTAACCAACCGAAACATTCTACTGTGTGTCGGCGGTGGAATCGCTTCCTACAAATCAGCAGCACTCGCTTCAAAGCTTGTTCAAGCAGGCGCACATGTTCAAGTCGCGATGACGCGTAATGCGCAACAATTCGTCGGTAAGACGACGTTTGAAGCACTGACGCGAAAAGCGGTCTATGATGACGTCTTCATCGAGCATGATCCGTCAAAGATCGCCCATATCGATTTAGCGGACGAAGCGGACCTGATCGTCGTCGCACCAGCGACCGCGAATTTAATTGCAAAACTCGCGCACGGGATCGCGGATGATTTCATCACGACGACGATCCTTGCAGCGACATGTCCCGTCATCGTCGCACCAGCGATGAATGTCAACATGCTCGAACATCCGGCGACAGTCCGCAACATCGAACAACTGAAGCAGGACGGTGTCCAGGTGATTGCACCGGGAGTCGGAAATCTCGCATGTGGTTGGGTCGGGAAAGGTCGTTTACCTGAACCGGAAGACTTAGTCGCAACACTCTCAACGTTCTTTGAAGAGAAGTATCTAGCCGGACGAAAAGTCTTGATCAGTGCGGGACCGACCGTGGAACGGATTGATCCGGTTCGTTACTTGACGAATGATTCTTCCGGAAAGACAGGAATTGCACTAGCAGAGGCGGCAAGAGACGCAGGTGCCGATGTCACGCTCGTCCATGGACCACTTCGGATCGGATTACCGACCGGGATAGCGACTATTGCTGTTGAATCAGGAGAAGAGATGCTTGAAGCCATGTTACGTGATTATGAAACGCAAGACATCGTCATCATGTCCGCTGCCGTAGCTGACTATCGACCGTCTATCCAGTACGATCAGAAGCAGAAAAAAATCCACGGACCACTTCGAATTGAACTCGAAGAGACGACCGATATTCTGAAGACGCTTGGTGAGCAGAAACAACATCAGCTATTAGTCGGATTTGCGGCTGAGACGACGGATGTCGAGACGTTCGCTAAACAAAAACTCGTCCGAAAGAAAGCCGATTTCATTGTCGCGAATGATGTGTCACGATCTGATATCGGATTCGTCAGTGATGAAAATGAAGTCGTCGTTTTTGGAAAGAACGATTCCGTTACGCGATACGATCAACAATTGAAATCGACGCTCGCCAAATCGCTCATGCGCCAATTCGCGGAGGCATTGGCATGATAGCCGAAGTCATCGTTGACGTCGCAGCAGCAACGGTCGATCGTCCGTTCGATTATGCCGTTCCAGAACTCTGGCAAGAGCTGATCGTTCCCGGTATGCGCGTCGAAGTACCATTTGGTCCACGGGCGTTGCTTGGAATCGTCGTCGGAACGAAAGCAACGTCTGATCTGACGAACGTCAAATCGATCGTCCGTGTCTTAGATGAGACCCCGACCTATACACAGGAATTACTCGAGTTATCGGCGTATCTATCGGAAACGACTTTGTGTTTTCAAGCGACGGCATTGCTTGCGATGCTGCCGGCTGCCTTAAAGGTGAGTTATGATAAACTGGTCATAGTCGAGTCGGGCCCACTTCGGGCATATCATGGCAAGAAAATGAGTCAATTGCCAACGGAAGTCCAACAAATCGTCTTAACAGCGGCGAAACAAGCTGACGTGACGCTTCAACCGGTCATTCGCGAGAAAAAGACGTCTAAGATCGATAAACGGATTCGTCTTCTAGAGGAGCAAGCAACTTTTACGAAACAAGCGAGCCAACAAGCGGCACTTTACTCGTATATTCAAGAATTTCCGGATGCGCTTTGGAGTGAAGTCAAGCAGGCAACGGGCGCAACGAGCGCGACGTTGAACGCCCTCGAGAAAAAGAGCATCATTCAAGTCGAGACGATCGATGTTCGGCGAAATCCTTATGAACATCTCGTCCAAGACATCTTTGTGCCGTCCTCTTTGACGGAAAAGCAACAGGAAGCTGTCTCGGCGATTACGGCTGAAGCTGAGACCGGAACGTTTTTGTTACATGGCGTAACAGGAAGCGGTAAGACGGAAGTGTATCTTGAATCGATTCATGCACAACTCGAACGCGGTAGACAAGCGATCTTGCTCGTCCCAGAGATCAGTCTGACGCCGATGATGGTCAAACGGTTTAAACGCCGTTTCGGAGAACGGGTCGCTGTCTTGCATAGCGGTCTATCGCTCGGAGAAAAGTATGATGAGTGGCGCAAAATCGCCCAAGGCGAGGTCGATGTCGTCGTCGGTGCACGGTCTGCTGTGTTTGCGCCGCTGACGAACATCGGAATCATCATTCTCGATGAAGAACATGAAACAACTTATAAGCAGGAAGAGAATCCGCGCTATCATACGCGCGACGTCGCAAAATGGCGGGCAGCCTATCATCGTTGTCCCGTCGTGCTCGGAAGTGCAACACCGTTACTCGAGACGTATGCACGGGCACAAAAAGGGGTTTATCGTTACTTACCGCTTCGTGAACGATTCGGTGGGGAACTGCCTCCAGTCGACATCGTTGATATGCGTAAGGAACTCGAACGGGGCAATCGTACGCCGTTCAGCCTCGCGCTAGTCGAAGGCATCAAAGAACGCATCGAACGTGGGGAACAGACCGTCTTACTCCTGAACCGTCGCGGATATACGACCTTCGTCTTATGTCGGGATTGCGGGGAGACGCTACAATGTCCGCATTGTGCCGTGAATTTAACCTATCACCAACATGAAGATCGCTTGAAATGCCACTACTGTGGGTTTGAAGCCGCAATGCCGAAAACTTGTCCGTCCTGTGAATCGACGAAAATTCGTCAGTTCGGAACGGGTACGCAAAAGATTGAGGAAGAATTGGCACACTTGATTCCGGAGGCGCGAATCATCCGGATGGATCAGGATACGACGTCGCGTAAAGGTGCGCATGAGAAATTACTCGATGCCTTTGAACGCAAGGAAGGAAACATTCTGCTCGGAACACAGATGATCGCAAAAGGTCTCGACTTTCCGAACGTTACACTCGTCGGAGTGATTGCTGCCGATGCGACGCTTGGTATTCCGGATTTTCGAGCAAGTGAGCGCACGTTTCAGTTGATCACCCAAGTGTCGGGTCGTGCCGGACGGGGTCAACTCGCTGGTCAGTCAATTATCCAGACTTACAACCCGGAGCATTACGTCATTCAAACGGCCAAACAGCATGATTTCGAAACGTTTTATAAGCGAGAGATGCAATTGCGAAAGCTCGGTGGGCATCCACCATTTTGGTTCCTTGGTCTGATTACAGTTTCAGCAGCGCATCCGCTCGAAGCACAAGCAGAAGCGCAGCAAATCGCTTCCGAGCTTCGTGCCTTTGAATCTGAGGATTTAGTCGTCAATGGACCGTTTGATGCACCACTCGCTCGACTCAAAAATATGTACCGGCAACAGGTCTTAATTAAACATAAAGGACAGGAGGATGTCCGGACACATCTCCGTGATATCTTATCCCGTCGTCAAAAATCAAAAACACAAGTCGCGATTGACTTGAATCCATTTGTATTCATGTGAGGTGTCTGTATGTATAAAGTAGTAGAAGTACCAAATGATGTATTACGACAGGTGTGTGAACCTGTCACGAAGTTTGATAAAAAACTCGGTAAAATGATCGACCGGATGTTCGATACGATGTACGAATATGACGGGGTTGGTTTAGCCGCACCGCAAATCAACCAGCCGATTCGTGTAGCCGTCGTTCATACCGATGATGAGACGGGACCAATCGAGCTGATCAACCCGGAAATCATCGAAGCGGACGGTTCGCAAATCGATGATGAAGGATGTCTCAGTATGCCGGGCATCTTCGGACCGGTTGAACGGTTCGACCGAATCGTCGTCAAGTCTCAAGATCGTCTTGGGCGGACGGTTAAAATCAAAGCAAACGGTTTTTTTGCACGTGCCATCCAACACGAGATGGATCATTTAGATGGTGTCCTGTTCACGGATAAACTCGTCGAGCAAGAAAAACCGCGCGTCGTTTTCATGGGTACGCCTGAGTTTGCGGCAGGAACGCTGCGTGAAGTCATCGATGCTGGGTATGACGTCGTCGGTGTCGTCTCACAACCAGATAAACCAGTCGGACGAAAACGGGAAGTCAAACCGACGCCTGTAAAACTCGTCGCGATGGAACACGACATTCCTGTGTTGCAACCGAAACGAATTCGAGAGGATTATCAAGATGTTCTCGATTTAAAACCAGATCTCATTATCACGGCAGCTTACGGTCAGATCGTCCCGACCGCTATTCTCGAAGCACCACGTTTTGGGGCGATCAACGTCCATGCGTCACTCTTACCGAAATATCGTGGCGGTGCACCGATTCATCAAGCGATCATCGATGGAGAAAAAGAGACAGGTGTGACGATCATGTATATGGTCGATCGGCTAGACGCAGGTGATATGTTGTCAAAAATCATCGTTCCAATCGAAGAGAACGATACAGCCGGTTCGATGTTTGAGAAGTTAGCGGACGCAGGAGCGCGCCTGTTACTTGAAACGTTACCACGTCTGTTAGCAGGTGAATTGACACCGGAAGCACAAGTCGAGGAAGAAGCGACATTTGCGCCGAACATTTCACGTGAGCGGGAACGACTTGATTTTACGCTACCGGGTGAGACACTCTACGATCAAATTCGTGGGATGAATCCATTCCCGAGTACGTATACGATGCTTGGGAACGATCGCTTAAAAGTCTTTTTCGCAACGAAAGTCTCAGGAACGGGACGACCGGGTGAAATCATCGCATTAGAAGCGGATGGTCCCGTCATCGCGACAGGTTCCGAAACAGCGTTGAAGCTGATCGACTTACAGCCGTCCGGCAAAAAACGGATGGATGGTGCCACGTTCATGCGCGGGATTGGTCAATCGCTTGAACTCGGACAACAAGTAGGTGAGAACGCATGAATGTACGCGACGCAGCAGTAACGACACTGATGAAAATCGGACAAGGTGGCGCCTTCTCAACAATTACGGTCCACCAAATGCTTGAAAAACGCGCCATCTCGGCGTCAGATGTCGGCTTGTTCACGGAACTCGTTTACGGGACGCTCAGTCGTGAATTGACGCTTGATTATATTTTAGAACCATATTTAGCGAAACAGAAAAAACTTGATCCATTCATGCGCCCATTGTTAAGAATGAGTGTCTATCAGTTGTTTTATCTCGATCGTGTACCGGATCATGCCGTCATTCATGAAGCCGTTGAAATTGCTAAAAAACGTGGGAAAGTCCATGTCTCGAAAGTTGTCAACGGAGTGCTACGGAATGTATTACGGGCGGGAATGCCTCATTTCGCTGAAATTGAGCCTGCTGCAAAACGAATCAGCATTGAAACGAGTCACCCGCAGTGGCTCGTCGAACGTTGGATCGAACTGTTTGGTCCGGAAGAAACGCTTCAGATCTGTCAATTAAATAACACACCGGCACCGGTCACGGTCCGCATCAATCGCACGAAAACGACGCGGGAGGAAGCAATCGAGCTTCTACTCGATCAAGGTGTGACGGCAAAACCATCTACGGTCGCGCCGGACGGTCTCGAAATCGAACGAGGAAGCGTCCAAAAAACTGATCTGATTGACCGTGGGTATCTTTCTCTTCAGGATGAGAGCTCAATGCTCGTCGCCCGTGCGCTTGGTGCAGAAGCATCCGATCATGTACTCGACAGCTGTGCCGCACCTGGTGGGAAAGCGATGCATATTGCTGAAGGTTTGACGACGGGTACACTACAGGCACTTGATCTTCATCCACATAAGATTAAATTGATTGAACAGCAAGCGACACGATTAGGTCTTACGACTGTTCGAGCAGAAGCGTTAGATGCCCGTAAAGCAGGGGAACGCTTCGAAAGCGAATCCTTTGACCGGATTCTTGTCGATGCACCTTGTTCAGGACTTGGTGTCATTCGGAGAAAACCGGATATCAAATGGACGAAACGTCCAGAACAACTCGAGCAACTCCCAAAAATTCAACGAGACATCTTGACATCTGTCTTACCACTCGTTAAAAAAGGTGGAATCTTCGTCTATTCGACTTGTACGATTGATCCGACCGAAAACGAGGAGCAGACAGCGTTCATTCTCGATCAGGGTTTTGACTTTGATGCATCTTTCGCGGAACGCATGCCAGAATCCGTGCGACATCTGATTGGGAATCGAGCAGAACTCAAGTTGTTACCGACGACAGTCGGAACGGATGGCTTCTACATTGCCGCGTTTAAGAAACGAGAAGATTGATACGAACGGAGGACTGTCATGGAGTTAGCTCACCTTTCGACCACTGGGAAAGTCAGGACTAAAAATGAGGATACGGTATTACTCATCGGGAACGCTGAACGTGGTCTTGCTGTCGTTGCGGATGGTATGGGAGGTCACGCTGCTGGCGATATCGCAAGTGCGATCGTTCGCGAGGTATTTGAAGCATCCTTTTCCCTCATGCCAAATCGCCCGATGGAATTGTCCGAATGGATAGAACAACGTGTAGCCGAAGCGAATGCCCGGATTCTTCAGTTTTCAAAAGAAGAACAACTTGCGATCGTCGGAACGACCATTGCCTGTGTGTGCTGGGTCGAGGATTTGCTCGTCATCGGTCATGTTGGAGACAGTAGGGTCTATGCTCTTGAAGGTACGGCGTTAAAACAATTGACGGATGATCATTCTTACGTCAACATGTTACGACAAATGGGAGAGCTTTCGGACGAGGAAGTCGAAAATCATCCACGTAAAAATGTCATCACACGATCGGTCGGCTCGAACGAAACGGTCGAAGTCGACATTCAAGTAAGAGATGCTCCAGACTATGACCTCGTCCTTGTGTGTAGCGACGGGTTGACCGATGAAGTGCCAGATGGTGTCATTGAACAAATCATCTTACGGGATGATCCGCTTGATGAGATCGTCGGACAATTGGTGAAAGAAGCGAATGCTCGAGGAGGCGCGGATAATATTACGATTGCCGCCATCCGGTTCAAAGAAAGAAAGAGGGTCTGAATATGCGATACGGAAATCGATTAAATGACCGCTACCGCATAGAACGGCTAGTTGGAAGTGGCGGGATGGCGAATGTCTATCAAGCCTATGATGAGATTTTAAAGCGTCATGTTGCCATTAAGATTTTACGGACTGAATTTTCGCATGACGAACAGTTCATTCGTCGATTCGAACGTGAAGCGCATGCTGCTACCAGCTTGAATCATCCAAACATCGTTGCCGTCTATGATGTAGGCGAAGAAGATGCCATCTATTACATCGTCATGGAGTATATCGATGGTATGACATTAAAGACATTTTGTGAAAATCAAGCATTACCTGTGCCGCAGGCCGTCGATATCATCGCTCAAATTTGTGATGCGATCGATCATGCCCATGCACACCGAATCATCCATCGCGATATCAAACCGCAAAACATGTTGATTCGAGAGGATGGTACCGTCAAAGTAACGGATTTCGGAATCGCTGTGGCGATGTCGAATGCGACTCTGACGCATACGATGTCGGTCCTTGGGTCTGTCCATTACTTCTCGCCAGAACAAGCTAAAGGTAAATTTGCCGATGAGAAGTCGGATATCTATTCGCTTGGTGCTGTCTTATACGAACTTGTGACAGGACAAGTCCCGTTTGAAGGTGATTCACCGGTTGCGATCGCTTTGAAGCATCTGCAAGATACACCGCGTCGTCCATCCGTCTTGAATCCGAAAGTGCCACAAGCGCTTGAGAACTGTATCATGCAGGCGCTCGCAAAAGCACCGCATGACCGTCAGCAGTCCGTCGCAGCCTTTAAGGCAGATATGGTGACGGCGTTGTCTGACGAACGAGCAAGTGAAGGCATCCGAGGTGCAGAAGAGGATGAGATGGAAAAGACGATGGTCTTATCACCTGTACAAGTGCCAGAAGAATCAAAAGCGGAACCGGACACACCTGTCGTCACGACCGTTCAACCGAAACCGTCAGAAAAGAAAAAGAAAAAACGCTGGTGGGTCATCCTATTATTACTTGTATTACTCGGTGGAGCGGCTACGACGTTTGCGATGTGGCCGGATCCTACCGTTACGGTACCGTCCGTCGTCAAAACGGATGGAGATGAAGCGGAAACGAAGCTTGAGAAACTTGGATTTGTTGTCGAGACGACAGAACGAAACAGTGATACGGTCGATGAAGGAGACGTGATCAGTCAGACACCGCGTGAAAACGCGCAGGTGAAAAAGGGCTCAACAGTCAATTTGGTCGTCTCAACCGGCAGTGCTCCGGTCGAAGTGCCAGATGTAACGGATGATGTTGAAAAAGAAGCAATTGCGACGTTAAAAGAAGCTGGATTTGCTAAAGTCGAGGTCGAACGTGAAAAGTCGGATGAAATCGAGCGAGGTAATGTGATCCGGCAATCGATCTCGGCTGGTACGGAGGTCATCGCGAAAGAACAAACGATTACGATCACCGTCTCGGAAGGAACATCTTCTTTCGAGTTGAAGGATTTGACGAACTTATCGAGTGACGAAGCAAAAGCCTACCTGGACGAAAAAGGGCTCGATGGAACGTTCGAGCAAGAATTTTCTAGCGACGTGAAACTCGATCAAGTTATCCGTCAATTCCCACAAGCAGGGACTCAAGTCGAACCGAACGACTCCGTGACGGTCTTCATCTCAAAAGGTGAGGAAGAAAAAACGTTGACAGCGACGTTCCCTGAAAAGGTCGTCTATGACGCGGTCAGCGAGAACGAGGACGAGGAACCACCGAAACAAGTCATCCGGATTGAGACGGAAGATGCGAAAGGGAAGCGGACCGTCATCGAGGAATCAATTGACCAAGATGAGACATTCGACGTGCCGGTGACGATTGATCCGGGAGAAGAAGGCAAGATTACGATTTATAAAGACGATACGGTGTATCGTTCAAAAACCATCACGTACAATCAAGCAAAAGACGCACAGTGAATGTGATGAAAAAGGAGTGCATAGGATGACGGAACAACGCATCGAAGAGAATCGAGAAGGAACGATCATACGCCTGCAGGGTGGCTTTTATGATGTCATGACACCAGAAGGAGAGGTCCGTTCACGGGCAAGAGGGAATTTCCGAAAACGCGGCATCAGTCCAGTCGTTGGAGACGAAGTCGTTCTTCATATCGAAAGTGAGACCGGGTATATTCTCGAAGTGAAGGAGCGGGACAACTTTTTAGTACGCCCGCCTGTCGCGAATATCGATCAAGCGTTGCTTGTCGTCTCGGCTGCAGAACCTGATTTTTCAGCGCACTTGCTCGATCGTTTCCTCGTCTTGATCGAAGCGAAGGAAATCCAACCCGTCATCCTGTTAACGAAGATGGACTTGCTTGATGATGTCAAAGGTCCTGCAGTTAGAGAGGCAATTGCCGCTTACCGGAAGATTGGTTATACGGTCATCGAGACATCAAGTGAGACATTGACAGGTGTTGAACAAGTCCGTCCGTTACTGGCCGGGAAAACGAGCGTTCTTGCCGGACAATCCGGTGTTGGGAAAAGTTCGCTCTTGAACGCACTTGAACCAACACTCGACTTAGAGACGAGTGCGATTTCGAAATCACTCGGACGTGGACGGCATACGACACGTCACGTCACGTTGATGCCACTTGCCGAAGGCTTGATTGCTGATACACCAGGTTTCTCGAACCTTGATTTTCCGTATGATATGGAAATCGAGGATGTACGGTGGAGTTTTCCTGAATTCGTGGCTGTACAGGACGAATGTAAGTATCGAGGATGTTTGCACTTGAATGAACCCGGATGTGCCGTCAAGGAAGCCGTCGAAGCACAAGAAATCATGTCCTCTCGTTATGAGAACTATGGTATGTTTATAGACGAAATCAAGAATCGAGCCCGGAGGTATTGAAGATGATTAAAATTGCACCATCTATCTTATCAGCAGATTTTGCGAATCTTGAGCGTGATGTCAAAGCAGTCGAGGCAGCAGGCGCGGACTATATCCATTTCGATGTCATGGATGGTCAGTTCGTACCGAATATCTCGTTTGGACTACCTGTGCTCAGCAGTTTACGTCAAAAGACGGATATGGTCCTTGATGTCCATTTAATGATTGACCAGCCAGAACGTTTCGTTGAAGATTTCATTAAGGCAGGGGCAGATATCGTGACGTTCCACGTCGAAGCGACGAACCACGTCCATCGTGTTTTACAACAAATCAAGCTAGCTGGTGCAAAAGCAGGGGTCGTCTTGAATCCTCACACGCCATTATCAACGATTGAACACGTCCTTGAGGATGTCGATATGGTCTTATTGATGACGGTCAATCCGGGCTTTGGTGGACAAGCCTTCATCGAGAGTGTCATGCCAAAACTCGCATCACTTGCACAAATGAAAGCAGATCGTGATCTGACATTTGAAATCGAGATTGATGGTGGCGTCAACCCGGCAACAGCAAAACTTTGTATCGAAAACGGTGCGAACGTTCTTGTCGCGGGATCAGCAATCTACAATGCACCAGATTATGCGGAAGCGATCACTAGCATTCGTCAAGGGGCTGCCGTATAATAAGAACGAGAAAACGAAATATGATGACCGCAAGGGGTGTCGCTTGAAAAGCGGCTGAGAGGAGTCTTTTAGACTTTAACCCTTCGAACCTGTTCCGTTCAAACGGACGTAGGGATGTGGCGCACGCAGGCAGTACGGCGTTCGTCGTACTGCCTTTTTGCGTCCTCTCGTACAATGAAGGAGGAAAATAGCATGAAACGGTTACAAATGATGATGGAAATTGCCATCTTCGCCAGTCTCGGAGTCGTCTTTGATTTACTGATTCCATTCAAAATGCCACAAGGTGGCTCGATCAGCTTAGCGATGTTACCGATCTTCGTCATGGCATTTCGCCACGGGGTCGTCGGAGGGGTCGTCACGGGAGCGCTTGTCGGTACGATTCAATTGATGTTCGCTCCACAAGTCTTGACGATCGTTCAACCGATGCTTGACTATACGATTGCGTATGGTGTCGTCGGATTAAGTGGTCTGTTCGCGCGTCAAGTCAGACTAGCCGCACGCAATGGACAAAAGAAAAGCTTGATGGCGTTCGTTCTCCTGGCGACGTTATTAGGCGCAGGACTCCGTTATATCTGTCATGTCATCAGCGGAATCGTGTTCTTCGCGAAATATGCAGAAGGTCCAGTCGTGCCATATTCATTAGTTTATAACGCGACATACATGGTACCATCTTATGTTTTATGCGGTGTCGTCGCGGGTCTCCTCTTTACAACTGCGCCACGTTTACTACGTTATTCAGCACGAGGCGTCTGAGATGCGGACGATTCTCGTGTGCGCCGGTCCTCAAGAAGAAGTGCCGGATTTACGGACGTTTTGTCAGCCAGGTGACTTTATCGTCGGTGTCGACGGTGGTGTTCAGACGATTGAATTGTTTGGGCTGACATGCGACCTGACGATTGGTGATTTTGATTCGCTTGGTTATGTACCTGAAGGGGCAATCGTTCATCCGGCCGAGAAAGATGAAACGGATCTCGAACTGGCACTTCGTACAGTTTCAGAGAAGAAACAGTTTGAGGATACCTTCATTATCGGGGCGACAGGTGGGCGGCTCGACATGACCGTCCAAAATGTATATCTATTGAAGCGATACCCAGAGGCACGACTCGTGACGAAACGAGAAGAGGTACGATACTTGGCTGAGGGAACGTATGCAGTCGAAGCCGAAAGCTATCATTATCTTTCGTTCATTCCACTCGTACCATCGACTTTAAGCTTATCCGGAGTCAAATATCCACTTGATACACATCCAGTACCGGTCGGAGGTTCCTTGACCGTCAGTAATGAATGGAGTACGTCAGAAGCGAAGGTAGAGCTCCATCAAGGAGAACTATTGATGATGCGGACGCTTAAGGAATAGAACAATCATACAAAAAGAGGCCGTGGATGACTCCGCGGCCTCTTTTTAGATGAAATTATTCTTCGAGTTGAGAAGGGGCGACACGGATGTCGCTTTGAGCGGATAGATGTTTTCCTTTGACGAAGAGATGATAACTTCCCCACATGACAAGGAAGAAAGGAACACCGATGTATAGAGCGATTCGTTGATCCGCTTGAAACGCAAGACTGACGAGGACGACGACGTTAAGTGTCAACGAAATCAGTGGTAACACCGGATAGAGTGGTGTCTTAAATTTCAGTTCGGATACATCGTGTCCGTTTCGGACGAACTGACGACGAAATGCAAGCTGCGAAGCAGAGATTGAAATCCAGCCGACTTGAGCCCCGAGTCCGGCTAAGGACAAGAGCCAAATGAAGACGGTATCTTCTGCGAAAAATGCGGTCAGAAGCGATAACATCGCGAACATCATCGTAAAGAGCAACGCCCGCATCGGCACACCACGTGCATTGACGTAAGATAATTTCTTTGAAATCATCCCTTCTTGCGCCATTGCCCATAACATCCGAGTCGCCGCATATAATCCGGAGTTTCCGACGGACAATAGTGCCGTCAAGACGACGATGTTCATCAAATCAGCAGCGTACGGAATACCGATCGCATCAAAGACCATGATGAACGGACTGCTGATTCCGCCAGCTGTTTCATACGGAATTAATGCACCAACGATCGTAATCGATAAGACGAAGAAGATGAACGTCCGCCAGACTGTATTGCGGATCGCTTTTGGAATCGATTTTTCGGGCGTGTCGGACTCCCCAGCCGCAACACCGATCAATTCCGTTCCTTGGAAGGCGAAGTTGACGGCAATCATCGTCGTCAAGACACCGAGAATCCCGTTCGGAAACCAACCGCTTGCCGTAAAGTTCGCAAATAACGATGTTGGGCGATCTGCTTCCATCGGTAACCAGCCGAACCAGGCAGCGCCACCTAGAATGATGAAGAACAGGATCGCGAGGACCTTCAAACTCGAGAACCAGAATTCGGCTTCACCGAATGCTTTGGCGGAGACGGCGTTCAGACCGAACAACAAGACCGTAAAGATGGTACACCAGACGACAACGGGTACATTCGGAAACCAGCGATCCATCAAACTGCCGGCAGCTGTGATTTCGAGTGCCACCGTCACGGCCCAGCCGAGCCAATAAATCCAACCGACGGCAAAGCCGATTCCTGGTCCGATGAAGCGGGTCGTATAGGTCTGAAATGACCCCGAGACCGGCAGATAGACCGCTAATTCTCCTAGACATAACATCGTCAGATACATGATGGTCCCACCCACGATGTAACTGAGGACCGCCCCGAGAGGTCCTGCTTGTGAAATCGTTAACCCTGACCCTAAAAATAAGCCTGTTCCGATGATTCCGCCGAGTGAAATCATGAACAGGTGTCGACTCGTCATCTCTCGTTTGAGTTGCATGATGACTTCCCCCAATTCTGACAAAATAAAGTACGTTCCTATTGTAAGCGTTTTCAATAAAAGCGACAATTAGTTTATGAGAAAAATAAATGAGGGCATAAAAAAACCGGAAGGGAAGATTCCCATCCGGTGGTTGCGCCTTATACGCGTTCGACTTTACCTGATTTAAGAGCTCGAGCTGAAACCCAAACCTTTTTCGGCTTACCGTCGACGAGGATACGTACTTTTTGTACGTTGACTCCCCAAGTACGTTTTGTTTTGTTCAATGCGTGTGAACGGTTGTTACCCGACTTTGGCGATTTCCCAGTAACGTAGCATTTACGTGCCATGCGTTCCGCCTCCTTTTATGTTGTTTTGCGTTCGTCCTAATAGACACTTTGCTATCTTAGCATGGTGTCAGGGCGGTTGCAACATAAAAAAAGTAGCTGACAAGAAAAAAACTTGACAGACAACCTCGAAATTTAAAATAATGGATGAGGATGATGGTAAAAGTTCATTTGACCGCTACTATTTTTCACTTATTCATTGTATAGTCAGTACGGCGACTTTTCAATAGTAGGTCCTTATAGTAGAATTATGAGAAGAATACAATATTCAAAGGGGGCTACTCAGGTGGCGATCGAGATGAAAACGACCTATGGAAAGATTGATGTAGATAATGATGTCGTCGCGCAACTTGCGGGCGGCGCAGCAATGGAATGTTTTGGTGTCGTTGGTATGGCATCCCAGTCTCAAATCAAGGATGGTCTTGCTGAACTCTTAAAACGTGAGAACTTTGCACGCGGTGTCATCGTTCGACAGGCTTCAGAGCAGGTCCATATCGATATGCATATCATCGTAAGCTATGGAACGAAAATCTCAGAGGTGGCGAACAACGTACAGAGTCGCGTGAAATACACGCTCAGTCAGGCACTAGGTCTTGACGTGACATCTGTGAACATCTTTGTCCAAGGAGTCCGCTTGACGAATGTCTAAGGCGGGAATAGAGGAGGAAACTTTAGTGAGTGTAGATCGTTTAACAGGAGCGCAGTTAGTCAAGATGATTCAAAATGGCGCGGCGAATCTCTATCAAAACGCAGATTTCGTCGATTCATTGAACGTCTTCCCTGTGCCAGATGGTGATACGGGAACGAACATGAATTTGACGATGACTTCAGGTGCAAAAGAAGCAGGTAAGTCCACTTCGGATTCTGTATCGGAAGTCGCAAACGTCTTCGCACGTGGATTATTGATGGGGGCGCGCGGAAACTCTGGCGTCATCTTAAGTCAATTGTTCCGTGGATTCTCGAAATCAATCGAAGGAAAAGCAACGATTGATACGAAAGAGTTCGCTGATGCGTTACAAAAAGGTGTCGATACAGCATACAAAGCAGTCATGAAACCGGTCGAAGGAACGATCTTGACAGTTGCCCGTGAGACAGCTGTCGCTGCTATCGCACAATCTGAAACGACGACGGATTTCTTAGAGTTGATGCGTCAACTCGTCGAAGCATCGAAAGTATCGCTTGACGGAACTCCTGACCTTCTTCCTGTATTAAAAGAAGTTGGTGTCGTTGATTCAGGTGGTCAAGGTCTCGTCTGTATCTATGAAGGATTCCTCGCGACACTCGAAGGAAAAGAACTTGATAAGCCACATGCGCCAGTCATGGAAGCACTCGTCGAAGCAGAGCATCATAAATCGGCTCAAAGCTTCATGTCGACAGAAGAGATCCATTACGGCTACTGTACGGAAATCATGGTTCGCTTCCAAGATGACAAGTTAGCAAATGCGCCGTTCAGTGAAGAAGCATTCCGGAACGAATTAGCGGAATTCGGTGATTCGTTGCTCGTCGTCGCGGACGAAGAGCTCCTTAAAGTTCACGTCCACGTTGAAACGCCAGGAGAAGTCATCACAAAAGGACAACGTTTCGGTGAGCTCGTTGCTGTTAAGATTGAAAATATGCGTCAACAACACTCGACGATCCTCGAAGAAGAGGGCGCGAACCAAGTCACTCCAGTCGCTGCACCGAAGACAAAAGTGAAAGCAGCCCTCGTGACAGTCGCAATGGGTGAAGGTATCAGTGAACTCTTTAAATCACTCGGTGTCAGTGTCGTCATCGAAGGCGGACAAACGATGAACCCGTCAACGGAAGACATCGTCAAGGCGATCGAGGATGCACACGCTGAACATGTCTATGTTTATCCGAACAACTCGAACATCATCATGGCCGCTGAACAAGCAGCTTCTGTTGCGAATTGTGGCGTAACTGTCGTGAAATCAAAGACAGTCCCACAAGGTTTGGCGGCGACGATCGTCTATAATCCGGAAGCGACTGTTGAAGAGAACGAAGCACACATGGAGGATGCGATCGCAGCTGTGAAGTCGGGTCAAGTCACATATGCCGTTCGTGATACGAATATTGATGGTGTTGAAATCAAGAAAGACGATCACATGGCGATTGCTGAAAAACAAATCGTTGCTACGGACACTTCGAGTCTTGGTGCTGTCAAGAAACTGGTCGATACACTCGTCACAGAGGACGACGAAATCATCACAGTTCTTTACGGTGAAGGCGTTTCGACAGAAGAAGTCGACGACCTCGTCGCGTACATCGAATCGGTTAATCCGGATGCTGAAGTGGAAGTCCACGACGGCAAACAACCACTTTATTCGTACATTTTAAGCGTCGAATAAAACCATCATACTGAAAAAGGGCGACTAGCCTTTTCACGAATCCCACCATCTGCGATAATAGAGGTGGGATTTCGTTTGTTTCATAGAGAGGGGAAAAGAAATGAAATATCGTAGCGTCTTTGACATCATCGGACCAGTCATGGTTGGTCCATCGAGCTCGCATACAGCAGGGGCTGCACGGATTGGATTGATGGCGGGTAAATTATTCGGGGAAACGCCTACTGTCATCCACATCACGTTTTACGGTTCATTCGCTGATACGTATCGTGGACATGGAACGGATGTCGCCATCATCGGCGGTGTTCTCGGATACGATACGTTTGACGACCGGATTCCGCAATCGATCGATATCGCGAAGTCGAAAGGGATTGAGATTCATTTCGAGACGAGTGAAGCGTTGACGGATCATCCGAATACGGCTCGTGTCCATTTGACGAATGGAGTAGAAGAGTTTGAATTGGTCGGTATTTCAATTGGTGGGGGAACGATTGAAATCACGGAATTAAATGGCGTACCGCTTCGTTTGTCCGGTGGGGGACCGGCACTTGTCGTCTTGCACCATGACCGGTTCGGAGCAATTGCAGCTGTGACGAGCATTTTGGCTGATTACGAAATCAACATCGGGCATATGGAAGTATCACGGCACGAAAAAGGAAAACAAGCACTCATGGCAATTGAGATTGATGACCGGATTACGGCAGATGTGTTAGAAGAAATCGATCGGTTACCTCAAGTCGAGCGTGCCGTCATGATGGGAGAGTGAAGAAATGTTCAAATCCGTTAAAGAACTCGTCGCCATCGCGACGGAACGAAATATTCCAATTTCGGAAGTCATGATCGAACAAGAGATGACGGTTCGTCATTTGGAGCGAGATGAAGTCTATGCGATGATGGAACGAAACCTACAAGTGATGGAAGATGCGGTCGCTCGTTCACTTGATGGCGACGGTGTGCAATCGGTGACAGGTTTAACTGGTGGAGATGCTGTCTTACTCCAGCGGTACCGTGCTTCAGGTAAAGGATTATCCGGTGATTTATTACTGGACGCCGTTAGTAAAGCAATCGGAACGAATGAAGTCAATGCTGCGATGGGAAAAATTTGTGCGACACCAACGGCAGGGAGTGCCGGCGTCGTGCCAGGTACGTTATTTGCGGTCAAAGATCGCTTAAACCCAACGCGTGAGCAAATGCTACGCTTCTTATTCACATCCGGTGCGTTCGGCTTCGTCGTCGCGAACAATGCGTCGATCTCCGGAGCGGCTGGTGGCTGTCAGGCAGAAGTTGGTTCAGCAACAGCGATGGCAGCTGCTGCCATCGTTGAGATGGCGGGCGGAACACCGGATCAGTCAGCACATGCCTTTGCGATCGCACTGAAGAACATGCTCGGACTCGTCTGTGATCCTGTCGCAGGACTCGTCGAAGTGCCATGCGTGAAACGCAATGCGATGGGCGGGGCGAATGCTGTTGTCGCTGCCGACATGGCACTCGCAGGAATCACGTCACGGATTCCGTGTGATGAAGTCATCTCAGCCATGCATGAGATTGGTCAGATGATGCCGTCTGCGCTTCGCGAGACAGCAAAAGGTGGACTCGCGAATACGCCGACGGGTCGCTGGCTCGAAGCGAAAATCTTCGGAGAGTTATCGAATGAATCCATCACGTGACGTCAAGACATTAAAAGGTGTCGGACGGGATTTGGCGAAAAAACTAGAAGAGATGAATATTCTCACCGTTGCGGACGTGCTCGAGCACGTCCCGTTTCGTTATGACGACTTCGTGACGGGAAGTCTAACGGAAGCAATCCATGAGGATAAAGTCAAGTTCACGGGTCAAGTCCAGTCTGAACCACTTGTGCGCTATTATGGCAAAGGAAAGAATCGTTTAACGTTCCGTCTGCTCGTTGAAGAACGGTATAGTGTGACCGTAACGATGTTCAACCGGGCATTCTACAAAGACCAATTGCAACTCGGAGCAGAAGTGACGGTCAGTGGCAAGTGGGATTTACACCGGATGACGATCTCTGCGACGGAATTGCAATTCGGGGCAATCGAAGGCGAATTGACACCAGTCTACTCGCTCCGGGGTGACATGCGGATGAAGACATTCCGACGCGTCGTCGACTTGGCGTTCAAGGAGACTGAGGCATTAGCTGAACGAATCCCGGATAGCATCCGGAAGACGTATCGGTTGCAAGACCGGATGACGATGTTGAAGTCGCTTCATTTCCCAACGAATCGACAAGAGTTGACGGCTGCTCGTCGCAGTTATGTCTACGAGGAGTGCCTCTATTTCCAACTGAAATTACAGGCGTTACGTCTTGGACGACGGAAAGGTCGAGGGATGGCCTTGCCTTTACATGAAACGGATATCGCGAATTTCATCAAGAGCCTGCCGTTTCCGCTGACAGGTGCCCAGCAACGTGTGACAAAAGAGATCCTAGACGACATCGGTCGCGGCGAACGAATGAATCGGTTGCTGCAAGGGGATGTCGGAAGCGGGAAGACCGTCATCGCTGCCATCGCCTTGTTCGCGACGGTTCGTGCGGGAAGACAAGGCGCTTTGATGGTGCCGACCGAAATTTTAGCGGAACAGCATGCAGCGTCGCTCGCCCCATTGCTTGAACCACTTGGGATTCGTGTCGGTCTGCTGACGAGTTCCGTCAAAGGAAAAGCGCGCGCGCACTTGCTAGAAGCTCTCGCAACAGGAGAAATCGACGTCTTGGTCGGAACACATGCGCTGATTCAAGACACCGTCCAGTTCAAGGCATTACACCTCGTCATCACCGATGAACAACATCGCTTCGGTGTCGAACAACGGAAACGATTGCGCGCGAAAGCCGAACAGGCAGATGTATTATATATGACAGCGACACCGATTCCGCGTACGCTTGCGATATCGGTCTTTGGAGATATGGATGTTTCGATCATCGATGAGATGCCGGCGGGACGAAAGGAAATCGAGACCTACTGGGCGAAACCGCAACAGATGGAACGCGTTTTCGGGTTCGTCGAGAAAGAATTGTCGCAAGGTCGACAAGCCTACGTCATCACGCCATTGATCGAGGAATCCGAATCACTCGAAGTTCAAAATGCGATCGAATTACATGCGACATTGACCGAGCGGTTCAAGCCCTATCATGTCGGTTTGATGCATGGGCGCTTGACTTCTTCAGAAAAAGACGAGGTCATGCAGGCGTTCAAGGACAACACCGTTCAAATTCTTGTTTCGACGACGGTCGTCGAGGTCGGCGTGAACGTTCCGAATGCATCGATCATCGTCATTCATGATGCAGAACGCTTTGGGCTAGCTCAATTACATCAATTAAGAGGACGCGTCGGACGAGGCGATGCTCAGTCGTACTGTATTCTAATTGCTGATCCCTCTTCCGATACCGGAAAAGAACGGATTAAGACGATGACGGAGACGAACGATGGCTTCAAGCTAGCGGAAAAGGATTTGAAACTGCGCGGAGCCGGAAATTTCTTTGGTACCGAACAAAGTGGATTACCGAGATTCGTCTTAACCGATCCAGCACTTGATATTCAAGTCATGGAAACGGCCCGACAAGATGCAGTCCGATTACTGCGATCGGATGCTTTTTGGCAAGCGCCGGAATACGATGTCTTACGTGAATATATCGAACGGCAAGGGCTTCTTGAAGGAGAAAGAATCGAATAATACTTGAAAGTGAACAACAAGGGATATATACTACTGTTAGTACCAGGTAATAATAGTAGTCATCCTTCTTGTGGGAGGAACGTACATGCGGGTACCTAAAAAACAGAGACAACAAGAATTATTACAGACGATCGAGCAAAATCCGTTCATCACGGATGAAGCGCTGGCGACACGATTTCGTGTCAGTATCCAGACGATTCGTCTGGACCGGATGGAATTAAAAATTCCGGAATTACGGGAGCGAATTAAACATGTCGCGACTGAACGCCTGGATGATGTGCGTACGTTGACTGAAAATGAAGTCATTGGTGATATGATTGACCTGAAACTTGATACATCTGCCATCTCAATCCTTGAGGTTTTGCCGGAACATGCGTTTAGTCGAAATGCAATCGCCCGTGGACATATCTTGTTCGCACAGGCGAACTCGCTTGCGATTGCGCTCATCGATGATGAACTCGCGTTAACGACCCGTGCGAACGTTCAGTTCACACGCTCCGTCCACGTCGGAGAACGCGTCGTCGCGAAGGCATTCGTCAGTTCCCATCGCCAAGATGGGCGTTCTGACATCACGGTAGAGAGTTATGTCGGTGAAGAATGTGTCTTTATCGGCGAATTCACAGTGTATCGAAGTAGTAAGGAGGAATCGAAATGATTTTAGCAGTTGACGCCATGGGGGGCGACCATGCACCCCGTGCCATCGTAGAAGGGGTCGTTGCCTATCTGGCAGAACGTCCAAACGACAACATCGATATCCGACTAGTCGGAGATGAGTTGAAGTTACGCTCATACACAATCGAGGATCCGCGCGTGACGATCGTCCACGCAGCATCCGTCATCACCGGAGAAGATGAACCGGTACGTGCCATTCGCCGCAAGAAAGATAGCTCACTCGTTGTGGCTGCAAACCTGGTGAAATCAGGAGAAGCAGATGCCTTGATTTCAGCAGGCAACACGGGAGCGCTCATGACTGCCGGATTGTTCGTCATCGGTCGGATCGAAGGAGTTGACCGTCCTGCACTGGCCCCGACTTTCCCGACACGTAATGGGAAGGGTGTCGTCATCTTAGATGTCGGCGCCAACCCGGATGCGAAGGCAGAGCATTTGCTCGATTATGCCATCATGGGGTCTGTCTACGCAGAACAAGTTCGCGGTATCACACGTCCTAAAGTCGGGCTCCTGAATATCGGATCAGAAGCCGGTAAAGGGAATGCATTGACGAAGGAAACGTATCCGCTACTTGAGACAGCACCGATTCATTTCGTTGGGAACGTCGAGGCGAGAGAAGCGATGAGCGGTGACGTCGATGTCATCGTTACGGAAGGTTTTGCCGGCAACACGTTACTTAAGAGTACTGAAGGGGCAGCCAGTATGATCATGGGTGTCATGAAAGAACAATTCATGAGCTCGTGGACATCAAAGCTCGCCGCTCTCGTACTTAAACCGAAGTTGAAAAAAATGAAGCAGTTGCTCGCCTATGAAGAATATGGTGGTGCCGGACTATTCGGTATTGCGGCTCCGGTCATCAAGGCGCATGGATCAAGTAATGCCTATGCATTCAGCAGAGCGCTCGTTCAAGCTGAAAAGATGGTCGAACAAGAAGTCGTTGCCAAAATCGTTCAGGCGAAAGCAACTGAAGCACGTTAAGAAGGAGTGAGACGAGATGGGGAAAACAGTTTGGATGTTTCCGGGACAAGGGTCACAGACGCCTGGAATGGGACAGACGCTCATCACGCAAGACGAGACACGCCAAGCACTCGCTGACCTCGGAACGCGAATTGGTCTGGATCTGACGACGCTGATGACGACAGGGACGAAGGATGAATTGAAAGCGACGGATATCGCTCAACCAGCCATCGTCGCACACAGTGCATTACTCGCACAGCAGTACGCAGCACAAGGACATACACCTGATTTCGTACTCGGACACAGTGTTGGAGAATATAGCGCGCTCGTCGCAGCTTCTGTCATCACACCGTCTGAAGCCGTCTATCTCGTCCGCGAACGCGGAAAACTCATGAATCAAGTCACGGGTGGAACGATGGCAGCAGTCATTGGCATGAATGATGTCGAGGCAGCCCATCACGCAGTTGAATCAATTGCGGCAACGGGAGAAATCGTTCAAATCGCCAACTACAACTGCCCTGGACAATTCGTCATCTCTGGACAAATCGCGGCGGTCGAATCTGCCACAGCGAAGTTGAAAGAGCTCGGAGCAAAACGAGTCTTACCACTTGATGTCTCGGGTGCGTTCCATTCGTCGCTCATGACACCATTCGCACCACGATTCGAAGATATTCTCGTCTCGTCACCGTTTGAAGCGGCGAAGACGAAATTCATCTCGAACGTCGACAGTTCGTTCCATGATCAACCAGACGAATTGATTCGTTTGCTCGTTCAACAGCTCTATTCGCCGGTCCGGTTCGAATCATGCGTCGAGCGTTTAATCGAAGAGGGTGCGGATACATTCATCGAGTTCGGTCCATCATCTCCGCTGAGCGGTCTCGTGAAACGAATCAAAAAAGATGCGAAGATCATCAGCATCACGACACTTGAGCAATTGGAAGCGGAGGGAATTCGTTGAGTAAAGTAGCACTCGTCACTGGCGCGTCACGCGGCATCGGAGCTGCCATCGCGAAGCGATTGGCAACAGATGGTTTCCGTGTCGTCGTCAACTATGCAGGAAGCACGGACAAGGCGGAAGCTGTCGTCCGTGAAATCAAGGAAGCAGGCGGTGAGGCACTCGCGATTCAAGCGAATGTCGCTGAAGCGGATGCTGTCAAACAGATGATCAAACAAACGATTGATGCGTTCGGTCAACTGGATTGTGTCGTCAATAATGCCGGCATTACGCGTGATGGTTTGCTAATGCGCATGAAGGAAGCGGATTTCGATGCCGTCATCGATACGAACCTGAAAGGGGCGTTTCTTGTCACGCAAGCCGCGACACGTCCTTTGTTAAAAACAAGCGGTCGTATCATCAACATCGCATCAGTCGTCGGTATTTCCGGAAATCCAGGGCAAGCGAACTATGTCGCAGCGAAAGCGGGTCTGATCGGGCTGACGAAATCCGTCGCACGTGAACTCGCTAGTAAGGGCGTCACAGTCAATGCCATCTGTCCAGGCTTCATCGAGACGGACATGACGGATGAATTGACAGAAGAACAGCGGAACCTGTCACTCGGGCAAATTCCGTTGAAACGCTTCGGTCAAACCGACGATATCGCTTCACTCGTCAGTTTCATTGCTTCAGATGAAGCACGATACATCACAGGTCAAACTCTAGCCGTCGATGGCGGCATGACAATGTAACACAACTAACGGTAGTACTTTGCCAAATCGGCAATCATCTTATATACTCAACTCATGGAGGGATTTTAAAATGACAAAAGAACAAATCTTAGTAGACGTACAAGAAGCAATCGCAGAAAAATTAGGTAAAGAACAAAGTGAAATCACACTTGATAAGTCGTTCAAAGACGACCTCGGAGCTGACTCTCTTGAAGTCATGGAACTCGTCATGGACTTAGAAGACAAGTTCGAAATCACGATCGAAGATGAGCAAGCAGAAAACTTGAAGACTGTCGGCGATGTCGTCAACTACATCGAAACACAAGTCTGATCATTGAAGCTGACCCACCGCAATTTGCGGTGGGCTTTAGCTGTTTAGGAGGAACTATGACGAATCAAAAAGGACGTCGTGTCCGAAAAGGACCCTATGTAAAACGACGCAAGGATGCTCGGACGCTCGCTCAGATCGAGCAAAAATTCGAAGCGTTACAAGAGCGTCTGAATATCAGGTTTTCTAATGTTGAGCTATTGAAACAAGCCTTCACGCACTCTTCGTTCGTCAATGAACAACGTGAGTCGGAAGGGGATAACGAACGCCTAGAATTTTTAGGGGACGCTGTCTTAGAGTTGACGGTGTCACGCTATCTATTCGAACACTACCCGGAACGTTCCGAGGGGGAATTAACGAAATTGCGAGCGGCGATCGTCTGTGAACCGTCACTCGTCCAATTTGCGAATCACTATCAGTTTTCTGATATGATTCTGTTAGGTAAGGGGGAAGAACTGACCGGTGGTCGGAATCGTCCAGCCTTACTTGCGGATGTCTTCGAATCCTTCATTGGCGCCTTGTATCTTGACCAAGGCATCGAAGCAGCCGAACGATTCCTCGCCGAAGCGGTTTTTCCGAAAGTGGCGACAGGCTTTTTCGAAGAACAGACAGATTTCAAGAGTCAATTACAGGAAGCGATTCAACGTGTCGGCTTAGGTGTCATCGAATATGAAATTATAGAGGAACGCGGTCCGGCGCATAGTCGGGAGTTCATCTCTCGTGTTCAAGTCGCGGATGAGCTCGAAGGGATTGGAACGGGGCGTTCGAAAAAAGAGGCAGAACAACAGGCGGCAAAACAAGCCTTACTTGAATTAAAAAAACAGTTTTAAGCAACAAAAGGCCGACCATCTCTCGAACGCACAAGAGATGATCGGCTTTTATCGTGTGGTGCTTACTCGATTAAACAGTCTTAAGGGATTTCAGTTCGTCGACGATCGCGTCGACCTCTGCAAGTGATAGCGAGTCTCGCATCATGACGAACTCATAAATCTCTTTTAAGTCCTCATTTTTTGAGCCATCGAACTGTTCTGCTTTAATGACCCCTTTGTTGATGATATTCAATTTATCTAAGATTGCTTCAATCATTTGTTCAATCGTCATCGTGTTATTCGCTCCTCTTCTTCTTGTTTCGCATGATACTACCTTAAAACCTATCATGTTGCTAGCGTTTCGGCTATGGTAAACTGAAAGAAATTCAAAAGAAATTTAAACATACGGGTGATCAAGATGTACTTAAAACGAATTGAAATCAATGGCTTCAAATCATTTGCCAATCGAACTGAACTAGAATTCCTTCCGGGTGTCACGGCAGTCGTCGGACCGAACGGAAGTGGAAAATCAAATATATCGGACGCTGTCCGTTGGGTGCTCGGAGAACAATCTGCGAAGTCACTACGTGGGGCGAAGATGGAAGACGTCATTTTTGCCGGCAGTTTGTCTGAACACCGAAAACAATTTGCAGAAGTGACGCTCGTCTTAGATAACGAGTCGGGAACGGTCGCGTTACCTTATCAGGAGATCAGTGTTACACGTCGTGTCAGCCGTAATGGCGATAGCGATTATTTTTTAAATAAAAAACCATGTCGCCTGAAGGATGTCCTTGATTTGTTCATGGACACAGGCTTGTCGCGTGATGCTTTTGCGATCATCGGACAAGGGCGAGTTGAACAAGTCATCTCCGGTAAACCGGAAGAACGCCGTGCTGTCATCGAGGAAGCAGCAGGCGTCTTGAAGTATCGTCATCGCAAAAAGCAAGCCGAGCGGAAATTAAGTGATACGGAAGCGAATCTATCGCGTGTCGATGATATTTTATATGAACTTGGTGGACGAATCGAGCCGTTACGTGAACAAGCGGCGCTTGCGAAAGAGTATCTCGTCGCTCGAGAACGGCATGATGTACTGGAACGTGGCATCTTGGCGCATGAAATCACGACGTATCAGACGGAGCTCGAAACACTGGCGCGTGATATCGCACAATGTGAAGAACGTCTTGCATCTCAAAAGACAACTCACGAAGAGACCGTCGTGTCCCGGGAGAAACAAGAAGCGACGCTTGAAGAAGAACGACAACAAGAAAACGCTTTGCAGGAGCAACTTCGACATGTCTCGACGCGACTTGTTGAGATCCAAGGTGCCCTTAACCTAGCGAAAGAACGTGAAAAACACGGGACCGAGACGAAAGAGCGACTCGAACAAGAGGTCGCGATCGTCGAAGAACGCGTCAAGGAACTAGAACTCGAACTAACCGCTTTACAGGAACGCCAAGCAGAAGTCGATCAGGAAGCAAAACGGATTACGGCTGAGCGAGAACGAGCTGATCAAGCGTTGACACAAACTGATCGTGATTTTGATAAGGAAGCCGAAGCATTACGTTCGGAAGCCTTTGAAGTGGCGAGCCGATTGGCTGCGACGAATAATGCCTATAATCGGGCGAAGCAAGATCTCATGCAGGCAGAAGAACAACAACGTTCCTTTACGGTGGATAGCGGTACGAAGCAGTCGACCCGTCGTCAACTTGAGGAAGACGTCGCTCGATTAGAAGCGGACGTTGCTTCGATCCGGACAGAATTAGATCAAGTGACTGAGGAAGAGGCAACGGCACTCGCAGCGCGAGACGAACAACAACATGCGTTACGCCAAGTTGAACAGTCCGTTGCGGATTTAGAGCGACGTCGTCATAAGACGGAAGATCGGATTGAATTTCTTGAATCCGTCAAAGCCGACTATAGCGGTTATTTCGGTGCCGTTAAGACGATATTAAAACAACGAGATCATTACCCAGGTATTCACGGAGCGGTCGCGGAGTTGATTTCGGTCCCTGCGCGATTTGAAGCGGCAATCGAGACGGCGCTTGGTGGGGCAATGCAAAACATCGTCGTTGATACCGATGCGACAGGACGTCGTCTAATCCAGGAACTGCGACGCTTAAATGCCGGTCGAGCGACGTTCATGCCGCTCGCCTCACTCCAAACACGTGAAGTCAACCGTTCGGTGCGAGAACAAGTCGGGGGGATGTCTGGATTCGTCGGGATCGCAAGTGATCTTGTGACGACAGACGAGACGCTGACGAAATTAAAGATGAACTTACTCGGTACGACACTCGTCGTCGAATCACTTGAACAAGCGAACCAAATTGCCCGTTCGACAGGACATCGCTATCGTCTCGTCACGCTCGAAGGAGATGTCGTCAACGTCGGTGGAACGATGACCGGCGGAAGTCGGAAAAAAGGCACACCATTGTTCAGTCAATCGCGCGAGCTCGACGAGTTAAAAGAGGGACTGACGCGAGGGCAAGCGGTCATTCGGGAGCAGATGCGCCGCTTGGAAGATCTAAGAGCGGCGATTCAGACGCTTGATGCTACTGCTCGGACGCGGACAGAAACGATTCAAGAATTACAAGGACAACTCGAGCAATCGCGGGATACGTTGGCAGATGCGAAGCGTCACCTCGCCGTCATGACATCCGAATTATCGGTTGAAGATCGGCAGATGGCACGTGTGCTCGAACAAGAACAGGAAGCACGCCGTATCATCGAAATGTCAGAAGTCGAGATCGCGAAATGGACGGAACGTCAAACAGAGCTCAGACAAGCACTTGATCGTCTTAAGGATGCTCAAGCTCGTGGTGCCGTCACGATGGACGAACTGAAGAAGGAACAAGCAGAAGCAGTTCTTGAAGAGCGGACGATTCAAATGAAACAAGCGCAACTCACGCAAGATATCGAGCGTCTGACGGAACAGGTCAGTCACGCGAAGCTTGAACGTGGTCATAAACGCCGTGACTTGCGTCATGTCCTTGAAGGCTTCGATGAAGCGAAAATCGATGCCTTGCACGGCGAGCAGCGTGAACAGGAACAGGAGCAGAAGCGGGTCGAGACCGAAATTGTCGCGATTGGACAACGGATTCAAGTGCAGGCAGAATCCTTGCGCTTAATTCGAATTCGCGAAGCGAAGACGAAGGACGATCAACAAACGACGAAACAGGCACTTGAGCAATTACGACTCTCACAAGGGAAAACGAGTACACGCCTTGAGACAAGACAAGAAATGCTGGAAGAGATGGGATTACTGCTCGAGTTGATCGCTCCGCTCGATCAATCGTATGATGAGGCGAAAGAGGAAATTCATCTGCTCAAGCGTCAACTCGAAGAAATCGGCATCGTCAATATCGGTGCAATCGAAGAATTCGCGGAAGTCGATGAACGGTTTACGTTCCTATCGGCGCAACGAGATGATCTCGTCGCCGCTAAAACGGATCTCTATGGTGTCATTGAAGAGATGGACCGGGAAGTCATTCGATTGTTCCGACAAACGTATGATGCCGTCCGTGAGCATTTCCGAGAAACGTTCCGGGAGTTGTTCGGGGGTGGAGAAGCCGACCTTGTACTCGTCGATCCGACTGATCTACTGACGAGCGGAATCGATATCGTCGCGAAACCGCCAGGCAAAAAGCTACAAAATTTGTCGCTCTTGTCAGGTGGAGAGCGTGCCTTGACGGCGATCGCTCTCTTGTTCGCGATTCTAAAGACCCGTCCTGTCCCATTCTGTGTCCTCGATGAAGTCGAGGCGGCACTTGATGAAGCGAACGTCGCGCGATTCGGCGAATTTGTCCATCAGCTAGCGCGCGAGACACAGTTCGTCATCATCACCCATCGGAAAGGAACGATGGAGGCGGCAGACGTCTTGTACGGCGTCACGATGCAGCAAAACGGGATATCTGAAGTGTTATCCGTTAAACTAGAAGAGGCACGACGTACATTAAGTGAAGAACCAAAGGAGATTAAACAATGAGTTTCTTTAAAAAACTGAAAGACCGCTTGACGACTTCGACGCAAGAAGTCACGACGAAATTCACACAAGGACTGACAAAGACACGCGATGGACTGGCAAGTGCCGTCAATGATCTCGTCTATCGTTTCCGCGAAGTCGATGAGGATTTCTTCGAAGAATTAGAGGAAGTATTGATTCAAGCCGACGTCGGCGTGACGACGACAATGGATTTGGTCGAGGAGTTAAAGACAGAAGTTAAACGACGTAACGTCAAGGATCCAAAAGAAGTACGTGATGTCCTCGTTGAAGTCGTCGCGAAGATGTTAGTTGAAGAGGAAGAGACAGCACTCGATCTCGATCATGAGCTGAACGTCATTCTCTTCGTCGGTGTTAATGGGGTCGGGAAGACGACGACGATCGGGAAACTTGCGAACCGCTTGAAACAAGAAGGCAAGAGCGTCATGTTAGCAGCGGGTGATACGTTCCGTGCGGGTGCAATCGATCAACTGCAAGTCTGGGGCGAACGCTCCGGTGTACCGGTCATCCGTCAAGGAGAAGGATCGGATCCGGCCGCTGTTGTTTACGACGCTGTCCAAGCAGCTAAAGCACGTAAGGTCGATGTCCTGATTTGCGATACGGCAGGACGCCTTCAAAACAAGGTCAACCTGATGAACGAACTTGAAAAGGTCAAACGTGTCATCGAACGTGAAATTCCAGGCGCTCCTCACGAAGTATTGCTGGCGCTTGACGCGACGACAGGACAAAACGCGATGGTGCAGGCGAAAGCCTTCAAACAAGCGACGAACGTCAGCGGGATCGTCTTGACGAAGCTTGATGGAACGGCAAAAGGTGGAATCGTCCTTGCGATCAAGAACGAATTGAACCTCCCGGTCAAGTTCGTTGGTCTTGGTGAAAAAATCGATGATTTACAACCGTTTGATGCAGAACAATTCGTGTATGGATTGTTCGGTGATGTCTTTGAAGAAAAAGAAAACGTTGACACGGAAGAAAGCGCAGAATAAGCGACGTTTCATGTAAAGAAAAAAACTTGACAACACACTGTGAGGGCTGTACTATACTATCTGTAAAGGAATTTCACTTAACATTGCGGAGGTGCTCGGATGACACTTGATAAAACGAACCGGATGAACTATCTGATTGACTTTTATCAGGAGCTTTTGACGCCAAAACAACGGAATTACATGTCACTCTATTACTTAGATGACTTTTCCTTAGGTGAGATCGCCGATGAGTTTGAAGTCAGCCGACAAGCAGTCTACGACAACATAAAACGCACGGAAGCCATGCTCGAGCAGTATGAAGAACGACTATCCCTGTTCAAGAAACACGAACGGCGAAAGCAGTTACTCGATCAGCTGAAGCAATGCGACCTTCCGGGTGAAGCCCTAGTGATCATTGAGACATTGGAGCAATTAGAGTAGGAGGCATTCTTAATGGCATTCGAAGGATTATCGGAACGGCTTCAAGCCAGTCTCGCTAAAATGCGAGGTAAAGGTAAGATTTCTGAAGCAGACGTCAAAGAGATGATGCGCGAAGTTCGCTTAGCGCTACTTGAAGCCGACGTCAACTTCAAGGTCGTCAAACAATTCGTAAATGATGTAAAGGAACGTGCCGTCGGACAGGACGTCATGACATCTTTGACGCCAGGGCAACAAGTCGTCAAGATCGTCCATGATGAATTGACGAATCTGATGGGTGCGGAAGTGTCACCATTGACGCTTGCGAACCGTCCTCCGACCGTCATCATGATGACAGGTCTGCAAGGGGCAGGTAAAACAACGACAACGGGTAAGCTTGCCAATCATTTACGTAAAAAACATAATCGTAGTCCTTTGCTTGTTGCGGCGGATATTTATCGTCCGGCAGCAATCAAACAATTAGAGACACTCGGGAAACAATTGGAGTTGCCGGTCTTCTCAATGGGAGATCAGGTCAGTCCGCAAGAAATCGTTACCGGTGCACTCGATTATGCAAAAGAGCATCATCACGATATCGTGTTGATCGATACGGCAGGTCGTCTGCACGTCGATGAGGAACTAATGCAGGAACTCGTTGATGTTAAAGAGATCGCCAAACCGCATGAAATCTTCCTTGTCGTCGATTCGATGACGGGTCAGGACGCCGTCAACGTCGCAGAAAGCTTCAACGAGAAGCTTGGCGTGACGGGGGTTGTTCTGACGAAGCTCGACGGAGATACGCGAGGTGGTGCAGCACTCTCCATCAAGGCAGTCACCGGAGCACCGATTAAATTCGTCGGTCTTGGAGAGAAGCTCGATGCCATCGAACCATTCTATCCCGAGCGGATGGCGTCTCGGATTCTAGGCATGGGAGACATGCTGACACTGATTGAAAAAGCAGAGTCACAAATGGACGCTACGCGTGCCAAAGAGTTAGAAAGCAAAATGCGCGATGCATCGTTTACATTCGATGATTTCATCGAGCAGTTGCAGCAAGTGAAACAGATGGGTCCACTCGACGAACTGTTGGGAATGATCCCTGGGGCAGGTAAAGGGAAGATGAAGGGGTTGAAAAACGCCCAAATCGATGAGAAGCAACTCGTGTATGTCGAAGCGATTATCCAATCGATGACGAAACGAGAGCGGACTGAACCTGAAATCTTGAATGCGAGTCGTCGGAAGCGGATTGCCCGTGGTAGCGGACGCAGTATCCAAGAAGTCAACCGTCTCATTAAACAGTTCGAAGACATGCGGAAAATGATGAAACAATTTTCCGGACAGATGGGCAAAGGGAAAAAGAAAGGCTTTGGCCTTCCATTCTTTTAAAAGTCTTTTCTCTTTTGCTGTAACGTTGTATACTAATGAAGTTGTCAATTTGACTAAACGAAAAAATCATCTATTATTTGGAGGGACTTACGAATGGCAGTTAAAATTCGTCTTAAGCGCATGGGCGCAAAAAAATCACCTTTCTACCGTGTGGTAGTAGCAGACTCACGTGCACCACGTGATGGTCGTTTCATCGAGCAAATCGGATACTACAATCCAGTTGCTAAACCAGAAGCAGAAGTTAAAATCAACGAAGAGCTAGCTCTTAAATGGCTCTCTGAAGGTGCTAAACCTTCGGACACAGTTCGTAACCTCTTCTCACAAGCTGGTATCATGGAGAAATTCCACAACGCGAAACTCGCGAAGTAAGACGTTAGGAGGTGAGCAAAAGCTTACCTCCTTTTTTAATTCAAGAAAGGAAGTGAAATGAATGGAATGGTTGGAAATTGCGAAAATCGCCAATACACATGGTCTAAAAGGTGAATTAAAGTTACTCGCGAGCACGGATTTTCCGGAGGAACGCTTTAAAGTCGGGAAGGAAGTTTTTCTTGGATCTGACGGAACGTACACACCGGTGACAATCAGTAGTTACCGAAAACACAAACAATTCATCATGGTGACGTTCAAAGGGATGCACCATATCAATGACGTCGAGAAGTATAAAGGATTGAAACTCTATGTCCACGCAGAAGATTTACAAGACTTAGACGAGCATGAATTTTACTATCATGAGATCATCGGTTGTACGGTTTATGACGGTGAGACGAAAATCGGAGTCGTATCCGACATTCTTGAAACAGGCGCAAACGACGTCTGGACGATCAAACGCGATGGGAAAAAGGATGTCCTGATCCCGTATATCGAGCAAGTCGTTGCTTCCGTCGATGTCGAGCAAAAACGTATCCAAATCACACCGCTTCCAGGATTGATTGAAGAATGAACATCCGAGTGTTGACGTTGTTTCCGGAAATGTTTTCAGCGCTCGATCATTCAATAGTCAAACGAGCGCAAGATGATGAACGCGTCAGTCTTGAAACAATCAATTTTCGAGACTTCTCGACGAATCGTCATGGTAAAGTCGATGATTATCCGTATGGTGGAGGAGCAGGCATGCTGTTGACCCCTCAACCCGTCTTCGACGCGATGGCGAGTCTGCCGGAAGGAAAACGACGAATCATCGTCATGACACCGACCGGTAAACGTTTTTCGCAACGGATGGCAGAAGAGTGGGCACAAGAAGAAGAACTGGTCTTCCTATGTGGTCATTACGAAGGATTTGATCAGCGGATTCATGATCACCTTGTAACGGATGAGGTCTCGCTTGGGGACTTCGTCTTGACGGGAGGGGAACTGGCTGCGATGACAATGATTGACGCTGTCGTCCGCCTCTTACCGGATGTCCTCGGTGCGTCTGAGAGTCATGAAGATGATTCCTTTTCGACGGGACTTCTTGAATATCCACACTATACACGTCCTGCTGAATATGCCGGATACCAGGTACCCGACGTCTTGTTATCAGGCAACCATGCCCGGATTGCAAAATGGCGACGGGAACAGTCGCTGAAGCGGACATTTGAGCGTCGTCCGGATCTGTTGGCTGATGCTCCATTAACCGAGGATGATCGTCTTTATTTAGAATCGATTTCAGGATTGTCAAACGATTGAATCTATGATAAGTTAAAACATGTGGCAAAAGCCACCCATTAACGATGTTCCGCTGTCGGATGCTGAAAGCAAATGAAGATAAGAACATTGGTGAAAAAAGGAGAAATCATTCATGAACACACAACAATTGTTCCGTGAACTTACACAAGAACAAATCAAGTCAGACGTCCCTGCGTTCCGTCCTGGGGATACAGTCCGTGTACACGTTAAAGTCGTCGAGGGTACGCGTGAGCGTATTCAGCTCTTCGAAGGCGTAGTCATCAAACGTCACGGTGGCGGCATCAGTGAAACATTCACAGTCCGTAAAATTTCTTACGGAGTTGGCGTTGAGCGTGCTTTCCCGCTCCACTCACCACGTGTTGCACAAATCGAAGTTGTTCGCTACGGTAAAGTCCGTCGTGCGAAACTTTACTACCTCCGTAACCTTCGTGGTAAAGCGGCGCGTATTAAAGAAATTCGTCGTTAATCATGTGAAAAAGTGGCTTGTCTCCGGACAAGCTTCTTTTTTTTGTTGTTTATGCGTATACTAGTCCATAGGAAGAAATTGCGTTAATCAAGGGAGTGGAATTCGTGAAGGAGTTATTCAGTTGGGTAAAAGCGCTCGTCGTAGCGCTTGTCATCGCGTTCATCATTCGAACGTTCCTGTTCGTACCCGTCATCGTCGATGGGGAATCGATGATGCCGACCTTACACAATGCGGATCGGATGATCGTCAATAAGATTCCGTATTATTTTAATGAACCAGAAAGAGGCGATATCGTCGTCTTTCATGCAACGGAAACACGCGACTATATCAAACGAGTGATCGCTGTTCCGGGAGATACGATGTATTATAAAGACGATACGTTGTACGTCAACGATAAGAAAGTAGCTGAACCGTATTTAAAAGAGTACAAAGCTCAGATGAATGGTGTTCCATTGACGGAGGACTTTACACTTGAGGAACGGACAGGAAAAACGACTGTTCCAAAAGGGAAAGTATTCGTCATGGGAGATAATCGTCAAAATTCAAAAGATAGTCGTGATATCGGTTTTGTGGATGAGGATCAAATCGTCGGAACGACGAACTTCGTATTCTATCCATTCAATGATGTACGCTCTGTCGATTAAAACGAAAGAAGATGAGACGCTTACCGTGAAAAGTAAGTACCTCATCTTCTTTTCTTGTCTTAAGTTGCGTATACTAGAGAGTGGATGTTTTTTCAAGTATCGTATGATCAGCAAGAAGTCCAGGAATATATGAACGAGGTGAAGGATATGACGATTCAATGGTTCCCCGGTCACATGGCCAAAGCACGGCGGGAAGTTACAGAAAAATTAAAGTTGATCGATGTCGTGATCGAACTTGTCGATGCACGTCTTCCAATGTCGAGCCGTAACCCGATGGTCGAACAAATCACGGCAGGTAAGCCACGATTGATCGTCCTCAACAAAGCGGATATGGCGGACAAACGAGTGACAGAACAGTGGATGCACGCATTACGGGCAGATGGTGTTGATGTCGTCGCGGTTGACGCGAAGCACAATAAAGGATTGAATCAAATTCATGAAGGTGCTTTACGACTAATGAAAGAAAAACATGCACGAATGCGGGAGAAAGGTCGGAATCCGAGTGCGATTCGTGCCTTGATCATCGGCATTCCAAACGTTGGGAAGTCGACACTCATCAATCGACTCGCCGGTCGGAACATCGCGATCACGGGTGACCGCCCAGGTGTGACGAAACGCCAGCAATGGATCAAGATGAAGACAGGCGAGATGGAATTACTCGATACACCAGGTATCCTCTGGCCGAAGTTCGACGATCAAGTCGTCGGGTATCGGTTGGCAGCGACAGGAGCGATCAAGGATGATATCTTAAACATCGATGATATTGCGCTGTTTGCCCTTCGTGAGCTAAAGACGCGTTATCCAGAGCAGTTACGTGAGCGTTATCGTCTCGACGAAGTATCAGGAGAAGCGGTTGATGTACTCGAAGCCATCGGTAAAAAGCGCGGATTCGTTTCAGGTGGCTACGTCGATTTCGAACGGACGAGTGAAATGCTTCTGCATGAACTACGGACGGAAAAGCTAGGGCGTGTGACGCTCGAAACAGTGGAAGAATGGGAAACGCATGCATAACGGACTTGGACATCCTTCGATGTCCAAGTTTTTTTCAAAGGAGCGAAACAGATGAAGATTACGGAATTAAAGGAACGTCTACACAACATCACGATCGAGGAGTTTTCACAATTGAAGCAGGAACTCGCATCGGACGCGCGAAAAGGGGTGCATACACTGTTTCGTCAGACAGAACGACGATTTGCCCTCGAAGAGCAACAACGGATCGATTTCAAGGAGCGGTTCACGTTCGAAGAACAGTATCATCAGCAAGGATATAGACGGATTGCCGGAGTGGATGAAGTGGGACGGGGACCGCTTGCTGGTCCAGTCGTCGCGGCAGCTGTCATCTTACCAGAAGGGTTCTATCATCCAGGCCTAACGGATTCAAAACAAATGAGTAAAATACAACGACAAGCGGCATTTAAACACCTACAAGACGTTGCAGAGATTGCGGTCGGCATCATCGAACCAGCTGAAATTGACGAGATCAACATCTATCAAGCATCGAAACGGGCAATGCAAGTCGCGGTTCGTCAACTCAAACCTGATGCCTTGCTGGTTGATGCGATGACACTCGACGACGACACACCACAACTCTCTCTCATCAAAGGAGATGCGAGAAGTGTCTCCATCGCTGCAGCAAGCGTCGTCGCAAAAGAGACACGAGATGTGATGATGGAACAATACGCGATCGAGTATCCGGGATACGGATTTGAAACACACGCAGGTTACGGGACTGCGACGCATTTACAAGCACTTGATACACTGGGCGTCACACCGATTCACCGAAAAACATTCCGTCCTGTCAAAGAACGTCTCTAGGAGGGATCGAGCATGCACATCGAACATCGTGCCTTACTACCATTTAAAATCATCGATCATGCGAACTTACCGTTACGGGAAGGCGCAAACATCGTCGGCAAAGTCTTAAAACTGTTGCCGGACGGATTAATGGAACTACAGGTCGGTCAACGCGTCTTGACGGCAGGGACGACGGCTGAACTAAAAGAAGGGAGCATGTATCGCTTTCAAGTCGTTTCAGCAGAAGGACAACCGGTCTTAAAAATCATCTCGACTGAGTCTGTCCCGCAAAAATCAGCATTACCCCAGTTACTCGATTCCTTTTTACAGCGCCAGACGGTACCGACTGCGGAAACACGGGAAATACTAAGGCAAATCGGTCAACCTGTGACGGAAGGAGAAGCGAAGCAGTTAAAACACGCTCTTACTGAACTCGTTCAATTGGCAAAGGGCGACGAGGCAGGTCGATCGCTTGATCGAAAGACGAGTGATCAAATTTTAGCGCAACAACTCGTTCAAGCAACAAATGAAGTAGGAAAAGGAGTATATTTATTTCAATTACCTCAATTCGGACCTTTCGAAGATGTTGATCTCATGATGGAAGCACCGTTCGAACGAACGTTTGATCCAAATCATGCCCGTATCGTCTTATACTTACAATTACCGACGCTTGGTGAGGTCGCAATTGATGTCTTGATCGTAGACCGGAACGTTTCGATCTCCGTCTTTCATCCAAATGCGCACGTCGATACGTTCATGCAAGCCTATACGCCTCAGATTCAAGCACGACTCGAGGAACAGGGCTATGCGTTGAGGCGATTCGATTGGATCGAGCAGACGAAAGAACGCATACCACATGATATCTCGACGCGTAATGGAAGGGTGGATCTCCATATATGAAAAAAGCGATTGCTCTATCATACGAAGAACAAATGCATGCGCCGAAAGTCGTCGCTAAGGGATCAGAACATATCGCGGAACGGATTTTAGAAGAGGCATTAAAGCACGATATTCCGATCCGGCAGGACGAAACGCTGATGACGTTACTGGATGCTGTTCAAGTATCAGAACAGATCCCAGAAGAACTATATGGTGTCATTGCCGAATTATTCGCCTTTTTATATCGTCTTGATCAAGATGGAATTCTGAAAAAATAAAGCTTTCGGTCGATAACGATAGACAGCGCTTCCAATTTTAACTACAATGAAAGAGCCGAAACTAAAGGGGTTAAGGGGGATTTTTTCATGAATGTACATGAGTATCAGGCAAAAGAATTACTTCGTTCGTACGGGGTACCCGTACCAAACGGAATCGCAGCCTTCACCGTCGAAGAGGCGGTCGATGCATCAGAACAATTGTCAGGCCCGATTAAAGTCGTCAAAGCTCAAATTCACGCGGGGGGACGCGGTAAAGCAGGTGGCGTCAAGCTTGCGAAATCGCAAGAAGAAGTGAAGGAATATGCGACGGAGTTACTCGGCAAAACGCTCGTCACGCACCAAACAGGTCCCGAAGGAAAAGTCGTTCAACGTCTTCTCGTAGAAGAAGGCTGTGCGATTGATAAAGAATACTATCTTGGAATCGTACTTGATCGTGTGACAGGACGTGTCGTCATCATGGGATCAAGCGAAGGTGGTATGGACATCGAAGAGGTGGCGGAAGCGACACCGGAAAAAATCATTAAAGAAGTCGTCGATCCTGCAGTTGGTCTTCAAGGATTCCAAGCGCGTAAACTTGCGTTCGCAATGGGTGTTCCTGTGAAGCTCGTCAACAAGTTCGTCGGTATGGTCACGAAACTTTATAATTTCTTCGTCGACAAGGATTGTTCGATCGCAGAAATTAACCCACTCGTTACGACGAAGGATGGCGAAGTTCTCGCGCTGGACGCGAAGTTGAACTTCGACTCGAACGCATTATATCGTCATGCGGACATCGTGGCGTTACGTGATGAAACAGAAGAAGATCCACGCGAAGTCGAAGCATCGAAGAGTGATTTGAACTACATCGCGCTCGATGGAAATATCGGCTGCCTCGTCAATGGTGCTGGTCTTGCCATGGCAACGATGGATATCATCAAACACTTCAGTGGTGATCCTGCGAACTTCCTTGATGTCGGTGGTGGTGCGACGAAGGAGAAGGTAACAGAAGCCTTCAAACTGATCTTGTCGGATGAGAACGTTAAAGGGATTTTCGTTAACATTTTCGGTGGAATCATGAAATGTGACGTCATCGCAGAAGGTATCGTTGCGGCGACAAAAGAAGTCGGTCTCGAATTGCCGCTCGTCGTTCGTCTTGAAGGGACGAATGTTGATGCAGGAAAACAAATTCTCAAAGATTCAGGTCTAGCGATTACAGCAGCTACATCAATGGCAGACGGCGCAGAAAAAATTGCTGCGCTCGTGAAGTAAGGGGGAGCTAAAGATGAGTATTTGGGTGAACGAATCGACGAAAGTCATTATTCAAGGGATTACAGGTAATCAAGGGATGTTCCATGGTGAACAGATGATCGACTACGGAACAAACCTCGTAGGTGGTGTCACACCAGGAAAAGGCGGTACGGAAGTACTTGGTGGTGTTCCTGTCTTCGATACGGTCGCACAAGCGGTCGACAAAACAGGTGCGAACGCATCGATTATCTACGTGCCACCAGCATTCGCAGCAGATGCGATCATGGAAGCAGCAGATGCGAACATCGCATTAATCATCTGTATCACGGAAGGTATTCCAGTCCTTGATATGGTTAAAGTAAAACGTTACCTTGAGGGCAAGCCAGTTCGTCTTATCGGACCAAACTGTCCAGGCGTCATCACTCCAGGTGTCGCAAAACTTGGTATCATGCCAGGATACATCCATACACCGGGACATGTCGGAATCGTTTCGCGTTCTGGAACGTTGACGTATGAAGCCGTTCATCAATTGACGACGGCAGGCATCGGTCAATCGACAGCTGTCGGTATCGGGGGCGACCCAGTCAATGGAACAGACTTCATCGATACACTAAAAGCGTTCAATGAAGATCCAGAAACAAAAGCCGTCATCATGTTAGGTGAAATCGGTGGAACAGCGGAAGAAGAAGCGGCTGAGTGGGTCAAAGCGAACATGACGAAGCCAGTCATCGGTTTCATTGGTGGTCAAACGGCTCCTGCCGGTAAACGGATGGGTCACGCAGGTGCGATCATTTCCGGCGGTAAAGGAACAGCTGCTGAAAAAATCAAGACACTCCGTGCAAACGGAATTGAAGTGGCAGAAACACCAGCTGTCATTGGTGAGACGTTAATCCGTGTCATCAAAGAAGCAGGGATCTATGACGAGTGCGTGACGAACAGCACAGTCAAATAAATCAAAAAAAGAGCTGTCCTGATCAAATCAGGACGGCTTTCTTCTATATAAATAAGAAGCTTAAAGAAGGAGCGTTGATCTCATGAATCGAGAACTGTATGTCCGCTTCGCCATGTGTCAGGTACCGTATCCGATTGTTCAATTGATTGAACGGTTCGGAATCGTTCCAAGTCATGAATTACCCGTTTCAAATCGGCTTCGAAAACGATATGAACAAGCACTGCAACTTGATCGGATCGAAGAGTCGATTCTAGTTAAAGGAGATCCACTGTTTCCAACCGTACTACTGACGATTCCTCAACCTATCTATGCCCTCTTTTACCGCGGTGATCCGTCCCGCCTAACTCTTCCACGCATCAGTATCATCGGTAGTCGAACTCCCTCACCGCAACACCTTTCCCGCATGCATTTTCTACAACCCTTCTTTCATCCAGATCTCGCCACCGTTTCCGGAGGCGCATATGGCATCGATGCCCTCGTCCATCGTCTATCCTTAAAACATCAACAGACAACGATTGCGGTTCTGGCCGGCGGACTTGATCGTCTATATCCTACTTCCCATGCTGCTCTTTTTGAACGTATCTTCTCGAATGGTCTTCTTCTCTCCGAATATCCACCTGGCACACCCATTCAAAAATTTCAATTTCTAGAACGAAATCGGATTATTGCCGGCTTGTCCTCGTCGTTGATCATCGTCGAGGCAGCAAAACGAAGTGGTACGATGAACACAGCAAGTCACGCACTCGATCAAGGAAAAGATGTCTATTGTTTACCGGGGTGTCCGACTGAAACGTTCTTTGCCGGAACGAATCAATTGATCGCAGAAGGAGCGATTCCACTCCTTGATCCGGAAGAAGTTTCAAAAACTATTCGGCTGAACGTTGACAAATGGGAATCGAGACTACTATGATAAGTGAGATTAAAATACGAGTACGCCTCTAATAGGGAGCGATTGCAATGGCAAAATATCTAGTAATCGTCGAGTCACCCGCTAAGGCAAAAACCATTAAACGTTATCTCGGATCCAACTATACCGTGAAAGCGTCGATGGGGCACGTCATTGACTTGCCGAAAAGCCAAATGGGAGTCGACGTCGAACATGACTATGAACCGAAATATATCACGATCCGTGGTAAAGGTCCGGTCTTAAAAGAACTCAAGACAGCTGCGAAAAAAGCACAAAAAATCTATCTCGCAGCCGACCCCGACCGTGAAGGGGAAGCGATCGCATGGCATTTAGCCAAAGCATTAGGCGTTGATGAATCAACAGAGTGCCGCGTCGTTTTCAATGAAATCACGAAAGATGCCATCAAGGATTCGTTTAAGCGACCACGCAAGCTCAATTATGATCTTGTGGATGCACAGCAAGCACGTCGTATCTTGGACCGCCTTGTTGGTTATAGCATGAGTCCGTTATTATGGAAGAAGATCAAAAAAGGTTTATCTGCAGGACGTGTACAATCGGTTGCCGTAAAGATGATTATCGACCGGGAACAAGAAATCAATGCGTTCATGCCAGAAGAATACTGGACGATCAAACTCGAACTCGATGCAAACGGTGAAAAGCTCGAAGCAAACTTCTACGGAGTGGATGGTAAGAAACGTGAACTTCATTCGCAAGAAGAAGTCGATCAAATCTTGAATCAACTCTCAGAAGACTTTACAGTTGATTCCGTCACGAAAAAAGAGCGGAAACGGAATCCAGCGTTACCGTTTACGACTAGTTCTTTGCAACAGGAAGCAGCACGTAAACTGAATTTCCGAGCGAAGAAGACAATGATGATCGCACAACAGCTATACGAAGGAATCGAGATCGGAAAAGAAGGTACGGTCGGTTTGATCACGTATATGCGTACCGATTCAACACGGACGTCTGAATCGGCGAACCTCGAAGCACACGGGTTCATCGAGCAGGCGTATGGAAAAGAATACATCGCAAGTGAAAAACGCAAAGAAAAAAAATCAGCGAACTCACAGGATGCGCACGAAGCGGTTCGCCCGACTTCGACAATGCGTGAACCACAACTCGTTAAATCGTATCTATCGCGTGACCAATTCCGTTTATATAAACTGATCTGGGAACGATTCGTCGCAAGTCAGATGGCGCCAGCAATTCTCGATACCGTCAAAATCGACCTTGTCTCGAACGATGTTATGTTCCGTGCGAACGGATCAACTGTTAAATTCCCAGGCTTCATGAAGGTTTACATCGAAGATACCGATGATGAGGCCGTCACCGACGTCAAGGAAGGATTACTTCCTCCACTTGATAAAGGGGAAGAGTTGAAACAATCAGCAATCGAACCGAAGCAACACTTTACTCAACCACCACCACGTTATACGGAAGCGCGTCTTGTCCGGGCGATGGAAGAACTCGGAATTGGTCGTCCGTCGACGTATGCGCCGACACTCGATACGATTCAAAAACGGGGTTACGTGACGCTTGAAGAGAAGAAATTCTTACCAACGGAACTTGGTGAACTCGTCATCGATATGATCAGCGACTATTTCCAAGAGTTCATCACCGTCCAGTTCACGGCAGACATGGAAGCTCTACTCGATGCGATCGAAAAAGGCGACATGCAGTGGACGGAAGTCGTCGATCCAATCTATAAATCCTTTGCGAAACGTCTGACACGAGCGGAAGCAGAGATCGAGAAGATTGAAATCAAAGATGAACCAGCTGGAGAAGATTGTGAAGTCTGTGGTCATCCGATGGTCATAAAGATGGGACGTTATGGTAAGTTCATGGCGTGCTCGAATTTCCCAGAGTGTCGTAACACGAAACCGATCCAAGTCGAGATTGGTGTGAAGTGTCCGACATGTGGAACCGGTGATATCGTCGAACGACGAAGTAAAAAAGGACGTTTGTTCTACGGTTGTTCGAACTATCCGGAATGTGAGTTCGTTTCGTGGGATAAACCGGTCGAAGAACCATGTCCGGTATGTAGCAGTATGATGGTACAAAAGAAAATCAAGAACGGTGTGAAAGTAGAATGTACATCTTGTGGACATCATGAAACACGCATCGATCAGGAGCAAGAGGAGGAATGACCGTTGAAACGTGTAACGGTAATCGGCGCTGGACTTGCAGGTTCTGAAGCAGCATGGCAACTTGCAAAACGCGGCGTACAAGTAGATTTATATGAAATGCGGCCAGTCAAACAGACACCCGCGCACCATACAGACCAATTCGCAGAACTCGTCTGTTCGAACTCACTTCGGGCAAATCAGCTGACGAACGCAGTCGGTGTATTAAAGGAAGAAATGCGTCAGCTCGATTCCTTGATCATGAAAGCAGCAGACTTAGCGAGCGTCCCAGCAGGTGGAGCACTTGCTGTCGATCGGCATGACTTCGCAGGATACGTGACAGAAACGTTGAAAAACCATCCGAACGTTACAGTCCACCATGAAGAAATCGAAGCGATTCCAGATGGTCCGACGATCGTTGCGACGGGTCCGTTGACGAGTGCGGCATTATCGGAATCACTTAAACAATTCACAGGCGAAGATTACCTGTACTTCTTCGATGCAGCGGCACCGATTCTCGACGGGGATACAATCGATCGTGAGAAGGTGTACCTAAAATCGCGTTACGATAAAGGAGAAGCTGCCTACTTGAATTGCCCAATGACGGAAGAAGAATTCCAACTCTTCTATGACGAGCTAATCAATGCGGAAGTCGTTCCGTTGAAGGAATTCGAAAAAGAGATTTACTTCGAAGGATGCATGCCTTTTGAAGTACTCGCTTCTCGTGGTCCGAAAACGCTCTTATTCGGACCAATGAAGCCAGTCGGACTCGAAGATCCGAAAACAGGAAAACGACCATATGCTGTCGTTCAACTGCGTCAAGACAATTCAGCAGGGACACTGTTTAATCTCGTCGGCTTCCAGACACATTTAAAATGGGGCGAACAAAAGCGGATCATTCGTTTGATTCCAGGTCTTGAAAATGCAGAAATCGTCCGTTATGGTGTTATGCATCGGAACACGTTCGTCAACTCACCGAACTTGTTGAAACCGACGTATCAAACACGTACGCGTGACGACTTGTTCTTTGCTGGTCAAATGACAGGGGTCGAAGGATACGTCGAGTCAGCAGCATCCGGCTTGACTGCCGGAATCAATGCGGCGCGTCTTGTTAACGAGGCAGAACCGGTTACATTCCCGCAAGAGACGATGATGGGTGCAATGTCGCATTACATCACGACGACGGAGGGGAAAAATTTCCAGCCAATGAATGCCAACTTCGGTTTGGTTCCGGCACTTGTCGGTCACCCGGTTCGGATGAAAAAACCAGAGAAGTATGCGCTCTATGCAGAGCGAGCGCTTGAAGCGATCAAAGATTTCACGGATATGTGATTGTTGATGGGGAGAAAGGCGTGATTCAGCGCTCTTTCTCCCCATTTCTTAATTTGTCATAAAAGCGTGATAATTTCGTTAATTTTTCGGTTTTTGGTCTATTGTCAGACTACTTGGTCTGTGCTATGCTAAGGGCGATTCGAGAATGAAATGGTCAGAAGGGGGCGCATTCATGGGGATAGACACTGCTTTTGAGCGACTGCTAGAAGATTTCATGCGGTATGTTCATATTGAACGTCAATTATCTCCGAATACAGGTCGCTCTTATGATCAAACACTTCGACAATACGCCGCTTTTTGCCGCGATCATCAATTACGATCGATTGAATTGGCAAGTGCACGGCGTTATTTGTATGCTCTTTACGATCAGGAGCTGGCGCGAGCAACGATTGCGCAAAAAGTTTCCTGCCTCAAACAATTTGGTCGTTTTTTGACACGTGACACCGATGAACCTAATCCATTTGATGGATTAAAAGCACCAAAACGACAACAAGGACTTCCGACATTCCTTGTCCCAACGGAATATGAACGTTTCCTCGATGCATTTCGATCGAGTGATACGCTTGGTAACCGGAATGTCGCGTTAGTGGAACTTTTATATGCGACGGGTATGCGAGTCAGCGAGGTCGTTCAACTGGATCTTCGTGATCTCGCAACTGATCATTCCTACGTCCATGTGTATGGAAAAGGTGGGAAAGAGCGCATTGCGCCAATTGGAACCTTTGCGAAAGATGCATTAGAACTGTACTTACCATCACGAGATCCAGTTGCAGGTCATGAGCAAGCATTGTTCTTGTCTCATTCAGGACGTCGATTGACGACGGATGCGATTCGGAAAATCATGAAAAAAGGGGAACAACTCGTTGGGAAACATGTGACACCCCATGCGCTTCGTCATAGTTTCGCGACGGATCTGCTAGAAAGAGGAGCCGATTTGCGAGCGGTCCAGGAGCTACTTGGACATGCATCTCTTTCGACGACCGGTCAGTATACACACGTAACAACGGAACGATTACGACATGTTTATCAACAAGCACATCCTCGTGCCTAAGGGAGGAAACATTGATGTTTCATGCAACGACGATTTTTGCGATTCAACATAACGGACAATCCGCGATGAGTGGAGACGGACAGGTGACTTTCGGAAACCAAGTCATCATGAAGAAAAGTGCGAAAAAAGTACGGCGCCTCTATGGTGGCAAAGTCATTGCCGGATTTGCTGGAAGTGTCGCGGACGCGTTTACACTCTTTGAAAAATTCGAAGCGAAGCTTGAAATGTATAACGGGAACTTACAACGGGCAGCTGTTGAACTGGCGAAGGAATGGCGAGGCGATAAGATGTTGCGTCAACTAGAAGCACTCTTACTCGTCATGGATGGAACACATCTATTACTTGTATCCGGAAACGGAGAAGTCATCGAACCGGATGACGGCATTCTTGCGATCGGTTCAGGTGGTAATTATGCGCTTGCTGCAGGTCGTGCGTTAGCTCGACACGCAAGTCATCTCACGGCAGAAGAAATCGCTCGTGCGGCGCTTGAGACGGCTGGAGAACTCTGTGTCTTTACGAACGATCAAATCATCTTAGAAACGATCGGAGGCAATGACCATGCATGAATTGACGCCAAGACAAATCGTCGAGAAGTTGAATGAACATGTCATCGGACAAGCTGATGCTAAACGTGCGGTGGCGATCGCTTTACGTAATCGATACCGTCGACAATTACTCGATGCATCGATGCGGGATGAAGTCACGCCAAAAAATATCCTGATGATCGGACCTACCGGTGTCGGAAAAACAGAGATTGCGCGACGTCTCGCGAAACTCGTCCGAGCGCCGTTCGTCAAAATCGAAGCGACGAAGTTCACGGAAGTAGGATATGTCGGTCGCGACGTAGAATCGATGGTACGAGATCTTGTGGAAGCGTCTCTACGTCTTGTCAAAGATGAGAAAAAAGAAGCGCTTAAAGATCGGGCGGAGGCAGTGGCGAACGAACGAATCGTTGATGCGTTGTCTGGCAAAAAAGCGTCATCTGGTCTCGGGGGTGGAACGAATCCGTTTGAGATGTTGTTCGGTGGGAACCAAAAGCAGCAAGAGCCAGATACATCGGAAGCAACAGCTGATCGTTCGCTACTCCGTCAGCAATTGCTGACAGGTCAACTCGAAGATCGAATGATCGAGGTCGATGTTGAAGAACGTCAAGTTGATTTATTCTCCGGACAACAAGGCATGGAGGGGCTCGCAAATCTTCAGGATATGCTTGGACAAGTCATGCCGAAGAAAACGAAGAAGCGCCAGCTCACGGTTAAAGAAGCACGTCCGATTTTGACCGCAGAAGAAGCGGAACGATTGCTTGACTTAAATGAAGTTCATGACGAAGCGGTCCGCCGTGCAGAACAAATGGGCATCATTTTCGTTGATGAGATTGATAAGATTGCGACAAAGGGACATGATTCAGCAGGTGTTTCACGAGAAGGTGTTCAACGAGATATTTTGCCGATCGTTGAGGGATCGACGATCGTCACGAAATATGGACCAGTCAAGACGGATCATATCTTGTTTATCGCTGCCGGTGCATTCCATATGGCGAAACCGTCTGATCTAATTCCTGAACTCCAAGGTCGTTTCCCGATCCGTGTCGAACTCGACAGTTTGACGGAAGATGACTTTGTTAAAATTTTAACTGAACCGAATCAAGCATTACTCAAACAATATAAAGCATTACTAGGGGCAGAGCACGTTCATGTCACCTTTACAGAAGAGGCCATTCGTGAAATTGCACGGATTGCTGCACAGGTAAACGATGAGACGGATAATATCGGAGCGCGGCGCTTGTATACGATCATGGAGCGCGTACTTGAAGAATTATCCTTCGAAGCAGCAGACATGCCTGAAACGGATGTAACGATCACGCCACAATACGTGACGGATCGTGTTGGAAAAGTAGCAGATGATCGAGACTTAAGTCAGTTCATCTTATAAAGTGGAGGAAGAAAAAATGAATTTATTGGCGAAAACGCGGAAGCTGAATACGATGTTACAACAAGAAGCAAGCACACATGTTGATTTCAAGGTCATGGCTGATCGGCTCAGCGAAGTCATGGAATCGAACACATTCATCGTAAGTCGACGCGGTAAGTTACTAGGTATCGCAATTAAGCAACAAATCGAAAATGACCGGGTCCGTGGTTTCTTGGAAGAACGCCAATTCCCGGAAGATTACACGAAAAAACTATTTAACGTCACTGAAACGACAGCAAACATTGCCATCGATAGCGAGCACACAGCATTCCCAGTCGACAACCGTGATACGTTCGAAACGTCGAAAACGACGATCGTACCAATCATCGGTGGTGGAGAACGCCTTGGTACGCTTGTCCTAGGCCGTATGGTGGAAGACTTCAACGAAGAAGACCTCGTGCTTGCAGAGTATGGGGCGACAGTCGTTGGGATGGAAATCCTTCGTGAGAAGGCTCATGAAGCGGAAGACAAGGCACGTAAGAAAGCAGTCGTTCAGATGGCGATCAATTCGTTATCTTATTCAGAACTCGAAGCAATCGAACATATCTTTGAAGAACTCGAGGGTAATGAAGGACTACTTGTCGCTTCAAAAATTGCCGATCGTGTTGGTATTACGCGTTCTGTTATCGTCAATGCACTTCGTAAACTCGAAAGTGCAGGAGTCATCGAGTCACGTTCGCTTGGTATGAAGGGAACGTATATTAAAATCTTAAATGATAACTTCCTATATGAATTAGAGCGAATTAAATCAAACTAAAAATAGAAAATGGCTATTAATAAATAAGAGACCTAGTAAAGTACTAGGTCTCTTTTGTTTGACTAGGTATTATTTATCATTTTTATAAGAAAAGGGAATAAAAAACAGAATATTAGCATCTCATTACCCTATTTTTCAAAAAACTTCTTTTCAAACATTGACCTATTTGTTTCAATTATTTCAGATGTGTTACTAATGACTTAATATTTGTCGCAAATTCGAATACTAGTTCCATGAGTGGAGGAAAGAACATGAATTGGTTAGGGTCTGACTACAGTTTGATGACGCAAGCCGTCAATCGAACGGTCATGGCACAAGAAGTTATTGCTAAAAATATCGCGAATGTCGATACACCGGGTTATAAGGCGAAGCGAGTGGCGTTTGGAGATGTTCTCGATTCAGAGATGAAGATGAGCCTAAAACGTCATGCAACAATCGGAACGACCGGTAGTATCGTCGATCGACCAAATACGATGCGTAATGATGGAAACGGTGTTGATATCGATCTTGAGATGTCTGAATTATCACGCAATCAAATTGAGTATGAGGCGCTCGTGGAGCAATTAAATCGTAAGTTCTCGGGTATCCAGTCTGTCATCCGGGGAGGAAAATAATCGATGAGTATGTTCAATGGCTTTCATACATCTGCGTCTGGGCTTACTGCCCAGCGTTTACGACTGGATACTGTCTCAGCAAACATCGCCAATGCTCAGACGACACGTGGTGAGCTTGTCAACGGTCAATGGCAACCCTATGCGAGGAAACTTGCTGTTTTAAAAGAAACTGCTAATGGGGTCACGGTCAGCGAATTGAAGAAAGATCCTGAACCGTTCAAATTAGAATATAATCCGACGCATCCAGATGCGGATGAACTTGGATACGTCAAGATGCCGAATGTCGATCTATTGAAAGAAATGGTCGACATGATGGGAGCGACACGTTCTTACGAAGCGAACGTAACGGCCTTAAATGCAACAAAAGCGATGCTCGTCAAAGCGATGGAGATCGGTAAATAAATAGAGGAGATGACGGGATGGCAATTCAACCTATTCAAAACATGCAAATGGTCTTACCCACTCAGACAATCGCGAAGACGACACCAAGTGATTTCAGTGAGGTGCTCAGCGAGGCGATGAACGGACTGAATGCAACACAGCAAGCCTCATCTCAAGCGCGTGTCGACCTAGCGACAGGGAAGACGACGGATCTACATAACATCATGATTAAAACAGAAGAGGCATCGCTTTCTATGCAACTCGCCCTTGAAGTCCGAAACAAAGGCATCGAAGCATACCAAGAAATGATGCGTATGCAACTGTGACTGTTAAGGAAAGCGTGGGAGATGTTGAATGAACGAACGAATAAAAGCTCGATTCGGAGCTATGAATACGACATGGAAAGAGTGGTCACTTGCGAAAAAAGCGATGATTCTTGGAAGCATCGTCGTCGTTTTAGCAGCGTTGATTGTCGCCATTATCTGGTTATCTAAACCAACGATGACGCCACTTTATTCGAAATTGTCACCTCAAGAGGCAGGGCAAGTAACAGAAAAGCTAAATGAGGATGGAATCGCGTCGGAAGTCGTCAGCTCAGCAAACGGTGTGACGATTCTCGTTCCGGAAGCAAACGTGGAAAACTTGAAAGTCGAATTAGCAACGGCAGGTATTCCGAAGTCTGGTCAGATTGATTATTCCTTCTTTAGTGAGAATGCTGGATTTGGTACGACAGATAAAGAAATGAATATTCTTGAACGCGATACGATGCAGACAGAACTTGAAAACTTGATTACACAAGTTAACGGGATTGAGTCTGCAAAAGTCATGATTACTCTTCCAGAAAAGAGCGTCTTTCTCTCCGATGAAAAAGAATCTTCAACGGTTTCTGTCGTCTTGACTTCTAGTGCGGGTAGTAATCTGAACAATCAAACAGTCCAAGGTCTTTACCATCTGATTGCAAAGAGTATCCCGAACTTAAAAGAAGAAAATATTACGATCATGGATCAGTACTTTACGTACTACGAGCCAGGTAACGCTACGCAAACAGCGGGCGGGACAGATCCGATGGCGCTGAAAAAAACGACGGAAAACGATTTACGTAAACAGATTCAACAAATGTTGTCTGTCGTTCTCGGTCCACAAAAAGCGCTCGTTTCGGTTACGGCAGATGTCGATGTCACGAAACGTCAGGAAGAACAAAAGCTTGTTGAACCAGTAGATCCCGATAAAATCGAAGGGATTGTCACATCGGCAGAAAAAGTAGCAGAGGCGTATACAGGGTCTGCGAATGCCGGAACAGCAGGTACGGGACAAAATGAGACGACGAACTTCCCAGCAGGTACTGGAACGACCGGTGATACGAGTGAGAAGACGCACGACATCATCAACTATGAAGTCAATCGCATCACGAAACAGATTACAGGTGCTCCTTATGAAATTCGGGATTTAGGAATTCAAATCATCGTCGAGCCGCCAAAAGGTCAAAATCAAATCGATCCGCAATTACAGACGGATTTACAAACGATGATGTATTCCATCATCCGGACGTCGTTAACGAAGACGGATGCGAAAACGACGCTGACGGATGCAGAACTTGCTAATAAAGTCGTTGTCATGTCTCGACCGTTCGCTAAAACAACGACGGCGACGAAAACGACGACGGCGACACCGATGTGGGTATGGTTCGCACTTGGTGGTGCAGCAATCCTCGTCATTGGAGCAGTCATTCTCCTCATGCGTCGACGGAGAGCGAATGAAATCGAAGAACTTGAGGAATGGACGCCGATCGAAACCGAAATTCCTGAACTCTCAACAGAAGATACAAGCGATGGTGCAGTCAAACGCAAACAGCTTGAGAAACTCGCCGCGTCTAATCCGGATGAGTTCGCAAAATTATTACGTACTTGGTTAGCGGAGGATTGATGAGATGAAGAAGCTAGAAATGAACAGTCGTGAAAAGGCTGCGATTCTCATGATTTCGTTAGGTCCTGAAGTCGCTGCCAGTGTATATAAACATTTATCGGAAGAAGAGATGGAATGGTTAACCCTTCAAATCTCTAGCATGAAACGGATTGATCCAGAAGAGAAGTTAGTCGTCCTTGATGAGTTTCATGAACTAGCGATGGCGCAGAACTATATCACGCAAGGTGGAATCGGATTTGCTAAATCTGTCCTTGAAAAAGCACTTGGCGAAGAAAAAGCGATGGAACTCATCTATCGCCTGACGTCGACGTTACAAGTCCGTCCGTTTGAGTTTGCACGCAAGGCAGATCCGAAACAGCTTCTGAACTTCATTCAAAATGAACATCCACAAACGATCGCACTTGTTCTTGCCCATCTCGATCCTGCAAAATCAGGTCAGATTCTCTCGGAGCTCCCGGCAGAAGCACAGTCCGATGTAGCAAGACGGATTGCGACGATGGACCGGATGAATCCGGAAATCATCAGCGAGGTAGAACAAATTCTTGAACGGAATCTATCACAAGCAGGGATGCAAGATTTTGCTCAATCGGGAGGCATCGAGGCTGTCGTTCAAGTATTAAATGGCGTCGACCGCACAACGGAACGAACGATTCTCGATACGCTCGAGATTCAGGATCCAGAACTTGCGGAAGAAATCAAAAAACGGATGTTCGTCTTCGAAGACATCGTCACACTCGATGCGCGGGCGATACAGCGAATCATTCGCGAAGTCTCAAACGAGGATTTACTATTGGCACTCAAAGTATCGTCAGACGATGTCAAAGACATGGTCTATCGCAACATGTCACAACGGATGGTCGAGTCGTTCAAAGAGGACATGGAATTCATGGGTCCTGTGCGTCTCCGAGACGTCGAAGAAGCTCAAAGTCGAATCGTCGGAATCATCCGCCGCTTAGAGGACATGGGTGAGATCGTCGTTGCTCGTGGTGGAGGAGATGATATTGTTGTCTAACGTCATCAAGAGACAAGCAGTAATTGAACGACAGGAGCGAACGCTCGTGCAGGTTCGGACCAGTCAGGAAGAGCCTACGATCGTTCCAGATACATTCTACGAAGAGAAGATGGCAGAAGGACACGCTGAGTTAGAGCGCCTTCGACAGGCGATGCTCCTAGATTTCGAACAGCGTCAACAGCAGTTCGAGCAAGAACGCCTTCAAGCGTTAGAAGAAGCACGTCAACAAGGGTATCAAGCTGGATTTGAAACAGGACATGCGGAAGGACAAGCAACGTTTGAAGAGCAGATTGCCAAAACGAATTCGTTTGCTGATCGCCTAGAAGAGCAGAGTCAAGAACGATTGATGCGACTAGAACATGAATTATGTGTCCTCGGACTCCAAGTGACACATCAATTTTTAGAACAGTTACATGATGAAGAGGAAGAAGCGTTATACCAATTGTTACATCAATTGATCATTCAGTTCCGAGATCGTGAAAAAATCATCATCTATGCGTCACCGGCGGATTTTGAACGGGTCGTGTTACTTGAAGAACGACTACAAGGCGTTCTAGGTGCCAACGCAACGATTCAATTGCGATTTGATCCAGCGTTAAAGGCACGTGATTATCGGATTGATTCGGAGAATGGAGCGATCACTGGCGGTTTAACCAGTGGCTTTGAAGCATTGCAAACCAAAATCAATGAGGTTTTACATCATGTTTAATCTCAATGCGATGCAGGCCGCGGTTCGAGAAATTCGCTCAGAAGAACTTGTACAGCACTCTGGTAAGGTCGTCCAAGTGATCGGGTTGATGATCGAATCGCGAGGACCGACAGCAGTGGCAATCGGTGAGCGGTGTTTAATCCAAATCCAACAACGTCAGACAATCGAAGCAGAAGTCGTCGGATTTAGAGAAGGGCATGTCCTACTCATGCCATACGGTGAAACGACATCGATTGCTCCAGGCTCGATTGTTCTTGCGACAGGAAAACCACTCCACGTTCCAGTAGGGAACGAACTGATTGGTAAGGTGCTTGATGGTCTAGGAAGACCACTAGATGGTGAGTCATTAGAAAATTTACGCACGACATCGATCGTTCGTAAACCACCTAGTCCACTCGAACGTCCTCGCATCAGTGATGTTCTCTCGACTGGCATCCGTGCCATTGATGGACTGTTGACAGTCGGTCAAGGACAACGTGTGGGTTTGTTCGCAGGATCAGGTGTCGGAAAATCGACATTACTCGGGATGATCGCGAAACGATCGACAGCAGACATCAATGTCATCGCTTTGATTGGTGAACGAGGACGTGAAGTCAAGGAATTTGTAGAGGCAGAACTTGGTGAAGAGGGGATGAAACGATCTATTTTAGTCGTAGCAACGAGCGATCAACCTCCACTTGTTCGTCTAAAAGGTGCCTATACGGCAACGGCAATCGCTGAATATTTTCGAGATCAAGGGAAAAATGTGGTCTTGGTGATGGACTCAGTTACTCGTTTTGCGATGGCACAGCGGGAAATCGGTCTTGCAACAGGTGAACCCCCTGCGTCGAAAGGATATACACCAAGCGTATTCGCTCTGCTTCCTCAGCTACTTGAACGGAGCGGGAAAACACAAGACGGTTCGATTACTGCTTTCTACACAGTCCTCGTCGATGGAGACGACATGAATGAACCAATCGCCGACGCCGTACGAGGGATCTTAGACGGTCACTTCGTTCTGGATCGTAACCTTGCGAACAAAGGGCAGTTCCCAGCGATTCATGTCTTACGGTCCATCAGCCGTGTCATGAATCAAATTACGACATCTGAACAAAAGACCGCTGCTGTCGCATTTCGACAATTGTTATCGACGTATCTCGATTCGGAGGACTTAATCAATATCGGAGCATACAAAACAGGAACGAACCCGGAAATTGACCGTGCCGTCGATACATATCCGGAGCTGATTCGTTTCTTGAAACAACAAATTCATGAAGACAGTGATTTCGAAGCGGCTTGTCATCAACTCATGGCAACGATTCAGTAAGGAGGACGAATGATGAAGACGATCTATGAACGAATCATTCCTTTAGCTGAAGCGGAGAAGGATCGCGTCGCTAAAGAACTGAGCCTTCATAAAAAGCAATATGAGCTTGAAGTCGAAAAATTATATCATCTGCTCGTTCGATATGAGTCCTTTCTGAAGGCACAAGATGAGATTGGCGTCGTGGAACTGACGTCTTCGCAATATCGAGAACGCGCTCGGGATGTCGTGAAGCAGGAAATCGAACGACAGCAATTGTACGTGACACAATCGAAAAATCGTTACGAACGTACACAAGAAGCACTCGAACGAGCGTTAATCGAAGAGAAGAAATTTAGTCGTCTCCAAGAGAATCATACAGTCGAAACGAAACGAATCGAAGCATTGACGGAACAAAATCAATTAGATGAACTGGCATTGTTACAGTTTGGAAGAGGACGGATGATATGAGTGAAAATAAAACATCAAAAGGGTGGATTTTACCTTTATTGGTCATTCCTTTGATTTTAATCTTGTTGACGGCTTATTTCGTATTGAATTATGCGAATGGACGTCCACTACTATCCTTACCGTTCGCAACCGAAAAAACGACTACGAATCAGGCGAATCCATCAGCAGAACTCGAACGTCGTCTGAAAGTAGCGAATCAAGAAATCAAAAAATTACGCAATCAAAGTAAGGAACAATCGGATACCTTAAAAGCGAAAGAGCAGGAAGTTGAACGTTTGATTGCTGAGAGGGATCAGTTAAAACAGACACCTGCGCAAACAACGGATCAAACAAAATCGACGAAGAAAAAAACAGCATCCGTGACGGATGTATATGCTGAAATGGCACCAAAGGATGCTGCGCTGATTTTAAATGAACTCAGTCCGACCGAAGTCGTACCAATCATCGAGGACATCGATGCGGAACAACAGGCGGCGATCATTGCCAAGATGGATGCTAAGAAAGCAGCCGCCTTGACACAGTTACTCGCGACGAAGTAAGGAGGGAAGCCTGATGAACATGACGGAAGTAACACAACCATCCTTCCCGACCTTAAATACAGGATCAGGAAAAAAAGGAGAGATGACTACGGTTGGTGGTCAATTCGCCTCATTACTTGATTATCTGACAAAACTGCCGACGGCGTTACCGTCATCAGTCTCAGCGGATGCGATGACACTCGAGCCGGAAACGGAGACGCAACCCTTACCGGACTGGATGCAACAACTTGTAGACCAGCCGGATGAGATTCTCTCCTTACTGAAACAACCAGAAGTAGAGGCGTTAAAACAAGACCCAAAGAAAATGGAGCAACTTCTAGCGTTCGTCAAACAATTGCTCGAAGGAAATATGGAGCAGGCGAAAGGTCAGTTCGATCAATTGCCACCATCACTTCAACAGTTCGTCTTGCAGACAATGACGAATGATACGATCAAAGTAAAAGATTATGACACGAACATGTTAAAGCAGTCGCCAGTTTCAACAATGGACGGAGTGGTTTCTGCGATGCCAGTGAAACAGACACTCCCGCAAACTGGTTCTGTTGTCGAAACGATCAAGCCGGACACTGTAGCTGTAGCCGAGCAGGCAAAAGGAAAAACACCGCTTCCGTTAGCATTCGCTTCACTCATGCGAAAAGCGACCATGCCCGTTGATCCAGAAGGAAAAGCCGCACCGCCTCCGATGAGTATGCCGATTTACAGAGGCACTCCGTTGCAAACGATTCGTCCAGTGCCGCTACCTGTCTCAGAACAGATTCAACAACGGATTGAAGCCGCACTGCAGCAAGCACCATTCATAAAAGGTGCGGATGGGTCCACACGATTGTCGATTCGCCTGTACCCAGAGCAACTTGGTGAGGTTGTCGTTCAACTCGATCGTAAAGAAGGGGCATTGACTGTCAAACTATTTGCGAGCACCGAGCAAGCAAAACAATCAATCGAGCAACAACTTGGGAAATTACAAACCGTCTTGCATCAACAGACACCAGTCGTAAAGATCGAGACGGGGATGATTGCTTCGAGTGCGCGGGAGTTCCAACAATCTTTCACACGTGATCAGCAGGAGCATGAGTCACCGTATCAAGAGACACCCGTTCCAGTAGACGAAGAAGAGGAGGAAGACGATGACTGACGCAATCAAAACGGATAGTAGTTCATACCAGCTTCCTGAAAAATCACAGGTACCGACGAATAAAGCGATGGATAAGGATATGTTCATGAAAATTCTGATTGCCCAGCTTTCGAATCAGGATCCAACAGCACCGATGGAAGACAAGGATTTCATCGCTCAAATGGCCCAGTTTTCTTCGCTGGAACAGATGCAAGCAATCGGGAAGACGATGGATACGATGGTTTTGAACCAACATGCAACAGCATTGCTGTCCTACAGCAATCTGATTGGTAAAAAAGTCAGTTATGAAGCGGAGTCGAAGACGACGGATGCTTCAGGTGCTGAGCAGACGACCACCGTCGAAGAGACAGCCAGTGTCGTTAGTGTAAAACGGGATGGGCTGGATATCATGGCCGAACTATCGAACGGAAAACAGATCAGTGTTTACGAGTTGACGCAGATTCAATCAAAGGAGGAAAAATAATGTTACGTTCAATGTATTCAGGAATCAGTGGGCTTAAGAACTTCCAGACAAAACTGGATGTCGTCGGGAATAACATCGCGAACGTCAACACGTTCGGTTATAAAAAAGGACGGGTGACGTTTAAAGACCTCGTCAGTCAATCGGTCGGCTCATCATCTGGTGCAGGCGGCAATGTCGGTGGGACGAACCCGAAACAGGTCGGTCTTGGAGCATCGATGTCAACAGTCGATAATGTGTATAACCAAGGTGCGCTTCAGAATACAGGTCGCGTCCTCGATGTCGGGATCTCTGGGGAAGGATTCTTCCAGGTCGTCACGGCGGAAGGGATTCGTTATACCCGTTCAGGTAACTTCTATACGGATCTTGATGGAAACTTAGTTACAGGTGACGGAAACTACTTAATCGGTACCGGGACACAAGCAGCTGCAAACGGTACTCCGCCAGTACCACTCCCGGAAGCAGGTGGTGCAGGATTCCAAAAACTAAAAGTACCAACGGATGCACGTAACTTATCGATTGGTAAAGACGGTCTCGTCACTTACGTCGATACGACGGGAGCATTGCAAAACGTCGGTTATATCACGATCGCGAACTTTGCTAACCCGGGTGGTCTAGAAAAATCAGGTGTCAACGTATTCGCCGCATCACAGAACTCAGGTCCACCGGTACTCGGAACACCGAGCTTGAACGGAATGGGACAGTTGACGTCGGGAACGCTTGAGATGTCGAACGTCGACTTATCAGAAGAATTCACGGAGATGATCATTGCTCAACGTGGTTTCCAGGCGAATACGCGAATTATCACGACATCGGACCAGGTTCTTGAGGAACTGGTCAATTTGAAACGATGATCACGTTAACGACGTTACGTAACGCACCACTCGTACTGAACGCCGTGTTGATCGAATCCGTCCGTTCTACACCGGATACGACGATTCAACTCATCGGAGGACAGATTTATGTCGTGAAGGAATCAATGGAAGAGGTCAAAGCAATCGCAATCGCTTTTTATCAACAAATCGGATTAGCGGGCTTGAACAGTGTAAGGAGGCTCGAAGATGGCCGAGGAAAAGAAGAAGAGTAAACTGAAAATCCCCTTGATCATGATCATTGTTGCAGCATTGATGATCGGGGCAGGATACATGATCATGAATTATTTTTTAGCAAATGACACGACGGAAGCAAAAGTTGAACAACCGACAGGTGAAGAACTTGATGCACGAAGTCTGCAAACGGACGACTTGACAACGAACATCGCTGACGAACGTTTCTTAAATGTCCAGTTCACGATCGTCACCGATGATCAAGCAACGCGTGACGATTTAGAATTACGAAAGTTTCAAATCAATAACATCATCTTGGGTGACCTTTCGGCTATGAAAAAGTCGGACTTAGACTCAAAAGCGGATATGGAGAAGCTTGAAGAGCGGTTACGGATGCAATTCAAAAAGCTCATCCAAGAAGGCGATGTCCAGCGTGTCTACACGACGAAAAAAATCATCCAGTGAGGTGGCAGCATGAGCGAAGTATTATCCCAACATGAAATCGATGCCTTGCTATCAGCCATTTCAAGCGGAGATATGGAAGTCGAGGAAATCCGAAGTCAAGAGGAGCAGCGTCGAGTCAAGGTCTATGACTTTAAACGAGCACTCCGTTTCTCAAAAGATCAATTACGGAATTTGACGCGTATTCATGAACAGTTCGCCCGAGTCTTGACGACACATTTTTCTGCACAACTTCGGACATATGTTCAGTTCACGGTTAATACGGTCGAACAACTTCCGTATGATGAATTCATTCATTCCATTCCGAACATGACGTTGATTAATCTAGTGAATCTTCATCCGCTCGATGGAAAAGTCTTATTTGAAGTCAATCCGAACATCGCCTATGCGATGCTCGATCGTTTACTTGGGGGACCAGGTGAAGGAATGAACAAGATCGAGAATTTGACGGAAATCGAGACACGTATACTAACACAACTGTTCAAGCGTGCCTTTGTTCAATACGGGGCGGCTTGGGAGTCGGTAACAGAAGTCGAAGCGGAATACGATGATTTGGAAATCAATCCGCAGTTTCTGCAACTGGTCTCTCCAAATGAGACAGTCATTCTCGTCTCGATTTACGTAACGGTCGGAGAAGTGAGCGGTACGTTGAATGTCTGCTTGCCGTTCGTGACCCTTGAATCCGTTCTTCCGAAATTATCAAGTCATTATTGGATGCAACAAGAAAAGCGAACGACAGCAGATAATCAAGAGTCTGAACACATGCAAACGCAGTTGATGAGTTCCGTCGTCGATTTAAAAGCAGTGCTCGGCCAAACAGAGCTTTCGTTTGGTGAATTGTTACACCTCGAAGTAGGCGATTGTTTATCCCTGAAGACACGAGCCTCGGATGCCGTCGATGTATTCGTCGACGACCGGAAGATGTTCAAGGCGCGACCGGGATTAAACGGGAAACACCTCGCTTTGCAAGTCTTACAACGAATTGAGGAGGAATAACATGAGCGATATGCTTTCGCAAGATGAAATCGATGCGTTATTACGCGGAACGCCATCCACCGATGAACCGCAAGAGCCAGACGTAAAGGAAATACTAGATGACATGGAGATTGATGCATTAGGGGAGGTCGGAAATATCTCACTTGGTAATTCGGCAACGGCCTTATCGGCATTGTTGAATCAAAAAGTAGAGATTACGACACCGCACGTCCGAATGATCTCCATGGAAGAATTACGCAGTCGTTATCCGATTCCGCACGTCGCGCTACGTGTCGGTTATACGGAAGGATTCAAAGGAGAAAACGTCCTGATCCTGACACAGCGAGATGCTTCCGTCATCGCGAACCTGATGATGGGAGGCGATGGCGTCATCGACGAGTCACTGGAGATGGACCCGATTGCTCTATCTGCCGTACAGGAAGCGATGAACCAGATGATGGGAGCAGCTGCTACCTCGATGTCGACTGTATTCTCGATGCGAATCGATATTTCGCCGCCAGCAGTTGAAATCTTCGACTTTTCTCAAGATAAGAGTATCGTCGATAGCTTTTCTCTTTGGGAGAACATGGTCATCATCGAGTTTGATCTTAAGATTGGCACGATGATCGATTCAAAAATCGTTCAATTAGCACCACTGGACTTCTCGAAACAATTGATTCAAAAACTCTTTAGCGCGAGTACGACTCAACAAGCAGAGCCTGCACCACAAGTAACGGAGCAAGCACAACCATCACCATCACCACCATCGGCGCCAGCAATGGCACAACAAACTACAGTTGCATCACCTGAACCGAAAGCAACGCCAGTCGGTGTCAGTCCGGTTCAATTCAGCCAATTAGGTGAGATGGAAGTAGAGGGTACGCCAGGAAATATTGGGATGTTATATGACGTTCCGTTGAACGTCACGGTTGAGTTAGGACGGACACGTCGCTCCGTTCGTGACATATTGGAATTGACACAAGGTTCCGTGATTGAGCTGGATAAACTGGCAGGAGAACCGGTTGACGTTCTCGTCAACAATACATTGATCGCAACAGGTGAAGTGGTCGTCATCGAAGAAAACTTCGGTGTACGCATTACAGAAATCGTAAATACAAAAGAACGTCTTCGGATGTTCTAAGGAGGAACTAATATGAGTGCAAAAGTATTAATCGTAGACGACGCCGCTTTCATGCGGATGATGATCAAGGAAATCTTATCGAAGAACGGCTATGATGTCGTCGGTGAAGCAGAAAACGGACGAGAAGCGGTCTCTAAGTACAAGGAATTGACACCGGACCTCGTCACGCTAGACATTACGATGCCTGAAATGGACGGAATCTCTGCGCTTAAAGAAATCAAAGCATTTAACCCTGCCGCTAAAGTCATCATGTGTTCAGCGATGGGGCAACAGTCGATGGTCATCGATGCGATTCAAGCAGGTGCAAAAGATTTCATCGTTAAACCGTTCCAAGCGGATCGCGTGCTTGAAGCGGTCTCGAAAACTGTCTCGTCATGAAAAAAGTGACTTTGCTGATTTGTCTCCTGTTTCTGCTTGCGCTTCCTGTGCAAGCGGAAACAGTCGAAGAAAAATTGAATCCAACTCAGAGCGATACACCAACGACTCAGCAAGTCGATGAGAGTCCTTCCATGGCGTTGACTATCTTCAAAGGAGTCGTCGTTCTCGTCGTTTTGATCGGCGGATTCATCCTTGTGACACGATTCATTCATGAACGGACACGAGGTGTGAGACATTCTGGTCGATTGACTCACCTAGGTGGTGTACCACTAGGAAAGGATCGATCCGTCCAGTTAGTGAAGGTGCAGGACAGGATTTATGTCGTAGGTGTTGGAGAGAACGTACAGTTGTTAGATACACTTGATGATTTAGAGGGATATGAGCCGATGGATCTTGAAGAGTCTTCATCTAAAACGGGATCTTCACCGTTTCTTGAGACATTCAAACAACAACTCGAACAATTGCAAAAGAATCGAGGACGCTCATGAACACGATTGAAAATCTAATCTCACTTGATACTCCTTCAGGAACGGCGACATCGATCAAACTACTCGTATTGCTGACATTATTGTCGTTAGCCCCTTCATTACTGATCTTGATGACTTGTTTTACGCGTGTCGTCGTCGTGTTGTCTTTTGTCCGTTCTGCCCTTGGAACACAACAAACGCCGCCGAACCAGCTACTCGTTGGACTGGCACTGTTCATCACGCTGTTCGTCATGTCACCCGTTTTATCAGAATTGAACACGACAGCCTTGAAACCGTATATGGCAGATAAAATCAGTCAAGATGAGGCATTTGATAAAGCTGGGGATACGATGAAGCGATTCATGTCGAAACACACGCGAACGAATGATTTAGAGTTGTTCTTAAAATACGGCAATTATGAAAAACCGAAAAAGATTGAAGATATCCCACTCGTCGCACTCGTTCCAGCATATGCGATTAGTGAATTAAAGACGGCTTTTCAAATCGGATTCATGATCTTCATTCCATTCCTTGTCATTGATATGGTCGTCTCGAGTGTCTTGATGTCGATGGGGATGATGATGTTACCGCCGGTCATGATTGCCTTACCGTTTAAACTTTTGTTATTTATTTTAGTCGATGGCTGGCACCTGATCGTTGAATCACTGCTCGTCAGTATGCGTTAGGGGGAGAGAAGATGACTCAAGAAATGATTATTCAGTTGGCAAGCTCTGCTGTCTGGACATTACTAAAAGTATCAGCTCCCTTATTACTGGTCTCGCTCGTCGTCGGTCTGCTCGTCAGTATTTTGCAGGCGACGACACAGATTCAGGAACAGACGCTATCGTTCGTTCCAAAGATCGTTGCCGTATTTTTAGCACTCGTTTTTTTCGGACCATGGATCATGCAGGAATTACAGACCTTTACGATTGACTTATTTAAGCAAATCGCTGAGGTTTCCCGCAAATGACGTTACTATCTTTCCTGAGTGTTTTTTTGCTCGTCTTTGGACGAATCGTCGGTTTTCTTGTCGCGGCTCCATTGTTTTCCTCAAAGCAATTACCAGCGCAACATAAATTAGCGCTTGCGGCCGGTCTTGCTTACTTTGCGAGTTACGCTGTAAAGACAGACGTTCGAGTAGAAGACTTCGATTTTTTCTTTCGGATGGGAACGGAAGTTTTAGTGGGTCTAGCGCTTGGTTTACTTGCTAGTTTTTTATTGTATGCGCCACAAATTGCCGGTTCGATCATCGATTTGCAGATGGGTCTCGCGATGGCTTCCGCTTATGACCCGATGTTTGGTGGACAGTCACCGATCGTCGGAAGATTTTATTACATGTTGACGTTACTTGTTCTACTCGCTTCTGATATGCATTTAATCCTGCTTGACGGAATCTACACGAGTTTTCAAATCTTTCCGCCGGGCAGTCTGCTTGCGGTATCGGGCGACGCTGGGATGAGTCTTGTCATTCGGGTCGTTGGGCTTGCCATGTTAACTGCGTTACAAATGGCGATGCCACTTGTCGTTTCCCTATTTTTAGTGGATCTCGCACTCGGATTCCTCGCGAAGACGGCACCTCAGTTCAACATTTTCGCGATTGGTTTTTCCGTCAAACTGCTGATGGGATATGTGATTCTATTTTTATTAGCAGGTGCAACGATCACAGGAATCGGTCGATTCGTTCCGTTGTTGCAGGATGTACTTGCAGATGCCATTCGATTACTAGGAGGTTGAGGACATGCATTCATATCGATTACGCCTTGATCTTCAGTATTTCGCTGGTGAAAAGACGGAAAAGGCGACACCTCGAAAGCGGGATGACTCCCGTAAGAAGGGACAAGTCGCAAAATCAGCAGATTTAACAAGCAGTTTCATGTTGTTCGCCATGTTTCTCGTCCTCTATTTTTTTGGTCCGTTTCTAGGACGGCGTTTCGTTCTCGTCCTGCAAGATGGTCTTAGTGCTAGTCAAGTCCTGCAAGCGGTTGAAGAAGGACGAGTTGAACAGATTCTCATCGAGATGCTGATGCAAATGGGGATTTTAGTCGCACCTTTCTTTTTAACAGCGGTCGTGATTGGTATTCTCGGAAACTTCGTCCAAATCGGTGTGCTCTTAAGCGGTGAGGCGATTCAGCCGAAACTGGACCGGATCAATCCGCTTCAAGGCGTCAAACGGATCGTGAGCGTCAAAGCACTTGTCGAGTTTTTGAAATCGGTCTTTAAATTGCTGGTGATCGGTGTAACAAGTGGAACAGTCTTATGGAACAACAAGGTCGAGATCTCGAGATTGACCTCGGAACCGATTGGCGATGCGTTAGCTATCATTGGTCATTTAACATTTTTACTCGGTTTATCGGTCAGTATCGCCTTGATTGCATTAGCCATTCTTGATTTTGCCTATCAGAAATTTGATTTCGAGAAGTCGATCCGAATGAGTAAGCAGGATTTAAAGGATGAGCATAAAAACACAGAGGGTGACCCTCAAATCAAAGGAAAGATTAAACAACAACAACGGGAGATGGCGATGCGGCGGATGATGCAAGAAATACCAAATGCCGACGTCGTTATCACGAACCCGACCCATTATGCGGTAGCGATCCAATACGATGACGGTAAACATATGGCACCGATCGTCGTTGCAAAAGGCGTAGATGCTGTCGCGTTCCGGATTCGGGAGAAGGCGACAGCAGCTGAGGTCCCGATTGTTGAAAACCGTCCGCTCGCGCGGGCGTTGTTCGCTCAATCAGAAATTGGTATGGCAGTGGATGAAACGTTCTATCAGGCGCTCGCTGAAACACTCGCCTTTGTCTATCAACTGAAACAAGCAAAATGAAAGGATGAAGCATCATGAGTATATCAACAAGAGATTTAACGGTCCTGCTAGGCGTCATCATGATCGTCTTCATGCTCGTCATTCCACTGCCCGCTATCATGCTCGATTTTTTAATCATCATCAATATTCTCATTGCCTTGATGGTATTGCTCGTTGCGATGAATGCCAAAGAGGCACTAGAGTTTTCTGTCTTTCCAACATTGTTATTGATCGTTACCTTGTTTCGTCTTGCGCTTAACGTTTCGACGACACGGGCAATCCTGTCAAACGGAAACGGTGGCGAAGTCATTGAAGCATTTGGTGATTTCGTCGTCGGCGGAAATGCCCTCGTCGGCTTCGTCGTATTCTTGATTCTCGTCTTAATCCAGTTCCTCGTCATCACGAAGGGTTCGGAACGGGTCTCAGAAGTGTCGGCACGTTTTACGCTTGATGCGATGCCAGGGAAACAGATGGCAATCGACGCCGATTTGAATTCCGGTATGATCGATGAATTACAAGCTCGGACCCGCCGCCAAAAAATCCAATCTGAAGCAGACTTTTACGGTGCGATGGATGGTGCCTCGAAGTTCGTTAAAGGAGATGCGATCGCCGGGATCATCATCGTCATCATCAATTTAATCTTCGGTATGATCATCGGTGTCGTTCAGCAAGGTTTACCGATGGCGGACTCAGTCAAACTGTATACGTTACTGACGGTCGGAGACGGACTTGTCAGTCAGATTCCAGCCCTTTTAATTTCGGTGGCGACCGGGATCATCGTCACGCGCTCGACTTCAGACGGAAACCTCGGTGAAGATGTCATCGGTCAATTGGCACGGACACCTTTACTTGTCGGAATCGCAGCTGGGGCGATCTTCTTACTCGGATTGTTCACGGCGATTCCCGATTACGTCACGATGCCGATTGCAATCCTGTTCGGCTTCTTCGCTTGGCGGATGAAGCAGACGACGAAGACGATGCAAGAAGAAGTTGCGGTTGAAGAAGCACCGAGTGAAAACTTACGATCAAGCGAATCAGTCATTTCCTTACTCAATGTCGATACGATTGAATTCGAATTCGGTTACGGATTGATTCCACTCGCTGATGAAGCCCAAGGCGGCGATTTACTCGATCGTGTCGTCATGATTCGTCGGCAACTAGCGCTTGAACTTGGATTCGTTCTACCGACCGTTCGGATTCGCGATCATCTGCAGTTATCCCCGAACCAGTATCGAATCAAGATTCGCGGAAGTGAGATGGCAAGTGGTGAGCTTTTACTGGATCATTACTTAGCGATGAGCCCAGGTGTCGATGATCCAGAAATTCGAGGTATCGAAACGGTCGAACCAGCCTTTGGTATGCCAGCACTCTGGATTGATGAACAGACACGTAGTCGAGCAGAGATGTCAGGGTATACGGTCGTTGATCCACCATCTGTCGTCGCGACACATTTGACGGAGCTCTTGAAGAAACATGCCGCTGAATTACTCGGACGAGAAGAGACGAAACAATTGGTCGACCATTTGAAGGAATCGCATCCGATTCTAGTCGAAGAAGTCACACCACAGCTGTTATCGATCGGTGAACTTCAAAAAGTATTCGTTCAATTACTAAAAGAAAAAGTCTCGATTCGAAATCTACCATTGATTTTCGAAACGCTCGCAGACTATGCAGCTGTGACGAAAGACAGCGAATTGCTCGCGGAATATGTTCGTCAATCCTTATCGCGTCAAATTACGGAACAGGTCATGCAAGGAGATGTCTTGCACGTCGTGACGATCTCAAGTGAGATGGAACTGGATATCCAGTCGGCCATCCAAAAGACTGAGTTCGGTAATTATTTAGCGCTTGATCCCGAAAAGGCGACACGTTTCATCGAGACGTTGCAAGAGCGAGCAATGGAATTCGAACGATACGGGGCGCATCCGATCATCCTGACTTCTCCAAGTATCCGGATGTTCGTTCGTCAATTGACAGAACGCTATTTTCCAGATATTCCGATTTTGTCCTATAACGAATTAATGCCGACGATCGAAGTCAAGAGTATTGGGGTGATTTAAGAGATGATAGTCAAAAAAGTCACGGCGGATTCTGTTAGCGAGGCCATGGAACGGATCAAACGCGAACTCGGGAACGATGCCATTATATTAAATACTCGCCACATCAAAGTGGGCGGATTCTTTGGTTTATTTGCGAAGAAAAAAGTGGAATTGGTTGCATCGGTGGATGAACATGTCTCAAGCGAACCTGTCGTCTCGAAGCAAGCAACGAGTCGACAGGAGGTTGTGGAAATTATCCAACCAGTACCAGTGCGTCCGACGATTGTTACGGTCGGCGAGCGACCATTGCCAAAAGAATTGCGACATTATGCGCCGTTACTGGCTGAACCAGCGTTACAGCAGGTATCTGAACGATTACACGAACGGTTATTGACTGCGTATTATCAAACACAACAAACGGAGTTAACGGATCTCTTGACGGAAGAAGTGAAAGCGTCATTACGCGTCACACCGTCGACTGCACGGTATGTCATGTTGACAGGACCGACTGGTGTCGGAAAGACAACGACCATCGCTAAGCTTGCTGCTCACCATGCTCTCATTAAAAATCAACGAGTTGGACTCATCACGACCGATACATACCGGATCTCAGCGATTGAACAATTAAAAACATATGCAGACATATTAGGCATTCCGATTCATGTCGCATATGACTTGGATGATTTCGAACGAGCCAAGCAGGCGTTAGCATCGTGTGACATCGTACTTGTCGATACAGCGGGGCGAAATTTCTTAGACGAAGCGTATGTGGAGCAGTTACGAAGTCGGCATGATTTTGCGGATACGGATGTATTTTTGGTTCTTAGTTTGACCTCGAAATACCGAGATTTATTACAAATCCACGACCGTTTCGGCAAGATTCCTTTATCCGGAATCGTCTTTTCGAAAGCAGATGAAACAAGTGAACTCTGGTCGATATTCGGACTCGCGACCGAGACGAAGTTGCCGATCTATTGTGTGACGACGGGGCAAGAAGTGCCGGAAGACATCACGTTCGCTACGGCGGATGAGTTATCCCGAATGATTGTCGAGAGAGGGATGAGATGATGCGAGAAGATCAAGCACGTGTCTTACGATCTAAAGTGACCGTCAAGGAAACGAAGACGATTGCCATCGTGAGTGGAAAAGGTGGCGTCGGAAAAACGAATGTCGCGGTGAATCTTGGCGTGGCATTATCGTTGCAAGAAAAACGAGTGCTTTTGATTGATCTTGATATTGGAATGGCGAACATCGGGATTCTATTCGGTAAATCGTCGAAGTCATCTTTAATGGAATGCGTCAAACGACGAGAATCACTCCAGCACGCAATCGTGGAACAGTCTCCGTCTCTTCATTTCATTCATGGCGGAAGTGGTTTTGCAGAATTGACGAATCTGACGAAGGAAGACGTGATGTTCCTTCTACGGGAGTTCCAATTTTTCTATGAATATGACTATGTGTTACTCGATTTAGGAGCCGGTGCGAATCATCAGACATTTGATTTCATCAGTAGTGCAGACGAAGCATGGTTGATTGTCACGCCAGAGCCGACTTCGATCATGGACGGATATGCGTTTGTCAAACTGGCACACCATCATGCGACGGATCTTCCGATTTCCGTTGTCGTCAATCGGGCGACGAATGGTGGGGAAGCGCTTGAAACGTTTGATCGATTAGCACTTGTCAGCCAACAGTTTTTGCAAAAACCTCTTCGCTTTACCGGTTTTTTACCAGAAGATCCGACAGTCGTTAAAGCAGTCAAGGCACAGATGCCATTTTATTTGATGGATCGAACGAGCGACGTCAGTTGGCGGCTCGATCACATCACGACATCGTTAACAGGTGTACAAGTCAAGGAACGGAAGTTTTTAGATCGATTGTTACATCGTCTGAAAAAAAGAAAAGATCATGTCCGTTAAGATTAAAGGAGGGTATCAGTCATGGACTTAAATGAATATGTAGGGTTGTTCCTCGATGAGTCGATGGAGCATTTACAAGCAATCAATACAAGCTTATTAGTTTTTGAGGAGCGGCTAGACGACGAGGCGGTCATCGATCAAATTTTCCGTTCTGCCCATACGTTAAAAGGAATGGCAGGAACGATGGGATACGACGCAATCGCTGATTTAACGCACGAGATGGAGAGTGCCCTTGATTTAGTCAGATCGAAAAAACAACCTGCTACTGCTGAACTGATCGATGTTCTCTTCGTAGCCGCCGAGCAACTAGAGACGATGGTAGAAGACATCAGTCGAGGTGGGAAAGGAAAGCTTGACGTCACTGAAACAGTGAGACGTTTACAGCAGTTCATTCGTCCCGAGCAAGAAGAAATCGTTCCAGTTACACCTATAGTTGCTTCACAAACCTTTGAGTGCGACGTTTACTCGGAGGCAGTCGTCAAACAATCGATTGCATCCGGTTATCAAGCGTATATCGTCCACGTCGAACTCTCGGCGGACGTCATCTTAAAAGCGGCACGCGTTTATATGGTGTTTGATCGTTTACAACAACTCGGAGATGTCATCTTATCGAACCCGACATCTGATGAACTGGAGCAGGAGCATTTTGAGACGACGTTCTCAGTCTTGTTCGTGACGCAACAAGATCAGGTGACGATTCAAGAAGCGATTGCTTCTGTATCCGAAGTTGCGACAGTAACGATCGACACATTCGAGACAACACCTGAAGCGGAGGTGGCGACGTCCACACTGCCGCAGGAAGTTCCTGTGCCGACATCTGTCTCTGCATCAGTAGCTTCACCGGAATCATCCGACCAGACAGACATATCTGCGCCTGTCGCTTCGAAAACGATTCGTGTTAACCTCGAGCGAATCGATCGTTTGATGAACCTGTTCGAAGAGTTCATCATCGATCGCGGACGTTTGGAGCGTATTGCAGCAGAAGTCAGCTCACCTGAATTGACAGATACGGTCGAACGGATCAAACGAGGTACGAATGAATTGCAATCGCTCGTCCTAACGTTACGGATGATGCCGATCGAACAAGTGTTCAACCGATTCCCAAGAATGGTGCGTTCCGTTTCGAAAGATGTCGGAAAACATATCAAATTACACATTACGGGTGCCGAGACGGAACTTGACCGTACAGTTATCGATGAGATCGGTGATCCGCTCGTCCACTTGATCCGAAATGCCATTGATCATGGGATTGAGAACAAGGCAGAACGTATTTTAGCAAATAAGCCGGTCGAAGGAAATCTTTCGCTACGTGCTTATCACTCAGGAAACCGGGTCTTCATCGAGATTGAAGATGATGGAGCCGGTATCAATCACGAACGTGTCACACGGATCGCGATTGAAAAAGGATTGATCACGGAAGAAGAAGCAATGCAATTAACGATGGAAGAGGCTTCGATGCTGTTATTTGCACCTGGTTTCTCAACGGCAGAAGAAGTCACCGACTTGTCTGGTCGTGGTGTTGGTCTCGATGTCGTCAAATCGAAGATCGAGTCACTGGGCGGAGAAGTGTTCGTCGAGACACGTCGAGGAGAAGGAACGATTTTCCGAATCAGTTTACCACTGACGCTATCGATCATCTCAGCCATGCTCGTAGAACTCGGACAAGAGACGTATGCGATTCCATTGACTGCCATCATCGAAACAACCTCTTTACGTAAATCAGCCATTCTACAAGCACACCGGGAAAAAGTATTTGATTTCCGTGGGCAGTTGGTTCCGCTTATTTCGTTAAATGAGGTTTATGGGTTGCCGCAACATGAGGCAGAAGCCTATTCGGTCGTCGTCGTCCGGAGTGGTGAAAAATTAGCTGGTTTGATTGTATCTGAATTGATTGGTCAACAAGAGATCGTCATGAAACCACTTGGCAGTTATCTTGAAGGAATCCGTGCCATTTCTGGTGCGACGATTCTTGGAGACGGGCAAGTCGCGTTGATCATTGACAGCAATGCACTATTACGGAAGTGAGGGGAACGAAGATGGAACAAAAATGGGTTGTTTTTCAATTAGAAGATAATGCATACGGTATTGATGTACAGTCTGTTCGTTCAATCGAACGGCTCATCCCGATCACGCGGATTCCGAACGCTGCATCTTATGTCAAAGGAGTCATCAATTTACGCGGTGTCGTTACGCCCGTGATTGATTTGCGTGCTCGTCTTGGATTCGAGTTAGCGAAAGAGACAGAAGAGACACGCATCATCATCGCCACTTTAGAGCATGGAGATGCTGGATTCATCGTCGACCGGGCAAACGAAGTCGTCGAATCAACGGATGTTCGCATTGAACCGCTCAGTGAACAAAAGCAGGAGGATGCCTCATATTTGACTGCAGTCGCCAAAGGCGATCAGCAATTGTTCTCGTTGATTGAACCGAATCGCTTATTTGAGGACATTGTTCATGCTTAACCCAAACGAACGTGACATCTTGAGAGAAGTCGGCAACATTGGAGCCGGTCACGCGGCAACGGCACTTTCTACTTTACTCGGACAGCCGATTGAGATCGAAGTCCCTTCCGCTGAGCTGGAGGATTTCACGACGATCGTCGAGCGAAGTGGAGGAGCTGAGACGTATACTGCTGGTGCATTATTACGTTTTTCTGGAGACATTCAAGCCACGTTACTCTTTTTGATGCCACTACGCGATGCAGAAAAACTTGTGAGTCAATTGATGCAGACGGAATTCCACTTTTTTTCCGAGTCCCACGAAATGGGGGTTTCCGCATGGGAAGAAATTGGGAATATTTTAATAGGAGCGTATGCTCGGGCTATCTCCGATTGGCTTAACTTATCGTTACATGTCAGTGTTCCTGCATCGGCGTTTGATATGGTAGGTGCGTTACTTGAAGTAGCCTTACTTGAATCAACGACTCCTGGAAATATGGCTGTCTATATTGACACGCACTTGTCTAGTGCAGGAAACGATTTGACCGGACATTTACTTTTGTTGCCTGAAGCTAACGCCTTTCAGACGGTCTTTGAACGATTGGGTGTGGACATGAATGGATGAAATCGTACGGATTGGCATTGCGGAGTACGCCATCAGTAAGCACCCCGTCATTTTACGAACGGCAGGTCTTGGATCGTGTGTAGGCGTTGTCATCTACGACCTGGAACAAGGGTTATCGAGTATGGCGCATGTCATGTTACCTGATTCAGCTATCAGTCGGAATCGGGAGCTTGAAGTCGGGAAGTTTGCCGATACGGCAATTCTAGAAGTAGCCCGCCAACTTCGAGCAAGTGGTGCCATCCGATTACGTGCGAAGATTGCTGGTGGGGCTCAGATGTTTCAATTTAAATATGAACATGAATCAATGCGGATCGGTGAGCGAAACATCGCTGCGGTCAAAGCAATGCTTCAACAAGTCAAAATTCCACTCGTTGCTGAAGATGTTGGCGGCACGAATGGACGAACGATCGAGTTCCACTCACAATCAGGGCGTCTCGTCATCCGGACGGTGAATGTCGGGACGCTGGAAATCTAGAGGAGGAATGGTCATGCGTGAGGAATTACAACAACTTTGGGATCGATGGCTGACCACACGCGATATTGCGGTGGCAGACCTGTTACTTCACAATTATGAACCACTTGTTCAATACCACGTTCAGCGTTTAAGTGCGACATTGCCTAAAAGTGTCGATCGAGACGAGTTGAAAAGTTTAGGGATGATGGGATTGTACGATGCGCTTCAAAAATTCGATCAAAATCATAATAATAAATTCGACACGTATGCCGCCTTTCGGATTCGAGGAGCTATTTTAGATGGGCTTCGTAAAATCGATTGGTTACCACGTTCCTTACGCGAAAAAGCAAAGCGGGTCGAGGCAGCTGTCGAGATCCTAGAACAATCCTTGCAACGGACGCCGACGATAGAAGAAGTCTCTTCTATCGTCAATATGACACCAGACGAGGTCAAGGGTGCGTTAGCAGAAAGTTATTTCGCGAATGTATTATCGATCGATGAAGCAGTCACGTTACAAGATGAGGGAAAAGCGATGACCGTCTCCTATCTTGATCCGGATACCGCTACACCAGAAGATATGTTGTTAATGCGTGAGTTGATTGCTAAACTGGCAGAGGAAGTCGAAGGGTTATCAGAAAAAGAACAACTTGTCGTTTCTTTGTTCTACTATGAGGAATTGACGCTTACTGAAATTGGTGAAGTTCTCGGACTCTCGACTTCCCGTATTTCGCAAATCCATTCCAAAGCGCTTCGTAAGTTGAAAAATGCGCTCGGAAGTGCCTATTTAGCAGATCGTGTCGCCATGTGAAAGGGAGAATTATGACTGTCGTTTATATCTTATTAGCTGCACTCGTCTGTTATGCCCTGCTAGTTTTATTTCGTCAGCAGGCGGCGCTCAAAGACCGGATCACACATTTAGAACGCGAAAAAAACGAGACGGAACAAGTGTTATTACATTTCATGGAGCACGTCAACGCCATGACGGATACATCTATATATGAGACAACCGAACCCGTTGATCAAGTACCGGATGCGTCTTTACAAATAGTGCAGGTTGCTACAAATGAGAAGCCAGAAACCGTCGAAGTCGAACGGTCCGTTTCAAAGGAACCATCGTTAACGGATATCAAGCAGGCGCTACGAGAAGGAGCAGATCTTGAGACGCTTGCACGATCTTTGAATCGGGGGACCGGCGAGGTGGCTTTGATTGCTAAACTTTCTCATCAAACGAAGGTTGCCCCTCGGTAATCTTTATGCTATATTAGTCTACGGTGTTAATTACGCACGCATGTATCGCCAGCTGCGGTGCCTTTAATAGGTTAGCTGGACAGACGATCATCGCGGAGGACATCCAAAACCCAAAAGGAGGAATTCATCATGGCAGTAATCTCGATGAAACAATTGTTAGAAGCTGGTGTACACTTCGGTCACCAAACACGCCGTTGGAACCCAAAAATGGCAAAATACATCTTCACAGAACGGAACGGAATCTACATCATCGACCTTCAAAAAACGGTCAAAAAAGTAGACGAAGCATATAACTTCATCCGTGAAGTAGCGTCTGAAGGCGGAAACGTTCTTTTCGTTGGTACGAAAAAACAAGCTCAAGACACTGTGAAAGAAGAAGCGATCCGTGCAGGTCAATACTTCATCAACGAACGTTGGTTAGGTGGAACTCTCACGAACTTCTCTACAATCAAAAAACGTATCAACCGTTTGAAACAACTCGAAAAAATGGAAGAGAACGGTACATTCGAAGTTCTTCCTAAAAAAGAAGTCATCATTCTTAAAAAAGAAATGACTCGTCTTGAGAAATTCCTTGGCGGTATCAAAGATATGCCAGGCGTTCCGGATGCACTCTTCATCGTTGACCCACGCAAAGAGCGTATCGCGATTGCAGAAGCACACAAACTCAACATCCCAATCGTTGCGATTGTTGATACTAACTGTGATCCAGACGAAATCGACTACGTCATCCCAGCGAACGACGATGCGATCCGTGCAGTCAAATTGCTCACTGGTAAAATGGCTGACGCAATCCTCGAAGTTAAACAAGGCGAAGATAACGTAGCACCTGAAACTACTGAAGAAGTAGTAGCAGACGCTGAGTAATTCGTGATGCCAGGTGATAAAGGGAATCGACCTTTTATCACCTTTTTTTTGAAAATAAGGATGTTATAAGGAGGAATATCGAATGGCTATTACAGCAGCAATGGTTAAAGAACTTCGTGAAAAAACAGGTGCAGGTATGCTCGACTGCAAAAAAGCACTCGTTGAAACTGACGGTGATATGAATGCAGCAGTAGATTTCTTGCGTGAAAAAGGAATCGCTAAAGCAGCAGCAAAAGGCGATCGTATCGCAGCTGAAGGATTGACTGCAGTTGCAGTTGATGGCAACAAAGCGGCACTCGTCGAAATCAACTCAGAAACAGACTTCGTTGCAAAAAACGAACGTTTCCAAACGCTCGTTCAAAACATCGCAGACGCTGTTCTCCGTAACGGTTCAGAAACAGCTGAAGCGGCTCTTGCTTCTGAATATGAAGCAGGTAAAACAATCGACACATACATCTCAGAAGAAGCTTCAACAATCGGAGAGAAAATCTCACTCCGTCGTGTAGCGCTCTTCACAAAAGCAGATGATGCAGTCTTCGGTTCTTACCTCCACATGGGTGGACGCATCGGTTCAGTTGTCGTCATCGAAGGTACGACAGACGAAACAGTTGCAAAAGACGTTGCAATGCACATCGCAGCAGCACGTCCACTTTACGTTGACCGTACTTCTGTCACAGAAGAAGAAAAAGCACGTGAAGAAAAAGTCCTCACTGAGCAAGCATTGAACGAAGGAAAACCAGCTAACATCGTTGAAAAAATGATCGTTGGTCGTATGAACAAGTTCTTCGAGGAAATCTGCCTTGTCGATCAAACGTTCGTCAAAGATCCAGACTTCAAAGTTGGTAAATATGTAGAGTCTAAAGGCGGTAAAGTCGTGTCATTCGTACGCTTCGAAGTTGGAGAAGGTATGGAAAAACGCGAAGAGAACTTCGCTGAAGAAGTTATGAACCAACTTAAAAAATAAGAATCGGGATCATCCTGATGACAAGAGAAGGAACACGTATGCTTCAATCCACTTTCGTGTGGAAGTGGTTCGTGTTCCTTTTTTACGGAATTTAGCAAGGGGGACATAGTCATGCAACCGAAATATAACCGGATTGTGTTAAAATTGAGCGGAGAAGCGCTCGCAGGAGATCAAGGGTTTGGAATCAATCCTGTCATCGTCAAATCTATCTCGGAACAGATTCGCGAATTAGTTGAACTGAACGTTGAAGTAGCGGTCGTCGTCGGAGCTGGAAACATTTGGCGTGGCAAAACAGGTGCAGAACTTGGGATGGACCGGGCCAACGCCGATTATATGGGGATGTTAGCGACAGTCATGAACTCGCTTGCGCTTCAAGACAGCTTGGAAGATGTAGGTGTCGAGACACGCGTCCAAACATCTATCGAGATGCGCCAAGTAGCAGAACCGTACATCCGCCGCCGTGCGATGCGTCACCTTGAAAAAGGACGCGTCGTCATCTTTGCAGCAGGTACAGGGAACCCGTACTTCTCGACAGATACGACAGCTGCTCTTCGTGCAGCTGAAATCGAAGCAGAGGTCATCTTAATGGCGAAAAACAACGTCGATGGTGTGTACTCAGCTGACCCGAATGTTGATCCAGAAGCGAAGAAATTCGAGACGCTCTCTTACTTGGACGTCTTAAAAGATGGACTTCAAGTTATGGATTCTACAGCAACTTCACTTTGTATGGACAATGACATCCCGCTCATCGTCTTCTCGTTGATGGAAGAAGGTAACATCAAACGTGTCGTCATCGGTGACGAAATCGGGACAATCGTAAGGGGGAAATAATATGTCAAAAGAAATCTTAAAACAAGCCGAAGAACGGATGGAGAAAGCACATCTTTCACTTAAGAAAGAACTTGCGACGCTCCGCGCAGGTCGTGCAAACGTTGCGATTTTGGATCCCGTTCAAGTCGAATACTACGGTTCACCGACACCGCTCAATCAAGTAGCGAACGTCAACACACCAGAAGCACGTCTGATCTTGATCACTCCTTGGGATAAATCAATGGTCAGCGAAATCGAAAAAGCGATTCAACGTGCTGATCTTGGTCTTGCGCCGTCGTCTGATGGTACGGTCATCCGTCTTGCGATTCCACCATTAACGGAAGAGCGCCGGAAGGAACTCGTCAAACTCGTCAAGAAGTATACGGAAGAAGGTAAAGTTGCCCTCCGTAATATTCGTCGTGATACGAACGAGCAGTTAAAGAAACAAGAAAAAGATGGTGCATTGACAGAAGATGATCTGCGTGGATACACAGAAGATGTTCAGACGTTGACAGACAAGTTCGTTAAACAACTTGATCAGACGGCAACGGAAAAAGAACAAGAAATCATGGAAGTATGACGCGACGGATCGTCATGGGGGGGACTCTTTGTCACACGAAGAGTCCCTTTCTTCATAATTGAGAGAGGAGGAAGTGCGGATGTTTCAATGGTTGAATCAGACGAAAGAAACCGAAACCTATGATCGGGTACCAGAGCATGTCGCTATCATCATGGACGGAAACGGTAGATGGGCACAAAAACGCGGACTTCCGCGTATCATGGGACATCGCGAAGGTATGAAATCGATTCGTGAAGTCGTTCGGGTTGCAAATGAACTCGGCATTAAGAGTCTGACATTATATGCTTTCTCGACGGAGAATTGGACGCGTCCGGAAGAAGAAGTGAGTTTTCTCATGAAGCTGCCGGCGCAATTCTTAGAGTCGGATTTAAAAGAGTTAGACGCGCAAAATGTTAAAGTCGAGGTAGCAGGAGAAGTATCACGCCTCCCTCATTTCACACGTGAGGCAGTGGAACAAGCGAAACTGGATACGCAACATAATACAGGACTTCGTCTGATTTTCGCTCTGAATTATGGAGGACGCGATGAACTCGTTCAAGTCATGCAAAAACTGGGCGAACAGGTTCAGGCAGGAACACTGTCACCGGATGCGATTACAACGGAGACGATTGAACGCGAGTTGATGACAGGATCCGTAACCGACGTCGATTTCGTCATTCGAACGAGTGGGGAACAACGGTTATCGAACTTTTTACTTTGGCAAGCGGCATATGCGGAGTTTTATTTCACAGACGTCTTGTGGCCAGAATTTCGCCGAAATGCTTTCTTAGCAGCAATTGAAGATTACAATCAACGGACACGCCGATTCGGTGGCGTCTGATTAAATGAGGAACTAGCTTATGAAAACTCGAATCATCACAGGGATATGGGCTGGTGCTATCTTTTTGGCACTTCTGTATCTCGGCGGACTTCCCTTTTTAGCATTTATGGCAATCTTAACGCTTCTCGGATATACCGAGCTCGTTCGGATGCGACAATGGAGCGGCTCACGCGTTCCTCGGATTCTGTTTGGTATTGGGACGTTATTGCCTTTCGTTGGTATTTATGAAGAAGCAGTCGATCAGACGCTTCCGATCGGACTTTCGCCAATCGCTTGGGCAATGATCATTTTATTGATCGGTCTCTTCTGGAACGTATTCTCAAAAAATGTCTTTACGTTCGATGATGTTGCGTTTTTACTGCTGACGGCCGTGTATGTCGGTGTCGGTTTTGCATCATTCGCCTATATCCGCTTACTCGAACACGGATTAACGTGGTCACTGTTGATTATCCTCTTGATCTGGTTCACGGATTCAGGCGCTTACTTCGTCGGGAAACGATTCGGTAAGAATAAACTGTGGCCGTCGATCAGTCCCAACAAAACGATCGAAGGGGCAGTCGGTGGCGTACTGCTTGCCATCTTACTCGGTGTCGTATTTGAAGGTATCGAACCGACAGTCGGTTTTGGGAAAGTCATTGTCCTTGCCATCATCGTTGCCGTCGTTGGGCAACTTGGTGACTTGGTCCAGTCTGCTTACAAACGCCATTATGGTGTGAAAGATTCTGGAACGTTACTACCGGGTCATGGTGGTATTCTAGATCGGTTCGACAGCATGATGATCGTCTTTACGGTCCTCGTCGTACTTGATATCTTTGCTTGAGGAGGCACTTCATTATGAAGAAAATCAGTATCATCGGTGGTACAGGATCGATTGGTACGCAGACGCTCGATGTCATTGCGGCTAATCCAGACCTTTTTGAATTGACGAGTTTTGCATTTGGTCGAAACACGACGGTCGCCATACCGTGGTTGAACCGTCTGCAACCGATGCTTGTCGGCGTCCAAGATGAGACGACACGTCAAGAACTCGAGCAACACTTGACTTATCAGCCAACGATCGTTGTCGGTGAAGAAAAATTGCTTGATGTCGTGACGCATCCCGAAGTCGATACGGTCATTACAGCGGTCGTAGGAGCTGTTGGCTTACGTCCAACGCTTGCTGCAATCGAGGCGGGTAAGACGATTGGTCTTGCGAATAAGGAGACACTCGTCACGGCAGGTCATCTTGTCATGAAGTTGGCACGTGAGAAAAACGTGACGATCTTACCAGTTGACAGTGAACATGCGGCGATTTTCCAATGCTTAAACGGGGAACGTCGTGAAGATGTGCGTCAAATCATCTTGACGGCTTCAGGTGGTAGCTTCCGCGACCAAACGCGGGATGAGTTAGCGAATGTTACGGTCGAACAAGCACTAGCGCATCCAAACTGGTCGATGGGAGCAAAAATCACGATTGATTCTGCGACAATGATGAACAAAGGGTTCGAAGTCATTGAAGCACATTGGTTATTTGATGTCGATTATGCAGATATCGATGTCGTCATTCACCGTGAATCCATCATCCACTCGATGGTCGAATTCAACGATGGTGCGGTCATGGCACAACTTGGTATGCCTGACATGCGAGAACCGATTCAGTACGCTCTTACATATCCGTCCCGCCTTGAAATTCAAGGGGGAGAACGGTTAAACTTAAAGGAAATCGGACGCCTACACTTTGCTGATGCTTCATTTGAGCGTTATCCGTTGTTGCGACTTGCTTTTGAAGCAGGTCAAGCCGGCGGATCGATGCCATCAGTACTCAATGCTGCGAACGAACAAGCGGTGGATCGCTTCTTAAAAGGAGACATTCGCTTTTTAGAAATCGAAGCGAGCGTTGAGGCGGCGCTTCAAGCTCATGAACTTATCGAGGAGCCTTCCTTGGATCAAATCCTTGAGGCTGATCGATGGGCGCGTGAGTTCGTATCGTCTCTTACATTCGCTAACTAAGGATGGGATAAGTAATGACGACCTTTATTTCAATCGTGCTGATGTTCGGTGTACTCGTCGCCGTCCATGAATGGGGTCATCTCGTGATGGCGAAACGGGCAGGTATTCTCTGTCGGGAATTCGCGATTGGATTTGGACCGAAGATCTTTTCAGTGTTTAAGAATGAGACGTTGTATACGGTACGTCTGTTGCCAATCGGCGGTTACGTCAAGATGGCGGGTGAAGAACCGGAACTCGTTGAGATCAAATCAGGTCAAACCGTCGGATTACAGTTAAAGGACGGCGTCATCGAGACGATTTATTTCGATGCGGATCGGCCACAAGTCGACCAAGTCGTTACTGTCGAACGGATTGACTTATTGCGTCAACTCGAACTCGTTGGATTACAAGACGAGACATCGGTTCGCTACCCCGTTTCACCGACAGCATTTCTCGTTGAAGGTCAGACACGGACACAAATTGCACCGTACGATCGTACATTCGGTTCGAAATCCGTATGGAAGCGCGTCCTTGCGATCGCTGCAGGACCGTTCATGAACTTTGTCCTCGCGTTCGTTATCCTGTTCGGTCTTGCCTTATATAATGGCTCTCCAACGGGGGACAGCGTCATCGGAACAGTTCAAAAGGGTTCTCCGGCCGATCAAGCTGGACTTGTTGAAGGTGACCGGATTGTCTCGGTCAACGGTCAGGATACAGCCAAATGGACTGATTTACGTGCTGGATTCCAAGATCGTGCCGGTAAAGCGACAGAAGTGAAATACGAACGTGATGGGAAAGAAACGACAACACAAATTACGCCAAAAGTACAACAGCAAGGAGAACAGAAGGTCGGCATCATCGGCGTCACGAATGAGACAGAAAAATCATTCGGGACAGCACTCCAAACCGGAGTTTCAGAAACATGGCGGATGTCGACGCTCATTGTCGGAGCTGTTGGAGATCTCGTGACGGGTGTCGTCGGCGTCGATCAATTATCAGGACCAGTCGGGATCGTCAAAATGACCGATCAGGTCGCAGATAGTGGGTTCTCGATGCTATTGACATGGACAGCATTGTTGTCCGTCAACTTAGCAGTCTTCAACTTATTGCCACTTCCAGCACTTGACGGAGGACGACTGTTGTTCCTCTTCCTTGAAGCCTTACGCGGTAAACCAGTTGATCCTCAAAAAGAAGGATTGGTTCACTTCGTCGGTTTCGCGCTTTTGATGCTACTCATGCTCGTCGTCACTTGGAACGACATTCAAAAATTCTTTTAATTAATCACTCAGTCAAAGGAGTTCGTGACTCATTATGAAACAATCAAAACTATTCATGCCAACGTTGCGTGAAGTACCATCTGATGCAGAAGCCATCAGTCACCAACTCTTGCTTCGTGCAGGATTCATGCGTCAAAATGCCGCTGGGATCTATTCGTATCTACCACTCGCAAAACGAGTACTCGCAAACATCGAGACGATCATCCGCGAGGAATTAGAAGCGGCGGGTGCGCAAGAATTACTGATGCCAGCGATTCAACCAGCTGAACTATGGGAAGAAACAGGACGCTGGGATATCTATGGACCTGAATTAATGCGCTTGACGGATCGTCATGATCGCCGGTTCGCGCTCGGTGCGACACACGAGGAACTGATCACTTCGATCGTTCGTGATGAATTGAACTCGTACAAAAAGTTACCGGTCAATCTCTTCCAGATTCAAATGAAGTACCGTGACGAACGTCGTCCACGTTTCGGTTTATTACGTGGTCGTGAGTTTATCATGAAAGATGCTTACTCGTTCCACTCGTCACAAGAGAGCTTAGACGAAGAGTATCAAAACATGTTTGATACGTATTCGCGGATTTTCACACGTGTCGGTCTTGAGTTCCGTCCAGTCGTCGCTGACTCAGGTGCGATAGGTGGTAGTGGAACACATGAGTTCCATGCGTTAGCAGCAATCGGTGAAGATACGATCGTCTATTCGGATCAGTCGGACTATGCGGCAAACTTAGAGATGGCAGAGTCGATCGATGCCTATCCGAAGCAAGACAAAGCACCAGAAGCACTTGAAGAAGTGCATACGGCAGATGCGAAGACGATCGAAGCGGTCAGCGCACATTTGAATTTACCAGCAAACGAATCAATCAAGACCGTCATCTTCAAGACGGAGCAAGGGCTTGTCATGGCACTCGTCCGGGGCGATCACGAAGTCAACGATATCAAGTTGAAAAACTATCTCGGTGCACTCGACATCACGATGGCGAGCGACGAAGAGATTGAAGCAGCGCTTCACTCAACGCCTGGAACACTTGGACCAATCGGGGCAGATATGAAGGTCGTCGCGGACTACGCGATTCGTGCCTTGACGAACGCTGTCTGTGGTGCAAATAAAGCGGAAACGCATTATATCCATGTCGACCCAAGCCGTGATTTCGAAGCAGAATATACAGACTTGCGCTTCGCAGAAGAAGGTGACGCGTCACCAGACGGTAACGGTCAAGTCAAGTTCGCTCGCGGGATTGAAGTCGGTCAAGTCTTCAAACTCGGAACACGTTACTCAGAAGGAATGGGAGCGACGTTCCTCGACGAGGGCGGTAAAGCACAACCTCTCATCATGGGTTGTTACGGCATTGGTGTCTCGCGGACATTGTCGGCAGTCGTTGAACAACATTATGATGAGCGTGGAATCATTTGGCCAAAAGCAATCGCGCCATACGATGTTCATTTAATCGTCGTCAACGGTAAAAATGCAGAACAACTCGAACTCGGAGAGACACTATACCGTGAGTTGACGGCTGCAGGATTCAGCGTCTTGCTTGACGACCGGAAAGAACGAGCAGGTGTCAAGTTCGCTGATGCTGATTTGATCGGTCTACCGGTTCGCTTGAACGTCGGGAAAAAAGCGACAGAAGGAATCGTCGAATTAAAAGCCCGTCGTGGTGGCGATGCAGAAGAAGTTGGACAGGAACAAGTCGTTGAGGCTGTTCGTTCACTCTATGAAGGTTTAGAATAAAGAATGGAGACGGTCACTTTTCATAAAGTGACTGTTTTCTTGTCTCACACCCATTCGCCCCTTGGGCAATCCGCAAGAGGAGGAGGAGTTGCTGTCACGGTGTGAAGCGATCAGACAGCACAATTGCGAGTGGATACACAACAACGCATGTCACTGTTGCTCAGTGACTTGGAATTACCGAACGGTATCATTGAAGAATACTTTCACGAAGCAGTTCTCGAGAAGCTTCGCGTCAATAAAGCAAAGGCAACCTGGACATTTGAAATTCGCTTGCCACATGTTTTACCCCAAAACGTCTATCAACTCTTTACGAGTCGTTTGACAAGTCGGTATCAGCAATTTGCCGAAGTCAAAATCATATTACACGCAGATAGCCGTCCAGATGAACGGATGTATCATGATTACTGGCCATATGTCGTGCAGGATCTCGCAGATGTCTCATCGGCAATGCGGACACAACTCGGGCGTGTCTTACCGGAGTTTAAAGAACAGAAACTATTCATTCCGGTCCGAAGTGAACCGGAAGCAGGTTTCTTAAAGAGTAGCTTATGTGGGGAATTACAATTACTCTATAGTGCTTACGGATTCCCAAAATTCAACTGTGAACCGATTGTTCAGATCAACGAATCGAAACAAGAAGCGTTGCGAAATCAGGTGAAACAGGAAGACATGGAAGAAGCAAAACGGATGCTCGAGTTGCAATTCAAACGGGAACAATCGCGAGATGACGATGATGGCCCTGTCGAAATCCGGATCGGGAAACCAATTCAAGATGAGATCGTTCCGATCAAGACGATTCAAGATGAGGAACGACGGATTGCGATCCGTGGTCTTGTTTTCTCAGCTGAGAGTCGTGAACTACGAAGTGGGAAGACAATTTTTACGTTCAAGATGACAGATTATACGGACTCGCTCGTCGTCAAAATGTTTGCGCGTGACGAAACAGACGTCAAAATCCTCTCAGCCATCAAAAAAGGCATGTGGATTCAAGCAGCAGGTCGTGTCGAGTTCGATACGTTCCTGCGCGATCTCTGTATGATGATTGCCCAACTGTCAGAAGTGAAGATGGAAGCCCCTGCTGACCCTTGGGCAGGCGAGAAACGCGTCGAGTTACATGCGCACTCGCAAATGAGCCAGATGGACGCCGTCATGAACGTGACAAAATACGTCGAGCGTGCCGCAAAATGGGGTCACCCTGCTGTCGCGATCACGGATCACGCCGGTGCACAAAGTTTTCCGGATGCCTACTATGCCGGAAAGAAAAACGATATCAAGGTACTGTACGGAATTGAAGCAAACGTCGTCAATGACGGGGTGCAAGTCGCCTACCATCCGGTGGAGCGCAATTTGGATGACGCGACATTCGTCGTCTTTGACGTCGAGACAACTGGTTTATCGGCGATGTACAACAAGATCATCGAACTTGCAGCTGTTAAAATCCACGATGGTGATATCATCGATAAATTCGAAGCATTCGCGGATCCGAAGCATCTATTGTCGGCGACGACGATTGACTTGACAGGGATTACCGATGATATGGTCCGGGGAAAACCAGACCCGGAACAAGTCGTCAAGGAATTCATGGACTGGGTCGGCGACTCGATTCTCGTTGCCCACAATGCCTCGTTTGATATTGGATTCTTGAATGCGACACTCCGGTCTGGTGGTCACGATGAATCAGTCTTACCGGTCATTGATACGCTTGAGTTAGCCCGTGTCCTGATGCCGACACTTAAAAACCACCGGTTGAACACACTCGCGAAACGATTTGACATCGAATTGACGCAGCATCACCGCGCCATTTATGATGCGGAAGCGACAGGCTATTTGATGGTCAAGTTGCTTCAAATGGCAGATGAGATGTTCAACATGAAGACACATGCCTCACTCAACCGAGAGATGGGAAAAGATATCTCGCGGGCACGACCATACCACGCGACGGTCTATGCGAAGAACCGGACGGGCTTGAAGAATCTGTACCAATTGATTTCGATTGCTCACACAAAACACGTGCACCGTGTCGTGCGGACACCACGCTCGCAACTCATCGCACATCGGGATGGATTGATCATCGGGTCAGCTTGTGATAACGGCGAGGTATTTGATGCCGCCTTGAATAAGTCGGACGAAGATTTAGCAAAAGTGATGCAATTCTATGATTTCATCGAGATTCAACCACCCGCGATGTATGGTCATTTGATCGAACGGGAAATCGTTCAGAATGAACTTGAACTGCGCGAACTGATCAAAAAGATCATCCGTGTCGCGGAAGAACATGACATCTTACCAGTCGCGACTGGTAACGTACATTATCTCGATCAACATGACGCCACGTATCGAGAAATTTTGATCCGGACGCAAGGTGGAGCGAACATGCTGAACATGCGAAAACAATTGCCACCGGCGCATTTCCGGACGACGAAGGAAATGATGGACGACTTTAAGTTCCTCGGACCGGATGTGTCGGAACGTCTCGTCATCACGAACAGTCAAGCCGTCGCGGAACAGTTCGAGAACATCGATATCATTCCAAAAGATCTTTATACACCGAAGATCGAAGGGGCAGACGAAGAAGTTCGGAATTTGTCGTACGATATGGCGCACCGGATTTACGGCGAGACGTTACCGGAGATCGTCGAAGCCCGACTCGAAAAAGAGTTGAAGTCGATTATCGGTCACGGATTCGCTGTCATCTATTTGATTTCCCATAAACTCGTAAAAAAATCACTCGACGACGGCTATTTGGTCGGTTCACGGGGGTCGGTCGGATCAAGTCTCGTTGCGACGATGACGGAGATCACGGAAGTCAATCCATTGCCGCCACACTATGTCTGTCCGAATTGTAAGGAATCGGAGTTCTTTGATGATGGTTCCGTTGGTTCTGGATTCGATTTGCCGGATAAGTCCTGTTCGAAATGTGATATCCCATTGTTCAAGGATGGTCATGATATTCCGTTTGAAACGTTCCTTGGATTTAAAGGGGATAAGGTACCGGATATCGATTTGAACTTCAGTGGAGAATACCAGCCGCAAGCACACGCCTATACGAAAGTCTTGTTCGGTGACGATTACGTCTACCGTGCCGGAACAATCGGTACGATCGCTGAGAAGACGGCGTATGGCTATGTCAAAGGGTATCAGTCAGAGAATGAGCTGACATATCGGAATGCGGAAGTCGATCGTCTTGTCAGTGGTGTCACTGGCGTCAAACGGACGACTGGTCAACACCCGGGAGGGATCATCGTCGTACCGGACTACATGGATATCTATGATATCAGTCCGATTCAGTATCCGGCAGACGATATGGGTTCTGAATGGAAGACGACACACTTCGACTTCCATTCGATTCACGATAACTTACTCAAACTCGATATCCTCGGTCACGATGATCCGACGATGATCCGGATGCTACAGGATTTATCGGGACGTGATCCGAAGACGATTCCCGTCGATGATCCAGAAGTGATGAAAATCTTCAGTTCGACGGAATCGATCGGTGTGACGCCGGAACAGATTGATTCAAAAACCGGAACGCTCGGTATTCCGGAGTTTGGGACGAAGTTCGTTCGCCAAATGTTAGAGGAGACGAAACCGACGACGTTCTCAGAGCTCGTTCAGATTTCAGGACTCTCGCACGGAACGGATGTCTGGCTTGGAAACGCCAGCGAATTGATCTACAACGGAACGTGTGAACTAAAAGATGTCATCGGTTGTCGAGATGACATCATGGTCTACTTGATCTACGCCGGTCTTGAACCGTCACTTGCCTTTAAAATCATGGAGTCGGTCCGTAAAGGGAAAGGACTCTCGATTGACATGGAAGAGGCGATGATTGAGAACGATGTGCCACTCTGGTATATCGATTCTTGTAAGAAAATCAAGTACATGTTCCCGAAAGCCCATGCTGCTGCCTACGTCTTGATGGCTGTCCGGATTGCCTATTATAAAGTCCATCATCCGATGTATTACTACGCTTCGTACTTTACGGTACGTGCGGGTGATTTTGATATCGGTGCGATGAATAAGGGCTCTGCTGCCGTTCGGAAAGTCTTGCAAGACATCAAGGACAAAGGTTTCGAAGCGACGGCGAAGGATAAGGGATTGTACACGGTTCTTGAAATCGCGCTTGAGATGATCGAACGCGGCTTTACGTTCCAAAAGGTCGATCTCTATCGCTCGAGTGCAACGGAATTCCTCATTGACGGGGATACGTTGTTACCACCTTTTAACGCCGTGACAGGTCTAGGGACGAATGCTGCGAAGCAAATCGTCGAAGCACGTAAAGGCGGCGAATTCCTCTCGAAGGAAGACCTCCAAAAACGCGCCAAATTGTCGAAATCGATCATCGAGACGCTCGATAACCTAGGCTGTCTCGAAGGGTTACCAGACGAGAATCAGCTCTCCTTGTTCGACTTGTAAGCCCTTAGGAACACTTGCTTTGAGCGCTTTCCTATGCTATATTGAGTGAGGAAATGTTTTTTATACTACGACTTGGAAGGAGTAGGGGGACCTGCTCCTTTCTTGTTTGTTTTTTGAAGGAGGATGAAGATGACGAACGTAACGGAAAAGGTCGAAGCGCTCGCAAAACCAATCGTCGAACGAGAGGGGATGGAGCTAGTCGACGTTGAATTCGTCAAAGAAGGGGCGGATTGGTTCCTACGTGTCTCCATCGACAAAGAGGGTGGCGTAGATCTTGAAGACTGCGTCAAAATCAATGAACAGTTATCGGAAGCATTGAATGACAATGATCCGATCGACGAGCCGTATTACCTCGACGTCGCTAGTCCAGGAGCGGAACGTCCACTGAAGAAAGACGAGGACTTCGAAAAGGCGATTGGGAAACATGTGTACATCAAAACGCACGATCCAGTAAAGAATGCGGTTGAATTCGAAGGAACGTTGCTCGCGTACACACCTGAGATGCTTGAAATCGAAGTGCGTGTCAAAACAAGAAAATTGAAAATTGAGATACCGGTCGACAAGATTTCACTTGCGCGACTTGCGGTAATGTTCTGACGGAAAGGAAGAGAACGATGGGACCACAGTTACTCGAGGCGATCAATCAAATCGCGAAAGAGAAGGAAATTGACAAGAACATCATCATCGATGCGCTCGAACAGGCATTGATTTCAGCGTACCGACGCAACTTCGGAAAAGAGTCGGAGGCTGTAAAGGTCGAATTCGACCAGCAGACAGGAGACATTCGTGTCTTCGCGCTCAAGGAAGTCGTCGAACGATTGACGCAACCAGAGGAACAACTCTCGCTTGAAGAGGCGCACGAAATCGATCCGACATATGAACTCGGCGATTTCCATAAAGTCGAAGTGACGCCAGGCGATTTTGGTCGCGTTGCGGCACAAACAGCAAAACAAATCGTCACACAAAAAATGCGTGAAGCAGAACGCGAACGCATTTACAATCACTTCGCGGATCGTGAAGACGAGATCATGACGGGTATCGTCGAGCGTCAAGATGCACGCAACTTGTACGTCAACCTAGAAGGTATCGAAGCTGTCTTGACGACACACGAGCAAATGCCGAACGAGCGTTTCGGGATTCGTGATCGCATCAAGGTGTACGTCACGAAGGTTGATCCGATGGTCAAAGGATCAGGAGCATCAATTCTCGTATCACGGACACATCCAGGTCTCTTAAAACGTCTCTTTGAAATCGAAGTACCAGAGATTTCAAGTGGCGAAGTCGAAGTCAAGTCTGTGGCGCGTGAAGCGGGCGACCGTTCGAAAATCGCAGTCGCAGCGGACGACATCGATCCAGTCGGTGCATGTGTCGGACAAAAAGGGGCGCGTGTTCAACGCATCGTCAATGATTTGAACGGGGAAAAAATCGATATCGTTCGTTACTCGGATGATCCGAAAGAATATGTCGCGAACGCACTCAGCCCAGCTCAAGTCGTTGCGGTCTATGTCAACGAACCAGCGAAAGCGACAATCGTCGTCGTTCCAGATTTCCAACTGTCGCTTGCAATCGGGAAACGTGGTCAAAACGCACGTCTCGCAGCGAAATTGACAGGATGGAAAATCGACATCAAGAGCGAGTCTGAAGCGGAAGCGATGGATCTCGAAGATGTCTTCGCGACGGAAGAGCCGGCAGTAGAAGCGGTCCAAGTCGAAGGCGAGGAATAATTCGTGCAAAAAAAGGTACCATTACGTAAGTGTGTCATCACACAAGAAATGAAACCGAAAAAAGAATTAATTCGTGTCGTCCGGACACCTGAACAAGAGGTCGTCATCGATTTAAATGGTAAGATGAATGGGCGAGGTGCCTATTTATCGAAAGATGCGGCAGTCATTGCGACGGCGAAGAAAAAACGGACGCTTGATCATCATTTAAAGGTCAAGACGACAGATGCCTTATACGATGAATTGCTTGAAATCGCGGGAGGTACAAATGAGTAAATGGGAATCCCTTCTCGGTCTCGCGAATCGAGCTAGAAAAGTGACGACGGGAGAAGAACTCGTACTGAAAGAAGTACGAGGAGGGCAAGCGAAGCTTGTTCTTTTAGCAGCAGATGCGGGGGCTGCCACGCGTAAGAAAGTCACAGATAAATGTACGAGTTATCAGGTTCCTTACCTAGAAGTCGCCGACCGTACGATTCTCGGTCAAGCATTAGGAAAGGATGCGCGTGTTGTCGTGTCAGTCAATGAAGCCGGATTTGCGAAAAAGCTAACTGAACTCCTCTCGAACGACTAATTGGAGGTGGATCCTTTGGGTAAACGTGTATACGAATTCGCCAAGGAACAAAATGTAACAAGTAAGCAGGTCATCACCCAGCTTGAAAAGCTGGAGAAACCAGTCAAGAATCATATGGCAGTATTAGATGAACAGACAGTACAGCAACTCGATCAAGTATTTAATCCCGAGAAATATCGGGCTCAAAAGACGGAGGCTCCAAAACAAGTGAAATCAGATAATAAACCGAACCGACCAGGAAGTACAAACAAACCAGCAGGTAACCAATCACGTAATAGCAAAGGCGGACGCCCAGAATTCGGCAACCGTAACAACCGTGGCGGCAAACGTCGTCCGAACCAAAAGAAAGCAGAACCGCGTAAACTTGAAGTAGCGGATCCGAACTCGAAGTCAAGTCAACGTAAAGCTGCTCGCCGTGCACAAGAAGAGGCGATGGCAAACGTCGTTCAATACTCTGACAACTTGACAGTCGGTGAACTCGCTGAAAAAATGGCGAAAAAACCGAATGAACTGATCATGAAATTGATGGGTCTCGGTGTCATGGCGAACATCAACCAAGATCTTGATGACGAGACAGTGGAACTTCTCGCGACAGAGTTCGGCTTTGAAGTCGAGAAGACAGTCCAAGTCGATGAGACGGACTTTGATCAGTACGAATTGAATCTCGACCAGTACGAATTGTCTGAGCGTCCACCGGTCGTTACGATCATGGGACACGTTGACCACGGTAAAACGACATTGCTCGATTCGATCCGTAACACGAAGGTTACTGCAGGCGAAGCTGGCGGGATCACACAGCACATCGGTGCTTACCAAGTTGAGATCGACGGCAAGAAAATCACGTTCCTCGATACACCAGGTCACGCGGCGTTCACGACGATGCGTGCACGTGGAGCAGATGTCACGGATATCGCGATCATCGTCGTTGCAGCGGATGACGGTGTCATGCCACAGACAGAAGAAGCGATCAGCCACGCGAAAGCAGCTGGCGTTCCAATCATCGTTGCTGTCAACAAGATGGATAAAGAAGGCGCAAACCCAGACCGTGTCAAACAAGAATTGACAGAGTTCGAACTCGTTGCAGAGGACTGGGGTGGCGATACGATCTTCGTACCCGTTTCAGCACTTAAAGGTGACGGCATTGATGAATTGCTCGAAATGATTCTTCTCGTTTCAGAAGTACAAGAATACAAATCAACACCAGAAATGAACGGTCGCGGAACAGTCATCGAGGCGAAACTCGATAAAGGACGCGGTCCAGTCGCGACGCTTCTCGTACAACACGGGACACTTCGTGTTGGGGATCCAATCGTTGTCGGTCACACGTTCGGTCGTATCCGGGCAATGGTCAACGATATCGGTCGTCGTGTTAAAGAAGTTGGACCATCGACGCCAATCGAAATCACAGGTTTGAACGACGTACCGAAAGCAGGCGATCAATTCTTCGCATTCGAAGATGAGAAAAAAGCCCGCCAAATCGGTGAAGCGCGTTACCAGCGTGAAATCGAAGCACAACGTCGTGATTCGGCGAAAGTCAGCTTAGAAGATCTCTTCGATCGTATTAAAGAAGGCGAAGTCAAGGACCTCAACATCATCATCAAAGGTGACGTACAAGGTTCAGTTGAAGCCTTAGCCGGTTCATTGAAGAAAATTGATGTCGAAGGTGTTAAAATTAACATCGTACACTCAGGTGTCGGTGCCATCACGGAAGGTGACGTCATCCTTGCTTCGGCAGCGAATGCGATCATCATCGGATTCAACGTTCGTCCGGATGGTAACGCGAAATCAATGGCGGATCAGGAGAAAGTCGAAATTCGTCTTCACCGGATCATCTATAACGCAATCGAAGAAATCGAGCAAGCGATGAAAGGTCTTCTTGATCCTGAATTCGTTGAAAAAATCATCGGTCAAGCTGAAGTCCGCGATGTCATCAAAGTATCGAAAGTCGGTACGATCGCAGGTGGATATGTCACAGAAGGTAAGTTGACGCGTGATGCAGGCGTCCGTGTCGTTCGTGACAGTATCGTCATCTACGAAGGAAAACTCGATACACTTCGTCGTTTCAAAGATGATGTCAAAGAAGTCGCTACTGGCTATGAGTGTGGAATTAAGATTGAAAAATATGATGATATCAAAGTCGATGATGTCATCGAAGCGTTCATCATGGAAGAAGTCAAACGGAAGTAACAGAACGGAATCCATTCTTCCGAACTGGAGGGAATAACTATGAGTTTACGCTCGAATCGTGTCGCCGAACAGATGCGTAAGGAAATTACGCAATTGCTCATCAAAGATGTCAAGGATCCTCGCGTCAAGACGATTACCGTCACAGGTGTCGAAGTGACAGGAGACTTACAACAAGCGACGATCTTCTACTCGGTCCTCGGTGACGAAAAAGCACGTGAGGATGCGCGCATCGGTCTCGAAAGATCAAAAGGCTTCATGCGCAAGGAAATCGGATCGCGGATTCGTCTACGGAAAACACCTGAACTATTGTTCGAGGTCGATTCTTCTGTCGAATACGGATCACGCATTGATGAGTTGCTTCGGAATTTGAACAAAGATTAACATCTAAGGCAACCACGTGTGTGGTTGCCTTTTTTCAAGGAGGAAATAACGTGGAACCCATCGGAGTATTACCGTTAGATAAACCAGCGGGTATGACGAGTCATGATTGCGTCTTTCGTCTACGTCGCTTGTTTCAAACGAAAAAAGTCGGACATACTGGTACGCTTGATCCGGAAGTAACGGGTGTCTTACCGATTTGTCTCGGTCGAGCGACGAAGCTTGCCCGCTTCATCACAGATGAAGGAAAGCGCTACGCGGCGGAAGTGACGATTGGCTTTGCAACGACAACGGAAGATGCGCACGGGGAAACAGTTCGCGAAACAGCGGTTGAACCGGGAACTATTACCGAGGAAGCAATTGAGGACATCTTGACTCAATTGACAGGAGAGATCGAGCAGACGCCACCGTATTATTCAGCTGTTAAAGTGAATGGGAAAAAATTATATGAATATGCCCGAAAAGGCATTGAAGTCGAACGACCGACACGAATCGTCCGCATCGATCGATTAGAACGGACATCAGACCTTGTGTTCGAAGGTGGTCTTTGTCGTTTCCGTCTTGATATCGCTTGTGGAAAAGGAACGTATATTCGGACATTAGCAGTAGAAATCGGAGAACGACTTGGTTACGCGGCACACATGAGTGAACTACGCCGGACAGGCTCTGGTGCGATTGCTGAGACGGATACAGTGACTCTTGAGACACTCGAATCGTATGAGACGGTCGAAGAACGGATGCAACACGTTCTACCGATTGAACACGTCATCCAAAAATGGCCACGCTTGACGGTCGATGCGTCGACTGCACAGCGTGTGTTGAACGGAGCAAAGCTGACAAGCATTCCAGTCGAATTCGAGCTGTTTACTGTCTATAATGAAGAAGACGTACCTTTAGCGCTATATCGACGTCTTCCAGAAGAACAGGTAGCACGCGTTGAGGTCATGCTACAAATCGATTAAGATCGGAGAGAGCATCATGGACATCATACATTTAACATATCCGGAACAACCTCAAAAAGACCCTGCTGTCATCGCACTCGGCTTTTTTGACGGTGTACATCTCGGACATCAGCAAGTCATCGCAGCAGCACTAAAAGAAGCGGAGGCTCGTCGCCTGCCTTTGGCTGTCATGACCTTTGATCCCCATCCGAAACAAGTGCTTGGTAAAGGGGATGAACCAGTCCACTACATCACGCCGCTTGAACGCAAATTAGAGAAACTCGAGCAGCTTGGTGTCGATCGTGTTTATGTGATTGAGTTTACGATTCCTTTCTCGGAATTATCACCGCAAGCTTTCGTCGACGAATATCTGATTGCGTCTGGAGCAGAACACGTCGTTGCTGGATTCGATTATTCCTACGGTCGCTTCGGAGCCGGCAAAATGGCGACGCTTGATTTTCATAGTCGTGGCACATTTACGCATACCGTTGTAGCAGAATTCCAAGAAGAAGCTGAAAAGATCAGCTCAACCCGGATTCGTCGTTTACTTGCTGCAGGAGAAGTCGAACCGGCTGCACGTTTGCTTGGAGAACCCTACCAAATCAAAGGCACGATCATTCACGGTGACGCACGCGGACGGCAAATCGGTTTCCCGACAGCCAACATGCGACCGGAATTCGCCTACGTCATTCCGAAACTTGGTGTGTATGCGACATTCGTTCGCTTAGCAGACGGTCGCCGGTTCAAGGCGATGACGAATGTCGGGAGACGCCCAACGTTCTATGAGACGGGAGACGTCAGTATCGAGACGCATCTTCTTGACTTTGATGAAGATCTTTATGGTCAAGAATTGACGCTTGAATGGATCGCTTACTTACGCGATGAAAAAGCCTTCAACGGTATCGATCAATTGAAAGAACAATTGGCACGGGACCGCGAAGAAGCAAATGTACAATTAAGCGTTTGACAGTACGGACAGGGTTCGTTATGATAGGTCAGTACGATCACGTACAGCCGATTCACTTGGCATCTGGTCTCACCATCCGATGCTCGGGAATACGGTCATTCATAAGATGGAGGTGGAGTGACAATGGCACTCACAAAAGAACGTAAAAACGAAATCATCGAAGCATATGCTACGAAACAAGGCGATACTGGTTCGCCGGAAGTACAAGTTGCTGTTTTAACTGAACAGATCACAACTTTGAACGATCACTTACGTACACACAAAAAGGATCACCACTCACGTCGTGGTCTCTTGAAAATGGTCGGTCGTCGCCGTAACTTGCTCACATACCTTCGTAACAAGGATGTTGCACGTTACCGTTCGTTGATCGAGCGTCTTGGTCTCCGTCGCTAATCCCGACGAGAACGAGGTAGGGAAGCAGGAGCATCGTCTCCTGTTTCTTTTTTTTGCCGATTCATGGACTTTTTGCGCAAGAACCTACATAATTAGATTTGAATGAAAAAACGGATAGCAGTGAGAGGAGATTTGTGCATGTCACAAACAAAACAGACGTTTTCGACCGAACTCGGTGGACGTCCATTAACGATTGAAATCGGTCAATTAGCAAAACAAGCGAACGGAGCAGCATTGATTCGCTACGGTGATACAGCCGTTCTTGCTACGGTCGTTGCATCAAAACAACCAAAGGACTTAGATTTCTTCCCATTAACAGTGAACTATGAAGAAAAATTATATGCGGCAGGGAAAATCCCAGGTGGATTCCTTAAACGTGAAGGACGTCCTGGAGAGAGCGCGATCTTGACTTCGCGTCTGATCGACCGTCCAATCCGTCCATTATTCCCGGATGGTTTCCGTCACGACGTACAAGTGGCGACGACGGTTCTTTCGTCAGATGCTGACAATTCACCAGAAGTCGCTGCGATGATCGGGGCTTCGATTGCGCTTTCGATCTCGGATATTCCATTCGACGGTCCAATCGCAGGTGTGACGATCGGTCGCGTCGACGGAGAATTCGTCGTGAACCCGACTTCAGCGCAAATGGAAGTCAGCGACATCGACCTTCAAGTTGCTGGAACAAAACATGCCGTCAACATGGTTGAAGCAGGTGCGAAGGAAGTATCGGAACAAGCAATGCTTGAAGCGATTTTACTTGGACACGATGTCATCAAGGAAATGATCGCGTTCCAAGAAGAAATCGTCGCACAAGTCGGTAAAGGGAAGTTCGAATATACGGTATCAAGCTTCGATGAGACAATCGTCAATCGCCTGAAAGCAGAAGCATTAGCAGAAGTCACACAAGCGGTTCAAGTTGAAGAAAAACAAGCGCGTGACATTGCTATCAACGAAGTCATCGCAAAATACATCGAGTTGTATGCAGCTGACGAGTCCGTCACAGCAGAGCAACTGGCTGAAGTATCAGGCGTGCTCAACAAGTTCGTCAAAGACGAAGTCCGTCGTCTCATCACGGAAGACAAAGTTCGTCCAGATGGTCGTGGTCTTGCTGAGATCCGTCCGCTTGATTCAGAAGTCGGTCTCTTGCCACGTGCACACGGTTCAGGTCTGTTCACACGCGGTCAGACACAAGTCTTGTCTGTAGCGACACTTGGTGTTGCGGGTGACGCTCAAATCATTGATGGACTTGGTCTGAAGGAAGAGAAACGTTTCATGCACCATTATAACTTCCCACCATTCTCAGTTGGGGAAGCACGTCCGATGCGTGCACCAGGTCGTCGTGAAATTGGTCACGGGGCACTCGGAGAACGCGCACTTTTACCAGTTCTTCCGAATGAAGTTGATTTCCCGTACACGATTCGTCTCGTATCAGAAGTGCTTGAGTCGAACGGTTCTTCATCACAGGCTTCCATCTGTGGTTCGATCCTTGCCATGATGGATGCGGGTGTTCCATTAAAAGCACCTGTCGCTGGTATCGCGATGGGCTTGATCATGGAAGGCGAAAATTACTCGATCTTGACAGATATCCAAGGGATGGAAGATCATCTCGGAGATATGGACTTTAAAGTCGCTGGAACTCACGAAGGTGTCACAGCTCTCCAAATGGATATGAAAATTGGCGGAATCACGCGTCAAATTCTTGAAGAAGCACTTGAACAAGCACGTCTTGGTCGTCTGCATATTCTTGAGCATATGCAATCTGTCATTGCTGAACCGCGTGTCGAATTGTCGCAATACGCGCCGAAAATCGTCACACTTAAAATCAATCCAGATAAAATCCGTGATGTCATCGGACCTGGTGGTAAAGTCATCAACGGTATCATCGATGAGACAGGCGTTAAGATCGACATCGATCAAGACGGAACAGTCTTTATCGCTTCGACGGATCAAGCTGGCATCGATCGTGCCCGTCAATTGATCGAAGATATCGTCCGTGAAGTCGTCGTCGGTGAAGAATTCGATGGAACGGTCCGTCGCGTTGAGAAATTCGGTGCATTCGTCGAATTGTTCAAAGGAAAAGACGCACTCGTCCACATCTCGGAACTCGCACTTGACCGTGTTGGTCAAACGGAAGATGTCGTTAAACTTGGAGATAAGCTAAAAGTCCGTGTCACAGAAATCGATGACAAAGGACGCGTTAACGCGTCGCACAAAGTCCTGCTCGTCGAAGGATTAAGCGAAGAAGACCGTGCCGCATACGAAGAAAAGAAAAAGACAGAGCGTGAGAACCGCCCGCCACGCCGGGATCAGGGTTCACGCCCACCACGTGACGGACAACGTCCACCACGTCGTAACTAATGAATCCAAGGTGGCTCGACGGTGCAGAGAATGCAACGAGAGCCACCTTGTTTCCTATATTTGGAGGAATTACTATGATCGAACGGATACAACTAGAAAACGGGGTTCGACTAATCGTTGAACGGATGCCAGAAGCACGCAGCGTCGCGACCGGAATCTTCATTCAAGCAGGAAGTCGGACGGAACAGATCGAGGAGCATGGTATCAGTCATCTCATCGAGCATATGATGTTCAAAGGAACAAAACGCCATACGGCAAAAGAGATTGCGGTTTATTTTGACCGACTTGGTGGAAATATTAATGCGTTCACGAGTAAGGATCAAACGTGTTATTACGTCAAGACATTAGATGAACATGCAGGTGAAGCCTTTCAAGTGTTGGCGGACATGTTCCTCGAATCGACGTTCGATGCGGAGGAACTAGAAAAAGAGAAAAAGGTCGTCATTGAAGAGATTAAAATGTACGATGACACACCAGATGATCTCGTCCATGAGTTATTAGCTGTTGCGGCTTACGGAGAGGATGTCATGGCTCGTCCGATTCTTGGAACGGAAGAGAGTGTGCTTCGGATTGATCGTACAATGATTGAACAGTATCTCGAAGAAGCATATGCTCCGGATCAAATCGTCATTTCCGTTGCCGGAAACGTCTCAGACGAGTTGATTACGCAGATTCAAGAGCGGATGTCGATCCTCATATCACGATCGAAGACCCGTGAGACAGCGTCACCAAGGTTACAAAATGGTGTGATTCGTAAGGAAAAGGATACGGAACAGGCACATATTTGTTATAATTTCCGTGCGATTCCTTCTGCTGATCCACGATTGCCTGCCCTCGCCTTACTCAACAATGCATTCGGTGCGACGATGTCGAGTCGCTTGTTCCAATCAATCCGAGAGGAACGCGGTCTTGCTTATTCAGTCTTTTCCTATTACACGACGTTTGACGATCATGGCACGTTCACGATTTATGTCGGTACGTCTCCGGAATCAGTCGAAGAGGTCGAACAGGTTCTCGCTGCTGAGATTGATCGCTTGAAGCGGGACGGACTATCCGCTAAGGAACTCGAAGATGGCATTGAACAGCTAAAAGGTTCTCTGATTTTAGGAAACGAAGGCACATCGAGCCATATGAACCGAAATGCCCGAAATGAGTTGCATCTGCATCGTCACCCGTCACTCGAAGAAGTACTAGCGGATGTAGAACGAATTCGTCCATCGGACATCGAAGGGCTGATTGAGCACATCTTTTCGGAGGAACCGGCAAAGGCCTATATTCTTCCGGCAGACCAGGAAGAGGAAGCATGACAGCAGAACGGAATAGATGAAACATATGAAATGACGATGTCGAGAAAGAAGGAATACCGTTGAATTTAGCTGAACTGATTCAAGTCATACAGACGCAAAAAATCGAACGAATGGTAGAAGTGGACGTCACGTCCATCACGACCGATTCACGGGATGTTAAACCGGGAACATTGTTCGTCGCCATCAAAGGGTATACTGTTGATGGACACGACTATGCCAAACAGGCAGAAGCACAAGGAGCGGTCGCAATCGTTGCGGAACAACCGGTCAATGTGTCGATTCCTGTCATTCTCGTTCGTAGTACATCACGTGCCATTGCCGAATTGGCTGGCAAATTCTATGATTATCCTTCTGAAAAGATGCGGATGATTGGTATTACAGGAACGAACGGGAAAACGACGACGACGACGATTGTCCGTGATATATTAGCGCACCTTGGTCGGAAAACGGGTATCATCGGAACGGTCGAAGTCAAGATTGGTGACCGCGTCGTACCAAGTCGCAATACGACACCACAAAGCTCCGAATTACAAGCATTTTTGCATCAAATGCATAAAGAAGATGTCCAAGACGTCATCATGGAAGTCTCTTCGCATGGACTAGAGCTTGGTCGAGTAACGGGTGTCGATTACGACATTGCGGGATTCACGAATCTGACGCATGATCACCTCGATTTTCACAAAACGTTTGAGAACTATGCGCGTGCCAAAGGATTGTTATTCGCACAGCTCGGACAACGGCTGTCGACAGAGAAAGTCGCGGTCTTGAATGCCGATGATCCGACGAGCGAACTGTACGAAATGATGACAGGTGCTCGTGTCATGACGTACGGTATCGACAACGCAGCTGACCTCCGAGCAACGGCGATTGAACAGTCACTTCAACAAACGACGTTCACGATGATGTACAAAGAAGAACAAGTCGACGTCACGGCGAATTTCATCGGTCGCTTTAACGTCTACAATCTGTTGCTTGCGACAGGGATCCTCTTGTCTTGCGGATACGACCTAACGACGATTGCAGGAGCGATTTCAGCAATCCGTCCGGCAAAAGGTCGGATGCAACGCTTACCAATTGAAGGATATAACGTGTATGTCGACTACGCGCATACTCCTGACGGCATTGAACAGTGTCTGAAAGCACTCGTTGACGTACCGAAGGAAAAGATCGTCTTCCTGATCGGGACAGGTGGAAACCGCGACGTGACGAAACGACCGAAGATGGGCGAACTGGCTTCGACCTACGCAGGAACCGTCGTCATCACGACGGATGATCCACGATATGAAGCATATGAGTCAATTACATCCGGCATCGCCAAAGGGATGACCCACGATCAGTTCGTTGAAATCGGTGATCGGGAAGAGGCCGTGCGTTATGCAGCACGACTCGCACGACCAGATAATATCGTCATCTTAGCCGGTAAAGGTCATGAAAAATATCAAATCATTGGGGATGAGAAAATCCCTCTCGATGAGGAAGTCATCGTCAAAGAGATGATACGGCAAATGGAGGAACAGAAGTGACTTATCAACCAATCGTTGTAACCATAGATCAATTTGAAACATTCGTAAAAACACATCCAAAAGGCGACTTACTCCAGCTTCCAGCATGGGGAGAAGTCAAAAGCGCGACAGGATGGACACATGAACGGATCGCGGTCGGAACAACTACTGGTGAGATTGCCGGAGTTGGTCTGCTCTTGTTTAAGAAAGTACCGAAGCTACCGTTCACGCTTTGTTATGCACCGCGCGGTTTCGTCGTCGATTATACGGATACGGACGCACTTCGTGCTCTTCGTGATGAAGCGATACGTGTCGCAAAACAACAGAAGGCGATTGCGATTAAATTCGATCCGAACGTCGAGCGGGAAGAATATCCAGGTCTGTTACAGGAGATGCAAGGACTTGGCTTCAAACATAACGGTTTTGGCGGCGGTTTTGACTACGCGCAACCACGCTTTACGATGGAGACGAATCTTGAAGGAACAGAAAAAGAGATCTTCGACGGTTTCCATTCGAAGTTCCGCTACAACGTCCGTCTTGCTGAACGCAAAGGGATCGTATGCGAACAAGCGGATCGTGAAGGACTCAAGACATTTGCGAAGCTGATGGTCGAGACGGGCGAACGGGATGGGTTCTCGATCCGCGGTCTGGATTATTTCGAGAATCTGTATGATCATCTCCATCCAAAGGGTGATGCGGTCTTGTTTTTGACGAAACTTGATGTCGTACGTGCTCTTGAGAATACGGAAGCTTTATTACTTCAAGCCGATAAGGAACTCTCGAAGATTCACCGTCAGCTTGAGAAAGAGACGGCTGAGAAGAAGCTAAAAAGCTTAAACAATCGCTTGGAGCAGACGACAGCACAAATCGAAAAAGCAGAGAAGTCGAAAACGGAACTGATGACGATTGCTGCCAAACATCCAAACGGTGTCATCCTGTCTGGTGGTCTTTTGACGCTTGCTGGTCGTCGTTCCTATTACTTATATGGAGCCTCATCGAACGAGTACCGGGAATTCATGCCGAACCATTTGATGCAATGGACGATGATGCAATATGCGAAAGAACATGGTGCGCTCTCCTATGACTTCGGTGGAGTCAGTGGTTCGACCGACCCGGATGATCATTACGCGGGACTCTATGCCTTTAAATCTGGGTGGGGCAGCCGAATGATTGAAAAAATCGGTGAGTTTGATTATGTACTCAATCGTCCGCTCTATCTGTTGCTTGAGACGGGGTTACCGATTCTACAAAAACTTCGGAAGAAGCTTCGCCGCTGATGAAACGGGGAACAATCTTCGGTTGGATCGTATTTTTATTGACGATGTTTGCGATTGGATTGTTTCTTGCGGCATCCATGAACCGGATGCCGACGATTTTGATGGACCAACCGGAACTCGGGATTGATAGTTGCCCACGAGACGTAGCAGGGGAAAACCGTTTGATCAATGCAAGCGAGGCGAACCTGAAGCGTCTCCATCCAGCTGTCGAGGCAGGGGCAAAGGATCTGATCCGTGTTGCACATTCTTGCTACAATATTGATATCAAGATCACGCAAGGGTACCGCTCGATCCAGCAACAGAACACACTTTTTGAACAAGGGCGTTCTGAGGCAGGTGAAGTCGTCACGAATGCACGAGGCGGTGAATCGATGCATAACTACGGACTTGCAATTGATTTCGTGCAACTCGTAAATGGACAGATTTCGTATGATCTTGAGTATGATGGGAATCGGTCAGGGAAAAGTGATTGGCGTGAAGTCGCTGATATCGGGAAAGCACTCGGTTTTGAATGGGGAGGCGATTGGAAGCGATTCGTCGATTACCCTCATTTTGAGATGACGTTCGGGTATTCGCTCGACGAACTGAAGGCTGGTGAACGTCCAAGCCGTTCGGAAAAAGCGAAACGAACAGAAGAAGTCGAAGATTTGTTGAATACATGATTAACGTCATTCCTGGAGTAATGTGGCAGGAATGACGTTTTTTTTAGATTTCCTAGTCCGATTGTTGGCAGATTGTGAAAATTCGGCTAGAATAGTGATAGTGATAAGTGGACGGCTCACGAAAAGTGAATATGAATTATAGGAGGTCATGTCGTGTCAAAGAAGAAGACGGAAAAAGTAAGCGTCTTTGCTCTTGGTGGCGCCGGTGAGATCGGTAAGAACATGTACGTCGTCGAACTCGACGAGGACATCTTCGTCATCGATGCCGGGTTAATGTTCCCAGGAGATGAGATGCTTGGAATCGATAAAGTCATTCCAGACATCAGTTATTTAAAAGAAAACAAAGAGCGGATTCAAGGGATTTTCATTACCCATGGTCACGAGGATCATATCGGGGCACTCAGTTACGTCTTGCGTGACTTGAAGGTACCTGTTTACGGAACACGTTTGACGCTCGGTTTGATTGAACACAAATTAAAAGAAGCCGGTTTATTGAAAAAGGCAGATCTTCGTCCAATTGATGCCAAGACGAAATTAACCGTTGCAGGTCATTTTATTACGTTCTTCCGGGTCAACCACTCGATTCCGGATGCAGTTGGGGTTTGTATTCAAACGTCTCAAGGTGCCATCGTTCATACGGGGGATTTCAAGTTCGATTACACACCAGTCGATGGAAAACAAGCAGACTTCGGGAAAATTGCAGCGATTGGTCAACGGGGCGTACTGTGCTTGCTGTCTGACTCGACGAATGCAGAGCGACCAGGGATGTCTGGGTCAGAATCGATTGTCGGTTCTGAATTGAACGACGTCATTTATGAAGCACCGGGTCGTGTGATTGTAGCTTCATTCGCTTCGAACATTCATCGTCTACAACAAGTGTTTGCAGCAGCAGAAGCGAACAATCGAAAAGTAGCGGTCGTCGGTCGTAGCATGGTCAACAACGTTGAAGTGGCACAGCGTTTGAATTACTTACGCTTCAAGCAGAAAACATTGATTGATCTATCTGACATCAATCGCCTCGATGATAACCAAGTCGTCATCTTGACGACAGGATCTCAAGGTGAGCCAATGGCAGCCTTAACACGAATGGCACGTAACGCACACAAGCAAGTCAATATTCGCTTGAATGATACGGTTGTCGTCGCGGCTTCCCCAATTCCAGGTAACGAGAAGTCGGTTTCGAAAACGATCGATCTCTTATTCCGTGCGGGTGCGAATGTTATCTACAACCAACGGAAAGTACACGTTTCCGGTCACGGTCATGCGGAAGATCTGAAGCTGATGCTCAACTTGATTAAACCGAAATTCTTCCTACCGATTCACGGAGAATTCCGGATGCAAAAGGCACACAGTCGTCTCGCACAGACGGTTGGCGTCAATGCGAACAATATCTTCATCATCGAGAATGGAGATGTCGTTGAGTTTGAGAAGCGTAAAGCACGGATGTCACGCAAAGTGAACGCCGGAAACGTCTTGATCGACGGAATCGGTGTTGGTGATGTCGGAAACATCGTCCTTCGTGATCGTCGCTTGTTGTCACAAGATGGTGTCGTCCTCTGTGTCATTACGATTAGCCGAAAAAACAAAACGATCGTCTCGGGACCCGAAATCATTTCTCGCGGATTCGTCTATATGCGTGAATCAGAAGATATGATCAATGAAGCGAACCGAATCGTCGCGAAACAACTACAAGGTAAATTAAACGGAGAATTGGATTGGACGGAGATGAAGTCGTTGATTCGAGATAAACTCAGTGCTTATCTCTATGAACAGACGAAACGCCGCCCGATGATTCTTCCAATCATCATGGAGATTTAACAAACGAGCGGCTCAGATTGACCAATACCTGGTCCACTGAGCCGTTTTTTTATCAGGAGGGATGACGTATGGCGACGACGAAACGAAAAACCGTACGAAAAAAAACGCCGCCACGGAAACGACCGGCAGCGAAGAAACAACGTCAGCCGATTGCGTATCGTACATATGCGACCATCATCGCAATCGTTTCACTACTTGCCTTCGTTCTCGCATTTGGGGAATTCGGGAAAGTCGGACTGACGCTAGCTGATGGAGGAGAACGATTAATCGGTCAGTTCGGTTCCTTATTATACGGCGGGATAGGTGCCGTGCTACTCTTGCTACTATCGAACGCGTCACGGGCTCAGAAATGGGCATGGTCGATGCTACTAATGGGTTCAGTCGTCTGGATTGATCTAATGCTCGGAGCACCGCGTGGTATTCTCAATGGATGGCTCTATCAAAACGCAGCATATTACATTTCAAGTAGCGGTGCCTTCTTGATTGGTCTGTTCTTCATCGGCGCAGCTGTTCATCTACTACACCCTTCGTTTTATGGAGAACTATGGCTTGGACTGCGGGAACGCGCAGAAGAATTTCGTAATCGTGAACGGACACCTCGTCCTCGGATCGAAAAAGACCTGACACCGAAACCGGTCCGCGAGAAAAAAGCAAAGACGTTGCGACCAGCAACTGTTGAGGAACCAATCGAAACAGAGCAAGAAGCAGAGGATCCTTCGGTCAACATTCAAGACGTTCCAATTATCGGCTTTACGGATCACGTTGAACCGCAAGCAGCGGAGACACAAGGACCACTGACGATGACGGAGACACCGGACGGATATCAATTGCCGTCGCTTGATTTATTAGCAGAGCCGACGTCCAAAGACTTATCGGGTGAGAATAAGCGACTAAAGGATAATGCGACGAAATTGATTGCGACCTTAAAATCGTTCGGAATCGGAGCGAAAGTGTTGAAGATTCATCTCGGACCAAGTGTCACGAAGTATGAGATTGAACCAAAACAAGGTATCAAGCTTAGTCGGATCACAGGACTCGCCGATGATTTAGCGCTTGCGTTAGCGGCGAAAGATATTCGAATCGAAGCACCGATTCCTGGTAAAGCGGCTGTCGGAATCGAGGTGCCAAACCGTGAAGTCGCCATGGTATCACTTCGAGAAGTGTTAGGAGCGGAGAGCGTTCAATCCGACAATGATCGTTTGCTCGTCGCACTCGGACGAAGCATTTCTGGTGAGACGGTGACAGCAAAGCTGAATAAGATGCCACACGTCTTAGTTGCCGGTTCGACCGGTTCCGGTAAATCGGTCTGCATTAACGGGATGATCGTCTCAATTTTGATGCGAGCTCGACCGGATGAAGTCCGCCTGATGATGATTGACCCGAAAATGGTCGAATTAAACGTCTACAACGGTATTCCTCATCTTTTGGCACCGGTCGTCACCGATCCGAAAAAGGCGGCGCAGGCGTTAAAACAGGTCGTCTCGGAAATGGAACGTCGTTATGAGATTTTCAGTCAAAACGGAGCGCGCAACATCGAAGGCTACAATGCACTAATCGATAAGATGAACGCAGAGGAAAAAGTGCATCAACGATTACCGTATATTGTCGTCATCGTTGATGAGTTAGCCGACTTGATGATGGTCGCGTCAAACGAAGTTGAAGATGCAATCATGCGACTTGCACAAATGGCGCGAGCAGCTGGGATTCACATGGTTATCGCGACCCAGCGACCAAGTGTTGATATCATCACTGGTGTCATCAAAGCGAATATTCCGTCACGTATCGCCTTCAGTGTGTCGAGTGCGACGGATTCACGGACGATCCTTGATACGGGAGGCGCTGATAAATTGCTTGGACGAGGGGATATGTTGTTGCTCGGTAACGGCATGAACAAACCCGTCCGTGTACAAGGTGCGTTCTTATCAGACGAAGAAGTCGAGAAGGTTGTCAATCATGTCATCAGTCAACAAAAAGCGCAGTATGTTGAAGCGATGATTCCAAAAGATGTACCTGAAGGTGAAACAGAGGTCGATGACTCACTCTATGATGAGGTCGTCCAGTTCATTCTGACCCAAGAGACGGCATCGACGTCGATGATTCAACGAAAGTATCGTATCGGCTACAACCGAGCTGCCCGGTTGATTGATGCTCTAGAAGAAAATGGTCTGATTGGTCCTTCTGAAGGATCAAAACCACGCCGCGTCATGGGACGTTAATCAAGAATCACGGTATCCACCGTGATTCTTTTTTATTAAAATAATGGATATATATGGATGAGCGTATAATGTGCTCAAAAAAATGACACAGGAGTCGTATATGAGATGAGAAAATTAGAAATGAAAGGAAGGAAAAAAGACAAAAATAAAATAAAATCGCTTTCATGAAAATAGTTGTCAGACGTCTGTTGATTTTCAATATTTTTTTTGGCATACTCAGACATATGAGTGACCGACCTTCAACATGAGGGCTGGGAGCGACTTTTTCACAAATAGATAATGAAAGCGCTCTCATAAATGCAGAGGAGATGGATGATATGAAGAAAAAACAGGTAATCGTATCGATGATGTCAGTAGCAACAGTTGGACTTGCAGCCTGCGGCGGTTCAGGTGAGAAAGCTGACCAAAAAGATCAGTTCTCTGTCGCTATGGTAGCGGATAAAGGTGGAATCGATGATAAATCGTTCAACCAATCAGCTTGGGAAGGTCTGCAAGCGTACGGTAAAGATAACAAACTCAAGCAAAATGAAGGGTTCTCTTATTTACAGTCTAAATCACAACAAGATTATCAACCGAACTTGTCACGTCTTGCACGTGGTGGAGAAGATCTCGTTTTCGGTATCGGGAATACATTCAATGAAGATGTTAAAACCGTAGCAGATCAATTTAAGGATACACAATTTGCAATCGTTGATAATGTCGTTGAAGGGAAAAACGTCACATCGATCACATTTAAGGAAAATGAAGGGGCGTATCTTGCAGGGATCGTTGCTGCTATGGAGACGAAAAAAGATCACATCGGTTTCGTCGGTGGCATGAAAATGGACGTCATCGAGCGGTTCCGAGCTGGTTTCGAAGCTGGAGCGAAATCCGTCAATCCAAAAATCAAAATCGATGTTCAGTACGCAGAGGACTTCGCAGCACCTGAAAAAGGTCAAGCCATCGCAGCCGGCATGTACGGTAAAGGAGCGGATATCATCTTCCCAGCAGCAGGCGGTACAGGAAATGGTGTCTTCACAGAAGCGAAGAACCGTAAGAAAAATGGAGAAGATGTATCGGTCATCGGTGTCGACCGTGATCAAAAAGAAGAAGGTATGCCGGAAGACGTGACGTTAACATCGGTCATCAAACGTGTCGACCGCGCAGTTGAAGATACAGCTAACGCAGCGAAAGATGGAAAACTCGAAGGTGGTAAAACGGTTCGTTATGGTCTGAAGGAAGACGGCGTTGATATCGTCCCATCTGAAAAAATCTCGAAGAAGACGATGACTGCGCTTGAGAAAGCAAAAGCGGCTGTCGTTTCAGGGGAAATCGAAGTACCTGAGCAATAAGCGTTGAAAAGATAAAGGGCATTCTTAGGTAGAATGCCCTATTTTCTTCCATTATTGATTACGTTATGAAAAGGGTTACAAAAGCGCCAGAAGTCAGACTTCTAACCTGTTACAAAATGATTGCAGGATTGTGTTAAGCGTCATATACTTATCTTGGCTGGAGTTCTCATACGTCAGAAGTCTGAGCACTGGTTACAACTAGATAGAGGATGGAGATGCGTCATGTCGATTAAACTAGATCATCGTTTGCTTTATTTACGTGTGATTGAAAAAATCAAGTCAGACATCGATGACGGCGTTTACAAGGAAGGCGAGAAGCTCCCTTCAGAGTTTGAACTTTCAAAGCAACTTGGCGTCAGTCGAGCTACTCTTCGAGAGGCATTACGAATTCTTGAAGATGAGAACATTGTCATCCGTAAACACGGTGTCGGTACGTTTATCAATGCAAGACCACCGTTTACTTCTGGTATCGAGGAGTTATACAGCGTGACAGAGATGATCGCGCGCGCAGGCATGATTCCGACCTCAGAAGTGCTATCATCCGAGATGGTCCAACCGACTGAGCGCGACCGAGAACGCTTTCAACTTGGTCCGGATGAATTGGTATATCGAATCGAACGAATCCGACTCGCAGGAGATGTTCCTGTCGTCTATTGTATCGATAAGATTCCAAGCCATTATATTAAAAATGAAGAGCAGTTCACCTCTTCGACATCATTGTTTGATGCTTTAGAAAAAGAACTCGGACGACGTGTCACACATGCTGTGACGCATATCGAGCCGCGTATTGATCCGAAAATCGCTGAACAATTACATACGGACCAACCTCTGCTCGCTTTGCGTCAGACGCATTATGATGAGCTCGACCGTTCCGTTCTTTTTTCAGCGAACTATTTCCGAGCAGATAAGTTCGATTTCCACGTCATCCGTAAACGTGTGTGAGCCATTGTTTTAGGATGAATACTGAAAGCGCTTCCCGTCAAAACCTACGTAACGCTCCTCATCGCCAGCCTCAGGTGCTAGACGTAGTCTTGAACTTTGTATGACCATATTCGAAAGGGGATTTTTCCAGATGAAAAAGAAGTCACTTCTCGCATTAGCAGCAACAGGTTTAGCAATGAGTTCCGTCCTTGCAGCATGTGGTGGCAACGACGATTCGAAAGATTCAGGTAGCGGCAGCAAATCAGAAGGCTTTAAAGTAGGTATGGTTACAGATACAGGCGGCGTGGATGATAAATCATTCAACCAATCTGCTTGGGAAGGTATCCAAAAGTTCGGGAAAGACAATGACTTAAAAGAAGGTACTGGCTATAAATATCTCCAATCTGCAAAACAATCAGACTATCAACCGAACCTTCAGCAATTAGCACGTGCAAAATACGACTTAATTCTCGGGATTGGTTTCTTGATGGCTGAAGATATCGGTAAAGTAGCGGATCAGTTCAAAAAGAACAACTTCGCACTCGTTGACCAAGTCGTCGATAAACCAAACGTCGCTTCAATCGTCTTCAAAGAAAACGAAGGTTCGTTCCTCGTTGGTGTCGTTGCAGGTCTAACGACGAAAACGGATAAAGTTGGATTTGTCGGTGGTGTCAACTCGGACTTGATCAAAAAGTTCGAAAGCGGATTTAAAGCAGGCGTTAAAGCGGCTAACCCGAAAGCGGAAATCGAAATTCAATACGCAGAAGATTTCAACGCTGCTGAAAAAGGACAAGCAATCGCTTCAGGTATGTACGGTAAAAAAGTCGACGTCATCTATCACGCAGCTGGTGGTACTGGACAAGGGGTATTCACAGAAGCGAAAAACCGTAAAAAGAACGGTGAAGATGTTTGGGTTATCGGTGTAGACCGTGACCAAGTCGAAGAAGGTATGCCAGAAAACGTCACATTGACATCAATGGTCAAACGTGTGGATACAGCAGTAGAGCAAGTCGCGAAAGACACGAAGGACGGCAACTTCCCAGCAGGTAAAGTCGTTGAGTTCGGTCTAAAAGACGGCGGTGTCGATATCGCTCCTTCAAAAGACAACGTCTCAAAAGAAGCACTCGACAAAGTCGAAGAGTACAAAAAACAAATCATCGATGGTGACATTAAAGTTCCATCGACTGACGACGAGTATAAAGAGTACGAAGCGTCACTTAAATAATAATGAAAGCGGGGGTCGCTAGCATTGCGACTCCCCTTTTAAACTAAACATGGGAGTGGATTTTCTTGGAATACGTCATTGAGATGCTGAACATCAGAAAAGAGTTTGGCAATTTCGTCGCAAATGATAATATCACGCTCCAGCTTCGGAAAGGTGAGATTCACGCTTTACTTGGTGAAAACGGTGCCGGAAAATCGACGCTGATGAACGTCTTATTTGGTTTGTATCAGCCTGAGGCTGGAGAAATTCGTGTACGCGGTGAAAAAGTCAATATTACGAGTCCGAACGTCGCGAATGATCTTGGAATCGGCATGGTGCACCAACACTTCATGCTCGTTCAAAATTTCACTGTTACTGAAAACATCATTTTAGGTGCAGAGCCACGTACAGGGATTAAGATTGATCGTGCATCGGCGCGTGAAAAGGTACGCCAGATTTCTGAACAGTATGGTCTTGCTGTTGATCCTGATGCAAAAATCGAGGATATTTCAGTCGGAATGCAACAACGTGTTGAAATTTTGAAGACGTTGTACCGTGGGGCAGACATCTTGATCTTTGATGAACCATCTGCTGTTTTGACACCGCAAGAGATCAAAGAATTGATTCAAATCATGAATCGCTTGATTGCGGAAGGAAAGTCGATTATCCTCATTACGCATAAACTGAAAGAAATCATGGAAGTAGCTGATCGCTGTACGACGATTCGCCGTGGTAAATATATCGGCACGGTCGATATTGATGAGACGATGACACAGTCGCGTCTTGCTGAAATGATGGTAGGTCGTGAAGTCAACTTTAATGCGGAGTATTCCAAGGCAACTCCACAAGAACTCGTTCTCGATATCAAGAATCTAGTCGTCAAGGACGGTCGTGGCATCAAAGCAGTCGATGGATTGAATCTCGACATTCGTGCCGGAGAAATCGTTGGAATTGCCGGAATCGACGGAAACGGACAAACGGAATTGATTGAAGCCATTACAGGTCTTCGTAAAGCAGACAGTGGCGAAATCTTCCTCAACAACAAATCGATTAAAAACCTGAAGCCACGGAAAGTAACGGAATCAGGTGTCGGTCATATCCCGCAAGACCGACATAAACATGGACTTGTCCTTGATTATTCGATTGGACATAACATGGTCTTACAAACGTACTACAAACAACCGTACTCAAAAGCAGGCATCATGAACTATAAACAAGTCATGGAAAAAGCCAAAACGCTCATCGAGAAGTTCGACGTCCGAACTCCAAGTCCAGAGACGTTCGCTCGTGCCTTGTCTGGTGGTAACCAACAGAAGGCGATCATCGCGCGTGAAGTCGATCGTTCACCAGATTTGCTGATTGCGGCTCAGCCGACTCGTGGTCTTGATGTTGGGGCAATCGAGTTCATTCATGAACAATTGGTTCTTGAGCGCGAAAAAGGTCGTGCTGTCTTGTTGATTTCATTCGAACTCGAAGAAATTCTGCAAGTCTCTGACCGGATTGCCGTGTTATATGAAGGAAAAACAGTGGCCTTCTTGGATCCGAAAGAAACGAACGAAATTGAGCTTGGCTTCCTGATGGCCGGCGGTAAGAAAGAGGAGGTAGGTCATTCATGAAGTTAGAGCGTTTTTACGGCATCCTCATTCCGATTCTTTCCATCGTGCTTGGGATGGTCGTCGGGGCAATCGTCATGCTCATTGGTGGGTATGATCCGATTGCTGGGTTTGATCAATTATTCTATGGTATTTTTGGCGAACCGTACAGCATCGGTGAAACATTGCGTGCGGCGGCTCCATTGATCTTCGCGGGTCTTGCTGTCGCGTTTGCTTTTCGGACAGGACTTTTTAACATCGGTGTCGAAGGTCAAGTGCTCGTCGGCTGGATGGTTGCAGTCTGGATTGGAATCAAGTTTGATTTGCCGACAGTTGTTCATTTACCACTCGCTTTGATTGGAGCAGGTTTAGCAGGTGCGCTTTGGGCATCGATTCCTGGTATCTTAAAAGCGAAATTCCACGTACATGAAGTCATCACGTCGATCATGATGAACTATATCGCGTTATACGTCACGAACGATATTTTACGTCACGTCATCGGCATTACGAATGAGCGGACGGAGACAATCAAGGAATCAGCATCACTTGCGTCACCGTTCTTACAAGAAATCACGGATTTCTCACGTCTTCATAACGGAATTTTCATCGCAATCATCGCTGCACTCGTCTTCTGGTTTATTCTTTGGAAAACAACACTCGGTTATGAACTTCGAGCTGTTGGATTCAATAAGAATGCTGCTGAATATGCAGGGATGGGCGTTAACCGCAATATCATCTTATCGTTCGTCATCTCAGGTGTGTTCGCTGGTCTTGCTGGGGCGATGGAAGGTCTTGGGACGTTCCAAAACATGACGCTGAATGCGTCCTTCACTGGTGTTGGATTCGACGGGATCGCGGTTGCCTTGTTAGGTGCGAATAATCCGATCGGCGTCGTGCTCGCTGCATTACTATTTGCAGGACTCAATATCGGTGGTCTGTCGATGCAACAGATTGGTATTCCACCGGAACTGATCAAAATTATCATTGCGTTCATCATCATCTTCGTGGCTTCTGGATACGCGATTCGTCTCGTCATCGAGAAGTTCGCAGTTAAGAAAGAATCTAAAAAAGCGAAAGGAGCCGGTCAGTAATGGGCTTTCTTGAAGTACTTTATATCATCGTGCCAATCGCACTTGCCTATTCGGCTCCGTTGATCATTGCAGCACTTGGCGGCATTTTCAGTGAGCGTTCTGGCGTCGTTAACATCGCGTTAGAAGGTTTAATGGTCATGGGTGCCTTCACGGGTGTCGTCACGGCATTGACGCTATCAAAAATGGGCTTGGGTGCTGCGAGTCCTTGGCTTGCGATGCTCATTGCGATTGTCGTCGGAGCAGTTTTCTCGCTCTTCCTTGCGATTCCGGCAATCCTTTTCCGGGCTGATCAAACGGTTCTTGGAGTTGCGATCAACTTGCTTGCAGTCGGTCTTGCCATCTTCCTCGTCCGGGCGCTTTACGGAAAAGGACAAACGGATTCGATTCCAAACCGAATCTCAAAAGAGAACGTGCCATTCTTGTCTGATATTCCTGTGCTGAAGATGTTCTTCGCGAACGTCTACTACACATCGTATATCGCGATCATCCTTGCCTTCGTCGCGTGGTACATCATTTTCAAGACGCCATTTGGTCTTCGTTTACGTTCTGTCGGGGAACATCCGATGGCGGCAGATACAATGGGAATCAACGTCACGAAGATGCGTTTCATCGGTGTCATGATCTCTGGTGGTTTCGGTGGTCTTGCTGGTGCTGTTTATGCGACATCGATCTCACTGAACTTCAGTGTCACGACGATCCTCGGTCAAGGGTTCCTCGCGATTGCGGCGATGATCTTCGGAAAATGGAATCCACTCGGGGCTATGGGTGCTGCACTATTCTTCGGATTCGCTCAAGCGATTTCAATCATCGGTCAGCAATTGCCGTTACTCGATCAAATTCCGCAAGTGTATCTATTGATTGCACCGTATCTCTTGACGATCCTAGCACTCGCTGGTGTCGTTGGTCGGGCGGATGCACCAAAAGCTGTTGGTGTACCATATATCAAAGGAAAACGCTAAATTTTTTACCACTTAGAAACCGGATGTTGCCAAATGGCGACACCCGGTTTTTTTAATGATTGATAGATATATCGCGTGAATAAAAGACCAACAAAAAAAGATGTTTCGCAAGGAAACATCTTTTTTTATTCACTTATTCGAATTTTAACGCATCGCCTTCGAACGATTCATCTGCTACTTTGATTGAATCCGTCGGGCATCCTTCAAATGCATCAATCATATCGTCGAATAATGCTTCTGGAATTTCGGCAGTACCATTGTTATCATCAAGAATGACATATGCCAAACCCTCATCATCATAATCATAGATATCTGGTGCCGCTGCTCCACAAGCACCACAAGCGATGCAAGTATCTTTGTCGACAATCGTAAATTTAGCCATTGAACGGTCTCCTCTCTATACGAAAACATTATTGAAACACGCTGTTCTCATCTATATGTCATTGTATCGGACTCATCGTTGCATTTCAATGACGAAGCGTAAGTGATAACAGAAAATGTATATATCATCACATGCCCGCAAACAGTATGTCTAAAACGTAACGAAAAGAAAATGGATGAGGTATCATCTTCAAATCGATAAACACTATATATCAGAAAGGAGCGTGGCAGATGGAAATTTCATTACTAGAGCGCATTTTTCTAGAATCGATTCAGCGTCTTCGAGACGAACGTTCGGACCGGAGTCTTTATCATGTTTTTCAAGGGAAGAAGTCAGCAACTTCTCTTCAAGATGCTCATTTTTATGATTTAGAGTCGACGTTCGGTACCGTATTAGTCAGTAAACAGCGATTCGAGTCGGTTTTAACGGAACTCGCTCAGAAAAAGTGGATCGAACGGCAAGAGACACTTCGACTGACGAGCGAAGGCGCTCGACTAGTAGGACAAACGGATGGAGTAATCATTGATCAACTTGGTGGTGAACTTCGGGGATATGCTGAAATGATGTGGAAACGGCTCAGTCTTCTCGTTCAAACGGTAATTTGTCTAGAAGCGCAACAACCATTCATTCCCGTGCAACAAGAGACGATCGTTCGGGAGTGGGTCAAGAGTGTTCTTCCGACCATCTCGAATCGAGCAGATTGGTTAGCGCAGATGTATCAAGAATTGACGCTCCTCCTTGAGCGCTTACCGGAACGAGATGCGACATTGATCAGTCATCGATTATCAGGTGTGCAAACGGGATGGTCATATCCTCAATTGGCACGAATGATGAAGGTAGATGTCGAGACGGTCCAGTTCGAATTTATCATAGCTTGGCGAAGATGCATCAATGACTTAAAAAGTACACCGCTCATTCAACAAATCGGAGCCGGTCTCCACACTCCGAAGATGACGCAGTCTGCTCAAACGACTTGGGAATTATTGCAACAAGGACTCACTGTTGAAGATGTTGCGGTCAGAAGACGTCTAAAAAATAGCACGATGGAAGATCATCTTGTTGAAATTGCAATGTATGCACCCACTTTTCCGTTAGATCTTTTCGTTGATACGGCTCAACAAGAAGAAATTCGACATATCGCACAACAACTCAAAACTTATGCGCTCAAGCGAATCAAAAGCGCGATGCAATCAGACGTATCCTATTTTCAAATTCGATTGGTCTTAGCTCGTAGTAAATGGGAGGGAAGTTAATGGAAGCGTTATTGCATCGACATTTCGGTTATGAAGCGTTTCGACCTGGACAACGCCAAATCATCGAATCCATCCTGAATGGAACAGATACGTTAGCAATTTTACCGACAGGTGGAGGAAAGTCTGTTTGTTATCAGTTTCCTTCGTATGTAAAAGGAGAGGGACTGACATTGATTTTGTCTCCGCTGCTCTCTTTGATTGAGGATCAAGTCATGCAAATCAAACGTCGGGGAGAACGTTCTGTCGCAAAATTAACATCTGTTGAGACGCGAGAAGAAAAAGAGCAAATCTTATCCGTACTCGAACATCTACGGTATCTCTACTTATCACCGGAACAACTCGCGTTACCACAAATACGGGCTCGTCTGAAACAGGTCGACATCGCGCTATTCGTCGTCGATGAAGCCCACTGTATCTCGCAGTGGGGACACGAGTTTCGACCTGAGTATGCAAGACTTGGGCAAATTCGCCGGGAACTAGGTTTTCCGCAGTGCCTCGCCTTAACCGCAACAGCGACTCAAGCTGTTGAACGAGATATCCGAATACAATTGCAGATGCGAGAACCGCATGTCATCCGTCGTTCCGTCAATCGACCGGAAATCCAATACACCGTGGATCGCGTCGATCGAGAAGAAAAAGACGCAGCACTCGACCGTTGGATGACACGTATCGTTCGTCCATGTGTCATCTATACGACAACGCGTAAAGAAGCGGAACGGATTGCAGGAATCATTGAAGGGGCAACCTACTATCATGCCGGATTAACGATGGAAGACCGTCAGCTTGTTCAACAACAGTTTCTTCATGATGAAATGGACTGTCTCGTTTGTACGAGCGCATTTGGAATGGGTGTTGATAAAGGAAACGTTCGTACAGTTATCCATCACACGATGCCGGCGACGCTTGAAGCTTATATGCAGGAAATCGGACGTGCCGGTCGGGACGGAAAAGAGGCGACGGCGATCTTGCTTTATGCTCCTCAGGATGAACAATTACAAACCTTTCTGATTGAGACACAATATGCGCCTGTCCTTTGGATTGATCAGTTACAACAAGGGGTGAGAAGAGGGGAGTCCTACGCGAAAATCGAGACTCGTCTACACCTCAATCCGGAAGATCCAGCATATCGGTTACTGAAATCGCAACTTGAGAATGGCTGGTCGAAGGAACGTATCATGCAATGGCAGGTGGAACGAAAACAGCTCAAAGGACGAGAAGTCAGCCGGATGATGGACTATATTCACCGGAATGAATGTCGCCGTACGATGTTATTGCATCATTTTGATGAACCGGCAATCGTTCAGCCACGTTGTTGTGATATATGCGGTACGATCGAATGGCAGGATCCCGTGAAGAGTAAGGTGCTTCAAACGGTAAATTGGAAAAAGCGTTTAGAACAAGTCTTTTTTTCATCACTAGATTCGGTGTAAACTAGAAAATATCCTTATTTTTTTCAAGAAAAGGTGATGAACATTGAGTAAACAAGATCAACGGCGGTTACATCAGAACGAAGAGGAGCAACTCTTACCACCACGTTCCTCGCGAATCGAACACGTTCGAAATGAACGACTGAAGCAGCCATTTCGAAAAAATCCGCTAGCAATCACGCTAACGGTACTCATGATCACGATCATCATCGCCTTCGTCTCCATCGGTTTCATGATGTAAAGGCACATTGTGAACGGAGATTTTTTTCCTTTCAGCGTATACTAGAAAGGAAGGGGAAGGAGGCACGATGCATGGATCGTGGGAAATACAATATCAAAGCAGTCGCTGCGTTGGTGGGACTCAACCCGACGACCATTCGTGCTTGGGAGCGGAGATATCAAGTGCTTGATCCGGATCGAAGTGAATCCGGGCATCGCATTTATAGTGATAGTGACGTTGCGAAATTGCGTTGGATCGTCGATAAACAAAAAGAAGGATTGTCGGTTTCAAAGGCAATTCAATTATATGAGATGCCTGTCAATCGAGCTGAAGTGCCCCATGATTACGGAGTCGAACTACGAGATCAGTTATTCCGTGCATTGACGAACTTCGAAGAACGACACGCGCATGACATCATGAATAAAGCGTTCTCGATGTTTAGTTTCGATAAAGTCATTCAAGATATCGTTGGTCCACTCTTACATGAAATCGGACTGAAATGGGAGTCAGGAGAGATTACAATTGCGCATGAACATTTTGCAACAGCTTTCTTAAGAGCCCGTCTTTCGACGTTATCACTACAGATGCCGATCAATCCGTTCTTGCCGCGAATCGTTTGTGTCTGTGCACCAGAAGAAGAACATGAGCTCGGACTACTCTTCTTCACACTCTACTTGCGGCAATCGGGTTTTGATGTGATTTTCCTCGGTTCTGGTATTCCGGTGCCGGACTTAGTAGCCGTGACACATCAATTGCAACCGAAAGCTGTCATCTTATCGTGCACGTTATCCGATCATTTACCATTGCTTGATGAAGCATTAGACTGTTTGATGGCTGATTTTCCGAATCTTGAAATTGGACTTGGAGGATACGCAGTCGATCAGCTTCCGGAACGATACGGACCACACTTACTTGGTGCGGACGATCAATCGTGGAAAAGTTGGTTAAGTCGACTCACTCCGGTATCTGGTGTATAGTATGGTTCATAGCGAACGGAGACACCTATGTTTCCGGTCTTGACTGGAGGAGTCTATATGAGGTTTGAACAAATGAAACAAGGACACCTTCGTGTCTTCATTACGAAGCAAGAGTTATCACTTCACGATGTCCGACCAGAAACGTTGGCCGTTGGGAAGGGACAAGCTCTATTGCGCAATTTATTAGAGGAAGCTGAATCGAATTTTGGTTTTCAGGCAGCAGGAACACTCGAATTTTTCGTCACATTCTTTCCGAATGACGGCATGCTCGTTGATGTGCGTCGTGAAGGTGATTTACCGGAAGAGATGAATGACGAATTTGATCAAGTCGAAATTCGCATGACGGTCGACATCGTCCATCATGTCTTGTATGCCTTGAATTCGCTCGAAGATGTCATTCAAGCGAGCCATGGGTTATTACGACATATGTCGTACACGGAGACAGGCGGTAGTCTTTATTTCTTCGAAGGCAGCTATTATCTCTATTTCCAGGAACGAATGAATGACGCGCTCGAGCGTACGGTGACGACGATTTTGTCAGAATACGGGGAACCGAGCCCGAAAAGTCCGCTCGTCATGTCAGAGTACGGAAAAACGATTCAATCGAAACAAGCCATTGCCACGATTGCGGAACAATTCCACATTTAGAACATCAGGTGCGACATTGCCTCGTCAGGCAATGTCGCACCTTTTTATCTTCTACCAGAAGTGGCACCATTTTGTATTTTTTCGTGGTCAGAAGGATGGTATGATAATCATTGAACGTAAGAAGAAGGAGTGAAGTAGGATGAAAGTGGCAGTGTTATATGGTGGGACTTCAGGTGAACGGGAGGTTTCATTAAACAGTGGAAAATCAATCATGGAAGCGTTAAACAGTAAAGGACATGAAGTCACGGCTGTTGATTTCCATCCTGATCGAGCACATGAACTCTTCCAGCTGGATGTAGATGTGGCTGTCATCGCTCTTCATGGGAAAATTGGTGAAGATGGACGCGTGCAGGCGTTACTTGAACTTGCGAATATTCCATACACAGGTTCAGGTGTGTTAGCGTCAGCACTTGCGATGGATAAGGCACGTTCAAAAGTTCACTTTGATAAAGCGGGTATCACGATTGCACGTGATGTATTATTAGAACGTGAAGATGATGTCGAGGCGAAAATCGCAGAATGGAATGGTCAATTCCCTTGTGTCGTTAAACCAGCACAAGAAGGTTCATCGAATGGATTGACAATCGCACAAGACGAGACGATGTTACGTGAGGGGATTGCAAAAGCGTTCGAAGCCGATGATGCGGTTCTCGTCGAACAATTCATTAAAGGACGCGAAGTGACGGTTCCAGTCGTTGGTCATAAAGGTGCAGAAAAAGCATTACCGGTCATCGAGATCATTCCGAAGAATGCCTTTTATGATTACGAATCGAAATATGCAATCGGAGGTTCAGAGCATATCTGCCCTGCCGAACTAGATGAGACGACGATAGCAATACTTCAGGAGTGGGCCGTCAAAGCACATCAAGTACTGGGTTGTGCTGGGTATTCCCGGTCAGATTTCCTTGTTCCTGAGTCCGGAAATCCAGTTATTTTAGAGACGAATACATTGCCAGGTATGACATCAACGAGTTTATTCCCGGACGGAGCACGAGCAGTTGGTATCGAATATCCGGAATTGGTCGAGTATTTCATGGAATTAGCGATTGAACGCCACGCCCAAATCAAGTAATCCAATCATTGATATCCTAGGAAAAGAAGTGAGAAAGCGCTTACAAATATGGGCGTAACCCCTTTCATTACGTTCGAGAAAAGAGTATACTTTATCCGAACAAGGAAACGGCATAGGGGATGCCACTTATGGGGAGGAACGTTGGAATGATTACTGACCAACAACATGCGAATCATCGCAAGAACGTACTGGAAGCAACACAAGAAATCGTCAAGGAAGCACTAGGGAAATTAGGGTATCCAGACGAAATGTATGAATTACTTAAAGAACCACTCCGGATGTTGACAGTCCGGATTCCGGTGCGAATGGATGATGGTTCGACGAAAATCTTCACAGGATATCGTGCGCAACATAACGATGCTGTTGGACCGACAAAAGGGGGAATTCGTTTCCACCCAAACGTGACGGAAGTCGAAGTCAAAGCATTATCCGTCTGGATGAGTCTGAAGGCAGGTATCGTTGATTTACCATATGGCGGCGGGAAAGGCGGGATCATTTGTGATCCACGTGAGATGAGCTTCCGCGAAATCGAACGTCTCAGCCGTGGATATGTCCGTGCCATCAGTCAGATCGTTGGACCGACAAAGGATATTCCAGCACCTGACGTCTTCACGAACTCACAAATCATGGCTTGGATGATGGATGAGTACAGCCGGATCGATGAATTTAACTCTCCTGGTTTCATCACAGGAAAACCGCTCGTTCTTGGTGGCTCACACGGTCGTGAAACAGCAACGGCGAAAGGTGTCGCAATCATGATCCGAGAAGCGGCAGCAAAAAAAGGCATTACACTTGAAGGAGCACGCGTCGTCGTTCAAGGGTTCGGGAACGCAGGTAGCTTCTTGTCGAAGTTCATGTATGACTTAGGTGCAAAAGTCATCGCCATCAGTGATGCTTACGGTGCACTTCATGATCCGAACGGACTCGACATCCCATATCTACTGGACCGTCGCGACTCATTCGGAACGGTTACGACATTGTTCAAAAATACGATCTCGAATAAAGAATTGCTTGAACTCGAATGTGATATTCTTGTTCCTGCGGCAATCGAGAATCAAATTACAGAAGACAATGCACATGATATCCACGCAGCGATCGTCGTAGAAGCAGCAAACGGTCCAACGACGAACGAAGCGACGAAAATTCTTGCAGAACGTGACATTTTGATCGTTCCGGATGTTCTTGCTTCGAGTGGTGGCGTAACGGTTTCTTACTTCGAATGGGTACAGAATAATCAGGGGTATTACTGGACGGAAGAGGAAGTCCATGAGAAACTCGAAAAGGTCCTCGTGAACTCATTCAACCAAGTCTATCAGACAGCACAGACGCGAAATGTCGATATGCGTCTCGCCGCTTATATGGTAGGTGTGCGGAAAATGGCAGAAGCATCCCGTTTCCGTGGTTGGGTCTAATTAAACGTTAAAAATACGTACCACCCGTTCCTCTAGATGAGGAGCGGGTGTTTTCCTATTGCAATTTCTTTCGTCTCTTGATGAGATTTGCTAAGATATAAAAAAAGCAACCGGAAGAGGAGATATTCGAATGTTAGATTGTATCGTAATCGGTGCAGGACCATGTGGTTTATCGGCAGCGATCGAAATGCAAGATCGAGGACTAGACGTCGAAGTGCTCGAAAAAGGAAATATCGTTGAAGCGATCTATCGTTATCCGACGCATCAAACGTTCTTTTCAAGTAGTGAAAAATTAGAAATCGGTGGCGTGCCGTTCATCAATAAGGAATTAAAACCACGTCGTCTCGATGCACTCGTCTATTATCGAGAAGTCGTCAAACGAAAGCAGTTGACGATTCGTCCATTTGAGACAGTCGAGCACATTGAACGTCAGGCGGATCGCTTCATCATCCATTCAGAACGCTCTGGAGTGAAGAAACAGCGAGAAGCACGATCTGTTGTGCTTGCGACAGGTTATTATGGGTTACCGAACCGAATGGACGTCCCAGGAGAAACGTTACCCCACGTATCGCACTATTTTACGGAAGGGCATCCATACTTTGATCAGGATGTCGTCGTCATCGGTGGGAAGAATTCAAGTGTTGATGCAGCAATCGAGCTTGAAAAAGCAGGAGCACGCGTAACTGTACTTTATCGTGGACCCGAGTATAGTTCATCGATCAAACCATGGGTCTTGCCGAACTTCGAATCACTCGTTCGTTCGGAAAAGGTCAAGATGGTGTTTGACGCGATGATCGAGGAAATCACGGACCAAGAAGTCGTTTACCGAGTGGAGGGAGACAAGCGGACTGTCCGAGCAGATTTCGTATTTGCGATGACGGGTTATACACCAGACGTCGGCTTGTTCGCTGATGCTGGTATCGCGATCGATCGCAAGACAGGTGTTCCGAGTCATGATGAAGAGACGATGGAGTCGAATGTTCCTGGGATTTATATTGCCGGCGTCGTTGCAGCAGGATACGATGCCAATAAGATATTCATTGAAAACGGACGTTTTCATGGCGCGAACATCGCGAATCATCTCGTCGAACGATTACGTGGTCTATCAATTCACGTCTAAAAAAACCTCTTGATTCGGAATGATGAGTTCCGAGTCAAGAGGTTTTTTCATTTATTCGACCCTGAATGACTCTTCGAGTTCTGATTGGGTCGCATTGATTTCGAGTTCAATCATTAATTTAAGTCGTGCTTTTTGTGAGTTCAGTCCATTTGAGAAAATGACACCGATCTCTTTTAACTGTTGACCGCCACCTGTATATCCATAAACATCTTGCACGATTCCATTGAAGCATCGACTAACGATGACGATCGGCATGACTGCGATCAATTCGGCAATGGCATCGACGATACTCGGAGGGACGTTTCCTTGACCGAGAACTTCAAGTACGAGTCCATCGTAACCGAGTTGTTTCACGGATAGTAATAAATCTGGTTCCATTCCGGCATATACTTTCAAAACAGCAACACGTTTAGAGAGCGAGGTTACCATATGTGTTTGCTTCAGAAGTGGCGTGTTGAATAGGTAAACGTGATCTTTCGTCACCATGCCAAGATTTCCGAAGTGAACCGATTTAAACGTATCGACGGATGACGTATGCGTTTTCGTGACGTTGAATGCCGAATGAATCTCACCATTAAAGACGACGAGAACACCTTTTTCACGCGCTGCTTCACTGACTGCGACACGGAGTGCCGTGATCAAATTAAACTCGCCATCCGATCCGACTTCGTTGGATGAACGCATGGCTCCAGTCAAAACAATCGGAACAGGTGCACCAATTGTCAAATGTAAGAAATAAGCGGTCTCTTCAAGCGTATCCGTCCCATGGGTGATGACGACTCCATCGTAGTGTTCTTTAGCAAGTTCACTTTCGATGAAGTGTGCCAACCGTAGCATGATGTCGGGCGTCATATGTGGAGAAGGTAAATTTGAAAAATGACGCGTTGTGATGTTTGCGATATCCGTCGCTCGAGGTAGTGAAGCATCCAGTGGATTGATGTCATTCGGTAAGACGTGACCGGAGTGATCTTGCGCCATCGCAATCGTTCCACCCGTATGAATTAATAATAATGATTTCATTCTAAATGGTCTGTGTCAAAAGACAAAAGACCTTCACCTACTTTCTATAGCATATTCAATTAGTTCTTCCATATTGTAACCTTTTTCCCTCCCGAAACAACGAGGACGTTTTCTTTTTTCCAAGAAACCTTTATTCTTATGGAGAGGAAGAAAGGGGGAGAGGAAGCGTGATTCAAATCGTTTTCTCCGGAGTTGCCCCAGGCATCGCACTCCTAACTTATTTTTATCTACGTCACGAACATGAATCAGAGCCTGTTGGATATATCCTTCGAAGCTTCATTTTTGGAATTTTACTCGTTTTTCCCTTGATGTTCATCGACTATATCGTTCAAACGGAGTTTGGTGGGCGTGAAGAGGTGCAATTGGTTCGAACAGCAGTCACAGAAGAGTTTGCAAAATGGTTCGTCGTCTTTTATACCGTGTATATCCATCAACGGTTTAATGATTATTATGATGGGATCATCTATGCCGTAGCGTGCTCGCTTGGATTTGCTACCCTTGAGAACATCTTATATCTGATGGTGAATGGAACGGTCGAACACATGCTATTCCGAGCTTTACTACCGGTATCCGGTCATGCTTTGTTTGCTGTCATCATGGGTTTCTTCATGGGAATGGCGAAATTCTCGCCTCACCCGTATCGGTGGTTGTCCTTATCGATAACGATTCCGGTATTTGCACATATCTTATTTAATTTGTTAATATTGGAAAATGGTGGTATATCTGTTTTGCCAATCGTCTTCATGATCATTTTATGGACGATCGGATTATTTCAAGTACGAGGTGCCAACCGTTTGAATCGTCGATTCAAACGAAAAAAACAACATTCAGATGGCATCGAATAGAAAGTAGGAGCGAAGTAGGATGATGGAAATCGGGGATTTAGTAATGCTTTCGAATAGTGAAGATCGACAAGGACGGTCAAAAGTAACAGCCGTAACGAATCGATTGATTTGGATCGAGGCACCAAGTGAGGTCGCGACATTAAAAACGTTCATCTTGTCAGACCACGAAGAAGTTTCGTTTTACTTCTTTAAAGAAAAAGGTAAATTATTTGGATTTGATACGGTCGTCGTGGAACGACAAAATGATCCACTTCGTGGTCAGCGGTACGCCTTAAAGCGACCGAGTGATGATCAAATCGAGCGCATCCAACGACGTCAATTCGTTCGAGTACCACAAATGCTCGATGTCGCCGTTCATCCGCATAAAACGCAATTTGATCCGTTTACGACGGTGACGCTTGACTTATCGGCTGGTGGCATGATGATTTTGTCGGATCAGTTACCGATTCAAAAAGAGGAAGAGGTGGAGATGACATTCATTCTACCTACTGGTGACGGTATTTCGAGTACTTTAGATGTTATTGCTGAGCTCGTCCGTATCGATCGACGGGAAGAACGGTATGAACTCGCATTCCAATTTACAATGATTCCTGACAGAAGTCGTGAGCTAGTATTGCGTCACTGTTATCAAATGCAAATGAAAAGTTCAAGAAGGGGCATGAATCCATTCACCTGACCGCATTTTTTTGCTATGATAACGTTCGGAAGAATGAATCCCCATCAAATATGGGGAAGATGGAAGGATTGGATGGATGATGAAGAAGATTCAAATTGCATTAGATGGACCAGCAGGTGCTGGGAAAAGTACGATCGCAAAACAACTGGCGGCACGCCTTGACTATGTATATATCGATACAGGGGCGATGTATCGTGCCGTTACGCTCGCAGCACTCGAACAATCGCTTGATCTGAACAACGGAGAAGTGCTTGGCGAATTGATGAAATCGCTTGATATTCGTTTAACACCAGGCGAAAACGGGCAACGTGTCTTTATTGGTGATCGCGAAGTGACGGATGCGATCCGTTCCATCGAAATCACGAATAACGTATCGTTCGTCGCTCGTCAAAAAGAAGTTCGAGCAGCACTCGTCACGGCGCAACGAAAATTAGCAGATCAGGGTGGCATCGTCATGGACGGTCGTGACATCGGTACAGTCGTATTACCTGATGCTGAATTAAAAGTTTTCTTGACGGCAACTGTGGAAGAGCGTGCAGCTAGAAGGCACCGGGAGAACATCGCGCGTGGGATGGATAGCGATATCACAGTTCTTCAAGAAGAAATCGCGCTGCGGGACAAACGGGACAGTGAACGTGAAGTCTCTCCTCTACGCCAAGCAGACGACGCATTATATCTAGATACGACAGAGATGACGATTGATCAAGTCGTTGTTCGCCTGATGGAACTAGCGGAAGGTGTTCTAAAATGAAACGTCAAGATACCGTTTATCGGATTGCGCGGTTTGTCGTCTGGGTCATAGCCAAAACAGTCTTCCGATTGAAGGTGACGGGGCAAGAGAATATTCCGAAAGACGGTTCCTTACTCATCTGTGCCAACCACAGTTCAAATTGGGATCCCGTCTTCCTCGTTAGTGCGATTCCACCGAAACGTTCGGTTCGTTATATGGCGAAGGAGGAGTTGTTTAAAGTCCCTGCCTTAAAGCAGCTGATGATTGCGGCAGGAACCTATCCTGTCGGTCGTGGTCAAGGGGACCGTCAAGCCTTGAAACGGACGATCGAGCTGTTAAATACGGATGAGACTGTTGGCATTTTCCCAGAAGGAACGCGTTCTGCTCCAGGAGAATTCACATCAGCACAACCCGGTGTAGGGTTCTTCGCCTTACGATCGAATGCTCAGATTTTACCGATTGCCATCATTGGATCGTATCGCCCATTCAAACGAATGCGCGTCGCGATCGGAAAACCGGTCGATATTTCGGATTTACGTGATCAACGTGGTGCTGCGAAAGCGATTTCTGATCGAATCATGGACGAAATCAAATCCGTCTACTTCAATCACGCTTAATACCTTGACAAATAGTCAGAATTGTAAGAAGTTAGAAGCAGGATAAACGCATTGACACGTGTCAGGCGTTTCTTGTACTCATCGTGAGGAGGTTGTTTTGGAATGGTCGAAGAAATGAAAGATATGCCTGATTTTGAAATTCATCGGGACCAGGTAGTTACCGGAATGGTCGTGAAAATTGAAGACAAGCAAGCACTCATTGATATCGGATATAAAACAGAAGCCATCTTACCGATCAGCGAAGTATCGAGTCTTCATCTCGATGATATTCGTGGTGTGTTGAACGTCGGAGATGAACTACAAGTGAAGGTCAAGAAAATCACGGATGAAGAGGTCGTCGTCTCAAAACGAGAAATTGATGCACTTAAAGCGTGGGAGCAAGTTGAAGAGAAGTATAAATCAGGTGAGATCTTTGAAGTTGTCGTGAAAGACATCGTTAAAGGTGGTCTCGTCGTTGATATCGGTGTCCGTGGATTCATCCCAGCGTCGCTTGTCGAGCGGCATTACGTCGAGGACTTCTCGGATTACATCGGTCGTTCGATTGACGTCAAGGTCGTTGAACTCGATCAAGAGAAGAACCGTGTCATTCTCTCGCACAAAGCCGTCGTTGAAGGTGAATTGAACGCGAAGAAAAAAGAGACACTCGAAAATCTAGAAGTGGGGCAAGTTCTAGAAGGAACAGTCCAACGATTGACAGATTTCGGTGCTTTCGTTGATATCGGTGGCGTCGATGGTCTCGTTCATATCTCGGAAATGGCACACCATCGTGTCGAACGTCCTTCGGACATCGTCAAGGAAGGTCAGAAAGTCGAAGTCAAAGTACTTGGCGTCGACCGTGATACAGAAAAGGTTAAGTTGTCGATCAAGGAAACACAACCGGGTCCATGGCAACAGATGGAAGGGAAAATCGAAGCTGGGGATATTGTCAAAGGACGCGTACGTCGTCTTGTCCAGTTCGGTGCCTTCATTGAGCTTGCACCGCAGGTAGAAGGGCTTTTGCATATTTCACAAATCGCGAACCGTCATATCGGATCGCCTTCAGAAGTACTTGAAGAAGGACAAGAAATTGAAGCGAAGGTACTCGAAGTGCGTCTTGATGAGCACAAGATCTCGCTCTCGACACGTGTTCTCGAAGAGGAAGAAGGGTCTTCTGAGGACTATTCGGATTACTCGAATCAATCAGAAGGATTTTCTGTCGCTGACTTGACAGAAGACGATTCAGAGACGAAAGAATAAAGGATGACACAAAGCGGACACAAGCGTGTCCGCTTTTTATATGCGGTTTGTTATGGTATATGAGAGTTTGATTTGATACAATAGAACGGCTATGAAGCGAGAGAAGAGAAAGAAGGTGTTGGGATGGCAATTCCAGTCGTGGCGATCGTAGGTCGCCCAAATATCGGAAAGTCGACGATTTTTAACCGGGTGATTGGAGATCGGGTTTCAATCGTAGAAGACAAGCCAGGCGTTACCCGCGACCGTATTTACGGAACTGGAGAATGGCTGAATCGTCATTTTCATTTGATTGATACAGGTGGAATCGAAGTTGGGGATGAGCCCCTACTTCAAATGATGCGTCATCAGGCGGAGCTCGCCATTGATGAAGCGGACGTCATCATTTTCATGGTGAACGGACGCGAAGGAATCACAGCAGCGGATGAGGAAGTCGCGAACATGTTGTTCCGTTCGAACAAACCAGTCGTCGTAGCTGTCAATAAAGTGGATAATTTTGAGATGCGTGATTTAATGTATGAATTCTACTCTCTTGGATTCGGGGACTTATTCCCGATTTCTGGTACACATGGTCTTGGACTTGGTGATTTACTCGACCGTGTCCTTGAATTAGCACCAGATAAAGAAGAGTTGGAATATGACGAAAGTACGATTAAGTTTGCCTTGATTGGTCGTCCAAACGTCGGGAAATCAAGTATGACGAACTCGATTCTTGGTGAAGAGCGTGTCATCGTCTCGAATATCGCTGGTACAACACGTGATGCAATCGATACACCATTTACGCGGGATGAACAAGAATACGTCATCATCGATACGGCAGGGATGCGAAAACGCGGGAAAGTCTATGAATCGACAGAACGCTTTAGTGTCATGCGTGCTCAAAAAGCAATCGAACGAGCAGATGTCGTCTGTGTTGTTCTTGATGGTGAAGAAGGTATCATCGAACAAGATAAAAAAGTAGCAGGATATGCCCATGAAGCAGGTCGCGCGGTCATCATTGTCGTCAATAAATGGGATGCTGTTGAAAAAGATGATAAGACGATGAAAAAGATGCAAGAAGAGATTCGGGAAGAATTCCGTTTCCTTGACTATGCACCAATCGTCTTCGTCTCAGCAAAAACAAAACGTCGTTTACAAACGTTATTACCAGTCATTCAGCAAGCAGCGCACAGTCATGCGCAACGGATTCAGACAAGTGTCTTGAACGATGTCATCGTCGATGCTGTCGCTATGAACCCTGCGCCGACAGATAAAGGAGTTCGTTTACGGATTAACTATGCGACTCAGGTCGCGTCGCGTCCGCCAACGTTCGTCTTGTTCGTCAATGATCCAGAATTGCTTCACTTCTCTTATAAACGATATCTCGAGAACCGGATTCGGGAGGCATTTGATTTCACAGGTACACCAATCCGGATTTTAGCTCGTCAAAAACAATAATGAGGTGATTCAGTATGACCAAAATCGCTGTCATCGGAGCAGGAAGCTGGGGAACAGCGCTCTCGCTCGTCTTAGCCGATAATGATCAGGAAGTCATTCTTTACGGTCGTGAACAAACAAATGTCGACCGTATCAATGAGCATCATGAAAATGCGCAATTCTTGCCGGGCGTCGTGTTGCCACAATCATTGAAGGCGACGACGGATCTCAAAGTGGCGGTCGAAGGCGCAACACATATTTTGATCGTGACACCGTCATCTGCGATTCGTGCGGTTTCTCGTCAATTAAATGAACTATTGACAGAACCAGTCGTCCTGATTCATGCATCAAAAGGAATCGAACCGAAGACACATCTTCGATTGTCTGAGTTGATCGAAGCAGAGGTCGACCCGGCGAAACGTAAAGCGGTTTGTGTCTTGACAGGTCCTTCACATGCTGAAGAGGTTGCGTTACGTAAACCGACGACGGTGACCGTTGCATCGGATGATTTAGAAGAGGCTGGTCGTGTGCAGGAATTGTTTACGAATGAAAACTTCCGTGTCTACCTCAATGCGGACATCATCGGGGCAGAACTCGGTGGAGCACTGAAGAATATCATTGCACTTGCTGCGGGTATGACAGATGGTCTCGGTTACGGGGACAATGCCAAGGCAGCCTTGATTACGCGTGGAATGGTCGAGATGGCTCGTCTTGGAACGATGCTTGGGGCAAACCCAATGACGTTCACCGGCTTGACAGGAATGGGTGACTTAATCGTCACTTGTACTTCTGTCCATAGCCGAAATTGGCGTGCGGGAAATGCCATCGGTCGAGGAGAAAAACTAGAGACAGTGCTTGAAAACATGGGAATGGTCGTAGAAGGTGTTCGTGCGACACAAGCTGCATATGATCTAGCAGAGTCGAAACAATGTGAACTCCCAATTACTTCTGCTTTATACCATGTTCTCTTTGACGGTCATACACCGGAAGAAGAAGTCAAAAAGTTGATGCAACGACCACAAAAAAATGAGATCGAGCATCTCTTCACGACGAAAGATTAACGGAGTGGGGTGGAAACCTTGAGTCCAGGATTATTAAAAATGTGGATTTCGTTCGCTGGCATCGGACTCTTTGCGATCAGTGTCTTGCTGGTCACGGTCAGTCGGACGAAGTTGAAAGGGATTTGGCAGATTCTCGTGTCAACCTTGGCATTCGTTTGTTTCATCGTTGCGTCGATCATCATGGTATTCATCGTCATGGCGGGACCGAGCGCATGAAAAAGTGGTTCGTACTACTCATGCTCATTCCGGTGACGTTATTATCAGGTTGTCTCTTTCCGGACAGCCAGAAACCGTCGAACCGCGTGCCGTATCCGCAACAATTACGTACCGTTCAGGATGCCGTCGATGCATACCAGAAAGACACAGGTGTTTTGCCGATCAAAACGATGGAGGCAGATACGCCACTCATGGAACGTTATCAAATCGAACTGGGCCGTCTGATACCTCGTTATATGAGTGATCCACCAACGAACAGTTTCGAAGGCGGGGGAACATTCATCTATTTGTTGGTCGACGTTGAGACGAAGCCGACTGTCAAATTGATGGATTTGCTTGTCGCGGAAGAACTACAGAAGCTTCAAGTCCGAATTGATGCGTATCGCAAGAAGAATGATAAGTACCCATTTAAAGGCTCCATCGGAAAAAATCAGTTTACCCTTGACTATAAAAAGTTATTCATCAAAAAAGAACCGACTGTCCCAAGTCCGTACTCAGATGAAAAGCTATCGATCTATGTCGATGGTCAAGGTCGTCTTTTCATCAACTATTTGCCAGAGTTGAAGAAAGCTGTACAAACTGCGAAGAAAAAGCCGAAAGTCGGTCAGGATATTCGGTATTTGCTTTATGAAGATCAACCTTTTGTTCCTGCCTATTCTCAAAGCTACACGATAAACGAAAAAGGCGAACCTGTGTTTTCAGAGAAATCGAGCGAAGAATCTGAAAATTGAACGTTATTTACACGAAAATGTTGTAATAGCAACGTTTATAGGGTATGATTACCCTCGAAGAAGTGATTGGGAGGGGGTGAAAGTAATGAACAAAACTGAACTCATTCAAGCAGTCGTCGAAAAATCAGGTCTTACAAAAAAAGACGTGACGAAAGTTGTTGAATCAACATTCGAATCGATCACTGAGACACTTCAGTCTGGAGAGAAAGTCCAATTGATTGGATTTGGTAACTTCGAAGTCCGTGAGCGTGCAGCCCGTAAAGGTCGCAACCCACGTACGAAAGAAGATATCGAGATTCCAGCAAGCAAAGTACCTGCCTTCAAACCAGGTAAAGCATTGAAAGATGCTGTGAAGTAATCCGGCTACATAGTCGCCCGAGATTTTCTCGGGCGGCTTTTTTGTGGACATTCAGAAGCGTGAAAGCCCGCCGATTATGGTATATTAAAAAAGAAGAACGTCCATCAACGAGATGGCACTGGAGATCGGGGGGTAAAAGCATGGAACAACATGAGCTGCGCGTGGATGAAATCATCACTGCACTCACCACTAAACAAACTACACGATTGGCTCGACATGTGGATTTCCCTTCCATCGATCGTGAACAGATCCGTTGGTTGATTGATGTCGCTCAACATGACAAGCTAGATTCAGAAGCACTCGTCAAAGCGATTCATTTCGCACAAGTCGCTTTACGTCTGCATGAACGCGTCAGTAAAACATTACGCGGTTCGAAGGAAAGACAGCTTCTTGTATTAGCTGGAGATCTTTTCTCGAGCTACTTCTTCGAACAATTAGCGGGTTTGCCGAAAGAGGTTCTTGTCTCACTCGGACGGACCATTCAACGTGTCAATGAAGCGAAGTGTGCCTTACACGAAATGAACTATGAATCAACGGAAGAACGGGTTCTCTTATGGTTAACAGCAGAGTTCGGATTAATGCAAGGACTCGCGGCAATCACCAAACGAGAATGGCTGACACGACAAGGACGGCAGATCATTCAACAACAGGCAGAGCAGCTAGATCTGGTCGCACAGAAATTACTGTTATCGCATCTCGAACAGATGGCGGTAGCATGAGATCTTGGAAAGGGTGAGCAGTGTGCAGACAAAAGATAAAGAAAAAAAAGTGTATGAAGTGTTCCAATCGATATCAACGAACTATGATCAAATGAATTCAGTCATCAGCTTCCGACTGCATAAATTGTGGAGACGCGAAACGATGCGCCGGATGCAAGTCTTCCCAGGTGCTAAATGTCTTGATCTTTGTTGTGGAACGGCAGACTGGACGATTCAACTGGCAAAAGCAGCCGGTCCGACTGGTGTCATCAAGGGACTTGATTTTTCAGAGAACATGTTAAAAGTCGGCGTGGAGAAAGTAGAAGCGCTCGATATGAAAAACATCGAATTGATTCACGGAAATGCGATGGATTTACCGTTTGGTGACAACTCATTTGATTTCGTGACAATTGGTTTCGGTTTACGGAACGTTCCTGATTACCTTCAGGTCATTAAAGAGATGCATCGCGTCTTAAAACCAGGTGGAACGGTCGTCTGTCTGGAAACGAGTCAACCGACGGCACCGATTTTCCGAGAAGCATATTCGCTATACTTTGGAAAAATCATGCCACAAGTAGGTCGTTTGCTTGCTAAATCGTATGATCAATACAACTGGTTACAAGAATCAACGGAAGTGTTCCTCGACCGTGTCGAACTGAAACAACTCTTCGAACAGGCAGGCTTCATGCAAGTGGAAGTCAAAGCATTCGCGGGTGGGGCTGCTGCGATGCACCTTGGGAAGAAGTGGTGAGATGTCACTGCATTCCATCTACCGTGATGTCACGAAGGAAGTTAATTTAGTCGATCGTTTTCTGATCAGTCATATCGCTTCGGAGGAACCAACGATTGATGCAGCAGGAAAACAACTGTTGAAAGCTGGTGGAAAACGGATTCGACCAGCGTTCGTATTGTTAGCCTCTAAATTCGGTGAGGCAGATCGAGATGAACTGATCCGTGTAGCAGCAAGTCTTGAGCTCGTCCATATGGCATCGCTTGTACACGATGATGTCATTGATGACGCTGAACTACGACGAGGAAAACCGACCGTTATGCAATACTTCGATGAAGAAGTGGCGCTTTATTCAGGCAATTATTTGTTTGGGGAAGCGATTCGGTTGATTGGAGAAGTCGGAAAACCAGAGCTGGTCCAAGTCATGGTCCATACGATGCGTGAAATTTGCGAGGGTGAGATTGAACAGATCTATGATCAATATGATTGGGAACAGTCGATTAAACGTTATATCAAACGAATTGAACGAAAAACAGCCATTCTCATTGAAGCAAGTTGCCATCTAGGTGCAATCGTTGCGAATTGTTCAGCGGCCGATACGAAAGCGTTACGACTGTTTGGACGAGATATCGGACTCGCTTTTCAGATTGCTGATGATTTGCTTGACTTCACAGCGAATCGAACGCAACTTGGTAAGCCAGTGGCAGAGGATCTACGTCATGGACATAAGACGTTACCCGTCTTTTATGGAGCGGAAGATGCTGCCTTTTACGAAAGTCTTTCGAAAATCGAGACGATGCCTACCCATGAAGAAGTTGCACCATTGCTAGCATTTCTTCAAACTTCAGGTGCCCTCGAACGAACACAACGAACGGTCGATCTTTACATTCGTCGTGCCATCAACCGGCTCGAACCCTTACCTAAATCTTCCGCTAAACGATCGCTCGAAGAAGTGGCGCGCTACGTTGGTAAACGAAAAGGATAAAGATTGTCAAAAATTTCTTGCTGTTCTTCTAAAAAGCCAGTAAACTGACTATGTAAGCGCTTTTCTAAAAGCATTTCATAGGGGGAACTAGAGATGGAACAGACATTTTTAATGGTCAAACCGGATGGCGTAGAACGTGGATTGATTGGGGAAATCATCGGACGGATCGAACGCAAAGGATTCATCATTCGTGAAATGAAAATGATGAACGTTACAGAAGAACTCGCAAAAGCACACTACGAGGAACATGCGGAGAAACCATTCTTTGGAGAGTTGGTCACTTTCCTGACGTCAGGTCCTGTCGTCGCTTTGCGTGTTGAAGGGGCAGACGTCGTTGCCGTTTCTCGTTTGATGATCGGAAAAACAAAACCACTTGAAGCAGCACCTGGAACGATCCGTGGTGATTTTGCGAACACGATGAGTGAGAACGTCATTCATGGTTCAGACAGTATCGAAAGTGCGGAGCGTGAGCTTGGTCTTTGGTTTCAAGGACAGCCAGTTAATGTCTAATACATGAATAGTAGGACAAGCGGGGAGGGATTCGATTCAATCGAATCCCTTTTGTCGTATTCTTGTAAAACGGACTGACCGGATTGGTTAATTGCTTTTTGGAATGCCTATAGCTTTATGCTACTATAGAAAATAAGTTGAACCGGTCAAAGAAATGACCATTTGATATCGAGAGTGAGCGAGGTGTGCCAATTGGAAGATTATGAACTTTTCATTCAAAGATTCAAGATCAAATCAGGGATTGATCTCGGTCAGTATAAAGAAGCACAGATGAAACGACGGTTGACGGCGTTACGTGACAAAAAAGGGTACAGTACGTTTGCGTCCTATATGCAGGCAATGGACAAAAGTACCTCGTTATACGAAGAATTTCTAGATCGGATGACGATTAATGTCAGTGAATTCTTCCGTAATCCGATACGTTGGCAACAATTGGAGCAAGACATCTTACCGGTCTTGGAATCACGTGCACATGGACGAATTCGAACGTGGAGTGCTGCCTGTTCGACGGGAGAGGAACCGTATTCCCTAGCGATGATCTTAAGTGAACGACTCGATTCGTCGGCTTTTACGATTCAAGCAACGGATTTGGATGAGCTTGTCCTTGAAAAAGCGAAGCTTGGTCGATACGGAGCTTCCGCATTGAATGAGGTCGTAGAAGCGCGGAAAAAGCAATATTTCATCGAGCAGGAGCAGACATTCGAAGTTGTTCCAGAAATCAAACGACTTGTTCGTTTCAGTAAACATAATTTGTTAGGCGACCGGTACGATACCGGTTTTGATTTAATCATCTGCCGTAATGTACTGATTTATTTTACGGAAGAAGCGAAAGCACATGTCTATCGTTCGTTCGTCGAGGCATTAAAACCAGGCGGTATTCTGTTCGTTGGAGGAACGGAACAAATTTTCCAACCAGAACGATTTGGATTAAAGATGAAACAAAGCTTCTTTTACGAAAAAATCGGTTGAACAGGAAGGGATGAAGCGAATGCGTTACATGACAGCAGGAGAATCGCACGGAAAAGGATTGACCGTCATCATTGACGGGATGCCGGCAGGACTCACGATTGATTTCGAAGCCATTCAGCGTGAAATGACGCGTCGTCAAGGGGGATATGGACGAGGTCGACGGATGCAAATCGAACAAGATCAGATTGATGCACGTGGTGGGATTCGCCACGGATACACGACGGGATCACCGATCAGTTTGTTCATCGAGAATAAGGATCATACGCACTGGACACAAGTCATGCAGGCGGAACCGCTCGAAGAAGAGTTGGAACGCCCACGGACATTAACGCGTCCACGTCCCGGACATGCGGATCTCGTCGGAGGATTGAAGTACGGTCATCGCGATTTACGCGATGTGCTGGAACGTTCTTCAGCGCGTGAGACAGCAGCACGTGTTGCCGTCGGTGCCTTCGCTAAACAATTACTGAATGAACTCGGAATTGAAGTATTCTCGCATGTACGATCGATCGGTGGGATTGATGCCCCTTGGAAAGATCCTGTAGAATATCAGGAAACCATTGATGCTTCACCTGTTCGCTGTGCCGACGAACTTGCAGGACAACGAATGATGGAGGAAATTGATGCTGCCAAAAAAGAAGGCGATACACTCGGCGGTGAGATCGAAGTCGTCGTGACGGGCATGATGCCAGGCATTGGATCCTTTACCCAAAACGATCTAAAGCTCGACAGTCGAATCGCGCAAGCTGTCATCAGCGTCAATGCGATGAAATCAGTCGGTTTTGGTGACGGGTACGAGCTCGGTCGTCGCAAAGGAAGTACCGTCCAAGATGAGATCGTCCATGATGCATCCGGATATCATCGACGGACGAATCATCTAGGTGGAATCGAAGGAGGGATGTCGACAGGGATGCCGATTCGCGTCCAGGTCGCGATGAAGCCGATTCCGACTCTCTATCGTCCCCTGCAATCAGTCGATATTGAGACGAAGGAAGCCTTCACGGCACAAATCGAGCGAAGTGATGCCTGTGCCGTTCCTGCCGCATCTGTTGTTTTAGAAGCCGTCGTTGCGTTTGAGATTGCGGTCGCTATCCTTGAAATGTTCGGAACATCAACGATTGATCGTCTTCAAGCTGCCGTTGCCGCTTATACAGAGGAGGTTCGAACGTTTTGATCGAGCTTGATATCCGGTTGAAAACGTCATATCCAGTATTTGTCGGAAATGGGGCATTAGCACGTTTATCGCATCTTTCGGCGCTGAACGAGGCGGATCGCATCTGGATCATTACGGATGAGACGGTTCGAGACTTGCACTTGCACACGTTGCAAGAGGCATTAGGGTCTATATCTCAATCAACAAGCATTCATGTCAGCACTGTGCCAACTGGGGAGCAGAGTAAATCACTTGCGGTCTACGGTTCTTTATTGGAAGAGGGAATACGTCATGGAATGACACGACATAGTATCATCCTTGCGTTTGGTGGTGGCATGATAGGTGATTTAGCGGGATTCGTTGCAGCGACTTTTTTGCGCGGCATCCCGTTCATTCAAATTCCGACGACACTCTTAGCACATGATTCGAGTGTAGGTGGAAAGGTCGGTTTGAATTTATCGCTTGGAAAAAACTTGGTCGGGGCATTTTATCAACCGAGCGGTGTCGTGTATGATTTAACGCTTCTTCAGACATTACCAGATCGGGAATGGCGGAGCGGCTTCTTTGAATTGGTCAAACATGGATTCCTCGCACGACCATCGTTTGCAGATACCTTACTCGATGTCTCGTTGGATACTATCAAAGGGCTTGATCTTGAAGACTGGCTCGCACGAGGGATTAACGTTAAACGGGATATCGTCGAACAAGATGAGACGGAGCAAGGGATGCGTGCCTTCTTGAATTATGGGCATACATTCGGGCATGCCGTTGAATATGCGAGCCTGGGTCTGTCGCATGGCGAGGCAGTAGGGATCGGACTCGTCTTCGTCAAGTTTTTGGAAGGAAATGAGGAACAGGCGGAACAACTCGGACGGTTGCTCCACCGTCTCGGAACCGGATTGCCGGACCGACAATCGTTCGAGACATATCTGGAACTGATGCGTCGCGACAAAAAGAATCACCAAACTACGATCCGATTCGTCCTTGAGAAAGAAGGACGTTTTGACTTAGAGGCAATCAGTGAAGAACGATTGCAACAAGCGTTCAATCAAACAATGAGGTGTTTAGAATGGGATTAAGAGGAACAGTACAAGTACCGGGCGATAAATCAATGACACACCGTGCTTTTCTGTTCGGTGGGATCGCTAAAGGAACGACACATGTCAGAAATGCACTCGAAGGAGCGGACTGTCTCGCTTCATTAGAAGCGATGCGAGCGCTTGGGGCACACGTCGAGCGAACAGCAGGAGAAATTCGCATCACCGGTACGGAAACGTTTCATGAAGCAACGATCGATTGCGGAAACTCGGGAACGACGATCCGTCTTTTAAGTGGGATTCTAGCAGGCGGTCAAGCAACGTATGTACTCGATGGAGATGCTTCCTTGCGCAGACGTCCGATGAAACGGATCACGGAACCACTTGCCTTGTTCGGAGCGAACATAACAGGTGAGACGGCGCCGCTTCACATTACGGGAACGCCACTTGTCGGAACGACGTATACGTTACCGGTCGCAAGCGCGCAAGTGAAAAGTGCCGTCTTACTCGCAGGTTTACATGCGACGGGCGAGACGACGGTCATCGAGCCGATTCTATCACGGGACCATACGGAACGGATGCTGCCGCAGTTTGGCGTTGACGTATCGATCGATGACTACGAAGATGGTCGACATATTCGTGTTCAAGGTCCTGTACATTTACAAGCGACGTCACTCGACATCCCGGGGGATCCATCGTCAGCAGCGTTTTGGTGGACGGCAGCAGCGATCGGGCAGGATAGTCGGATCACGACGACGCACGTCTTGATGAATCCGACACGGATCGGTTTTTTACAGACGTTGCGCCAGATGGGGGCAAGTGTCGAAATCGATCATCGCTCAGAAGATGGTGGAGAGGAGACGGCAGATGTGACCGTCGAGACGACATCGTTGCAAGCGACCACGGTCGAAGGTGAACAAATCCCTTCCTTGATCGATGAGATCCCGTTACTTGCATTGCTTGCGACGCAAGCAGAGGGACGAACGATCATTCGCGATGCGGAAGAGCTCCGTGTCAAGGAGACGGACCGGATCGAGACGGTAGTGACGGCGTTACGGCGTCTCGGGGCGAATATCGAGGCGACGGATGACGGTATGATTATCGAAGGACCGACACCTTTGCAAGCAGCGGAAGTCGACAGTGCAGGTGATCACCGACTCGCGATGATGTTGACGATCGCGGCGACAATCAACCCGGAAATTATAGTGCATGGACGCGAAGTAGTTGAAGTCAGCTACCCAACGTTCTATGATGATTTAAAGAAACTTCAATCCGACCGATCTGAGTAAGAAATAGGCGGATGACAGAAAGTGGGGCGTTTGCCTTGAATGAACAAGTATTGAATGGCATCATCGAAGAACTAGAACACGGTCATACCTCGGAAGCCTTAGCAACACTAGAACAACTCGAAAAGACAGGGACGGATGAGGATCGCCTCGCGGTTGCCGATCTCTATATCGAACTTGGATTATCAGACCGAGCAGTTAATCTATTGGCACCGCTTTACGTCGAATACGCAGGTAACGCCGGAGTCGCCTTGTTACTGGCAGAATGTTATATCGATTTGGACCGGGAAGAGGAAGCGATTTCTGTCCTTGAGCAGGTCGACACAACGGACATGGAATATGGTCCCCGTTCTCTCGTATTACTCGCTGACCTCTATCAGTCACAAGGTCTTGACGAAGTGGCATTAGCGAAGCTGAAGGAAGCACGTAATCTCGCTCCTGAAGAACCATTACTGGCATACGGATTAGCCGAGCTCTACATGACGCTCGGTGCGTTTGATCAAGCGGTACCACTATTCGCTGAAATCGCAGAGCGTCCAGAGTTACGTGCTGAATTGCCGCTCGATGCCCTGTACGCGGAATCACTCGCGATGACAGGACAATTTGAGGATGCGATTCCACTGTATGAACGTGCTGTCGCAGAACGTTCCGACTTGCATACGCTGTTTGGTCTTGCGATGACGGCTCACCGTGTCGGTCAACACCAAAAAGCAGTCGAGACATTCCAACAATTGATTGCGCAGGATCCGGATTATACATCAGCGTATGTACCGTACGCAGAAAGCCAAGCCGAACTTGGGCTGACGAAAGAAGCACTGAACGTCATCAAGCAAGGGATGGAGCGCGATGATTATAATGACGAGTTACGGACGATGGAAGCCTTATTCCTTCTCAAACTCGGCGATCGCGCAGGAAGTGTTCAAGCGTTACGTGAAGCACTCGCTTTAAACCCGGAATCAATCGTCGCAGCGGAACGTTTGCTTTCGTTACTGGCAGAAGACGAGGATCATGAAGCAATGATTGAGACGATCTCAGCCATTGAAGAACATGTCACGGCTCCGATTCTGACATGGTACCGGGCGCGCGCTTTATATGCGTTAGAGGAATACACGCAAGCGATGGAGAACTATGCGATAGTCGAAGGCGCATTCACGGAAGACGCGCTTTTCTTGAAAGAGTATGGTTTTGCACTCGTCGAGGAAGGACGGCGTGAAGAGGGACAACGTCTCTTACGACGCGCTGCACAGTTGACACCAGAGGATAACGAACTCGTCGACTATGTTGAACGAATGGATGGATGACTTCACGGGAGAAGGGAGTAGGATTGAGATGATAGAGAGAAAGCAGCGATTCTTACGCCGCATCTTGACCTATTACACGTTAAAGCGACGGGAAGCAAAATGGATCATCGATTACTGGTTGCGTAACGAGGCAAAACTCGAGCAGGTACACTTCGTTCAAAATGCGACTTTCGCTCCGAAAGCCATTATCATGACGACATATGGATTCGATGCGGAACCGTTTCTTTTTAAAAAAGGGGACGTCACGACGCTAGATCCAGAAAAAGCGTATCATGACATTCGTTTGACATCGGAAGATATCTACATCGAGCTAAACTTCCAAGGCATGATGATGGACGATGAATACTTGTCTTTACTGGAAGAAAATCCATTTCGTCCGGAAGTCGCTGTTGAACCGCGTTTAGCAGATGAAGCGACTCATTTCATCGCTGTCACGGTCAATCGACAAGAAGAAGAACGGTTGGTCCGATTGATCGATGAAGCACTTGATGCACGCGATCAACATCGATTCCACTCCCTTTCCGAACAGTTACGTCTCGTTCGAAATCAACTCCCTTAATCAAAGAACTCTATTGCTTATAACAGGCGATAGAGTCTTTTTCGTATGTGAAGATTTGTGCAAAATATGAAGAAAAATAGGGTGGAATTTCATAAAACGTTCACATTAAGAGAGCAGGAGGAAATGTGGATATGATACATTAAATGTGACGAATTGTAAGTAAGAAAGAAAGGGGGAAATGACTTGCGTTTCAAACCATCCGACGTACAGCGGACACGAAGCGAGCAAGCGTATATCGACACGCTAATCGTGCCTTTGCTTCCGATCGGTTTCGATGAGGCGATGCATGCTTATGCGGAATGCGCAGACATGACATTGACGGTGGCGTCCGAAGTCGAACGCCAGCTATCTGGACGGGCGTTGCTCTTACCTGCCATGACCTACATCGATGTACCGTCGATCGAACAGTTGGAAGGATGGCGTCAAGCGGCTGCTTCCGGGCAATTCCGTTTCATCACCTTCATCACCGCTGATTTAAGGTGGAAGGAGACTGCCGCAGAAGAGATTATCTACGTGCCACGTCTAGCTCTTGAGACGATGAGTCGTGACCAACAAGGTCAGATGGTCGGGAATTTTGTTGGACAAGTTCTCGAACAGTTAGGAAACCGTTGGACCGCGCTATGAAGCGGTTGACGCAATGATTTTATTAAGATACTATTACCATGTGAGAAATTTGTGTGAAGTACTGTCGTCTTGGGGCACAGCGTACATCACAAGGGGGGATCGAGATGGCTCAAAACGGGTCTAACGTAACACGTCGTCAATTCTTGACGTATACATTGACAGGCGTCGGCGGTTTCATGGCTGCGACAATGGTCATGCCGATGGTCAACTTCGCAGTTGATCCAGTCCTGAAGAAATCAGGAGCAGGCGATAAAGTAAAAGTAATGAAGTTGTCGGATATCACGACAGAACCAAAACGGGTCGACTTCAAGAAACAAACGCAAGATGCGTGGTATGAGTTCGAAGAAACGTTGTCGGCTTGGGTGTTCAAAGATGATAAGGGAGAAATTTTGGCCCTTTCACCGATTTGTAAACACTTAGGTTGCCAAGTCAGCTTCGGCGCAGATCCAACGCACCCGGAGCAATTCTATTGCCCATGTCACTTCGGACGGTATACGAAGGATGGCACGAACGTACCTGGTACGCCTCCAACGAAACCACTCGATGAGTATGAAATGCAACAGAAAGATGGTTACCTCTACCTTGGTAAACCAGTCGAAAGAGGTGCGTAAGCGATGATGCAAAAAATCTATGATTGGATTGATGAGCGCGTTGATATTACGCCGCTCTGGCGAGACATCGCCGATCATGAAGTACCGGAGCACGTCAACCCGGCACATAACTTTTCAGCTTTCGTTTATTGTTTTGGCGGATTGACGTTCTTTACGATCGTCATCCAGATTCTTTCGGGGATGTTCTTGACGATGTATTATGTACCGGACATCATCAACGCACACGCGTCCGTCTACTATCTACAAAACGAAGTCGCACACGGACAAATCGTTCGTGGTATGCACCACTGGGGTGCGTCTGTCGTTATCGTAATGTTGTTCCTACATACATTACGTGTCTTCTTCACTGGTTCATACAAAAAACCACGTGAATTGAACTGGGTCGTCGGAGTTCTCTTGTTCTTCGTCGTCTTAGCTCTCGGTCTGACAGGATACCTATTGCCTTGGGACATGAAAGCGTTGTTCGCGACAAAAGTTACGATTCAGATTGCTGAAAGTATCCCGGTCATCGGTGGTATCGCGAAGACCCTCCTTGCGGGTGGAGAAATCGTCGGCGCAAGTACAATCGCTCGATTCTTTGCGATTCACGTCTTCTTCCTTCCTGCAGCATTGTTCGTCTTGCTCGGGGCCCACTTCATGATGATCCGTAAACAAGGGATCTCTGGACCACTTTAAACCGACTATCATCTAGACAACAAAAAAGGGGGAGAACACGATGCATCGTGGTAAAGGAATGAAATTCGTCACCGATTCACGGGTGTCGATCAATAACCGGATGCCGAACAAGTCAAAAGACTATTCGGAATATCCAGGTCGAACGGAAGCGTTCTGGCCGAACTTCTTACTTCGCGAATGGATGGTTGGAGCGGTCTTCTTGATCGGCTTCATGACTCTGACAATCGTAGAAGCAGCACCACTTCAAAACATTGCCGATCCGACGAATACGTCGTACATTCCACTTCCGGACTGGTACTTCCTATTCCTCTATCAGCTCTTGAAATACCAATTCGCTGCAGGTCCATACATCTTGATGGGAACAGTCATCCTTCCAGGTCTTGCGTTCACAGCACTTCTCGTCGCGCCATGGCTCGACCAAGGTCTTGAACGCCGTCCTGCGAAACGGCCAGTCGCCGTCAGCATGATGCTCCTCGCAGTCGTCTCGATCGTCTTCTTGACATGGGAATCTGTTCAAACGACACACTGGGATACCATCCACAAGCAAGGTGAGTTGACGATGAACGAAGGACCAAAAATTGATACATCGGCAAAAGGATATGAAATTTATTCGAACCAGTCATGTGTCAACTGTCATGGTAAGAACCTCGAAGGTGGAGCAGCAGCTCCAGCGCTCGTCGGAACGAAAAAGACTGAAAAAGAGATTTATGATATCGCAGTCAAAGGTGTCGGTTCGATGCCGGCTGGTCAGTTCAAAGGCTCAGATGCCGATCATAAAGAACTTGCGAAATTCATCGCTTCATACGGTGAAGGCGGCGAAAACAATAAATAAGCCAAAAGCCGGGGGAGCAATCCTCCGGCTTTTGTCGATGATGAGGTGAAACGATTGCAAGGAATATTTACTTTACTCCGTCATAAAGCCGTGCTTTGGATCGTCGGATTGATCAACTTAGCAGGCACCTTATACGGCTACTACTGGTATGAACCACAACTCGCGACATCGAAGTGGTACTTCTATCCGTTCATTCCGGATAGCCCAACCGCATCGCTGTTCTTTACGATCATCGTTTTTCTATGGATTTTCGGACGACGTTCCCGCTTGTTTGAAGCGCTCGCATTCGTGACATTGATCAAATATGGTGTCTGGGCGGTCGTCATGAATGCCTTGATGTTGAACGAACTCGGCACATCAAACGCCTACTTAACAACGATGGCACTGATGCTGATGGTGTCGCACGGAGCGATGGCGTTTCAGGCGTTGTTATTCAGTCCTTTGATGACATTTCGCATCAAGGAACTTGTTCTCGTTGCGATTTGGGTCGTTCATAACGATGTCGTCGATTATGTCCTTGGGCAATGGCCCCGGTACCCGGCGCTTGCAGAGCACATCAAATGGATCGGATACGGTTCTTTCTGGTTGACTGGATTATGTCTTTTGATGGGATATCTGTTTGTCGCACGCGATTCAATTGACAATAAGGTCGCTTGAACATAAAATAGACCTATAAACAAAAAAGAAAGGAACGATGTCTCGTGGCAAACTATTTGATTTATCTCGCGATCATCATGATCGTCCCGATTTGGGCTCAGATGCGGGTGCGGAGCACCTATAAAAAATATCAAGATGTTCCGATTCAGAGTGGGGTGACAGGAGCACAGGTCGCTGACTTCATCATGAAGCAGAACGGGATTACGAACGTCCGGCTCGAGCCGATTGGTGGAACGATGTCCGATCATTATGATCCGACAAATAAAGTCGTCCGGCTTTCAGAAGACGTCTATTACGGTTCGACGGTCTCAGCCGTTTCGATTGCGGCACACGAAATTGGTCACGTCATCCAAGATGCGACGGATTATAACATGATGCGTGTCCGGCACCGCATTGCACCTGTCGCCTCAATCACGTCGAACTTATCGTTCCCTCTGTTGTTGATTGGTCTATTCGCTGGGTTCACTGGTCTTGCGATGCTAGGTGTCGTCCTGATGCTTGGAGCGGTCATCTTCCAACTCGTCACGTTACCGGTCGAGTTCGATGCTTCGAACCGAGCAATGGCGCAATTGACAGATCACGGAATCATCGACGCGGAAGAAGAACGTGGTTCACGCCGTGTCTTGAACGCAGCCGCTTGGACATACGTCGCGGCAACACTCGTTGCCGTCGCCGAGTTCCTTCGTCTCGCACTAATCGTCTTCAACCCGTCAAGTGATGACTAAAACGAAAAACACGGATCGCTCAAACGAGCGATCCGTGTTTTTTACGTTTCTTTGATCGGAATCCGATTCTCATCGAACGTGAAACCTTCCCCCGTCACCTCATAGACATCATGCAAGGTGATGAAGGCATGCTGATCGACACTTTTAACGAGTGTCTTCAAGCGATTGATCTCGTTTCGAGCGACGACGACATATAATACTTCGAGGTCGCGTCCCGAGTATCCACCCTTCGCAATCAGACGGGTCGTACCTCGGTTCATCGTCGCATGGATGCCGTCCGCGATCTCCGTGCGGTGGTCACTGATGATCATCGCCGCTTTACCAGCGTAAGTGCCTTCTTGCATCCAATCGATGACACGGGCACCGACGTAGACGGCAAGTAACGTATACATTGCCTGCTTATAATCGAGATACGTCAAAGAAGCAACGATGACGAAGAAGTCAAAGACTAAGAACGTTCGACCGATCGACCAACCAAAGTAGCGTTTCGTCAGACGCGCGATGATATCGACACCACCCGTCGTTCCGCCATTGTTGAAGATGATTCCGAGTCCCACCCCGATGAACACACCTGCAAACAGGGCAGCAAGGACCATGTCTTCTCGTAAATCAATCACGAGTGGTGAATACTTCGCAATCACTCCGTACCAAAAGGAAAAACTGAATGTACCAATCAACGTATAGACGAACGTCGTTCGCCCTAAAATCTTATAGCTGACGAAAAAGAGAGGAACGTTCAGCACTAAGTTCGTGATCGATGGTGATAACCCGAACAGTCCTTTTAGAATCAGCGTGATTCCGGTGAAACCGCCCTCTGCCAATTCGTTTTGGACGTTAAAATGATAAATACCAAAAGCAAAGATGAATGACCCGACTAAAATCCAGAGAATGTTCTGAACCCGAATCGGAAACTGGAATGGAGGTGCCATTTCCGTGTGCTCCTTTCAAATCAAGACTCTTTCTCTAGGGTAACGGCACGGTCGGAAAAAGACTAGCTTTTCCTACGAAAATCAGTCGAAAAGTGATCAGTATGGTCATTCTGATCGATATTGCTTAGAATAGAGACGAATAGAAGTCATAAAGAGAGTGTGGTTTTATCATGAAAAAAGCAATTGGGATTCTCTGTTATCCATCAGTCGGCGGTAGTGGGGTTGTCGCGACTGAACTTGGTATGAAGCTAGCAGATCGTGGACATGACGTTCACTTTATTACATCGAGCATGCCGTTTCGGCTGACGGAATATCGACCAAACATCACGGTCCATTTGGTTGAGGTCAACCAGTATTCTGTTTTTAAATATCCACCCTATGACATTACGTTAGCGTCAAAAGTCGCAGAAATCATTGATTTATTCGATCTCGATGTGATCCACGCCCATTACGCTGTTCCGCATGCCGTTTGTGCAGAACTCGGACGAAACATGGCGAAGAAAAAAGGCGTCGCCGTCGTCACGACATTACATGGAACAGACATCACCGTCATCGGTCAGGACTTAGAGATGCAACCGGCCATTCGGTATGGTATCGAACAATCGGATGCGGTCACGGCTGTTTCTGAGAGTCTTGCGCTTGAGACGAATGCGACACTTAACGCCCATTACGACATCGATGTCATCGCGAACTCGATTGATGAGAGTGTCTATTATCCGATGCGGGATGAACGATTGAAGCGGCATTACGGTATCGAATCGGATGAAGTCGTCGTCATCCATATCTCGAACTTCCGACCGGTCAAACGAATTGACGATACAGTCGCGGCATTCGCAATCGCGGCAAAAGATCGGAAGATGCGTCTGTTGCTCGTCGGAGATGGTCCAGAGATGGGACAAACGAGACGGCGTGCGAAGGAACTTGGCATTGACGACAAAGTCATTTTCGCTGGTAAACAGGAACATGTCGCGCAGCTGCTCGCCATCAGTGACATTCATGTGTTGCTGTCGGAAAAAGAAGCGTTTGGACTCGTCGTCCTCGAGGCGATGGCAATTGGTGTCCCAAGTGTCGTCTCGACAGCAGGTGGATTACCAGAAGTCATTCAGGACGGCGTGACAGGATATATCGTTCCGACTTACGACGTTAAGGTCGCTGCGGCGCGCATCGGTGAACTTGCGGATGATCCGTTGTTACGAGAACGGATGGCAGAAGAGGGTATTCGCGATACTCGTCGTCGTTTTGATTCGAATGAGATCGTCCGTCGTTATGAACAAGTCTATGAACGGGTGTGTGCGCGTCATGAACTTGCTTGAAGGCGCGCATCATATCATTCAGACGATCGAACAAGCGGGTGGTGAGGCTTATATCGTTGGTGGTGCCGTTCGCGACATGTTACTCGACCGGACACCAGGAGACTATGATTTAGCGAGTTCGATGTTACCGGAACAGATCATCGACTTATTCCCTGTCGTCATTCCGACAGGGCTCGAGCATGGAACCGTAACGGTTGTTCTCAACCACGTACCGTACGAAATCACGACGTTCCGCTCGGAAGCAACCTATAGCGATCGTAGGCGACCGGATGCGGTGACGCTTGGCGTTAGTTTGGAAGAGGATTTGACCCGGCGTGATTTTACGATCAACGCGATGGCACTCAGACCATCCGGACGTGTGGATTTGTTCGGCGGAGCGCGCGACATCGAAGAGCGGATCATCCGCACGGTCGGTGAACCAGTCGAACGTTTTAATGAAGATGCACTCCGTATGATGCGGGCGTTCCGCTTTATGAGTCAACTTGATTTTTCGCTTGAGGAGACGACCGAGCAAGCAATCTTTGAACTCGCTCCGCATCTAGAGGCCGTTGCGATTGAGCGGATCGCGACCGAGTTTGAGAAACTCTTACTTGGTCCAGGGAAACAGCAGGCGTTACAGGCGATGCTCCGGACAGGGATCGAACGCTATCTACCCGGCATGACTTCAGAAATCGTCGAGAGACTCGCCAAGCAATCGTTTCGGGGTGTTTCAAAGGATGCCGTCTGGACACTCGTACTTGATGCCGGTCTAACGCGCGATCAATTGACACGCTGGAAACGATCGAAACATCAAATGCAGCTCGCTGTGCGTTTAGTCCCTCTGTTATACCGACCGTTACAGGACTGGGATCGTTATCAATTGTCGGATGAAGAACTGGCGATTCTGCGGGAGATGACTGGAATGGATTATCCGGATCGATCGGATTTACCGATTCGCGGTCGCAAAGAGCTCGCTGTTGACGGAAAAGACATGATTCGTCTTGGTCTTCGAAAGCAACAGATTAAAGAAGCACTCTTGCACTTGGAGTACAGCGTCGTCATACGGTCTTGTCCAAACGACCGAACGGTATTGATGAAGGAGGTAGAGCGATGGCACACACAGTCCGAGAACAAATCTTGATAGCACTGCGCAAGCGGACGTGGTATTCCGGACAGGAATTAGCGGAGACACTAAATATTTCACGTACCGCTATTTGGAAACATATGCAAACCTTAAAGGAAGAAGGATACCAGATCATCTCCAATAAAAAACAAGGCTATCAATTGGTCGATGAAGGTGACTTGTTGACACCGATTGCAATTGAGCACGGATTAACAACAGTGCGTTTCGGTCGACACATCCTTCATTTCGAAGAACTGGACACGACGCAACGGATCGCACATGAACAAGCACAACAGCAGGCGCAGGAGGGAACACTTGTCGTATGTGATCATCAGACGAATGGTCGCGGACAACTGGGACGGACTTGGCATGAGGCGAAGAATGAGGGGATCGCGATGAGTTTGCTCGTCCGCCCGGATGTACCGATGCACCAAGCGGGACAATTGACGCTCGTAGCAGGTATTGCGCTTGCGCAGTCTCTCCGGACATTCGATGTTCCGGTTACAATCAAATGGCCGAATGATATCTTGATCAACGGTCGCAAGGTAGCTGGCATCTTAACAGAGATGCAGACCGAGGCAGACCGGATCAGTTCAGTCATCATCGGCATCGGAATCAACGTGCATCATGAACAGTTTCCGGAAGGGATCAAAGATCGTGCTACCTCACTTGTCCGAGAATCAGGAAGAACTTTCCGACGTGCGGAAGTCGTCGCAGCTTTTTTGAATCGATTTGAACGACTATATACGCAGTGGGTCGAGCTAGGGTTCGGACCTTTCGTATTCGAATGGGAAACACTCGCTGATCGCCTACATGAACAAGTGACGCTACGGACACGTCAAGCGACCGCTTCCGGAACATTGCTCGGTATTGACGAGACGGGAACGATCCGGATTGAGACGAATGCAGGCGAGACCCGTTTCCATTCGGCAGAGCTGATTTACTGGGAAAAAGAATGAAGATTTGAATCAGACGGTTTGCAGAGAGCTTTTCCCGTCATGTATAATAAAGCCACGGATGGTATCCGCTCGTCGGAATCATACCGAATTGACAGGTGCCAGTTTTAGCTGTTTCAACTGCCTTGATCTTAACGGACAGGGACAGAAGGACGATATTCAATTATTCCGCCTTCTTTTCCGCATGCGTTTATTTTGGAGAAGAAGGCGTTTTCCTTTTGTCCTCCCTACACACGTAAGGAGAGAACACGATGCACACAATGGGTCCATTATTAAAAAAACAACAAGCTGGAGAGAAGCTCGTCATGTTGACGGCATATGATTATCCTTCAGCAAAATTATCAGAGGCAGCAGGGGTCGATATGTTACTCGTCGGGGACTCCCTCGGAAACGTCATTCTCGGCTATGACTCAACGATTGCCGTCACGGTCGACGACATGGTCCACCATGCGCGTGCTGTTCGCCGCGGCGCACCACAGACGTTCATGATCGTCGATATGCCGTTCGCAAGCTATCATGGTTCATTTGATCGCACGCTTGAATCAGCGGCCCGTATTTTCCAAGAATCACAGGCGGATGCTTTGAAACTAGAAGGGGCAGGGGAGATCTTAAAAACGATTCGTCGTTTGACGGACGCTGGGATGCCTTGCGTCGCACATCTCGGACTAACACCACAATCCGTTGGAGTTCTTGAAGGATTCAAGGTCCAAGGGAAATCACTAGAAGCAGCCGAACAACTGATTGCAGATAGTTTGGAAGCAGAGCGTGCCGGAGCGAAAATGCTTGTCCTTGAGTGTGTGCCGCATCCGCTCGCGAAACGAATTCAAGAGCTCCTCTCGATTCCCGTCATCGGCATCGGAGCCGGTGCAGATGTCGCCGGTCAAGTACTTGTCTATCATGATATCTTGACGTATGGCGTCGGACGTTTACCGAAGTTCGTCAAAGCGTATACGGACTGGAATACTTCAGGAACAGAAGCAATCGCTGCTTACGTCAAAGATGTCAAAGCCGGTGCCTTCCCTGAACTTGCACATTCGTTCCAGATGGACGAGGAACTGATCGGTGCGCTTTATGGAGGAAACAAGGAATGAAGATTGTTCAAGATATTCAGACGTTACGAGAACGTCTAGCGGGAGCCGGTTCAATCGGATTTGTACCGACGATGGGATTCCTGCACGAAGGGCATGCCTCATTGCTAAAACAAGCACGACAAGAGAATGATGTCGTCGTCTTAAGTATTTTCGTCAACCCGACACAATTCGGACCAAACGAAGATTTGGATCGTTATCCACGAGACGCGGAACGCGATCAGAAGATCGCGGAGGCAGAAGGTGTCGATTATCTGTTTTATCCGACGAACGAGACGATGTATCCGCTTGATATGGCACGGGTCACAGTACGGTCTGGTGATGATGTCTTATGCGGCGCATCGCGACCAGGACATTTTGACGGTGTCTTGACGGTCGTCAGTAAGCTGTTGAACGTCGTCCGTCCAACCCGTGCATATTTCGGCTTAAAGGATGCACAACAGCTCGCCTTGATTGAAGCGTACGTCGCTGATTACTTCGTTCCGGTTGAAATCGTCCGTTGCCCAATCATTCGCGAAGCGGATGGTCTAGCGAAATCGTCACGAAATGTCTATCTTTCGGAGACGGAACGCACGCAAGCACCGGGAATTCAACAGGCGTTGCAACAAGCGAAACAAGCACTCGATCAAGGAGTGCCTGTTGAAAAGGTTCTCGAACAGACGCGCGCAGCACTTCAATTTGAGGGGACGACGATTGATTACGTCGAAGCTGTCGACTATCCATCACTACGACCTGCCACTGAACAAACGACTACGATTCTCTTAGCTGTTGCCGTGCAGTTCGCATCGGCACGCTTAATCGATAATTTACTATATACGAGAGGAGTATGACGATGTTACGCACATTCATGCACGCTAAACTACACAAGGCCCGGGTCACCGAGGCAAACTTACACTACGTTGGTTCCATTACGATTGATGAGGATTTACTCGATGCTGTCGGGATCCTTGAAAATGAAAAAGTCCAAGTGACGAACAATCAGAACGGTGCGCGGATTGAAACGTATGCGATTAAAGGGGCTCGCGGCTCAGGTGTCATCTGTTTGAACGGTGCTGCAGCACGCCATTTTCAAGTCGGAGATGAGGTCATTATCATGGCGTATGCGCAATTGTCGACGGAAGAAATTGCGACACATGTCCCAAAAGTGGCTGTTCTAAATGAGCAGAATGACATCAAACAAATGTTGTCTCAAGAAATCGCCCACACGATCTTATGAAATTTTAGAGACCCGATTATGTCAGCGGGTCTCTTTTTTGTTAAGATGAAGAATGAGATGCCATCCAATCATGGATAGGATGGATTAAAGGTGGAGGATCAGTGTTGAAGAAAAAGTACGTCGTAGTCGACCTGGAAACGACAGGTCATTCCATAAAGGCTGGCGATGAGATGATTGAGATCGGAATGGCGGTCATTGAAGATGGACAGTTGACAGAACAACTGTCTGCATTCGTCCGTCCGACCCAACCGATTCCTCCATTCATTTCCCAGTTGACGGGCATCACGGATAAAGATGTCAAAGATGCCGAGACGTTCGATGTCATCGCACCACGAGTTTTATCATTGCTCGATGGTGGCGTCTTCGTCGCACATAATGTGCAGTTCGATTTAAACTTCTTAAACGATGCGTTAGAAGAAGAAGGATACTTGCCGTACACAGGTCCCGTCATTGATACGGTAGAACTTGCGCGAATCTTACTTCCAACAGCAGAAAGCCATGCGTTGTCGCATCTGTCAGAATCATTGCATCTTGCTCATCAAGAAGCACATCGGGCAGGAAGTGATGCTTCGGCGACGGCTGAATTGTTACTTGAACTACTCAAGCGACTACATACGTTGCCGCTCGAGACATTAAAACATCTCAGACGGTTATCACCACGTCTATTTAGTGCCATCGAAGAGGAAATCGACCATGCGATTCGTTTAGTCGGCATCGAAGAGGATGAGCGATTCGATCGTTTTCGTAAAATCGCTTTGAAAAAGCGTCAGACAATAGAACGTTTGTCACATCCGCCCATTCTTGAACCGTTCGGACCGTTCGTTGATGAATTGAATGCCGTGACGTTCCCTCGTCTATTCGAAGGATATGAAGAGCGACGTGGGCAGCTCGAGATGATGCGTCATGTCTATCAGTCGCTCGATCAAGAAACGCCGTTACTTGTCGAAGCGGGAACAGGGACCGGGAAATCGCTCGGTTATCTCGTGCCTGCAGCGCACTACGCGCTCGAACACGAAGTGCCGATTGTCGTCAGTACACACACGATTCAATTACAGGAGCAACTGTTTGCGCGTGATTTACCGCTATTGCGTCAATTGTTCGATACGCCGGTCCAGATTGCATTGCTTAAAGGACGAAGTAACTATATCGATTTACGGAAATTCGAATTTTTCTTGAATGATCAAGAGGATGTCTATAATTTTACGCTCGCAAAAGCGATTCTTCTCGTATGGTTGACGGAGACGGAAACAGGAGATTTAGAGGAAGTCAGCTTACCGGGTGGTGCAGCGCAAGGCAATATCGGAATCAAGCAATTGATTCAATCCGATAGTCAATCGCAGCTTGGACGGTTTGATCCCTGGTACAGTCGGGACTTCTTCCAGCATGCGATTCGCCAAGCGAAAGATGCGACGATTATCGTCACTAACCATGCGTTGTTGTTTAGTGATCTGCAGTTCGAAGCAGGGGTCTTACCGAAAGGAAGCCCGTTGATTCTCGACGAGGCACACCAAATCGAAGAAGTCGCGAGCCATCATTTTGGTCTCGTTTTTGATGGTCATACGTTTGATCGTCTGTTCCGCCAACTCGGGTATTCATCTGACAAAAAATTATTGCACCGTTTGCTTGATCTGTCGGAAGAATGGGATATTGCCGAGATGGTTGAAGCCCATAGTGAGACGGTCGATGAAGCACTGACGACGTTGCTCGAAGAAGCAGACGGCCTACTGATGATCGTTCAAGCATATGGGCTCGAACTGGCTTCCCGCAAAGCACGACGGGAAGGAATGGTCAGCATTCGCTTTAAGCGACTCGATCGTTCGATGCGTGCCGTCCAAGAGAGTGCCAAGCGGGTTGAATTGGTGTTGCGACGTTTGCGTCAAGCAATTCGTGCGATTCATAAACTGTTCCATGAACATCGGGAGCAAATGAGTTATCGGGAGCGTTCGCTCGTCGCGGATTTAAAAGCGATCACGGCACAAATCGAAGAAGCAGAGCTCGCGATCTTCGAGACGATGCTTGCTCCGCACGATGAGACGGTATCTTGGATCGAGACGTCCGTTAAGAACCGAAAGCTAACACGCGTATACACACAACCAATTGACATTTCAGAGCGATTACGACGCGATGTCTTTTCAAAACGCACGTGTATCCTGACGTCTGCGACGTTGACTGTCTCGAACAAATTCCAATTCATTGAGAACCGATTAGGACTCGATGCTTTTGAGACTCGTCGTTTCGTCGTGCCGTCGCCGTTCGGATATGCCGATAATGTGCGACTGATGATTCCGACGGATCTCCCACTCTTACAGGATGTGCCATTGCCAGAATTCGCGGAGACGATTGCGGAAGCAATCTTACAAATCGCAGAGGTGACGGAGGGACGGATGCTTGTCTTATTTACCTCGAACGACTTGCTACGACTGACGCATGAGGCGACGAAGCCGTTGCTGCCAGACCGGTTTACATTACTCTCGCAAGGGGTCACGCAAGGTTCACGGCAACGACTGATGAAACAGTTCAAGCAACTCGATGCCTGTATCTTGTTCGGGACGGCTAGTTTTTGGGAAGGGGTCGATATCCCGGGAGATGATCTCAGTTGTCTCGTCATCGTCCGCCTACCATTCGCGCCACCAGATCAACCAATTGTCCAAGCACGCTCGGAACGGATCGAAAAACTCGGAAAATCATCATTTTTCGAATACAGCCTACCGCAAGCAATCATTCGCTTTAAACAAGGGTTTGGTCGCTTGATCCGGACGACGAACGATCGTGGTGTTGTCTTCGTGCTCGATCGCCGGATTGAGACGACGCGATACGGAAAACGATTCGTTACGAGTCTGCCGAAAGTGCCTGTTTTATCAAAACCGCTTGATGAACTGACCGCAGAACTTGAATTGTTCTTGAATGATGGCGATTGAGTCTATTCAGATAAACCCTATCGCATTATAATAGATAGAGAAAAATGAGGGAGGACATACAGATGGATTCAAAAATTGAAACACTTGCGACCGTCAAAGTGAACCGCCATGACGATACGTATAAAATCGTCGACTTATTGAACCGGACGCTGAAAACGGAAGATTTAATGTTCGGTCTTGCTCTCGATGAAAAAGACAAGGAGCAGATGGTTTTCACCATCTATCGCACATGAAGTGGAAAGTCACGCTTGGTCTACTGAGTGCACTCCTCATCTTGGCTGTTCTTGGAACAGCTGTTTATCAGGTGACGATCGCTGAGGCAAAAGACCGAGAACAGAGCGTCGCGGAACAAGCAGAGACGCGTCTGAAAAAAGAACTAAAGCCGACAGACGTCCGGTTCGAATCTGTCTTTAGCGGAAAACGCCAATATGTCGTTTTTACGATGAAGCAGAGTGGACAGGCGGTACGGGCGTTTGTTCCGGAAAAAGGAACGATTGAGACACGACCGGTTGCTGATGGTATTGCCATTAAAACGGTCATCGCGGATCATCCGGAACTCGGAGATATCGTGTCTGCTAAATACGGTTTTGAGGACCGTGCTGTCATCGAGATCGTTTCAAAGACGAAGACAGGCTATGATTATTCGTATTACACATATCAAGAAGGATCTTTTATCAAAAGATTACGAATTAAGTAAAGGGAGTGGGCGACATGTTATCGAAACGCGTACGACAATTGACACCATCTACGACTCTAGCCATCACTGCGAAAGCTAAGGCACTACGTGAAGAAGGTCAAGACATCATCGGTTTAGGTGCGGGAGAGCCCGACTTCAATACACCGGAATTCATCATTCAAGCAGCATTCGAGGCAGCAGAAGCAGGCGATACGAAATACACGCCGTCTGGCGGAACGGTTGCCTTGAAGGATGCGATCATTGAAAAAACACGCCGTGACTTATGGATGCCATATGAACGTTCAGAAGTCATGGTCGCTTCTGGCGCAAAGCATGCGCTCTCGACATTGTTCCAAGCAATTCTCGACCCAGGCGATGAAGTCATCGTCCCAGCACCATACTGGGTCAGTTATCCAGAGCAAATTAAACTCAGTGACGGTGTCCCTGTCATTCTCGAGACGGACGAATCGTCTCGCTTCAAAGTGACACGGGAATTGCTCGAGCAACATATCACTCCGAAGACGAAAGCACTTGTCTTGAATTCACCATCGAATCCGACGGGGATGGTTTATTCGAAAGAAGAGCTTGAGATGGTAGCAGATGTTGCAATCAAGCACGATTTACTCGTCATCAGTGACGAGATTTATGAAAAGTTGCTCTATAACGGTGTGACACATATCTCGATCGCGTCCTTACCAGAAATGCGCGAACGGACGGTCATCATCAATGGTGTCTCAAAATCACATGCGATGACAGGCTGGCGGATCGGGTATGCGATTGGACCTAAAGATATCATCGCAGCGATGACGAACTTAGCGAGCCATTCAACGTCGAATCCGACATCGATTGCGCAAGCAGCATCGGTTGCTGCGTATGCAGAGGGTGATGCACCGGTCGAAGCGATGCGTGTCATCTTTGAAGAACGACTTGAAAAAATCTACGCACGACTCATCGAGATTAAAGGATTGACGTGTCTGAAGCCGGAAGGGGCATTTTACTTGTTCCCACATGCAAAGCACGCTGCTGAGATGTGTGGATTCGATAATGTCGATGACTGGTGTACAGCTGTTTTATCTGAAGCGAAGGTTGCCTTGATTCCAGGTTCAGGATTTGGTGCACCGGACTATGTCCGCCTATCTTATGCAACGGATCCGGCACGTGTCTTAGAGGCACTCGACCGGATTGAAGGATTCATCACGGCCCATACAGCCGTTTAATAGAGAGAGGATGTTGACTGTTGAAAACAATGATTCGGGATGTAAATAAATATGTAGGAGAAGAAGTGACGATTGGGTGTTGGTTAGCAAACAAACGCTCGAGTGGTAAAATCGCCTTCCTCCAACTTCGGGATGGCTCTGGATTCATGCAGGGTGTCGTCGTTAAAGAAACGGTCGGCGAAGACTTATTTAAACAAGCAAAAGGCTTAACACAGGAATCGTCACTTTGGGTAACAGGTGTCATCAAATCAGATGGCGGTCGGACAGCGATCGGTCATGAAATGGAAATTTCAAAAATCGAAGTCATCCATGAAGCGATCGATTATCCGATTACACCAAAAGCACACGGAACGGATTTCTTGATGGATAACCGTCACCTCTGGTTACGTTCAAAGCGTCAGCATGCGGTCATGGTCGTTCGGAATGAATTGATTCGTGCGACGTACGAATTTTTCAACCAAGAAGGATTCATCAAAGTGGATCCGCCAATCTTAACAGGTAGTGCGCCAGAAGGAACAACAGAATTGTTCCATACGAAATATTTCGATGAAGATGCATACCTTTCACAATCTGGTCAGCTCTACATGGAAGCGGCAGCAATGGCACTTGGAAAGGTCTTCTCGTTCGGTCCGACGTTCCGTGCTGAAAAATCAAAAACACGTCGTCACTTGATCGAATTCTGGATGATGGAGCCGGAGATGGCATTCCACGATCACGAGATGAACCTCGAAGTCCAAGAAAATTACGTCTCGCACCTCGTGCAATCGGCACTGAAGAACTGCCGTGCGGAGCTTGAGTTGCTTGGACGTGACTTGACGGTCCTTGAAAACATTAAAGCACCGTTCCCACGCGTCAAGTATACAGAAGCAATCGACATGCTCAAAGAGCAAGGATTCGACGATATCGAATTCGGGGATGATTTTGGTGCACCACATGAGACAGCGATCGCAAACAGCTTTGCGCGCCCTGTCTTCATCACGCATTGGCCAAAAGCAATTAAGCCGTTCTACATGAAAGAAGATCCGGAAAACCCAGATTTCGTTTTATGTGATGATTTGATTGCCCCTGAAGGATACGGGGAAATCGTCGGTGGTTCACAACGTGAAGAAGATCATGACAAACTTCTCGCTGAGATGAAGAAACATGGTCTTGATGAGACGGGTGCCTATAAATGGTATCTTGAAACACGTCAATACGGTTCTGTTCCACACAGTGGCTTCGGTCTTGGTTTGGAGCGGACAGTTGCTTGGATTACAGGCGTCGAGCACGTTCGGGAAACGATTCCGTTCCCACGTCTGCTGAACCGCCTCTATCCATAAGCAGTAAGGAAAAACATCGACCCATCGTCTCGACGGGTCGATTTCTTGTTTAGACTAGAGAATCGAGGAATTACGATGAATCATAATTTAGTGCAATTATTCGAGGAAGGGACGGTCGTCTTACCAAAACGATTGTTCACAGAGGCGAAACGATTAGGTATCAGTTTTGTCGAGTTCACGTTAATTGGTCAACTGTTTGCCTGTCGGGCAGAGGGCATGGAGATGCCGTCACCGGAAGAGTTAAGTAATCGACTTGGACTATCCGAGACGGAAACAATCGAGACGACACTCGGTTTATTACAAAAAGGATTACTAGCGATGGAGAACGTCAACGGATCAGAACGTTATTCGCTTGTGCCGCTTTACGAAAAACTGATGGCACCACCGGAACAGGAAGCACCGAACTTTGATACAATCAACCCATCCGTCTTCCAACAATTCGAGCGGGAACTCGGGATGATGTCACCGTTTCAGATGGAGCAAATCATTCAGTGGTTGACGATCGAGAACATTTCGGAAGAGCTGGTACTTGCCGCACTTCGAGAAGCGGTCTATCATAACGTTCGCAAGATGACTTATATCAATCAAATTTTACGAACATGGGAACGCGAAGGCATCAAGACACTTGAGGATCTTGCCGGGCGAGGAGGCTGAGTAGATGTTACGGAAAGCAGAAATCAATCGGATTGAAGCGACGTTAGAAGAGATGTTTCCGGATGCATTTTGCGAGTTGATTCACCGCAATCCGTTTGAACTGGTCGTCGCGGTCGCACTGAGTGCGCAAGCGACCGACGTACTCGTCAATCAGGTGACGCCTGGATTATTTGCTGCGTATCCGGATCCTGCTTCACTTGCTGCGGCACCGGTTGAGGAAATCGAGGACAAGATCAAACGACTTGGATTATACCGGAATAAAGCAAAAAACATCAAGGCACTGGCGGCACAACTTCTTGCGCAACACGACGGTGAAGTCCCGACGGAACGAGCCGGACTTGAAGCATTACCTGGTGTCGGGCGTAAAACGGCGAACGTCGTCTTGTCTGTCGCCTTCGATGTCCCGGCATTTGCGGTTGATACACATGTCGAGCGCGTCTCGAAACGTCTCGGAATCTGTCGGTGGAAGGATAATGTCACACAGGTTGAAGCGACACTCATGCGCCGTTTCAAACGAGAACGTTGGTCAAAACTCCATCATCAATTCATCTTCTTTGGACGTTATCACTGTAAGGCACAACGTCCGAACTGTGAAGCTTGCCCGTTACTCGACATGTGTCGAGAAGGGAAAAAGCGGACAAAAGGATTAGCGACACCATAAAAAAAGTGGATCCCTATCGGATCCACTTTTTTTGAGTCATCAACCATTCCAAGGGGTATCGGACCATTCACGACGCTTTTTCGTGATCGGTACTTTTTTGAAACCCCAGTTTCGGAAATCTTGGTCCGGGCTATCGCGGCGAATGTAAATTTTATCTTTGATGGCTTTAAAAATCCGGTTTTCGTCCCCATAATGGACAAACCGTGGTTTTACCTCGATGACACCACGACGGACGCGGGACAAAGGTAAGCAGACCAAATCGGCAATCTCAAGACCAGATTGGTAGAGGTCGCTGTCTTTTTCAGCAAAGATGAAGCCCTTGATTTTTTGACGGCTTTTTTCAACGTCGAGATGGACCGTTCCTGAATTGAAAATATCGAAGAATGCCTTTTGAATCAGCAAGTTCTGATAATCATCACGACTTTCAAGCACAACACGTGCACTCGTCGCTTCTGTCTCATCAAGGAAGGAATAGAACGATTTCATCAGATGAGCGAAGGCAACGACATACGGATCCTTCGGTGTCGAGAAGAAGTCTTGCAGCTTCTGTTTATCGACTTCGACACTGACGATCGTACAATCGATATCAACTAAAAATTCCGGTAAGGCAATCCAGAAGTGACGCAACATATCGATCGTGATCCCGTCTTCTTTTCCATATGGATGTTCGGCTTTTAAAATTTCTTTGAGATGAAGCGGAATATGTGGATCTTCAAAGACTTTTGCCTTGAAGTCCATCAAACGTTGACGAAGCGGACTCGGTTCGCCCGTCTCATCCGAATCGATGGCATATTTATATTCCATCAAGACACCTGTTAGATTGAATTGTGTATTCCCCTTAGGTGTTCCCGTCTCGTCAACGAACATGATGTATTTCTTCGGGGCAGGGGTTGAGTTCTTAGGAAATCCTTTGACATCAACGCCTTTGACGTTCGATTGTACCCGTTTGTTCAAATGAATCTCCTCCAATTGCACGATAATTACACAGTCTTAAGAAAGAAATGCTCTTGATGCCACTTTACACGCTAGGCGACTGAAAAGCTATAGCCTGGCAAGTGAAACCGGTGAAACATTCCCTTATAGATTAGGTGTTCGACTCAAGGAAGATAATTCCTGTTTTTAATTATTATTCTTCGCCATTCATCAATCGATCGATATAGCGGACGGATTTAATCGTTTCATTGAAACGTTTCAGACTCGTCTTCGGCTGAAAGGCTTGGACAGAAATCTGCTTCAGTTGATCCACAGCACTTTCGACCATGCTCGGACGTAAGTAAGGACTATCTTGGGCATTCATTTGCCACTGCGCAATCAGTTGATCTGCTCGTTCGACGAACGGTACGACGTCTCGATTGAAGTCATATTCGGTTCCGGCACGTCCTTCTTGATATATACGTTCAATCTCTTGTAATAACGGTTCAATTGTCATTGGTTTTTAACTACTCCTCTCGGCCGATACGGTACAATCACATATCATGGTACAATAAACGCGATAGGAGGGGAATCGTTTTGAATTACCCGAATGGGAAAAAATTTCAAAAGCCACTCGAGTCGCACGGAACCCGAATCAAGAAGGCACGATCAACCGATTCAACCTTTTCAAATCGTGGGATGACGCTCGAAAAATTATTGAATGAAAGTAATACGTTTTATCTGACTCATAATCGGGCAATCATTCACAAGAAACCCACTCCGTTACAAATCGTTCAAGTGGATTATCCGAAACGGTCGGCAGCGGTCGTTAAGGAAGCCTACTTCAAGCAACCGTCGACGACTGATTATAATGGCGTGTACCGTGGAAAATACATTGATTTCGAAGCGAAGGAGACGACGAATAAAACGTCCTTCCCGATAAAAAATTTTCACCCCCATCAAATCGCACACATGCGTCAATGTGTCGAACATGGAGGAATTTGTTTTGTCATCATTCGATTCAGTCTGTATAATGTGCAATATGTGCTTTCAGTCGAGCACGTGTTCCCCTGGTGGGATCAACTCGAAAGCGGACGGAAATCCATTCCGCTGACGATCATCGAACAAGACGGTATCAAAGTCGAGACTGGCGCGTACCCTGCTATCGATTATTTAAAGGCAGTGGACGAACTATATTTCAATTCAGACACTTTTTGATTGAAGGAGAAGGATAGCATATGGAAAGAAGTCGTGTCGCACGTCGTGAAGAGACGAAGTCATCTGAGAAAAAGATGAAACGGACGAAACGTCCCCAAAAGAAAAAATCAGGTGGAGGATCCGGTGGGAAAGGTCCACTCTGGAAAAAGTTATTGTTGATTGCTACCGGATTATTCATCTTGATGATGTTGATCGGAGGCGGATTTGCGGCTTATGCGATTGCTACGGCACCTGAGCTTGATGAAGCAGAGCTTCGTGATGCTTTACCGTTAAAGATTTATGCAAGTAATAAAGAGGAAATCACAAAAGGTGGAACGAGCCGAGAATATGTGTCGATCGATGAAGTACCAGAAGTCGTCAAGGACGCATTCATCTCGATCGAGGACCGTCGTTTTTATCAGCATAACGGGATTGATTTCCGCCGTCTCGGAGGTGCCATCATCGCGAACGTCACTGATGGATTTGGTTCTGAAGGCGCTTCGACGATTACGCAACAGGTCGTCAAACAATCATTCCTCAGCTTTGATAAAACAATCACACGGAAAGTCCAAGAGCAATGGCTTGCGATCCGCTTAGAGCAGGATTATACGAAAGATCAGATTTTAGAGATGTACTTGAATAAAAACTACTATGGTCAAAACTCATTTGGCATCCAGACCGCTTCAAAAGCCTATTTCAATAAATCAGTTGATAAGTTGAATTATGCGGAAGCTGCAATGCTCGCGGGATTACCGCAACGTCCGACAGCTTATGATCCAATCAAAGGAGATCCGAAGCTAACGAAATGGCGTCAGACACAAGTCCTCAATGCGATGCAAACGACAGGCGTCATTACAAAAGCGCAACGAGATAAAGCGGTCAAACAACCAATTTCGAAATTAATCAATCCGGCGCCGAAGTCAACGAAGGATGAATCATATGATAGTGTCATCTTCGACATGGTATCAAAAGAGTTAGAAGATGATTTTGGTCTAGAAGGAAAAGATATCTATGGTCAAGGGTTAAAGATCTATACGTCGATTGATAAGCCGATGCATGACTATATGAACGAAGCGATCAAAAAAGATCAAATCGTTCAATTACCGGAATATGCTGAAACGGCTGCTACGGCAATTAATACGCAAACCGGAGAAGTTCTTGCAGTCGTCGATGGTAAAAATCCAGGTAAAGGAACAGCGCGACGAAACTATGCAAATGAACCCCATCAACCGGGATCATCCGCAAAACCATTCTTCGCATACGGTCCGGCCATCGAAAATGACAAATGGTCGACTGCGAAACAATTGACGGATAAGCCGACAGAAGTCAACGGAAAAGAGATTGGAAACTATTATGATGGATATCGTGGTACGAATACGATTCGTCATTGGTTGAAAATCTCGGCTAACACACCTGCCATTCAAACGTTCCAAGAAATTGGTGGGGATGCAGTCGAAGCATTCGCTGAAAAGTCTGGCTTGAAAATGAAAGACGATGAGTCGATTTCACCAGCTTATGCAATTGGTGGGATGAAGCATGGTTTTAATACGACTCAGATGGCAGGAGCTTATGCAACACTGGGTAATGGGGGCGATTATATCAAACCGCACGTCATTAAATCGATTGAGTACAGTGACGGATCTAAAATCAAGTCACCAATCAAATCAAAAAAGGCGATGGAAGACTACACAGCTTATATGTTGACGGATATGCTTCGTGATGTCTTAAAACCAGGCGGTACGTTCCCAAGTGCTGGGTTGTCGTTTGATGCAGCCGGTAAGACAGGGACAACCAATGCTTATAAAGATGTCTGGTTTGCAGGATATACATCTGATGTCTCGATCAGTGTCTGGACAGGAACAACGAAATCAGGAAACAACAATGGATCCGGACTCAGTGGTCCGTATAACAGTACGATGGCACAGCAAATCTGGAAAGATTTCATCACGAAAACACGCGATCGAACGCCAGCGCCATTTGAACAACCAAGTTCTGTCCTCAGTATCGGAAACGAATTATACGTGAAAGGGACGAAGGAACCTGTCGTTGAAAAAAAGACGGTACCCGCTCCGACTGGATTACAAGCATCTTACGATGAAGACAAAAAGAGCGGTGAACTGACTTGGAACTACAATGACGCTGCGCTTCGTGCCAATGGGTATGATAATGTATCATTTGAAGTAAAGATGACAGATGCTGATGGTAAATCATCGACAGTCGGAACGAGTACGACGAATCGAATCAGTATCAGTGGATTAAAGCCAGGTCGCTCGATATTCCAAGTCGTAGCGAAAGCGTCAGGAGAAAAATCGGGACCAGTCTCGACGACGGTAACGGTCACCGATCCTGAAGAAGAAAAACCGTCAACGGACGAGCCAACGACGGATGAACCGTCAACGGACGAACCGTCAACGGACGAGCCAACGACGGACGAACCGTCAACGGACGAGCCAACGACGGACGAGCCGACGACGGACGAGCCAACGACGGACGAGCCGACGACGGACGAGCCAACGACGGACGAGCCAACGACGGACGAACCGTCAACGGACGAGCCAACGACAGACGAACCAACGACGGATGAACCGTCAACAGATACACCGAATTCAAATGATGGTGCGAATGCACAAAACAATTCGAACGGTTCAACGGAACGAAACAACTCGAATGATAATGGAAATAATGGTCGTGGAAACGACGCTACGAATTCTACAACACCATAAGCACGACTTGTAAAGAAAGACAAGACCAAAGACGAGTAGATCGTTCTTTGGTCTTGCTTCTTTTTTTGTATAATGAAAAGTGGAAGGAAGTGAAGGCATGCAAGCGAAACAAACGCTCGTTGCATTTCTTGAAGAATTGAAACAGGACCGTTCATTCATGGAGCGGATTACGTATATGAAAACGATGGAAGCGACAGCGGGACGCTATGTCGATTTTCCAGAACAGTTACCGGAACGCTTGCGCCAAGCCCTCCGGACACGTGGCATCACTCAGTTATACCGTCACCAAGGATTGGCGTATGAACGCGTACAAGCAGGCGAGTCGACGGTCATCGTCACTCCAACCGCCTCGGGAAAGACCTATTGTTTTAATTTACCGGTCTTATCACACTTGCTCGAACATCCAAATGCACGAGCGTTGTATCTGTACCCGACAAAAGCGCTGGCACAAGATCAAAATAGTGAATTACTCGAACTGATCGATCAATTAGAGGCTCCAATCCGTTGTTTCACATATGACGGAGATACGTCACCGACGATTCGAACAAAAGTACGAAAAGCCGGGAACATCGTCATTACGAATCCAGATATGCTACATTCCGGAATCTTACCACATCATACAAAATGGATCGAACTATTTGAGAATTTAAAATATATCGTCATCGATGAGCTTCATACGTATCGCGGTGTCTTTGGCAGTCATGTCGCGAATGTCATTCGTCGCTTACGACGGATTTGTCGGTATTATGGCAGTAATCCCGTCTTCATCATGACAAGTGCAACGATTGCAAATCCAAAGGAACTAGCCGAACGATTAACGGAGAAAACAGTCGGACTAATTGATGAGAATGGTGCGCCGACAGGACGTAAACATTTTCTCGTCTATCAACCACCGATCGTCAACGCACAACTCGGTATTCGACGCTCGGCGACACTTGAGACAAAACAATTAGCGATGCGCTTCATCAAGAACAAGTTTCAGACAATCGTCTTTGCACGGTCTCGCGTCCGCGTCGAAGTCTTACTGACGTATCTGAGAAGTATCTATCCGCACGAGCTTGGTCCTCGATCCATCGAAGGGTATCGAGGTGGTTATTTACCAAGTGAACGTCGCGATATCGAACGACGGTTACGCCAAGGAGAAATCACAGGTATCGTCTCGACAAATGCTCTTGAACTCGGTGTCGACATCGGTCAACTGCAAGTGTGTATCATGAACGGCTATCCGGGTACGATTGCTTCACTTTGGCAACAAGCAGGACGAGCGGGGCGTCGGCAAGATGATGCACTAATCATTCTTGTCGCCTCATCTGGTATGCTCGATCAATATGTTGCAGAACGACCAGAGTTATTCTTGAATCAATCCCCGGAAGCAGCGCGACTTGATCCAGATAATTTGATCATTGCCGTCGATCACGTCAAATGTGCGGCGTTTGAACTGCCTTTTACGAAAGGCGAATCATTTGGAACGCTTGAGACGGAAGACATCCTCGCGTACTTAGTCGAAGAGCGTGTCCTGCACGAGCGAGGCGATCGTTTTTATTGGATGAATGACGCGTTTCCAGCACACGGGATATCGCTACGGTCCAGTGATCAAGAGAATGTCATCATCGTCGATCAGACCGAGGTACCGAATCGAGTCATCGGCGAGATGGATACCTTTAGTGCAATGACGTTGTTACATGACGAGGCCATTTATTTGCATGGGGCCGATCAATACCAAGTCGAGTACTTGGATTTTGAGGAGAAAAAAGCATTCGTCCGTGCAGTAGACGTTGATTATTATACAGATGCTAATTTTTCAGTCGACCTTTCCGTTCTCGAAGAAGATGAACAGTATGCAGAGGGAGAATACAGTGTTGCGCGTGGAGATGTCAGTGTTCGGGGGATGGCGACGATGTTCAAGAAGATCAAGTTCGGAACACATGAGAACATCGGGTCTGGTCCGATTCACTTACCAGAACGAGAGATTCATACGACAGGTGTCTGGTTCACCTTACCCGATCATGCACGCTCCTCGACGGAGCTTGAACAAGTGTTGGAAGGTGTCGCGAATAGTTTACGACGTGTTGCTCCGCTTTATTTGATGTGTGACGCTAGTGATGTCTTCGTCGTGCCGCAAGTCAAGGCGACACACACGCAGCAACCGACCGTCTATCTATATGATCGTTATCCTGGAGGCGTTGGTCTCGCGGAATCAATCTACAAACAACGCGGTGTCATGCTACGCGCAGCGCGTGATTCGATTGTCACATGTCCTTGCCAGGACGGTTGTCCTGCTTGTATCGGCATGGTCGGCGTAGCAGACGAGAAAGAACGAACGATTCAGTTGTTAGCAGAAATGGAGAAGGAATTATCATGAAAAATCGTCTTAGACGAATGCTGAAATCTACATCAGACGTCTCATCGGAGAATATAGAGCCTTCTGTCCTCGAAGTGGAAACGCTAAAGCCAACAAGCGGATGGACTGAAGAGCAACAAGCCTGGATTGATCGTGGGGCGGATATCTTAACATTCGAACAAGAGTGGATTGTCAGGGTCGACAAACGCTATGCTCTGACGGACCGGCATGGAGACCGGAGTTTTGCCGAAGTGTATGAGTCTTTACAGCTTCCTCATCCACCACTTGCGCTGGATGTCCCACTTGAGCAGGTCATCTTCTTTGATACGGAGACGACAGGATTGCGGGGAGCCGGAACGACGATTTTTTTACTCGGGTTTGCGCGCTTTGAGCAGGGAGGATTGTTGATGCGACAATATTTCTTACCGCATCCGCACTTTGAGGCTGCCTTTTACCATCACTTCCTGCATGATATCGGGGATGATGTCCGATTCGTGACCTATAATGGAAAAAGCTTTGATTGGCCGCAAATCAAGACACGACACGTTTTCGTTCGGGAACGTGTTCCACGATTACCGAAAGTCGGTCATCTTGATTTACTCCATGTTGCGCGGCGCATTTTTAAAGGAATGTATGACTCGTATCGATTGACAGCGATGGAAGAGCGGATTGGATTCGAGCGGGAAGGTGACCTACCTGGTTTTTTGGCACCAATGCATTATTTCCAATATGTTGAACATCAGCAACCGGAAATCATGACGGGCGTCTTACAACATCATCTAGATGACTGTTTAACGCTCGTTGGACTGTATGATGCGTGTAACCGTCTTGTCACGCATCGGGCGGAAGCACCTTCTCCTATTCAAGAGAACATCGCGATTTGGTTAGCGGATCTTGGAATCCATGAAGGATCCCATGCTCATTTTCAGCAGGTTAAAGAATTATCAGCAGAAGGATGGCTACGCCAAGGGTATTTGCATAAAAAAATGAAGAACCATGAACAAGCTAGAGACTGCTTTTTAAAAAGCGATAGTTACTTGGGGTATCTCGAACTTGCGAAGTGGGCAGAGCACATTGCAAAAAATCCTGTGCTTGCTTATGATTATACGGAACGAGCACGACAACACGTCGAACGGCATCATTGGTTAATCACTAAAAAAGAACGAATATTAGCTGAACTGGATCATCGAGAACGTCGGTTAAAAAGGAAGTGTAACTCGTGAAAGTAGTCGCCATCACAGGATACAAACCAAATGAACTAGGCATCTTTGATCAAAAACACCCGGGTATCCGGGTCTTAAAGGCAGCATACCGAGAGCGGATGATTCGCTTGATTGAAGACCGTGGAACAGAGTGGTTCATTACAAATGCCTCGCCTGGATGCGAAATCTGGGCATGCGAGGTCGTTCTTGAATTAAAAGAAGAGTATCCAGATATTCATCTTGGTATCCTCTTGCCGTTTTTAGAACAGGAAGCGCGCTGGAAAGAACCAGTCCAAGCACAGTATCTTTCGATTCTTGAACAAGCTGACTTTGTCGAAGCAATCAGTCAGAAACCGTATACGGATCCATCGCAGTTGCGCAATAAAACTGAATTCATGATCCAAAAAAGCCAAGGATTGTTGTCGGTTTTTGATGAAGAGCATGGAGGATCAGCGAAATTTTTAGTAGAGCGTGCTAGAATGGAAATGGAACAATCCGATTATCAGTTATTTTTGATTACACAAGATGATTTATCTTGGCTCGAACAAGAATTACAATACAATGATCAGTGGGAGTGAAGAGGATGTATAAGCCATTGTTGACAGCGGACGATATTTACAAAAAGGAATTCAAGACCGGCCTCCGTGGCTATGTCATCGAGGATGTCGATGGATACTTGGATCAAATCATTAAAGACTATGAAGGATTCGAACGTGAAATCGAGCGTCTGAAGAAAGAGAATGAGGCGTTGAAACAAGCACCTGCTCAACCAGAAAAACGGGAAGAGCGTCGTGTTGAACACGTTGAACCACAAGTGTCGAGTTCATCCAATTATGATATGTTACGTCGTATTTCGAATCTTGAGAAGGCGGTTTTCGGTCGCCCTCATCAAGACTAATGAAAAAAGACATTTCTGCCAATCGTCAGAAATGTCTTTTTTGATTTCCTTCTTTTTGAAAGAATCGTCATGTATACGAAAACGGTGTTAAGATAACTACTAATACATATTACAAAGGATGATGAATCATGTTACAAGTCATGACTGCTTCTGTTCCGGCACCACCACGCCGTCGCTTTTTTGCAAGTAAGCAAGTGAATACGATGACGCATGAAACAGATGCGCTCTGCAATGAAATCCGTCATGTATGTCGTTTTGATTGGATGTTATTTGAACGTATACGTCTAACTGAAACGATTATCATTCCCTTTGCTTTGATTGGTCCAAAAGGGTTGTTTCTTGTGTTGCAAAACGATGCAGTCGTAGAATGGATGACGGAAGAATCCTGTCATGTCATCGATCCTATGCATGGGAAAAAGGTGTTTTCACCCCATCCGATTAATCAATCGAAACGAATTGTCCAAATGGTTCGAAAAACGCTAAAAAAACAAGGGATCGTCATACCGATTCATGGCATCACACTTTTTCCGAATGCACCACAGATGCGGACGGAACGAATTAAATTTCCGACGGGTCATACATTCAAAGATGTGCGAGCGTTCATTGTTTCAAAGAAATCCTCTCCTGTTCAAGAGCAAGAACGAAAACAAGTCGCGTTTTATCTCGCGCAGCAACAGGAATGAATAAAGGCAGTGAAGCGAACGCTTCACTGCCTTTTATTTAAATTTATCGTCTTGGTCGAGACGCAAGGATGTTCTCGGCTTGATCCATGTCTTCTTTTAAGACATACACCGCTACGCGATCGTCTAAATCTTTACTGAAGCGTCGGAATAAAAACGAAGTCTTGACGCCGCGTTCGACTCGAATGTCTAGATCAGCTGCCTCAAGTCGAGCAGCATCCTTCAATAAATCTTCTCCTTTTTCACCGAATGCTTCTCCGAGAAGCGACCATCGAAGATTTTCCTTCGCTCGTCTACTGACGATGACAAGAAATGCCACAATCAGAAGAATGATCAAAATCGTTCGAATCAGTTGTATATCCATATCTGCCTTCACCTCATCTTCTATCATACCGAGTTAGCGCGCATAAAGTAAACGTTCAACATAACGGGCGAACGATTTACTTTTTAAACCTTGCTGGCGATACGCGATATAACCGTCAGGGCGAATCAAATATAGTCCGGATTGCTTAATGCCGAAGCGTCGTGCGAGTTCGCCACCTTGATCGACGACGCCATCCTCTTTAAGGGATTGATGGATGGGTACTGTCTCAAATAGATCTGGATAGGTATAGGCGAGTTCCTTAAATGGCTCAAGAAGATCGTCAGTTGCGTTTTTTGGTAAGAACAACAGTAATAAGAAATTTCGATCCGCGCGACGTAACAAGAGTTCATTTTTTTTCGTCCGCGGATGTACGACTTCACTGTAGGGCATCGGTTCACCCGGCTTAGGTGTCAATGGACTGAAGTGTCCTTGCGTGACAAAGGTCAGGCTTGCTGGGTAGTGACTGTTGAGTTGAGCAATTCGATTTGTCACGAAATGATGTAAGGGTGCGATCTTGAGACTATTTCGAATGACTTTTTCTTGTAGAGGCAACAAAAACGGAATGTTGATCTGCAAGAGTTCGGTTGCTAAATTCGTTGATCGTAAGATACCTTGTGCCGCTTCGCGGCGTTCGACACTGTAAGAATCAAGCAACGGAAAACTCGCTTTGAACTGATGCACACACCAAAGTTTCCAAGCAAGGTTCATCGCATCAGCAATCCCTGTATTCATTCCTTGACCACCGACAGGGGAATTGATGTGTGCCGCATCCCCAATCAAATAAATTCGATGGTGACCAAATTTCTCGATAATTCGATTATGGACACGGAACATGGAGTACCAATGGACTTTTTTTAGCTCGAACGGTACTTTGGCTCGATTTTGTAAAAAATCATCAATCGCTTTATGATCAGTCGGAACAGGTCCGCTCGTTAGATTGCCCGTAATGCGGAATAAATTCGACTGAAGTGGGAAAGACTCGATGACCCCATGATCAGAGAAGAAAATGTGGACCTCTTCGGAAGAGAGTGGCCAGTCGACTTCGATATCGGCCAATGCCCACGACTCTTTGAACGATTTTCCGCTAAATGGAAGTCCAAGTTCTCGACGAACAAAGCTATTCGCGCCATCAGCTCCGATGATAAAGGAAGCATCTACCGTCTCTGTCTCTCCTTTATGTTGTAAGGTAGCAGTAACGAACGTTGGGAATTGAGCGAATCCTGTTAATTCCGTCTCTCGTTCAACGGTATGTCCGTAAGTGGCGAGTCGTGCTTCGAGAATCCGTTCCGTCTCACTTTGAGGCAAGAGCGTAACAAACGGAAAAGGTGTATTTAAATCAGTAAAATCAAGCTTTGCCTGCCATGCACCATTAACATAGAGGTTTCCTTGATTGATTTTAATCGCATTTTCCATTAAATCTTCTGCCACGCCAAGTCTTGCGAACAATTCAAGGGAACGTGCTTGAATGCCGATGGCTTTGGAGACGACAGATGGTCCACTTGCACGTTCGACGATGCGGAAGGATAATCCATAGCGCGAGAGTGCGAGTGCGAGTGTTAAACCGGTTGGTCCGGCACCAATAATGAGGACATCTAATTTTTTATTCACGGATAACCCCCCTTAATTTACATCTTAGCCAAAACTCGTTACCATTAAACTATTGATGACACGCTCGACGTGTGAAAGGATGAAACTTGTGAACGAACAACTTTTTACGACAGAACGATTGATTGCGAATTTTAAGGAATATATCCGTCAGAACGAGGCTCATCTGACAAAGCGCAATGCTTTAAACGCCTACTACAAGACGGTAGCGGGATCGATTTTATCGGACCGGATCGCTAAAAATGCGGATCTGATCGTTCGTATGCGCCATCTTGAAGAAGCGTATCATCATGTTGCACAAGAAGGGCGATGAAGCAGGTGAACTTAGCCGATATCCGAAAACACTATGTAGATTCAGAAGAACGTTTACCTCGACATGCAGCAGCCGTACTCGTTCCTTTGGTTGAACAGGATGGCGAAGTCTATCTGTTATTTCAAGTACGAGCCAAAACCCTACGTTCGCAACCAGGCGAAATCGCTTTTCCGGGTGGTCGGATCGATATTGGTGAATTACCGAAAGCAGCAGCCATCCGTGAAACGGTTGAAGAATTAAATGTCAGTGCTTCCGAGATTGAAGTGATTGGAACGCTCGAACCACTCGTGACACCGAACCGGTCAATTATTTATCCGTATCTTGGTATTCTACATGCAACGGATTTTAATCCTTCACCGGCAGAAGTCGATCATGTCTTTCTCGTATCTTTGACAGAATTGATGACTTCTAAACCAATCAAAGGGGACATGGAGTGGCGGATACGCCCTGGTAAGGAAGTGCCGACCGAACGAATGGCGAATCGAGAAGCATATCTCGATCGTACGTATACAGTTACGGAGCATTTCTATGAGCACGGGGATTATCTAATTTGGGGATTAACCGCTAAAATCTTGCGCCAGTTCTTAGCTCAATTGACGCGTGACTAGCTTTTTTGGTCGTTATTTTATATGATTAACTGTAATTGAACGTGTCAGGAGATGAGTCAAATGGAAGAAACAGAAGAGTTATTCGATTATATCGTTGGTGATATGGTAAAAACAAAAGAAGGCTGGGTTGCGGAAGTAACAGCTGTATTGACAAATACGGTCGTCGGTGATGTATCCCATACGAAAAACTTTGAGGCACTCGGCTTAGAATTTGAAAAACAAGTCTTGTTAAAGTCAGAGATCGAATTGTTAGAACGTAAAACAAAATAATACATGAAAGCATACCAAGCTACTATGGTGTGCTTTTTTTATGTTCATTCAAAAAAATGAATAATAATGAAATATGATATTGGCTGGAGTATTGATAGGTCAATCGAAATGACTGAAAACATCGAAAAGATACATTTATTACAAAAGAGTAACAAAAGATAAATCGTAACAGAACGGTTACAAAATATAAAAACGTTGCTACACAACGAATGAGAGCGTTTTTTGTAAGCGTGTAACCATTTCGTTACTTTTTGACAGATATATTTCAAATCATGGTGTTCGCTTTTCAAACGGTTTGTCGCCGTGATACGGTGTGCGGGTCGTAAAACGGCGAGAAAGGTTGGCACCAACATGAAACGAACATCATTCCTATTATCCCTCTGTTTAGCGGGATTCATATTTATTCTTTTGCCGCATCATGAAGCTTCAGCGGCACAAATCGGGATTGGAACAGAGAAGACGATCGTACAAAATCCGTTAGAGATGAAACGTCAAGCTGCTCAAAAAAAGCGGGAACAAGCTGAGGCAGAAAAGCGAGCTCGATTACAAGCCGTAGCCAAACAAAAAGCAGAAGCGGAGCAGAAAGCAAATGCTAAAAAGAGAGCACGACAAGCTGCGAAGCAAAGCCGGAAGCAAGTGAAGACGGATCGTTCATCAAAACGTACGGTAACATTTGAAACGACAGCGTATACGACAAATCCAGAAAACAATGGAAGCCGCTTGTATAATGGTCGTGCCTTAACGGCATCAGGTTATGACGTCACGAATACGATTACATATGAAGGTCGTCGGATCGTGGCTGTTGATCCATCTATCGTGCCGCTTGGAACAAAAGTTCATGTAGAAGGTTTTGGTGACGCAATCGCACTCGATACAGGTGGTGCGATTCGTGGAAGAATCATGGACCTTCTAGTAGGATCAAAACAAGAAGCACTAGAATGGGGACGCCGCCAAGTGACGGTAACGTTCGAATAAATGAATATCGAGACTAGACGATGGGTAAACTCCATCGTCTTTTTTTGTGTTAGTAAAGATGAATCAGTATTCGGTTGTAAAACAAATTGTTTAGGAAACGAGAGATCAATTGGTCAAAATAGGTTTTAGAATACGAGAGAAAGGGGAATTTTACAAAGATAATAAACAGGGGAAACGAGGGATGAGGAGTGATTGAGTTCAAAGATGTCGGCAAAACGTATGCGGATGGAACAAAAGCGGTGCAACACGTTAACTTCACCGTTGATCAGGGTGAGATTTTTTGTTTGATTGGTCCATCGGGTTGCGGAAAAACAACAACGATGAAGATGGTCAATCGATTGATCGATCACACAGAGGGTCAAATTTGGATCGACGGTGAGCCGATCATGTCAATCAACGAACATGAATTGCGGCGGCGAATCGGTTACGTCTTACAACAGATTGCCCTCTTTCCACATATGACGATCGAAGAAAATGTCAGTGTCGTGCCAGAATTATTAAAGTGGGACAAAGAAAAGGTGGCGCGTCGAGTCGATGAATTATTCCGTCTGACAGGTTTAAACACATCGCTTAAGAAGAAATACCCGAGTGAACTTTCGGGGGGGCAACAACAACGTGTCGGTGTCATGCGTGCGCTCGCAGCAGAGCAAGACGTCATCTTGATGGATGAACCTTTCTCCGCCCTTGATCCAATTTCACGTGAACAATTACAAAATGATTTGTTGCATCTAAACGAAGAGCTTGGAAAAACAATTTTATTCGTTACGCACGATATGAACGAGGCATTAAAACTGGGCAGTCGCATTTGTCTGATGAACGCTGGGGAGATTGCTTTCATCGGAACAAAGGAAGAAGTACTAGCGAGTAATGATCCATTTGTTCAAGAGTTCATGCGTCAAGTCAGGGGGAAAGTCGAATGAATGGCTTGATTGAAACGTATCAAGATCGGAAAAGTGAATTGCTTCAAGCGTTAATTGAGCATATTCAACTATCGGTCATTTCGTTACTTATCGCATGTATCATCGCCATTCCGCTTGGGATCTACTTATCACGGAATAAACGTCTGAGTGAGTGGTCGATTGGTGTGACTTCCGTCATTCAAACGATTCCATCATTAGCGCTACTTGGTCTGATGATTCCACTTGTCGGAATTGGTACAGTCCCGTCTATCATTGCACTTGTTCTCTATTCTTTATTACCAATCGTTCGAAACACATATACAGGTCTCGCCGAAGTCGATCCTTCAATCAAAGAGGCGGCACGCGCATGTGGGATGACCCCGATGCAAAGTCTATGGAAAGTCGAACTTCCGTTAGCTTTGCCTGTCATGATGGCCGGAATTCGAACGGCGATGGTATTGATCATTGGTACGGCAACGATTGCTGCTTTGATCGGTGCTGGTGGACTAGGGTCGATCATTCTCCTTGGAATTGACCGTAATGATAACTATCTCCTTTTGCTTGGTGCGATTCCAGCAGCTCTCCTTGCTCTTCTATTTGACGGTTTACTACGCCAAACGGAAGTCGCAACTCGTAAGCGGCAGACGGCACGTCTCGTGACAGCAGTCGTCTTAATGGTCGCAATCGTCATCGCACCTTTCGCATTCGGACGTAGCGAACGACCAGATCTCGTCGTTGCCGGAAAACTGGGCGTGGAACCGGAAATCTTAATGAATATGTATAAAATCGTCATCGAAGATGAAACGGATTTAAAGGTTCAAGTCAAACCAAACTTCGGGAAGACGACATTCGTTTATAAAGCACTCGAGTCAGGAGACATTGATGCTTATCCAGAATTCACAGGAACGGTGCTCGCTAGTTTGACGAATGAAAAACCAAAATCAAACGATGCAAAAGAAGTATACGAACAGGCGAAAACCGGTCTGAAAAAACAAGATTTGACCTTATTGCCACCAATGAACTATAACAACACCTATGCTGTAGCCGTTCCGAAGAAATTAGCGGAACGCTACGATTTAAAGACGATTTCTGATTTAAAACAGGTCGCGAATCAACTGACGGCTGGATTTACATTAGAATTCAAGGATCGCCAAGATGGTTATAAAGGAATCCAAGATAAATATGATGTCAAGTTCAATAAGGTCGTCACGATGGAACCGAAATTGCGTTATAAAGCGATTGAATCTGGTGAAATCGATGTCATTGATGCGTACTCGACCGATCCAGAGATTGCGAAATACGACATGCTTGTTCTAAAAGACGATCAGCAATTATTCCCACCGTACGAAGGAGCACCTTTACTTCGTCAAGAGACAATCGATGAGTATCCAGAGGTAAAACAAGCGCTTGAGCAATTATCGGGTAAGATTTCCGATGAAGAGATGTCGAAAATGAACGAAGCTGTCGCGTATGGTGGAAAAACTGCAAATGCGGTCGCCCGCGATTACTTGAAGAAGGAAGGCATCATCCAATGAAACTATTACTGATCAGTAACCCGACAGCCGGTACGAATGGTACAGGATTACTTGGAGAAGTCATCGAACCGTTAAGTACGTTGTTCGACGAGATCGTCATTCGAAATACAAAACAAGCAGGAGATGCGATGCATTTTGCGGAAGAATCATCCGCGTTTGACGCTGTCGTCGTCATCGGTGGAGATGGGACGGTCTTTGAGACGATCAATGGTGTAGCGAAATTAGAAAATCGCCCGATACTTGGCATTATTCCTGGAGGTACGTGTAATGATTTCGCACGAACACTTGGCTTACCGATGGCGCCACGGCTTGCAGCAGAAGCAATTGCTATGCAGCATGTCGTTCAAGTCGACCTTGGGCAAGTCGGAGATAGCTATTTCTTGAACTTTCTCGGTGTCGGTCTCGTCGCCGAAGCATCGATTGGGATCGATACAGAAGAAAAAGCGCGTCTTGGGAAGATGGGGTATTATTTATCGACGATTCGCTCGAGTTTAGAAGCAAAACCATTCGAATATGAATTAATTTTAGATGAAGGTCGTCATATGACAGGTGAAGCAGTATTGATTCTGGCAGCAAATGGAGAATCACTGGGTGGAATCGAGACGAATTTGTCGGATGGAGCTTATAATGATGGAAAACTAGATTTGGTAATTGTTGATGAGGTAAATCTGACGACAATCCGGGACGTCATTCTTCAAAAAATTGGTCTCGCCAATGATCCATCTTTTACCCATATCTTGACGAGCGGATTTCAATTAAAGACAAAAGAAGCAAAAGTCATTGATACAGATGGTGAAAAAGCCATCCATACGCCAATTACCGTCAAAGTGTTACCGGAATATCTTCGAATGTATGGTGGCACTGATTAATACAAATTGAGTCGAGAGAAGGTCGAGATAATATTCGACCTTCTTTTTTATTTTCATGCAATGCGTATATGCGGTTATGCTTTGACGCTTTAAAGAAAATATTTGATAAAGGATGACTTTCATGATTTCTTTCTGTACAATGAAAAAGTATTTTGAAAAGGAGGTGGAGCACCATGAAAGGAAACGCATGGGCTTCAAAAGTTGGATTTATTTTAGCAGCAGCGGGATCCGCCATTGGTCTGGGGGCCATTTGGAAATTCCCGTATACGACTGGAACAAACGGAGGGGGCGCCTTTTTACTTTTATTCCTCGTGTTTACCTTGCTACTTGGATTGCCTGTCTTGATTGCTGAGTTTTTAATCGGTCGAACGAGTGGGAAAACGGCACTTCAAGCGTTCTCGGCGCTTGGTCATAAGAAGTTCACGTTCATTGGTGTCCTGGGTGTCATCGCCTGTTTCTTGTTGCTCTCTTTCTACAGCGTCATCGGAGGCTGGGTCTTAATTTATACCATTCTTGGTTTTACAGGTCGGTTAACGACAATGGATAGTGGAGCACTCGGTGAATTGTTCGGAACGATTTCAGCCTCACCGCTTTATGTCATCTCGGGGCAATTGATTTTCCTCGCTCTGACATGTTGGATCGTTTTACGTGGTGTTCAATCTGGTATTGAAAAAATGAGTAAGATCATGATGCCATTATTATTCGTGTGTTTCATCATTCTAGTCTTACGATCGTTAACGCTTGATGGTGCGATGGAAGGCGTCAAGTTTTTCGTTCAGCCTGATTTCTCGGTGCTCAACCGAACTTCTGTCCTGAGTGCCCTTGGGCAAGCGTTCTTTTCCTTATCGCTCGGTGTATCAGCGATGCTGACGTATGCATCCTATATGAAGGAACGTGGAGAAATTAACCGTTCGGCAGCATGGATTGTTGCGATGAATGTAGCCGTCTCATTATTAGCAGGATTTGCGATTTTCCCAGCCGTTTTTGCTTCAGGTCTTGACCCGGCAGAAGGTCCAGCGTTACTCTTTATCGTCTTGCCGACCGTCTTCAGCCAAATTCAATTTGGTTCGTTGTTCTTGATACTATTCTTCTTGTTGTTCGCTTTCGCGTCGATCACTTCATCGATTGCGATGCTTGAGGTCGTCGTTGCTTCCTTGACGGATCGAAAAGAAAACGCGACGATGCGCGATAAAAAGCGGACGACTTGGCTTGCGACACTCGCAATCGCCATCGTCGGGATTCCATCTGCACTCTCGTTTGGAATTCTAGGTGATGCACAATTCATGGGGAAAACATTCTTTGACAGTGTTGATTTCCTCGTCTCAAACATTCTAATGCCGATTGGTGCATTATTGATTTCAATTTTTGCCGGTTACAAACTCGACCGAACTCTTATCGAGCAGGAGTTAGTAACAAGTCCATTCATGAAAAAAATCGTTCCTGTGTGGCGGGTAAGCGTATGCTACTTGAGTCCGATTGCGATTTTGATTATTCTCATCTGGCCAATTTTTGGATGATATATAAATAAAACTCTCGGAAGGTAGTCGACAACGTGTGTCGACTACCTTCTTTATCGTAAGAGTTGATATAAAAAAAGGCGAACAGTTCGTTCTTCGGTCTGATGTCATTACTGCAAAAGTATGTTGAAATATAAATATACGAGGCGTAACATTTCGGGAAAACGGGAAACTTTTTGTTAAACGTTACGTAATGTTAAAATAAAGACACGTAGACCTGATAAAAGAATCAGCAAGAAGGAAGAGGGGATGATATGAAGTCTTCATGGTGGATATTTGGCTCCATCGGTATGATGTTCGTATTTTTACAATTGGCTGATACGTTCAACTTTTCGGGAATCTTCATCGCACTTGGGTTATGGTTCATTTGGAGTGGTTACCGGACTAAACCAGGACGACGATATCGGACTGAACGAAAATCGACCGAAATCAAGCGGAAAAATGTCAAAAAGAAACTACTACTCGATGACGAAGATGAGTTTGTGGGCAGTGTCATCTTAAAACCCGAGCGGGCGACACGACGCTTTGAGGAGACGGATGATTTAGAACTTCAAGTCTTGCAACGGACGATTGAGGAAGGATTTGTGAAAATCCAGACGTATGATCAAATCGTTCCCTCCATACGAGATGGTGAAATTAGAAGTGAGATGCGAATGGTTTCACGCGAAGCCCATGTATTGTTCGAAGAGTTATATGAAAGTCCACGAGACGTCAAAAAAGTCCGAGACTTCTTTACATTCTACCTAGATTCCTTATTATCGATTTCAGAAAAATACGCCGATCTGGAACGCCGAGGTGCCCAAGTTCAAGTTGATACGAAAAATCAACTGATTTCGAATTTGAAAATGATTGGTCAAAAATTAAAACAACAACAAACCTTATTGCTCGAAGGGGATACCGTTGATTTAGAACGGGAACTCTTGACGATTGAAAAGGTTCTAGCACAAGAGACCGAACAACAAAAACAGGAGGAGAGTTACCGACATGACCCATTCTGATAAAGAAACGTGGCAACAATGGCCTGATGAGCAAGATCAACCAACGATCTCTGATCCGTCGGTCGATCTAAATATAGCGGAGACACCTCCTAAAATGCCGGCACGCCCTGTCGAAGAGATGATTCCTTCGGATGTTCCAGCAGAACAACGACAAAAGATCGAACGTTTGCTGCAAGTAATCGATCTTCAAAAGACGGATGCCGTCATGCAATTTGGAGCACCCGTCCAGCGTGAACTCTCTCAATTCTCCGATCAAGTCTTAAGTGAAGTAAAAATGAAGGACGGCGGGGAGGCAGGAAAACTGCTGAGTGATTTAATGCAACGTGTACGTCAAATGGATCCAGACACACTTCAAGAAAAAAAGAGTTTCTGGTCGAACGTTCCGGTTATTGGGCGAGCAAAGAAAAAAGCAGAAACGTATTTCTTGCAGTATGAGAAAATGAGTGCTTATCTCGAAGAAGTCGTACACAATCTTGATCGATCGAAATTTGGATTGATGAAAGACATCACTTTACTCGACCAAATGTATCAAAAAAATAAACGTTATTTTGAAGAATTGAACGTCTATATTGCGGCTGGCGAGACGAAAATCGCTCATGTGCGTCAGCATGAAATCGAACCGCTACGGACAGAAGTCGAGATATCTCGGGATCAGACGAAGTTACAGGAATTAAATGACTTGATTCAATTGACGGACCGTTTCGAAAAGAAAATCCATGATTTAAAATTATCACGAACGATCAGTTTGCAAATGGCGCCGCAAATTCGCGTCATTCAACAAAACAACCAAATATTAGCGGAAAAAATCGAATCGGCAGTCGTCAATACGATTCCGCTCTGGAAGAACCAAGTCGTCTTATCCTTAAGTTTATCACGTCAAAAAGCAGCACTCGAAATGCAAAAGGATGTCACCAACACGACGAATCAGCTACTTGAGCAAAATTCGAAGTTACTGAAAGAATCGTCGATTGAAATTGCGGAAGAAAACGAAAAAGGAATTGTTTCTGTCGAATCATTAAAAGTGGCACACCAAAACTTGATTGAGACACTTGATGAGACATTACGCATTCAACAAGAAGGAAAACAAAAACGTCGCGACGCTGAGCATGAATTAGAACGAATGGAAAACGAATTGAAACAAAAAGTCATCGAAGTTGCCTCAAAAAGTAGAGAATTACCGAATCGACCATACTAAGGAACACGAATTTTCGTGTTCCTTTCCTTCATGAAAGGAAGGATTTTAAATGAATATAAAAGAGAAGCAATTGAAGTGGGACACAACATGGTTATTATTTGCGCGGATGATGGCAGATCGTCATTCAAAATGCGCCTCAAAATCCGTTGCTTGTGTCATCGTCAAAGACGAAAAGCCGATTTCGATCGGGATAAACGGAACACCCAGTCAGCATGTGAATTGTAATGAAATTTACTTAAAGCAAGAGGGTATTCTCTATACATCAAGATCCGACCATCCGATTACTGAAGAGTCGATTGAACGAAACGGGATTCTCTTTTATCGTTGTGAAAATCAAGAGGAACATCATGAGTGGTCGAAGCAGCATGAGATTCATGCTGAAATCAATGCACTCGGTAAGCTAGCTGCCGATTCGACGAGTGCGCGTCATGCGACAGCATACGTTACACATAGTCCGTGTCATGCGTGTAGTTTAGCGCTCATTGCCTCTAAAATTGATCGTGTCGTCTATTCGACAGGATATGAATATGGGGACGGATTGAACCTGATGCGACAAAGTGGAATCGAAGTCATCCACTTGCCACTCGCAAACGAATATTTTCTTGAAAAAATTTAACGGAAAAGGGTTGTAAACGCTTCCATGGCATTGTATGATGAAATCAAGCATTGCCATGGTAATTATTCACTCTTCCATTCGGACTGATTTTCAATCGAAAATCGGTCCACTTTTTTTAGAAAAGAATTGACAAGACTTGAATAGTTTGGCATGATGACAATAGAATATGACGAAGCGGAACGCCGCATTTTCATACAAAACCAATCAAGGAGCTGGAATGCCAGGTCGTTGAATGAAAAATCCTGACTCATACGAGTCAGGATTTTTTTGTTATGGATGAACAAGCATGGTTTCCTTGAGACGCTTAGCACGGATTTTACATTTCGTAGCGACTGCACCCGCGAGGATTGTCATAAACCGTTGACAAAGAATGTCTGGTTGCGACTGATGTAAAAACAGTTGATGCAATAGTCGATTGAAAGCGGCATCAAGTGTAGAAAGATGTCGTTTGATAGCGGTCGGTGACATATGTTGAATTTCTTCTGCTAAATAACCTGCATCACATTGGAAAGCAGAGAGGATCAACAATTCCGTCTGCATATCAGCCAAGGATAGTCCTTCTTCTTTAACACAATGACATGCCTGACGTAACTCATGAAGCAACAACTCTTCCAGTGCATGCGACGTATGCGATTGGTACGGATCATACGATTGAACAGCTTGCCGAATCTGGTCGCGTGTCACGATTTTGGATGGATCCAATTGATCGTGTGTGACGACAGCTTCGCTGTATAAATGAGTAAGTGGTCGAATCATCGTTTCTCCTCCTTTAAGCATAAAAATTGACTTCTACGTTCATCATAATTCATTTAGAAAACGCTTACAATATATGTTTGATAGTAGTCGTGATGAAATCGTCTCTGCTATGATATGGATGAAGAAAAAGGAGTGAGATGAAGTGATACAATTATTCAAGGCGCTTCCAGAAGTGACGATGCCTTCTAATGAAAATGACGCTTTTTCTATCAATCAATCAAATCAACCGATTGGACTTTCGCTAGATACACTTGTTCCTGGTGAGCGAATCGAAGAAGTACTACTCGTTGCCTCGGGTGAAATTCGCACAGGTCAAACCGGACGAGAGTGGTTACAGTTTACATTCAACTCGCCTGCTGGATCTTGTAAAGGAAAACAATGGATCAATCAAGGAACAGCAGAAGAAGCACTCCGTCCATATCTCGAGACACGAATTGTTCGAGTCGAAGCAAAAGTAGAAGAGTATCCGCCGCAATCCGGTAATAAATCATTGACGGTTCAACGCGTCACACCGATTTATGATGCTTCACCTACGCAGTTCTTGCCGCAGCTACCGTCAGAGGAGTCGCTTGAAACGTATCGTGATCAGTTACTTGGATTGATCGATCAACTAGATACGCCTTACCGAGAAATCGCGCTATCGATTCTGAGACAGTACTGGGCGGACTTTTCAACGCGACCGGCTGCCTTATTTCATCACCATGCCTATATCGGTGGATTATTAAAACATACTGCCTGTATGATGACGATTGGTCAAGGAATCTGTGATAGTGAACAACCGTATTTGACATTGCTGAAATGTATCCAAGAAGCAGAGGCCGATCACAAAAATGAACTATTCCAAGCATCTGAACGAGAGATGCGTCAATTTTCTTGGGATGACAGCTTTGATGCGCTTTATCAAGCAGCAAAAGGAATTGCTCTGTTAGATCAACGACCGAATCCGAATGAATTGTTGCTCGGTATTTTATTGCACGATATCGGTAAACTATGGGAATATACACATGCAGGTGCATCGACAGATCGTTTTTCGAGACTGTTACACGTAACCGAAGAAGAAGAAGAAGAAGAAGAAGAACTAGCAGGTATTGCGCTTGATCCAGATGGTGTTCTTATAGGACATATGCCATACGGATGCTTCGTGCTCGAACAAACGCTTCGAGAAGAAGATATTCGGTTACCACGAGCGGTCTATCACCGTCTCATGCATATGGTATTATCACACCATGGGAAACGCGAGTGGGGATCAAGTGTTACGCCGCAAACGGCGGATGCCTGGTATCTTCATGCGATTGATCTGCTCGATGCACGAAAAGAAAAATGGCGTCAGCAACAAGGACGCTAAGGAGTGAAATCATGCAAGACAAAATACGTACGACCGTCATTACTGGTTTTTTAGGTGCTGGTAAGACCACGTTACTCAACCATCTTGTTTCTCAACCGACAGAGAAGTTTGCGTTGCTTGTCAATGAAGTAGGTTCTGTTCACATTGATGAAGCATTGATTGAGCGAAGCGATGAAGAGATGATCGAATTGACAAATGGTTGCATCTGTTGTTCTATTCGAGGTGATTTACGGGATGCATTGCTACGGATTGCCAAACGTCGCCGTGATGGGGAACTATCATTCGATCGATTATTGATCGAAACGACTGGTGTCGCTGATCCAGGACCGATTCTTCAGACATTTTATTTTGAACCAGCCGTTGAACAGTCTTATCAGATTTCAAGTGTCGTCACAGTCATCGATGCGTATCACTTAGAACGACAATTGACGTTCCAAGAAAATGTGAAACAAATCGGATTTGCTGATGTACTTGTATTAAATAAGATGGATTTAATTAAAGCATCAGAACGCGAAACGTTGATTGCTTTGCTGCGCGAACGAAATCCATCTGCAGCCATCATTGAAACGGAACAGGGACAACTGGAATCAAATCGACTATTTGAAACATTCCATTTTCCAAAAGAAGAACAAGTGCGACTCAGCCAACAAACAGATCAGATTCATCAATCCGTCGAAGATTTTACGGCACTAACGATCGTTGAGGAACGACCATTGAATCGAAATCGATTCGGTATGGTCCTACGTGAGGTGTTAGAAGCCTACGCGGAAGATCTCTATCGTTATAAGGGGATCATCCATTTTGCAGATACAGAACGAAAAGTAATCTTACAAGGGACAGGGATGATTTACGGAACAGCAATCCGAGAACCATTTAGCGAACAACCAAAGACGACGCTCGTCTTCATTGGAAAAGGGCTAGATGAGCAAGCGATACGAAAAGGAATCGAGGCGGCAATTGAACATGGTTGAACTTTATTTTGACGGAACGGTCCGTCCCTCAAACGACGAAGCAGCGGTTGGACTGTTTAGCAAAAGCTCCGAGGGCGAAGTCACAGAAAAAATGTATCAAATTCAAGCAATTAATAATCATGAGGCAGAATTCATCGCATTTGCAAAAGCCGTCGAGTGGGCGCACGAACTAATTACTCAAGGAGAGAGCGTCATTTCGTTTCGGACGGATTCAGAAGCGGTTGCATTAGCGGTCGAACGTGAATTCGTCAAGAATAAACGAACGCAGACGATCTTTGATCCTGCTTTTGAACGCTATCAACTCTTACCACTCGCCTTCGTGAAGTGGATTCCGCGGTCTGAGAATAAAGCAGATCGCGTCGCACGCGAGGCATTACGATTATACGAAGCATAATTGAAGGCAAACACCCCTATCCTTATGGAAGGGGTGTTTGTTCATGTTCGATGCGCTCAATCAGGATTTGATCGACGCGACGTCCGTCTAAGTCAACGACTTCAAATCGGTATGATCCAATCACGACAGCACTTCCACGCGTTGGTACATCACCTAACATATACAGGATTAAACCGGCAACTGTATGATAGGCGTTTAACTGTTCACCGGGTAAGTCATCTGTATAGCCGAGCGTTCGTTTTAAATCATCGATGTGCAATAATCCGTCCGCTAGGAACGAACCGTCTTTCCGCATGACGAGTTCCGGCTCTTCCTCGACGCTTGAAATCTCGCCGACGAATGCTTCGAGAATATCGAACAAGGTGATCATGCCAAGAAAACCACCGTACTCGTCTAAAACGAATGCAATCGATACAGTTTCCTTCCGCATCCGTTCAAGTAAAACGGTTGCTTTCAGTTGGCGGGGAACAATCAGTGGAGATTGAATTAATCGTTCAAGTTCTTTGACAGGATGTTCCGTTGATAGTATTTCTTTTGCATCGATGAATCCGACAAAATGATCCAAATCCCCGTGACCGACCGGTAAGTTTCGGTGTCGCGCTTGTCGGAGCTCTTGTAGGATCGTGTCGGGTTCATCAGCTAAGTCAATCCACTCCGTAACCGTTCTGGGCTCCATCAGTTCATATGCATATAAATCATGAAAATCAAAGACACGAGAAACTTGCTCAGCTTCTGAACGATTAAATGTTCCCTCTTTCGTGCCACGAATTAGTAATTGCCGGACTTCGTCTTCCGTCTCGTCTTTCGTCTGCAATCGATCGAGGCCAATCAAGCGGAAGATGGAACTCGTCGATTTACTCAAAACCCAGATGAATGGTCGAAGAACGATCGAGAAGAAGCGCATCGGTGGGGCGAGCCACATCGTAACTCGTTCTGGACTGACAAGAGCAACACGTTTAGGAACGAGTTCACCGATGACGAGCGAAATATAGGTGATGATTGTCACGACAAGAATATAACCGATTGTACTGGCATAAGGAGCGATCCATCCGAATTGAGCGAGCCAATTGATGACAGGACCAGAGAGCGCGGCACCACCGAATGCACCATTGACGATTCCAATTAACGTGATGCCGACTTGAACAGTCGATAACAGGTCAGTCGGTCGATCCAGCAACTCTAATGCGACATGGGCTGATTTTTTACCATCATCCATTGCTTTTTCTAATTTCGATCGTTTGGAAGAGAGCAAAGCAAGTTCGGTCATCGCAAATATACCGTTCGCCAGAATCAATAATAAAACAATTATTAAATTTATTAACCACATGAAATCTTCACTCCTTTTCGATAATAAACTATTCCCCAAAACTGTCTCCCTCATTCCCATTCTGCGAGCTTTCCGGTAAACTAGAAGAGAAGTAATCAAAAGGGGGAATTTGTTTATGGAATACCGTGTAGAACGTGACACGATGGGGGAAATTCGTGTACCGGAAGCGCAGGAGTGGGGCGCACAAACACAACGTAGTCTAGAAAACTTTAAGATCGGAACGGAAAAAATGCCGATTGAAGTCATTCGTGCCTTTGCAGTCCTGAAAAAAGGAGCGGCGCTTGCGAACCGCGACTTAGGTGTGCTTGAGACAGAAAAAGCTGGTGCCATTGCTGAAGTATGTGACGAAATCATCGCGGGGAAATTCGATGATGAGTTTCCGCTTGTCGTTTGGCAAACGGGTTCAGGTACTCAGTCTAATATGAACGTCAATGAAGTGATCGCTCGGGTCGCGACACGCAAATTAAAGGAACAAGGCAGTGAAACGACGATTCATCCGAATGATGATGTCAATAAATCACAAAGTTCAAATGATACATATCCAACAGCGATGCATTTAGCGGCAAAAACAGTCTTATTGGAATCACTTTTCCCAGCTATCGATGCTCTGCATGCGACCCTTGATGAAAAAGCAAAGGCTTTTGCGGATATCGTTAAAATCGGACGAACACACTTGCAAGATGCTACACCAATCACACTTGGTCAAGAAATCAGCGGCTGGGTCCGGATGCTTGCGCTTTCGAAGCAAATGATCGAACGGACGCTTGATCCATTAACGGAACTAGCAATCGGCGGTACGGCAGTTGGTACGGGGATTAATGCGCATCCTGAGTTTGGTGATTTGGCAGCGAAGAAGATGAGTGAAGAGACGGGTTATGAATTCACGAGTGCGGAAAACAAATTCCACGCTTTAACAAGCCACGATCAACTCGTCTTCACACATGGTGCTGTCAAAGCACTAGCGATGGACGCGATGAAGATTGCAAATGACGTCCGCTGGCTTGCATCTGGTCCACGAGCAGGAATCGGTGAAATCACGATTCCAGAAAATGAACCAGGGAGCTCAATCATGCCAGGAAAAGTCAATCCGACTCAAAGTGAGGCATTGACGATGGTCGCTGCGCAAGTCCTTGGAAATGACGCAACGATTGGTTTTGCTGCAAGTCAAGGTAACTTTGAACTAAACGTCTTCAAGCCGGTCATCATGTATAACTTTATTCAATCCGTTCGTTTACTTACAGACGCCTTGCATTCGTTCAATGACCATTGTGCGATTGGCATTGAACCAGAGCAGTCCGTCATCGCTGAGAACGTCGAACGGTCACTGATGCTCGTAACAGCGCTCAATCCGCATATCGGATATGAGAATGCGGCAAAAATTGCGAAAGCGGCGCATCAGTCAGGGTCGACATTAAAAGAAGCGGCACTTGCGACAGGATTACTAACAGAAGAACAATATGATCAATGGATTGTACCAGCAGACATGGTTCGTCCGAACTTAAAAGCATGAGTTGAAAAAGCGGGGGATATTCCCTCGCTTTCTCTTTATCCGAGAAATGTTATTCGGATCTATAGAAAGAGAGGGAATTGCATGGAGCAAAATCGAAAGCGGGCAGAAAAACAATTACAGCAAACGATCAACATGGTAGAGACATTACTTCGGATGCCGGCTGTACCACGATCAGAATTGCTTGCATTGGCGAGCTGGATGGAAGGACTCGGCAGAGAGGAACTCTTTAAGGGACTCGCCGATCAAGTAAGCCATGAAAAAATTACTTGGGAACGAGTAGACGTTGTCATTGATCAGTCAAGCGTCAAAGAATTATTGCAACCTATCGTCGATCAGTTATCAGAGCGCTCACGTGCTAACCGGGTCCGAAAGGAATTAGTCGTCACTGTGACAAAACGTTTTCTTGAGAATATCAAATGGAAAAAGTCACTGGAACAAGCGCGCTATATGTCACGTTTTTTTAGCTCGGTAGAAGATACCTTATCAATGTCACACGACATTACGATGGACGCCGTCATCATCGATTATGCATGTATCACTGATTCAGTGGAAGTGTTCAAAAAGCTCATGAAGCAGATGGAATCCGCATTCGTTCCGATCATCATCGTCGGTCCGAGCCAATCAGAAGTCCGACAAAGTAGTTATGAGATGGGGGCCGATGATTATTGGGATGAAACCGTGAGGAATGAAGAACGTCATGTCCGCCTTGCGCGACTTTTACGAAAACTGAGAGTTGTATCGTCAACAATTTTGGTCGATGAATTGACAGGGGCTTATAATCGGAAATACCTTCAGAATGCATTTGATCGTCGCACAGCACGTTTAGAACGTGAACAACGAACATTTGGATTAGCGATTTTTGATCTTGATCACTTCAAACGAATCAATGACTTACATGGACATCCGACAGGAGACTTAGTCCTATCCGAACTAGCGACCGTCGTTCAACAAGCGGCTCGTCTCGACGATGAGTTCATTCGTTTCGGTGGTGAGGAATTCATTTTACTGTTTTCAGCAGAAACATTGCCTCAAGCAATCGCTAATATGAATAAAATACGTGAACGTATCGAACGACATGTTTTTGCGAATGGATTAAAAATTACTGTTTCGATTGGTCTATCCTTTTCATTTGATATACATACGACGCTTGCTCAAGCGACGGCGGAGGCAGATGAAGCGTTATATCAAGCAAAACGTAATGGACGTAACCAAGTCCTTTCCTATTCTACGGCAATATCGATTGAAAAATTATCTGTGTCTATCCGTGTCGAGGAAAGATTGCTTAAACAAGTCCGTCAGTTGGATCTACCCGATCATCCCAAATACCACTTCGAAGTGGTTCCATTAGACGATCAGCAGACAACACAACTACAACTGGCGATTCTTTCGCTTGATCAATTAGCGATCGAGAACTTTCTGCGACTAGAAGAATGGAGAAAACAACGAGATTCAATCATTGATGTTTTGGTCGTGACAGAACAAGAAGATGATCGTCTTGCAGAAGCCTTATCTCGAGGTGCTACCGATTATGTGATGGTAACTCATGTAGATCAAGAAGTGGAAGAATGGATCACAGAGTGGATTATGCAAATACCGTAAAAAAACCAGCCTTTTCCTTCCGCTATTCGGATGGAAGAGGCTGGTTTTATAATGATCGATCATATTGACGAATGACAAAGGAGTAATCATTTCCTTCTACTGCATCATAATGCGTTTCAGACGTGATTTGAAAAGTAGACGGGATCTCGGGGTAATAGACATCTCCCTCAAGCGTCGCATCAATTTCTGTTACATAGATGCGCCGTACGAGAGGAAGCGTTTGAGCGAATAATTCTCCTCCACCAATCAAAAAGACTTCTTCCTCTGAATCAACATATGGGTGTAAGGTAGATAAATCATGCCAAATTGTCACGCCATCTATTACATAATTTTGATCACGCGTGATGACGATGTTCTCTCGACCAGGTAACGGGCGTCCAATTGATTCGAACGTCTTTCTCCCCATGATGATCGGTTTACCAAGCGTCGTACGCTTAAAGTGTGCTAAATCAGATGGAAGGTGCCACGGCATGGCATTATCGCGTCCGATGACATGATTTTTCGTGTACGCTACGATGTGTGTAATCATACAGCCACTACACCTTTAATATGCGGATCAGGATCATATCCTTCGATGATGATATCTTCGAAGCGGAAGTCTTCAATACGATCGACTGTTCGAGCGAAGCGCAGCGTCGGTAATTTTTTAGGGGTACGCGTCAATTGAAGATTGACTTGTTCCACATGGTTCGAATAGATGTGGGCATCTCCGAGCGTATGGACGAAGTCACCGACTTCGAGTCCACACACATGAGCAATCATATGTGTCAGTAAGGCATAGGATGCAATATTGAACGGTACGCCTAAAAAGACGTCGGCAGAACGTTGATACAGCTGACAGGACAGTTTTCCGTCAGCGACATAAAATTGGAACAAGAGATGACATGGAGGTAACGCCATCTCATCGACTTGTCCAGGATTCCAAGCGCTGACGATCAAACGACGGGAATCCGGATTCGTCTTGATTTGTTCGATGACTTGTGCGAGTTGATCGACCGTTGTTCCGTCAGGACGTGGAAAAGAACGCCATTGTGCCCCATACACAGGTCCTAAATCCCCATTCTCATCTGCCCATTCGTTCCAAATGCGCACTCCGTTTTCCTGCAAGTAACGAATATTCGTATCACCCGAAATAAACCAGATCAACTCATGGATGATTGACTTCATATGTAGCTTTTTCGTCGTGATAAGCGGAAAGCCATCTTGAAGGGAGAAGCGCATTTGGTGACCAAACACGCTCAGCGTTCCCGTTCCTGTCCGGTCTTCCTTTTTTGTTCCGTGTTCTAAAATGTGTTCGCAAAGTGCATGATATTGTTCCATCGGATGACAGCTCCTTTTAAAAAAATCCAATTTCCATTGTATCATAAACCATCACGATTTTGAGGAAGCTGGCAGATGTCTTGTGAACAGATAGCGGAATAGACCAAAAAGAGGAATGCCGTCTTGCCATTGCAATGATTGTTCATTTCGAAGACGAATGCGTCGTAATAAATAAATCTGAAGAATATAAAACAGTAATAAATCGACTGTCATCGTTCGAACAAATTGATTCGTCTCGAAATAAATACGGAAAATATTCCAATCGGCACGTGCGAGGGCAAGCCAAAGCAATAATGTCGTCACGACACTCAGTAAAGCGACGACAGTTGGAATCCAACCTCGACGCTGAAACGGTAAAAAGGTTTTCCTTGGAATAGCGAGTGCGACATAGGGCATTAAAACGAATGCACCTAAGAAGAACGACCCTATGCTTGCAACGAGCGGTCCTGGTCGCATGAATCGTTTTTCATCTAAAAATAATAAAAAGAAAGCAAATGGATAAATGCCAAGTAAAGCAAACAAACTTAATGCGGAAGTATCAAATTGACTTTGATCGAAACGTAAAAATGAAATTAAGAAACCTTCCGGAAAGACACGATTATTTCCAAATAACAAGATAAAGACAATGGCAATCGCCCAGACCAAGAAGAGCAAATACCGACGATACATTCGCCCACACTCCTTTCTCATACCGTTCTTTCCCATTATATTAGATGTGGTAAACGCCCCTATTTCATATTCCATGATATCAAATAAGTAAAAGTTCTCACTTGAGCACCCTCTTATGAACATGTTAAGATGACGTTGTGAGAATTGAAAGCGCTTTTACAAATTGATGCAATCGTTTGCTCAATATGTAGCACGACAGGTACATAAAAGAGGAGAGTGTAGAAGATGGAACGTAAATGGTGGCATGATAGTGTCGTTTATCAAATTTACCCTCGTAGTTACAAGGATTCGAATGGAGATGGAATCGGTGACTTAAACGGAATCGTTGAAAAATTGGATTATCTGAAGACACTTGGCATCGACGTCATCTGGTTAAGTCCAGTCTATGATTCACCGAATGACGACAATGGATATGATATCCGAGATTATGAAGCCATCATGAAGGAATTCGGAACAATGAATGATTTTGATCGTCTTCTAGATGAAGCGCATGCACGAGATATCAAAATTGTCATGGATCTCGTCATCAATCATTCGTCGGATGAACATCGGTGGTTTGCAGAATCGCGTCAAAGCAAGGACAATCCGTATCGGGATTATTACATGTGGCGTCCAGCAAATCCAGACGGTTCATTACCGAACAATTGGGGTTCGATTTTCTCTGGTCCTGCATGGGAATATGATGAGTCAACAAATGAGTATTACTTACATCTATTCTCGAAAAAACAGCCTGACTTGAATTGGGAAAATGAACAGATGCGTCAAGAGGTTTATGGGATGATCCGTCGTTGGTTAGATCGAGGAATCGATGGTTTCCGGATGGATGTCATCAACTTGATTTCAAAGACACCTGGATTACCCGATGCGACGGTCCATCCAGGAGCATTGTATGGAGATGGTGGAGAACACTATATCAATGGACCGCGTGTCCATGAATTTCTACATGAGATGAACGAAGCATCGTTTGGAAAGTACGATGTCCTGACAGTCGGTGAGATGCCGGGAGCAACAACAGATGATGCCATTCTTTACACGGATCCGGCACGTAAAGAGGTCAACATGGTCTTTACGTTCGAACATATGGATCTTGATTCAGGTCCGAACGGAAAATGGGATGTCATTCCGTTTGATTTGCTTAAACTCAAGCAAAATTTCACCAAATGGCAAACAGCGTTGCATGAAACAGGCTGGAACTCCCTCTATTGGAACAACCACGATCAACCTCGAGTCGTCAGTCGATTTGGTAATGATACGACGTATCGCGTCGAGTCAGCTAAAATGCTCGCTACGCTCTTACACCTTCTAAAAGGAACGCCATATATCTATCAAGGCGAAGAAATCGGAATGACGAATGTCGCGTTTGAAGACATTACGGACTATGAAGATATCGAAATTCGGAACATGTGGAAAGAACGTACGGCACAAGGAGCATCACCGGCGGAACTACTACGTTCCATCCATATCAAAGGACGCGACAATGCGCGGACACCGATGCAGTGGGATGCATCGGAAAATGCTGGTTTCTCGACTGGAACACCATGGTTGAAGGTCAATCCGAATTATCCAAACATCAATGTGGAACAGGCGCTTGCCGATGAACAGTCCATCTTCTATTACTACCAGCAATTGATTCGACTACGACATGATCATGAACTCGTCGTATACGGTCGCTATGAACTCTTACTTGAAGATCATCCGGAAGTCTACGCGTATTCGCGGACGCTTGAAGGAGAAACGTGGTATATCTATTGTTCGTTTGCAGATCATGACATTCATGTACCGATTTCTCACGCGACAACGGATCGCGTGATTGGTAACTACGCTGACACCAATACATCGGATGGCTTGACATTACGGCCATATGAATCTGTCGTTTTCCGAACGTTTGACGCTTAAATTTTCTGATTAAAAAATGGCATTGCCCTTACAAATGTAGGGCGATGCCATTTTAGTCTTTATGAAGTGACCGTTCTAATTGCACTATCTGTTTCACTTGTGAAATAATTTTTTCGCGATCAGTTATTGTCGAATTAAGATGGATACCGTACAACCGCTCAGGACCAGAAGGCTTCTCATGCAATAAAAATCCATCGATGCAGAGCGGCTCGTGCCCTTCGATTAACGAGAACTCAACAACGATTTTCATTGATTTTTGAAGAGGCAGTTTTAATGCAGTAGTGATTGCGATTCCATTTGGTGAGATATTATGAATCTTCATCAAGCCTTTTGGTGTCCGTTGCTCATTTTTCAGCAAATAAAACTCGCCCGTTACGGGTGTTTTCAATGTATAGCGAAACGGTTCATTACGTTTAATCTTCATCTAGGCACCTCCATTCCCATTATCCGACAATTCGCAAAACTCTTCTAGTCTTTTTTATCAGGCTGCAGCATCTGTTGATCGTTTCGTCGGATGGATGCGCTTTGCTAAATACATGAATGGTGTCGCGAACCAGGCGACGACGAATTTTGCGAGATATGTCGTAATGAAGATTTGCCACCAAATAGAGAATGGCATATCGTGAAAGGCGATCGCACAAAATGTCAACGTATCGAGCAATTGGCTTAATACAGTTGATCCCGTCGTCCGTAACCAAAGTTTTCGTTCGCCTGTCTTTTGACGAATCTTCGAATAAATGAAGACATCAAACAATTGCGACACGAGATAAGCGGCAAGACTACCGACAGCAATCCATGGCAGGAGTCCGAATAGTAGATGTAAAGAATCAGATGTTTCGAGTGCTGCTTTATCGGCGAGTGGGGTATACAAGAGACTGAATTGCATGAGGACGGTCGTCGTGATCAAGGAAAAGAAACCCATATAGACACCTTTTCGAGCGACCTGTTTGCCATATTTCTCATTGAGAATATCCGTCGCTAAATAACAACTGCCATAAACGACATTTCCTAACGTGAAGACGAAACCAAAAATATCGACGGTTTGTGTGACTTGAATGTTTGCAATGATTGTTGCGATGGCAATCCACATCAACAATCCGGTCTTTCCAAATAGATAATAACTGAAAATCAATAATCCCATCGTTAATAAAATGGAAGGGATCCATAACCATTCGTTCATGAGGTAGACTCCTTTCTGTTCATACAGATGGAAATTGTACGCTGAAATCGATCGCCTGTCAAAGGTGAGTTACACATGTGACCAATATAAAAAAAGACCATGAATCTCATGGTCTTTCAGATAGTGTTCAACCGAGTCGTTGTAAAGAATATCGACGTCGTCTCCCTTTGACGTAATAGTTCTCAATCGACGTAAAGTCATTTGCTTCTAAAATACGTTTCGCGTAAAAAGCGTGTGGTGATTGATCGAGAACACGCGCGCGTACTTCATGACGATCTAGTACTCCCGAATGCTTTAATGCTTCGGCAACTGCTTGAGTAGCTATACCACGTCGTGTATAAGGATCAAACACCATAAAGTCGAGTTGAAAATAGTGACCCATTTTCAAAAGTAGAACCCGCCCGACGATCGTATCTGCTTCAACGATATCAAAGTAGTAATCTTCAGGATAACTGTGCTCGACGGAATCAAAAGCTCGCTCTTCTCCAAGCTCATGGTCATACCCTTTGATTTCTTGCGGAGACAGCCCATATGCTTGCTCGCCATACTTCAAGAAATGGTCGTACTCAGCTTGATCGACATGACGTAATGCTCGACGTCTTAATTCCATCACAAAATCCTCCCTCATCCCAATTGATGCTTCGTTTACATTATAGCGATACCCTCCTTGCAATTGCAAAAATTAACTGGAACCGATCCGCAGGAAGAAATTTAAAAAAATCATTTTGTAATCATCTTGTGATTGTTTTAATTACCTCGAAATATGGTAAAGTAATGATGTAGACAACTGCATACTGGAAGGGGCTGGAAACGTGTTCACAGAACGTGACGGAATCAAATTGCGTTTAGAGCAAATCGAACGATTGTATTCGGACTTGAATCGTGAAGCGAAACAATTGACGGAACGCTTACGCCAATTAGATGAACAAGGGGATGAAGTACAACATGATCTTTCTCTTAACAAAGAAGATCGTGATCATTTGAAGTCAAGCATCGATGAGACACTTCAAGCTCTCATGAAACGGACTACGGTCGATGCAAAAGTCGAACAGGAAAAGCAAGAAGACCTGATTTCGAAAAAAGCATTGATCGAAGATATTGAAGGATTATTGAAGAAAAAGAAATGAGCTAGCTGCGGCTGGCTTATTTTTTATGGGGGAAATAAGCATGAAACCAACCATTGGACTGACGACGTGTCTTCGTCCGACTGACGTCGTGCATCATCGTGTGAAGCAGTTATTAGCGGATGAGACGATACACTTCGTCTATATCGCACGGCAAAAAAAAAGCATAGAACACCTACAACAGGAGACGAGATTGCCGGTATTAGTCGTCGATAAGAAACGACTAGATTTATACCCACTAGGCGAAACGACATCGTTCTTTTTCCATCCTTCAAGTGCGGTCTTTCGCATCAAACAAATTGATGCAGGTGGAAGAGATCCTCTCGTTGCGATGGGACGCCTATCAGAAGGGATGCATGTGTTAGATTGTACACTCGGTTTAGGTGCAGATGCGATTGTCATGAGTCATGCCATTGGAGAGCAGGGGCGGATCATCGGTCTAGAAAGCAAGACTGAGACAGCCTTTGTCGTCAAGGACGGATTAAAACGCTGGGAAGAATCTTACGAACCAATCAATCAGGCGATGCGACGAATCGAAGTAAAAGTCAGACACCATCTCGCATTTTTGAAAGAATGTCCGGATAATTGCTTTGATGTCATCTACTTTGACCCCATGTTTGAACAGACTGTTGAAGAATCGACACATCTAGACGCTTTACGAAAACTTGCGAATTATGAAGCCTTATCTGTTGAAGCGATGATTGAGGCGAAGCGTGTGGCACGTCAGCGCATCGTATTAAAAGCACATTATGAGAGCCCGCTGTTTGAGCGCTTTGGATTTGAACGATCCAAGCGTAAGACGTCGAAGTTGCATTATGGCGTGATTGAACTGTAAGTCAAAAAAGACCTCTGCCGATTTTGCGGCAGAGGTCTCACTGTTGATAGTGATTATTGAATAGCGCCTTTTAATTCGTCTTCCATCTCTTCGAACGTTTCCTGAACGGCACTGACCGGTTGTTTCGTCATCAAGCTGACGACGACCGTAAAGATCAAGCTGGTGAAGAATCCAGGTACCATTTCGTAAAGCGTCGTGCTAAGCCCGAGTTGCACCCAAATGATGACAGTCAAGGCACCTGAGATGATACCTGCTAATGCGCCTTGTTTCGTCATCCGTTTCCAGTAGAGGGAAAGCAAGATGATCGGACCAAAGGCAGAACCGAATCCAGCCCAAGCGTAACCGACAAGTGCAAGAATTGTCGCTGACGGATTCCAAGCGAGGATACTCGCAACGATAGCTACGACAAGAACAGCAATTCGACCTGTTAAGACGAGTTGTTTATCTGTTGCATTCTTTTTCAAGAAAGTCTTGTAAAAGTCTTCTGTCAACGCACTTGATGTGACAAGTAATTGTGAGGAAATCGTCGACATGATTGCCGCGAGAATCGCAGCCATCAAGAACCCTGTGATATACGGGTGGAATAGTACATCCGAGAAACGGATAAAGACTGTTTCCGGATCACCTAGTCCATTCCCTTGTCCTTCGAAATAGGCAATTCCAACTAGACCTGTCATCATGGCACCAATGATAGAGATGAACATCCATCCAATACCGATGCGACGAGCACTTTTTAAGTCCTGGACAGAGCGAATTGCCATAAAACGAACAATAATATGTGGTTGACCAAAGTAACCAAGTCCCCAAGCAAGGAATCCGATGATTCCAAGAACTGTTGTCCCTTTAAATGGATCAAACAACGAAGGGTCTAATTTTTCAGCATAGTTGAATGCACCATCGACTCCGCCGACGTCGGTCAATGCAACGACAGGAACGAGCACGAGTGCAATGAACATGATACAGCCCTGGACGAAGTCGGTCCAACTAACTGCGAGAAAACCGCCGAATAAGGTGTAGGCGATTACGACCGCAATCGTCAAGAGCATACCATAGTGGTAATCAAATCCGAATGAGCTGACAAATAATTTTCCACCTGAAACGATTCCAGCTGATGTGTAGAACGTGAAGAAGATGATGATGACGAGTGCTGACACAGTACGAAGCACGCGTGATTTGTCTTCAAAACGATTCTCTAAGAAATCAGGAATTGTAATCGAGTCATTTGCCATTTCCGTATAGAGTCGGAAACGTGGAGCGAGTACTAAATAGTTTACGTAACATCCAATCAATAATCCGAGTGCGAGCCAGAGTGCTGAAACACCTGTCGCGTACATGGCGCCGGGAAGTCCCATGAGCATCCATCCACTCATATCCGATGCACCAGCAGAAAGTGCTGTAACACCAGGACCGAGATCGCGTCCGCCTAACATGTAATCCTCTGTGTTCGTCGTTCGTTTGTAGGCAAAATAACCGATTGCCAACATGAGAACAAGATACAGAATGATTGAAATCCATTCTTGCGTCATAAAGTTAAATCCTCCAAATACAATAGTTTTTTTACGATCAAGCATACATTGACCTGTTCGCCAAATGATATGTTCCCCACCTTACAGAGGATAAAACGACTTTGCAAGCCACTTCATTTTCAGGAAAAGTGCCACCATGCCTAGTGCCTCAAGAGATTGAAACGGTTTTAGTTCCTATTAAAGTTCTTCTAATCAAAATATTCCGAATAATTCACTGCATTAAAAAATGACCTTAATGATTTAAGGTCATTCGAGTCAAATTAATTGCTCCAAAATCGTTCGTACGCAGCGCTTAAGCGGTCTAGAGCTTGATCGAGCTGTGCGCGAGGGCAACCGATATTTAAGCGTTCAAACGTTTCTCCATGGGAACCGAATGAAGAACCGTGTGTCAAAGCGAGTTTTGCTTCCTTAACGAGCCAATCGGCGCGCGTTTTGCTATCGAGATTAAGTGCTTTGAAATCAATCCACAACAAGAATGTAGATTCTGGAATGATGACATTTAATTTCGGCATTTCTTGACGAATACGACGGACGGCATGGTCACGATTGTCTTCCAAATAAACAAGGAGTTGCGCTAACCATTGCTCACTCGCATGATCTCCGTACGCCGCCGAAATAGCAGTTGAAGCCAATGCGTTTGGATGAACAAAATGACGTTGCTGGACACGCTCGATCCGTTGACGAATCGAAGTGTCTGGTACGACCAAATAAGACGCGTAAAGTCCAGGAATATTGAATGTTTTGGATGGTGCGCTGACCAAAATGATTTTTTCATAATCTAAGGCAAGAATTGGTGTGTGCACAGAACCCTTATAGACGAGATCCGCATGAATTTCATCGGATACAAGGTAGACATCGTGTTGTTTCGCGAGTGCTACGATGCGCTGTAATTCCTCTTTAGGAAAGACTTTTCCGCTTGGATTATGAGGACTACACAGAATCATCATCTGCGCAGTCTGCATTTGTTGTTCGAGAAGCGAGAAATCCGTCCGGTACGTCTCTTCTTCTAAAAGAAGTGGATTCTCAACGATCTGCCGTTGGTTAGACTGGATGATCTGATGAAATGGTGGATAGACAGGTGTCTGGATGATGATTGAATCACCAGGTTCAGTTAGCGCTAGGACTGTATGGGCAAGTCCTGGAACAACACCGTTCGAATAAAGAATGGAATCGGTAGTGATCGTTACGTCATATCGCTTCAGAAACCAATGCTGAATCGCTTGTTTTGCTTCCTCTTCAAACATCGAGTAACCGAAATGACCTGTAGCAGCACGTCTTGTCAACCGTTCTGTGAGATGATGCGGTGGACGGACATCCATGTCGGCGACCCACATCGGAATCAGCTCATCGGATCCATAAAGTGAATGAAGTCCGTCCCATTTGACGGATCCTGTATTTCGTTTCTCAATCGTTTCATCGAAATTAATCTGTTCCATCAGACTTCACTTCCTATTCTTTTTAAGTTAAACTGCTCCATTTCACCATAGCGGATAAAGAGAGAAAGGAGCAAGTCGGAAAATAAAAGGTTTAACATTTATTCGATCAGGCAATTATTTAACTCGAACCTACCATAACAGAACGGAGTGATGATCATGTTACATTCTAAAGTAGTTGTCGGGCGAACACCTGAAGAATTAGAAGAACGATTGAACGAATTTTTTGAGAACAATGGTGTTGGGTCAAACGCCATCATTACGTTGAAGTTTTCAACATTCGTCGCGTCTAAAGCGGATGAACATTATTCGGTTTTAGTCGTCTATGATAATTCATTAACAAAAACGACACTGTAAAAAAGTAACAAGGAGTTGCGTGGAAATCACGTCGACTTCTTGTCTTGTCTTTTTTTATAAGTTATACTAGAAACAGATTTTACAAGCTTCCGTAGGTTAATGGCAGACCTCAGCAATGGTAATGCTGCAGTGCGAGTTCGATTCTCGCCGGAAGCATACACGCGTCTTTCGTCTCAAGTGATATATACTTGAAACGAAAGACTTTTTTTATGATGGATTCATCTTTGATTGAGGAGTGAACTTCATGCATCCAGTCATTCATTCTGTTGGCGATAAGATCAAGCAAGAACGAAAAAAACAAGGAATGACACAAAAAGCACTTTGTGAAGGAATTTGTAGTCAGGCTGAGATCAGCAAAATCGAAAATGGTCGAAATTCTCCGACGATTGATTTACTACTGCAAATTTGTCGAAGACTGCGCATTCCGATTTCATTGTTTTTTGAAGATGAAATCGTGTCACATAAGTTAAACGAAATTGATCAACGAATGATTCGTCATTTACGCGAAAAAACATATTCAGATATGGCAAAGGACTTAATATTATATGAAAAATCAAAAAACGCTGTCGAAACTCAAATTTTAATTCGTTATCATCAAGAATTACTTGAATATGAAAGAGGAAATGTTGATTTTCGGACCTGTATTGCGTCCTTGTTGCAAGTTGTCAGTGAGGAACGGGTGGAAGAAAAATCATTTTTACTTTATACACGAATTCAGATGGTGATAGCGGTACTTTATACGAACCATGAAGAATATAATCGTGCTCATCAAATCTACAAGGCATTATTAGAGTTACCTTATCAAACGAGAGAATACAAAAAAATTCGAATGAAGATCATGTATAATTTCATTCGTAACTTAGTAGAGTTTGAACGATTCGAAGAAGGGTTGCAGAAAGTTGAGCAGGTAATTAAAGAAACGAAACAATTGCAAGATTTAACGTATCTTGGACAGTTTTATTTTCAAAAAGGCATTTTGTTAGAGGCGTTAAAAGCATCGGAACGAGATACAACGGAAGCCTATACGACCGCCTATTCCTTTTTTGTTGCGACTCAGAATCACTCTTATTTAAAAATCCTTGAAACGTATTTTTCCGAACATCTCTTATTTCCGCTTAATGAAAGTGAGTGAGTAAACGATGGAGATCACTGCATTAACTTCATCGATTGGTACAAAAATCAAACAACTGCGAATTGAGAAGCAGATGACACAAAATGAACTATGTGAAGATATTTGTAGCCAAGCTGAAATCAGTAAAATCGAAAACGGCTTAAATTCACCGACTGTTGATTTGTTGCAACAAATTGCCAAAAGGTTAAAGGTGCCCATTTCTTTATTATTTCAAGAATATACGGATGAAGAACAATTTTTTCAAATTGATCAATTCTTATCCGATTTGCTTCGAGAAGAGAAGTACGAAGAAGCAATGGAGCGAATTAATCAGCAAGAAAAAAATATGATCACTGAAGTCGATATTTTAAAAAATTACATTAAAACGATCATTGATCTAAAACAAAATCGGATTGACTTTCGAACAGCTGCTAGCCTACTCAGTAACTTGTTGAATGAAAAAGAAGTGTGGTCGCACTCCATTCAATTGTTCATTCGAATCAAAATGGCGATTGCGAATATGTATTCAGAACAGGATCTATTTCATTTAACAGAATCCGTATACCAGGAATTAGAAAAAGAAATTGAAGCGCTCCAGTCGACTGCTCATCTGAATGCGTTACTGAAAATTTATTTTAATCATTGTCAGATTCTTGAATACCAAGAAAAGTCTGAGGATAGTATCGTCATCGCTAAGAAAGGATACGAACTATGTTTGATGCATAACCATACATTTTTATTTGGACATTTTTATTATCAACTCGCGCACTACCACGAACAATCGGGTGAAGATGAAATGTCACTTCAAAAACAGTATTCCATCGCATATGTGTTGTTTCATGCGTTTGAGCATGATGTTCGAAAACAGATGATTCTTCGCATGAAGGAAAAGTATATGTTATTTACCTTTGAAAAGTGATAAATAGGATGCGTAACCTTCTTGCCAAACAAGAAGGTTTTTTTATTAAAAGTGCAATCAAATGAGTAGTGAGAGGTGATAAGATGAAAAACGTACATCCAATTGGGGAGACACTGAAATTTTATCGACGTTTGAACAACGTATCACAAAAAGACATTAGTACAGGGATCTGTAGTCAGGCTGAAATTAGTAAAATTGAAAACGGTAAGGTGATGCCGACCGTTGAATTATTACAGCAACTTGCTATAAAACTTTGTGTGCCTATATCCGAACTCGTTAAAGATGGTGCTGAACATCGTTTGGAACAAGCTCGTATTCTTGACCAAGCACTTCGTAAGCTAGTACGAGAAAATAAATTTGATAAATGCCTTCGTGTAATGAAACAAGTCTCATCCCGTCGATCTTCTGACGAAGTAAGGCGAATAGTGAGATACTATGAAATCGTGATCGCCTATCGGCAACAGCACGTTGATTATCGAACGACCTCAGTCTTATTTGCACGATTGATCGATCAAGAAGGTTTACAGGTGCAGGATCCGATTCTTTACTTTCGAGTCAAGATGGCACTATCCATTTTATATGCGGAGTGCGAACAGTATCAACAAGCAGAAAAAATATATACTGACGTATTACAGTTCACGACAGAAATTAGCGGTTTAAAAGAAGAACGACTTAAGATTCTTTATAATTATGCGAAATTATTATATAAAGTTAATCAGTCAGAAAAGGGACTTCGTATCATCGAGGAAGGGATACTGCTCAGTCGAAAATTGAAACAGACATCCTATTTAGCGCACTTCTATTATCAACGTGGTGAATTTCATGAGCGAATGGGTGTAGATATCTTGCAGACGAAACATGATTATACGATGGCCTACGAATTATTCTCTGCCTTTCAGATGAAACAATATGCTGACATCGTTCTAGAGGTGAAACGTTCTTTTTTGCAGTCTATGCCTGAATGAGGTCATTGCTTAACAAACGAGAAAAGAGGAGAAACGTTGCGTATTGAATCATTTGGTAAACAGATCAAACAACTACGGATCGAGAGGAAGTTGACACAAAAAGAATTAGCGAAGGATGTATGCAGTCAAGCTGAATTAAGTAAGATTGAAAATGGGAAAACTATACCAACAATTGATCTTGTTCAGCGTTTGTCTCAAAAGTTACATATTTCAATGGATCAGATTTTCATCGATTCAAATGAAGTAAAACTATTTCAGCGCTATGAGGTACAACTAGCGGACTTTTCTAGACAACGTCGTTATGATGAAATGCTTGATTTCATGAGATGTTTACCAACTAGTCTTCCTCCTTCCGTTCAGTTATTGATTCGTTATTTTGAATGGGTCGCTCGCGAAGGGAAAAAAGATATCGATTATCGAACATGTATCTCACAGTTGCTTCGGTTATCGGATGAACAACAAATGGAAACAGAGTACCCTGTTCTTTATTTACGTATTCGGATGTCTGTTGCAAACTATTATTATTTAAACAGTCAGTATCCGTACGCGAGAAAAATTTATCAAGAATTACTAACCTATGATTACTCGACGGATACGCTGAAAAAGTTACAATGTAAAATTTTATATAATCATGCGCAACAGCTCTATTTTCAAAATGATTTTGTAACAGGGTTAGAGATTACTGAAAAAGGAATCGCCTTATCCGTTGAGCGAAAAGATACAGCGATGTTAGGACACTTCTTTTATCAAAAGGGATGTTTCTATGAAGAATTGAGTTACGCAGAACGTGATATTCGTGACGCGTTTACCTACGCCTATTCTCTTTTTACTGCTTTTGGTAATGAAAATCATGCCGCGCTAGTATTAAAAGGAAAAAACCAGTTTCTCTACTTTCAAATGTAATCATGGAAGTAAAAGAAAGGAGTATAATTTGAATCATTTACCCGTCTCCATTGGCTATGAAATCAAGCGACTTCGAAAAGAAAAAAAGATCACACAAGCAGAATTATGTGAAGGCATCTGTAGCCAAGCTGAAATTAGTAAAGTCGAAAACGGTAAAAATTCACCTACCATTGATTTACTCCAACAAGTGGCAAAACGGCTGAAAGTACCATTATCGATGTTGTTTCAAGATCATTTACGAAGTGATGTCTTTCAATCATATGATGAACAATTAGCGGACTTGTTACGTACTAATCAATATGTAGATGCTCTGAAATTGAGCGAACACGTACTGTCTACAACTGAATATGAACAGGTACGTAATTTAGCAAGATATTATCAAGTCATCGTGCAGGAAAGAAGTGGTCAAATTCATTACTTAAAAGCTGTTCAATCGCTCGAACGGTTACTAAATAAAGAACAACTCTGGTTTGAATCAGCTACCTTGTATCTACGGATTCAGATGGGGATGGCGAATCTGTATGTCGAACACGGTGACTTTGAATTAGCGGATGATCTTTTTCAGAATTTGATTCAAGCAAAATACGAAACGATCGAATTAAAAAAAGTTCGAATCAAGATTTTATATAACTATGGACAACAACTTTCACTGCAAAAAAAATACCTTGCTGGTCTAAAAATCACCGAACAAGGTATTCAGGAGAGTCTTCAATTGGAAGACGGTCATTTCTTAGGTCACTTTTACTTTCAAAGGGGATACTTTAAGCAGCAATTAAATGGTGATCTCTCAGATATCCAGCGTGATTTTACGATGGCCTATTCCTTATTTTGTGCATTTGATATGCCGATTCATGAAAAACGTCTTCTGGAAGAATATGCAGAGTATGTTCTATTCCCAATTTAAAACGAACGACCGGATTGTCGGCACTCTTGAAGCGCTTGTTCGATCAATTCAGATGCACGATCTGGGTATTGCTGATGTCCTTCTAAAATGACAGTTGATACATCATTGATCCCAAAGAATGCTAACAAGTCTAACATATAGCGAACCGCGTGTTCACTTGGGGCTTTCTCTTTTGTCGAGTAATCACCACCGCGTGAATGAATCAACAGCACTTGTTTGTCTTCAACAAGTCCGATCGAACCTTCGGCTGTATAACGAAACGTTTGACCAGCCTGGGCGAGATAATCCATGTAATTGTGAAGCGGTGCCGGAACCGTTAAGTTCCACATCGGAAATGAAAAGACAACTTTATCGGCATCTAAGAATCCGTTTAAATATTCTTGAAGCCGTTGTGCATGAGTCGCATCATCTCCAGTTAATTCTTCCCCTTTAAATAGCCGCCCTGCCGCGTTCGCAAGTTTTAGATCAAAGAAGGGAAGACGTTCCTCGAATAAATTCAAAACCGTAATTTTGTCCTCAGGATGATTTTCACGATAAGCATTCAGAAAGGCATCGTTTAATTCAGAACTAATGCCTTTTTTTTGATGCGTGCTATCGTTTGCTTCGATGAATAGTAAATGAGACATAGTGATCGCTCCTTTCTATACCTATCTATTCCCATTTTGCTTAAAATCATGACTTCCCATTATTTTATTATTTTTAGAAAATTCAAGTTTTATTTTGGTTCTGATAAGGAAAATAAACGACAGGAACTTGAAAGAGGGGATGGCGATGAATACACAGCGACGTTCTTCCAATAGTCAGCAATATCATCGAGAAATTCGGGCAAATTATCAATTGTTCGGGATGATCATTTTTATTTTGACGAGTTGTGGTGCCGTTTTATATATCGTTGCCAATACATTTAGTAGTTATGGTTTGAAAGGAGAGGATTGGATACGTGCACTTGTCATTGCGAGTGCTGGGAGTGTTCAATACTTCATCGGTAAAAGTACATTATCAGACCGACTAAAGCCACATATGATGTCTAGCGTTTTTTTATTGATTCCATATATTTATCATCCATTCATCAGTAGGGGAGTCCAGACAGTTTGGGCATGTGCCCTTCTATTCATATTAGCTTCCTTAGTCGTCATCAACCGAACGATGCTACTGTACGCAACAAGCATCACGACGGTTTCTCTTCTTTATATTTGGTATCAAACTCCATCACTTGAAAACACTTCGATGTTTGTATCCGATCACATCGCGCGTATTGGACTTATCTTGATTGCGACGATCATTAGTTTACTGATCCATAATCAATATGTTACCCGTCTTGAACGAAATATTGAATACTTAGCCCGTTTACAGGAACAAGCATTTACGGATCCCGTGACAGGTTTACCAAACCGCTCTTCGTTTGTCATTGAAGTAGATAAGAAAAAACAAGATGGCGATATGATTTGTCTCGTGGATTTGGATGATTTCAAAACAGTAAATGATGCATTCGGTTACCGAACTGGTGATCGTTCATTACACATCATTGGTCGACGATTGATGAATCGTTTTTCAGATTGTACGATTGCGAAAGCGAGCGGTAGTGCTTTTTTACTTCATGCGCCTTATCATCATGATGCACGAGTCCTCTGTGACGATATTTTATCAAGTGTATCAGAACGTGTACAAATTGACTTTAAGCAAATCAATGTTACTGCGAGTATTGGTGTTTCCTATATTAATGATGAATCGACGGACCATGTCATCAATGACGCGGAGATTGCATTATTTACAGCCAAAGCAAATCGAAAGAACACGTATGCGATCACAGACTTAGCAACACAAAATGAACGGAAGCGAGCACTCCAGTTAACGCGCGATTTATATGATGCAGAATTGGATCGAGACTTCTTTATTTTATTTCAACCTCAAGTCAATGCGAGAACGCGTCAAATTACAGGTGTAGAGGCTTTAATTCGTTGGAATCATCCGGAATATGGTCTTGTTCCACCAGTTGAGTTCATTCCACTCGCGGAAAGAACACGATTTATTGAGACATTAGGGCGATGGGTCATGCGTCAAGCCTGTCTTCAAGGAAAAGCTTGGTTGGAGGAAGGGAAGGAACCTCTGACGATTTCGGTTAATGTTTCACCGTGGGAATTACGACAAGCTGATTTTACGAATCGAGTGCTCACTATATTAAAGCAAACAGGTTTTCCTCCATCCCTACTTGAAATCGAGATGACAGAACATATCTTTATCGAAGGAACCGAGCAAATTATCGAAACATTAAACGCACTCCATTTGTATGGCATTCGAATCGCTCTTGATGATTTTGGAACTGGATTCTCATCCATGCAACCACTCGTGGAACTACCGTTCGATCAATTAAAAATTCCAAAAGAAATCGTTCAAGAAGCGATTCATTCTGAAAGGAAACGAGCAATGATCGAGACGATCATTCAATTAGGAAAACGATTAAATATGACAATCGTAGCAGAAGGAATCGAACTTGAAGAAGAGGCAACATTGCTCGAACAGATGGGGTGTCATACGTTGCAAGGATATCTATTCTATCGACCGCTACAGCCGCAACAATTAGAACATTTTTTAGCGATGTATCGAGAAGGCTAAACAGATATCAAACAATTGAAAATACAAACAGGCGAAGGATCATGTCCATCGCCTGTTTGTATTACCATATAGGAGATAATAAATCAGAGATACCGGGCAAAACGACGCTCGAGAATCTCTTGGATGACTGCGATACATGAACATATACCCCAGTAAATGAACGCAACGACAAAATAGACGGTCATATAGTCGAATTCACGCCCACCAACGATTTTTGCCTTTTGAAAAATTTCAGGGACAGTAATCATGGCAGCAAGCGACGAAGCTTTAACAAGATCTAGCAAGACGTTCGAAAGCGGTGGGATGGCAATTCGAATCGCTTGCGGCAAAATGATGCCAACAAACGTCCGATACCTAGATAAACCGAGGGACGCTGCCGCCTCTTCCTGCCCACGATCAATCGAGAGTAAGGAAGAACGAATGATTTCTGCCATGTATGCCGCACTATTTAAACTAAAACCAGTAATCGCAGCAGTCAACGCGTTCAGTTGAATATTGATGACTGGCAGCCCGAAATACAACATGAACAATAGCACAAGGATGGGTACACCACGCATAAATGAGATGTAGGCGCTCGCTCCAATACGCAATACTCGAAAATGAGAGAGACGACAAAGCGCAAGAATTAACCCAATTCCAAGACCAATCGCCATGCTGAGCAAAGAAATCCATAATGTTTGTCCAAGTCCACTTAAAATATATGGAAACGAATCAACCGCCAATTCAGGATTGAAGACGGACCGCCAATCAATCGATGACATCATTAGTTCACATCGACAATCGTCGTTTTGACGTCAGGCATTTGGGAAACATTCTTTCCGGCATAAAATTGCTTCGAAATGTCTTTTAATGTACCGTCTTCCTTCATTTTATCGAGTTGTTCGTTAATGTTGGATTGAAGTTCTTTATTGTCTAAATCCATGATTAAACCGACTTGGCTCGGGTTATAGGCGATGTCCGGATGAATCGTGATATCGAAGTCTTTGAAGAAATCGACAGCCAGTGTTTGCAAGTAATAATCATTCAAGATGACGTCTGTGCGACCATTTGAGACATCACGTAGATATTGATCGTTCGTCGCATTATCGTAAGTGACTTCTTTTGCACCGTATTTTTTAGCAATCTGCATATATGTCGTTGTTGCTTCTCCGGCAGCTTTTTTTCCTTTTAGATCTTCTAGAGACTTGATGCCTGACAAATCACTTTTACGGACGATTGCCGTACCATACGTATATTTATATGGTTTTGAGAAAGCGAATTTTTCTTTACGGTCATCGGTGATCGTAATGTCGTTAGCCGCAAGGTCAACCTGACCTGTATTAACGCTTGTCAACATACCGTCGAAAGACATCTCTTTGAACTTTACTTTCAAATCAAGCCGTTTGGCTACTTCTTTGACGACTTCAACGTCAAACCCCGTCAATTTATTACTTTTTTCATCATGATAGGACGTCGGGTAAAGTGTACCTGCTGTTGCGACGACGATTGTGCCTTCTTTTTGGATTTTATCGTATGCGGTTGCTTTCTCGTCTTGTTGACCGCATGCGCTTAATAGAATCGAGCTTCCTGCAATCAAGAGTCCCGTCCATTGCATTGTTTTTTTCATCGTATTATTCCTCTCTTTATTTCCGTAATCAGTAACGCTGTTCCTACTTAAAAATACCACGGAATCACATGTTCGGGCAAAACAATACGCGCATAAAGTGTTGGATTTAATTAAAAAAAATATTGAATGAATATCCAAGTATATGTAAGCGTTATCAATGTTGATATATGGTAATTCTACCTCCTGAGGGTGGACAAGATGGTGATTATGCATAGTAGCGAATAAACATAAAAGGGTGTAAAGTGTAACTTAACTGAATATACAGAAAATTAAGAAGGCAAGGAGAGTGCTACTATGACATTTCATAAATACCCTGAACAGCAGGGCTTATACGACCCTCGTATGGAACATGATGCGTGTGGGATCGGGGTTTACGCACATCAAACAGGACGAGCGAGTCATGAAATCGTTGAACATGCATTGGCCATGCTTTGTCAAATGGAACACCGTGGTGGACAAGGGAGTGATGCGAAGACTGGAGACGGGGCGGGTATTTTAACGCAATTACCAGATCGGTTGTTTCGTGAAACGGTTCGGCACATTTCCTTTCCTAAAAAAGGGGATTATGGCGTTTTCATGATGTTCTTGCCACGTGAGGAACGGGAACGGATGCGACTCGAACGAACGTTAGAGTCAATCATTTTGACAGAAGGGCAAAACGTATTAGGGTGGCGGACCGTACCTGTTCGGTCCGAAGTGCTTGGATCAGGTGCACGTCGTACGGAGCCAGTCATTCGTCAATGCTTCATTGGTGCACAGGCGATGGAAGGATTGACATTTGAACGAACACTTTTTTTGATTCGACGAGCGTTTGAACGTGAATCGGAGCAACTCGGTCTTGAGCAATACGTCTTGAGTAGCTCGAGTGAAACAATCGTGTATAAAGGACTCGTGACGACGGATCAACTACGTGCGTACTTTGATGATTTACGAGACGAACGCTATCAGTCAGGCTTTGGTATTGTACATTCACGTTTTAGTACGAACACGTTCCCAAGTTGGAAACGTGCCCATCCAAACCGTTATTTGATTCACAATGGCGAAATCAATACGTTGCAAGGAAACATTCGGGCAATGCGCGGTCGAGAACGTCGACTTGCTGAGACGACGTACGGTAATCGGGCAGAGGAAGTGTTACCGATATTGGATGAGACAGGTAGCGACTCATCAATGCTTGATAATGCGTTTGAGTTTCTTCATCTGTCAGGTCTTTCTCTCGCTGAGACAGCACTGATGCTCGTGCCGGAACCATTCGAACATGCCGAAATCAGACCGGCGAAGCGCGCGTACTATGAGTATCACAGTAGCATGATGGAACCGTGGGATGGTCCGTCTGCCATCGTCTTCACGAACGGAAAACAGATTGGTGCGACGCTTGACCGAAACGGTTTACGCCCGGCGCGATATGTATTGTTACGCGATGGTCACTTCATGTTGTCGTCAGAAGCAGGAGTACTCCCTCTTCGTGAACAAGACATTTTGTACAAAAAAAGATTAGCACCGGGTGAACTCCTTTTACTCGATTTTGCGTCCGGTCAGTTAATCGCAGATGAAGAGATCAAGCGGGAGTTAGCGACACGTCACCCTTACGCGGAGTGGCTCGCTCAAGAAGTCGTTTCCCTCTCAAGTAACGACTTCAAGGAAACACTCATTGAACTTGGAACGAAACAACGGCATTTTGGATACACGCGTGAAGATATCGATCAATACTTGATTCCACTCGTCGAAGAACAAAAGGATCCGTTAGGCGCGATGGGAACGGACATACCGCTAGCGGTCTTAAGTGAACGTCCTCAATCCTTGTTCCGTTATTTCAAACAGCTATTCGCACAAGTCACGAATCCACCGATCGATGCGTTACGCGAAGAGATCGTCACCTCGACGCTAACATGGCTTGGTCGACAAGGGGAGCTGCTGACGCCGAACCGTGCGAACTGTCGTCGTGTTCGCTTAGAGACGCCGATCCTGCGACCAGACGAAGCCCATGTGCTTAAACAATGTGGACTTAAGCAGAAAACGATCTCAACGACGTTCACCGATTCGCTTGAAGAAGCGCTTGACATGATCGTTGATGAGGCTGTGACCGCTGCACAAAACGGGTATGAATTATTGACGTTATCGGATCGTCTCGTTCGCCCTGGAACATTACCGATGCCAATCCTCTTAGTAACGAGTGCGATTCATCATGCGCTGATCCGTAAGGGATTACGTACAAATCTCAGCTTGATCGTTGAAGGTGGAGAAATTCGTGAAGTCCATCATGTCGCCACGTTGATCGGGTATGGTGCGGATGCGATTTATCCGTACCTTGCATATGCGACGCTTGAAGAAGCAGTAGGGGATCGTTTTACGGATGTAGCCAAACGTTATCAAAAAGCAGTCACGGAAGGCGTCGTCAAAGTCATGTCGAAGATGGGCATTTCGACGATCTTCAGTTATCGGGGTGCTCAAATCTTTGAAGCAGTCGGAATCGATCGCTCTGTCATCGAACAGCATTTCACTGGCACGGTCTCTCAATTGAGTGGGATGACGCTTGAGCTGATGGAAGAAGAAGTCCGACGAGCACAACAGGTTGCAGATGAACGGATTCATTTAGAGTCCGGCAGTGTCTTCCGGTACCGTCAAGCAGGAGAACATCATGCGTTTAATCCAGCGACGATTCATTTGTTGCAACACGCATGCCGTACGAATGATTACCGGCTCTATCAAAAGTACGCTCAACGCATTCAGGAGGAACCAGCAACGGTGCTACGACATCTGTTGACGTTCAAGGAGACGACCGCAATCCCGATCGAAGAAGTTGAGCCTGTCAGCGAAATCGTCAAATACTTTAAAACAGGTGCGATGTCATACGGCTCGTTATCAAAAGAAGCGCACGAGACGCTTGCGATTGCGATGAACCGCTTAGGCGGAAAGAGTAATAGTGGTGAAGGCGGTGAAGAGGAGGAACGATACGAACGGGATGAAAATGGTGACTTCCGGATGAGCCGAATCAAACAAATCGCCTCTGGTCGTTTTGGAGTGACGAGTCATTATCTGGTACATGCCGATGAATTACAAATCAAGGTGGCACAAGGTGCGAAGCCCGGAGAAGGTGGTCAATTGCCTGGTGAAAAAGTCTATCCGTGGATCGCACGGGTGCGTGCATCGACACCGGGTGTTGGATTGATCTCACCACCTCCACACCATGATATCTATTCAATTGAAGATTTGGCCCAGTTGATTCATGACTTAAAACGTGCGAATGATCAAGCCCGGATTAGCGTCAAACTCGTCGCCAAAGGAGGCGTTGGAACGATTGCTGCTGGCGTTGCGAAGGGGTTAGCAGATGTTATCGTCATCAGTGGTCATGACGGCGGAACGGGCGCCTCACCTAAGACGAGTATTCAACATGCCGGACTGCCATGGGAACTTGGTCTTGCTGAAACACATCAAACGTTGACATTAAACGGGTTACGCGAGCGTGTCGTTCTCGAGACGGACGGAAAGCTATTGACCGGTCGTGATGTCATCCTCGCAGCAATGCTCGGAGCGAATGAATATGGGTTTGCGACAGCACCACTTATCGCTGTCGGCTGTATCATGATGCGTGCGTGTCATCTCGATACGTGTCCTGTTGGTGTCGCGACACAGGATCCAGAGCTCCGCAAGAAATTTACCGGATCTGCCGATGATGTCGTCCATTTCATGACATTTATCGCTGAGGAAGTACGAGAACATTTAGCAAAGCTCGGTGTGAGACGGTTGCAAGATCTCGTAGGGCGTACGGATTTACTCGAACCATCGGAACGACAACGAACGCATTGGAAGGCAAAAAGTCTTGATTTCTCTCGTCTCCTCGTTCATGTGTCACACGGTCCGGCTGAACAACAACAGCATCACGTCGAGCGTTCCTTTGACGCCCGTGAAGTCGCACCGTATTTAGAGTCGGCAGATTTCAGTCAACCACAGACACTACGTTTAACGATTCAAAATACAGACCGTGCGATTGGCACGCAGACTGGTGCGATGCTGACCAGACGATTTGGGGCACTTGGTCTTCCGACGGATCGATTGAAACTTGAACTGCAGGGATCTGCCGGGCAAAGTTTAGGTGCGTATCTCCCACGTGGGATGACGCTTGATGTCACGGGAGAAGCGAATGATTATGTAGGGAAAGGGTTGTCCGGCGGTATCATCGCCGTTCATCCACCACGTTCGATTTCGTTCGTCTCGTCCGATCAGTCGATCATCGGTAACGTCGCACTTTACGGGGCGACGAGTGGAGAACTCTATGTGAACGGTCAGGCAGGTGAGCGATTTGCGGTTCGAAACAGTGGAGCCGTTGCCGTCGTCGAAGGAATCGGCAACCATGGACTCGAGTATATGACCGGTGGATCTGTCGTTGTCCTTGGCGATATCGGAAAAAACTTTGCAGCCGGTATGTCAGGCGGTGTCGCTTATGTCTTACCGCGTAATCCCGAACAATTTTTACAACGTGTCAACCGCGAACTCGTCTCGACCGGACCCGTCACGCATGCCGAAGAGATCACGCGACTGAAGACGTTCATCGAGCGGCACGTCGAACGGACCGGAAGTGAGCAGGGCGATGCGATTCTAGCGAACTGGGATCATGTCATCCATTCATTCATCCGCGTCATTCCATCGACGTACGAGAAAGTGACAACATTGATGGCTGATTTCGCAAAACAAGGACATAACACTGAAGAAGCGATGTTACTCGCATTCGAGACACATCTTGGTCGAAGAACAGGAGGAGTACGATGAAACGACGCGATCAATTCATGACAGTTGCTCGTTCAAGCGGAGCGGAACGACACCCAAGCGAACGGGTGGGGGATTTTAGTGAATACAAGACGGCTTTGACGGAAGCGGAAGCGAGTCAACAAGCAAGTCGATGTATGGATTGTGGCACCCCGTTTTGCCATGTAGGGGAAGTATTTGATCAAGTGAAGATCGGTTGTCCAGTCTATAACTTAATTCCAGAATGGAATTTACTCGTAGAAGAAGGACGTTTTCAAGAGGCCCTCGATCGACTGCTTGAGACGAACAATTTTCCTGAATTCACGGGTCGCGTCTGCCCAGCGCCGTGCGAAGGATCGTGTACGTTATCAATTCATGAACCTGCAGTTGCAATCAAGGATATTGAACGATCGATCATTGATATCGGGTTTGAAAAAGGATGGGTCGTGCCTCGAATTCCAATGATACGTTCGTCGCATTCTATTGCCATCGTCGGATCTGGTCCTGCCGGTCTTGCAGCTGCTGATCAGCTGAATCAAGCAGGGCACCAGGTCACCGTCTTTGAACGAGAGGACCGCGTCGGCGGGCTTTTGACATACGGTATACCAGCGATGAAACTCGATAAAGAGGTCGTACAGCGTCGTGTTGATTTGCTTGAAGCAGAAGGAATCCACTTTCGGACGAATGTTACGATCGGCGCAGATATCACGCTCGAGACACTTGAAGCAGAGTATGATGCTGTAATCTTGTGTGTCGGTGCGACGGAACCACGAAAATTGACAGAAGCACCAACGCAAGGAGTCGGTTATGCGATGGATTATCTGACTGGAGTGACACGCCACGTGCTCTCGAAAGAACCGTTGTCTCCTGATCACGATGCGAGAGATAAGGATATTCTTGTCATTGGTGGCGGCGATACAGGAGCGGACTGTGTAGCGACGGCGCTCCGTCAACGCTGCCGCTCCGTCGTCCAATTCGGCAAGCATGAACAACCAGGTACGACACGTGCAACAGGAAACATGTGGCCGGATACACCTTTGCTTTATTCGATCGATTATGGATATGCGGAAGCATTCCAACAATTCGGTCGAGATCCCCGTGAATACTTGATCGCCATCAAGCGATTCACGACAAGTGAATCGGGTCAAGTCACCGGTGTCTGGACGATTCAGACGACAAAAACAAAAAATGAATCGGGTGCGGTGATCTTTGAGGAAATCGAAGGGAGCGATCGTTACTTCCCGGTCGATCAAGTCTGGATCGCTATCGGATTCAGCGGTGTGGAAGAGCGTATACTCGAGCATTTAGCGGTTGCATCGGAACGCGGAAAAATCAAGACGATTCGTTATGCGACGAACCGTTCAGGTGTATTTGCCGCAGGTGACGCACGACGTGGTCAATCGCTCATTGTCTGGGCAATTCGAGAAGGTCGTGAAGTGGCGGAAGCCGTCGATCAATATTTAAGAACAATGCAACAAACTGGCTAAATCACGCAGTCTGGATTTTCTGGCATCTTCAGAAATCCAGGCTTTTTTTGTGTTTGGCAAGGAAATCTGCCAGTTCAAAAATAACTATTGATTTTGTTTCAAGGTAAAACCCCTAAACTATTTCTGATATTCTTATAAAATGAAGGGGAGGAATGACGGATGAATCCAGAAATCATCTATTTCGTATGCGAGAGTGGAATGGCAAGTAGTGTCATAGGGGCTACGATTTTTAGAAAACGCTTACTTGAATGTGGGATTACGACAGACGTCAAGACATGTCGAATCGTAGATCTTCCTGATCAGGCATCTTTTATCGTCGGAGAAGCACAACTTATCCATCGACACGTCTGGAAAGCGTATTGTTCTGTTCATCCAGTCGATCGGATTCTGGATCCGACTGCATATGACGTCATCCTCGAATCTTGGCGGAAAAGAGTGAGGCTACATGACTGAATTCACACCACGGGAACACGATATTTTATTTTTCCTCTTATCACGTGAGGAACCTGTTCAAATACAAGAAATCGCGGAAACGCTCGAGACATCGGAACGAACGATTCAGCGTGAACGGGATCGTCTTGCCCAGTCTTTAGAAGACCATGAGTTACGTTTGACATATGTCCGCGGTAGAGGTCTGTTGATTGAGGGAACGGATGAAGCCAAACACGTACTACGGGACCAATTATTGTTATCACACAAACAATTACCGACTGCTGAGGATCGCCAAGTCGAGTTAGCGTATCGGCTACTGCAAGAAGACGGGATGGTCAAATTACAGGCGATCGCCCATGCGATGTACGTGGCACCGAGTACGATCAGCCAGGATTTAGAGCGGATTGATGAGTGGTTTATGCAATATGACCTTGAAATCAAGCGCAAAAAAGGCATTGGTGCCGAAGTCATCGGCGAAGAGATCAACAAACGACGCTTATTGATCTCATTGATCTTTACACAATGGGATGTTCTTGCTTTCTATCGGTTGTTGCAAGGAGATGTCGATCAGTTACCCCATCTGTTACAAATGAACCGAACATCATGGCTTGAGATGATCAATCAAGCGTATGCAGTCATTGCACCGTTGACGAAAGAAGGACGTCTCAATGACCGACAAATCATGCGTGCCACACTCAGCTTAGCTTTACAAGCGTTGCGCAAAGATCAGTTTCCGATGCGTTACGAGTTAAAAGCGTACCCAGTCGAAATTCTCAAATGGGTGGAACGCGTCGAAGAGCGATTACCTGACACATTGTCGATTGCCGAACGTCAATGGTTATCAGAAGAGTTGCGCGCGTTTTTTCAATCGGACGCAGGAGATACGGAAGAACTCGTCACACGCCTCCGTGTGAAACGATTGATTGAACACGTCTCTTTATTATATGGAACGAACTTTACGAAAGATTATGCTTTGGAGCGGGGGCTCGTTTCGCATATTCAATCCTATACGCGTCAAAATAGCGTCAATCCGTCCTATGTCATCAAACAAATTGAACGGGAGTATCCACGTCTGTTCGATGCGGTCAAACAAGCAGCGCTGTCGATCTTCACAGATGCGACATTTGAAGACGTGGATTTAGCATTTTGGGTCATGCATTTCGGTGCTGTTCTCAGCAAACCGACACCTAAACTACCATATCGCGTTTTAGTCGTCTGCTCTGCTGGACTTGGCTCTTCAAAGCTATTGATGAATCGGTTACGGCAAGAATTTGCTGAACTCGAACATATCGATAACTCGTCGCTGTTTGGCATTGAACGGTTACCGATTGAATCGTATGACTTCGTTTTATCGACCGTGCCGTTGCCTGACATCCGCCCACCACATCTTCTTGTCAACCCGTTGCTCCCTCAGGATGAAGTCGAACGGATCCGAAAATTGATTCTTGCCTTACCAAAATCCTTCCAACCGGAACCACGGCAGACGAAAACAGAATGGCTCGATCTCGAGCAATTGCATAGGCTCGTTGCATCGTCGATTCAAGTGTCGAACGGATTTCAAATGGAACGGTTGGAGCGTGTGGACGATGGAATTGAATCGTTATTGTTTGAGATCAGCACACGAATGGTCGATCAAGGATTAGCAAAATCAGCTGTTTCACTCTCGGCGCAATTGTTGCGTCGTCATGAGATGTCGGGTCTTGGTATTCCAGGAACACGGCTTGCTTTATTCCACGGACGTGATGCGACAATTCAAAGAGGAGGATTTCTCATTTTTGAATTGCCTGAACCAATCGACTTACTCGGGATGGATCAACAGTTGCAATCCGTCGAAAGGCTTCTTGTCCTTGTCGCACCGGAAGAGACCTCGAACGAACTGCTTGAATTACTCAGTTCGATTAGTGCCGCAATCATTGAAAGTCCCGAACAAATGGATCAATTTGAGTTCGGAGAGGAACATGCAATTCGTCTGCTTTTAAATCGAACGTTTCGAACGGTAATTGATCAATTCCTAGGCAATACTTGAAAAACCCCTGTCACTTGATCCTTGAAGTGGCAGGGATTTTTTCTTGGATCAGGCAGGCTTCTTTCCAGTCTGTCCAACTTCTTGGACAAAGACTGAACTAGGAAAGATTGAGTAAGCGCTTGCAATGATCTTACAATAAGGGCATAGCAAAGCAATCATCTTATCAACTCATACACGAAATGGAGGCTAACGCAATGGCGACAGCTCAAAATGGAGCACGGGGTATCCGTGTACAAGTTCAACGGTTCGGTAGCTTTTTAAGCGGTATGGTCATGCCGAACATCGGTGCATTCATCGCTTGGGGGATCATCACGGCACTCTTCATCCCGACTGGATGGGCACCGAATAAGGAACTCGGTGAACTTGTCGGTCCGACAATCACCTATCTCTTACCGTTGCTGATTGGATACACGGGCGGGAAATTAATGCATGACGTCAGGGGAGGCGTTGTCGGGACGCTTGCGACGATGGGGGTTATCGTCGGAACAGAGATTCCGATGTTCCTCGGTGCCATGATCATGGGACCACTTGGTGGATACGTCATCAAAAAGTTCGATCAGTTGATTGAAGGAAAAGTCAAACCAGGTCTCGAGATGCTCGTCAATAACTTCTCAGTCGGAATCATCGGTGGTTTGTTGATGCTCGGTGGATTCAAAGTATTCGGACCACTCATGACAGGTCTTGACGACATCATGGCCGCAGCAGTTGGTGCGATCGTCAGCGCACATTTGCTACCATTAGCGAGTTTGTTCATCGAACCGGCAAAAATCTTGTTCTTAAATAATGCGATCAACCACGGTATTTTAAGCCCGCTTGGTCTCGACCAAGTAAACGAGGCGGGTAAATCAGTTCTGTTCTTACTCGAAGCCAACCCAGGTCCAGGTCTTGGATTGTTACTTGCTTACTCGTTCTTCGGTTCTGGTGCAGCGAAGAAGACAGCACCCGGTGCAGCATTTATCCAATTCATCGGTGGAATTCACGAAATCTATTTCCCATACGTCTTGATGAAGCCAGTCTTGTTGCTTGCGATGATTGCAGGTGGCATGAGTGGTATCCTCACTTTCGTCCTGTTTGATGTCGGATTAGTCGCACCCGCTTCACCAGGTAGTATCATCGCGGTCCTCGCAATGGCATCACGCGGTTCTTACGTCGGATTGATTGCAGGTGTACTTGTTTCAGCATCTGTGACATTTGTTGTCTCGACTGTCCTGCTAAAAACTAGCAAGGCAAAAGAAACGTCGCTTGAAGAGGCGAGCGCGAACGTCAGTGCGATGAAAGGAAAACAATCGATTGCCTCGACACTCGTTTCAGCTGATGCCAAACCACTTGCGGAAGTCGAACATATCATCTTCGCTTGTGACGCTGGTATGGGATCGAGTGCGATGGGAGCATCCGTCCTTCGCAATAAGATCAATAAAGCGGGCTTACCGATCAAGGTAACGAATACGTCGATCAGTCAATTGCCGCAAAACGCCGAACTGATCATCACGCATCGTGATTTGACGGAGCGGGCGAAGGAACAGGTACCAACGGCAGAACACCGATCAGTCGATAATTTCTTAAATGCCGGATATTATGATCAACTCGTCCACGAGATCGAAACAGCAAGAAATAAGATTTCTTAAAGATAAAGATAGAGACACTCAAGGAGGAATAAACATGACAACGACAATGAACCTTTCACCGGAACTTGTATTACTTGATCAACAATTCGCAGACGAGACGGCAGCCATCAAGGCTGCCGGTCAACTCCTCGTCGATCACGGATATGTCGAAGCGGGGTATATCGATTCAATGCAGGAACGTCATGCCTTATCAACGGTCTACATTGGCAACCATGTCGCGATTCCACACGGAACAGAGTCGGCTAAATCACAGGTCAAGAAAACGGGGCTATCGATTCTACAAGTACCGCAAGGCGTAGCGTTCGGAACGGAACAAGCACGACTCGTTATCGGCATCGCTGGCGTCGGTGATGAACACCTCGAGTTGTTATCAAATATCGCAGTCATTTGCTCCGATGAGGAGAACGTCGAGCGCATCGTAGCAGCGACATCAAAAGAAGAAATCATCGCGTTATTGACAGCGGAGGTGTAACCATGAAAGCCATCCATTTTGGTGCCGGTAACATCGGACGAGGATTCATCGGTTTACAACTCGTCAAGACGGGTTACGAAGTATGCTTCGTAGATGTCAATACGACGGTCGTCGATGCATTAAAAACACGACATACCTATGAGGTGGGTTATGCCTCTGAAAGAGGAGGGCGTGAACGGGTCGACGGCGTGACGGCACTTAACAGTTTATCTGAACCAGATCAGGTCATTGCAGCGATTCGTGAAGCAGATGTAATCACGACAGCTGTCGGACCGAGCTTGTTGTCTAAAGTAGCTCCTTTGATCGCGGAAGGGTTACGTCATCGGGATCAACAGACACCTGTCTACGTCATTGCGTGTGAAAACATGATTGGTGGGTCAAAACACTTACAAACAGAGGTGGCGAAACATCAACCGGTAGCGGAGAATTGGTATTTCCCGAATGCAGCAGTTGATCGGATCGTTCCACTTCAGCATCACGAAGATCCGTTGTACGTCGAAGTGGAAGAATTCTTCGAATGGGTGATCGAAACGACTGGACTACCGGAAGCCTATCCACGGATCGACGGCGTCACCTATGTCGAGAACATCGAACCGTTCATCGAGCGGAAGCTGTTCACTGTCAACACGGGACATGCGATTGCTTCATACCTCGGAGCACTATTTCATAAAGAGACGATCGCTGAAAGTTTAACGGATCCACGCATCCGTCGGGGTGTCCAGACGGCACTTTACGAAACAGGGTGGTTGTTGCTTGAAAAGTACGGCTTTAATCCGGTCGATCATAGTGCGTACATCCAAAAGAATATGAAACGCTTTGAAAACCCGCGAATTCATGATGAAATCATTCGTGTCGCCCGTTCGCCGATTCGTAAATTGAGTCCAAGTGACCGACTTGTCAAACCAGCGAAGGAATTGATGGAGCGTGGGATCGAAGCAGATGGATTAGCACGTGGGATCGCAGCAGCCCTAACCTATTTCGATCCAAATGATTCAGAATCTTCAGAATTAAATGCATATATTACGAAACATGGAATCGAAGATGCGCTGAACGCATATCTACAACTGTCAGCAACGGATCCACTTGGATCTCGAATCGTTGAACATTATGAAGCGATGCAACAACAAGTCAATTCGATTGCTTAAGATTGAATAACTCTGTAAGCCGAACACCTTTCATATCTGTGGAGGGTGTTTTTAGTTTGCGATTTAAATATGTCTTGGTATCAACGAAAAAAGCAGTTTCTAAAAATCTTACTATCACAATTTGATTACAATTTGTATATTAAATTTGGAATATTCGAAAACGAATATTTAGCGATTAAAATACATTGTACGCTATATGAACGGAACATCTCTATTCCGATTTTTCAGGTAAGAGAAGGTGATCATATGTTAAATTATAAAGTGAATGTATATAGATTAAACGGAGCACGACCAAAAGCAACAAAAGGAACCGGACCGAAGCATTTGATTTATTCGAGTCAGTTTTCTTCACGTACACCAGTCCATTTATTGCATCAACTCATCTTGAATCGATTGTTGGTTGAGCAAGAAAAAAACCTGGATTTAACGTATACGATCGAAGTAAATGCGGTACTTGATCAATTCGTGATCGACGTCCGTGTCTTTTCAACAGATACGGTCAGCATCCAAGTCGAGCGTGACTTGATTGAAATCATTGAACGTGAAGAAGTTCGTCATATCCCAGCGCTTGAAATCGGAAAACCGGATTTCGCGGAATTCGCTCACATCGTCTTAAAGGTTAAGGAAGGTGGACCACGCCTTTCACAAGAGGATACGCAACGAATTTTCAATGAGTCTGGTGTTCGAGGACGAATTATCCTGCATAAGGAGCGAATCGATAGTCATGAACCCTCCCATTCGATTCAGTTGTTGATTGGTGGAGCCGAGAAGTGTTTGTACAGTCTCTCGCAATATCAGCTTGATCCACTCTTCCGTAAACATGGTTTGACGATTCAATCCTTGAATCTGTTACCGTTTGATTTATTCATGATTCGCGACAAAATCGCGATGCTGTCTTCAGCAGATGCTTCGCAACTGTGGATTGATGACATCACGACATCCAAGAATGGACGATCACATCAGATTTGTTTTAACGATGGGAATGAATGTATGACGGTTATCTGTGATCTTCATGGATCAATTCGGTCTTATAAGTGTTCGTGATGGTTTAATTCTTCTTCGAATAGGCTACATTCTTAACAGAGTTTCTAACGAAGGGGAGTCGAACAATTATGTTATCTAAACAACAGACGGAAGAATTTAAGCAACGGTTATTGAAGGAAAAAGAAAAGACGACATCAAACATCGAACAACGCGATACCGATTACGATGAAGGTGAATTGTCGAGTTACGATAATCATCCTGCCGATTCCGGCGATGAATTGTTCTTACGGGAACGTGATCAAGCAATCACGGATATGCAAGAGGATATGCTATCAGATGTGGATCGCGCCTTAAAAGCGATCGAGGACGGAACGTATGGCATTTGCGAAGTCTGTGGAAAAGAGATTGAAATCGAACGTCTTGATATCATTCCAGAAACCCTATTATGCATTGAGCATGCAAAAGAAGAAGCAGAACAAAACGAGAACGATCCGAATTCGCGACCAAGCGAAGAAGATGTACTAGATCCATCTGTCACAGCTCGCGGGAAAGACATCGACGGTGATACGGACGGATTCTCGAAAGTGAGTGACTTTGGTAGTTCTGATACACCGTCTGATCAAGAAGATGGAATCGATCCGACACGGTCTTGACCAGCAAAACATCTCCCGAAAATGGAGATGTTTTTTTTCGAAAAAATATCACAGGTATTTACCAGAATTTTTTGACTTTTCATATAATTTTGGTACGATGGTATCGAGAGGACTGTTTTTAGCCTATATTAAAATGTAAGCGCATACAAGCATCCGTCTCACTGCTTGACCATTTTAGTTGAGGGAGGAAATAACGCATGATTTATGACATTCCGAACAAGCAAGGGTCAAAAGTACAGTACAAGGAACGGTATGAAAACTACATTAATGGAAAATGGACGGCACCAGTCGGGGGAGAATATTTTGATAATGTGACACCTGTTACTGGTAAGGTGTTGTGCCAAGTCGCTCGTTCTACAAAGGAAGATATCGAACTCGCTCTTGACGCAGCACATGCGGCAAAAGAAGCATGGGGAAAAACATCTGTAACCGAACGTTCGAATATTTTAAATAAGATCGCCAATCGAATGGAAGAAAATCTCGAGATGCTCGCTTATGTGGAAACACTTGAGAACGGAAAAGCCGTTCGTGAGACACTTAACGCCGATTTACCGCTCGCGATCGACCACTTCCGTTATTTCGCTGGGGTCATTCGTGCACAAGAAGGTTCGGTCGGCGAACTCGATCAAGATACGGTTGCGTATCACTTCCATGAGCCACTTGGCGTCGTCGGTCAAATCATTCCGTGGAACTTCCCGCTCCTGATGGCTGTCTGGAAATTAGCACCAGCTCTCGCAGCAGGAAACTGTGTTGTCTTAAAACCAGCAGAACAAACACCAGCGAGCATCATGGTACTCGTTGAGATCATCGAAGATTTACTTCCACCAGGTGTGCTCAACATCGTCAATGGATTCGGTCTTGAGGCAGGGAAACCGCTCGCCTCAAGCAAACGAATCGCCAAAATCGCCTTTACGGGTGAGACGACGACAGGACGTTTGATCATGCAGTATGCTTCGCAGAACTTGATCCCGGTCACACTTGAACTCGGTGGGAAATCACCGAACATTTTCTTTGAAGATATCATGCAGGCAGACGATGCATTCTTTGATAAAGCAATCGAAGGATTATTGATGTTTGCGTTGAACCAAGGGGAAGTCTGTACGTGTCCGTCGCGTGCCTTGATTCAAGAATCGATTTACGAACCGTTCATGGAACGTGTTTTAGAGCGCGTCAAAGCCATCAAAATCGGAAATCCTCTTGATGCCGACGTCATGATGGGTGCTCAAGCTTCGAACGAACAGATGGAGAAAATCCTTTCGTATCTTGAAATCGGTAAGTCGGAAGGCGCAGAGTGTCTAATCGGTGGAGAGCGCAACATGCTCGAAGGAAATCTCGCAGAAGGATATTACATTCAACCAACGATCTTTAAAGGACACAATAAGATGCGCATCTTCCAGGAAGAAATTTTCGGACCGGTTCTATCGGTCACGACATTCAAGACTGAAGAAGAAGCACTCGAAATTGCGAATGATACGTTATATGGTCTTGGTGCCGGCGTCTGGACACGTGACATGAACCGTGCTTATCGGTTTGGTCGTGCGATCGAAGCAGGGCGCGTCTGGACGAACTGTTATCACCAATATCCAGCTCACGCGGCGTTTGGTGGTTACAAAATGTCAGGGATCGGACGCGAGAACCATAAGATGATGCTCAACCATTACCAACGGACGAAAAACCTACTTGTTAGCTATAACCCGAATAAACTCGGTTTCTTCTAAGTCGGAAAGGACGTGGATGCAAATGGTGGAACGTGTTCAGGCGACAGCAGCTTGTCTTGAGTTGATCGACCAGTTGAGAGAAAAACACGGTCCGTTGATGTTTCATCAATCTGGTGGTTGTTGCGATGGCAGTTCCCCGATGTGTTTTGCGCAGGGCGATTTATTCCTGGGAGATCAGGATAAAAAACTAGGAGAGATCGGTGGTTGCCCGTTTTATATTCATGAAGATCAATATGAGTACTGGAAACATACCCAACTCATCATTGATGTCGTGGATGGTCGAGGCGGAATGTTCTCTCTTGAGGGTGTCGAAGGGAAACGTTTTTTGACACGCTCCCGTGCGTTCACGCAAGAGGAATACGCTGAACTATCAGCATCAAGTTAATGAAGGATATAAACGCGATTTTGTCTAGGCGACTTGTTCATTCAGGTTGCTTGTACAGAATCGTGTTTTTGTTCGTATTACAGCGTTCTAACAGGATAAAAGTTGGTAATGCGGCATAAGAACGGTATAATGAACTCATATTTTGACGAGAAGATTTTTTCACACTATGACATTATAGGGGGTCACCATGAAATATCCATTTTTAGGTTGGACAGGTCACACGATCGGAGTGACGGCGCCCTCCTCCGGATTACGTGAACAGCAACAGGAATGGGTCGAACGAGCAGTTGAACAGGTACAAGCACGGCAAATGAACGTCCGTTTAGGTGAAACGATTTGGTCGCATCAACTTGCTGAGAGTGCACCGGTCAAACAACGCGCCGAAGAATTCAATCACATGATGACGGATGAGACGATTGATGCTGTTATCCCGCCATTTGGTGGGGAACGCGCCATTGATCTTTTACCCGAGTTGACACCAACTGCTTACCAAACAAAATGGTTGCTTGGCTATTCCGATATCAGTACGTTATTGCTCAGTTTGACGCTTCAGACGGGAATTGCGACAGCACATGGTCCGAACTTCGTTGAGCTTCGGAGTAAAGAATGGGACGAGACGACAAGTGCCTGGCGACGGGTTCTCGCGACGCCATCTGGAGAAACCGTCACACAGTGGGCTTCCGATCGTTATCAAACCGCGTGGACAGACGAAGAACGTCCAGCAGGTTCGTTATTTCAGCTGACGGAAGCGACAGAATGGAAAGCACTTGATGAGCGAACAGAAGTGACCGGACGGTTACTTGGGGGTTGTCTGGAGACGATTCGCCATCTGATTGGGACACCGTACGGAGATGTGAAGCGCTTCCAACATGAAGAGATCAACGGAGAACCGATTCTCTGGTACTTCGAGGTGTCTGAAGCGAGTTCTGCCGAGGTGCATCGGACGCTTCGACAAATGGCGTATGCTGGGTGGTTCGACCATGCGGCTGGCTTTTTATTTGGCCGTACGTCTGCAAGGATTACAGAAGATCTGACATGGCTAGACGTGTATCACTATCTAGCCGATGAAACGGGCTTACCAGTCTTATATGATCTTGACATCGGTCATCAGCCACCACAGTTAACGTTAATCAATGGAGCGACGGGTACGGTTCGTATTCAAGGAAAAGATTCACGAATCGATCTTACGTTCAACTAAAAAGGAGAGCACGCAATGGCACGTCGTAAGTTTCAAGCATTAGGCGTTTACAAACGCGTCCATATTAACCCGGAAACACGTCGAATGACGTTACCGGAACCGTTTTACGATGCACTTCGTCTAGAAGATGAATTGCTGATTGCACAAGTCGGAGATGTTCTCGTCATGCGTCGTCCGGGGGAAGTTGTCGAGACAGAAACGGATTTATTGAGTGAACTCGTAGAAGATGGATTCACGGGTACAGAGCTTGTCCAAGAGTTTGCCTACCGGCGTCAGCAACAGGAACAACGATTACGTCAACAAGTCTTGCAGGATGAAGAGGATGACCATGCTGCTCAACTGAAGATCGAGCTATAACGGAAAGAAGGAGTGGGGCAGATGCGTCGCAGAACAAAAATTGGAATCGGAGTCATCGGATCCGGATTAGTAGCAGCGAGTTATTATTTTTATGAGATGGCAATCGCCACGAATCCGAAGCCGTTCTTATCGAATAATCGGGATTTGAGTGATGAGATGGTCCGGTTAATGCAACCTGGACAGACATGGATCAAGGAGCAGCCGCTCGAGCGGATCGAGATTGAAGCAAAAGATGGTTTAACGTTACGCGGACATTTCCTCCCGTCTCCTGTTCCGTCAGACCGGATTGTCATTCTCGTGCATGGATACGGAGGCGTCGGAACGGATTTAGCCGGATTCGCCTATCTGTACCATCAGGCCGGTTTCCATGTCATGATGCCCGATAATCGAGGACACGGAATGAGTGACGGTCATTATATCGGATTCGGATGGCATGATCGTGAAGATTGTCTCAGCTGGTCGAACTATCTGATTGAACGGATTGGACAGGATGCGAAACTGTTCTTACATGGTGTGTCGATGGGAGGGGCGACCGTATTGATGACGAGTGGCGAACAACTTCCACCACAAATCAAAGGAATCATTTCTGATTGTGCCTATACGTCCGTCAATGCTGTTCTTGCGTATCAGATGAAGCGGATGTATCGACTACCACACTTCCCGTTTTTAGGGATGACCAGCGTATTGACGAAGCTAAAGGCAGGTTATACGTTCCGTGAAGCATCAGCGCTGAAACAGGTCAAAAAGGCACAGGTTCCGATTCTCTTCATCCATGGTGGTGCGGATACGTTCGTACCGACAGATATGGTGTATGAGCTGTACGAAGCCTGTCCAACGGAAAAGGAACTGGTCGTCATTCCGAATGCCGCACACGCTATGGCATATTTCGAGGATCCGGCATTGTATGATGACGTCGTTGAGAAGTTCGTCCGGAACATCTTGCGAAATGATTGACAACTCAGTTCGTTACCCGCTATATTAATATCATAAATCAACGTCGTCGTGGCGGAACTGGTAGACGCGCTAGACTCAGAATCTAGTGGTGGCAACACCGTGGAGGTTCAAGTCCTCTCGGCGGCATAAATGATTGAAGGAGGCAATCCCATCAAGGGGTTGCCTCCTTTTTTGATAATGAATAGAAAACGGTTGCATCGAATAAAAATTCAGAAATGTTTATCTTTTTAGAACTTTTCTGGTAAAATACGTTTTAAAGAGGGTACTCTTCAGGGAAAGTACTAGGTGGAGTCGACAATCTTTAACACATAGGAGAGGGGAAACAAACATGAAAAAAGGAAGTATTTTGCTAGCGCTCTTGATGAGCTGTATTCTCGTACTTGGTGCATGTAGTATCGGTTCGAAGGATGAAGGGTCTTCAGAAGGAAAGACGTATAAAGTTGGTATCGACGTCACGTATCCACCATTTGAGTACAAAGACGGGGACACGTACAAAGGAATCGACATCGATCTTATGAAAGCAATCGCTAAGGATCAAAACTTCAAGATTAAATTTGAAGCAATGGATTTCAGCGGTATCATTCCAGCACTTCAAGCAAATCAATTGGACGTTGCCATTGCCGGTATGAGTATTACACCAGAACGGAAAAAAGTCGTCACATTCTCAGACCCATATTTCAAAGCTGGTCTTATTTTAGTCGTCAAAAAAGATGAGAATGGTATTAAATCCGTTAACGATCTTAAAGGGAAAAAAGTAGCCGTCAAAAAGGGAACGACGGGTGCAAAATATGCAACGGACAACGCGGATAAACTTGGCTTCACTGTTACACAGTTCAATGACAGTCCAGCGATGTTCCAAGAAGTAAAGAACGGTAACGCAGCTGCCTTGATTGAAGATTATCCGGTCATCTCATATGCAAACAAACAACAAAACCTTGGATTGAAACTTGTCGGTGATCGTCTCAACGGTGATAACTACGGGATCGCTGTCTTAAAAGGTGAGAATAAGGATCTGCTGAAGAAAATCAACAAAGGACTTGCGAATCTGAAAGAAAACGGTGAATACGATAAAATCGTTGACACGTATCTGAAATAAGTCGCAAGGCGATAAGGGAGTGGGATAGCCAATGGAAGTGGTCAAAACCGCATTTCCATTTTTCTTGGAAGGGCTTCAAGTCACATTGTATATTTTCATCATTGCGGTCATCGTCGGCTTTCTGATTGGCTTAGTCGTCGCATTGATGCGGTTGTCACCGTTAAAGATTTTGAACGCAATCGCGATCATCTATATCGATGTCATTCGTGGTACACCGTTCATCGTTCAGCTTTTCTTCATCTACTTTGGACTCAACTCGCTTGAGTGGTTATCGATGGACCGGATGTATGCAGGGATACTGACGGTCGCGATCAATGCTGGTGCTTATTTCGCGGAAATTATTCGAGCAGGTATCCAGTCGATTGATAAGGGACAAACAGAAGCCGCACGTTCACTCGGGATGACAGGACGTCAAACGATGGTTCAAATCATTTTACCGCAAGCATTCCGACGGATGTTACCAACAATTACGAATCAATCGATCATCAGCTTAAAAGATACATCGTTGTTATCGATCATCGGCATCGCTGATTTGACGCAACAAGGTCAAGTTCAGCAATCGACGACGTTTGAGCCATTCATCGTTTGGTCTGTCGTCGGATTGATGTACTTCGTCATCATTTATCTCTTGTCATTAGTGGCGAAGTTCTTGGAACGGAGGTTTACATTACGATGAGTATCATTGAAGTGAAGAATCTAAAGAAATCATTCGGCTCGAACGAAGTCTTAAAAGACATTAACGTCTCGATAGCCGAAAAAGAAGTTGTGTGTGTCATCGGTCCGTCGGGATCTGGGAAAAGTACGTTTTTACGCTGTTTGAATCGACTGGAGGAGATTACGGGTGGAACGGTCATCATCGATGATTTCGACATCACAAATCCGAAGGTCGATATCAACAAAGTTCGGGAAGAGGTCGGAATGGTCTTTCAGCATTTTAATCTCTTCCCGCATAAGACCGTGCTTGAGAACGTCACGCTCGCACCGATTAAAGTACGTAAATCGGATAAGGACCAGGCGAAAAAGCGAGCTTTGGAACTACTCGATAAAGTTGGGCTACGGGAAAAAGCGAATAATTATCCAGGCGAATTATCCGGGGGTCAAAAGCAACGGGTCGCAATTGCCCGAGCACTCGCGATGAACCCGAAAATCATGTTGTTTGACGAGCCAACGTCAGCGCTTGACCCGGAAATGGTCGGGGACGTGCTTGCCGTCATGAAACAACTTGCTCTCGAAGGGATGACGATGGTCGTCGTGACCCATGAGATGGGATTTGCTCGTGAAGTCGGAGACCGCGTGTTGTTTATGGATGGTGGGTATGTCGTCGAAGAGAATGTGCCACAAGCGCTCTTTGATTCTCCACAGCATGAACGGACGCAATCGTTCCTCAGTAAAGTGTTATGATTAAACCGGCGTATCTAAATGCAGATACGCCGGTTTTTTGCTTATTCATAAATTACTGGCTAAGCGCTCATAAGAAAAACTTATACATTTAAGCGTGAGAATTTGGGAATTCGAAATGCACACGCAGGAAAAGAGTAGTAATATAGTAACGAAGGCACTTTCATGGAAGAATGGCACGTTCGTTCCTTCTCATGACGTTTTAGCGCATCATTCATGCAATTTCTTTTGAAAGCGCTAACAGGTAGAGGGCTGGAAACATATTTAGCCGATGCTAAATGTGAGGGGAGAAATATAGAAACGGGGGGAACCGTACATGGCAGGCCACGAGCAAGATCAACAAGCATTTTATGGACCAAACCTTGGCTACATCATTGAATTGTACGAGCGTTTTTTAGAAGACAAAACATCCGTCGATGAGGAGACACGTACTTATTTCGAAGAGCATGGTGCACCTGTGACGGAACCAGTAGTACCGATGCAAGTCGAGACGGGAGATTTCGAAAAATATCTTGCGGCGAATCGTTTAGCGGAACAAATTCGTGCAAAAGGACATCTTGCGGCGGATATCTATCCGCTGAAGGACCATCCGCGAGAAACAGGATTATTCGAACTAAATCAGTTTGGACTGACAGAGGCAGATCTTCGGAAAATGCCGGTTTCACTCGTCTGTCCTGAGCCGCCAGCGGGTGTTCAAGATGCATTTGAAGGCATCGAGCACTTGAAAGCGCAATACACGGGAGCAGCGGCTGTTGAGTTCCAGCATGTTGATGACTTAGAGGAAAAGAAATGGCTCCGTCAAAAAATCGAACAAGGTGCTTTGACGGCGACGCTTGATGCTGAGCAAAAGAAACAATTGTTCAAACGCTTGGCTGAAACGGACCTTTTCGAAAAATATCTGCACAAAACATATGTCGGTCAAAAACGATTCTCGATCGAAGGGCTCGATGCGATGGTGCCATTGCTCGATACGATCGTCGGACACCTCATTTCGAACGGCTCGGAGACGATCAATATCGGAATGGCGCACCGTGGACGATTAAATGTTTTAGCTCATGTACTCGGTAAACCATATGAAATGATCTTTGCTGAGTTCCAGCATGCACCAAATCATGATCTCGTACCGTCTGAAGGATCAATCGGTATCACATACGGTTGGACGGGCGACGTGAAGTATCACCTCGGACTAAACCGGAAACTCGAGCAAAAGACACGTGACATCCGGATGACGCTCGCGAACAATCCGTCGCACTTAGAGTTCGTCGACCCAGTCGTCGAGGGCTTCACGCGTGCGGCACAAGATGACCGGACCCAAAAAGGCGCACCACGTCAAGAGCAGGCAGCCGCTGCTGCGATCCTGATTCACGGGGATGCAGCGTTCCCAGGTCAAGGAATCGTTGCTGAAACCTTGAATTTAGCAAACCTCAAAGGATATAACACAGGCGGAACGATTCACATCATCGCGAACAATACGATCGGCTTCACGACGGAACCGACAGATTCGCGTTCGACGCGTTACTCGAGTGACCTGGCTAAAGGGTATGAGATTCCAGTTTTCCACGTCAACGCCGATGAACCTGAAAGCTGTCTCGCTGTTGCGCTACTCGCGAGCGAGTACCGTGCAACATTCAAGAAAGACGTCATGATCGATTTAATCGGATATCGTCGTTTTGGACACAACGAAATGGACGAACCGATGAATACAAACCCGGTCTTATACGATTTGATCCATAAGCATGATCCGATTCGTGTCTTGTACGGAAAGACGCTTGTCGCGAACGGGGATGCGACAGCTGAGGAAATTCAATCGATTGAGACGTCAATCAATGATCACATGAAGGCGGCTCGAGAAAAAGTCCCAAATGTAGAGAAAGAGTATGGTGGGGTCATGCCGGACGTCGTCTTTAAAGGCGTTCCGACGATCGAAACAGGAGTAGCGATCGAAACATTAACTGCATACAATGAAGAATTGTTGCAGTGGCCAGATGGCTTCCAAGTGTTCCATAAACTTGAGAAAGTCCTGAAGCGCCGGACAGATGCATTCTCGACGAAGAACGGGATTGACTGGGGACATGCCGAAACATTAGCATTCGCTTCAATTCTCTCGGATGGAACACCAATCCGATTGAGCGGGCAAGATTCTGAACGGGGAACGTTTGCACAACGGAATATCAATCTTCATGATGTGAAAACGGGAGAAGGATTCTCGCCACTTCATGCTTTATCAACGGCAACAGCTTCGTTCTCGGTCTATAACAGTCCACTCTCTGAGGCGGGTGTTCTTGGCTTTGAATACGGCTATAATGTCTTTGCACCAGAAACGCTTGTCTTATGGGAAGCGCAATACGGAGACTTCGCAAACTCAGGTCAAGTCATCTTTGACCAGTTTATTTCTGCGAGCCGAGCCAAATGGGGACAAACGTCAGGTCTCGTTATGTTGCTTCCGCACGGCTATGAAGGACAAGGACCAGAACACTCGAGTGGTCGTTTAGAGCGCTTCTTGACGTTATCCGGTGAGAAGAACTGGACAGTTGCGAACGTATCGAGTGCTGCGCAGTACTTCCATTTGTTGCGTCGACAAGCAGCAATCCTCGGAAAAGAGGAAGTTAGACCGCTCGTGGTCATGACACCAAAGAGTCTCTTGCGTCATCCGCTTGCGACATCTGACGTCTCTGAATTGACGGAGGGTAGTTTCCGTCGTGTCATTGAACAAGCGGGACTTGGAGAAGCACCAGATCGTGTCAAACGTCTTGTGTTCTGTTCTGGTAAGATGGCAATTGATTTAGCGGAAGCGGTCTCGAAATCAGAGGAGAATCTCGACTGGTTACAAATCGTCCGGGTTGAGGAACTGTATCCGTTCCCAGCGAAAGCCTTACAAGAAGTCATTGCGCGCTATGAATCCGTCGAAGAGATGGTCTGGGTGCAAGAAGAACCGAAAAACATGGGGGCGTGGTCCTTTATGGAACCACGGCTTGAAACAGTCGCACCGAACGGAATTCAAAATGTTCGTTACATTGGTCGTCGTCGCCGTTCAAGTACAGCAGAAGGTGACCCGGCAGGTCATAAAGTAGAGCAAGCACGTATCATCAATGATGCGCTCACAGCAACGGCTTCTACACCATCAGCACCATCACACGTATCGAATCACACATCATAACGTAAGATAGAAACGAGTCATAGGGGGAGAATACGATGGAAATCAAAGTACCAGAACTTGCCGAATCAATTACTGAAGGAACGGTGGCATCTTGGTTAAAACAACCAGGTGATCACGTGGAAAAAGGGGAAGCCATCGTTGAGCTCGAGACAGATAAGGTCAACATCGAAGTACCGTCAGATGAAGCGGGTACGTTAACGGAAGTAATGGCTGCTGAGGGAGATACAGTCCGCGTCGGGGAAACGATTGCTGTCATCTCTGCTGGTGGCGAAGCTTCAAAACCGGCTGCAACAGAAACAGCACAAGAAACTCCAAAAGAGACACCAAAAGCAGAAGAAAAAGCGGAACAACCAGTGGCTGCAGCAGCGACGGAAAGTACATCCGTTGCAGATCGTCCGATTGCTTCACCTGCTGCCCGTAAATTGGCTCGTGAAAAAGGAATTGATTTAGCACAAGTGGCGACGCAAGATCCACTTGGTCGGATCCGTGTCCAAGATGTCGCGACGTTTGAAGTAGCGCCACGTGAACAAGCAAAACCTGCTCCTACGAAGCCTGCTGCGCCGACACCAGCTCAAGCGGCTGCTCCTGGGAAACCAGAAGAGCGAATCAAGATGTCACGTCGCCGGAAGACGATTGCGAATCGCCTTGTTGAAGTTCAACAAACGGCAGCGATGTTGACGACATTCAATGAAATCGATATGTCTGCTGTCATGGCGCTCCGTAAACGCCGTCAAGAAAAGTTCGTGAAAGAAAACGAAGTTAAACTCGGCTTCATGTCATTCTTTACGAAAGCAGCAGTCGCAGCACTCAAAAAGATGCCATACCTGAATGCTGAGATTCAAGGCGATGAAATCGTCCTGAAGAAATTCTATGATATCGGCATTGCCGTCTCAGCACCAGACGGTCTCGTTGTTCCAGTCGTTCGTGATGCGGACAAAAAGAACTTCGCTGAAATTGAAAAGGACATCATTCAATTAGCGGTCAAAGCGCGTGATAATAAACTTGGTCTATCTGACTTAACGGGTGGTACGTTCACAATCACGAATGGTGGTACGTTCGGTTCACTCATGTCGACGCCGATCTTAAACGGTCCACAAGTCGCGATTCTCGGCATGCACGCAATCAACCTGCGCCCTATTGCCATTGATGCAGAACGCATGGAAAATCGTCCGATGATGTATGTTGCTCTCTCTTACGATCACCGGATCGTGGATGGAAAAGAAGCAGTTACGTTCCTGAAACACATTAAAGATCTCCTTGAAGATCCAGAGTCATTGATTTTCGAAGCATAATCTTAGAATAAAAAAAGACCCGTTTAATCATGGGTCTTTTTTATGGAATGATATCGTTTTGTCATTAAATCAAGAAATGACGTTAACAGCTTCTCTATATCATCTTCATACAAACAATTTAAGATAAGTGTTGTAAGAATATTTCAAGGGGGAATAGATGATGCTGAAACAAATCGGATTGACGATGGTAGCGGGAGCCGTATTAAGTACAGGACTTCCGACAGAAGATGTCGGTGCACAACCAAAAGGCAAATCGTTACTCGATTCAAATCGAATCATTAACGTTGCTCATCGTGGAGCTTCAGGTTATGCGCCGGAGCATACGATGCCAGCTTACGAAATGGGACATAAGAAATTTAAAGCAGATTACATCGAAATTGATTTACAGATGACAAAAGACGGTCATTTGATTGCGATGCATGACGAAACCGTCGATCGGACGACGAACGGAACGGGTGCTGTCAAAGAGAAGACATTAGCTCAAATCAAGAAACTTGATGCGGGTAGTTGGTTTAATAAAGCAAATCCAACACTCGCTAAAAAATCATATGTAGGATTAAAAGTCCCGACACTCCAAGAAGTCGTGAATAAGTACGGGAAACATGCGAATTACTACATTGAGACGAAGTCCCCTGAAGTATATCCAGGAATGGAAAAGAAATTACTCGATTTATTGAAACGGAACGGATTGTCTAGTGATCGTGTGAAATCAGGACAAGTCTTGATTCAGTCGTTTAGTGCAGAAAGTCTTCAAAAAGTCAGATCCATCGATTCAAAAGTCCCGTTGATTCAATTGATGGAAGCAAAGGAGGTGTCTTCCTTAACCAGTACGAAATTAAAGGAAATCCGTAAATATGCAGTTGGAGTCGGTCCTTCATATAAAGCATTGACACGTGAAAATGTTAAAGCAATTCGTCAACAGGGCTTGCTGTTGCATCCGTATACAGTAAATGAAAAAGTCGAAATGGTTCGCTTGCTTGACTATGGTGTTACAGGTGTCTTCACGAACTACGCGGATCGCTTTAATGCAGTCATTAAAGAATCGTCCAAAAAAATTTCAAAATAATTCAAAGAGTGATTCCTCGTTTCGAATGCGAAATAAGGAATTGCTCTTTTTTTGATGAAATCTCGTATTTTAAATCCAATATTTCCTTCCTTACGTAATCTGTGTAGAGCATGATGACAAATTCGAATTATGAGATGAATAGTGAGACAAAACTATGTAGTCGTTAGAGTGTTTCATGTTACGATAACAGTGCAGTTTTGGGAAGGAATGGAGTGAGGATTGTGAGAATTACACAGTATACGGATTATGGTTTACGCGTGTTGATGTATCTCGGTGTGCACCGGGATGTTATCACACCAATGCCGCAGATTGCCCAGCATTATGGCATCTCATCCAACCATTTAATGAAAGTGACACAACAGTTAGCGAAACTTGGATATGTCGAATCAACGAGAGGTCGCTCAGGGGGCCTCCGTTTGATTCGTGATCCAAAGGACATTAACATCGGAAAAGTCGTTCGTGAAATGGAACCGATGGATATCGTTGAATGCTTCGGAAGCAACGGTCATTGTGTCATCGAACCTGGGTGTCGATTAAAAGGTGTGCTTGGGCGAGCATTGCGAGCCTTTATCCGAGAACTGGAACAGCATACACTAGAAGAGTTGCTTGATAATCGTGATGAGTTGGCGCTCTTATTTGCTGCTTCACCCTTACAGCGTTCCTAATCAAAAACCCTCGTTTCCGTAAGCGGAAGCGAGGGTTTTGTCATGTCGATATACTCACATGTCATCTTGGCGTTTCTTCGGTTCCACATGTTCTTTATTCTTAGACAGGTCGTCACGGACAGACGATTTCCATAATGGCACGTCGCTATAGTAAGCAGCACGCGCAATTAAATGTCCACCAATCGGTGCCGTGATGAGTACGAATAGGATACCAAGCACGACACGAGAGGAGAAAAATCCATCTTCAGTGACGAAATAAATAATGACGCCGATCAAAATCGACATGACGCCTAATGTCGCACTTTTAGATGCGGCATGCGCACGCGTATAGACATCGGGTAAGCGGATCAAACCGAGCGCGGTAACGAGACTAAATCCCATACCGAGCAAGGCGAAGACCGCGACGATCCATTCATTGATTGCGATCACGTTCGATGATCTCTCCTTTCTCGATATATTTTGAAAAGGCAACCGTACCGATGAAGGCAAGGATACCAATCAAAAGAATGACTTCGAGGTAGTCGCTCGTCCGTAAGATGATTGAGACAAGACCGACAATCGAAATCAAGCTGATACCAATCGAATCCAGCGCAATGACTCGATCCGCAACACTTGGACCTTTAATGACACGGTAGAATAGACCGAGCATCGAGAGGAAGACACCCCCGAGTGCGATATAGATTAAAGTATCGAACATCACCGACTCACCTCCAGAATGGCTTTCTCAAAACTATCGCGAATCGATGCTACGGCTTCGTCGACTTCTGGCATATGAAGCGCATGAATATAGAGTATCTTATTATCGTCCGAGATATCGACGACAAGTGTTCCAGGTGTCAAGGTAATCAGCATCGATAACAATGTGACTTGCCACGGTTGATCGAGTTCCGTCTCATAGGCAAAGATACCAGGCTGAATATCTAACTTCGGCTTTAAGATGATTTTTAGGACATCGATGTTCGCTACGACAAGTTCATAGAGAAAGCGGAAAAACAACAAGACGAGTGCGACGACAGGTCCGAGATAAAAACGACCCTTAAAGCCGCGACGGAAAGCGAACATCGCAATCAGACCTAATGCATAGCCGATGACGAAACCGGAGGCCGAGAAATTATTCGCAAGAAACATCCACAAGAATGCAAGAAATAAGTTGAGCAAGACTTGAAATGCCATGAATTAACGACCTCCTTTGAGTACGGCATCGATATAGAGCGTTGGATTCGTCAGAGGTTCAACGGCTTGTTGAATCAGTGGACGCATCGCCTCAGCGCCTACGCCATAGAGGACGCTAAGCGCAACTAAGGCAATCGCAGGTGCTAGCAGTCGAGAAACGAGCGCTTGCTTCTCACCTGAGTACGGTTTGGGTATCCCCCAAAAAGCACGCATGAACAGTTGGACGACCGAATACAAGACGAGCAGACTCGATAGCAAAACGATGATCGGTCCGACCAATTCACCAGCTTCAATGCCGCCACGAACAATCAAGAACTTCCCGATGAACCCACTAAGCGGTGGAATGCCGGCAAGCGATAACGCTGCAATGAAGAATGTCCAACCCAGCACCGGAAAGGCTTTGATCATGCCACCCATATCCTTTAGTTTAGTTGATCCGGCAATTCCGACCATGATGCCGACGAGCAGGAACAATGCAGCCTTGATCACCATATCGTGAAGCAGGTAGAAAATCGCACCTTCTAGTGCTTGCGGTGTCATAAGGGAAACCCCATACAAGATGACCCCGACTGCGACGATGATGTTGTAGATGATGATCTGTTTCGCATCCCGTGTCGCTAATGCGCCAATCACACCGATGATGATCGTGCTGAGGGCAAGGACACTTAAGATTTGATGAATTGTCCCGATCTCGTTTGAGAAGAACAAGCTATACGTCCGTAAAATTCCATATACCCCGACCTTCGTCAACAAGGCACCGAACAAGGCAAGAACAGGTGTCGGTGGTACTTGATAAGAACCAGGTAACCAGAAGTAGAGTGGGAAAATCGCGCCTTTTAATCCGAAAACAATCAGGAACAACAAGGCGATGACGTTTAGAATCGCTGGTTGTCCAATCTCTGTGATCTTCTGACTGATGTCCGCCATGCTGAGTGAACCGATGATCCCGTACAAGAAGGCAACCGTCATGACGAATAACGCGGACGAGATGACGTTAATCAAAAGATACTTGAGCGATTCTCGTAATTGGGCCGGTTTTCCACCGAGAACGATTAAGACATAAGACGAAATCAGGAAGACTTCGAAAAAGACGAACATGTTAAAAATATCACCTGTCGTGAACGCACCGTTGACCCCAACGAGCAGGAACTGTACGGCAATGAAATAGTAGTACCGTTGATAGGCGTCGCTCAAGTAGGCGATGGCATACCAGATGATACAAAGGACGAGGATGCTCGTCGTCGTGACGAGTAGGGCAGACAGCATATCAGAGACAAGCGTAATCCCGAAAGGTGCTGGCCAGCTACCGAGTGTGACGGTTAAAATGCCATTCGACCGGACAGTCAGCACTAGATAGATGGAAGCACAGACAGTTAAAATCGTCGAAATGATGGAAACGATCCGTTGTCCTTTGAGGTATCGCGGGAAAAACATCAAGATGACACCGGTCAACAAAGGAATGATGATCGGTAATAGCGGTAAGTTAATCATTCGAATCGGTTCCTTTCATCTCTTCGATATTATCGGTCCCGAGCTCTTGATAAGCGCGATACGCAAGCACCAAGAAGAAGGCAGTGACACCAAAGCTAATGACAATGGCAGTCAGGACGAGTGCCTGCGGCAGTGGATCCGTATAGGAAGTCACGCCGTCCTTTAAAACCGGAGCCGCGCCTCGTTTTAATCCCCCCATCGTCATGACGAGCAGATGGGCAGCGTGACTGAGCAACCCTGTTCCGATGATGATACGAAGAATGCTTTTCGAAAGAATGAGATAAATGGCACACATCGTCAGGATGCCTGCGGCGATCGCCATGATGATTTCCATATTAATCACTCTCCCCAATCGTTTGAATAATCGTCATCGTCACACCGACGACGACAAGATAAACACCAAGATCAAACAACATCGCCGTATGAAGTGATGTCTTACCGAATAACGGTAGGTTGAAATAGTCATGGGCATGTGTGAAGAACGGGACGTTAAAGACAAGCGCTCCTGAAGCCGTCAGTACGGCAATCAACATGCCAAGCGCCGTGATCCATTTATAATCAAATGGCAAAATCCGTCGCAACGTCTTGATATCATAAGCAAGTAAGATCAAGACAAGAGCAGACGCCGTCACGAGACCACCAATGAAACCGCCACCTGGTGTATAGTGCCCGGCAAAGAACAAGTAGACAGCAAACAGGAAGATGATGAACGTAATGAAGGAAGTCGCGGACTCTAAGATGACGTCATTCGTATGCTTTTTTGCCTGCTTTTTCATTTATCGATCCCTCCTGTTCGTCTGAATTTAATCATCGTGTAAATACCGATTCCGGCAAGTGCGAGAACGGCAATCTCAAACAACGTATCAAAGCCACGGAAGTCAACGAGTATGACGTTGACCATGTTCCCACCGGCGGCAAGATCTGCGACATTGTCAATGTAGTACTTGGCAATCGAAGCAAACGATCGCTGACTGAGCGAAGCAAGGGCAACAAGGGTCACTGTCAATCCGACGAGTGCCGAGATTAAAGCATTCCCGAGTTTAAACGGAATCCGTTCTTCCTTCCGACTGATTTCAGGCAATCGGTAAAAGACGAGGAGGAACAAGGCGACCGATACCGTCTCGATGACGAGTTGCGTCAAGGCGAGGTCTGGCGCTCGAAATAAGACGAAGAACAGGGCAACTGTATAACCTGTCACACCGAGTAAGATGATCGATGTCAGCCGCGATCGTGCAAAAGTGATCGAGAGAGCACTTGAGACAAGAACGAGAGCGAGAATGATCTCATAAGCATGAATCGAGCTAATCGGATCTACCGCGAAGCGGAAAGCGTCGAACCCGTATAGTGCTGTCAAAATCAAGATGACGACGAATCCGAAGATATAAACGAGATACGACCGCATATACCCCGTCATGACCGTATCGTGAATACGTGTCGATGTCTGTTCACCATGACGTAACAAGGCGTCATATTGATGATTCAGTGAGACGTCACGTGGCATCCGGTGGTAAAGCGATTGCCAGCGTGGGAGTGTTTTATACAAAATTATGCCAGCACTGATGATCACGAGTGTAAGAAATAACTCGGTATTGAATCCGTGCCACATTGAAATATGGACATCAATCTTGCCACCGGCATCAACGACTTGAGGTAAGATCGCTTCGACTGCTGGTCGAATCAACGTATTCGACAATATATTCGGGAAAAGTCCGATGATGACGACGAGCGAGACAAGGACGAGTGGTGGGATCAACATACCAATCGGTGCCTCGTGTGGTGTTTTCGGCAACTGGTCGTCTTGGCGTTTACCGAAGAAGGTTTTCCGGACGATCAAGAGACTGTAGACGAATGTAAAAATGCTTCCGACGACGGCGAGAACAGGAATGATCCATCCGTAAGACGGTAAGTGGAACAAGTCTGATCCTGATACTTGAAGAACACCCGTCAAGAACATCTCTTTACTTAAGAAACCATTGAACGGCGGAATTCCAGCCATCGAAAGGGTCCCGATCATTGCGATCGTCATCGAGATCGGCATCAATTGCGCAAGACCACCGAGCTTCCGAATGTCGCGAGTACCAGTCTCGTGATCGACGATTCCCGCCATCATGAAGAGACTGCCTTTAAACGTCGCATGGTTGATCAGGTGGAAGATTGCAGCAACTGTTGCAATCGTGTACAGTCCATCGTCTAACGCGTCGACGTGCAGGGCGGCGGCCCCGAGTCCAAGTAAGGACATGATCAATCCAAGCTGAGAAATCGTCGAGTAGGCGAGAATCCCTTTCAAATCATGTTGTTTCACCGCATTGAGTGAACCCCAGAATAAGGTGAATATTCCGACAGATGAGACGAGGTAAAACCAAAGCGACTCACCTGCGAAAATCGGACTGAAGCGAGCGACAAGATACAATCCTGCCTTGACCATCGTTGCCGAGTGCAAGTAGGCACTGACAGGGGTCGGTGCTTCCATCGCATCCGGAAGCCAGATGTGAAACGGAAACTGAGCAGATTTTGTGAATGCCGCTAATAGGAATAAAACAACGGCGACCGTAAAGAAGGATTCACCTTGAATCGATTCAAGCGACGCATAGGTCTCACGAATACTAAACGATCCGCTAAGTGTTGAGAGAATGGCGATTCCACCGAGCATCGCTAGTCCACCGAAGACGGTGATGAGCATCGATTTTTGAGCACCGTAACGAGAACGTTCCCGCTCGTACCAGTAGGCGATCAATAAGAACGACGAAATCGACGTTAATTCCCAAAACAGATAGAGGACGATCATGTTATCTGACAGTACGACCCCAAGCATGGCGGTCATGAACATCAATAAATAGACATAAAATGTACCGAGTGCTTCTTTTTTCGCATCTAAATAAAAAATGGAATAGAGAACGACGAGTGTGCCGATTCCTGTGATTAATAATGCGAACAATAAGCCGAGTCCGTCAAGATACGTGACGAAATCGATTCCAAGCGATGGTATCCACGGCATGCGTGCCGTAAAGGTCTTACCTGACATCGTACCAGGGAGAAAGCGGCTAAAATACGAAACGAGCAGTACAGGTACGACGAGTACAAACCAACCGGTATGAATGTTCGGAAGGCGCTTCGCTAAAAGCGGGATGAAAAGACTGATCAATATGGGCAGTAGAATAGCCCCATGCATCACGGACACGAAATTCCCTCCTTTGTGACATCGACGACCAAAAATGAAAAAGGGACGCGAACGCAAGCTGTTGAAGCTCGGAACTGTCCAGTAGAAGACACAATTCATTTTGTTCGTCGAAGATGTTTCTGAATCAAGTATAGCGTATCTTTTTCCTTCATGCATGACGTGAAGCGTTGAAGCATAAGGGATGGAGCCGTTTCTTCATTTGCTTGTTAAATATGTAGGAACACGGTAAAAAAGAGCAAAAATTTTTTAAAAATTTTTTTGAAAATCAAGCGATTTCAGATGAAAAGGATTTGAAATCAATGAACATGGGTACAGTTATCAAGAGTATACGTATCGATCACAGAGGGGGAAAATTCATGCGAGCAACATTTAAGACAGGTGTCGTTTTAGGTGGTCTAGCGGCGATTGCAACGATCGCTTATCAACAATACCAACAGCGAAAAACGACTTCTAACGATATTGATCATCGACCAAGTGTTGATGCAAAGCGTGATCCGGCAGAGGTAGGGTTGACGCAACTCGATTCCATTCATAGCGCAGACTGGCAAGCGAATGGATTTCCACAAACCCATGCTGAACTCGAACGCTTAGAACGAGAAGAGAACTAAAAAACACGTCTCTCGCACGAGAGGCGTGTTTTATAATCATCAAGCACTCGTTGTGACAAGGGCACGTGTCCGTTCACTGTGTGCTGTATAAGAAGAGAGGTGTTCGAACTGATAAAGCGTTAAGGTTGCTGTACGACGTTGCCCAGTGCTGGATTCGAGCATTAGATAAGCCTCATTAAAATCAGTGCCACCACCGTCATAGCGGATATGTGCCGTAATCGTCCGTCCGTCTGTCGTCTGCATATAAATATCGTAACCTCCGAAATCAACACGCTTGAAACGGGTCGCCTCGCTTACGATGTGCTTAAATGTTTCAATCAAAGAATATGTCACCTTTCGTTCCTCCCTTTATTTCTTCCAAAACAAGATAAGTTATAATTAACTTCGAATATTACTTTTCCCATTAAATTGAAGAAATAAACATCAACAATGAATCTTTTTTAATCTTGTTATGAAACGCGTTTCATACTTTATGATGATGACAGACGGTGCGTAACCGATTGCGGGCGTTAGCCGATACAGAAACTGTATAATCAAAAAGACAAGAGGATGGGCGTAACCATCCTCTTGTCTTTTTGATTATAACTCTACGTTATGGTACACCTGTTGCACATCTTCAAGATCTTCAAGTGCATCAATCATCTTCTCGAATTGTGCGACATCGTCCTCGGACAAAGCCACTTCGTTTTGTGCAAGCATAACGAGTTCAGCAAGGGAGAACTCGGTAATCCCTGCAGCTTTTAACGCTTCTTGCACAGCATGGAATTGTTCTGGCTCAGCGTAGATGATGACAGATTCGTCTTCTTCGAGGATGTCGCGCACATCAATATCCGCTTCCATCATCAATTCGAGCACGTCATCCGCAGTTTTACCTTCGAAGGCAAAGATTGCCGTCGCATCAAACATATAAGCGACGGATCCGCTCACACCCATGTTTCCGCCATTTTTTCCGAATGCAGCACGCACATCAGAAGCCGTCCGGTTAACATTGTTCGTCAACGTTTCGACGATGACCATTGAACCGCTTGGACCAAATCCTTCATAACGAAGTACATCATAGTTCTCTTCCGCTCCACCTCTTGCTTTTTCAATCGCCCGATCAACAATGGCACGGGGCACGTTGTATGTCTTCGCTCGCTCTAAAACGACCTTTAATGCTTGGTTTGATTCTGGATCGGGCTCACCTTGTTTAGCCGCTACATAAATCTCACGACCGAACTTTGCGTAGATCCGACTCGTATTTTTGTCTTTTGATGCCTTTTTTTCCTTGATGTTGTTCCATTTACGACCCATTGCGTATCCACTCTCTTTCCGTAATGTCAGAAATCTGTGATTTCCTATGCGTTATCAGTATACCTTAAACTACCTGATAGACTGAACTAAAATGTCGGTCGAACAGTTGAATTTCTACCAAATGCGTTTAAGCAATGCGGAAGAAAGGAACTTTACCGATAGAGAAATATCAATTTAAGGGAGAGTGACAGTATTTGAACCAGGCTGGAGTAGTTCATCGCGCATTATCACCATTCGTTTATGCCTATGATCAAGAGACCGTTCATGTTCGACTGATGACGGCTAAAGACGATATTGAAAAAGTCGAATTGATATATGGTGATCCGTATGAATGGGAAGCGGAAAAAGAAGAAGACCGAGATTGGAATTTTGATCCTGATAAAGAAAAATACTGGAAAGTGCAACGGAAGTCGATGCAATACAATGGAAGTGACGCGACGTATGACTATTGGTTCATTGCAATCCGTCCAGAACGGAAGCGGGTAAGGTATGGGTTCGAGGTTCATGGCGAAACGACAGCCATTTTGACCGAACGTGGTTGGTATGACGAAGCGCCACTCGATCATCCTGGCTATTATTTTTCTGTTCCATATGTTCATGCGACGGACGTCTTTGATACGCCGGATTGGGTGAAAGATACGGTCTGGTATCAAATTTTCCCGGAACGATTCGCAAATGGCGATCCCACGAACGATCCAGCGGGAACGAAGGAGTGGGGAAGTGAAGCACCAGCTTTTCAGAATTTCTTCGGTGGAGATTTTCAAGGTGTCATCGATCACGTCGATCATTTACAACGGCTCGGCGTCACCGGTGTCTACTTCTGTCCAGTGTTTGAAGCACCATCGAATCATAAATACGATACGCTTGATTACTTAAAGCTTGATCCTGCCTTTGGTGACGAGAAAACGTTCCGCAAGATGATAGATGTGCTACATGAGAACGGTATCCGCGTATTACTCGATGCCGTCTTTAATCATATTAGTGAAGATCACCCCGCATTTCAGGATGTCTTAGAAAAGGGACAAGACTCAAAATTTGTCAACTGGTTCACGATTGACTCTTTCCCGGTCGATCCGTCGATCCCGAACTATGAAGTGTTTGCATTTGAACGGAACATGCCAAAGTTGAACACCGCTCATCCAGACGTCAAACAATATTTGCTTCATGTCGGACGTTATTGGGTTGAGGAATTCGGAATCGACGGCTGGCGTCTGGATGTTGCAAGTGAAGTCGATCATGCGTTTTGGCGTGACTTTCGAAAGGAAGTCCGGGCTGCGAACGGAACGTGTTATATCGTCGGCGAATGTTGGACGGATTCACAACCGTGGCTCCTCGGCGATCAGTTCGATGCCGTCATGAATTACGGTTTGACAGAGAGCTTCCTGACTTGTTTTGCGACGGGCGAGACCAGCGTTCGTGATTTCTCGTATGCAGTCAGCAGAAATTTAAACTGGCATTCTCAAAATGTCAACGAGGTCATGTTCAATTTGATTGATTCGCATGATACGCCGCGTGCTTTAACGCGTGCGAAGGGGAATATCGAACGGATGAAATTGCTCTTCACTACACTGTTGACGTTTCCGGGTACGCCTGTCATCTATTATGGTGATGAGATCGGAATGATGGGCGGACAAGACCCGGCCAACCGTGCATGCATGGAATGGGATGAGACGAAGCAGAACCGTGATTTGTTCGATCACGTTGTACAGTTGATCGCCCTTCGAAAACAGCATCCGGTTTTAGCAAATGCCGGAACGTATCATTTCCAAATGATTGATGATACAAAACAGATATTTGTCGTCGAGCGACGTCAGGGCGAAAATATTTACTTGCTCGTAGTCAACTTAAGTGAAGAAGAACAATCTCTTTCGCTCGAAGAAACATATGAAAGTCTGTTAGATACAACGACGTTGTCGGGAACTATTCAAGTAGAAGCTGTGTCGGCTCTTCTTTTACGACACGTTTAAGAAAAAGAAAGTCGCGGATACGATATCCACGACTTTCTTTTTTAGTGCGTGTGCATTACGAATCAAACGGATGGATCAGTAAACCACTCCGAAGCTTCGGTTCGAACCAAGTCGACTTCGGCGGCATTACTTCTCCCGCATCAGCCACAGCCATTAAATCTTCGATCGAAGTCGGATGCAAGTGAAAAGCGACCGCGGCATGTCCGGAATCCACGATTTGCTCAAGGCCGGCATACCCCTTATGACCACCGACGAACTGGATACGTGCGTCCGTCCGTGGATCTTCGATACCAAGTAACGGTGTCAACAACTCTTCTTGTAAAATCGACACGTCGAGATTCGCTTTCGTCCCTGTTCGTTCAGAATCGTACGAAAGGGTATACCATTGCCGGTTGAGATACATCTCGATTTGGTGACGTTTTGTTTGTTCGGCACGTCCTTTTGTGATCGTAAAGCGATGGGCTAATCGCTCAAGGAAATCAACGACGGATTGACCGTACAGATCTTCGACGACCCGATGATAGCCGAGGATTCGTAATTGTTCCTGTGGAAAGGAGACACCAAGGAAGCGTTGGGCTTCTTCCTGATCCGTCCGACTGGCAGCGATGGCTGCCGCTGCAGCACGATGGTGACCATCAGCGATATAGAGGGCGTCGTGGCGCGCGAACTGGCTTCCGATCGTCAACAGATGATGGCGATCGATGACTTTAAAAATTCGGTGTGTGATCCCATCGACAGTAAAGTCGTATAGAGAATCACCTGCAGTAATCGTCGAGACGATTTCTTGAAGCTGGGCATCCGTTTGATGGGCAAGTAAAATCGGTCCCGTATGAGCATTTAGATGTTCGACATGTCGGACACGATCGCGCTCTTTGTCCGGACGCGTGAACTCATGTTTACGAATTTGATTCGTTTCATAATCGCTAACGGAAACACACCCGACGAAACCGGATTGGATATGTGTCCCGTCAGACAGTTGATAAATGTAATACGTCTCGTCCGTGTCGAGCTGTAAGATGCCGTTTGTTTGACTCTCTTCGAAGGCAAGAGCTGCTTGCTGATAAACGCGTGGATCATCTTCAGCGATTAATGACGGAAGCGTGGCTTCTGCTTTATCGATCCGTAAAAAAGACAGCGGATGACGACGAATCTCAGATCGTGCTTCTTCGCGAGAATAAACATCATAGGGCAAAGCAGCAAAGTCTGCTGCATATTTTGAATCCGGTCGTAACGCGGCAAAAGGTTCGAACGTTGGCATGGGGATCACTCCTTTTAGAGTAGACGTGTTTTCAAGACGCCAGGAATTTGATTCAGTCGGTCGAGCGAAATCGACTCATCCGCATGGTTATCGATATCGATGATCGTATAGGCAATAGCATCTTTACTACCATTGATCATATTCGCGATATTGATCGACTCTTGTGCTAACACGGAGGCAATTTGACCGACCATATTCGGAATGTTATGGTGAGCAATCGTAATCCGTCGTTTTCCGGTGAACGGTAACTCGACAGCTGGGAAATTGACAGCATTACGGATGTTTCCTGTCTCAAGGAACAGACGCAGTTGATCGACCGCCATGATGGCACAGTTTTCCTCCGCTTCACTCGTTGATGCCCCGATATGTGGCAAAGCGATGACCCGTGGAAGGGACAAGATGAAGGCATTCGGGAAATCCGTCACATAATTGGCCAGACGACCAGACCGGAGTACATCGGCTAACGCTTGTTCATCGACGAGTTCGCCACGAGAGAAGTTAAGCAAAGTCGCGCCGTGTTTCATCTTCGACAAGAGTGATGCATCGAGTAAACCTGTCGTTGCGTCAACGAGCGGAAGATGCAAGGTGATGTAGTCGCTTGTCGCGAGCAGATCCTCGAGCTGTGTTGCCCGCTGAATCTGATTTGAGACGCGCCAAGCGGACTCAACGGACATATGTGGATCATAGCCTGTAACGGTCATGCCAAGCTCATGGAGAGTGTTAGCTAAGTTCGCGCCGATTGCTCCAAGTCCTACGATTCCGATTCGTTTCCCAAGCAACTCCGTTCCGACAAATTGTTTTTTGTTCGCTTCAATCCGCTCCGGAATATCCGGTCCGCGTAAGTTGTTCGTCCAAAGCAGACTAGGGACGAGCTTTCGCGCCGTCAGGAATAAACTGCCGATGACTAGTTCCTTGACGGCATTTGCATTAGCGCCTGGTGTCGAAAAGACGGGAATCCCGCGGTTCGCAAGTTGATCGAGTGGAATCGTATTGACGCCGACGCCAGCTCGGGCGACGGCTTTAAGACTGTCCGGAAAGCGCATGTCATGTAAATCCTTGCTGCGGACGAGAAAGGCGTCTGGCTGCTCCGTTTCTCGCTGGACGTGATAGTTGTCTGTGAATCGTTTTAATCCTTTATCCGATAGATCATTCCATAGTTGGACTTGATACATTTAACGTTCCCCCTGTTCAAAACGGTGCATGATGTGAATCAGTGCCGTAACCCCTTCGGTCGGCATCGCATTGTAAAGACTCGCGCGCATTCCACCAATCGAACGATGACCGGCAAGATTGATTAGATCGTGACGCGCAGCGAAGGTCAAGAAAGCAGCGTCTTCCGTCTCACTTCCGGTCGAAAATGGAATGTTCATCCGGCTTCGATCCTTGATGGCTACATGGTTATGAAATAGATCGGATTGATCAATTGCTTCATATAACATGCGCGCTTGTGAGACGTTTCTTGCCTCAATCGTCTCGAGTCCCGTCTCTTCAATCCAATCGAGTACTAATTTCGTCATGTAAAGACTGAATGTCGGCGGCGTGTTATACAGAGACCGCTGTTTGGCATGGACGTCATACCGTAAATAGGCACCAATCGTGTCAGGAACACGATTTAGCAACTCATTCTTCAGAATGACGACCGTTAAACCGGCGACGCCAAGGTTTTTTTGAGCACCGGCGTACAACACATCAAATGCCTCGATTGGCAAAGATTCAGACAAAATGGAAGAAGAAACGTCGACGACGAGTGGCGCATCGACGTGAGGCGGTGTTTGATACGTCGTTCCTTCAAGCGTGTTGTTCCAAGTGATGTGCAAATAGTCGGCTGATGACGTGAACGGACCTTCTGGAATGAAACGATAACCGTGATCAGCAGAAGAGGCGAGGACATTAACCGTCGCATACTGTTTGGCATCCGTAATTGCTTTGGTCGACCAGCCACCGGTATCGATGAAATCAATCCGTCCGGTCTTCGTCGCTAAATTTTGGGGTAACATCGCGAACTGAAGTGTAGCTCCACCTTGAAGAAACAAGACGGAGTACGTATCAGGAATCGACATGAGCCTTCGCAATGATTGTTCGGCTGCATCTCGAATCGATTCGAAGATTGGCGAACGATGACTCATTTCAAGAACCGATTGTCCTGAATTTTCATAATTAAGTAGCTCAGATTGAGCCTTCATTAAGACCGGGGCAGGAAGGACTGCAGGACCGGCAGAAAAGTTATAAACCGTCATGAGATACACTCCTTCTTGAATTTTCAGAAAATATGTACCACTTCAGTGTAACGGAATGAAAAATGAGAAGCAATTCTAACTAACGATGAATGGAAAATGAAAACAAAAACATCTCTTGAATCCGTCACGACGGATCAAGAGATGTTAATTGACCAAAGTGCCATTTCCAACCATCTGACGTAGCACGATAGATTGAGACGATCCGGAAACGTCCTACGTATTGAGTTGCCCCGTATTCAAAACGATCTTCTATTAAACTATACTGAATCGCTGTATCTTCAAAGTGATCGATGTATGAAAAATCATCGGTCCGGGATAACCAGCGGATATTCGCAGGGTCAACGTAATGATCAAGATACGTTTCGGCGTCGAACGATCGCCCTAACGCATCGATGAACGTGAATTCGGGAGATAATAGATGTGAGACTTGTGATGAATCTCCTTTTAGCATAGCATCTTTAAGATGTTGCACGGTTTGTTCGAGTGTCATGTTACATCTCCTTTCTTCTTGAATCGCCAGTGTAGCATATTTAAACAAAAAAAGACCCTGCCGGAGCAGGGTCTAAAAGAAATTAAAGTTTTACAACGTTAGTTGCTTGTGGTCCGCGTTGACCTTCTTCAACTTCGAAAGAAACCTCTTGACCTTCGTCAAGTGATTTGAAACCTTCAGATTGGATTGCTGAGAAGTGTACGAATACGTCGTCTCCGCTTTCGCGCTCGATGAAGCCGAATCCTTTTTCTGCGTTAAACCATTTTACTTTACCTTGTTCCATGTGTATTGCCTCCTGCGTGTGACTGGCACACTGATTATTACTACCGTGATCAATTTCATCGAATATAAAGTGAAACACTTCGTATCTCCACCGAACAACAATAATTACTTAATAATATAGCATGCCCGTATCGAAAAAGAAAGGACAAAACAAAAAAAGAACAAAGTAAGCTGTTCTTCTCTAAATACATCATTGAATTAAAGGGTTCATTTTACCTGTGTCGAAAGAGTATAACTGATTCTTTCAATTAAGTCGGAATATGTTCTCTTTTACTACTGAGTTGTCGTAATGTATGCAAAATGAATCCTTGGAAGTTCGGGTAACGTGTCGGTTGTTCCCAAACAGTGCGGAATAACTCGGTCATTGCAGAATGAATAAGTGCTTCATCAACCTGTGTACGACGAAATAAAAGAAAGAGTGTTTTTTCGTAACGATCGTATAATCGTTCGAGCGCGACAGAATCACGCCGTTTGATTTGATTGAGCAAATCAGTGTCTGAATACATAGGTCACTCCTTCTTCGACAGTTTTCTTTATAGCATGCTGTCACTGTAATGTAATGAACTATTATGTAGATTCCCGCTGGATGAATTATGAAACACACAAACTTCTTGAACTAAAGATAATAATCTAAAGGAGGAAAAATGATGTTACCTATATATATTCGTCCGTATGTCTTAGATGATGCGGCAGTTATTCTTGAGATGAACTTACGAAATCGTGAACACTTCGAATACTGGATGCCAGTTAAGCCGTTACCCGAACAGTACACGTTAGAGGGGCAGCGGGAACGAATTTTTCGTCATCAAGAGTTGATGAAACAAGATGCGTATTATGCTTACGGTGTTTATTTAACGGAGAATGATCAATTGATTGGCGATGTCTCAGCGATGTTCATCCAGCGTGGACCAGCCGAGACGTGCATGATCGGCTATCAGTTAGATGAAGCTTATGGCGGAAAAGGATATATGGCTCAAGCAGTCGGATTGTTCGTAGACCATCTATTTGATGTCCATCAGTTCCACCGGATTCGTGCTGAGGTCATGCCGGGGAACATCGGATCAATCCGAGTTCTTGAAAAAGTCGGATTTCGTAAAGAAGGAATCGCGAAACAAAATCTCTTCATCAATGATGCCTGGGAAGATTTTATTCTGTTTGCTCTATTAAAAGAAGACCGGGAGGAGTCACGTCATGCCAATCTCTGATTATTATGCCAATCTACGGCGATATGTCGGAACACAACGTCTGTTTACACCATGCGTCGCAGCAATCATTCGAAACGAAGCAGGGCATATCCTTTTCCAAGATCCAGGTGGTCCGTTTTGGAGTTTGCCTGCCGGGGCGATTGAACTAGGAGAATCCCCTGCACAAGCAGTCATTCGCGAAGTCTATGAAGAAACGGGTCTATTCGTTCGACCCGTCCGACTAATCGCGACATTTGGTGGGGAATCGTTTCGACTTACGTACCCTGACGGAAACGAGGTCGAGTATGTAGCAACGATGTTCGAATGTGAGGTAGTCAGTGGGACGCTCGAGGCCATTGATGGGGAATCTAAGCAACTGGCTTATTTTCCAAAAAATGAGCGTCCGCCACTTGCCTTGCCTTATCCTGATCAAGTGTTTGAGAAATCGGAGGCATCGAGTTATTTCGAGTGGGAAGAACAATGGTTGACTGATTTACAACAACAATACTGTTAAAATCCGAACATTATTTTGTTGTTAACTAAAAAAAGTTCATGAAAACCTTAAAAATGCGAAAAATTTCTTTGACACCATGATAACAGTTCGTTATAGTAGTCAAGGGGCGAATGATTATCGCTGATATATAAAAAATATTCGTAATTAGAGGTGTTATTCATGGATGTAGTATTTGATTATGAAGATATTCAATTAATTCCAGCAAAATCAATCGTTGGTAGTCGTTCGGAATGTGATACGTCAGTCGAGTTCGGCGGTCGTCGTTTCAAGCTTCCGGTCGTACCCGCAAACATGCAAACGATCATTGATGAATCGATTGCTTTGTTCTTAGCTGAAGGCGATTATTTCTATATCATGCATCGATTCGAACCGGCACGTCGCCTAGCGTTCGTTCGTATGATGCAAGAGCGTCAACTGTTCGCTTCGATTAGCGTCGGTGTCAAGGAAGAAGAATATCAGCTGATCGAACAGCTCGCGACAGAGGGGCTAACTCCTGAATACATCACAATTGATATCGCACACGGTCATTCGGAAGCAGTCATTCAGATGATTCGCCACATCAAGTCGCTTTTGCCAACAAGTTTCGTTATTGCTGGAAACGTCGGTACACCGGAAGCGGTACGCGAACTTGAGAACGCAGGAGCAGACGCAACAAAAGTCGGGATTGGACCAGGTAAAGTTTGTATCACGAAAATTAAAACAGGGTTCGGTACAGGTGGTTGGCAACTCGCAGCACTTCGTTGGTGTGCGAAGGCAGCAAGCAAACCGATTATCGCTGATGGTGGTATTCGGACGCATGGGGATATCGCGAAGTCGGTTCGGTTCGGTGCTTCGATGGTCATGATCGGTTCACTTTTCGCAGGGCATGAAGAATCGCCTGGTGAGACACATGAAGTGGACGGGGTGCTCGTCAAGGAATATTTCGGTTCTGCTTCTGAGTTCCAAAAAGGCGAACGCAAGAATGTTGAAGGGAAAAAGATGTTCGTCGAGCATAAAGGAAGTCTAGCAGATACATTGATTGAAATGGAGCAAGATTTGCAATCAGCGATCTCATACGCTGGTGGAAATAAATTGAAGGCGATTCGGACGGTCGACTACGTTGTCGTCAAAAACTCGATCTTCAACGGTGATAAAGTATTTTAAGTATGATGAATCCGCTCTTAACAGAGCGGACTTTTTTTGTTTCCTTAGCATAACTCTTCCATAGGACGGGTATAAGTCAAATGGACCAAAAAATTCGGAATATTTTGGATAGGGAGTGATTGACATGCTATTTGAAACGACATCGTACTTAATTGAAAAATTCGCAACCGTTCGCAACCAAACGATCGCCTTAATCGAACCGCTCGAAGCAGAGGATTTCATCATTCAAGCTAGTTCAGACGTGAGTCCGCCAAAATGGCACATTGCCCATACGACTTGGTTTTTTGAACGGATGATACTACAGGAATATAGTGAAAACTATCAAGTCTTCCATCCGAAATACAATTATTTGTTTAACTCGTACTACAATTCAATCGGACCTTATCAACCTCGTCAACAACGGGGAATGTTGTCACGTCCGACCGTCGAGGACATCATCGCTTATAGGGCATATGTCGATGGACAAATGATCGAGTTCTTGAAAGAAGAACGGACTCCAGAAGATCAACGAAAAATCGAAGCATTGGTCGAGATGGGACTACAACACGAACAACAACATCAGGAATTGATTTTGATGGACGTGAAGTATAACTTTTTCACGAATCCGTTATTACCTGCCTATCAGTCAAAGTCGTTAGAACCGGACGTGCCTGAAAATGCACTCATGGAAACATCCTTTATTCCATTTGAGGAAGGACTCGTCGAGATTGGTCATACAGGAGACGGTTTTGCGTTTGATAACGAGAGTCCGCGCCATAAAACGTGGCTGCATCCGTTTGAATTAGCGACACGTCCTGTCACGAACGGGGAGTATTTGGCATTTATTGAAGCAGGTGGCTATGAAAAGTCAGAGTATTGGTTATCTGATGGCTTTGCGACGGTTCAAAAAGAAGGCTGGAAAGCGCCATTATATTGGATGAAGGATGACGCGGGAGAATGGACGATCTTTACGATGAATGGCGTCGAACCATTACGGCTCGACGAACCAGTCTGTCACGTTAGCTTTTATGAGGCGGATGCTTACAGCCGTTTTAAAGAGAAGCGTTTGCCGACAGAAGCGGAATGGGAATGGGCTTCTCGTCAAGTCGATTCCGTTACGAAGCGCAACATGATGGGAAACGGTACGTTTCATCCAGTCGTAGTCAAAGAGTCAGAGACGACACTTGCGAGCATGTTCGGTAACGTCTGGGAATGGACATCAAGTCCTTATAGTTCGTACCCAGGCAGTAAACCACTCGAGGGAGCACTTGGAGAGTACAATGCGAAGTTCATGTGTAATCAAATGGTACTACGTGGAGGAGCGTGCGTGACGCCTGACGATCATATTCGCGAGACGTACCGAAACTTCTTCCCACCCGATAAACGCTGGTTATTTGGCGGCTTCCGATTGGCGGGTGATATGTGATGCGCGAGACGGTCATTGGCTACGACTTATACACTCCGCAACAAAACATGCGTTTAGAAGTCATCGAAGGTCTGATGCGCGAACAAAAAGTCTTACCGGCGAAATATTTTTATGATCATATCGGCTCCCAGTTGTTCGAGCAGATCACGCAACAACCGGAATATTATCCGACACGAACGGAACTTGCTATCTTGGAGCAACACCGAGCGGAAATCGCTCAGAGTATTGGGGATGTGCATACACTGATCGAATATGGAAGCGGAAGCAGTCGTAAAATCCAGATGTTGCTTGAGACGTTTACGCACTTGGATACGTACATGCCGATCGACATCTCAAAAGACTTTTTGATGGAATCTGCTCGTCAATTATCGGAGCGGTATCCTGCATTGCATATTAAAGCTGTTTGTGGAGATTATTCACAAGCCATTTCCTTACCGGTAGAGGAGTCTCAAAAACGGGTCATCTTTTTCCCGGGTTCGACGATCGGGAACTTTGAACCGGAGGAAGCGATGCACTTTTTACGTCATTCATCGCGGATCCTTGAAAGTGGAGATGGATTCTTGATCGGCGTTGATCTAAAAAAATCGACCGATGTCCTTGAACGTGCTTATAACGATGTAGCCGGTGTCACGGCAGCATTCAATTTGAACATGTTGACGCACTTGAACCAGATGCTCGATGGAACGTTTGATGTGACCCGATTTAAACATCATGCTTTTTATAATGAAGAAAAAGGACGAATCGAAATGCATCTTCGGAGTCAACTTGATCAATTAGTACAAGTCGGAGACGTGACGGTTCCGTTTAAACAGGGGGAGACGGTTCATACGGAGAACTCCTATAAATACAGTAAAGAAGAGTTTGAGACTCTCGCTCGTCAAAGTGGTTTTCATCCGGTCAATTGCTGGATTGATGATGACAAACGATTTAGCGTGCATTATTTAGAAAAAATGTAACGGCGTCATAACTAAAAAACACTCCTACACGTAAGCTTCCGTCAAAAGCATGACTGGGGAGTGTTTTTCATAGGTTAAAGTGTCTTATTCGATCCGTGCACCTTCAGGTATCGGATGTTCCGGCACGACGAGAATCGGCATCCATTGTTCTGAACGCCCAATCTCAAGCACTCGTCCGGACTCTTCTGGCGTACGACCAGGTACGTTGAGTACAGCAATCGCTTGTTTTCCAAGCAGCTCGTGGACATCAGGTCGTAGTGAATCCCAAGCGAGTGAAAAAGAACGTGTAAATCCGTCGAATTGTAGCTCAAGCTGAATTGAGCCATCCGTGCGATTCGAAATCGACTGGATCGTACCGACACGAATATCTAAAGCATCAAATAATTTAAGTGAAACTACTGGTTTCATGGACAATGACGTACTTCCTTTCAGAAAGCATAAAGTGAGTTAGGAGTCGAAAGAGACGTATGTCGGCTCATAGGTCTGCCATTCGATATCAAGCGTTTGATGATTTGCAAGCTTCGCTAATTGGCTACCGAGATAAGGTCCAATCGTCAAACCGGATGCGCCGAGTCCGTTTGCTAAGAACACGTTTGGATGATTTTGAAGCGGTCCGATTACTGGTAACGAGTTTTTTGTATAGGGACGTAAGCCGATACGGAGTTCATCAATTGTTGTTTCCTCGAGACTTGGTAAGACAGGTAAAGCACGATTCAATAAAGCATGCATTCCTTTGACGGTCGGCTTTAAGTTGTAATCGGTCTGTTTCTCGTGTGTCGAACCGACGATCAGTTTCTTTTCGTGGATCGAAACCAGGTACAATCCGCGTTGTCCCATGACGACAGGCCACGTCGTTGATGTAGAATCCGTCAAGTCGAGTTGTAGGATTTGTCCCTTCTCTGGGTGCAAATCGATTTTAAGGTCAAGCGGCCGAAGAAGGTCATTCAACCAAACGCCTGCCGTTAAAATGAAGTGGTCTGCCGAGTACTGTTCGTTTTCCATGGTTATACCGGTGACGACTCCTTTGTCTACGACAAGAGAAGCATCTCCTTCTAGTACAGTCGCACCGTGTTCGACAGCACCACGGATCATAGCGGCACATAAGGCACGTCCATCAACACGTGCACCGCCAGAGACGAATAAGGCATCTTCGATCTGTTCAACGAGCGGGAACAGCGTTTTGACACGTTCTTGATCGAGTCGTTCGATCCGTTCGATAGCAGGGGCTTCTGGAAAGCGGTTTTGCGCAATCGTCTCCATCTTATCGATTTTTGATGTTTCGTGTAAGGCAATCGCTCCAACTTGCTGATAACCTGTGCTCGTCTCACCGAGTGCTTCGAGTTCAGGAATCAATGTCTTGTAAAAATGAGCACCGTTATTCGCTAACTTGTACCATGCTTTATTGCGTCGTTGTGTCATCCATGGACAGATGATGCCGGCTGCCGCATGGGAGGCGCGACCGGGTTCCTTCCGATCGACGAGTAAGACGCGTTCACCAGCCTTTGATAAATGATAAGCTGTCGAGGCACCAAGAATTCCGGCACCGACAATGATATGGGTGTACATGAAAAATTCAACTCGATTCTATTCAATTGGAATATCTTATATTGTAGCAGTAGAAGATCCGGAGGACTAGCAAGAGTGAAAATCGGATCGGTAGCACATCGAATAATGGGAAATGATGGGGAAAGTGAACTTTTTCGAAACCAATCACGTATACTAAATATACAGTTTCTATAAACTGTGAATTAGATGATTAGAAACAGTTGAATTTGGAAACATACCCTTATAGGCATCATGTCCTGTCATCATTGACTTTGAAACGGTCCATCATGAAGGAGGGGAAGGCAATGAATATGAGTCAAGCCATCGTACGCAAACGCTACACGGATCATACTTTATTTTATTCCGCCATCCTAATCTGGAAATTGCTATTCTTCCTGCCACTGCTCATGTTCGTCAACAGTGGCACGGACCATGTGTTTCAAATGTATTTCGTACCGTATCTAACGGTCATCTTGTTGTTTCGCGTGATGACCTACTTCGCGACCTATAAAGCATCTTTTATGGAGATGACGGAAATGGGTCTCTCGCTATCTTTACTCATCGCAGATGTATATTTGATTGCTTTGTTCGATATTCCACTTCCATTTGCCTTGATTATTCTGTCACTCGCTTTACTCCACTTCAGTGCAGCGTTTAGTCGTTTTCGATGGTTCCGTCGTCGTCTCTGGTTGAATCGGCATCTTGAGATCCTCAATTATTTGACGGATCACGGTGAAGTTCCGATTAAAATCGCCGTCATGGCAGAAGATGAAATGCTTGTAACGACGAAAAGCGGTAAAGAATTTACGTATCGTCAAGTATATTGGAGCGGTTTTTATATTGAACATGGTTAATCGTTCGTAAGAAAAAGGATTCCCTTTCTGGAATCCTTTTTTGTTGCATTTGAAAAAATATAGTACGCTTAAATAATAAAAGGGGGGAGAGGAACTTGATTCGTTGTATATTGATCGATGCGAACGATACGATCATTTTGACAGATGATATATTTCGGATACAAGAGCCGGGTATCAAACGCTATTTCGTTGATTTTAATCAACCGACAGATACAGAAAAGCAAAAATTGATCGATGTCTTTGATTTTCATCCGCTGGCGATTGAAGACTGTTTTCATTATTTACAACGTCCGAAGCTCGAGTATTATGCGGATCATAGTTTTTTTGTCCTTCATGCACTTGATGAAGGAACGTTGATGAGTCGTGAAATCAATTTGTTCGCAAGTGATCGGCATCTTGTTAGCTACCATGAGCAATCCTCGCCGGAAATTGACGTCGTGTTTGAACAATACACTCATTGCCTACACACACAAGAAACGGTCGATCTCGTACATAAAATCATGGATAAGATCGTCGACGGTTATTTTCCGATCGTCCATGCGACAGAAGATGAATTGTTTGCGCTTGAGGAACGCTATCGATCACGCGGAAACGATCGTCGGTTGATGGAAGAAATTTTCGAACTAAGAGCGCAGTTACTTCGAATCTCACGGACGGTCATGCCGATGCGGGACTTATTGTATCGGGTCGTCGAATCGAAGCGGTTATCGATTCATCCGAAGAAGCAAGCATTCTTTCGCGATTTGTATGATCATTTACTAAAGTTATCCGAAATGATTGAATACAACCGATTGATGACATCTGAGTTTCGGGATAACTTCATTTCCCTCAACTCGTACAGGATGAATAGCATCATGAAGACGTTAACGATCTTTACGACGATTTTCATGCCGTTGACGTTCATCGCTGGTATATATGGCATGAACTTTGAACATATGCCAGAACTGACCACCCGGTATGGTTATTTCGTGACGTTAGGGGCAATGGGACTTCTTGCTTTAGGAATGATTCTGTTCTTCAAAAAAAATCGTTGGTTTGATGAATAAGGAGAGATGTAAGTGGATATTCGACAGTTACTTTTTTTTACGACAATTGTCGAGCAAGGCTATAACTTAACGCGTGCTTCGAAACACTTGTCGATTTCGCAACCGGCGCTTAGTCAGATGATTCGCGACTTCGAACAGCTGGAGCAAGTGGAACTATTCATTCGAAAGCACGGACGGTTGACAGGGTTATCGGAAACGGGACGTCAATTGTATGAAGATGCGAAGATTGTTCTGACACGTCATCAAGCATTGATGGGGCATCTGCGCGAACGCTCAAACGTCGTCCGAGGGAAAGTCCGTCTCGGAATCCCGCCTGTCATTCTCCCTGTGTTATTTTCACAGTTAATCCCGAAGTTCATGGCGGAACATCCTGGGATTGAACTCGAAATCATCGAAGAAGGGGCGTTTGAACTCAAACGTCGACTGCTACTTGAAGAACTCGATTTGGCCATTTTGATCGAACCAGGTGAATCCTATGGCATTGAACGTTTTCGATTGATTGAAGATGAAGTCGTCGTTGCCGTTCGCCCAAATCATCCGTTTCAAGCAAAAGAAGCTCTATCTTATAGTGATATCGGAAATGAACCACTCGTCATCTTAAATGATCGATTCATGTTACATCATCAAATACTATCGGAGTTTCGCAAAGTGCAGCAAGAACCGAATATCTTCTTCATGTCTGGTGCATGGGACTTGTTGATCGGGATGGTTCAAGAACTCGACGTCATCTCGATCCTACCGGAACCGATTCTGCGGTTTCATCATGCGGATGACATTAAAATCATCCCGTTCGAGCCGCCGATGTTATGGGATGTCTCGTTGAACCGACTTGTCGGGACAGAATTACGCCCAGTCGTCCGGCACGTCCATCAATACATCGTCCACTATTTTCAATCGTTCTGGCCAACGCCTGTGCGGTGAAGAAAATACAAAAGACCGGAACGCGTCGCGCTCCGGTCTTTTGTATGGATTGATCATGTTTCATGACGTGACGTGCTGCATCAGATTGCGAATTTTTGCGGCAGCTTGTTTATAAGGTGTCAGTGTCTCTTGTGCCTGTAACGTCGCACGTTCACTCTCGAGTTGTTCGAGTGCTTGGCGTAACAGGTGCTCTGAAAGGGATGTTAAAGAGACATCTAGATGTGCCGTCGCGACTGTCAGCAAACGCTCTTCTTGAGCAGTAGTGTATGCGAGTGCTTCTTGTTTAGTTAACGTCGCCAGTTCTTCCTTCAGTTGTTCTTTCTCATTCTTCTCAAAGAAGGCTTTCGCATTCCGGAAGTGGCGTTTGACACCAATATAAGGGGTTGCATCCTCGAAGGGTCCGTCGAACGTCATTTCGTTCAACCGAGAGACCGTGACAGGCGCCAGCTGGAAAGATTCGTTCCATTGCTCAAGCAACTGTTGCTCCTCTTGCTGACGACGGACTAAGGCCGCTTCAAGCCATTGGTCGACGCGGAAATGCGTGACCCGGAGCTCCTGCTCAAAGTCGAACCGGAGGAATGTCAACAGTTCCGTCAAGGCCTCCTGTAGTGCTACTCCTTTACTCGTTTGAGCAAAACGAACGGGATTATAGGCTTCTTTGAAGAAGTCAGGGAAACGGTAATAAATGCGTTGTACGACATGGTGCAACAGTTCATGAATCTCTGCTTTGAGTGCAGGTTCGATCAAAGTAGCACGATTGTCTTCGAAACGATCGGTGACCTGCTGTTCTAAAGTAGACAGTTCAGCCAGCCGTTCTTCTTTTCGCAGGAGGTTTGCTTCAGTCGCAACGATGAACCGTTCGAGGCGCTCGACGGTCTTTTCCGTCTGCTCAGACAACGATACTTTAGCAAGACCGGTCAAGTCCTCCGCTAGGAAGTTATGGAATGCCTCCTCGAACTCGGGTAAACCGGAAATTGAATCCGTTCGCTCTTGCTGCTTTTCGGCGAGTCCTTGTAAGCTCGAGACTCCATACAGTCGGGGCGACCGAATCCCGAAGCGTTGCAGTTCCGTAGCGACATAGTTCAAGACATCTTGACGTTCGCTTTCTGAAGCAGCGAGATCAATCGCATTGACGAGGAAGAACATCTTATCGAGTTCGAACGCATCTTTGACACGACCGAGTTGAATCAAGAATTCACGGTCAGCGCGAGCAAAGGCATGGTTGAAGTACGTGACGAACAAGATTGCATCCGCATTTTTGATGTAATCGAAGGCGACATCGGTATGACGGGCATTGATTGAATCCGCTCCTGGTGTATCAACGAGTGTCACGCCGAGACGAGTTAAGGGACTATCATAATAGAAATCGATGACATCGACGAAACAGCTTCGTTCTTCCTGTGCGACATATTGTTTAAAAGCTTCTTGATCGACCGTCTGGACGGTACCGATGAATGATTGAACGGTTGGGAATCCTGTCAAGAAAGCACGCAAGAACGGATCCGTCAGCGATGCGGCACGTGGTAAGAGCGTATCGTATGCCTGTTTCGTTGACTCGAACGTCATCGTTGCGACCATCGCTTCATTTAAGTCTTCAAGCATCGCTGCTTCCGACTTGAATGTGACTTCTGCCACGCCGTGCGAGTGTGTAGTGTCAACGGGATGAATCCGGTTGATGGACGCGGTCGTTGGGTTCGGAGAGACGGGTAGTACCTTCTCTCCGAGCAAAGCATTGCAAAACGATGATTTTCCGGCACTGAAGGCACCGAATAAGGCAATCGTGAACGATTGGTGTGTCAGTCGATCCAATTTGTCATTTAAATAAGCGACGGCTTCTTCAAAGCCCTGTAGACCATTCAGCTGCTGACGGATTTGAGCAACATCTTCTGGTGTAAACCGGACGGATTGTTGCTCACTGATTGTCTTCGCGAGCTCAAACGCAGTTGTTTCTGTCACCGATTCATACCCGGTAAAGGAAACGATTGTCGCTTCTTGCTGAATCAATTGCTCTTCCCAGACTGAAACTTGTGTCCGAGCCTGTTCGAACTGTTGGTCAGATGGATTGGCAACGCCATGCTCATATCGCTCGAGTGCTACGGTAGCCTGTTGCCATGCTTGAACGTTGTCCCATTTATGCTGTAATGACGTTTGTTGTTGCAATAGCTCAGCTTGTTCTTTCGGGAAAGTTGATGTCAACTCTAGTCGAACATGCTCCCGCCACGCATTCGTTTCCTTGACGAACCAAGCTTGTGTCTGTTCGGCGACACGATTCGTGAACTGGAGCACCGATTCACCCGTGATCGTAATGCCAGTCGGCAGGGCACTCTCGAGTACGGAAAGCGGCGGGGCGAGTGAAAGCTGATCGATCGCGACGATATGCATATCCTGCAGGAGACCAAGGTCGCGTAACGATTGTTTCATCAAGTTACGTAAATGGAGCGAAATCTCGGAAGCGGTCACCGTCTGATAGGCACGCAACACATCTTGTGCAATCTCTGCTTGAGCCGCTTCCGTTTTTTTTGTACTTCGGAACAATCCGACCTTGAAGTCGCGTTGGCGTGACTCGAGGAAACGGCGCATCTTCTCGCGTAATTCGAACGGCATCAATGTCGCATTTTTCAATAGTTGATCTCGATGCAACGAAAACGTCTGTACCCAGCGGTCCGGCTGACGTGCTTCTAATTGTTGCGAAACGTGGGCTAATTCGGTTTCGATCGTCTCTGGATCACGTCGTTCAGCGTCATTCAATTGTTCAGCCATCGTCTCGTGGGCTTCTGAGACGAGACGTGTGAGATAACGTGTATGCTCTTGATGAAGACTTTCAAGCGTTAAAGCGGCAGAAGCCAACAACTTCGGTTGAGCATCACGAATGCTTTGTTTGACGAGCTGTTCGACTTCCATGAAATCGTTATACGGATGATCTGGTTTCCGCAGGCTTGTAAAGAAGATCCCTTTCGGTGCGACGCCATGTTCAGCGAAAGATGCATGGACCGAGCGGCGGAAGGCGTCGAATGATAGTTCATCTTCACGATGTTTATCGATTTGATTGACGATTAAATATAGTTCCGGTACGGCAGCTTGTAATTCATTCGTCACTATGAAGTTCAATTCAGATTGAACATGATTGTAGTCCATGACGTAAAACAAGATGTCAGCCAAGTGAAGGGCGGATTCCGTTGATACACGGTGGGCATCATCGACCGAGTCGACGCCTGGTGTATCCATCAAGACGAGACCAGGAGGCAGATCGGAAGCAGCATGTGTCAAATCGATTTGACGTACATCACCACTCTTCCCAAGTGTTTTAAGATGCTCCTCTTGCTCTGTTGCTGTCAGACGAACAGAAGGCTGTTCATGAAAGTGAACGATCGCTGAATCAGTGTCCCCTTGTTGAAGTGTCACGATGTTCGCACTCGTCGGAATCGGACTTGTCGGTAAGACCGATTCACCCGTCAAGGCGTTGATCATGCTTGACTTTCCAGCCGAGAAATGACCAGCGAAAGCAATCGTGAACTCTCGTTTCAATAGTTTCATAGCGAATTTATCTAGTTTATCTAAACGGAGTTGATCCGTTGAAGGTTGAATCAACGTGGCGAGTGAAGCTGTCGCTTCGAGTTGGTTCGATAATCGTTCCTCAAATGAGCGCATGCAATGAAACCCCTTTCTTTCAGTCATCGTTCAGTGTATCACGATTTTTTTAGTTTCGTCATCCTTCTGCAAGCCACAAAAAACGATCCGCCAAGGAAGAGGCGGATCGTTTTAATCGGGATCAAGATGACGGAACGATTTCGTCTGCGTGTGTTGATTCTTGTTCCGTCGAATGAATTCGACGCAATAAGTGTAATTTAAAGAGATACATGACGAGCAAGTGAACGTTCGCCTGCGTCACCTTATAGAGTATCCACGGTAAAGCAGGGACGAATTCGTGAATGGCAATGATACATTCCTGTGTACCGGGAATTTGCCGAAATTCAATCCGACCCCGGCTATCTTCCTCGACTTTTGCGAACAGTCCGCCGGTAATCCGGTATGTCGCCATTTGTCGATCACGAACCGGTTCCTTCGTCAATTCAAGTAGGGGTTGTTCGTAAAATGGAATGTTTATTCCAACGACTTGATCTTTCATAGTTGATGATAGGATAGGACGCGCAAACGAAGATAACCAATCCATGTAATCGTCAGCTGCCCAGTCGGCATCGCGATCCTTCGGCAAAAGAACACGTTGAACTGAACGAACGTCAAGGGCGTCTGGTGTTGAAGACGACGAGGAAGAAGAACCTTTTTTTTCTTCCTCCTCTTTTAGCGCATCACGGACCGATTGTTCGAATGTAATTTTTCCGTCACTGATCCCTGGAACCATTTTTTCTGGATCTGCAACCATCTCATGAACCATGCTTTCAACGAGTGGATAGACGGTTTCTTTTGGTTCTCCAGACACGAGCGTCACCCAAAGTCGAGATAATTTAACGGTCAATAAAGGAATATCGATGGTCGGTTGTCGTTTTCCCATGATGTCAGCAGTTCGAAGGATCATCTCTTTATAGGTCATCGCTTCCGGTCCACCGATATCGATTGCCCGGTCTTTAACATCATCGCGATCGACACTTTCACCAAGTGCATGAATGACATCCGGTAAAGCGACGGGGTGTGTCTTGTTACGTGTCCATCGTGGGAGTGCCATGACGGGGAGGCGTTTGACAAGCTTCGATAAGATTGGGAAAGATGAGCCTTTTGGACCGACAATCAATGCGGCACGGATCGTCGTCACCGGTGTGCCATAAGCACCAAGAACGCGTTCGACCTCGAGTCGGCTCTTTAAGTGACGCGATAGATTTTCTGTTTCCTCAGGAATGATACCACTTAAGTAAATGATTTGTCGGATACCATTTTCTTTTGCTGCACGGGCAAAGTTATCGGCTAACAATAAGTCCATGTTTTCAAACGATCCTTGTGTCAATTTAGCAGAAGGCATCATCGAATGAACGAGGTAGACAGCGATGTCCGCTCCTTTCATACCAGCAATCGTATCGTCTAGAGAAAAGAGATCGCACGATCGCCATTCGACACGTTCCTCATTGTCCTTATCATCGCCGTTTCGAGAAAGGGCAATGACGTCATATTTTTTCTTCAGTTCGTTCAGTAGATTGTGACCGATGTAACCGGTAGCTCCGGCTAAAGCTAGGCGCGTTGGCATGGATGTAAACTCCTCTCTTATATCTGTTGTAATGTACCCCCAATCGTGTCAGTTCAATCGCAAGAGGATACGCTGAGATGATTCAGTTGGATGGAATAGGGAATAAAAATATAAGGAAAAGAATCAACAGGAAGAATGAAAAACAAAGGAGGCTTCAACCATGCAGACGATACAATTCATGCAAGCGGAACATGAACGACGATTCGATCTGTTGTGGAGACGCTTAAAGCCGAAACAACGAGAAGATGCAGCGATGGTCTCGATGCTGTATCTCGCAACAGGACAGCCACAAGTGCTCGAACGATTCTCGGATTATTTCTTTCCGGATAGTGGTGAGTTTTTTGATCGTGAATTTCTGTCAGAACCCTATCCAAGTCCAGCGTTAGAAGCAATCATCCACTTGATCGTACAATTATATAATGGGCGAACGACGATAACGATCATCGAGTTGATTGAACGATTGGATGAACAACAGATGTCGCTTGTACTCGAATCGATTAAATTACGGGCTTACGGGTGTCAGATGCTACAAAAAGTCGCGAAATCGTAATGGTACACGTATATGAATCCGATCGACGAAGAGATTTCCTGATTCGTCGGTCGGATTTTTTATGATGGAAGAAAAGTTGTAAGTTCAAGAATCGATGAGAAGATGTTCGTAAATTAGAGTTCAATAAAATAAATCGTCCTGAAAATAAAAGCTAAGTTTATTCACGAAGAACTAATTGAGGTGGGCGACGACTGGAAATAAGATGAAAGTATCAGTAAAAGGTGGTTTATCTATGGAAGGAGTGACATCATGCAGCTCAAAGAATCGATCTACTTTCACTCACCGATCTTCATCCAAAACTTGTTGACGACTTTACAAGGACGTCGCCTGTTCCACGAACGATATGGTCCAGCCTATCAACAACGCCTACAAGAACTGAAGCAGAAGTTAGGACGACCGAATGACATACGGGCGGAACAGTTGCATCGATTAAACGACTTCCTTTCTTTTTGCCAAACGCATAGTCCGTATTATCAGGAATTGTTTTCCTCTCTTGCGTTAGAGCTCCCTCTACGATCGATTGACGAACTAACACAAATTCCTCCTTTGACGAAAGAAATCTTACGACAACAAAATGAGGATGTCCATGCGCGCGTCCATGCTCCGATTCTCGGGAAAACGGGCGGTACGACCGGCAAATCGATTCAAGTCCATTACACGAAAGAAGACATGCAAATCCGCATGGCGCATCTCGACTTTTTCAAATGGACACATGGCGTCGATCAAGGGATGCGCCGTGCGAGTTTTACCGGTCAAATGCTTGCCTCGCCTCAACAAAAGGCACCGGTTTATTGGCGGACAAATAAAGTCATCAATCAAATGTTGTTCTCGATCAAAAACATCAATCCGAAAACCGCAGCTGCATATATTGAACAACTCAATCGGTTTCAGCCGGAATCAATTGATGGTTTGCCTTCAGGAATGATCGAAGTTGCACGATACGCTAAAAAATATGGTTTGACTTGCACATTTCGTCCAAAAGCGATTTTTCCGACGGCTGAGATGATGACGGCAGAAGAGCGAGCACTTGTCGAGGATGTTTTCCATGCGCCAATCTATGATCAGTATGCGTCTTCAGAAGGGGCTCCGATCGTCGCGGAATGTCCGTATGGCAAAAAACATTTACATTATGAGATGGGAATCATTGAACGCGATGAGGATGGCGAAATTCTCGTGACGAGCTTCGATACGCACGGCACACCACTTATTCGCTATCGAGTTGGAGATCGCATGACGCTCAGCCAGGAAACGTGTCCTTGTGGTCACCAAGGTCCGATCATCGCTTCGATTGACGGACGAGGACGAAGTTTCATCCAATTACGAAATGGACACCGTGTCTTTGAAGGGGAGCTCGCGGGAATCGTTCGAGCGTTCCCGAACTGTATCGAACGTGTGCAATATATTCAAGAGACGCGGGATGAGATTGTGTTATTGTATGTACCAGATGAACGGTGTTTCGAAAAAGAACACGAGAAGAAACTCTTTTTCGTTCTTGACCGATTGTTTGAAGGACAACTGAATGTCGTCATGCGTGCCGTACCCGAAATTCCGAAAGAAATCAGTGGAAAGACGCTACTGATTAAGCAACAGTATGTATGACATACGAAAAGGTGAGATCGCCGATGATCTCGCCTTTTCGTATGTCCTGAAACCATCAGTCGCGCGGACGCACCGGAATCCAGATGGCAGATTGATAATCGGCGGCAGACGGGTCGCCTGCCGAATAGACTTCGAGTTCTGCATGAGGTAACGGCTCATAACCATGTGACGGAAGCCATTCTTGGTAGATGCGGTGCCACATCTCTTGAATGGCGTGCGGCATCGGACCGACAACTGGGAACGTCGCCCAAAGACTCGCCGGAATCGTCATCGTTTCCTGACCAGGCAGGACTTCCGTTGTCGTCGTCGCGATCCAATAATCCATCGATGCTTCGGTGAAATTGGAGCAGACACCAATCACACCATCAATCTGACCGTCATTTTGTTTGAACAAGGTAGCATCTTGACCGGAATGATTCACATCATTCCAAAACAATGGAATCAGTTGCTGTTGGGCACCATCTTGCGTAGGGAAATGTTTTCGCCATCCTGAAATCTGTAAAGCAGGTCGTTCGATGAGTTGATAATCCATTTGATCCAGTCCCTTCAAAGTCACCTGAATGCTCAGGCGGTTATAGGCGTGAACCCGACGTCGCTCGTTTCTCATCAACGTCGGGGAACAACCATGCTGACGTTTGAAAGCTTTTGTGAAAGCTTCCGGTGTCTCATAACCAAAACGTAAGGCAAGATCGATGATTTTTTCGTCCGTCTGTGTCAATTGTTGCGCAGCAAGCGTCAGACGTCGCCCTCTGATGTATTCCGGTAAGGTCATCATCGCAAGTAAGGAAAACGTTCGTTGTAAAGTATACGTTTGCATCTGCGCCACGCTTGTCAAAACGTTGAGATCAATCGAGTCTTCTAAATGATCTTCGATATAGTCAATGACGCGTTGAATCGATTCGAGCCACATCTTGTCACCTCCTTGTTTTCAGTATAGTAGAGCGTTGATCATCGGACCTGTCCAAGGTGATATCAATTTGTCAGGATGCATGTTCCCTTGTATTTGTCATATTCTTGTCAGGTACATAGGCTATCGTAGAGACATCGAAACCGTTACTTCCCTTGCGAAAGGACGTGATGACATGGGTATCAAAGAGCAAATCTACAATCGCTCTCCTCTATTTCTCCAGCACCTCTTCACAACCCTCTATGGGTATCAATTGCATCGCGAACGTTATGGACCGGTCTATCAAGAACGGTTTCGGATGCTCCTCGAACGAGAACAATCGACGATCGACGTCAAAGCGGAACAACTTGACCGTTTAAATGACTTCCTTCGCTTTTGCATTGAATACAGTTCCTATTATCGTCAGCTCTTCATTTTGCATGGCATTCTTTTACCGTTAAAGGACCTATCCGAACTAAAACATATTCCTGTACTGTCAAAAGAAATATTACGAACGCAAATGGAGGACATTCAAACAGATGTTGTTGCGCCAATTATAGGGAAAACTGGCGGAACAACAGGCACATCACTGCAAGTACGATATACGATACCGGATATGCAAATTCGAATGGCCCATCTGGATTATTTTAAGGCGACCCACAATGTCTACCGTGGCATGCGACGGATCAGCTTTACGGCACAGGATCTCGTACCCGAGCGTCAACAGACGGACGTCTACTGGCGGATGAATCGAGCGGCGAATCAACTCTTATTCACGGTAAAACGATTATCCCCACGGACGATGGCAGCGTATCTTGAAGCCATCGAACGTTTTCAACCAGAAACAATCGATGGTCTTCCGTCAGCGATGATTGAACTCGCCCGGTTTGCGAAGCGAGAAGGGATCCGCTTGACATGTCAACCGATTGCGATTTTTCCAACGGCTGAACGAATCGATGCGGAAGAGCGCCAGGTCATCGAAGAAGTGTTTCATGGACCAGTTTTTGATCAATATGCATCGTCTGAAGGAGCACCAATCGTCTCGGAATGTCGACTTGGTCAAAAACATCTGCATCATGAGATGGGGATCATCGAACTCGATACAGACGGGGAGATTCTCGTGACGAGTTTTGATACACACGGCACCCCCCTCATTCGCTACCGGGTCGGAGATCGGATGACGCTCAGTCAGTGCACCTGTTCCTGTGGTCACCCGGGACCAATCATCGAATCAATTGACGGAAGGGGGCGGGCGTTCATCCAAAAACCGGATGGTCAAAAGATTTTTGAAGCGCAACTGTCGAGTATCGTCAAACATTTATCAAACAATATCGAGCGTATTCAATATGTCCAATCGACGCCGGATAGCGTATCGATCTACTACGTTCCTGACGCGGAGCGATTCAGCCAATCAGACGAACACCTTCTGATGGAGCGTCTGTACCGTTTATTTGGTCGTGATATCAAACTTGATGTCCAAGCCGTTTCATATATCGATGCTGAGGAAAGCGGAAAGATTTTGCTCATTAAATCAAGCTTAACAGGATAAAAGAAAGAGGTTGACCCAAAAAAAGAATGACGTGTCTTTTCACGCCCTGTCTTCAGACGAGACACGAGCCAGTTTTCCTGTTTCATTCAAGCAGGAAAGCGGGTCTTGTTTGTCTCTGACAGCGCAAAGATGCGCTTTTTCCTGTAAGAGTTGCGTGAAACGCGTCATTCTTTTGGTTATGAGATAAGGGTGGCAGATCATTATTTTACCACCCTTATCTTTGTAGAAACTGACTTTTGAGTCAGCCCCTTTCTAATTTCTTCTCACCATACCTCGTGTAAAAGTAAAAAGCATCTCCGCTGATAGTATTTCTAAAGATGTACCACGTTAAAAGTGTTAAAGTGCCTCATTGATTTAGATTTTTTTCGATATCCCTTACCTTTTGTAAAAGCCATTTTTTATTTTCTTTGTCTTTTACGATGATGAAATCTTCTGTTCCTTTAACAGCATAGATGGTGGATCCGACTGAAAAGAGATTCGATTGACTGTTCGCTTGGGGCATTTCGTATGCTTTTGTTTTCTTTAGTATCATACTAATTTTTTCTCCTTGTTGTTTAGATGCGTCCAATTCAGCTTCTGTTCCGTTATATTCTTTATTGTTCACAATGACGATCATGGCATAACTAGTTTCATCCTCTATACCGGTTTGATTGCATCCGAATAAAAATCCAATGAACACAATGACGAATATCCTTTTCATCGGAACCTCCTTATATGAGTATTTGTTGAATGGTAACGTAAATTCATAATAGGTAAAGGTCGCTTCCTTTACCAAATATAAGGTAAAATAAGGAAAAGGAGGAATGTAGATGAAGCCCCAGATTTTACTGTTAGGCATGTTCCATCTTGATCGACCGGCAAATGGTGATCTGATTCGTCCAGTAATTTTTGATGTCGCATCAGAGAGACGGCAACAGGAAGTTAAGGAAGTCGTTGTTCGATTGAACAGATTTCAACCGACTTGCATTGCTCTTGAAACGTCACCTGAACGCATAAGTGACCTGCAACATATATATGACACCTATCAACACGAGAGTGATTTAACCGCTAATGAACGGCAACAAATCGGCTTTCGCCTAGCCCGGATGGCAGGATTAGCACAGTTGCATGGAATCGATTGGAACGAAATCGTACCAGGCGTACCGGATTTAGGAATAGTCCGTTCACATCATCCGGAAGCTTTCGAGACAATCGTCACTGCTGAGATGAAGCGGACTGAACAGTTAGAGAACGCGATGGAGCAGTTATCCTTTTCAGAATGGCTCGATCGATTGCACGCTGAAGAGACGATTGCAGCGTCCGCTAAGGTCTACGATCAAATCGAACAGCTGGAAAACGGGCGGATTTGGATCGAATGCTACTGGCATGCCCGTAATCAAAAGATTGCCGATCGTCTACTGCAACTTGCCCAGACGACCGAGCGAATCGTCTGTTTGTACGGTGCTGCGCATCTTCCGCTATTAAGACAATACTTAAATGAATCGAACCAAGTTGTAGTGATGACATGGAACGATTGGAACAAGTATAAGGAGTGTATGTAAATGCTATTTCACTACCATATTTGGACACCACATTTGGAGGAAACAGAAGCCTGGTACACAGCACGCGGATTTCACGTTTCCCAGCGCATTGGGAAGAAAAATGGAGAATTTTCTTCGTTTAATCCACCTCTGACATGGAACGATTTTCGAACGGATAAGATTGTGTTTCGGATCATTGAAATGAAACGCGGGGCAGTGAACGTGACTATCGGGTACGGGAAGGTCATTCGCTTCGACCACATCGGATTTTTGATTCAATCAGATGACTTGCAAATGATCCTTGACCGTGCAGAAACACTTTCGTTTACAGCCCAACCGAATGAGCGTCGGACGTTCTTGCAGACACCATACGGATTACGGATTGAACTGCAAATCCATGAAGATGTGATTGCGGATACGGATGGAACGACACTTGAGCGTCTGATCCTAGCGACGCCGCTCGAAGGATTAGAGGCGGATTTAGCGAAACTGTTCGATCAACCGGTTCCGCAAATCCAAACCGTCCGCGGGGAGAAGACCGTCTTGCAAGAAGCAGTCTTTTCCGACGTATCGCTAGCAGGCACGGATCCGAACGGTGTTCAGCTCGTCTGCTCATAATCAACGAAGACTTTGATTGGGAGATCGGTCGATGCCATTAAGGCAGCGAAGCAGTTGGCGAGCTCCGAAAACGAAGTTTCCTGTTCGAACAAAGCAGGTAATGTCGCGTGACGATCGTTGGAAAAAAGCCAGTCCGCGTTCATATGGTAGCTCCAACCGTCACTCGATGCAATGATCTGAAGTTCCTTTGCATGAAACGTGGGCGTCAACGTCAAGGATTCACGGTTGCCGTCCGATAAGACGCAGATTGCACCATGAGGACGGACAGCGGATTGAAGTTCGGCAAAGGCCGCTTGACGCCCGGAACATTCGATGGCGGCGTCATACGTGTCTGAATCCGGCGTGACGATGTGTGCCCCTAATTGACGTGCTAATTCAGCTCGGGAGGCGAGCGGCTCGATGATATCTATCTGGCGAACGTTAACGTAATGCCGTAAGTAATGTACCGTCAACAAACCGATCGTACCCATTCCAGAAACTAAGACTCTCGCGTCGGGCGTCAATGTCAGTTTTCGGACGCCTTTTGCCGCGTCACAAGATAGAATCAGTAGCAAGGCTTCACGTGGTGAGACATAAGCAGGAATCAAAATGACCTTCGACTCAGGTACGACCGCTTGATCTTAATGACCATAGAAGCCGACGACCCGATCACCGGGTTTGACGGTTTGGACCGCTTCACCAACAGCAAGCACCTTACCGTAATTTTCATATCCGGTCTCTAGCGGATAGCCATAATCGGTTTCAGTCATATCTTGTTCAAGCCATTGAGAAAGTTCAGCACCGATACTGATGGCACCGGCAAGGGTGCGGACGTGGACGTCATGGATGCCGAGCGGCGGTAGGTTCCGAACGAGATAACCAGGCTTCTTCAGCTCAACGAGACAGCAGGTCGTTGTAGTGTTCAAAATGCAAACCCCATTTCAATAAAGAACCAAATATGTGTAAGCATACCACAATTCACTTGTAAAATATAACAATTCGATAGCGTATTTCATGTATGATAAAAATGGAGGAGGAGATTCTTGTATGGCATCTTTATTGATTTTGGCTTTGCTCGTGTTCGCATTCTTGACGTTTCGGTACAGTAAAATCCTTGTCCGAAAAGATATCTCTACCGCAAACAAACGACTCGCGATCGTCTTTTATTTGATTGCTGTCAGTGCACTCGGCGCTGTCGTCTATTTTAACGTATAAGGAGGATCATCCATGCACTCAACAACAAAACGACGAATCGGTGCGTATATCATCAACCAGGCTGTCTATCTCGGACTTTCCGTCGTCATCGAAAAAACGGTATTACGACGTGTGAAGTCAGAAGTCGTTCACGCCGTCGTGACACAACCGACGATCAGTTTTCTAGGAGAAGTCGCGCAATTAAAACTGTTGAATGGAAAAACGATTGGTGGTCAGATCTGTGGTATTCAGGTCGAGAGCGAGAACGGATTGCCGTTGACGACGAAACAAATCGTCCGTCGAACAGTTTATCGCGATACGGTCTCGTTGTTTAAGATTCGACCGTACTGGAAACCGTTTCTCGAGAACGGACAACGATTACCGGAAGATGACTTTGCGAGAACGATCGTCCGCTTGAACCAGGAGAAGCTAAAAAATGAAGCTTGATTTTCATGTCCATATTCCACTATCAATCCAGCAGTACTATCACGTAACAGCAGTTCAAGCAGGTATGACGCAAACGACTGAATTATGTGTTTTTCCGGGTGTGAATCATACTGTGACGGAGGCGATGATCGAACAACTGATTGTCTGGGTGAAGCAAGTCAAACTTCAAGGGGCGACAGATGGACTATATACGTTTTCTCCGCAGTAAGGTCGGTCAGGAAAAAGTGATGTTGAACTTTGCAGGTGGCATCGTCTTCGACGAAGAGGGACGCATTCTTCTACAAAAACGGCGGCAGCAACAAGCGTGGGGCTTTCCCGGCGGCGCACTGGAACTCGGAGAGTCGATTGTCGAAGCAGCCAAGCGTGAGATTTTCGAAGAGACCGGAATTCATGTCGCGATTGAACGTTTGAGTGGTGTTTATTCGCAGTACGAAGAGATTTATCCGAATGGGGATGTCGCCCAACCAATCGTTCATTTTTTTGTTTGCCAAGTCAATGGAGGACAGTTAACGATCGACTCCAATGAATCATTGGACATTGCCTTTTTTGAAAGAGACCAGATGCCAGAACTCTATAGCGACTTGCATCAAGTCGCCTGGAACGATTTTTTGACGGAAATGGGTCCGGTCTTTCGATAATGAAAAACATCCTTCTGATTTTGACGTCAGAGGGATGTTTTTGCATGCTACACGTTTAGCGTTCGAATCCGCCTTCGGAATGAATGACTTGTCCGGTCACCCAGCCACCGTCTGGACTAACGAGGAATTGAATCAATCGTGCAACGTCTTCCGGCGCACCGATTCGCCCAAATGGAAAACTAGGTTTAAGCGCTGTCCGTGTTGCTTCATCCATCCAAGTCGAGTCAGTCGGACCCGGATTGATGGCATTAACGGTGATACCAAGCGGTGCTACGGCTGCCGCATACGTCTTCGTAAATGTTGACAATGCACCTTTCGTCGTAGCGTACGCAATCTCGTCAGCCATTGGACCGAGGTCTTGTCCGGACGTCAATTGGATGATACGACCGGAAGTTAGATGTGCTTCAGCAAATCGCTTTGTAAAACGTGTCGCGAGTAATAGCGGTGCCCGGAGATTAACGGCATAGTGTTGGTCGAGGCTTGCTGCATCGAGCGTTTGCCAATCTGTCATTGTCGAATGAGCAGCGTTATTGATCAGGATGCTTGGTGCTCCAACATCTTCTATGCGTGCGAATAACTCGTCAGCAGCATTTGATTGACTTAAATCAAGTTCAATCGCAAGGACTCGGGCACCTTGATTTTCGAGTTCGGTTGTAAAACTAGCCGCCCAATCCGCTGTTGCTTTAAAATAAGTAAAGACCAGGTCATGTCCAGAAGAGACAAGTTGGCGGCAGATTGCAGCTCCGATGTCGCGTGTCTGACTGGCACCGGTCACGATGGCAATCGATCGTTTTGTCATATATATGCTCCTTTTAAGTAGATGGATTTGTAAAAACCAAATGTTTACAGAATCAGTATAACGGAATGAAGAGAAGAAGAGAAAGCGTTATCATGATTTAACATACTAAATAATTGCATGTTTATACCTAAAGTGTGGTAAAGGAAAAGTGTACAAAATCATTCGTTAAACAGGTAGGGAAGGGTGAATCAATCATGAAAGCAATCGTATTATTCGATGGAGAATGCAATCTCTGTGACGCGAGCGTCCAGTTCATCTTAAAACGAGACCAGGGGTACCATGATTTTGCATCGTTACAAGGGGAGACAGGGCAAGAACTCGTAAGGCGCCACAATCTCCCGGAAACGATTGACAGTGTCGTCGTAATTGACCGGGGTGTACCGTATATCAAATCGGATGCTGCGTTACGGATTGCCGGTCATTTAGGAGGTGGATGGCGTCTGTTGAGAGTGCTTCGCATTGTTCCACGTTCACTCCGGGATCGCGTCTATGATTTCGTTGCAAACAATCGTCATCGTTGGTTTGGACAAAAGCAGCAGTGTGCACTGCCGTCTCCGGAGACACGTGCTCGATTTCACGACTAAATATGAAAAACCGCGACGAATCGGTCGCGGTTTTCTTCTGTTCATTAGTTGGTCACATGCAACCAGTGACAACTTGGCAACGGATTGCCGAGGAAACTTAAACCTAAATCATGGGCTTGGTGGATTGTTTCAAAACAATCGTCTCCTTCATCCAGATATACTTCATGGTGCGGTGATTGGAGATGTGTTCCTGCGATACGCCAAAGATTTGCATGATGCGCTACCTTGATTTCGTAGTCGATATTAGGTGAGACGACGAGCGGATTGCCGACAGAGTGGTGGAGCGTATATCGTGCTTTTGATTGATCTGATAAATAGACCCGCTGAGTCGACGCTACATCTTCTCGATATAACTGATGACGAGCATCAAAAGATCGGGTAGGGTTTGCTTGTTTTGATAGTTGATGAGTGGTTTCACCATCAAATGTCAGGACTTCTGTAAAGGTGCGATACTCTTTTGAAAAAGGCGAATATTGTCGCGCATCGCCTTCGAAATAACGATGCGGAGAAAACGGATTCGGGTTCATGAGAATTGGAGGAGCAATGAACGTCAGTACACGCAATCGGTAAGAAGAAACCTTCTTATGTGAAGCGGATAGCGGGTACAAAGAAAAATAGAGCACGAATTGTTCAAATTCTCGTTCACGGTCTTGTTCCTGTTTTATCTGATTCGTAACGCGAGCGAACGTCTCGATCATCCGTGCGAATGGCATCGATTTTCTTGAAATTGGACGGAGCACCCGGATTTCAAAACGTGTAAATTGTTCAGGGTTAATCGTTCCTTTCCATTCGGGTGACGCAGTTTGACCTAATCGATGCCCATCTTGAAATACCGTATAATGCGATACCTCTGGGATTTCACCCCACAACAGTCGGACAGCATGATCTTGTTGGATCAGGACAGTCATTTTTCGGTTCCAGAACAAATCATCTGTACTTGAAACAAGAGCGGTGACGATACGTGTCTTCGAATCTGAATCGATCAGTTCGAATGACAAAGGCTCAAATAAAGGAAGTGTCTCCGTTTGATAGCTATTCGAGTTCTGAATGAAACACGGTCTACTATTTAATAAGAGACGGACGTTACTTGTCCCTTCCCAGGTGAGACAAACAGTTTCTCCACTTTGTTTGATTTGAATATGATTGATGTCAATCATGAGACTGATCGCTCCTTACACGAATTCTGAAAGAAAACCCCTTCCACTTCGAAATCAGAAGGGAAGGGGGAACGTCATAGTAAGCCTTTAGCGACTTCTAGTTTTTCTTGATCGTGTTTTAATTGTTTTTTCAAGTCATGCACGTGATACATCTCATGATCGATCATGTATCCGGCGATTGCTGCGTGAGTCTGAATGGCTTTGTTCAGCTGTTCAGTCAAGAATTTTCGAACGTCAGGAGAAGCCGTTTCTGTAATTGCAACAGCATAAGCGCGGACAAGTGATTTGCTGCTGATCAAGAAGTCTGTCGCAATCAACTCGTCGACTGGGACGGCTAATGAATTTCGAGTGTTTCATGGATTGCAAGTGGTGATTTAGCCATCGATCTCACTCCTTATCATGTAACATACGTTTGACAGTATCTTTGACGTTTTGCATACCTGTTTTTTCTGCTAGGTCGTGGTGAAGTTTGTGTGCCGGTACCTTCATGTTCGGAATATTTCCTTGCGGTGCAGGATTTTCTAGATGAACGAATTCACCGGTTCCATCCTGCGCTTCCCCTTGAGCCCAGCGACCTTCTTTTGAAGCTGTGCCTTCCGATAGGTCCCAGAACTCATAAGCATGCGGTTGCGCTTCCATCTCATCTTCCGGTGCGAAAGTAGCAGGCACGACAACTCCATTTTTCGTCTCCAGTTCTTCGATCGCAGCCATCCATTGATACTGATGATACCGGTCGCGAGCGAGCATCTTACGGAAGGTAGCGCGAACGCCTTCATCCGTCGTCATATGATAGAGGCGAGCGACCTGAAGACGACCTTGTGATTCAGCATGTAAATTCGAACGCATGTCTGCCAATAAGTTACCGCTCGCGACGATATAAGATCCGTTCCACGGAATGCCGTTGGCGTTCGATGGCAGTCCACCGAGACCGCTGACAAGAAGATGCTGTGGATTCATACCCCCGAGAATTGCTGCCGTCGCTGGATCTTTGGCAGCTTCTGCCTGATCATCCGGTGACGCCCCGTCGAGCAATTGAGAAATGAGGGAACACAGCATTTCAACGTGCCCGATTTCTTCCGTCCCGATATCCATCAGCATATCCTTGTACTTTTCTTCACCACGGCAATTGAAGCCTTGGAAAAGATATTGCATCATGACCGTCATCTCACCGAATTGTCCACCGAGTACCTCTTGCACGGCCCGAGCAACCTTTGGATCGGGTCGATCAACCTTGACTTCGAATTGTAATTCTTTTTGATGGCGAAACATGAAAAGAACCCCCTTTAAGTTTTAAACATATGCGATTTACACATGTTATATACCTTAATCAGTTTCTTTCAAACCTGTTTTACCTTATTTTTCGATAGGTTGAAGTGAACGTTTAATCAAAGAATGACTTTTAGGATCATTGATCCATTCAGTGATGTTGTTAAAGATGAAGAATGTCTCGTTCAAGATGGACCGTCGCCACTGTTTATTTTTAGGGATGTAAAGTGCATCGAATCGCTCTCTAATCCGTCGAGGGGCAACTGCTTGATTGAAAAAGAGACGATTTTCATCAATCGTTGCTTTTAACGTTCGGAGTAGGGCAAAAGGATGCTTTCCAAGCGTTCCACACTCTAATGTTAAACCTAAAAAACCGATGTGTCGCTTTTTTGTTTCTTCATACAGATAGTTTAACCATTCTCCTTCAATTGCATAAAACTGTTGATCTCGTGGTTGATCGACGATCGGATAACGTGTGTATACTTCTACCTCCCTAGCGTGTCGTGGATCTTCCGACGACATGACGAGTTGGACTTGACCCGCTGGTCCATAACCCGTATGGTAAGCAGATAGTGTATCGACGAGCCGACTTAACACATCGGAGAAGTAAGCGTCTTGCGTATGTCCGCCATAATAGAATCCGGTCGGATGCTTGAATTGTCCAAGTGTCGCAGCCTTTAAAAAAGCGTGTGGACCTAGACGAAGCAAGTCGTATAAGACATGCAGTGTAAACGGTATGTAATCCAGACGCCGTCCTGAACCTGACCGTTTTATAAACAAAGATTGCAACTCATCAAAACCCGGATTGCGTAAATCTGCCTTTGAAAAATCGTGAATCGCGTTTCGATTTAAATTGAGGTTATGCTGTGTTTCTTTTCGATGATGTTTCATCCCATATGCATTAATACCATGGATCAGCAAAATATCGACTTCTCCCGTATTTACCTGTTTCATATGGTCTGATAAAAACTGGAGCTGCATGGCACTCCCTGCGTACCCTTCGATTCCATGTAGTCCACTGGTTAGGATCAATAATGTTGAATTATTACCGGACTGGCCGTGCCACCAATCGGAATAGAGTGACGCTCGTTGTTCCAGTGAATCATGCGTTAGCTTCGGATAATGCTGAGAAAGAATGCACTGTGCAGTCTCATTGAAACGTTCGCGTGCTGATTCATACGTTCCAGAAAAATAATGAAGCATGGTTATTCCTCCTTATTCATCAAGCATGAACTCGAGGAGCAATCCAGTGATAATGTCGAACTGAGAATTTCTAAGGCATGATCTTTTGCGACAGCGGTTTCTGCTGCCGTACAGTCTGCAGGGACATGAATGGCATATTCCCGCATATAGGCGTCATTTGCTGTAAATAAGATACACATGTCGGTCGTTAGACCGGTGATGATAAGACGCGAGACATCCAAATGCTTCAATAAAATATCGAGCTGAGTACCGAAAAAACCTGAGTGCTTGGGCTTGATGATGAAGTAATCATCCTCTTCTGGATGAAGTGCTTCGATGAGTACATCCCCAAGACCCCCGCGGCACTCATCAATGATTTGATTGACATTTTCCTGCCACAGACCAAAATTGTCATTGACGTAAATCACGGGAATATTTTGACGTTTACAATGTTGTTTTAATTTTGTGAGTGGTGAGAGGATAGGGAGCGTTTGTTGCATTAACTGCTCAGCTCCTTCAAAATCCATCTTATTAATGACGTCAATGATCAACAATGCTGTATTTTCTTGAACAGTCATGGTGGACTCCTCTCATAAAAAAGTAATCAAATAATGATAAGGCGAATAGAGTTGGGCTTTAGAGATAAAAATCTCGGAAGGGGAGGCTGATTCACGGGCTCCCCGGACATCGATTAAACAGCGATAAATAAGTGATTCCAATTCAGCGATGAAATCAGAGTATTGATACAAAGCATCATTCAATCGTCTTTTGCGGTGATCCTCCATCAAGACGATGCAGGGGTTGGTTTCTTTCAGTGCCATTGCACTGAAGACAGTTTTATGCTGTTTAAAATCTTGATTTAAACAGTGAACGATTTGATTTAAATCAGCTTCCACGTTCTTCACTTCCTAGTTGTAGATTATTCATACTGTTATTGTACATGTTATTGGTTGTGTTCCACTCTTCATCACGAGGTAAACGGATAAAAAAGTCAGATCCTTTTCCGATTTCTGAATGAACGGTGATTCTCCCACCATGCGCTTCGATGATTTCCTTACAAATCGGTAAACCGAGACCTGTTCCTTGAACTTGGAGGTGGTCTGCTTGTTCGACACGGTAATACGGATCAAAGAGGTAGGGAAGATCTTGTTTTGGGATACCATATCCGTCGTCGCTAATGGTGATGACGATTTCAGCTTCACAGCACGCTAACGAGATTTGGATATTTGAATCAACGGGAGAGTATTTTATCGCATTATTCAAGATGTTTAATAAGACCCTCCGGATTTTTTCTTGGTCAGCCGTAATCAGGCAAGGACCGTCAGTTTGGATTTGCAAATGATGCGTCGATGTCGCAACGTTCAACCACTCTGTTAACTCGATGAGCATATGTTCGATGCAAAATGATTCTAACTGATAGGATTCTTTTTGATGACTAAGTCGCTGATAATCTAGGAATTCGGTTAACAGTTGACTGAGTCGCTGTGTCTCACTCCGCATGGTTTCTAAATATTTTCGCTGTTTTGAAGGAGATAACGACCGGTGTAACATTAATTCACTGAACCCTTCGATGGATGCAAGTGGCGTTCGAAGCTCATGTGATAAAACCGAAATGAAGTTTTGCTCCTTTTTAGCATGGTTGACTTCAACTGTGCGTTCACGAAAAACAAATAGAATACCTTGACGTTCGGGTAAAAATTCTGTGTAAAGTCGTAAATGACGATCGTCTGGCATTGAAAAATCCTGAGCTGGAATAACTGATGCGTGGTCAAAGCCTGCTTTGATTTGTTCGACATATGCATATAACGCCTCTGTTTCGAGAATCAACGGTTCGAAGGCTTCGATGACGAATGCTAAGTTTTCAGATTGGTTTTCAGAAGGTGACCAGTTCGGAAATAATTGATGAAACACGCGATTCGTAAAGATATTCGTATTCGTCACATCGACGAATAAGATAGCTTCTCGTAAACCATTTAAAATGCGCTGAATCAATTGATGGTGTTCTTTTATACGGATGTCATCAAGCAATCGCATCAACCCGATATTTAATAAATGAGTCGTTTTCTGAAGTGCGACAGTCTCAGTAAAACGATGATTAAATTGTAACGTCAATGAACCAATGAATTTTGACGGACTGTGTAAAGGGAGAGCACATAACGTCAACTGCTCCTTCTCGATTAGATGGATGGATGTATCTAGCTCGGTCTTCGCTTCTAACTCCAACCGTTCTTTGTCATAAATTTGTTCGTCTGATAGTGCGATATGGACAGGTTCAAAATTCTCCGACTGCGGTGAAAAATAGATATGAGCCGCCCGAAAATGACTACCGATTACTTGTAGCCAGGTGTGAAGACCTGAAGTAGATTGATGACGCAAAATTTGAGTGGCTAACTGATTTTGAAATTGAAGTTGTCGCTCGATTGTTTTTTGTTGGTATAAAGACTCTTGAAGTTGTAAATTAGCAACTTGTGTTTGCTGGTGTTCAAATGCGAGCAACGTCGTCATTTGTTGCATCGATCGCCCAAGTGTACCAATTTCATCGTAACGGTTCTGAAAATCATTCTGTTCCAATCGATCAGGCTGTTTCGTTTGATCGACGAGATCGAGTAAATCTGTTCGAAAAGACCGCACAAGTCTTAAAATCAAGTAACTGAGAAGACAAAAAGCGATGATCATCACACCAAAGGCGTAGCGTAATACTTCAGCGGTTCTTTGTTGTAGCGACTGCTGTGCGTTTTTCTCTTCATTATGAATCATTCGAAAGTAGTCGTTAACGACGAAGTCAGACTGCTGAACCAGCTTTTGATTATCCGTACGTATTTGCAAAGTGACTTCCTGTTCCAAAAATCTTGAAAATTGAACGAGTTGATGCGCAAATCGTTCGTCTGATGGATCTGAATAACGTTGACTGAACGATTCAACGTTTTTTTGTAAACGTTTCAATCTTTTATTGATTTGCTTCAGATCATCTTGATCATTAAAATCAATTTGTTGGACTTGGAGATTGACTTGTTGTGCTTCATTCCAAAGCGTGCGAGCTTGCGTTTTTTGTAATGTGATCTTCTGTGATGAAGTTCGGTGTTGCTCTAGCTCTTTTTGAGCAATGTAAAATGTTAAGACGCTGATGCTTGCAAAAATTAAGAAATTCGAAAACAATAAAATATAAAACCGATGGAACATACTTGATGAGAGCCAATTCATGACAAGACCTCTTTCTAAAAAATATATAAATAAACTTTAAACGTACATGTTTAAAAGAATCTTATCATAGACTTGAAATAACTAAATAATTTGCTTCATCAAATTAAAATATCATTTTACTTTTTCCGAGAAATGCCTAGATTTTGACACTTCATATCCTTTAAGATAAACGATATACATATGTGCAAAACCACTATAAACGACACTTTAAGCCATACTATTGATTGTGAAAATGAGTGAGCTTCTGTACTATGTCTATATAAAGGAAAGAAAAAGAAGGTGAAATGGATGAAGATGACTCGCTCTACGGACTATGCCATTCGTGTGCTTATTTTCGCAGCGTCGCATCCGACTCGGCTCGTGCAAATTCAGGAAGTGGCAACCCATTATGATATTTCTAAAAATCATTTGATGAAGATTGTCCATTCATTGAGCAAGTTTGGTCTCATCATTTCTGTACAAGGTCGTAATGGTGGGTTCAAATTAGCAAAATCCCCAGAAACGATTACGTTAGGAGAAATCGTTCATTTATTTGAAGAAGTATCCTATCTTGAAAATGTGACAGTTCCAAATAAAAATGGTAGTTTGCAAAACACACGACAAGCGTTCGATCAAGCATTCACGTCCTTTACACACGCGCTGCAGGCATATACGTTACAAGATTTAATCGCGCCAACGATGAACGATTGATGGAAGAGTCAGAGAGGAATAGATGATCTCTGGCTCTTTATCCGTGTACATATTCCAGTCATGCAGATTTTTATCAGATGATCATATTAAATATGATTATAACTAGTATCTTTTATGTTACTATAAACAAGATTCGGAGGCTATTCGAATCTTAGTTTTGAAACAAAAACATGTACACTTTGTACTTGTTTTTGTGGTATAACTTTACAGAAGGGAGGTTTTTTTCCCAATTCACCTGCTTGATTTCATACAGGACTCTTACTGTCCATTCACATAAAGGATTAAAGGCATTCGTCCGTTGATCCATGCAAAAGGGAGGGTTTCGGTATGTCCGAAATGACCATCGAAATGTTCGTTCACTTCGTTCAACATTTAGTACATTCTCCACGATTCATCGTCCAGCGTCAGCATGAACACGAGGACGCTTATATGTTTGAAATTCGAGAGTTGAATCTATCGCGTGTCTCAAAAGCCGTATTGCTTCATAAAACAGTTGATCTTCTTCAGGAAAAGACGTCAGAAGATACTCGCGAAACGTTGACGAATGAACTGGTCACTCTATCACAAAAGACATTAATGAAGTCAGATACGATTGCTACACTTAAAGTGGAGTCTACAATAGATGACTCATTGCATCTTACATTTTCAGAAGACAAAAAGATCTGGTTTTCTGGAAATCTTGATACAGAAGAAGCGATCAATCGATTCACAGAACATTTTCAAAGCGTCATAACTGACGATCGAACGTCTTATTAAATAAAGCAGGTCGAGCCACATCAGTGGTTCGACCTGCTTTTGTCTTATCTTATGCCTATTGCGTCATTCGTGTGATCATCGAGCGTTAAACGAGCTGGACCTTCGAAGGGATTATTATAGACAGTTGACGTGACACATAACGAATCAAACGGCAGCTGAAGTAACTAGTGATACCAAGCGGCGAAACGTTTTACATCTAAAAGACAGTGTTCAAACAGTGCACAATGAGAGGAAACGAAATCGACATAATAATCTCATGCTTCATTTTTCATACATGTTCATTTCAGCGAGCACATCTTAATCCCTATAATTGGAATATGTTATGATGTATCAGGAAAATCATTTACGAATTGGAAAGGAATGATGATATGGAAACCATCATCTGTACGACGTGTGGTGTCGAACAAATCAATCCGCATCGCGAAACGTGTCCGATTTGCTTAGAAGAACGACAGTATGTCAATCCGACCGGTCAAACATGGACGACACTCGCTGCCATGCAAGCGTCAGGAACGTACCAAAATATCATTATGGACGACGGAGCAGGTGTCTATGCGATTCAGACGACACCAGCATTCGGCATCGGTCAAACGGCATATCTCGTCCAAGGAAAATCGTTCAACCTGTTATGGGACTGCATTACATATCTTGATTCCGCAACGAAAGAGCAGCTTGACGAATTAGGCGGGCTTCAGGCGATCGCTTTATCACATCCGCATTATTACGCGACACAAGTCGAATGGGCGGAGACTTTTGACGTACCGATCTATATTCATGAAGACGATGCGTCGTTCGTGACGCGACCAAGTGAGCGCATCGTATTCTGGAGTGGTGAATGCTTGGAGTTAACGGAAGATTTGATGTTACATCGCGTCGGTGGTCACTTCAAAGGAGCAGTCATCTGTGAACGAAAAGATGCGTCAGCAGGACTTTTATTGACAGGAGACATCATTCGAATCGTTGCCGATCGGGCATGGGTCAGTTTCATGTACAGTTATCCGAATATGATTCCGCTTCCTGCAAAGACGGTCGCGCGCATGGCAGAAACGATACGCCCGCTTCGCTTTGAAAAATTATATGACGCCTTTTATCGGAAGATCGAAACCGGTGCGTCTGAAGCTGTAGCGCGCTCTGCAGAGCGGTACATTGCTGCCTTGAACGGAGACTGGTTCACGACATGAAGTCGCGCTTGATCGTCATCCGTGGAAACTCCGGTAGTGGAAAAACGACGCTAGCTAAGGCATTACGATCGGTCTTACCGGATAGTATCCTGTTTTCGCAAGATGTCATCCGTAGAGAAATGTTGAACGTAAAAGATGGACCAGGAAATCCGACGATTCGCTGGATCGAGGAGTTGGTTGGACTTGCTGACGGACGTCATGCGACGATTCTGCTAGAAGGAATTCTCGCACAGGATTGGTACGGTGAGATGATTGACCGGTTGGAACGACGCTTTACTTCACGGTACGTGGCATATTATTTTGACGTTTCATTCGAAGAAACCGTCCGTCGCCACGCAATGCGCCAGCCGACGGAGTTTTCTGAGACGGATATGAAACGCTGGTGGATTGATCAGGATCACCGCCCGACGGATCGTCTGATTGCTGAGGATAGATCCATAGAAGCCATGATTCAGATAATAAAGCGTGAGCAGATAGGAGAGAGTCAATGACACACTATATTTTTGACATGGATGGAACATTGTTTCAAACAAATGCTGTGCTTGCGCATACGTTAGAAGAGGTCTTTCATGAATTGCGTCAGACGGGGCGCTGGGAAGGAGAGACTCCACTCGCGCTCTATCAGAAGATCATGGGCGTCTCGCTACCGAAAGTATGGGAGACATTACTTCCGGATTTTTCAGCCGCAGACCAACAGGTTGTGGATCAAAAGTTTCGACATAGCTTAGAGCAGGCAGTCAAGTCCGGGCATGGTTGTCTATATCCAGGAACGGTCGAGTTGCTCGCTCGTTTGAAACAAGCGGGTCACTCGGTCTATATCGCTAGTAACGGGTGGCCGTCCTACCTATCAGCGATCGTAACGACGTATGGTCTTGAGGCGTATATCGATCATGTCTATAGCATTGAAGACATTCGTTACGGCGATAAATCAGCACTCGTACGAGAGATTTGTAAGACGCACGACATCTCGTCCGGATACGTCGTCGGCGACCGATTGTCCGATTTCAAAGCGGCGCAAGCGAACGGACTAGTAGCAATCGGTTGCCAGTTCGATTTTGCGCAAGAGCAGGAACTCGTAGTCGCGGACCGAATCGTAACAGAGCTGAGTGCTGTCTACTAAAAAAAGAGCCGTCTTCTGCGGAAGACGGCTCTTACTTGTAGCAATTATTCTGCCCACCAGAGGGCATCATCTGGTTTTTTTGCGATCGACGCGACTTCTTTTTCACTCGATACAGTCGGATGCGATCCTTTAAGTGCTTTACCGGCTGTATTTTTAAAGAGGAAGAAGAACGTGACGAATCCGATGACGCTGACTGCTGTTAAATAGAAAGCAGGAGCGAGCGGATTTTGCGTCTCATGGACGAGCCAAGTCGAAACGAGTGGCGTCGTTCCACCGAAGATCGAGACCGAGACATTGAACGTCACGGATAGTGTCCGGTAGCGGACATCCGTATAGAAGATACTTGGTAGCAGACTAGGCATCGTTCCTTCAAAGATCGCCAAGAAGAATCCGAGGATGAAGATTCCGATTCCGACGAACAAGAGTGGTTTAAGACCAATCAAGAAGAACGACAGGATCGAAAGCAACGATAGTCCTGCTAACGCGAAGAGGACGATATTGCGATTGCCTTTTTTATCACTTAGTTTTCCGAAGAAATAAGCGAGTGGAATCATGATCACCATGACACCGGTGATGAGAATCGTACTTGTCGAACTTGACATACCAATGACTTCATCAAGGTATGATGGCATGTAGGACAAGAGCATATAGTTCGTAATGTTGAAGAACGCGACAGCAATGAAACAAAGGATGATATCACGCTTATGATCGCGTAAGATTTCGCGGAATGTCGCGGGTTCTTCTGTATTTTCATTAATCTCATTTTCGAAGATTGGCGACTCATCCAAATGACGACGTAAATAGAGACCGAATAAACCGAGTGGTGCTCCAAGGATGAATGGAATCCGCCATCCCCAAGATGCCATTTGATCATCTGATAAAGTGACAAAAAGTGTTGTAGCAAGTAATGAGGCAAGAATGTACCCACCGAGTGTTCCGATTTCAAGACCACTTCCAAGAGCACTCCGTTTGTTATCAGGTGACGACTCGGCAATGTAGACCATTGCTCCGGCATATTCTCCGCCAGTCGAGAACCCTTGTAAGATGCGGGCTAATAGTAAAAGGATGGGTGCCCAAATTCCAATTTGATCGTAGGTCGGTAATAATCCGATGATAAGCGTTGAACCGGCCATCATAACAATTGTCGTCGTTAAGACGACCTTCCGTCCAAGTCGATCTCCGATGCGTCCAAAGACGATTCCGCCGATTGGTCGCATTAAAAAAGCGATCGCAAAGGTCGCAAAAGTAAAGACAAGCTTCAGTTCATCATTTTCAACAGCGCTAAAGAAGTTTTGACTGATGATGATTGCGAGATAGGAATAAAGACCAAAATCGAACCATTCCATCGCATTCCCAATTCCGGTCGCGTAGACACTCTTTTTGGTTTGCTGCATGTCAACGACATTGACTTTTTCTTTTCTGAATTTCATAAGTTCTGTTCACTCCCTTTGATAAGTTTGTATCGTACCATAGGGAGAAATGAAGTCAAGTTACCAATGTGCTTAACCAATTGAAAATGACTGAAAACGGCTCTATGCCGGGGGTTGTCAAACCGTTGATGCTCTAAGGACGAACAGGGGTGTGCATTTTTTATGAAAAAAATTGAAATTTTTTTAGATGTTTTCTTAAAATCGAAACAATTTTCATGTGTTTTCATAATTTAAAAAATCAGTAATCCGCCTATAGAAGGAGGGCAGGAGGACCATATTTTGGTAAGTTAAAAACTCAGATGGAAAAGTGAAGGAGGAGTACATATGAAAAAGAAATGGATCGCAATTCTGGTTATCGGTCTCATTGTAATAATTGGTGGTTGGTATGTCAGTTTTAAAGAATCACAAGTATCTGGTTTTCCGGTGCCGCGATTTGCTACGGCAATTGAAAAACAAGGTGAGTGGAAGATCAAAACTCGACTTGTCTCGGAAACCGATGGACCGGGTTTACTGTATAGAACTCGGATCCGACAAGCCGGTTGGGAAGAATTTGATCGTGAAGGCGCAACCGCGTGGTATGAAAAAGAAGGGAAAGTGGTTGCCTTGACGACATTTGATGGGGAACTGTATCTCGAAAATTCTAGTAAAGAAGACATTCGATTATAAAATCACAAAATGAGGCCATGATTGGATTATTGCTGTAAGAACTTCAAAAGGATTGCATGGCACTGGCTCATGCAATCCTTTTTGTTTTAATCGTCTTTAGAAGAGGAGAGTTGTTTATGGGTCTTAGAATCATAAATTTTATAGGAAATCGGGAACTGATGATTCTTCGTTGAAATGACGCGACAATAATAGGGCACGTCTTCTCCGTACGCTCCTAATTCCGGATTTTCTAGGAAGGTGAAATCCTCATAATCCTCTGTTGAGTCGAAAATAATAGAAATGGAGTGAGTCTTGCCCGAGTTTTCCTCTACATAACAGTCACCTTTGATGACAGCATGGTTCTTGAAAACGATCTGCGTAAGGCTAGGAACCGTCCAGTAGAGTAGTCCAACTCCAAATAACGTGATCAAGATGAATTGAAGTTTGGTTTTAAATGATTCTGTTGAGTCTTTCCATGTACTAATCGTAAAAAAAACGCCGCCAAAAAGTGTAATGATTCCGAGGATGAGCATTCCATAGTATTGAATAAGTTCACGATTCATTCAAGTTTGCTCCGTTTCTCATAAATATAGTCCGTTCGCCTGGACGACGAAGTGTGAATGTTCGTAGTGGTAGGTGATGACGGAATAGTCGAACGGACGACCGTTTGTTAAGTGAAAGACTGTCTCGATCGTCAATCCAGGATCGCCCTCGGCGAGATCCAGATGACGAGCCGTCTCTGCGCTTAATTTCCCGACGTGCATGTACATATCCGAGAATCCAATGTTCAATTGCAGTGCTGTCTCTAAATATTCGAAGATCGATTGTTCGACGATTTCGCGATTTAAGTACGGAACGATCGATTGACGATAATAAGACTCTTCGAGACAGAGGATTTTGCCGTCAATGAAACGGATTCGCTTAACGTAATAGACTGTCTCACCCGATTCGATCCCAAGATTCTTCGCGATATTATCCGTTGCATCGATTGGTTCGAGTACGAGAACAGTTGACTCAATCGTATGACCGACGAGATTCTGCTTGAATCCTTGAGTCGAGAACAGTCGAATATAGCCGGTCCGATTCGTCTTACGGACAAAAATCCCGCTTCCACGGACTTGAAAGATGATGCCTTTTCGTTCAAGCAATTCGAGTGATTTTGTCATCGTCGTTTTACTGACGGCGAACTGCCGGATTAGTTCTTCGAGGATGGGTAGTTTGTCGCCTTGCTTTAACTCATGTTTTTCTATGTATTGCTCGATTTCATCGGCAGTTTGCTGGTATTTCAGCATAGGACACCTTCTTTTCTCACGAACTGATTTCTAATGTGAGTTTAGCATATTATTGATGTCTCCAAAATAGAATAGTTAATTAAATTATTTATGTATTGATTAATTGTGCATGTACAATTAAAATGAAAAGGTATTCAACGCTTCATATTCAGGGGAGGTACACAATATGGGCAAGGTTCGCGATTATCAAAAACTGGCGCACTCGATTTTAGAAGCGGTCGGAGGAGAAGAAAATATCATCAGTGCTGTTCGATGCGCTACACGACTTCGTCTTGTCTTAAAACGTTCAGATCCAGTAGCCAAAGAAACGGTCAGTGCATTACCTGGCGTCATTACGGTCGTTGAGTCTGGCGGGCAATTTCAAATCGTCATTGGTCAACACGTTGGAGAAGTCCATCAAGAATTTGTGAAACTCGTCGATCTAGAGCAACCGGACACGGAAGAGGCACCGAAAGGGACGGTCCTTAACCGAATCATAGCGACGATGTCAGCCGTTTTTGCACCGTTCGTTTATATTTTAGCTGCAGCAGGGATTCTGCAGGGAACATTGATTTTAGCCACACTTGCTTTTCCGGCATTCGCGAAGACGGGCACTTATGAAGTCTTCAGCTTTATCTCGTGGGCGCCTTTTACGTTCTTGCCAATTTTCATTGCCATCACGGCAGCGAACCATTTTAAAGTCAATGCATTCATTGCCGTTGCGTGTAGTGCGGCACTGGTCAGTCCAACATGGGCAGACATCGCGGCGCGCATTACTGCAGGTGAATCCATCACGTTTCTAGGAATTGCTTTATCCGGAACAACTTATACATCATCGGTCTTACCTCCATTATTCCTCGTCTGGATTTTGTCCTACGTCGAACGATTCCTGAACAAGACGATCCACGAAGTCGTTCGTCCATTGTTCGTGCCATTCTTTAGTATGGTGTTGATGGTTCCATTCACGATTCTCTTGATCGGACCGATTACGACACTTGGTGCAGAAGGGATTGCAAATGGGTATAACTACTTAGCAGAGAATGCTCCTGCGGTCGCTGGTCTGATCATTGGTGGCTTCTGGCAAGTCATCGTCATCTTCGGTGTCCACTGGGGTGTCACGCCGATGGTGCTTGCGAACTTCGAACAATATGGTCGTGATTCATTCCAGGCGTATCAAACGATTGCCGTCATCGCCCAAATCGGTGCTGTCATCGGCGTCATCTTAAAAGCACGAAACAAAGAAACAAAAAAAGTCGGTGTCTCAGCAGGACTAACAGGTATCTTCGGCATTACAGAACCAGCCATCTATGGTGTGACGCTTCGTTTTAAGAAACCGTTCATCTACGGTTGTATCTCTGGTGCGATCGGCGCTGTCACGGCGAGTTTCTTTAAACCGTATTACTTTGCTTACGCCGGATTACCGGGACCATTGACGCTCGTCAACGGAATCGATTCCGACTACCCGTCGTCCATCATCGGTTTATTGATCGGAACAGCGATTGCCTTGATCCTGCCGATTGTCTTGATTCAAGTATTCGGTTTTGGTGAACAAGCAGGACCAGTCGTCGCAACGGAAACGACAGCGACCCCTGTTGTTGAACAAGAAGTCAGTGTGACACTAACGAACGAAGAGACGCTACGTGCACCGCTTGAAGGAACAATCGTTGCCTTATCGGATGTACCGGATCCCGTCTTTGCTTCGGGGGCAATGGGTCAGGGAGTAGCGATTCGTCCAACAGGCAATGTGGTAAACGCACCATTTGATGGGACTATCGTCATGATTGCCCCGTCCGGCCACGCAATCGGGCTACGGTCAACGACTGGCGTTGAAGTTCTGATTCATGTCGGACTTGAAACGGTGACGCTCGACGGTAAACCGTTCACGTTACACGTCAAAGAAGGTGAAGCTGTGACGATCGGTGACCGCTTGTTGACGTTTGATGCGACAGCAATTGAAGCGCATGGACTCGAGACGATTACGCCGATCATCATCACGAACACCCAAAGTTATGCGCAAATCTTACCGACGGACGAGACCGCCACGACGGCAAACACAAGGATTTTAACAATCATCAAGTAAGAGAAATAGAAGGAGGACATGAAAATGAAGACATTACCAAACGATTTTCTATGGGGCGGTGCGCTAGCAGCGCATCAATTTGAGGGTGGCTGGAACGCTGGTGGCAAAGGACCGAGTGTCGTTGATGTATTGACGGCAGGAGCACACGGCGTCGCACGACGTATCACGGATCAAGTAGAGGAGAATGAATTCTATCCGAATCACGAGGCGATTGATTTTTATCACCGTTATAAAGAAGATATCGCCCTGTTCGCTGAGATGGGACTGAAATGTCTCCGGACGTCAATCGGTTGGAGCCGGATTTTCCCGAACGGAGACGAAGCTGAACCGAACGAAGAAGGACTGAAGTTTTATGATGACGTCTTTGACGAACTACTCAAATACGGTATCGAACCAATCATTACGTTGTCACATTTTGAGATGCCGCTTCACCTTGCGCGTGAATATGGCGGTTTCCGTAATCGGAAAGTGGCATTTTTCTTCGAGAAATTCGCAGAAGTCTGTTTCACGCGCTATAAAGACAAGGTCAAGTACTGGATGACGTTCAATGAGATCAATAACAAGATGGATGTCAGCAATCCACTGTTCCTCTGGACGAATTCCGGTGTCCTCCTCGATCCGGAAGAGAACGCGATGGAAGTCATGTATCAAACGGGACATCATGAATTGCTCGCAAGTGCGCTTGCCGTCGCAAAAGGGAAAGCGATCAACCCAGACTTCGAGATCGGAGCAATGGTTTCGCACGTACCGATCTATCCGTACTCATCGCACCCGGAAGATATTCTACTTGCTGAGACATCGATGCGTCAGCGTTACTTCTTCCCGGATGTTCAAGTCCGTGGTTATTATCCGTCTTACGCATTGAATGAGTTCAAACGAGAAGGATATGACATTCCAATCTTAGACGGAGATGCGGAGATTCTTCGTAACGGAACGGTCGACTATCTCGGATTCAGTTACTACATGTCGACGACTGTCAAACATGATGCCGTCGTCAATAATACAGGTAACATCGTTAACGGTGGTCTCGCGAATGGTGTCGAGAACCCATATATCCAGTCGAGCGACTGGGGCTGGGCGATTGATCCGGTTGGTCTGCGCTATGCGATGAATCGTCTCTATGACCGCTATCAGATTCCGTTGTTCATCGTCGAGAACGGTTTCGGTGCGATCGATACGATCGAGGATGGTCAGATTCATGATACAGCGCGGATCGATTACTTGCGTGCGCATATCGAAGCGTTCAAAGCAGCCGTGCTCGAAGATGGCGTCGAATTGATCGGCTACACGCCGTGGGGCGTCATCGACATTGTCTCTTTTACGACAGGAGAGATGAAAAAGCGCTACGGCATGATCTATGTCGACCGGGATAACGAGGGCAAAGGATCAATGGAACGGATGAAAAAGGATTCGTTCGATTGGTACCGTCACGTCATCGAGACGAACGGTGCTGCGTTACACAGTTCAGAGACGGCCAAATGATGATGTAAGGGGTAACGGAAAAAATCCGTTGCCTCTTTTTTTTAAGAATTAGAATGAAAAAGTAGTGGGGTATGGCACACTAAGGAAAAAACGGGGGACCGGTAAATGATCAAAAAACGCTATGCCGATCGACATGACTGGCGTCGCATCACACAACGACACTATGTTCATGAACAAGTAGAAAACGAAGTGTTTAACGGACATGTGACACTTCTTCAACTGATTGAAGTCGCTTCACCGTTAGATGTCCGTTATGGTGACGAAACGATTCGAATCGCTGACGCTGGTTACGTCTGGGTACAACAATTCCCAAGCGATGCTCATCATGCCGTGACCTCGATGTTTGACGCCACAGGTCAGTTGGTACAAACCTATATCGATATTTGTCTTCGTACCGGAGTGGAGGACGGACGAGTCTACTGGGAGGATCTGTTTCTCGATCTGATCGTTTTGCCATCAGGAGAAGTCTTATTAGTCGATGCGGACGAACTGGAAGCAGCGCAGGAGCAAGGGATTATCTCAGAAGCGGAATACACGCTCGCTTGGGTGGAAGCTAAACAATTGCAGAAACAACTACAAAATGGAACTTTTCTGCTCGTCACACACGCAGAAGTGATAAAAGAACGGCTAGAACAGCAATTTAAACAGGGAACACCGCGTTGACGGGGTTCCCTGTTTTTTAGGCGTGTCGTTCTGCTTCAACTTCGTTCGTCGTAAAGTACCGTTGCTTGCTCGGGAGGAGAACCAATCCGAGAAAACAGATTGTCACGATCACGAGGAGGCAGGCAAATAGAATCGTACTGAAGCGAATCGACCAGATGTCACCGAGCAGACCGATCGCGACGATTGCTAGAATCTGTAGCAGACTGACACCGACTCCGTAAAGACTCGTAAAGCGTCCCATTAAGTGTAGTGGAATATTCGTCTGTTGGAACGTTAGGAAACCGGTCCCCGCAAATGCGTGGAAACAACCGAGTAACAAGAAACCGATACAGACGATTGAAAATGAATTCGCACTCGCATACAGCATGTAACCGACCGCGACGAACACATAGCCAATCATTAGCATCATCCGAACGGAGAGTGTTTTGGCGTAGCGGGCGACGACCCAGCTGCCGGCGACGGAACCGATCCCAGTCAGACTCATCAGTAAACCATAATCGGTTTCCGATAAGCCGATGCTTCGCTGTAAAAAGACGACTTCTTGCGTATCGAGTGCAAGCGTCGCAATCATCATTAGCATCGCGAGGACATACAATCCAGTCACATAATGCGCGTCTTTACTGAACTGATAGACAAGCCGCCAATCGGACAGGATGTCTTGTAGCTGCATCCCTCGATCGACCGAAGCGGAAAAACGCGGCAACCGCATCAACAGAACCGCTGATCCGAGGAATGAGACGGCATTGAGCCAAATCGCAACGTCAGCAGAAGCGACATATAAGAGTCCACCAGCGAGAGCTGGACCAATTAAAAAAGCACCAGACGTGATCAGACTACGATAGGCATTAAATGATGTCCGGTCGTCTTTCGGTACAAGCGTCGTGATATAGGTTAAGGTCGCTGGTTCGACGATAGATTTAATGACGGCTAAGGCAAGCAAGTTGATATAGAGCATGGATAGTGGTAGAAATGGCAAAATGCCAATCAAGATTGCACGGAGTAGATCGGTCTGAATCAATAAGCGACGTAAGTCGGATCGGTCGACCCAACTACCTGCGAACGACTTGATGCCGAGTGAGACGACCGGGCTGATGATCCAAAGCGCAGCAACAGCGGACGCGGAGCCGGTTAAGCGATAAATATAAACGTTAATCGCAACAAGATAAATGAAGTCGCCGAACTGTGAGATACCGAGAGCGCTTAGGAGCGTCCGTTCACGAGAAGACATGACAGCATCCTTTCTTACATCATTTTCCAATAGTATACCAGAAAATTCAGATAACGTTTTCATATATCTCTATACTTTTTAAGAAAGAGTGGGTATACTTGGAAAAAATCAAAGGAAGAAGGGTTCGATCATGTTAACGACCATCGATTTATATCAAGCTTTGCCTGTACTTGAAACGGAACGACTCCGTTTGCGACCAGTTCGCACAGAAGATGCAGCAGATATCTATGCCTATACGAAAGATGAAGAGACAGCAAGATATGTCAGCTGGCATGCGCATAAAAGCCTTACGGATTCTGAACAATTCGTCGAACACATCCTTCGCCAATACGAACTAGGGAATCCTGCACCATGGGCAATCGAAGACAAAACGAGCGGACGGGTCATCGGAACGATTGATTTCATCAAAGTCTCGTTTGAGCACCAGCAAGCAGAACTCGGTTATGCGCTGTCGCGCGAGTACTGGGGGAAAGGTTTGATGCCGGAAGCAGCAGCGCGTCTTGTACAGTACGGTTTTGAGACACTCGGACTCGAGCGCATTCAAGCTCGTTGTTTTGTTGCAAATGATGGATCTGCTCGTGTCATGGAAAAGATCGGTATGACGTTCGAAGGAATCTCGCGGAGTGCTTTATTTGTTAAAGAGCGTTTCTGGGACTTAAAGATTTATGCGATCACGCGTAGTGATTTTGAAGGAAGGTAAGCGATGGGTTCACGACTGATGCATGCCTACATCGGACAACGATTGATTACGTCATTACCGGAACTTGACCCCGCTCGATTTCTTCTCGGTACGATCGCTCCTGATGCACGCTATGACGAGAAGGAGCAAGCCCACTATTATACGGGTGAATTAGCGAGCGGGACACGAACAATTGACTACGAAGCATTTTGGGGAGACTCGACGTCTTGGAATCCATCTTTTCGAAGTGGCTACTACGTCCATCTGATAGCGGACGATATTTGGTTACGCGGTTTTTATATGGGGTGGTTACGACAAGCGATCATAGCCGACGCCTCGATCGGTTCAAGATATCATGATGACTTTAGGCGGTACAATACACGCATCGCTCCGTTCGTGAAATGGAATGAACAAGCGATCAACGGAGCGCTTCATGAAGTGAGTGTACAGTCGAGGTGGAAAACACTTCCACAATTTGTTGGCGAGGTAGAAGAGGACCGACGAACCGTTCTGCCACAAGAATATGATATCTTGTTGCCGCATCAATTGGACGGATACATCGAAACAGCGATTGAACGGTCCATCCATCACTTAGGTGAAAAAGGGCTAAAGATCGATACAGCCAAAGAATCATCTCCGAATCATTGAATTGATCCATCTAACGGTTCCGAATAAGATGTAGCAGCATCCGTTCAGCAGACCAATCCACATCAGGTTAATCAGACTTTCTAAACCTTCAAACCAATCCATGACTGGTGTGACGAATAAAGCGAATACAAAAAGTACCATGACGGTCCAACTGACGGTTGGAATCAGGAAGAGAATTGTTAAGCCAGCGACTAAAGCTGGTACGATTCGTTTATAGATAAGATAGATTGCTGCCACGTTCAACGATAAAATATAGATTACAAACGCAATTAAAAATAATTGCGACATAAAATCACCTCCGAATAACAATAAGACGAAGAACGCATCCACTCAGCTTAGGATGCGTTTTTTCTTTATTCATTTTTTAAATTTTAATTCAAAGCAAAAAACTCGGAATAAGTTTAATTTTATGATATATTGGAAATAAGAAAAGTAAGGAAGTAAGGAATACAAGAAAAACACAGGAAGAAGGAAGTTCGTAATGGAGCTATCAAAGTTAACGTCAAAAGGACAGATCACCATTCCAAAAAAAATTAGGCAAGCCTTGCAAGTGGAGGAAGGAGATCGCGTGGCATTCATTGAGGAGGACGGATTTGTCATCATGGCGAAAGCGGATTTGAAACAGCTGCATGATCTTCAAGATATATTGAGTGATGAGACGTTCAAGGCACTCATCCACAAAGCGAATCACCATTTGTAAAATTTAAAAATAGGAGGAAATATAACATGGATATGCGAGAAGTAGATTTACCAGGAATCGGACGGAAGTTCGAAGGCATCACGACACGAGGAGATAAGGTGGTCGTCATCGTTCACGACGACGGACGTCGAGAGGTCCATCATTATGATGATGATGATTTTGATGAGAGCATCTCGAGTGTGACGTTTAATGACGCAGAAGCTCGTCAAATGGCAGGAATTCTCGGAGGACTGTCCTATAAGCCGAAAGATCTCGAGAAAATCGAATTAGCATTTGATGATCTTGTGATCGAATGGTTTAAAGTTGGTCAGGATTCAAAAGTCAACAATCAAACGATTGGGGAACTCGATATCCGCAACCAGTACGATATCTCGATTATTGCCGTGCTCAAGCATGACCGTTCAAAATCGCTGAATCCTGGACCAGAAACGCGTCTTGAAGTGGGAGATACGATCGTCTTATCAGGTGAGCGTCAAAACGTCCGTCACATCACGAAAGCATTATTCTCAATCGAAGGAGGCGGATAATATATGGATCATCTCATATTTGAAGTCGGTACCGCGCTTATCTTAGTGGCGATCGCGGCGTTGCTCGCGAACAAACTTAACTTCTCGATCATTCCGTTTTTAATTGTTTTAGGAATGATTGTTGGACCGCACGCTCCGACAATCGGGATACTAGACTTCAAGTTCATCGAAAGTGCTGAGTTCATCAGTTTTCTCGGACGAATCGGCGTCCTGTTCCTTTTATTCTATCTCGGACTCGAGTTCTCGATTGGTAAATTGATCCGGTCTGGGAAATCAATCGTTACGAGTGGAACGATTTATTTATCCATTAACTTTACGGGTGGTCTACTCTATGGATTCATCGCCGGGTTCCCACTTTACGAAGTGTTGATCATCGCTGGAATCATCACGATTTCCTCGAGTGCGATCGTCGCAAAAGTCTTAGTCGACTTACGTCGGACTGGTAATACGGAGACAGAATTGATCCTTGGAATCATTATGTTCGAGGATATTTTCCTAGCAGTTTACTTGTCTGTTTTATCTGGACTCTTGCTTGGTGACGGAACAACCTTAATGTCTTCTGTCACATCGATTTTGATTGCTCTTGGGTATATGTTGTTGTTCTTCATCATTGCTCGAAAAGCGACACCACTCTTGAACAAAATGCTAAAAATCGCTTCGGATGAAGTCTTCATCATCGTTGTCTTTGCTGCCCTGTTCTTCGTTGCTGGTTTTTCGGAAACGATTCATGTCGCAGAAGCAATTGGTGCCTTGTTACTCGGTCTCGTTTTCTCGGAAACCGATCAAGGAGAGCGGATCGAACATCTTGTCGTCCCGTTCCGTGACTTCTTCGGTGCCATCTTCTTCTTTAGTTTCGGATTGAGTATCGATCCAACGATGCTCTTAGATGCTGTCTGGCTCGCACTTGGTGCCGTCGTCATCACGATTGTCGGAAACTATGTCGCGGGAATGATTGCAGGACGTAAAGCAGGACTTTCGCATAAAGCTTCATCGAACATCGGCTTGACGATCGTCTCGCGCGGGGAGTTCTCGATCATCGTCGCGAATCTCGGAATCGCCGGTGGATTGATGGATATCTTGTCACCATTTTCGGCTCTGTACGTCTTGATTCTCGCGATTCTCGGACCACTGATGACAAAGGAATCGAAACGCATTTACAACGTCATGAATAAAATCTTCAAATGGACGGAACCGAAAGAGAAAAAGACAAAGAAAAATGCGTAATACGATGTAAACGAACAGCCAGTTCGGATTTCTCGAACTGGCTGTTGTTTTGTTTAAGTCAAGACATCATATGTCGCCATCAGGAATTGTCCCGATTGACGACTGTCCTTCAAGTGAAGATTCGTTTCAACGGTTCCTTCTGGAAATAACGGGATACCCGTTCCGAGAATGACAGGGGCCATCGCGAGTTCGATTGAACTGACGCACTGTAACCGTAGCGCTTCTTGAATCAATTCGCCGCCACCAACAAGCCAGACCTTGCCATCAATTGTCGGTGTGATCCGCTCAAGTAATTGATCGAGCGGTTCATCCGTATAGGTGACCGTCTCTGACGTTCGTTGCGTCCGGCTGTAAATATAACTTGGAATATCCGCGTATGGATACGTCTCGCTGAGTTGAAGGACTTCCTCATACGTTTTTCGACCCATGATGACGGCACCAATCTGTTCATAAAAAGTTTGATAGCCATTATCACCGTCTCCAGCAACAGCAAATAACCAGTCGAGGGAACCATCGTGTCTAGCAATTTTTCCATCAAGACTACAAGCGATATACAGTACGGTCGTAGATTGAGACATTAAAATTCCTCCTTAGGATTTGTGTGACTTCATCTTAGCGTATAATGACGACAAAAGATGTCGTCATTTGAGGAGGAACTTTATGAATACGAGACAATGGCGTTTGGTCCGTTTATTAAACCGGGGGGAACACTTTTCTGCACGTATGCTAGCGGAAGAATGTAAGGTATCGATCCGGACGATTCAACGAGACATGACGGTTCTTGAAGCAAATGGTTATCCGATTTATAGTGAACCGGGCGTAGCCGGGGGCTACCGGATGCTGCCGCACCGGAATATGCCGCCACTCGTTTTGACAAATGAAGAGACGATTGTCTTGTTCATGCTACTCGAATGGGTCGGTCAGATTCCAGATTTTCCGTTCGGGACGATCCGCCAGGAAGTCGCTGAACGCTATGCGAACGAGTTACCGAAGATGACGGAGCAACAGATTGTAAAATGGAAAGACCGCTTTCGATTTCAAGCGGTCGATACACCACCGTCACCGCGAAATCCTGCGTTACTCGACCTTTTAGAGAGCGGACTTATGGGGAATATTCTCTATGAGACGACAAAAGGTCAAAAGTCGATCGTAGTGGATCCGATCGGCTTATCGTTCGAACACAATCGCTGGTATTTTTATGGACGGACTGACCGTGGATTTCGGCAGTTCCGTGTCGACCGAGTTCTAGGTGTATCGCTTCATGAGTTGCCTGCAACTGATTTGACCTTTTCTGATTTAGAAAAGAACATGACACATGTACCGATGACGACGGTGAAACTAGAATTAACTTCTTTAGGTGAACGAATGCTCGAAGGCATTTTACCTCTTCGTCGTGACCGAACATGGCAAATTCCGATTCGCGAGCTCACTTTTTTAGGACGACAATTGATGCGGCTCGGTCCGGAAGTTCGAGTCATAGAACCGCAGGATCTCCGCGAACAATTGATTCGTCAAGCAGAAAAAATGATCGCTGTGCAACAGTCCGATAAGCCGTTCGGACAGAATTGATCAAAAAACTATGTTACGATATAGCTAGAAAGAAACAATAGAGGAAGGGGTCTTCCATGGAAACACTATCACTGATTTTATTGATGCTTGCGCTCATCTTACTGACGCAAGTCGTCGGACATTACATCCGTTTCATCCCAACGGCTTTGATCCAAATCATTGCCGGAACCGTCGCCGCTCTCCTGATGAGTGGCTTGACGATTGAGGTCGAATCCGAATGGTTCCTCCTGTTATTTATTGCTCCGTTACTTTATAACGATAGCTCTCACTTTCCGCGCGAAGATTTGTGGCGGATGCGCACAGCGATCTTCGGTAATGCAATCATCCTCGTCTTATTGACGACGATCGTCGGAGGATACTTCATCAATTGGTTGATTCCGGTCATTCCAGTCGCTGCTGCGTTTGCCTTAGCCGCAATCTTATCGCCAACGGATCCAATTGCCGTCAACGGAATTGCAAAACGTGTCCAGATTCCAGAACAAATCTTGACACTCGTTCGCGGAGAATCGCTGATCAATGATGCATCGGGATTAGTCGCGTTCAGTTATGCTGTTGCCGCTGTTGTCACGGGTTACTTCTCGATTCAGAGTGCGACAACAGAGTTCTTTTACATGTTCTTCGTTGGAGCCTTGATCGGATTGTTGATTTCGCTCACGATGAACTTTCTCAAGGTACGCTTGCGTCGAGCGGGTATTGAAGATGTCGTCTTCTACGCTTTACTGCAAATCCTGACACCATTTATCATCTTCTTCGTTGCTGAAGAAGGATTTCATGCATCAGGCGTCATCGCCGTCGTCACAGGTGGTATCTTGCATGCCTTGATCAAAGAACGAACAGAAACGTTCTTTGCGCAAGAGCAGACGTTGACGGATAACATCTGGACGATGATTGCGTATACGTTAAACGGGATTATCTTCTTATTGCTCGGTTTGACGTTGCCAGAAGCGACACGCGAGATTTTTGCGGATGACGCGATCAACAACTGGCGTCTCATGCTATATGTCATCGAAATCGGTTCATTCATTCTCGCGATCCGTCTCGTCTGGACGATGTTCTTCAATTGGTTCGATCATCGGTTCTTTAAAAAAGAGGACCGCGATCATCGTCGACCGTCCTTCAAACAAGATTTAATTACGACACTGGTCGGGGTTCGCGGAACGATCACGATGGTCGGGGTCTTGTCATTACCGTTCTTGACGGAGTCCGGCGAAGCCTTCCCCGAACGCTCATTGATTATCTTCCTTGCAGCGGGTGTCATCATCTATACGCTCGTTCTCGCGACGATTCTCTTACCGGTATTGAACCGTGGTGAGGCGGCAACGCCGATCGCACTCGACCTGAATGCCCAAAAACAACGGATGATTCGCCGGGCGATCTCAGAGATCAAACAAGTGACGGACGAAGACAATGCGGTCGTTGCGTTTGATTTACTCAATGAGTATCATGTGATGCTCCGGTTGTTGCGCGCGCAGGAAAAAAGTCAAGAAGAGCTCGATCAATTCAATGATCAGTTGAAGGCACTTCGTCTTGAAGCCGTCCAGTGGGAAAAGGAAGAATCAAAACGTTTCGTCGCTGAGAACAAGGTGCCGGATCTGCTGAAAAAGGATGTTTTCCGCTCGATTGAAAATCGTCGCAAGGCGATCGGTAAGGATTCGCGTTTCCAGATCGTCCAGCCGATTCGTAAATTGTGGTGGAAACGGAAACGATCGAACATGTCGTCGGATGCGTTAATTCAAATGACGCAAGTCGAGCATGATCTGTATGAAAAGGTCATGGGCACAGTCATCGAACGTCTCGAGAATTGCCGCACGTCTTATCCACCAGACGTCGTTCAAAGTGTGCTTGAGTTCTATAAACGACTTCGTTTCAAACATACGCGTTGGTCATCACCAATCGGTGGCAAGGACGTCGATCAGCAGAAGGAAGAGCTCTGCTTGAAAGCCATCGAAGTCCAGCGTCTTGAAATCGCCAATATGTCAAAAGAAGGGGATCTCTCGAACGAAGAGGAGAAGGAGTTACGCCGCTTCATTCACTATATCGAGAGTGTCGTTCTCTACGAATACGTTGAATAATATTTAAAAAAAGACAAGAAGAGCAAACTTTTAATGCTCTTCTTGTCTTTTTTTATATCACGACTTGAGTGCCAACTTCTGAAAAAATAAAACGAGTAACTGTATGCGCATAAGGATGGATTTGTTCTATAAAAAATTCTGCCTCTTGAAACGTTTGGAAATGTAATTTTAGCATGAAGCAAGAATCACCAGATATTCGATAACAAAAGTCAACGTTAGTAAGTTGCTGAATATGATTTTTAAATGAATCGTACCGTCCTTCTTTAATGGTTGCTTCTACTAAACATTCAATAGGAGAACCTAGCTTTTCGTAATCGATTTTTAAACTGTATTCTTTAATGAGTCCAAAAGATTCCATTTGTCGGACACGCTCTGTTACGGAAGGAGCTGATAAATTAATTCGTTTAGCTAATGAACGCATCGACAGTCGACTATCTTGAGCCAGTTCATTTAATATTTGTCGATCAATCATATCGATTTTCAAATGTAAATCCTCCTTCAAAATAAGTTGTTGGATATAAAGTATTAGTTCGATATTTGTTTCAAATGAAATGTGATAATTTTTAATCATTATATAAAATTATTGTAGAAGGAGTGAATAAAATGACAAAAATACCTTTATCCCAAATAGGAGAAACACCATTTCAAAAATTACTAGGTCATAATCCTAAAATCTTATCCAGTTGGACAAGGCTAGAAAAAGATTTGATTGAAGAGGGAGCCTTAAGTTCGGATGTGAAAGAACAAGTTAGAAGAACATTAGCGCAATCAAATGGATGTGCATATTGCAAGGCAAAAGGAAAGCCAAAGAAAAAAATGATGGATGAAAAAATGATTTTAGCAACTGGATTTGCAGATCTTTTTTTAAAGGTGAAAGGAAATATCCCTGATTCAATATTTTTACTCATGAATGAAACATTTACTATTCCAGAAATCAGTGAATTATGTGCATTCATTACATTTTGTACAGCATCTCAATACTACGGAGCAATCATGAATTTACAGCCAATTGATAGTCCCTGATTTTACTTTTTTTACACACTTTTATATTTTTTCTTTAGTGCATTCTGAACAGTCCATCTTTGATGTTCATGAAATAGATGATCGATTGCATCAGACGGATCGATCCATTGTAAGACATGATCATCCTCGATTGGACTTTGTACTTCCTCTCCAGCATCACAACGATAGAACTGCCCTTCGTTCAAATAATATGTCGTTTCATTTTGTGAATAGAAATATTGATTGGCTCGTCCGATGAAATCACCGATATTGACGTCCATTCCCGTTTCTTCAAGTACCTCTCTTTTTAAACATTCTTCTGGCGTCTCATTGGCCTCAATACCGCCACCCGGAAGAAACAACTTGCCGTCCTTTTTTTGAATGACGGCGATTTTACCTGTTTGAGGGTCGCGCATGACCGCATAAACAGCAGGTCTCGTGATGTAGTGTTGGTTCTGTTGTCTCTGCCCGAATGTGATGACATCCATTGTTTAATCACTCCTTTTCGTATAATCATTTGAATTCAATCATACCTTACAAAATAGTATGTAAGCATCAGCCGTACAAAAACCCCTCATTTCGATTTAGAAATGAGGGGTTACCTATGAATAAAGATGGTTCGTTTCAAACGAAATGTCTGATGGATTAACCGAGCGACAAGTATTTGACTTCGAGATAATCTTCGATGCCGTAGACGCCACCTTCACGGCCAAGACCACTCTCTTTATAGCCACCAAATGGGGCTTGTGCAGCTGATGGCGCACCATCGTTCAGACCGACGATCCCGTATTCGAGTCGTTTTCCGAGCATCAATGCTTCATCGATGCGTTCAGAGAACGCGTAAGCCGCAAGTCCGTATGGTGTGTTGTTCGCCCGTTCGATGACTTCATCAAGTGTCTCAAAGACAGAAATCGGTGCGAGCGGACCAAACGTCTCTTCCTGCATGCAAAGCATATCTTCCGTGACATTCGCAAGCACGGTCGGTGTGACGAAGTAGCCGACCGATTCGTCAATCGTACCACCAGTCAAAATCGTTGCTCCTTTTGCGACAGCGTCATCGATGTGTGCTTTGACTTTTGCAACGGCTTTCGCATTGATCAATGGACCAACTGTCGAGTCAGCGTCCATGCCGTTCCCGACTTGTAGTTGTTTGACGGCTGCTGTGAATTTTTCCGTGAATGCATCAAGGACAGATGCTTGCACATAGAAACGGTTCGTCGCGACACACGCTTGACCACCGTTGCGGAATTTTGAACGCATTGCCCCTTCGACAGCTTTATCGAGATCCGCATTTTCCGTGACGATGAAGGGTGCGTGACCACCGAGTTCAAGTGATAGTTTTTTCATCGTATCGGCTGCTTGACGCATGATCAATTTCCCGACGGCTGTTGAACCTGTGAACGTGATCTTCCGGACACGGGAATCGGCTTGCCAGACACCACTGATTGTTGCCGCGTCACCTGTTAGGACATTGATGACACCTTTAGGGATACCTGCTTCTTCTGCTAGTTCAACGAGGCGAAGTGCCGTAAACGGTGTCTCTTCCGATGGTTTAAGGACAATCGTACAACCCGCTGCAAGAGCCGGTGCGAGTTTACGTGTGATCATCGCTGCCGGGAAGTTCCACGGTGTGATTGCTGCAACGACACCAACCGGTTCTTTTTCGACGAACAGTCGCTTTCCTGGAACGGAAGCCGGAATCGTTTCACCGTAAATCCGACGTGCTTCTTCAGCGTACCAACGAACATATTGATTGCCGTAATCGACTTCACCGAGCGCTTCGACATACGGTTTCCCTTGTTCCGTCGTCATGATTCGGGCGAGTTCCTCGCGGTGTTCATTGATCAAGCGATACCAGGCGTCGACTAAATTCGCACGTATGTCTGCGGTTTCGTTTGACCACTTCACGAATGCTTCGCTCGCTGCATCAACGGAACGTTGTGCGTCTTCCGCTGAACTGGCCGGAACATGTCCGAGTAACGCTTTCGTTGCTGGGTCATAGACCGGAATCGTTTCTGACTTATCGTACCATTCCCCATTAATTAAGTTCTTTTCAATCATCTTGTTGCACCTCCGTGAATTTCGTTACGTTCTTTATTAAACACCTCAAGACGAGTGAACGGAAGTTCCGCTTTGGATGGACAGTCATAACGAAACGGAATGACTCAAAAAATAGTTAATCGACTGAATAATCGGGAACAGTTACAATAAATGGGGAATGAAAATGTCAAAATTGATAAAGGGGTCGAAAGTCATGAAACGGAACTGGATCATTAGCGGTGTGGTGCTAAGTTTACTACTAAGTGGATGTGGGGGAAGCGAAGTCGCCGAGAAAAAGTCTGAAAAACCACGAGAAACTGAACAAAAAAGGCAAGCTACTCAGCAAGCATACATAGAAAAGACGATACAGCGTGCCGAGCGTTACGCTGCCCAGTACGATTATGAGCGAGCAATCAAGGTATTAAAACCTGTACGCACAAAAGAGACGAAACAGAGGGAAGAAGAATACGAACAGAAAAAGCAGACGCTCCTGCCTGTGACGAAACCTGTGCCACATCTCTTTTTCCATTCATTGATTGCTGATCCAAATCAAGCATTTGATGGCGACCGGAAGGAAGCGGGATACGATGATTACATGGTGACACAACAGGAGTTCGAACGGATTTTAGATGCGTTGTACAAAAACAACTACGTACTCGTCCGACCAACAGATTTAGCAAAAGAGGTGAACGGGAAGATCGTCGAGACAACCGTCCGTTTACCAAAAGGAAAACACCCGCTCGTGCTCTCGCAGGACGACGTCAATTATTACGAATACATGAAAGGCGATGGATTTGCGAAGAATTTAAAAGTGAAGGATGGCAAAATCGTCAACACGATGGTCGGAAAGCCGGATGGCGCTTATGATCTCGTACCGATCGTCGATGCGTTCGTCCAGTCTCATCCTGACTTTTCCTATAAAGGAGCAAAAGGGTTGCTCGGTATTACAGGTTATAATGGGGTGCTCGGGTATCGTTCCTCCTACAACCAGTACGGACACAATAAACAGGTCGAAACGGCACGAAAACAAGCGAAACAGACCGCCGTCGCATTAAAACAGGATGGCTGGCAGTTCGCGAGTCATACGTACGGACATATTTGGGTCGGGAAAGAATCAGTCACGACGATTCGCGCGGATCTTAAACGCTACAAACAGGACGTTGCCCCGCTGATCGGAAAAACGACGCAACTGATTTATCCATATGGCAGTGATGTCGGGGATTGGCACGAGTATTCGGGTGAGAAATATCGTTTGCTCATCGATAGCGGTTTCCGTTATTTCTTCAATGTTGATGCGAGTCAACATGCGTGGAAACAAGTTGGACCCGACTACTTCCGCCAAGCTCGAATCAACGTTGATGGGATTCGTTTACGTCAAGCCGTTGCTGGAAAGACGAGCGTCCTAGATCCATTCTTTGATGCGAAAGAGGTCTTTGATCCAGCACGACCGGAACGGAAGTGACATGGTCCTTCGATTGATCAACTAGCTAGTAGTGAGAGAAGAGCTTTTCCTCTTTGACGGTAACGTTCTAGGTGATTGCTCAATTCCTCGTTTGAAACGATAGAATCAGATAAAAGATTAAATGTTTGTCGAACGAAATGAAAATTGAAACAACCCGAAAGCCAGAGTAACGATTTAAGTCGAACAAAATCATCGTGATCAAAAATATTCATGTCATAGTTTCCTAAAATCGTTTGCGCTAGTTCAGGGGACACGCTAAAAGAATGAATCCCTTCATTCCGTGCGTACCATTTAAGGATCCATGCGATGTCTTGTATACGATCAGAGTAACCGATATGTTCATGATCAACGATTCCGACGATATGATCATTCTTCCATAATATATTTAGTGCATTGAGGTCTGTTGATAAAACAGGTAGCATATCGTTCTTCGATCTGCGTTGTGCCTGATAGATATGGAACTGAACGAGATCGAGATAGTTACCTAACCTTTGTTGTTCTATTGAGGTGATGACAGTATCCACCTTTGATAAATCATGATGCCATTTTTGATAGGCGACGGTATGGTCAACGACCGGAAAAGAAAATTGCGAATCGACCGGTATATCATGTAGTTGCCTGAGCAACGCACCCATTTTTGACGCTGATGATTTAGTTTGTGCAGTAATATGTGTGCCGTCTATCCAATCAAAGAGGACACAGCGCCATGCTTGACCAGCATCATCCCGAATCAATGAAAATGTATTTGAGTCAGTTGTCGGTTGAACGCGTTTCATGAAGGGGAGTCCGTGTGCACGTATCCTATCAGTTGCGTATAATTGCTGATTCAAATCAGATGCAGAGGCAAGTTCTGTCTCAGAACTATATCGATCATCCGCAACAAGGCGTAAAGAATAAGCGTTACTATTACAGATTATTCGATAATGTTTGTCACCATGAATTCCGAAAGTCGATAAAGAGATTGAATGATCAATAGCAGAATCATATGAAATCCCAAATCGTGATAGAGCGATCGAAATCAATTGATTATCTTCAGGACACATAGTTCACGCTCCTCAAACGGTATAGCTCAAAACGGTAGTGGCTGCGTTCCGTCCTGATCCGTAAAGTGATAGGTCTTCGCGAGATCGGCAACGAAGACGGCTTGTCCAGAATAACGGCTAACGGCGTCATCCGCCATCAGCGTTGTAACGGCTCGTCCGATATAGGTCGTCGATTCAGTCGCAGCACTCGCAAATCCAGCATCGACGACCCGTTCAGTCCGCATGAAACCGGGGCAGAGCGCGATGACAGAAATGGTCGTCTGAGCTAACTCCTGCGCCATGACGTGTGTCATTCGATTAATCGTTTGCATCGCCAAATCATAATAGAGGTTTCCGGCCACCTGATCTGGAGTGAATGACGTCAAATTGATGACGAGCGCAGCTGGACTTTGTTGTAGCAATGGCATCGTAGCCCGAATCGTCCACAAATACGCTTTTGGTCCGGCAGACATCATCGCGTCCCAATGTTCCGGTGGTCGCTCCCAAAACCGTCGTCCGGTTCCAGACGGCAAGTGGCTTTCCGAACCACCGAACACGCAGTTGACGAGGAAATCGATTCGACCATGTTGGTGCTGAATCTGCTGAATCAGACGATCGATGTCCGTTTGATTCGTATGGTCACAAAAGACTGGGATGCCAAGTCCGCCGCGTGCTGTGACACCAGCAGCTGTCTCTTCGATCGTTTCGCTTCGTTGATCCGTTGTCTGTTCATTCGTACTCCGTCCTGTGACGTAGACAATCGTTCCAGCGTCACCCAAGGCATAAGCGATGCCACGTCCGGCACCACGCGAGGCGCCAGCGACGAGTGCAATCCGTTTTGACATGATGAAACTCCTTTCAGATACGAGAAGACGGATGGGCAGATGCGCATCCGTCTTCTTCTGTCTTTAAAAACCTTTAATCGTCATCCCACCATCGACATAAAGCGTTTGTCCGGTCACGTAACGGGCTGCAGCAGACGATAAGAAGACAGCTGGTCCAACCAGTTCTTCTAATTCACCGACCCGACCGAGCGGTGTCACGTCAACGATCTCTTGCAGGTATGTAGGATCTTTCAGTAATGGTTCCGTTAATGGTGTCTTAAAATACCACGGTCCGATCGCATTGACACGAATGTTTTGTGGTCCCCATTCAAGCGCCAGTACTTTCGTCATCTGAATCATTGCCGCTTTCGTCGTCGCATACACGACGCCGGTCCGTAAGGCGACGTGACCAGCAACCGAGGCGATATTTAAAATGCTTCCACCTGTCTCCTGCATCCGTTTACCAATTTCTTGAGCAAAGAAGAACGCGGATTTCAGATTGGTCTGCTGGATCGTTTCCCACTCGTCTTCCGTCACATCAAGTGCCTTCGAACGAATGTTCATTCCGGCATTGTTGACGAGCCCATCAATCTGCGGTACTTGTTCGTAGGCACGAGCTACCGTCTCGACGACTTGTTTCCGGTCAGTGATGTCGCACGGGAATATGTAAGCCGTTCGACCGAGTCGTTCGATTTCTTGTGCCGTCTCTTTCAAATCGCGTTCCGTCCGGGCGACGAGAATGATGTCGGCACCTGCTTCTGCCATTCCGATGGCGAGCGCACGTCCGATGCCTCGACCAGCTCCTGTGATGAGAAATGTCTGATCGGTTAACGAAAAACTTGGAAGATACATGATGTCACGTCCTTTTATTGAGAGTCATCACTTACTCTAATGAAAAATTGACTGAAAAGAAAGAAAAATCACTCCGAGCTAGAGTGGAGATGGTAAAATATTGAAAAGGAGGGAAGAGATGAAGCTTGGTTTAGTTATGATATTATGTATAAGCGCTTGAAAGTCTTGAATTCATTTACTTTAGATTAAAACAATAAGCTAAAAAGCTGAAGAAATAATGACAAAAGTATATAAGGTTCAAACGATAAAAACTTTTTCTAGAAAAGAACGAACTAAGATACTATCCGTCTTTATAAAACTTAAAATTAAGCATAACTGACGACATTAACATCAAAATGAATTGCTATAAAATTATCGAGGAATAAGTTCTGCCATTTTTCGTATGAATTGAAATTAAAAAATATAAGTTGATAAATAGTCTAATTTTGTAATAATTAACTCAATAAAAATATTTATTAGTATTTTTATTCTTTTTCCTTTCGAAGAATTAGATTGCAATATTAAAATACAAAGTATCTAGTAATTACTCCTGTTATGCTAAAATTGTAACCCTCTGCAAATCAATTAAAAATATGACAGTCGAAAATTAAAAAAAAGTTCTAAATTCTTCTTAACACAAAAGTCGCTCATTAGAACTTAATTTTTATAGGAATTTATATGTTGAAAATTCACATCAAGGAGTTGGGTAAATGATTTTTTATAAAGCTAGTTATAGGCAAATTTTAAATATCCCAGGAGCTTACTTAGTAACAGATAATTGGAATGATTGGGGATATTATACTCTTTTTCGATTGTATTACGTAGATGAATTAACCAAGAAACACGACATTGGTTATGTAAAAATTGGGATGACTAATAACGAGAAAAGCACTGTCATACCATCAGAATTTGACTCATTAGAAAATACATATTTCAGCTTAGGACAAAGTAGAGAATATTATAGCAGATTAAATAAGTTAGGACCTGCAATTCGTGATGCTATCTTAGAAGGTCTAAACGACATAGCTACAGACTTAACTCTATTTGAGAAAGTCAGCGAGCATGAAGTTACTCAGACTTCTTTATTAAGAGATATTAAAACTTTTACTATTAAAAATCAATTTCACAGGATGACACAGGGAGGTGTTCTTCTTACGCCTTACCAATTTGAATATAATCATGTTTACAACAATCAAGAAGCTATGACGTTCGAATTTAATGTAAAGCCTAATTCTATGCCTCCTACAAATATACATGCCTTGATAGGTGGTAATGGAGTAGGGAAGACAACGATAATTAACAACATGATTAATTCGTTAATAAATATTGATGATGTAACGTCGACTGATAATGTTTTTTACGATTCAGAAACACAAAGTACAAGAAACTTGTTTGCCAATACTATTTTCATCTCTTTTAGTGCGTTTGATAATACTGATCACTTTAAAGATAAAGAAGATGAGAAGAAAGGGATGCTATATTCTTATATTGGCTTGAAAGATAGCGAGTTAAACAAAAATGACAGTAATGAAGATGAAGAGAATTTTATTTCAAAGACACCTGAGAAGTTAATTGATGAACTTATAAAAAGTTATAAGATTATAAAAAAGTCGAGTGATACCAGAAAATTAGAAAAGTGGAAAGAAGCGATAGCAACAGTAGAAAGCGATCAGCTCTTTAAAAATTTTGGTTTAAAAGAAATGGAGTCTAAGGATGTTGAAAAGTTAAAAGAAGCTTTTCGGGGCTTAAGCTCGGGTCATAAAGTTATCTTGTTGACGCTCACCAAGTTAATTGAAAAAGTGGACGAAAGATCATTAATAGTTCTGGATGAACCAGAGTCACACTTACATCCGCCACTACTTTCTGCATTTATTAGAGCATTATCAGATATTTTAATTTCTCAAAATGGAGTTGCGATTATAGCTACACATTCACCAGTGATTTTGCAAGAATTACCAAGTAGTTGTATTTCTATTATTAAAAGAAACGGTGAAAGTGGAAGCGTGAAACGACCTGAAATTGAAACATTTGGGGAAAATGTCGGTACATTAACTCGAGAAGTTTTTGGACTAGAAGTTACTTACTCTGGATTCCACAAAATTCTAGAGGATTTAGTAGCTAAAGGAAAGGAATATGAAGAAATATTACAAATTTTTGATGATAAATTAGGGATGGAAGCACGAGGTATCTTAAGATCACTTTTGTTGTATAAGGAGTAATTAAAAATGCGCAAAATACCTAGACCAAGCCTTTCTACTAAAGAAATACTTTTGACATCTATTGCAAATTATCAGGACAAGGATTTAATTGATCGTTTAAAATCTGCTGAGAGAGAATTAACTGAATGGGCCGAAATTTTTGAGGGTAATATAATAAACAATACAGTACATACAATCAACAAGGACTTATGTATCCCACAGAATGTTAGTAGTAATGAAATGGTCAATATTTATGACGATAAGTTCGCAAAGAAAACGGGACCTGGTAGAGAACTTTATAATCAGATAAAAAATTCGGCTAAAAATAACATGTGTCCTTTTTGTGGTTACAGACCAGTTGATAGTCTAGATCACTATTTGCCTAAAAGAAAGTTTCCTGCACTTGCAATTAGTCCAATAAATTTAATTCCAGCCTGTTTAGGATGTAATAAAAAGAAAGGAGAAGGAGCACCCACTACAGCAGCTGAGGAATTTTTGCATCCGTATTTTGATGATATCGATGATGATTTTTGGCTGTACTCGGAAGTATTAGAGTCGGTACCAATTACTGTTCGATATAGAGTAATGCCGCCTGAAACATGGAGTGAAATAAAAAAAGAGAGAGTTAAAAACCATTTTAAAAAATTTCACTTAGGTCAACTATATAGTAGTTATGTTAGTGAAGAGCTTTCCGAGAAAATATATATATTAAAGATAATATTTGAAAGTGGTGGTTCAAAAGCAGTTAAGGAGGATATAAATAAATCTTTAGATAGCTTTCGGTATAATCACAAAAATTCGTGGAAGACTGCTTTGTTTAAAGCTTTGGCAGATAGTGAATGGTTTTGTGAAGAAGCATTGAGTCATTCAATTGAGGAGTTGCTAATGTGAATTGTAATTATCTTCAGTAATACAAATAAATCTCATATTGATAAGAATATAATTTTAAATTGTAGAGATTAATAAAACAATTTATAAAATAAGTAATTTATTATTTGAACTTAACTATCTGAGGAAAGAGGTTTTGAGTTTGTCATAGTATAAAGATGATTATAATAATCATTAGAGTGCTAAATTTCATACTTGAAATAATTCATTTAGTTGAACTTCTTAAGAGAGAAAAGTTCAGACTTGAGAACGCAAAAATCATTCTATGGTTGCATTCATAGAGTAGAAGCGTACTTTGGGTGATTCATTTCTCGTAAAGTGTTTTGATAATCTAAAGATATTAGTATTCCATGCTTTGAACAGAATAAAATATTTGTGACTATAACTCTCAATCAATTTTCATATTAAATAACCAAATTAAACATCTCTCCCAAAAGATAAAGTTATGTGATTTATTCGCAAATTTTCATACATTTCATGAAGCCTGATAGAAAGTTGTAGGATTCCGATGTAGAAGATTCGGTGCGACTCATCTTCTCATTATACGAACGATACTTCCTCATTCAGATTAGACATTTTAAATAAATATAGCATATGAGATGAGGTGAAGTTATTAAACCATAAAGAAAATCTTGAGCTTCGAGTAGCACATCTGTACGGAGATAGGACACTAATCATTTATTTGTGGTAAATCATTAGAATAGCTGACTATATCAATACATATTTGATTTAACCTGTCAGACAAGTTCTTCGATAGTAGTGGACGTATCAAGACATCTTGAGCAGATTGGGTAATCGCGTGACGAGATACTATTCTCAGTTCGTCTATTACTTGTATCTAGATCTAATTCGTCGCGAATTCCCTTCTTAAAGCATGATCCTTAATTTTTTATGCAATATTTTTCATCTTAAAGTACTTGACTTGTTCTTTGAAATACTAGTCTTACTGTACCGTCGATATATAATTTATAAATTTGTAAAATCTGGCTCGAAGTACCTCATCAAGCTTTTGTACTGATATGAGGTAATATCCTTATTATTCTGTAAATAATTGAATGGCTTAGTCACTCATCACAATTACGAGTCTGTGTTAACGTCGCCTCGTTTCGTTTTTCTTTAATTGTTTAAGAAAAATAACTTTAGACGGAGTCGCTCATTCTCAATAGCGAACTGCTTAATTTGATTAGCGAAGCTTTCTGCTCTTCTGGTATTCCAATGCTTAAACGACTCGATGAATATAGATACGTCTTCGTACTACTTAATGAATTTTAACTTTTTACTGTCAAAGTACTTATTTTTGAAGATGGAATAAGCTTCCTTAAAAGTAGACAGTTTTATTATTTTAATCGTCAACTTTTATGGAAGCATATTAAAGTTCGTAATGGAGTGTTTTTAATAAATAGTTATGGTCTAAAAAGTGACCTGAAGCTTCATCTTCAGCGCGACTGACCGAGCAAATCAAGCAGGATCGCATGATGGGAGGCGTCTCGTGAGACGAGTGACAATTCGCGGACGACATCAAATCCGTCGACCGGTAACGTCTTGATTTCAGGGGACAGTCCATCTTGAAAAATCTCCGGCAATAGAGCGATACCCAGTCCTGCACGGATGAAACCGAGGACGCTCGATCCGAATTCCATCTCGTTTTCTGTTTGATAGACAGCACCTCGATCGATGAACGCGTCCTTTAGGATGTTCGTCGAATCGCAATCGATCGGAAGCGATAAGAAAGAGGCGTCACGAATTTGCTCAAACGCCACAGACGTACAGCCTATAAATCGTTCATCGTCTTGATGCACATAAAGCAAAAAGTTCTCCGTATACAAATGCGTCGTATGATACGGATGGACATGGTGACGATCGTCGAGTAAGACAGCATCGTATCGCCGTTCTTCAAGACCTTGCATCAAATCGATCGTCGTATGCGCCGTCTTCAATTTGAGATCCGGGGCCGTCGCTTGACGCGAGACGTAACGAGGGAGATACGTCATCGCGACGCTTGGCCATGATCCGAGTGTCAACGTCGTCCGTTCGTCGATCGTACCGATCCGTCGTTTCATCTGATCGATCCGGTCAAGCAGTTCACGACTCTCTTCAAAGACGATTTCGCCAGCTGTCGTCAACGTAACACCATGTGCTGAACGGTGTAACAACGAGACGTCAAGTGCACTCTCAAGACTTTTGATTTGTTTACTTAACGCCGGTTGCGTCATATGCAGTACTTCGCTTGCTTTCGTCAGGCTACCGGTCTCCGCGGTGACGAGGAATGCTTCCATCCATTCGGTCTTCATTGGTTCACGCTCTTTTCATACAGGTTCTCTAGAACGTACGCCATTTGAACGCATCTGACAATCATTTTGCATTTTTTATATTCTTAGTTTGGAATATTCTAAAGTGGGAATATATAAAATAAAGAGGTGAACGGATATGAACGATCGGATACCAATACGATTCTCAGCTCTCGGAGATGCGACACGGATCCAACTCATCGAAGCGTTACGAGATGGTCCTCGCTCCGTCAATGAGTTAGCTAAACAACTACAGATACGCCAACCGCAAACCTCGAAGCATTTGAAGCTGTTGCTTGACGCGGAACTAATCACTGTCGAACGGCAGGCGAATCGTCGCTTGTATAGCCTTCGCCCGGAAGCGTTTCGAGAGCTCGTCATGTGGAGCAACTCGCTTGCACAAATGGAAGCCCGCATGCATCGTCTAGACGCACATTTGAAGCAGATTCAGTCGAACGTGAAGGGAGACGGGACGAATGAAAAAGGAATTGAAGACTTCGATTGATGGGAAGACGCTACGAATGGAATGGACGTGCGAGGCGCCACGAGATAGCGTCTTTGCCGCATTCACGGAAAAAGAGCAACTCGAAGCGTGGTGGGCACCGGAAGGCTGGGAGACGACGATCAAGACGTTTGAGTTTCAACCTGGTGGTGTGTGGCATTATTGCATGCGCTGTGTTGATCCGGCGCAAGGTGACTTTTACGGCATGGAGTCGTGGGGGAAAGCGATTTTCAGACACATCGATGCTCCGAACACATATAGTCATGCCGATTATTTCTCGGACGCGTCAGGGGCGATCTCTGAACATTTACCGGGAAGCGAGAATGTCACGACATTCCTCGATCACGGGGAGACGACGTTGATCGTCTTCGAGTCGACCTATGAGACAGAAGAAGCCGTGCAAGAAGTACTCGGTATGGGGATGAAGGAAGGCTTTACGTCGCAACTGTATCGCCTTGATCGCTTATTAACGAAACGTTGAGAAGGAGTCGGTGAGGGATGCGGAAGCTCGGTCTTATAGTATGTCTGCTTTGTTTAGCCGGTTGCGGAAAATATACGATGGAAGAGGCGAAGGAGAATGGCGACATCATCGTCCAGAAGGATGTTACGAACAGCGACCGATTCGAGTCCTTTTTGAAGAACTCAACGCAAGGCAAATCAGATCAGATTCGCATCACGGCGTTTACGACTGAAGGCGACCCGGTGTTGTATGACGTCAAGTATGATGGTAAGTCTTATCACTATACGTCCGATTCATCGCGTGATCAGTTCGGCACGACAGACGATGATCGTAAAAACGAAGTCTGTCGACAGCTCGAGGTGAAGGAACAGTCGGTCTATACGTTACGTCAATGCGCTGAAGGAGCGGATCATGAGCTTTTACGATTGCCAAAACAATAATCAAAAAGGATCGTGTCCCGTCGAATCAATCAGCGGGCACGATCCTTTTTATTCGCTGTCAAGCCGTCGTAAGGCTTCGCGCCAACTGGAGAAGCGTTCAATCAACAATGTCAGTGAAGGTGCTTGGTGCGCACGCGCCCACTTGGCATATTGCTGACTCGTCAGAAGCGGTCCATGTGTGGCAGCAGCTTGTTGAAGAGCGTCTAAGCAGTCTTGATCGGTGAAGAAGCCGTTCGAGGTGAGGTCGAAGTGTGCCAAGGCATTTTTCCAGGTGCCGAAACGACGAATGATCGTATTCGCACTCAGCATTTCTGGGTGTAGATCCCGCAATTCCGTATAGGAGCGAATCGTCATGTTCGTTCCTTTTTGTGCGACATAAAAAGCGACGCTTTCTTCGATCGACCACCGCTTCGTTCGCTTGACCGCGGCGGGACGGTTCAACGTCATGCGTTCTTTCGTCGATAAATGGGAAGTCTTGACGATTCCAGCTCGTTCTAACAAGTGTGCCCACGAACCAAATCGGGCATTGATTTCTTCAAGCGAAGGGTAAGGAAGTTGAGCTGCTAACTTTTGATAATGGGTAGCTTTCATAGGTGAATGGTGCATTTGATGAAGACCTTGAATCAAGCGGATGATCTTCTCATCCGTTGCTAAGGTGGAAGTGGAAGTCGGATGTTGACGCATGCAAGATATCTCCCTTTTGAATGGTTGTTTCAATTACAGGCTAGTGTAGCATGAGCGATTGCGAGAACATACTAACAATATCGTAAGGTAAGAAAAATAGCGTATTTTTATCCAGGAAATACAGGAAAATCAGAGCTGAAACACGAATACAATATTATAGAAGAAAAGAGGGGGAACTGATCAATGACAGAAACACAGACGATTGATACGATGGAGGATATTTTAAAGATGCTCGACGCACGATTGCGTGAACCAGAACCGTTTTGGGACAAGTTCTATGAAGATCGGACGAAACCGGTCCCGTTTTTTAAGAACATTCCGGACGAGAACTTAGTTCGCTACATCGAAGAGGGCTGGCTCTCGCCTGGTGACGCATTAGATCTCGGAACAGGACCGGGTCGAAATGCGATTTATCTCGCAGCACACGGTTTCTCGGTGACGGGACTGGATCTTTCAGCAAACGCGTTAGACTGGGCAACAGAACAATCGCAACAGACTGGAGCGCACGTTGCGTTTCGAAAGCAAGATTTTCTAGAGACGACCGAACAGAATACATATGATTTCATTTACGATTCCGGCTGTTTTCATCATATGGCGCCACATCGACGTGTGACTTATGTGACGCGACTGAAGGAGATGTTGCGCCCAGGAGGATATTTCGGATTGACGTGTTTTGTTGCGGGCGGTCCGCTTGGCGGCGCGACGTTGACGGACTGGGAGGTCTATCAAGAAAACAGTCTCCAAGGCGGACTCGGCTATACGAAAGAGCGATTACTCGCCATATTTGATGCATTCGACGTCATCGAACTAACGGAAATGAAACCCGTCGACAATCCAGAGGCATTATTTGGTCATGCTGGACTGTGGACTGGTCTGTTTCGATTAAAGGATTGATTCGTCCGGCATTCGAGACATGAACCAATCCACAAAGTAGTGGACATCCTCTAGCGAAACGATTTGGTGTGTATCGTATGCGGTGAACAGTGACAAAAAGCGCGGTTCGTCAGGGAAATAATGAAGCAGGATCGGACGGAGTGTCTCTAGGTCATGCACGAAGCTTTGATCGTCTTCTAGAATAAGGTGATAGGTGCTCCGAATAATCCGTTTCACGATCGAATCGGAATGAAGCAGAGCGACCTGACCGGTTTCTAAGAGAAATAAATCCGTTTTCAACTGCTCGCATACCCCACTGTTTAATGCGAAGCCAAGAGCGCGTGTCGGACGAAGGGATGGAAATCGACTTTGGAGATTTTCGCCTGCCAAAAACAAGTTGACGGATTTCAACCAGACGCCCCAGCGAAGTGCTTCGTCATCCCGTATGACGTCGCCAAGCAGACCGATGTCATAATCGATTTTGGTGACGAAGGGATAGTCCGTCAACCAGTGTTCCGTCTGTTTATCTAACTGCATGTGTTCTTCTTCCGTCAACGGTTCTGTCAAAATCAGTGTAAAATCGAGGTCGGATTCAAAAGGACGCGCCGTTCCTTTGGCGACGCTGCCATACAAGTACACGCCATGAAACGCGGATAAGGTTTGTACATAGGCGACGACGTCCTGAATCACGGCACGATAACGGACAGGAATCGTTTCAGCGGAAGTTGGATTGTGGATGTAGCCATTTTTCGTGCCCAATGTCGTTGGATACTGCATCTGTCTTCCTCCTCCTCATCCTTCAGGAATGGATTGATAGCGATACCATTTCTTGTTTCGCTGCACATATAGAAACATCGTATCATCTTTTTCTTGATAGATGACTGTACCGCTCATAAGATGAGTTGCCATGCCGTCCTCGAGCGTCTTTTCGGGTGCTATTTTTTGAACACGTGGACCAGGAGTCAAGAAAAGATCGGAGACGGTTACGACCTGATCTAGTCGATACACGCGATCGTTCAAGCGGATGACGTCTTGATCTTGTTCAATGGCTTCTGCCGCGATGAAGTCCGTCGTTGTCATCGTCGTCTCCGCTAAGCATCCACTGAGAAAAAGAATGATCAATAAGATAGTAGCTAACACTTTTTTCATGAAAATACCTCTTTCTCTGGTTATATATCGTAATTTACGATATATTCGGATTATACGATATAAGGGGGAGCATTATGATTTCAGCTGATTTTGCAAAAATTTATTATCAACTACATCCACGGTTCGAGGAAAACCTGTCTCACCAAAGTGTGCGTATTTTGCAATATATTCAATTTGCGGTGAATCCGACGATCAAGCAGATTGCCGAGGCATTTCGCCTCTCACATAATACGACGTCCGAGCACGTCAAAAAGTTGGATAGATTAGGCTATATCGAAAAAAAACGGAATCCAGAAGACCAACGCCAAGTGACGATTGGTTTGACAGACTTAGGAGATACAATCGTTCGTCGTCATACGGAACTTGATCCTGAACGGTTAAATCAAGTCCTTGCTACGATGTCAAAAACAGACCAACAGGCGATTGAACAGGCGTTTCGATTGTTGCGGGAGGCGGCAGATGACTGCTTTTCTCGTTAAGGTGCTGTCGAGTGCACTGGTCATCGGTCTCGTCACGGAAGTCGCCCGGCGTTCACCGTCACTGGGTGGTGTGTTGTCTGCATTGCCCGTCGTCAGTCTAATTAGCTTTGCCTGGCTCGTTAAACAGGGAAGTGAACGGGCAGAACTGAGTACATTCTTAAAGAGTGTGTTACTCGGATTACCAGCGACGTTCTTATTGCTTGCCGTCTTATATGGATTGATCCGCTTAGGCATTCCTATTTTTTACAGTATACTCGGTGCAACGAGCTTTTTTATTGCTTGTTGGTATATCCAACGTTACCTACAACAGTGGTGGCAAACCTAAAAAAGGAGACAAAGTAATGATAACCCTTCAAACAAAGCGATTGACGATTCATCCATGTACAGCGACAGACGTAACGCGTTTACAACAACAGCAATACGAGAACGGACCTGAAGTACAGCATCACTTGACGTTACTCGCGTCAGATCCATCGATGCTGTACTGGGGAAGTTGGCTCGTCATGACAAAAGACGGGCAGGTAGTCGGAGATATTGGATTCAAAGGGAAACCAGACTCGCGACAAGCAGTCGAAATCGGTTATGGTTTGTTACCAGCGTTTCTCAATCGAGGTTTTGCGACGGAAGCCGTCCGAGCCTTGATTGATTGGGTGTTCGACCAAACCGAAGTGAAGGCTGTACTCGCAAAGACGGATTTGACGAATCAAGCATCGATCAGGGTGCTTGAAAAAGCGGAATTGATTCAGATTGGGAGCGACGATCGGTATATCATGTGGGAGCGTTTGAATTAGGTGTAAAGGAAACTTGACAGGTGGTGCGTTATTTACATATAGTGGAATAAGCGAGGTGGAACCATGAAAAATCAGGTCAAGAAGATGCGCGAGGAACGAGGTTGGTCGCAAGGCGAACTGGCAAAACGATTGAACGTATCGCGTCAGACGGTCATTTCCATCGAAAAAGAGCGGTATAATCCGTCACTTGACCTCGCTTTTGCACTGGCTGATTTGTTTGAGCGGCGAATCGAAGATATTTTTACACCGAGTCGAACGAACGAGGAGGGAGCGGAATGATGCGAGTCAATGTGTTACTAGATATTTTTTTAATAGGAGTAGGTCTGTACTTAACAATGACGGATCCTGCGGCTAAAACACTCGGAATCATCCTCGTTTTAGCAGGTGTCACGTCACGTATCACAGGAACGGTATTCTCGCCAACGGAACCGTATGATGAGCGTCAAGGAACGATTAAAATCCGTAGTGGACATATCGCTTATCTCGTAAGTATCGGATATCTTTTTTTGATTTTAGTTCTCGTCAATTTATCAATCCTTCAAGACATTCAATTTGCTCTGTTGCTAGCATTAGGAGGACAAGTCTTGTTCTTTCCACTTATACTGCTGTACGTGAATCGAAAGATGTGAAGAAATGAATGTTTATAAAATGATACTTGTAACCGTTATCAACAATGGTATAGAATGTAATGGAATAGGGATTGTTACTGGTCAAGCAGGCGAAACCCAAATCAGCGATCACTGGAACCGTGAGTGACGTTTGATTTGGGTTTTTCTATTTTTCCTGATTTGAAAGGAGGTCACCGATGATCATTCACCAAATTTTCAACAACAATGTTATTAGTGTATTTGACGAAGTAGGGCGTGAGCGAGTCGTCATGGGGAAGGGAATCGGATTTAAGCGGAATTCAGGACAGACGATATTAGCCTCAGATGTAGAAAAAGTCTTTTATCTCGATGATGCAGGTAATCATGAACGATTTAAATTATTACTTCAAGAAATTCCTGAAGAAATCATCGTTTTGACTGATGATATCGTAACGATTGCTAAATTGACGCTTGGAAAAAAACTCAATGAACTTGTCTACATCGCTCTTGCCGACCATTTGCATTTTGCATTAGAACGTCATGAAAAAGGTTTAGAAATCAAAAATGTATTGCTTTGGGAGATTAAGCGTTTATACCAAGATGAGTTTAATGTAGGTTTGCAAGCACTTAAATTGGTTGAAGAAAAATTCAATATTAAATTACCTGAAGACGAAGCAGCCTATATTGCACTTCATATCGTGAATGCTGAATTAAACGAAGAGATGCCGAATATCGTTTCAATGACAAAAGTCATTCAAGAAGTATTGAATCTCGTAAAATACCACTTTGCACTGGAGTGGGATGAGAATACTCTCGCCTATCATCGTTTTGTTACTCATCTCAAATTTTTTGCACAACGACTCGTGACGCGAACCGAATATGAAGGAGATGAGAGTGCGCTTTTTGATCTAGTGAAAATGCAATATCCCAAGTCCTATGTTTGTACTGAAAAAATTTCTTCCTTTATTCAGACAAAATATGATTATCGGTTGACGGATGAAGAAAAATTATACCTAACGGTTCATATCACAAGATTAATTAAAGAAAAAAAGAGTGGTTGACATATAAAAGTAAAAATGTTATTATTTGTTTATTAAATATATATATTTATTGGGATTGTTACTGGTCAAGCAGGCGAAACCTAGGTGAAACAAGACGTATTTTCATGAAATACGTTACTTGTTCTCATCTAGGTTTCTTTTTGTGTCTATCAACTATGGAGGTGTCTTATGAAATACGATCAATTAGCAAAAGAAATCATTGAATCTGTCGGAGGCGAACAAAACGTTAGTTCACTTGTACATTGCGCGACTCGACTACGTTTCGTACTTAAAGACAAAGCAAAGGCTGATAAATTAAAACTTGAAAAACTAGAAGGTGTCATTGCTGTAAAAGAGAGCGGAGGGCAGTTTCAGGTCGTTGTCGGAAATACAGTACCTGAGGTATATCAAGCAATTGGAAAACAAACAAAGCTGATAGAGGAGTCGACAGAAACTAGTAAGACAAATGAAAAAGGAAACATTCTTGGTCGAGCAATCGATATTATTTCAAGTATCTTTACGCCATTGCTTGGTGTCATGGCGGGAGCTGGTATCTTAAAGGGTTTACTTGCGATTGCGACGAATGCAGGTTGGTTAATTCCTACTGAAACAACGTATATCATCTTAAATGCTACAGCGGATAGTCTCTTTTACTTTTTACCTATTTTGTTAGCGGTTACATCAGCACGAAAGTTTGGTGCCAATCAATTTGTTGCCATGACAGTAGCGGGTGCTTTGATCTATCCGACAATCATTCAACTGAAGACGGATGCAGTCACGACGACATTCTTCGGTATACCCGTGACGATGATGTCATATACATCTACGGTCATTCCAATCATTCTTGCCGTTTGGGTTATGAGTTATGTTGAAAAATTCTTCAATCGACATGTCCATGAGAGTGTTAAAAATTTTGTTACACCTTTGATTGCTCTCATTACAATCGTTCCATTAACGTTAATCGTGTTTGGACCAATCGGTGTTACGTCAGGCGACTTGATTGCTGCCTTCATTCTAAAGGTATTAGCATTTAACCCAATTTTAGCAGGGGCGTTCATTGCTGGTGTATGGCAAGTCCTCGTCATTTTCGGTATTCACTGGGGAGTCGTTCCAATTTTCATTAATAACATTGCCACTAAAGGATATGACTATATCAAACCGGCAACTGCTCCAGCAATTTTTGCACAGGCAGGAGCATCATTCGGTGTCATGCTTCGTTCAAAAAATAAAAAGTTAAAAACATTAGCAGGTTCTACGGGAATTACCGCGTTATTCGGTATTACAGAACCTGCCGTATATGGAGTCACTTTACGCTTAAAGCGTCCTTTCATTGCAGCTGTCATTAGTGCAGCAGTGGGTGGAGGGATCGTAGGGCATTTTGGAAGTGTAGCAGTAGCTTCTGGTCCTCCGGGATTATTGACGTTACCCGTCTTCATTGGCGATAGTATGACAGCATTTTACGGGTTGTTAATTGGTGTCGGTGTCTCATTCTTTTTATCGATGGTCTTAACATACATCCTTGGATTTGAAGATGATCCGATTGAAAAAGAAGCAGAAAAAAATGTTCGTGCATCAACAGATATGACGATTCCAAGCCCAGTTTCAGGTCAAATCGTTTCTCTCGAAAAAGTTTCTGATAGTGTGTTTGCGAGTGGAGCGATGGGACAAGGTTTCGCAGTCGTTCCGACTGAAGGAAAAGTAATCGCCCCAGTGTCAGGTCAAGTAACTGCTATATTTGCAAGCAAACATGCGATTGGTATTCGGTCAGAGGACGGAATGGAGATCCTCATTCATGTTGGGATTGATACGGTACGCTTAGATGGAACTCACTTCGAATTACACGTCACACAAGACCAGAAAATCGAACCAGGGGATGTATTAATCACTTTTGATATGGAATCGATTCAAGCAGAAGGTTATGACATCATCACACCTGTGATTTTCACGAATCTATCAGAAGAACGACAAATTACGATTGATCAAGATCAAATTTCAGTAAGTGAATACAATAAACCTGCTTTTGCATAAGAAAGGATGAGACGATGCAATTTCCAAAAAACTTTTTATGGGGTGGCGCTATTGCGGCCAATCAATCAGAAGGTGCCTATTTATCCGATGGGAAAGGATTATCTTCCGTTGATTTAATTCCTAGTGGTTCAACTCGAAGAGCCGTTATGAAGGGAGAATTATCGCATTATGAGCCCCTTCCAGAATTAATTTATCCATCCCATGAGGCGATTGATTTTTATCATCGTTATAAGGAGGATATCGCTCTATTCGCTGAAATGGGGTTTAAAGCGCTTCGTTTATCGATTTCATGGGCACGTATCTTCCCAAAGGGTGATGAAGAACAACCAAATGAACAAGGATTGAAGTTTTACGATGAGGTGTTCGATGAATTATTAAAATACGGAATTGAGCCAGTCGTTACAATGGCACACTTTGATGTACCCGTTCATTTAGTAGAGCATTATGGAAGTTGGCGTAATCGAAAAATGGTCACATTCATCGAACGATATGTTGAGGCGATCGTATCTCGTTATCATTCGAAAGTACGTTATTGGATGACTTTCAATGAAATAAATATGTTGTTCCATCTTCCTTACATGGGAGCTGGATTAGTATTCGCAGAAGGAGAGAATCGACAACAGATTCAGTATCAAGCGGCACATCATCAATTGGTAGCGAGTGCGCGTGCCGTGGAAATTGCACATACGATCAATCCGAATCTTCAAGTAGGGTGTATGTTGGCAGCAGCCATGACGTATCCTTATACCTGTAACCCGGATGACGTCGAAAAAGCAATGGAACGTGATCGTGAGAATTTCTTCTTCATTGATGTACAAGCTCGCGGTGCCTATCCGGGTTATGCATTAAGACAATTGAAAGAGGCTGGTATTGAAATTCAGATGGAACCAGGTGATATTGAACTATTACGCAACCACACAGTGGACTTTATTGGTTTTAGCTATTATTCGAGTCGCTGTATCAGTACGGATCCAGAAATACTGGATAAAATGACGGCGGGGAATGTGTTCCCGACTGTCAAAAATCCATATTTGAATCAATCAGAATGGGGATGGACGATTGATCCGAAAGGACTTCGTCTAACGGCAAATCAGCTATACGACCGTTATCAACTTCCCTTATTCATCGTCGAAAATGGCTTAGGCGCATTTGATGAATTGGATGGAGAAGGAAACATTCAAGATGACTATCGGATTTCTTATTTAACAGATCATATTCGAGCAATGTACGAATCGATACAAGACGGAGTAGAACTCATCGGTTATACGAGTTGGGGATGTATCGATCTCGTCAGTGCGTCTTCCGGTGAATATGCAAAACGGTATGGCTATATTTATGTAGATCGTCATGATGATGGCAGCGGAACGAATAGTAGACGGAAAAAGGCGTCCTTTGATTGGTATAAAAAAGTAATTGCATCTAATGGTGCCTGTATAGAAGATCAAAAACATATTAAAATTAAATAAAAGTATAGCTGACGATGCGGATCTAGAAATGCTTAGATTACGAATCGTTAGCTTTTTTTTAGTGTTATTCGTATTTTGTATTAAGATTTTTGCAGTATTCTTAGAACAGAGTGAACAGCATGGTACTATAACTATAAAATAAATTAAGGCGATAACCCTTCTTAAATGGTTATAAAAAAATCTAAGCAGGAATAATAAAGATTTAGCTCTCAATCGCAAACGTATCGCGCAATTCAATGATCGTTCCTTCCGGTGCTTTTAATTTACTCAGATGTCCATCGACGACGAAATAGATGTTGCCACCGTGTTTTGGTAAAAAAGGCATCCCGAGTTGTTCCAGTCGTGTTACTTCCTCTTGCAAGTCGTCAACATAGAGGGCGAAATGAACAGGACCCGCTGCTTGTTTCGTGTAATCGGTGAACGGTTGACCGGATTTGGGTGTCTGTAACTCGATATAGAAATCACCGAGTCGTAACCAGCTGTTAAAGTCGCGATCATGAAAACCAGGCGATTCCTGAACGAGCGTGAACCCGAGCTGTTCATAAAATTGTTTGGATGCGACGTAATCTGTCGTCTGAATGCAGATGTGATGAATTTGTTTCATACTAAAACCTTCCTTCGTGTTCAATGAACTCATGCAGAACTAGTGTAGCATTTCGCGAATCAGTTGGAGTAATAGAAATGGAGAATACGATGCAACATGCCATAAATTTGATGTGTGAACGTTTTTCGTTAGGGCAAACGATCAGCGAACCTGTCCGATTGACGGGTGGTCTTCTGCATGAGTCGTGGCGACTACAGACAACAACAGGATTCTATGTCTTAAAACGATTGAATCCGGAAATCATGCGACGCTCTGAAGCACGAAACAACTTTAAAATGTCAGAAGACGTTGCGATGCAAGCATCTCTTTACTTAGCAGCATTACCAGCGCATCGCGTCAACGATCAAGTGGTACAGACGATTAATGGTTCTGATTACCTTTTGTTTGATTGGGTCGATGGCGAGACGTTATCAGCCGATCAAATTCGACCGGCACATGCACGACAAATCGGAGTTCAACTAGGAAGGTTACACGGTCTTTCCGTGGCGACGACTGGTTTTTCACAGCCGGATACCTCCAGTATGCCAATCGATTGGAACGATTACCTAGAAGAAAAAAAGCGACAGCAATCAGACTGGCTACAGTTGCTAGTCGAAGAGCAGGAACAGCTACAACGACTGGAACGATTGGCACAGGAAGCAAAACTTCAACTATCTACAGACTGGATCGTCAGCCACCGTGATCTTGATCCGAAAAATGTTCTCTGGACAACAAATGATCCGGTCTTGATCGACTGGGAGTCTGCAGGGTTGATTCATCGTGCCGTCGATTTATTTGAGACCGCCTGTTATTGGTCAAAGCGTAAAGACGACACGTTTGATCATGATCGATTTTCTGCTTTCCTTGACGGCTATCAAACAGAGCAATCTTTGCCTATCGTTGACTGGGTATACATCATTGACATCAGTGTCCAAGGGAAGCTAGATTGGCTTCGATTCAATCTGGATCGCTCATTCGGGAAACATGGTATACCTGAAGTGGAACGGATGCTCGGGACAGAACAGGTTCTTTTGACGATAAAAGAACTACAGGTTCACGATCGGAATCTCGGGATTAAGTGGATAATAGCAAGATGATCATAAGAAAGAGGCACTGAATCATTCGATTCGATGCCTCTTTCGTTATTAAAACGACTTGACTAGAAGTTCAACGGTTGATTCAGGAGTACGAAACGGAACATACCCTAATTGCTTGATGCGATCATTCGAAAATGTCGCTTGTTCCGCTGGACGATCTGGTGCTTTAAATGGTTTACCACTTGCTTCAATCAATTTCATGCGGAAATCTGTTTCTGGCAGATTAACATCAATCGCATTAAAGATGTCCCCATCTTGCGCATTTGTTGCAGCAAGGACAATCATCTCGACTAGGTTATCCGCATGGATCCACGGAACGACGTCTTCCGGGTGTACCCAAGTAATGAGATCTGCCACTTTCATCCGCTCGACTTGTCGATCCCCCCAGTAGGATTGTTCCTCGGCACAAATAGAACCAGGTCGGAGGATGATTAAATCGGAATCGGGTGTATATTCCTGTAACAGGCGTTCCGATAACTGCTTTGTATGAATGTAGACGTGCTCTGACGGTAGGAGCGGTGACGTTTCCGAAAAATGTCCACTCACGACTTCTCCGTAAACGGAAGTCGTCGAGATATGTATGATGCGCTTGACACAAGCATTTGTTGCAGCATCGGCGAGATGTTTCACACCTGTGACGTTTGCTTCTTCCGCTAAGTCGGGGTCATCCCCAAGGTAGGCAGCACAGTGGATCAAGAGATCGACGCCTTGAAGTGCTGCAAGAAGCGAAGCCGGATTACCGAGCTCACCGATGATTGGAATAACGTCATTTGTTGAATAGTGATCCGCCTGTTCCTGAGAACGATAGAGTCCTCGAACTTCACACGCTTCTTTAAGAAAACGTTGCGCGACACGTGAGCCAAGCGTCCCGGTCATCCCTGTAATCAAAATCGTACTCTCGTTTAAGTTCATGATGCTTACTCCTTTGACTCCGTCTTTTCAGCGAAACATTTCTCACAAATGAAACGACCTTCGCTTTTTAAGTAAGCTTTTACTTCCGTCATCCCGCGATGTTTTGGATAACGCATCTGGATATAAACCTTTTCGTTTCCTTCGATCGTTTTGCCACAATGAATGCATGTCGGTTCTTTACCAAACATCCTATCGCTCCCTATATTTTTATCTTCTACCTTATCGTAAAGGAAAATTAAGGATGTTGGAAGAATAAAGTAAAAAAAGAATCTAAAGAAAGGTGTCTATGATCTTCATTGCTATTTTTCTCGCCGTCGGTGGAGTCGTCTGGTTCATTTCAGCGCGCAGTCAGTCGAAGCATCGTTCGCTCGATGGTCAGGAGTATACGCTGAACCAGCACGACGTCCATCAGCAGCAAAATCATCGTGATTTTTGAAGGCATGTCAAGGAGCATCCGGTCGATTGACTGTATGCTCCTTTTTAGCGATTGCGTACATAAAGGAAATATTTCGCGTTGCTCCAAATCAAGGCGATAATCAATAAACTGATTGCGAAGATCTGAGACTGTCCGGTTTCATACGAATAAATGACCAATACGACGATGACACCCATCAATAGGAGTTGCAACGAAGATTGTGAACGAATGAGACCTTCTAACATAACGTGTCGTTCTCCGTCATCTGAGGCGGCAAATAGCTTTTTGACATAGTTTGTTTCCGAGTACTTTGGGAAATCACGGTTTGGGTAGATGTGACGCATAAGATTAAGATAATAATAGGATGCAAAACTACTGATGATGAAAAAGAGACCACTTAGTAATAAATGAAGTCCGAAATGATTTTCGATGATGCTAAAAGATGCGAGACCGATGCTGAGAAGAGTAGAAACCTGAACCATCATCATGCCATCCGCATAGTATCGATTCACTTGACCGTCAATCGCATCCTCGTCGTCTGAAGAAACAGGACGTCGAGTCAATTGACGAATTTGCAAATAGCGCACGATATAACTGAGGGTAAGAACCGTCAAGATAACGAAAAGACCAGTGAATATGTAATTAAGATAGAGCGATAGTTCAAACTTTGACAAGCTGGTATGTTTGAAGACAGACATAACGATATAGCTACTAATGAAACCGAGCAGTGCTGCGATGATGACTTTGATTGCTTCTTTTTTCATATTAATTCCTCCTCATCGAAATAAAAAATTTCTTCTAACGGCGTATCAAACACACGAGAAATTTTGACAGCAATCAATAGCGAAGGCATGAATTCTTCACGCTCGATTAAGCTGATTGTCTGGCGTGAAATGTTTGCACGCCGCGCCAGTTCAGACTGATTCCATCCGTGACGAGCACGTAATTCTTTTAAGCGGGATTTCATATAGGGATTCACCTCCTATATAATGTAACTTATCATAGTCTTTTTGACAACGATAATAGTCAAAAAAGATAATATGATGGTCATTAATATGTAAATCAATCATATCGATGGGATAAATTGTATACTAGAATAAGTCGAAAGGAGATGTGAAACACATCGATGAAATCTCAGTCATCTGTAAACGATGTTTTTTATCATGATGAGGATGTTGCGTGCCGAATCGCTTCGGTTCTACAAATCGAAGAGACACTACTCAAACAAAAAATCACCTATCTCCAAGACGTGACAGACTCGGACGCAAGTAATACATACGAACAAGGACGTCAGCAGCTATCAGACAAACTCGATACGTTAAGACGTTCGGTAAAAATGAATCTTATCTCTCGCGACGATGTCCCACTCCGAACGCGAGCACTCTGGAAACAGTCACTCAGAGCGACGAGTGTAACGGAAGAGGAAGCGCGTCTCATCCAAGAGTATCTTCGGATTGAGGCAACGATGCTGACACAATCAGGAGAAGCGGTTTCTGATCTCTATGCCGCCTTATTTGATGCAGATGAGCCGACACGGAAACAAGCATTCTTATCGATTGAAGAAGCGTTCCGGACGAATGAATCCGTCATTCGACGATTATTTTCGCAACTTGTCGACTTGCGACAAGTGCGTGCTTCTGCAAGCCATCAGGCGGGTTACGAAGAATTGGCTTTTTCGGAGCTTGGTCGTATCGATTATTCAAGCAAGGATGTCAATCATTACGCCAGCATCGTTCAAACTTATTTCCGACCGGTTAAACAGCAATTTCAGCTCGAGCAACAAACGTTTCTTGGCAAACAGGCGCTCCATCCGTGGGACGTCCGGCAATCGGCCTATACGCAGATTGATCATCGCATAACCGGTTCTGACGCTTCATTTTTAGATAAGGCACAAGCGATTCTTGAGAGCGTTCATCCGTCTTTTGCTGACATATTACAAGAAATGCGCCAAGCGGTTCATCTCGATATCGATGCCCGTTCAAACAAAGCTGGAGGAGGATTTTGTGAGTATTTACCCGTCGAACGTCAATCATTCTTGTTCATGAATCGTATGCAGACATTCGATGATCTCGTCATCTTCATGCACGAGATGGGGCATGCCGTCCATCACGATGCAATGAAAGAGACGTATGATGGACTTCAACCGATTCCGCTCGAAGTAGGGGAATTCGCCGCCATGTCACTTGAGCTGTTGACGATGAACGAGTGGCACCAAGTGATTCCAGATCGAAGAGACGTTGCCCGAGCGAAACTCGAACAGATCCGTTCGATAGTGGAGTTCTTGCCGCAAACGATCATCGTCGATCGTTTTCAATCATGGCTCTATGCTCACCCTGAACATCTGCCGGAAGAACGACAAGCTTCTTTTGCACGTCTCCGGGAGACCTATGATACGGACATCCTCGATTGGTCGGAAACGCCTGATTGGAAAGGACTCGAATGGATGAGTGTCATTCATCTCTTTGAGACGCCTTTCTATTACATTGAGTATGCTATAGCGCAGCTTGCCGCTCTTCAGTTGTATCACCGTTATACGAAAGATCCTGACCAAACGATGAAGGACTTCCTTGCAGCTTTAGCGCTCAGTCAAACCCATTCGCTTCAAGAGGTTTATGCGAGAGCGGGTGTGTCATTCTTACCGAGTGATGCGAAAATGAGAGAGTTGCTGACATTTCTAGAAGGTCAAATCGAAGCTTGGATAAATGAGTTAGATCAATTAGACGATGAAGATGTTAAAAAGAGAAAGTCTTAATCCGGAGCGACAGATGTACAAAACGATAGGAGGACGAACATGAATATACGTAAAAACATTGTCTATGCGACGTTATTCAATACTACAGGCAGTCAGATATTGATGGTCGAGAACCGTGGCGAACACGGTGACTACTATACACTGCCGAGAGGAACCGTCGAGCGTGACGAAACGTTACATACGGCAATCACGCGTGAAGTACTGGAGGAGACAGGCTTCACCATCATTCCAGGGGACATCGTTCATGTGGCGGAAGCATTCTTCCCGCAAGCGGGGGAACATTGTCTGTTTTTCTTCTTCGCGGGAGAAATCACTTCCGGTCAATTGAAGACGAATGTTCCAGAAGAAATTTCCGGACTCGTCTGGATGGACCGTGAAGAAGCGTTCAAACATCTTAATTTACCGGAAGCGTCAAAAGAGTCGCTTTTTGCTGGTCGAACGGTACCATATGATTTTGCCGGAGAAATCGTTCATACGTAAGGAAGTGTTACTTGACGTACTAAGGTGACGGATTTTCGGGTACAACACTACAGGAGCCTTACCCGAAATTTGCAGAAAGTCAGGTGAACACATAGTATGTCGATTCTTACGTTTGACGAAGTCAGCTATCAACACATCTTACATGGATTAACCGGTGAGTTCCGCGAAGGTGTCATCACGACACTTGTCGGACCGAGTGGTGCCGGAAAATCCACGACATTGAAACACATCAACGGACTTATTTCTCCCGATCGCGGCGAGATTTGTTTTCGAGGCGAACTACTCGAGCAGATGAATCTGCTCGATGTCCGCAAACGAATCGGAATGGCGTTTCAAAGTGCGCCGATGATTCCCGGTACCGTCTACGATAATATCAATTTACCGAAATCAATCTTCGGTGAATCGTTGTCACGCGAAGAAGCGGAACGCTTGCTACAACAAGTCGAACTATCCGTCGAACTTGAACGACCGGTCAAAGATTTGTCCGGTGGCGAACGGAGCCGACTCGGAATCGCACGAACACTCGTTAATCGACCGGACGTCCTGTTGCTTGACGAAATCACGGCAAGTCTCGATTACCGGATGGTACAAGAAATTGAGAAGCTGATTCTTGATTTACAGCAGGAGTTGCAGACGACGATCATTTGGATTACGCATGACTTAGAGCAAGCCAAGCGGGTCAGCGACGACGTCTGGTTTTTAAAAGACGGTCGATTGATCGAGTCTGGTGCTTTTAAAGAACTCGTTTCAAGTGGTCAAGCAGAGACACAAGCGTTCTTGAAGGGGGTATCGGTATGAGTTACCTCCAACTGGCGACTTCGCTGATCTTCATTTTGATCCCCCTCGTCTTAGCGCGGACGTTACGGCTTGGTCTAGAGAAGGACATCCTCATCGCAACCGTTCGATCAATCGTCCAACTCTTGATCATCGGTTATATTTTGACGTTCGTCTTTGAAAGCGGCAGTCCAATTTTCATGTTACTCATGATTCTGTTGATGATCGGTGCAGCGACACTGAACGTCATCCGTAAAGGGGACGGGATTCCCGGGATCCAGTGGATCATCTTGTTGACATTGATTGCGGTCGAAGCATTGACGATGGGCATTTTGCTTGGATTACAAATCATTCCGTTTGAAGCTCAGCAAGTCATTCCGATCAGCGGGATGGTCATTGGGAACTGTATGATCTTGTCCTTGTTGTTTCTTAATAAGTTCAAGGACGAGGTCGAACGAAGCGACGAGGTCATCGAACTGATTCTTTCGCTTGGTGGAGATGCGAAGACAGCGATTGATACGAGCTTAAAAGGCGCGATCCGGACAAGTATGATTCCAACGATTGAAGCGCAAAAAACGATGGGCCTCGTCCAATTGCCAGGGATGATGAGTGGGTTGATCATCGGTGGCGCGGATCCAATGGAAGCGGTCCTTTATCAACTATTGATTCTATTCCTGATCTTGACGACGGCGGCGATGGCATCGGTCCTCGTTGGTTTTCTATCCTACCGTCGACTATTCAATGAAAAAGCACAATTCATCGGTTTGACCTATAAGAAAAAAGACACGTAAGGAGCACGTTATGCAGACTTATCCGATTACTGAAGCCGACCTGCAACTGGTCGAACTAGCAACCGAAACGATTCAAAGCCGTTACGCTGACGATAAACATCACGTCGCAGCTGCGTTGCGGACAAAAGATGGCGCGACGAAAGTGGGCGTTCACGTCGAAGCCTATATCGGACGAGTGACGGTGTGCGCGGAAGCCATCACAATCGGTTCCGCCATCACGGATGGATTGACAGATTTTGAAACGATCGTCGCAGTTCGACATCCCTATTCGGATGAGACGGACCGAACGATTCATGTCGTCAGTCCGTGCGGTATGTGTCGCGAATTGATTTCCGACTATGCACCGGACGCATTTGTCCTCTTAACGATCGACGATCAATTGACGAAAGTCCGGATTGCGGATTTGATTCCATTGAAATATGTCCGACAATAACCAGTAAATCCTCATCGTTTAGATGAGGATTTTTTTTGCATTTACTTCTAAAAAATCCTTATTATGGTTATGATAAAGACGGAATAATTAAGGAGGGATTTGCGTGTCAGCTTTATTAGAAGTCGAACGGTTATCAAAAACCTACATACGTGGTACGGAGACGATTCATGCATTGAAGCAAGTCAGCTTTACGTTAGAGGAAGGAGGGTTCATCGCCATCATGGGCACGAGTGGCTCCGGGAAAAGTACACTGTTGAATATCCTGGGAGCGCTTGACGCGCCAACCGGTGGAACGTTGACCTTAAAAGAAAAACGGCAACGCGACATCTTCACTGAACCTGCTGCGACGTTATACCGTCAGCAACACATCGGGTTCATCTTTCAATCGTTTCATTTACTCGATGACTTGACGGTCCAGGAGAACATCGCCTTACCATTGATGTTGAAGGGGATGGATGACAAAACGATCAACCAAGAGGTAGAGACTTGGCTCAAACGAGTCGGACTGACGAAGTGGAACAATCATCGACCGCAAGAGCTGTCGGGTGGACAACAACAACGTGTCGCGATTGCACGTGCCTTGATCAGTCGACCACCGATCATCTTAGCGGATGAGCCGACGGGGAACCTCGATTTCAAGACATCTGCTGAAATCATGCAATTGCTTCAAGAACTCAATCGCGAACAACAAACGAGTATCTTGCTCGTGACCCATGATGCGACCGTAGCTGCTCATGCGAAACGTGTGCTGTATTTCCATGATGGACAGATCGTTGCCGATCAGCTGTCGACCGGTGATGTGGCACCGATCTTAGAGACATACGAGCAGTTCGTGGGGGCTGTATGAAACGACAACATCTCTTCCGTCTTTCCCACCGACTGTACCGTAAAAGTCCGATGATTTTAGTGACCTCAATCGGAAGCGTCATGATTTCGATCGGTCTCGTCTTAACGATGGTCATTTTTTTACTACATAATCAAGCCGCAATCGAGACAGATCGTGTACAAAGATATGGTCAAGTCGATCTGACGGTCAAATATACACCTGAAGACGAGCGGAAGGATCAGTCCGTGTTTGAGCAACTTAAAAAGGATCACGATGTCTTGAGAGCAGAGTCGATCTTACAGACGACAGCGCGCGTCGCTGGTCAAACAATGGCCGACGTGGAGACGATAGGAGTTCATTCGGATGCCCTGACGAAAAGTCGGTATCATTTCACGAACGAGTTGAAACAGGGAGAAGCGATCATGTCAGCTCGACTCGCGACTTCGCTTGATCGTAGTGTCGGGCAAACGCTTCGCGTCGGAGAAGAAACGTATCAGATTCGCGAGATTCTACCGGACACCAAAACATCAAAGAACGCGCAAGATCAAGTCCTGCTTTCATATGCTGATTTGCAAAAACATCACATAAGCGAAACCAAAGCAATTTTGCTCGATATGAAAGAAGGGAAGGATGTCGTACGCTATGCCGATACGCTCGTCCAATCGAATCCGAAGCTCCGCGTTGAGCTTTCAGAAGGACAAGCACTCTCTCCAGCGATGAATGGCTATATTGGAATCTTATCATTGCTAATCCTTGTCGTCTCCGGCTTCATCTTGATGGCGAACTTCGACTTGTATTTACGTAAACATGCTGTCCAATTTGCGATCATGCGGACGCTTGGAGCGACAACACGACAACTGTTCCAGCTGTTCTTCGTTCAATCTGGGTTGATTGTCTTAGCCGGAATGATGCTTACGATTCTAGGGAGTATTTGCTTACCGTTACTTGGTCAACTCGTATGGCCGACAGAGGGTAAGATGATTGTCTCCCTCATGATTGAACAGGGAGCGTTCTTGATGCTCGTAACGTTCGGTAGTGCCTTGTTAATTCTGCTGTTGCTCGCGAGCACTGCTTACCGAAAACGGGATGTCTTACCGCTCCACGTCTTACGAGAAAATCTAAAAACAGCGTCACGACCAACACGACGAAAACGTCTCGTCCTTGCTAGTAGTGGGTTGACTGCTAGCTTGATCTTATTCGCAGAAGTGATCGCAAGCACAGAAGGGGCGCGGGCGATGACCTGGATCTGTGCAACCATCGCCTTTTTACTGACGATGTATCTTGCGACGCCACTGCTCTTGAAGGGAGTGCTCCATCGAGCGGAACCGATTGTTCGTCGGTTAGCGGGACCGACGAGTTTCGTCGCCTTCCGGGGCGTGTTGCCGCAACTTCGGAAAAATGCCTGGTTGATGCTGATCGTTCAAGTCTTGATGATCATCGTCGTCATCGGCTCGACGTTCCTTGAGACGGTGCAACAAAACGAGCGGAAGTACATCATCAGCCAATATCCGACGGAGGTCGTCTTAAAGAGTCGTTTAGATGAAGGATCGCAAGGAGACCCGCTACAATTGATTCGACGGATTGAAACCGAGTTACCTGGCGCAAAAGCGACCTTCCTATCGTCTCGAAGCTCCTTTGAATACCAGTTGCTTCAGGAAGATGTCTCAATCGAGTACGAAGTGACGGACTATCGTCGTCTTGACGTCTTAGAGGGAGAACAGACGAGTGACACAGACGGAATCATCATCTCACGTACCTTCGCTAAAAAACACAGTCTCCAAAAAGGCGATACGTTGCCGCTCGGCCGATGGGATGGGGAACAAGAGCGAAGCGTTTCGCTCGGTCAATTCCGAATCGTTGGAATCGAAAAGAAGATAGCACCAGACATCCTCGTGGATTGGCGGAATGAGGAGCTACGGCAACCAAGCGATCACATCTTGAATGTCTTTATCGACGTTCCATCCGAGTTAAAGAAGGCGCAAGTGACAAAAAAATTATCAGAGATCACGCAAAGTTATCCGACATTGCAAATGAATCGACTATCTGACGCGCTTCATGATGCGGAGCAACAAACGACGGAACGTTGGTTCGTCTTCATCATTGCGCTTGTCGTCATGAGTGGATCCGTCTGGTTCGGACTTGCAAACGCCTTACTCAGTTTCGTGAGTGGAAAACGAGGCGAGTATGCCTTGCTACGAACGATTGCGCTGACTCGAAACAGGCTGCGTCAATTGACACTCATTCAAATGCTCTTGTTCATTGGGAGCGGCATCATCTTTGGACTGATTAGTGGTCTTGGTGCGACAATCTTCGTGACACGGATTGATGATACAGGATCATTCTATCTCAACGTCCCGACGATTGCTGGAACGATTGCCGGTTTGGTGGTGCTTGTCCTAGCCATCGCTTGGTTCGTCACCCGACGGAAGCAGGAAAACCTCGTTCACGAATTGAAACAGTAAGTATGGGCAAGTGAACCGGGGGGATCGAAATGCGAAAAACGATCGGGGCGATTTTATTACTTGTAGTGATTGGCGGTGTTGGTTGGTGGATGATCGCAGATGAACGGGATGCAACCTATGAGCAGATTGTTGAAGTGCAAGTCGTTCGGCACGTGACGAAGCAGTTCGGGCGCGACAATATCGCGTCAGTCAAACCTTATTTCGTAGCGTCCGAATCATCAAAATCACGACGTCACCAGATTGCCGTTCAATTGAAATCGGCACCGACTGGAGAATACCGGATGTACCGCGTATTTCAGAATAAGGTCGAATACATTGGTCGATCACGAACCGTTCGATCAGATTAAACAGGTACGTTGAATCAGTTGGGGGATTTAAATGAAAACGAAAGCCGAACGTATCGCGTTCATTCAAGAAGAAAAACGTCAACTCGCTAAACCACGTTTGTACAGCTCGTTACTGTACGGCTTTAGCATCCTGTTGGTCGTCGCCAATCGGGACATGTACTGGCCACTATTTTTATTATTTGTAGCACTAGTCTGGATTGCGCGGATCCACTCGCAAGAAGTCGAACGTGATATGGCTTTAACGATAGAACCACAGATGAAGAAAATCATTCAATGGCAGTATGTAACGGATTTTCTGTTTGTCATTTTAATGGGATTATTCTTTCCAATACTAATCGTATTCGATTTACCATTTTTCCTAAGTTTTGCCGTCTACGTCGTGTTTGCTATCGCTTTGCTCGTATCAGATATGCTACTTGAACGAAACGGAAAACGTCTCGATGTCGAGCATCCGACGAAGAAGGAATTGCGGACGCATCCGAAGTCGTGGAAAAAGATTTAATTCGTGGAGCCGGTCGTTGAACCGGCTCCTTTTTGAGCATTCCGGTCGCTTCAGCGTGCGAGACTGCCGTATGATGAAAGGGCACATGAATAAGGAGGTCCTCGTATGCTTGCAATCATCATTGGATTTATCATCGGTTTGCTCGTACCGGTTCAAACGAGTGTCAATACGCGATTGCGGGGCGTCGTCGGTTCGCCATTCCTCGCTTCGCTGATTTCCTTTTCGATTGGCTCACTATTCTTACTACTTCTCGTGCTGCTTGTCGATGGCAATCTCACAGGTCTCACGGCTGTTGCCGATGAACCGTACTGGATCTGGGCTGGAGGGGTACTCGGTGTCATCTATTTGACCGGGAACATCTTGTTGTTTCCGCGACTCGGAGGCGTCCAAACGGTCATCATGCCGATTTTCGGTCAAGTCATCATGGGACTGTTGATCGATCATTTCGGATTGTTTGAAGCGAACGTTACTACACTCTCGCTGACACGTATCATCGGAGCAATTCTTGTTTTGTTCGGCGTCGTTGGGACGGTCGCGCTCGGTGACTATTTGGCACGACGACGGAAGCAACATGTGGAGTCACGAGAGAACTCGTTACTCGTTTGGCGTATTCTCGGAATTGTTACGGGAATGATGAGCGCAGCTCAAACGGCCATCAATGGCCATCTCGGAAGTGTTCTCGGGTCAGCTGTGAAAGGGGCATTAATCTCATTCGTCATCGGAACGGTTACCTTACTGCTGCTAAATCTGATCCTACGAACAAAGTGGCAAATGGATCGCACCCAACCACTTCCCGCGTGGATTTGGATTGGGGGATTGATTGGTGCATTGTTCGTTGCCGGCAATGCGTTCATCGTTCCGCTCGTTGGTACGGGACTCGCCGTCGTCATCGTCACGATCGGGTTACTGACCGGAAGCTTATTAATTGACCGCTTCGGTTGGTTCGGTGCAAAAAAACAACCGGTCACGGGTGTGCAGATCGTCAGTCTGCTTGTCATGCTTGGAGGTATCGTGTTGATCCGCATTTAAGAACAGCTCGTTCGAACGTATGGATAGATACGTTGAGAACGAGCTGTTTGTTTAATCGTTCTCAATAAAAAGCAGGAAATGATTTCCTAATCGATGAATTGAGGTAAACTGAAGAAAGAATCATCATTTAGGAAGTGGATTCGGAGGTTAAATGCATGAATCTAGTGGATATCGAACGACGATTACGAGAAGACGATGAATTACAACAAATGCTAGAGATCTTAGAACGACTCGATTTACCGGATTGGTGGATTTGTGCCGGTGTCCTTCGTTCGAAGATTTGGGGCATTGATCAAAACGCACAGTCGGACATCGATATCGTCTATTTTGACCCATCGGATATTTCTGAAGCGACGGAAAAAAGACATGAGCGGCAATTATGTGAATGGATAGATTTACCGTGGTCCGTCAAGAATCAAGCACGGATGCATCTCGTGAATGATTTGCCACCTTACGCATCAGCGCAAGATGCAATCGCACAGTTTCCTGAAACCGTCACGCCAATCGGCGTGACGAGACGACCAGACTTTGAACTCTATCTTCCATACGGGGCAGATGACTTTACGGATCGAATCATTCGCCCGACACCCCATTTTCAAATCGGTACCGCGCGTCATTTGATTTTTCAGCGACGGATGATCGAAAAAAGATGGCAAGACAATACAGGCCTACATATTTGTATATGAAACAGGAAGGAGCTTATGCCATGAAACGACTCAAACCTAAAAAGCAAATCACTCTTTTCGTGTTAGGACTTCTTTTTATCAGCGGATGCGCACCGGAAAAAAATGTCGAGGTGAAAGAAAAAGTTCAAGTGGATGGCACGAGTTTGTTCGATGGTGGATCCTATCCGACTGCTGCAGAGACGGCCGAGCATCAATTTAAGTATGACTTGAGTGACAAGTCCACCTATACGTTAAAGCAAGACGATTTCCGAGTGAACGCGCGATTCGGCGACTATAGTCTACTGCTAGCAAGCATCATCGAAGGACGATACGATACGCTGATGATTTATGAAAAGAAGTCGAACTGGATATTAAGCAGTTCGATGGAACTCATTCGAGATCAATCCACGAAAGGTGAGACGATCGCAGGGAGTCTATCGTGGGAAGGGAATAAGAAAAAAATGGCGACGAAACTTGTAACGAATCGTCATTATACAGTGATTGAGACTCGACTGGAAAATGAGCGTATTCCAGCTCGATTCGGAGAACGAACACGCACTATCAATGGGTTGAAAGTACATATTCAAAAGCAAGGGAAACAACTTAATCTTGCCTATCGAAACGGGACCTCCGTCATCTGGCTCATCAGTGATCGACCAGAAAAAGTTCTGCTTCGACTCATCACGGCATCTCCAGACAGTCCGATTTCGAAGCTATCCGATGACTTTTAGATCCGCCATGGGGGATCTTTTTTTATTTTTATGACCCAGTTGGAAATTGTACATGGTTGAGGTCGAGGAGCGTTTATCTGTGAAGCATAGCGGGAATCTTATTCATGCAATCATATGTTGAAAATAATGAAAGCGATCGATGGTCGTACAGGTGAGGTGAGATGTTAATCGTAACGCATTCATTGAAAAGGAAGTGAGAACTTCATGCGATTCAGAAGGGAACATGTCAATGTCGTTGATCCGGCGCAAACGAAAAAGAGTGTCTATGCGACCGGAATCGGCAATGCGATGGAGTGGTTTGATTTTGGGTTGTACTCCTACCTCGCCGTCATTATCAGTCAAAATTTCTTTAGTGGTGTAGAAAATGATGAACTGAAGCTGGTCTTTACGTTTGCGACGTTTGCGATCGCCTTTTTGATGCGACCACTCGGCGGATTGATCTTTGGACGAATGGGCGACCGTCTAGGACGAAAAGTCGTCTTGACGACGACGATCGTCATGATGGCATTTTCGACTTTGTTAATTGGTCTGCTGCCGACCTACGATCAAATCGGTGTCTGGGCACCGATTCTTTTACTGTTGGCAAGGATCTTGCAAGGCTTTTCGACTGGTGGTGAATATGCTGGTGCGATGGTCTATATCGCCGAGTCTTCACCCGATAAACACCGGAGCGCGTACGGTAGTGGTCTTGAAATCGGAACGTTAGCCGGGTATATTCTTGCTTCCGTGTTAGCGACGATCTTGTTCGTCTCTCTATCAGACGATCAAATGTCATCTTGGGGATGGCGTATTCCCTTCATCTTAGGCGCACCACTCGGATTATTTGGTCTTTATCTTCGGCGACACTTGGATGAGTCACCGATTTTCGAGAATGAGATCGATGAGAGTGAACAGGAACAAGCGACGTTTCGGACGATCATCCAAGAACACCGGAAAGACATCATCGTCTGCTTTATCGCCGTTGCTTTCTATAACATCACGAACTATATGTTGTTATCCTATATGCCGTCTTATCTGGATGAAATCATCGGTCTACCGAGTGCAACGAGTACGATGTTAATCACCGGTGTCATGATCATTATGATTCCGCTTGCTTTCTCGTTCGGTCGCTTGAGCGATCGGCGCGGCAATCGACGATTGGTACTGCTTGGATTGACGGGGTTAGCCTTAACATCAATCCTCTCATTCTTCCTAATCGGGCAAGACTGGTTGTTATTCGTCGGCATCGGGATCTTCATTATTGGTTTCTTTTTGTCAATTTTCGAGGGAACAATGCCAAGTCTGTTGCCAAGTATTTTTTATTCAGATGTGCGGTACCGGACGCTTTCCGTTACCTTTAATATCGCAGTGTCGATCTTTGGTGGGACGACCCCACTCGTCTCGACCTGGCTTGTGCACACGACAGAAGATCCACTCGCTCCAGCCTATTACCTGACAGCCGTCAGCGTCATTGGCTTCATCACATTCTTCTTTTTCTTTGAGAACACAGCAGGTAAGGCGCTCAAAGGATCACATCCGACGGTTGCTTCGGAACAGGAAGTACATGAAGTCGCAAAAAATCCGGAAGATGCGCTGTGGTGGAAAGAAGACGACAAAAAAGAATGACGATAATACGAACAGTCCCTTACTCGATGGAGTGAGGGACTGTTGTTTTTCATGAATTTGTGATGCAACGTTACGAACGTTTAGCAGACTGAAAGACATGTCTAAGAAAATCAGCAATCCGTTGCCAAGCCTGAAGCGCTACGTTTGCGTCACCGTGATGCGTAAAGGCATGGGGTTGTCCGGCAAATTCCTGGTGTTCGACGTGAACACCTGCTGCTTGAAGTCGTTTAGCATACTGCTGAGCTTCCTGCGCCAGTGAGTCGTGCTCAGCCGTCAAAATGAGTGTTCGCGGTAGTGCTTCAAGTTGAGCCGCATAGAGTGGCGAAGCAAGGTGATGATACGCATCTTCCGCGCGAGCGATGTACATCGCATTGAACTGACGTGCCTGCTCAGTAGGTATGGCTTCTTTAAAAAACGGTTTGTCCGCTGGGTCCGTTGCGAGATCGAGTAGAGGGTAGTCAAGGATTTGAGCAATGAGCGGAACCGGATGTGTCTGCTCGGCGTTCCATAACGATATGGCAGTAGCGAGGTTCCCACCAGCACTATGTCCCCCGATCGCGATGCGCGCAGCATCGAGGTGTAGCGTCTCAGCATGTTGGAAAATCCATTGAACGACTTCGAAGGTGACGTGGACCGGAACAGGAAACGGATGCTCCGGTGCTAATGGGTACTCGATATTAAAAACATGACAGTTGACGGTCTCAGCAAGAAACAGATTCCATGGTTTGTCCATCTCTGGCGTTCCGGTGATGAAACCGCCACCATGGAAACTGATGAATCCAGGTAATATGTCTGCTGCATCGATCGGCGAGTGCAGCAATACTCGGACATCGCCGATCGATGTCGGCACCTGTAACGTACTCGTTATAGCTTGCGGTGGTTGAGGGGGTGTGACTTTAGGACGTTCCTCTCCCGAGCGAATCTGTTCGGCAAGGTCAATCATTTGTTGACGATTCATCGAATTCCTCCTTTAGGTCCATCTTCATCATACCGAACGGATTGGTGGATTTCTCTTTTGGATTTGTTTTCTTTAGGTACAGGAAAAAACAGCCATAGTTTGATACACTTTTGAAAGAAACTAGAAATCGAAAGGATGGAACAGATGCCAACACTTTACATTACGCGTCATGGCGAGACGGAATGGAACTTAGAAAAACGAATGCAAGGCTGGGAAGACTCTCCTCTGACAGCAAAGGGCAGGCAAAATGCGCGGGACCTTGGTCACCGCTTACGTGAAATTCATCTGGATCATCTCTATATCAGTCCGATTGGTCGCGTCCGAGAAACAGTTCGAATGATGGATCTCGATCCAGCGATTCCGGTCACTATCGACGATCGATTACGTGAAATGCACATGGGAACCTGGGAAGGACGGACGGCGGCGGAAATTGAAGTCGCGCATCCGCTTGCTCATGCTGCATTTTGGCAAACGCCGCATACCTACATACCGGAGAGTGGAGAATCCTTTGACGCGGTCCGCGAGCGCATCCTATCGTTTTTGGAACGACTGGCAGACCATGAAGAAGACGAAAACATCTTAATCGTCACCCACGGCATCTTCCTTAACATCTTGCTGACATATCTTCAACGTAAGCCGTTCGCGACATTATGGGATCCGCCGTTCATTCATGGAACGAGTTTGACGATCGTCGAATACAGGGATGGGGAAGCCGTGATTCGATTAGAAGCTGACATGTCGCATGTCATAGCGGACTAAAAAAACGGCGGACTTTTTCTCGGTCCGCCGTTCTCCTTATCGTGATTTCATCAAATAGATCAAAATTGCGCCTTCTTGTTTTCTGACCTTTAGGTGAGGAGAGGATAACGTGTCAATCGAGCGACCGATGATCGATTCTCCTGTCGTATAGCGTTTGAGGAGTAAGGGGTAGAACAAAGCATTCGTCTGTTTCTGATCATTGAATTGACCGCTGTCAGTCTGGACATTTTGAGGTAAGGTATAGACCGTTTTCGTCTCAGGAATACCATTCTTCGTATCAAGCGAATAGGTGAAGGCATGCGAATCGTTGAGCAGGTTCAAATCATACGTCAACTGGAACGGTGTGCGATCATATGTACCGGCAGGAATCGATTTGTCGATCAGCACCTCTGGTGGTTCTGTATCGTCAAATTGGACCGCTTTGAGCTCGAGCGGGCGATCGAGTGTACCAGTTAAGAAAAATGTCCGCTATTGCTGCGACTCGTCTTTCGCGGTAGAAGATGTGATCGAAAAGTACGACTTCTTGATCTTGACGGTCTCTTTAGGAAGGACGGTTGCTTCCGTTGTGCAACCAGCAAGCAAGAAGGGTAGAGTGAATAAGAGCGCGTATTTCATGACGTGTTCCTCTTTTCCAAAGTCATAGTGAATCGAGAAAAAATAAAATATTCAAAAAATTAGAAATGATACCTAGATTATACCAAAAATGTTCTTGCTAAATAAAGGAGGAAATCATGAAAGGCAAATGGTTATTAGCAACCGTCCTGCTCGTCGGTTGTGCCTCGACAAGTGAAGAGGCCGAATCGACGGCAAAATCGTTATACGTCGCACCGAACGGCAGTGATAAAAATACTGGCACGTTGAAGCATCCGTTTAAAACGATTCGACAGGCGACACAAAAAGCGACTGCCGGTACGACGGTCTATTTGCGAAAAGGAACGTATCACGAGAAGCTGAACGTTAGACAGAACGGAACGAAAGAACGCCCGATCACCTTCCGAAACTATCAAGACGAGCAGGTCACGTTAAGCGGGAAAAATATCAAAGATCGGGACGCAACCTTACCGATCGTTCAGGTGAAAAATCGAACATATGTGACAATCCAAGGACTGACGATCGAAGCCGTTCAGTCGAAACGGTCGGACGCGACACCGATCGGCATTTTGGTCACGGGATCAGGATCACACATCACGTTGAAGAACAATACGGTTCGCCAGATCAAGACGCTCGCGAAAGACGGAAATGCACACGGCATCGCTGTCTACGGAACGAGAGCGATTCGTCACCTGACGATCACCGGCAACCGAGTCGAGCAGAATCGTCTCGGTTTCAGTGAAGCCCTCGTCTTAAACGGGAACGTCAAACATTTCCGGGTGACGAAGAACGTCGTACGGGATAACGACAACATCGGTATTGATTTGATCGGACACGAAGGGATTGCTCAGTCGAAAAAAGACGACTACGTCCGTGAGGGCGTCGTGTCGGAAAATCGTGTCTACCGGACGTCGAGCTACGGCAATCCTGCTTACGGGAAGGAATACAGCGCAGCCGGTATCTATGTCGATGGTGGGAAGAATTTGACGATTGAGAAAAATCTTGTCGAAGCGAGTGATATCGGGATTGAAGTGACGAGTGAACATGCCGGACGATACGCAGAAGATGTCATCGTCCGCCAGAATGATGTACGGCAAAATGTCTACACCGGAATTGCGATCGGTGGGTATGACACGAAGCGAGGCGGTACAAAACGTGTCCGGATCGAGCAAAATCAGCTGATCGGGAATGATACGAAAGGGCTCGAGGGTGGTCAATTGCTCGTCCAGCATGATGTCCATGACAACACGATCATCGGGAACACATTCGATGGTTCGTTAAGTGTCGCCCATTACTTCAAGACGAGTTCGGGAAATCAGTTTGAAAAAAATACGTTCAAGCATACAAAACGTTTCATGTGGCGCGACGCCTCCTATAAAACGGAACAAAGCTTTCTGAAAGCGGTCCGAAAGGTGGAAGGAAGATGAAGTTATCGGAGCGCCTCCTCGCTTACTGGATTCGGATTCCGAGACGCTGGCGGCTTGCAGCATTGACCGCCTGTATGTTAACGATTTGGACAGTGGAAGGCGTTCGGTTTTTAACCAGTCCGGCGTTACGACTGCCGACCGTTACCGATGCAATCATCTGTCTCATTCCGGCGATTCTATTGTTCATGGTATGGAAAACAAAGCGTTCAAATTAACACCTGAATTAATCGAAAATAACAAGGAATTCATTTAATCGTCCTCGAAATAGGGAGGGAACTTCAATTAGTAAGGAGGAAGAAAGATGACGAAACTGACGATTCAAGCTGTGATTGACCGTCCGGTCGAGACCGTGTGGGAGATCTGGAACGCACCAGAAGACATCAAATGCTGGAACGCAGCGTCTGACGATTGGCATACGACGGCGTCAACAAATGATTTGACGGTCGGTGGTCAATTCACGAATCGAATGGAAGCAAAAGACGGTAGCATGGGATTTGATTTCACGGGTACATACGAGACAATTGTTCCCTACGAACGCATTGCGTATGTCCTCGAGGATGGTCGTCAGGTGACGATCGACTTCTCTCGGAACGGGGAACAGACCGAAGTCGTCGAATCGTTTGATGCCGAAACAATCAACCCGCCTGAAATGCAACAAGCGGGCTGGCAGGCGATCCTTGATCGGTTCAAGGCGTATGCTGAGTCGAAGTAAATCATTCGCTTCGTAACTTCCGACCACGGCGATCCGTCAGGGCAGGAATACCACCGCTCTCATAGCGCCGGACCCAGTTATACAATTGTTGATACGACACATCATGCCTTCCGGCGATACGTTGGTAGTCCTTTGCGGCCGCCAAACAATCGAGGACGGCATTGATGCGTTGTTCAAGAGTGTTGGTGGACATGAACGTTTTCCTCCTCATTGAATCGCCCTGGATTCGTCCACGGCATTAAACTAGAGCACATACAATCGATGGAAGCCATTGGATCAAAGAAAAATTGATGCGTCTCCTGTTGATTCGTTTTGACGATCAGTCGTTTTTCTAGCGTTGGTAAATGCACGAGAAACGAAATCTGACATTCCAAAGGCTGCGAGAGAATGGTGGTAGATCGTTTTTGTAAGTGGATAGCTGCTGAATTCGCAGTGATGTATAAGACGTGTCGATTCCATTCCTCTTCGTTGAAAAGTGAATCCATCATCGTGATAAATGCTTGACCGGAAATGAAGTTCATCGGACGTCCTCCTTTCTTATAATGTGTATATCCTGTACATGTTTTTCGAAAACCTACATTTCAAATATTACAAAAAAACCACCTCCAAAAGAGAGGTGGTTAACGTTACCCTGCTAGTTCAAGCATTTGGACGAACGCGACGTCCGGATCTGTCGTCTCAAATCGGTTCAACCAATCCTTGAAGTCGCCTTCGTACAAAATACGACCTTGATGAAGGAAGATGACATGGGCATCGGTATGCAATAGATCATGTAATTGATGTGTCGAGAAGAGGCACGTTTGACCGTTTGCTGTCATCTGCTCGAAGCGTCGCATGATATGAAGTCGTGTTGCCGGATCAACGCCACTTGTCGGCTCGTCAAAAATGTAGAGCGAACGCGGTACTGTCGTCAACAGGGTGACGAACAACCATTTCTTTTCACCAGCGGACATCTTACCGATTTTCATCTCCCATAGATGAGCGAATAGATCGAGCTCTCGTGGCTGTTTCAGATGACGCGTATACGTCTCTTGCTTGCGATATGCTTTCAAACGAGCGAGCCGACCGACGAAGACGGCGACATCCTTGCCCTTTAATTCATCCGAGTAATAGATGAATTGCGTCAAATAGAGAATGTCCGAGATATCGGGTAAGTCCAGTTCTCCGGACGTGATCGGTAAGGCGCCGGTCATGCAATCAAACAGTGTCGTTTTCCCGGCACCGTTCATCCCGATCAAGACGTTCAGTTTCCCGGGAACAAGCGAAAAGGAGACATCGTGTAACAGATCAGGTGATTTCGGATAGTTGAAGCGTACGTGTTGAACGTGCATCTGAATCCTCCTATCGGGTCAGTAATGACATGAGATTAAAACGTTTGACAGAGAATAGACCAAGTAACAGATAAACGACGAGTACGACGGTCAAGATAAGGAACGATGCTCCCGTAACGTGCTCAGAGACGGCAAGACCAAGTGTTTTCATGACATAAAAAGGATTCAAGTAACTGTACCAGCGATCCGGTTGGCTATTCGCGAACAAGAACAGAGGATACATGACGATGTTGATTAATGTCGACATACTCGAAATCTTAGCCGGAAGCATCGTCAAGGCGATGCTTGCAAAAGCAAGCGGGATGCTGAGCACCAAGACGAGATAAGCGAGTAACAACGTTAAAGGTGAGAAGAAGCCGAACACAAGCATCAGAATCGTCGTAAAGACCGTTAAACTAACGGCTGCAAATACGAGCCGAACGAGAACGAGTGCGAGAATACAACCAATCTTATTACCGGAAATCATGATATACGTCTTCATCAAACCATGTTCCCGCATCCGAGCAAGTTGGAGACCGATGCCGTTGACATAAATCGAAAGTAAGATATAACCCCAAAAGAGCGCGAGGAATGAGAGGAAACTGCTCTCTGTGAAATCGAGTCGTGACCCGAAGACGAACGCGAGAATCAACGGGAAGATCAACGACCAAAAGACCGGAATCTTATCCGTCAGCATGATTTTTAAGTAAAGTATGAAGTAGCTAGGAATCGAGTACATATGTGCCTCCCGTTCATAAAAATATGATGCTGTCTATTTTTATACGAATAAAATTGGATAAAAGTTCCTTAAAAAGTGATTTGTTAATAAAAGTAAGCATATCAAAAACGCTTAAATATTGTAAACTGAAGCAAAGAACAGGAGGTGTCATGATGAAGTATCTCTTAACTTCAGGTGGGGTACAAAATGCATCGATTCATCAAGCGTTACTGGAGATGCTCGGAAAACCGATTGAAGAATGTCATGCCATTGCAATCACGACAGCGTCTTACGCACTAAAAAGGGGGATGGACCTCGCTGTCAACTTCATTCAAGGAAAAGATGAGGCACCAATGGTCGATGTAGGATGGAAGTCAGTCGGTCTGTTGGAATTATCAGCGGTTTCAGTGGTTGATCCAGCAATTTGGCAACCAGCGGTCGAACAAGCGGATGTCATCCTCGTCAATGGTGGGGATCCGCTATTTCTCCATCACTGGTTCGTCGAATCGGGCTTTGATCGACTATTACTGCAACTGACCGGTGTTTATGTCGGGATGAGTGCCGGTAGCATGGTGCTCACTCCCCGTATCGGAACGGAGTTCGTCGAATGGCAGAAGACCCCGGAGCAATCGGACGCAACACTCGGTCTCGTTGATTTTTCGATCTTCCCGCATCTCGATCACCCGCAGTTACCAGACAATCACATGCAAACAGCAAAAGAGTGGTCAAAGAGGCTGACGAATCCAGCGTACGCGATCGACGACGCGACAGCGATCCGTGTCATCGGTTCAAACGTCGAAGTGATATCCGAAGGAAATTGGGTCAAATTGCAATGACAACGATTTATTTCGTCCGACATTGTGAATCGCTCAAAACGGGGAGTGATCGTGAACGAGGTTTAACCGATGCAGGTCAACAGCAAGCACAGAAACTAGTGGTGTTTTTTAGAACGATGCCGATTGACGCTATTTGTTCGAGTCCGATGCGACGGGCGATGGATTCCGTTCGTCCGCTTGCGAATCAGAGGAACATGCAGGTCATAACGGTTCCATTTCAAGAGCGACTTTTTCAACTAATCGATGAACGATTAACGACTGAGAGACTCGAGGAAGTATTGAGACAGTCATTTTTAGACGCCGATTACGCAGAAGTTGGTGGAGAGTCGAATCGCATGGCACTTGACCGTGCTGTAGCAGCCATCGAAAAGCTCCATGACATGCATCCGAATCAACAAGTGGTTGTCGCGACACATGGACTTGTATTGGCGTTAGTTCTTGAAAAATATACTGGGCGAGCGGCGAACGAATGGTTAGATGCGACGTCGAGTCCAGCGATTCACCGGTTGACATTCGATGCCCTCAAGAAAGCGTCTCATGAACAACTATAGAAAGACGATTAAATTTGACCGCTGAAGATGTAACCGAGAAAGAGTAGTAGCAGCACGCCGAGCGGAATGGCACAGGCGAGACTGACATATTTAAGAATCCCGGGCTCCCGTCGTCTGAAGGCGACGATCCCGAGACCGATTCCGAACAGATAAATGGCAAGTCCGATCGGAATCGTAATCATCGAGTTTGGACCGAATGGCCAGTTAATCGGTGGGAAAATCATATAAGCAAAGAACAAGCCGAGTAAACTGAAGAAGATAGAGGCTTTAGCATATGTCATGTGAGAACTCCTTTTAGTTAAGTCTGTAAACAAGGAATTCGAATCACAGACACAAAATCCTGCTCTCACCAGTAAATTTCCAGTTTTTCTTTTGAATGAACGAGAACTATATCTAAAAGATAGTATCTTTTAGATATAGGAGGGACCGATGCCAAAAGAAAACATGACCCGTTATGCGATTCTCGGACTTCTCGCGAGCGGATGTACGTCTGGTTATGAGATGAAGCATACGATCGATACGAGCTTGAACCACTTTTGGAAAATCAGCTTCGGACAAGTATATCCGACGCTGAAACGGTTAGAAGCGGAAGGATTAATCGTGGAAGAGGTCACGGATGGGGAACGAAAACAATTCGCCCTGACGGAAAACGGACATGTGGAGCTCGAGCGTTGGGTCGCTGAACCATCCGTTGATTTGCCAGTGCAACGAAACGACTTATTGTTGAAGCTTTATTTTGCCCGCCATGTTTCAAAAGACGTCACGATGTAGAAGATTCAGGAGCATGCACGCTTGCTCGAAGAGCGGCTCGAGACGTATCAAGCAATTGATGCAATGATTCGTTCTTATCCTGACTCAAACGACGCCGTTTATTGGTTGCTGACGCTTGATTATGGCATTCGGAAGACACGTGCGTTACTCGACTGGTGTGACGCTTCCCTTGAGGCCCTTGAAGGAGGAAATTGACATGAAACGGATCATTGCGACTCCGAACAAAGACGTCGTCGTGTTCATCATCGGGTTACGGATCAATCGCCTGCGCTCCGTCCGACAATGGTTACCGACGGTCCAAGCGATGGGACCGATGCTGCAAGAGTGTTATGCGAACGATGTCGGACTGATTTCGCATGAATCGCTTGTCGGTTGGCGTTCCTTGACGTTGATCCAGTATTGGCGTTCAACGGAAGAGTTGATGGCATATGCCCATGGTTCGCGCCATTTGACGGCGTGGAAACGATTCAATCAGAAGGCACGGACATCAGAAGCGGTCGGGATCTTTCACGAGACGTTCGAAGTCAGCAATTATGAGTCGATGTATGTCAATCTTCCGACCCGGGGGCTTGCAAAAGCACTTGGCGAGTCGGCGATCAGATCGCATCAAGAACAAGCGAAAGGGCGCTTAGCCGAGCGGCAATCACAAGAGACGATCTGAATAGACAAAAGACGGGTGCCGAGGCATCCGTCTTTTTATGTAGTGACTGGCGTGGCGGGTTCGAGCAGCTCCCCACAGTTTTGGCAAATATGATCGAGCGTTTTTGTACACGGTTCGCAAAACGTACAAGCATGTGAACATTGATAGACCGTCGTTTCAATTGTTTCTTGGCACCGGACACAGGTTGGTTCCATGCGTATCACCTCCTATTAGTAGTATAAGAAATACTACTCGATGAACACAGCAGCAAAACAAAGTAAAAGGCTATATTTTCCTTTGATTCCATGTTAATTTGAAGAAAGTGGTTTTGAATCAGAAGGAGGATGGAATATGGACCAGATTGATCAACAAATCGTTCGGATATTGCAGAACGATGCCCGAATCCCATGGTCGGAACTCGGGCGACAAATCGGGTTATCAGCTCCAGCCGTCATCGAACGGGTCCGAAAAATGGAGGACGCGGGAATCATCGAAGGATTTCGCGCTGTCATTAATCCAGAAGCACTCGCACAAGGGTTACTCGCGATCGTCATGTTTGAAGAGACGCGGTGTGCGGGTTTGATTGAATTTTGCAAAGGGCATCCGGAAGTCGTCGAGTGTCACCGACTGACGGGTAGCTATAACTTCATGGTCAAGTTGCAAACGGAGTCTGTTGCAACTTTAGAACGTTTTCTCGATGACGCGTCTGTCTTTGGTAAACCATCGACTTGGATTCGATTGTCGACACCGGTTTCGTTCACGGGGTATACGATATGACGGAGGAGACCCGTCTAAGCATCGAGCAAATGACGGGGGAGATCGAGGACGTGAAAAGCTCGATGAGCAAGGGGGAACTTTGACCGTATACCGAATCACAGCATGGTACGTCGGTGTCAGCGCTAGAGCAATCTATGCGATGACATACGGGATCCGAACGAGTGAGGGCGGAACGGGCTATTGCCTGGATTCGGGGCAAGGCTGGCTGAGCGGTTGTCTCTGTCCTCATTTGAATCAGGAAAAACGAGCAGCTCGTTTTCAGGAATACCTGCCTCAAATGAATTATGCGATCGGATTACCTGACAATACGGCGTATATTCAATCTGAGACCGATCACTATCGATTAGGCGAAGGGTACGTGCTTTGTTTTAAATGATGATGAACGCTTCGAACATCCGTTGTGTTCATCATCGTGATTAAAAGTGAATCAAAACAGTTGACGAACAAAAATTGAGATGGTATATTTATCTCGAATTAAAGATATATGAATTAAAGACACAAAAGAGGTGAACGAAATGACACGACCGAACCCGAACTTGAAAGCATTAACGGTCATGGTGCGCGCAGTCGACGCGTTACATGAAGTCATCAAGAAGGACGTTGCGCAGTGGGGGCTGAACCCGACGGATTTTTCGGTTCTTGAGTTGCTGTTTCACAGGGGCAGGCAACCGATTCAATTGATTGGGAAAAAAGTCTTGATTACGAGCAGTAGCATCACCTATGTCATTGATAAGCTCGAAAAAAAGAATTATGTCTTCCGTAAAGCATGTCCAGAAGATCGGCGCGTGACATTTGCGGAACTGACCTCTGAAGGGCAACAACTGATGGAAACGATTTTTCCGGAGCACGAGCAAGCGATTAATCAAGTATTTCAAGGGATAGACCCGTCTGATCTTGAAGCTTTCATCGAGACAGCCAAAACAATCGGTTATCAAGCAAAAGGTAAATAAATTTTTTTGAACTGATATCTCGAATTCGAGATAATAACGATTAGAGGAGCGATTATTCATGAATGAACTAAAAGGTATCCACCACGTTACAGCGATTACGAGCAGTGCCGAGAAAAACTATGACTTCTTTACCAATGTCTTAGGGATGCGATTGGTCAAAAAGACCGTCAATCAGGATGACATTCAGACGTATCACTTATTCTTCGCCGATGATAAAGGATCTGCCGGAACGGATATGACGTTTTTTGATTTCCCTGGTATCCAAAAAGGATCACACGGGACGAATGAAATCTTCAAGACGGCGTTCCGTGTCCCAACGGATGCCGCACTCGAGTACTGGATTAAACGGTTTGACAAATATGACGTCAAGCACCGCGGCATCAAAGAACAGTTCGGCAAGAAGACGCTCTCGTTTGTCGATTTCGATGAGCAACAATATATGTTGATTTCTGACGAGCACAATCAAGGTGTCGCGTCCGGCACACCGTGGCAAAACGGTCCGGTGCCACTCGAGTTCGCGATCACGGGACTCGGTCCAATTCACATCCGGATCGCGGAATTTAACAACTTAAAAGCCGTGCTCGAACAAGCAATGTTGATGCGCGAAGTCGATCAAGCTGGTTCACTGCATTTGTTCGAGATGGGTGAGGGCGGAAACGGTGCCCAAGTCATCGTTGAGCATAACGTCGTCCTGCCGAGTGGACGTCAAGGATTCGGAACAGTCCACCACGTCGCCTTCCGGGTTGAAGATACGGCTGCCTTACAGGAATGGATTGAACGGATGCAACAGCTACGCTTCAACACATCGGGCTACGTCGATCGGTTCTTCTTCGAGTCCCTTTATGCTCGCGTCGCGCGCGGTGTCTTGTTCGAGTGGGCAACGGATGGTCCTGGTTTCATGGGTGATGAGCCATACGAAACGGTCGGGGAGAAATTGTCATTACCACCATTCCTCGAGCCACAACGCGCACAGATCGAACAAATGGTTCGTCCGATCGATACGGTCCGGAGCACACGCAACATCGAAAAAGAATACCTTTAAGAGAACGTTACGATAACGTAATTAACCGCATCTAAACAAGAGGAGGAAATGGAGATGGAGAAATTAAACATTGGGATCATCTTAGGATCAACACGTGAAGGACGCCTCAGCCCACAAGTCGGGAACTGGGTCAAACAACTCGCCGATCAACGAGGGGACGCAAACTATACGATTCTTGATATCGCCGATTACAAATTACCACTCCTTGGTGAAAAAGATGGGGATGCGTCAGGTGCTGTTGCTTGGTCGAAGGATGTCGCAGCGCAAGACGGCTTCGTCTTCATCGTCCAGGAATACAACCATTCCATCGCAGCGTCACTCAAGAACGCGCTCGATTATCTACGCGTCGAATGGAACAATAAAGCGGCAGGGATTGTCTCTTATGGTTCCGTCGGTGGAGCGCGGGCAGCTGAACATTTGCGCGGCATCTTAGGAGAGTTATTGATTGCCGACGTTCGGGTGCACCCGGCGTTATCGTTGTTCACTGATTTCGAGAACGGATCGAACTTAAAAGCGGCAGACGTTCAAGAAACGTCGGTCAACCAAATGCTCGATCAAGTCATCCCGTGGGCAACGGCGTTAAAAACAATCCGCTAAATCGTGATTGATCCAGAAAACCCCCTCATTTCAGCGAAATGAGGGGGATTTTTATCGTTGTCATGTACAACACGACGTGACGCGGCGCAAATTCTTTTCTTGAATGTAAAGCGTCTGTTGTTGGACTTTATAAGGAATATCAGCCGCTTGAAGACGTTCGAGATAGTGACCCGTCGGAGCGACCGTCCATTTCACATATGTTGTTGCGGCATTCGGTGAAGCAAGACAGATGAGTAGCAAAAGCGGAAGGATCCATTTTCGAATCTTCAATCGTATACCTCCTTCATTATTTCAAATACTGTATTAATGATTTTATTGTTTAAATCAAAAACTAAAAATCACGACTCACGTCAACAAAAAATAACTGACCATCAAGCCGACCAACAGACCACTAAAAGCAAGTCGATAGACGGGTGAACGATGGGTTCCTTTATTTCGTTTGACTTGATAGACGATGAAATAGGTCACACTGGTCACCATGACGAGGATCGCCAGTGTACTGAGTAAAGTAGACATCAGCATTCCTCCTTATCGTAAGATTTTAGCTAACGATTTTCCTTTCGCCAACTCATCGACAAGTTTGTCGAGAATCCGGATGTTACGAATGTGCGGATCCGTTAGATTTTCCACACGAATCCCGCAGATGACGCCAGTGACTAAAAATCGGCGTTCGTTCAGGTCGGGTGCGTGCTCGAAAAAGGCTGCGACAGTTTGGGTTTGTATGGCTTGTTCAAGAGTTGATTGCGTGTGTCCGGTCAACCAGAACAGCACGTCATCAAGCTCGTCTTGCGTCCGTTGCTTGCGCTCGACTTTTTGACGGTATACCTGATACAGCTGCTGCATCGGCATTTGAAATACTTTTTCGTAACTCATCTGAATCGCCTCCTTTCATGGTAACATATGGGAAAAGGTCTTGTGTCAAGGATTTTAAGTCGGTTTGGAGGTGCAGGATGAAATGAGACGTCGAATCATTGGAATGACTTTCATGACGTGCCTAGTACTATTTTTAGGCGTCGTAGGTGTAAAACTATCGTATCAGGCATTGATCTATCCACCGATTGATCAATCGACAGGAAACTGGGTACGTGTTCCGAGTACGATTTTACCGACTAAAAAGGTCATCTATGCGAAAAAAGAGCAAATCATCAAACAACTGGATTCTTTAAAAAGCGGGCACGAAGGATATCGGAAGGAACCTAAAAAGAAAAAACCGATTGAGCTTGGACGAGGTTTCTTGACGGATGCGATCAATCAAATCGCTCGTGTGACTCCTTGGATTGTCGCTTTAGTGATCATCTTCTATCTGTATCGTCGACAACGATTCAACCGCATGCAGTGGTCATTTCCACCAAGGCATCAACCAAAACGAACCGCTCTATCGCTAACGCTAACGCCTGAAGTCCAGTCCTCATCAGAAGACAGTATTCTTGATTCAAAAATTCGTGAAGCAGTGCGCACGTTCAATCGGTCACTTGCTCCAGCGCAACAGCGACGGACACATGAGACGCTGATGGAGTGGTTAACACGTTTAGAGGTCACGGTTCCGTATGAGATCTATCAGCTCGTTCGGTATGCCGACGTGGCAGAACAGACACTTGATCCTTCTCGACGGACTGTTTTCCTTGAACAGCTTAAGCAAAATCAGACACGGCTTGTGTAATCAGCCGTGTCTTTTTTGATGTCCGCGATACTTGTTAAGAGCGAGCATGTTCAACAGGAATAAGGCGGCTCCGTAGAGAAATAATCCGAGCCAGTACGGCCAGATGCTCGACCAACCGTTACCGTAGACGAGTACCTCTTTAATCGCACTCGCTCCGTAGAAAATCGGTGTGATATATCCGATGTTACCGAGTCCGTACGGGATTAAATCGAGCGGAATCAAACCGGAGAAGAAGATCTGCGGAATGATCGTAAAAGGAATCAACTGGACGACTTGTAATTCAGACTGGGCAAAGATCGAAATCGTTGCCCCGAACAAGACCGCGACGACGGCAAGTCCAAGCATCGTCAGGAAGACCCAGATGATCGAACCTTCAGACGGTAAGTCAAGAACGGTCGTCGCGTACAGGACGACAAGAATCGCCTGGATCGAGGCGAAGACGCTATAACCGAGCGTATAGCCGAAGATGACGTCGGTTTGGCGAATCGGTGTCATCATCAACCGCTCGAGCGTGCCGCCACTGCGTTCCTTGACGAGTGCCATTGCTGACAAGATAAAGACGAAGAAGAATGAGAACAGCGATAAAAAGACGAAGCCAAGCGCATCAAAGGTCGATTGATCAACATCTCCGTACAGATAGTTCGTCTCGAGTTGCATCGTCGGTTGCAGTGACGCAAGTCCAGCTTGAATCTCGCGTAGTGCTTTGGAACTTTTCGTCGAAGGTTCGCGGAGGTTCAACGCTAGCTGACTGTCTTCCATGTCTAAGACGACGTCGACCGTTTCATGATCTTTGAGATAGGCGTCCGCATCACTGCCGTTATACGTTTTAAGCGACAGATCCTGTTTTTCGATCGCTTGTGAGACTGGAGTCGGTACATCTTGACTGATGGCGACGACAGGTGTGTAGTCATCGTTTCCAAGTAGGAAATAGATTAAGGTGAAGATTAACAATGGAGCAAGCAAAATCAGTCCGACGCTTCGTTTATCGTTCAACGTTTGACGGATGACCCGCCGTGCGAGTTGCCACATCACGTCACGTCCTTTCCGGCGAGCAGGAATAGTTCTTCAACTTTTCCGTTTTCCGTCTGGGCAAGCAAACGGTCGAGCGGATCATAAGCGATGATTCGACCGTTATAGATCAATGCCGCCCGGTCACATTCATTGATTTCATCCATGACGTGGGTCGAGACGACAATCGTCGTACCTTTCGCACGAATCGCTTGGAATTGATTCCAAATCTGTCGGCGTAACACGGGATCAATCCCGACGGTCGGCTCATCCAGAAATAGAATACTTGGACGATGTAGGATTGAGATGGCAAGGGACAATCGTTTCTTCATCCCACCGGAATAATGACGGACGAGCTTTTTTTGATCATTCGTCAAATCGACGAGCGTCAACACTTCTTCGATTCGTTTTGCTAAGTTCTGACGAGACATGTTGTATAAGGAACCGAAAAACTGTAGGTTCGCAAGACCAGATAAATCCTCGTACAAAGCATCGTTTTGTGGCATGAAACCGATCTCTGATAACATCTTAAAGTTCGGCATCAAGGTGTTACCGACTTGAATCGTCCCAGCATCTGCTTGAATCGCGCCGATCATCAAGCGAATCAACGTCGTCTTACCGGAACCTGACGGACCAAGCAAGCCACAAATCTCACCAGACGGAATCAAAAGATCAATTTTTTGGAGGACGTCCTGTTGATGAAACGATTTCGATACACCGTGTAGTTGTAAATCCATCGTATTCTCCCTCCTTTTTATAAAATAATTATTGAACAACGTGTTGATTAATTTCATTATAAAAGGGAGAGAAACTGGGAGCAATGACCAATTGAAGTCCATCTGTTGCTTAAGCGACATATCCTGACAAACTGTTGAAGAAAGAGGCGATTTCGATGAAAAAACAGGATTTACGCATCATTCGAACCGACCGCAGAATACGCGAGACGTTCCTTCAGCTGATCGACGAAGTCGGCTTTGACGCCGTGACAATCAAGTTACTGACGGACCGCGCTGAAGTCAATCGCGGGACATTCTATCACCATTACGCCGATAAATACGAATTGCTCGAACGGATGACGAATGAAATCTTTGAAAAGATCGAAGCGACATTTGAACGGGAGATTCCCTTTGTCCTAATCAACAAAACGGAGGACTCTCCGTACCGGCGAATCATTCCGTTTTTGATCTTCCTCTATGAGAATCGGACGCTGATGCGAATCTTGCTCAGTCCGACGAGTGACGGGATGTTTCGGAAGCGCGTCCGTGATTACATGCAACAGATTCTTTTTTCAGGGTTACACGAACAGGGGGAACGACTCGTTCCAGAAGACTATCTCATCGCCTATCTTTCTGCTGCCCATCTCGGTGTCATTGAATCGTGGTTGAGTCATCCGAATGAGACGACCCCGGAAGAGATTGCCCGGATCATCTTTACGATTTCGATGGAAGGACCGTTTCGAGCGGCAGGGTTCCGGCGATGAACTTACAGGAAGTATTAGCCTATATCGTCAAGGCATTACAACAAGCGCAAATTCGCTTCGGCATCGGTGGTTCATTGCTGTTAGCACATCATGGACTGCCTGTCACTCCGCGCGACATCGATCTCGTCGTCGCACTAGAAGACGTTGAACGAGCCATTCAATTGTTATCGGAGATGGGAACTGTCGTCGAACACGATGAGACGTCATTGTACGCGACACAAGTGTTTCAGGAATTCATCATTCATGATATTGATCTCGATCTGATGAGCGGACTGCGGATTCGCCATGATGAGGGAATCTTCGTCTATCCATTTGCTGAACAAACGATTAATGAGACCGGACCTCCATTTATGTCACTCGTCGATTGGTATGTCATCTATCAATTAATCCCAGGACGAGAACAAAAAGTCGTGATGATTGAGCACTGTCTTGCTGATCAGGAAGTGGACCGAGAACGACTCGAACAACTGAGACGACTTAATCTCCCGCAAGACGTAAACAATCGGATAGATCAATGGCTGAACTAACTCATAAGTCGCGCATTAAAACGACTTCGTTCGTTGCCGGTAAGTAGGCATGATTCGAGTCAAGCAAACCACAGAGAACGTACTGATCGAGCGTCTGGTCGAAAACATAATAGGGCTTTAATGTCACATAAGGTGTGAGTGCGTGACGTATGACTTCTTCCGGCACGCTATTAGGCAACGGTTGCGCCGAGTCATAGTAGAGCGCGATAATCGACTCGTTATCAACAAGTAAGCTGACTTCGTAAGTTTCTTCAATCAGGAGAATCGTTAAACGACGCTTGTAAGTAAGCGTTGGGTCGTCGTGTGTCCGGCGTACTTTCACATTAATGAATGGAAAATCCCGATAGATTTCCTGAATCGTCCACGCTCCTGACTCTTCAGGATACTCCGCGGCGATGACGTCTTTAGCAATTGATTGACAAGTCGTCAGTGTCTCATCGGTCAATGGTCGGTAATCCGGATGTGATGTTTGAGCTTCGGCATCGAGTGCCGTGGCGGCGTCTCTCCGCTTAATCAATTTGCGCGTGTAGGAGAACATAGATGGCTTGTCCCATGTCACGATCTCGTTCAGGGCAACGGACGAAGTGTCTGGATCACTAAAGGGATACGTATGCGAGCCATCTTGAGAAACAAAGATTTCTTCGATTGTATGCGCCTGTATTCGTTGTTGCTCACCAGGAGCTGAAAAGAACTGTAACTGTTGCGAAATGATTGGTGTGATTTGTACAGGTGACAGTGAAAACGATTCAGTCGGATAATCCTTGCTCAGCTCGGGGGTTCCATACACACTGAAAAAATCAAGCGCTCCGTCGTCGGTCAACTCAAGCGAAATGATAAGACCAGGGAAGAGGCGAATCCCGTTATGACAGCTGACATACTGATACAGCGAATCTTGATGCGTAAGTAACATGAATTGCTGGTCGAATGTCATTCCTAATTCTTGCTCAAGCCAATCAATCCGGATGTCTGAATCACGTAAATCATCTGGAACCGAATGAATCGTGACATCACCATGTTTGTTGATTGATGTCGTTCGTCGTGTAGCTGTATCGACTTGGATCTCAATCGTACCGTCTGGATAACTCTCGTCTTCAGACCATGGACCGTGCAGAATTGGGAACCAACATGTCTCAAACGAATACTGAGTTTCACCATGAATTTTTTCGCGGTGATAGAAGGATTCATGTAGGAAATAATCGTTCAGTTGATATTTATCTTGGATATGGGAGATTAAATCTTTCGTTAATGGATGCAATGTGTTCACTCCTTTATTATATGAATTCACTTTAAAGATCTCGTAATAAAATGACCTTATTTGTTGCGGGTAAGAAAACATGATTCGAGTTGAGCAAGCCACAAAGAACGTAGTGACCTTTTGAAGCGTCAAATACATAACGCGGTGTGAGAGACAAGTACGGATGTAGTGCGTTGAAAATGATGTCTTGCTGATGATCTTCGAGCTCCGGTGCGGTAACGGAAGCAAACACGGTTTGGAGTTCCTGATTGTCGACCAAGTCAATCCAGTGAAGTGTTTTTGCGTCAAGGAGAATCGTGATGCGTCGATGCTGATCGACATAGGACGTCGGATGCGCGTGTGACAACGTGACAGCAAGGTAGGGATCTTGTCGGTAAATGTGCCGAAGCATCCATTGTCCGGAATCGGCAGAATACTCGTTTTGTATGATGTCTTTGATCACTGCGCGACAAGCGTCCGCAGTCTCCTGCGGAATCGGACGAAAATCCGGATGTTCGGTCTGCGTGATCACGTCATTCGCGGTCACGGTTTCTCCAGATTGAAACGGATACCGTTCATGCGTCTTAGACGATAAACCTGTCCAAGATAACACATCATTCACTTCGATGGATGATGTGAAATCTAGTTTACTTGGAACAAGGATAGACGCTTCTTGTGTCACGAACGCCTCAGCGACGGTATGCGCGTATTGATTTCCTGTTTTAGGGTAGGAAAACCATTTTATTTGTTGTTTGGTTAGCGATTCAATTTCCTCAAGTGTTAAGGTGAAAGATTTTGATTCCACTCGGTGATCAAGCGGATGAGGACCGTATATGAACAACTCGTCGAGTTGACCATTTTCCGTTAACGTCAGATGGATGAAGCAACCGGGAGACAGCCGGACTCCGTCGTAACAACTCACATAACTGAAAAAAGTTTCGTCGTCTTTTTCGAGTATGAAATGTGTACCATGGATCATGCTGGTTTCTGACTCGAGCCAAGCGATACGAGTGCTGATATCACGTAAGTCGTTCGGTACGGAATGAACCAGGATCTGACCGTGTAAGGATAACGTTGTCGTTCGTTTCGTGACAGGATTTATCGCAATCTGCACCGTTCCTTCAGGAAGCATCGTGCCATCCTCTTCCTCGATGACCGATGTACCACGCGGAATCCAGAACGTTTCGAAAGAGTAACCGGTTTGGTCGTTCATTTTGTTTTGCGTGTAGGACGATTCATAGAGCACATAATCAGTTAAATGATATTTCTCGAGCATATAATCAGTCAGCTGTTTCGTTAAAGCATGCAACGTATTCACCTCTATTTCGTACGTTCAGTGTAACGTGAATCTCCTTGTGATGAAGCGGAATTGAAAATTATTACATAATTGTAAGGCTTATAATATAGATTAATGTATTATTATAGTAAAATAAATATAAGGACCATTGAAACGTAGGAGGAAACAAAAGTGTCAGATTTTAGTCTAGCAATGAATCTTTTATTTGGGAGTGTCCATCTCATTCTTATGGCGATGGCGATCCCATCGATCATCTATGCACTCTATCTATTACGAAAAATCGCTAACAAATGATTGCAGGAACTTTTTGGTAAGAACAAGAAGACAGTTTAAGTACCCTCGCATCATCAAAAGGAGGCGGTAGCATGTCATTTTGGACATGGTTTGCAATCTTATTTGTGTTAGCGAACAGTATCTTCGTAGCTTCTCAATCGAAACGTTCCAAGAAATAACAAAAGGCGCGACTTCCGTTTACGGAATTGCGCCTTTTCGTTTATTCAGTTTTGCTTGTCGAGCCAAGCGATTGCCTCTGCCAAGTCGTCGGCGATATAGTCGACGTTTGCTTGCTCTAATCGGTCGGCGTAATCGCGGATTGAGCTCTCTCCGGCACCTGTCCGGACTAAGATTTTGATACATCCGGCACGAGCAGCTGCCATCATATCACTCCATCGGTCCCCAATGACGACACATTGATCGAGTCGGAGATCGTGTTTTACTTGAGCTTGCCATAATAAATCTGGTGATGGTTTGCGACAGGAACAATGATCTTCCGCTGCATGCGGACAAATCAGTATGTCATCAAAGCCGAAGTCCTGTAATTCTGTCCGGAACTCCTCTTCACGCGCGAGTCCTTTTGAAATACCAGGCTGATTCGTAAACGCAATCAATAACATACCTTGGTTACGTAAGCGTTCCATTAGTGAAGCGACGTGAGGGAATAACGTAAACGTTCCGGGATAGTGGACGGTGTTATCTCCACCAATCGTTCCGTCTCGGTCAAAAAATATTGCTTGAATAGAATTCATGTGTACAACTCCTTAGTTTACGAAGCATCTTTCAGTTCTTGGTACGGTTGAACACGAGCGGCCAGTTGTGCTGGGATGAACGCCGCGATGACACCGAACAGAATCGGTAAGGCGAGCGATACGCCAATCAACAACGGTTCATTCCATGGAACAAGATCGTATAGAACGTAAATCGTCGTGTAGGCGACAATCAGTCCAATGACTCCGGAAATGAGACCGACCAGGAAGCCTTCGAGGACGATCAATTGACGGATTGCACCGTTCGTCCAGCCGAGCGCTTTTAAGACGGCGAGTGAAGCGCGACGATCGGTGACGTTTTGCCACATGATCTCTCCCGTCGTTAAAATGGCGATTGTGATCGCAACACCCATCGTCACGTAATGCATCGGACCGACTTGCAGGGCGACGAATTGTCCGAGCCACGACGTGTAAAGGACACCCTGTAAATGGAATGTCACGAACAGGAAGAAGGTTAAGAGAGCAGTCGGTAAAGCAATCGAGAGGACGGACAGGCTATTGCGCTTCCATTTCCCGATCAGTTCCTTCAGTGCGAGTGTCACGGTCGAACGAAGTTTCAGTCCGACGCGAGCTGCTTTCGCGTATTCACCGGTCTTAATCGCTTCATAAGGTGAGATGCGACGGATCGTCCACGCCGACCAGGTCGCACCAGCCAGGTAAATGACGAGACTGAACAGCGCGATCCAAAGAAGACTCCAGCCGTTCATCGCTTCATTACGAACATATGAGAAGATCCCTTCGACAATTAAGGCAACCGTCGAGACGAATCCAGCGAGGATCGCCGCCTCAATCAAGACGATTTTATAGAGATCCTTCGTCCGCCAGCCGAGTGCCAGTAAGACAGCAAACTCTTTTCGGCGGGCGAGCATCGAGACATAGCTTGTCGCGAGGACATAGACAATCGCGACAGCGAGCATCGCGAAGATGACGCCTGAGAAACCGACGCTCGTCTCGCGGAAGATTGTCATCGCAGCACCGATGTGAATCCATGGTTGTTCGATCCAACCGAGCGTCTTACCTTCATCGACGACTTTTGTGACAACCGGTTGAGGAGATGAACCTTTTGTGATTGTAGCGATGAGACCGGTTTCTCGCTCGATTTGTTGTTTCACATCTTGGAGCAGTTGTTCTGATTCTTCGCTGACGGTCGTTGCACCTTTCACTTTCAGACGAATTGAGGAAATCGATTGTTCGCCATTGATTGCTCGTGCACTATCAATCGTCGTTAGGATGTTTGGAGAACTTGTCAACAATCCGACGGGATTACCAGATGTATCAATTGATTTTGCAGGATTGACAGGTTCGCTCTTCGCATCTAAAACAAGATCAGCAGACGAGGGACGATATGTTTCCATGGGTAACTCATTCAGTGGATCTTTTGAGACCTTAATGTTATTTGGATCGTATAGTCCGACGACATTGAATGCAAGGTATGGGAAGACGGTATCCAACTCACCTGGTTTTGGTTTTTTGATCTTACGTCCGACGGATTCAAGGGAACGGAAACCTTTTTTAGGGAAAAACTGTTTTCCATATGTCCAATTTTTGATCTCAGTTGGCGAAGCCGATACTTCATAGGCAGTCTTCCAGCGACTTGGATATGGACTATTGGCTGGCTTAAACGAGAGTGGTCCAGATTTATATAGTAGTTGGGCTCCTTCAGCGCTTGTCATATCAACATACGTAGAATTTGTCTTTTCTATAAGTGTTTGAAGGTAGTTTTCTTCCACTTTAGATGCTGGAATTTCGAGATGCTGTATTTTTTTTGCAGGATACGTAGTTAACGCTGAACGAAGAACTGAACGCTTCGGTTGTTTTTTTACTAGACTATCAATCAGCTTCTGTTGATCCTGCTCTGTTTTAAAGGGGGCATCTAATTTTTCGATTGTATATTCATAGCTTCCTCTATTAAAGGAGTTTGGATTTATTAAGACAGGTATGATGTGTTCGTCCGAATAATTACCGGATTGATGTTGATCTGTGCTGTTGAAATATCGAGACTTTTTATTTAAGCGAACACTTTTATCTAATCCGACAAGTCGAGCTTCCTCGACAGGGTCGATTCCAACAATCAATACTGGGTTTCTTGCAATTGCATTTTTAAACGTTTCAATGGGTTCATTGAAAAAAGAAGCATTTTTCGGAACATTTACTTTCGTACCTTGAGAGATATGGATGACGCTATGCGATTGACGTTCTCTCGTAAAACCATTTTCGATAAAATTCGTTTCTGTTAGACGATACATACCGGGTTCGCTTGGAAACTTCAATACATTTTTAAACGAAGTAACAGAGTTTACATATCCCATAACAGCAACCGGAGCTGCAATATCAATCGCATTCATTTGTTTGATTTGTTGGTATTGTTCAAAGGAAATTCCACCATTGATACCATTTAAATAGTTCGGTTCGAGTAAATCATTCGACTCACTTGCAAGCTGACTGCCTTTCGGTCGTACGACGATGTCATACGCAGACGACCATTTCTTTTGTAATGTTTGTTCGACCGTTCCCTGACTGGAGTCGGTCAAGTTGAACATCAGACTGAGTCCGGCGCTGATGATGAGCGCACCGACGAGCGTAAGGATGAATTTCCCGCGCTGCCGGCGCCATTGATTGATGACGAAACGAAGCATATGTAGTCTCCTTTGCTTGTTATTGGGAGATTTGCGTCTTTAAATAATGTGCAAGATCTTGTTCGAAATGGTGAATCGCTTGTGCATCGAGTGCTTCTACTTCTGCTTGCGCTGCGTAGCGGGTGACGAAGTAAGGAGAGAGTGGCGTCACCAGATGAATGCGCTCCGTCCAGTCTGTCAACGACTCATGACTTTGCCGCTTGAGGGCACGTGGTAATCGTTGGTTAAAATCAAATAGCATCAGGCGTAATGATTCTATAGGAGGAGTAGGCATAGACTGAGTTGTTGTAGACGAAGTTTTATTCTTGAAAGAAAGATTTGATTGATCTTCCATAGTCTCCGTAATGTCTAAAGTATGTTTTCCTGTGAGTCGCTTTCGTTTTTTGATTACAAAATAAATGATGAAACTTCCGACAAGAAGCAACAAGAGAAGGATGATCGAAAAACTAGAGCCTGCCTTTTCTTCGGCTGATTCCAAAAAGCCTGGCGACTTGGTAGCATTGGCTTTTCCACGTGCTGTTCCATCCACTTTTTCCGTTTTACCTGTACTTATACCTAAAATTTCACCTTCAGAATTTTCGTCGATTGTGTTATCGAGTGTACAACTATTTTTTTTGAAAATAAGTTTTGATAAGTCATCATGATTACAATCTCGCACAATCGTCGTCTCTTGTTCCGAGAAGTCCGCATTCCGAAACGCTTCATACGCAGACTGCGTCGATACGGACAACAATAGAAAAACGACAATAGAGCCAATGAAACTCGCAATCAGTTTGCTTCGAAACGTTTGCATCGCAGACACCTCCTCATAAACAGTACTTAGACACTTTGCACCGTGCGTTTTCGGCGGTCTTCGACGATCCGACCATCCTGCATGAAGAGAATTCGGTCAGCGCGTTCGGCGAGTGCTAAGTCGTGTGTGACAAATAAAACGCCACATTTGGCTTCACGATGCAGTTCTAGCAACAGTTCAAAAATCGCGTCACCGGTCATGGAATCAAGATTACCAGTCGGCTCATCTGCAAGAATCCATTGCGGATGATGCAACAAGGCGCGGGCGATTGCCACCCGTTGTTGCTGCCCGCCGGATAGTTGAGCAGGTAAAGCATTTCGTTTGTCGTCGAGTCCGACCCGATCGAGCAGCTCGAGGATTCGCTCGTCTTGATTAAACGATGTCTTTTGTTTTAACAAGGCGACCTTTAGGTTTTCAGACACCGTCAGTGACGGTAGGAGATGAAACTGCTGGAAGATGAAGCCAATCTCTTGCGAGCGAAATTGTGATAACCGTTTGTTCTTCCAAGACGTAATGTCCTGTCTGTCATAGAGAATCTGACCGGACGACGGACGATCGAGCGAACCAAGGAGACTAAGGAACGTCGATTTTCCGGACCCGGACGGACCGACGAGTGCCGTTACTTCCGATTGCAAAAATTGTCCGTTTAGTTGATGCAAGACATCGGTCCGGACACCGCTTCGCTCGAACGAGTGCGAAACATCTTGAAAGGTAATATTCATGTGACCACTCCTTTTACATAATTTGGTTAAATATAGTGTATTATTTTTAGAAAATTTTGTCTATTGTGTTTTTATTTTCGAAATCCTTACTCATTTATGTTTTTCTTATAACTTCTCTCTAAGATTGGATTAAACCCAATCTAGGGAGATATTTAAAATGAAACGAAGACGTAAGAAATGGCTATGCATTAGTAGAAGAATCATGCTGAAGCTCCTGTGAATCGATACCACCATCTTTTTAGGACGATGAGAGGCATAAGGAACGAAAAGAGTAGTGGAGTCGAAGACATTAAAAATATTCTTCTACTTCTCAGGAACGACAGTGGACGAAGAAATTACTTCGACTTGTCCTTGATTTACTTGGCGTGTCCGTCGATCGTCAAACGAATTATCGCTTCACATGACGATGAGGTAACGATTGAAAATCATCCGGATCAAGGAACTATCATGCCAATTATGTTGATGATGCACGAGATTCGAGCATGATGACATAAAAAAGGAGCGCGAACTCACACGAGGTCTGGGCTAACCTAAAATTTTGAGACAATATAAAACACCTTCGGAGTGGTACACTTTTAAAAAGTACTAATATCGGAGGTGTTTTTGCATGGGCAAAAACGTATATTCAAGCGAAGTGAAATGGGCAGTGGTCAAAGAAAAACTGAGTGGTGAGTTAACGACGAAAGAGATCATGGAGAAGTACGGAATCAAAAACAAATCACAAGTCGAAACATGGATGAGATGGTATCGGTCTAATGAACTCTATCGATTCGATCAGCCGATTGGAAAACAATACACTTATGGATATGGACCGGATTCTGCGAGTGAGGATGACAAGAGAGAACGACAAATATCTCATTTGAAGATGGAAAACGAGATTTTAAAAAAGTACATGGAGATCGAAAGAGAGTTGAGAAAGAAGCAGTCCTAAAAATTGTAAAGTTTCTTCGGAAGAGGTATACAGTCACCGCCATTCTTGGTGCATCGAACGTATCAAGAGCAAGCTATTACCGTTGGATTAAAGAATCTGTGCAAGCACCTTCGGTGCTAGAAAAAGCCATCATTGAACTAAGTAAGCAGACGAAGTATCGGAATGGACACCGAAAAATAAAGACATTATTACAGTAAATCTATCAAATGAAAGCCAATCGGAATACTGTACAGAAAATCATGCAAAAACACCATCTTCAATGTCGGATCAAGCCGAAACGAAGATGGAAGTCTCAAGGTGACCGCATCATAACGGCACCGGATCTTATCAAGCGTGATTTCACAGCAAGTAAACCGAATCAGAAGTGGGTAACGGATATCACCTATATCCAATACGGCAGCACGACGAAATATCTTTCAACTATCATGGACTTATTCAATAATGGAATCATCGCCTATAAGTTATACGAGCATCAACAAACGCCTCTTGTAATTGATACGTTGAAGATAGCGCTTGAGAATCGAAACTACCCCGAGGGGGTCATCCTTCATTCGGACCAAGGCAGTGTCTATACGTCATACGCCTTTCAAGAATTCGTTAAGAGGAATCACCTAACAAGCAGCATGTCTCGTAGAGGAAACTGTTGGGACAACGCAGTGATCGAATCATTCCACTCTAATTTAAAGTCCGAGGAGTTTCAGTACGTCAAATTTAATTCACTAAGAGACCATGAGGTCTCTAAACGCGTTATCAATTACTTAAATTACTATAACGAAGAACGAATTCAAGAAAAATTAGGCTACCTGACACCGAAGAAATACGGTGTGCTGGCAGCCTAATCAAGGTGTTTTATATGTGTCTCATATTGCTAGGTCAGTCTAGTCATCGTGAAAAGTGGCGCTCCTTTTTTATGTTTCTAGTCTGATATGAATTGCTCGTAATTGTTTTTTCAAAGCCGTTCTCGCTAAAGGTTCACCCTTTCCTGTACCAGGCTCAAAGGCATAAGGGCTAAAGACTTTAGCACCTTCTTTGAGCCAGTTTGAGCGATACAAGTCATGTGTCTCACTTCTCGATAAAAAGATACCGTCCTCGATTTCGACATTATCGTCTACTCCGAACTGAAAGCCGCAGCAAGAACAAATTTCAAACGAAGCGTCACCATTTTCGTCATAAGCAACGTCGTCCATTTGCGCATATCTGCAGACGGGACATATGTATTTCATGAAAGCACCTCATTGTTCAAGAATCTTTTGATACGTGTACCCTTTTAAGATATCTGCTTGATTCGTATAGGTCCAGTCAGTAATGGACTGATCTGGATGCGACTCAAAATAGTGATTGAGGATATCACGCCCCAAAATGTAGTTACTCCAGCGAGGAATCTCTTTTTGTTCGTTACCTACGACGAAGTCGAGTTGTGATACTTCATAGCTGTTGACCAGATGTACGACATGTTTCTTCGTTGCTTCATCCATTTCGACATTCCATGGAGGGGAGACGCCTTTGACGATTCGGTCGGCAAAGGCATCTGCCTTTCCTTCGACGATGACGGAATTAAGAGTCGTACTTAAACTAAAATCAGGTGTATCCTTGAGGACTAAGTGATGATATTCGTGTGCCGTAGAATATGCCAGGATGTCTTTATCGTAGTTTGTATCCAGATAGAGAATGAATGCATCTTTATAGGCTGCTCCTGTAACACCTTTCATTGACTGAAGATCGAAAGAGGATTCAGGATTAACCGGAGCGACGATGATGGTACTTTTCTTTTTGGGAAGGATCTTATGAGAAGCGATGTAATTTTTTTTAATGATTTTTGTAATGTCATCTTGTTGTTTCATCAAGTTCTCGATTTTGTCGAGTAACTCTTGTTCGTACACGGTTGATTGCAACATCGGGAAACCTTTCAAGTCGGCTGTCGCAAACTGCTCCTTTTCCCCGATTTTGTCGATATAGCTTAAGACATATTTCGCATAATTCTTTTTATCTTCTTCAGGATCATTGTTTTTTAAGGACGATTGTAGATATTGTTTGTATGGTTCATAAAGAAAAACAATGTTCAATTTACTTTCGGCATCGATTTTTACAGATTCGGATTTTACTTTTGTACTCTTTGATAACAGTTCAGTAGTGGGTTGTGTTGTCTTTTGCTCCTGTGTACAAGCAGACAAAAACAGAAGGGGAGCAGTTAAAAGTAATATCAATGATTTTTTCAAGTTACGTTCATCCTCCTTTTTTATGATGTAACAACTGCTTTCTATATCAATCCTCTTTCGCCACATGATCAACGACGATCGGATCGCTGTAAGACAAAATGTAAAAATCCTGTTCATGTGTCCTGACGGCAAATAAGTGCAAGTCTCCCCGTTCAGTATAGATTTCGTCCGTTTTCATAAACTTCGCAGCAAAATCACCGAACATCGATTCTTTTGACTTCACGACTGGATACGGCTTCCGAAGTTTCTCGTCGATGATGCCATGCTCTTGTAACGTTCCTAGGAAGACGGCGTACTTTTCAAAACGCATCAAAAAGTAATCACGCGAAGGATCGTTGATTATAAGCTTGAACGCTTCGTCAGCCCCATAAAAATAGAAATCAATCGCATAATGATCATTTGCCTTTAGCGACATCTTATCCAGTTCAAGTTCGTATTCTTCAGTCGTCAGTAAAAAATCAAGATCAATCGTTTTCACGGGAAATCACTCCTCTATGAAGATCACGGACATCTAACGTGAAAGATAAACTGTTATTTTTCTGATGAATCTTTATCGATGAACCATTTCGGACCATGTTCCGCGATGAAACGATGTTCTGCGCGATAATGTGTATCGTGACCCTCTTCTTTCATCTTCATGAAGGCAACATCGCCGTCGACAGCTCGTTGATCGATCAACAGATATAGCGCTTCGACGCGCAACAATAACATCGGTAGCAATTCGGAACGCGGACCTTCATAACCATAAGCATCAAGGAATCGACTCACTCGTTCGGCGAAGCGTGCATCATCTTGCTCCGATGAATAGGCAAGAATGGATCCGTCAGGTGATTGCCGTCTACTGCTGAGCGGGACGAACGTATAGAGCGCGTAGACGATATCCCATGCACGTGGTCCGGGTGCTGCAAAATCAAAGTCGATCACGCCACTTAGACGTTGATTCTGAAAAATCGTATTATAGACAGCAAAATCATTGTGACAGATGACTTCGTATGGAATAGGGGTGTTGATCAATGGCTCCCAGTCACTGGTTTCGAAGTCGACTGTAGCGTCATGATACTTGCGCATCAGATGTGCGACATCGTCCAACACATCGTCTTGCCACATGTACGCTTTTAGCGGATAGTCAGCCGTCTCACCGGGGAGGAAGGTCAGAATCTCTCGATTTTGTTCGTCGATGCCGACGAAACGCGGAACACCGGATAGATGTTTCGCTTCTAAATGGCGTAATAGACGGTGAACATTTGGACTGTTCTCATTTTGTGTACGATAGACATAGTTGCCTTTTTGATAGACAGCGGAGACATTTCCGCCAGTCAATCGTTGTTCTTCAGACATAATCGTTCCTACTTTCTTTGTTTCATTTGTAATCGGTTACATATCGACTGGTCATTATGAATCCGCTTAAGAGAAACGAATTGTCTTTACCACGAGCCTGGAATCGACGGTCAAAGAGTCGAAAGAAGGTCGAATCTCATGTTCATGCTTTACTTGCGATTGTAATGTTTTTCAATCAGTCGACACTTCATCGAAAAGAAAGTCATGCGACGAATCCGTGACATGATCGAGGAATGCTTCAACGTCTTCCGGCGAACGAAGACGAACGATTTTGTCCGCTTCACCTGTAACTGGCGGCTCGATTCGTTGTTGCTGATAGATGTCGTAGTACGACGATTCGCCACGAATTTCTCGTCCATCGCGTTTGGAGTGAGTCAGTCGGTTTGAAAGGATGGCTTCGGGTAAATCGAACCAGACGAGGATCGAGCGGAACGACGAAAGGGGAAATTGATTTAACAGCTGTTTCCGACCGGTCCGTGTAGTGTTGGCATTACATAAAATGATTGTCTCAAAGGAGGAAGTAATCGCCTTTTCGATCAACCATCCCGTCAAGTCATGTTTGATGTGATTCGGACCTTCTGTTGGGACGAGATCCGGATAATGTTCGAGCAAAAAGCGTGCTTGTAGATCCTGATCGATGATAAGGCTTGAGGGGAGACGACAGGCAAGCTTTTTGGCGAACGTCGTTTTCCCGGCATGTGTCGGACCGATCGTCAACAGGACCGTCCTCATGACGTTAGTTGTTCCTCGGGTAAGCGATCGGCAATGATTTGCGTTAGCCACTCTTCCTTCGTACCGAAGCAAGGAGTCGTTCGCCCGATATGATAAAACGTACTTGCTAACGGTCCGGTGAAATAAGTCGCATCCGGCATACATAAATAAATCGGTCGATTCGTCGCAAGTGCAATCCCGAGTTCGACGTGGCTACTTTTTCCTGCTGGTAAAACGAGGACAAAGGCGTCTGCTTGCTTGACAGCTTCGAATTCCGCAAGACCAATTTTTCTTAATGCTTCAGAATCTTCTGCCCGGTCGTTCTTCGTCCAGTCGTATGTTAAATCGTGACCACGCAAGCGGAGTTCATCCCGGAGCCAGCGGACGGTCAAAATGTGGTCAAAGCGAGAAGCGATATAGAGTTTCATTCGTCGTACATCCTCCTTTTTTATCTCTCTGTGTCCCATCCTATCGAATTCATTCACTCAAGAAAAGGGAATTATAAGAAAAATTTGAAAAAAATGAAACTTTTTAAATGTGTTGCGTATCTAATAAGGGAGTGATTGCAAAAGAGGAGGATGCCGATGTGTTTCGAAAAACCGGTGCAGCATTATCCGACGCTGCTTTTGGAGCAGCTTTATTCGCAGAAGAGGACTATGTATACCGTATCTCCTTCATTTATCTAAAAGAAGAGGAAGCGGCACTTGAAAATGTCCAAGAGGTCGCGTATCGAGCGTGGCGTGCGCGAAAGAGTCTACGTGATGCCTCGTATTTTAAGACGTGGTTGATGCGCATCACGATGAATTGTGCGTTCAAGCAACAGCGTGCGTCGTTTCAACCGTTGACAGTTGAACTCAGCCCTACCATGTCGTTTGAAGAGCGTCCGTTTGTATCTAAAGGATTTGCTCGAGATCCTCGAGCCGACCGAACGCTCAATCGTCTACTTGCGGTATGAAGAGGATTTGTCCTTGCAAGAGATTGCAGACACATTCAATGTGCCACTGAGTACAGTCAAAAGCACGTTGTACCGTGCACTTGAGAAAATACGTCGACGACAGAAGGGAATGAGCCTATGAGTCATGAGCGATCAATCTTGATTGATGTACCGTCATCCGTCAGACAACGGACGGTCCAAGGCATTAGGAAAGCGAGACGACGTCGGCGTTCCGTACAAGCCGCCTGTCTCGCAGCTGGTCTGACGATCGTTGGTTTTAGTTCCTTACTAGAGACCGTTCCCGAACAATCATCGCAATCGGTGGTGGTCGGCATGTATTATGATGAACAGTTTTACACGGTAGCAAAAAGAATCACGGATCCAGACTGGCAACAGCTGAAAGGGAAGCGAATTGGCGTTACTGACGATGTCTTGACCGATACGAAACTAGAACAGGACACATCTGATTTTGCATCGAACCTTGATGCGTTTACCGTCTATCAAGTCAAGAACGATCCGGTATCCGAGCATGTGCTAGTCGTTGGTGAGGAAGAGGGCCGAGAACGGGTAATGATTTTGTCGCCAACACAGTAAGTGAACAGTGGCATTCGACTGGAACACGAAACAGCCCATCACTTTTATCAGGAGATGGGCTACAACGTGACGAGCAAGAGTTAATCGAAGTCGTTCACGTCATCGTGATTTACGGAATCCATGGAAAGCACGAAATCCTTGCTCTTCATAGAAAGGAGCAGATTGACGGGTTGCCAGTAAATCAATCCGCGTCGGATAGGTATGTTGCAAGTGATCGAGCAACTGTTGTCCGTATCCTTGCTTACGTGCCTCGCGGCTGACGAGAAGCTCACAGACATACGTCGTCACGAAACCATCTGTCAAAGCACGGACATAAGCAACGACTTGTCCGTCGTACTCGAGGACGTAAGCAGCATTGGCACTGATCCATGCTTCACGCGTCCGCTCTTGATCAGCGACGAGATCCTGCCACCCTTCTAATTCGTTCAAGCGATGAATCTGATCAAAATCTTCAGGTTGGAAACGGCGAATCTGTTCAGTCATAGATGAGTCTCCTTTGGAATAAGGTTGTGTAACGGAAGCGGCAACTGGTGCCAGTCCGAAAATTGGGCGTCGGTCAACGCAACATCGCCCGTGCGCTTCCAAATGGTCTGCATACCGAGCGCTCGCGCCGGTAGGATATCGTGATCGTAGTTGTCTCCAACAAACAGCACCTCTTCTGGACGAACACTTAAACGTTCTGTCACACGTAAGAAAAACCCCGGATCCGGTTTACGTAAGCCTTCTTGCTCAGAGATTCCGATCTGCGTTAAGGCAGAAGTGAGTCCAATCGCGTCAAGGACGGCACGTTGAAACGTCGTTCTACCGTTCGAGAGCAAACCAATCGGTAGCTCGGGTGGTAATTGCGCAAAAAAGGTAGTAACGGCAGGGAAACTCCGTGCGAAGATCGGATAACGCGTCACGTAGTCGTGTAGCAGTACTTCAACAGAAAGTGACAACTGAAAGCGAGTAATCATTTCGGCGTAAACGACATCCTTCCAAACCCGTCCGCCTTGATCAAGCTCTAAGAAGACGCTGACGTATTCGTCTAGCGCAATAGGCGAGATTTGAGCTGAAAAACGCTCATATTGGTTCTCGAGAAAGGAGGGAAGAGACCCGTTCCGGTCATGTAATGTCTCGTCTAAATCAAACAATAGCGCACGAATCAAGATCAACAACACCTTTCATACTATAGAGGAGTGATTTCATTGGAACGAATGATTCAGCAACAAGAGAAACAAGTGACGTACTATGATAACGGTTCGACAGGTCGACCATTGTTGTTATTACCCTCGCTCGGTGGGACGTATCAGGACTGGTCGGACATTTTGACAAATTTAGTGCCAGACTACCGGGTCGTCAGCTTTCATCCGCACGAATGGTCGGACGATTACATCGACGGGACGACCGGCATCTTACGGCAAATCAATCAGTTTCTTAACGCAACGAAGATTACGACTCCGGTCACACTCGTCGGTCATTCTTACGGTGGTCTTGTCGCGCAAGCTTTTGCTCTACATCATCCAGAACGTGTCGCCGGTCTCGTTCTCGTGGATGCGACGTCCGTTGATTTAGCAGAACTCGATCAGCTGGATACACCGATGCTCGACCGAGAAGGGGATGACGCCGTCTGGATCGATCGGTTCGCGGAATTAGCGACAGCAACCGATTTACGTGACCGTTTCCCGGACGGGGATGACCGCACGGATTGGAACCCGGCGTATTACCTGGCGATGCATGCGATCATCTCGCAGTGGAAAAGTGATGCGAAAGATCTTCAACCACGCATGCGCGATTTCGGTATTCCGTTGACCGTTCTTGGACGGGACAAAGTGCAGTCGATCGAAACGATGATGGCTGCTGGTTTTCCAAAAGACGAACTGGAGCGGATGGAAGAAAAATGGCAGGAATTGATTCAGCGACAGGCGAATCTATCCTATCAGGCGAACGTGACGTTCGTTCCGGGAACATCACACCTGATGCATCGCGATCGTCCGGACGTCATCGTAGACGCGATATTGACACTACATCAATTTAAGGAGTTTACCGTATGATACGTATGTATGTACTACATGGTTTAATGGGAACGGCAGCAACACACTTTGCACCACAGCTATCCGCTTTAGCGGATGATTTTACGTTCATTCCGATTGATCTGCCTGGTCACGGAATGACGACGGAACCGGCAACGGAAGATTACTTATCACAAGCAACACGTGCCATCCGCGAACGGATGGCACAGGAAGGTCCAGGATGGATTCTCGGGTTGTCGCTTGGCGCAACGCTTGCGATGCAACTGGCACTCGACCCACCGGACGAACTCGAAGCGGTATGTATCACGGGTTTTTCACCATTCATTCCTAAAGCGATGGAGCCGCTGATGCGCAAGCAACGAGAGTTCTTCCTCGACCTCGAACAGCAGGCGCCGGAAATTGCCGACCAGTTCGAACAGTTGCATGGTCCTGGCTGGAAAACGACGGCGCGGGCAGTCCTTGATTTGATGACATTCCATTTCCCGGCACTGACGGAAACGATGTTGCAGTCGATCACCTTACCGGTCGTCATCCTAAACGGAACGAATGAAATATACGAAGTCGACGCAACCGCGTTCGTTGCGGAACACGTGCCGAACGTCATCGTCTTACCAGTCGAGGGAGCAGGGCATACAGCGAATCTCGATCAACCGGAACGTTTCAACGCCTTATTGCTTCAAGCCCATCAATCCATGCTGACGACTTAATATCTTCTCTTGATACATCCGTGCATCTGCCTCATGCAGGACGTCGTCGATCCGGCGTCCTGTTGTCGAATGAACGGCACCGATCGCGAGTCCAATCTCGTGCGTCGCGAACGTCGAGCGGACGTGTTCGACGAATGCCTCAAACGTGTCAATTGACGCACTATCGTCAATCAAGACGAATTCATCACCACCGATCCGGTAACCATGATCTGTTAAGCGGCGGATGCAAAGTCCTGTTTGTTCAAGCAAGGCGTCACCGACCGCGTGACCGAACCGGTCGTTAAGCTCCTTTAGTTCATTCAAGTCAAGCAGAATCAATCCATACGTCGTCTTCTCTTGATCGAGATCGCGGACAGCCTCGTTGAAGGCATGGCGATTCCCAAGCCGTGTCAAGGCATCGATACGGTATTGATCGAGCAGTGCCTGTTGTGATTTCAACTGCTCGTCAATGTTACGGATCACCCCTTGGATGGCAACAATCTGTCCGTTTTCGCGAATTGGTGTCGCATATTCTTCGAACCAGACGTACGTCCCGTCATTTGTCCGCCAGCGTTGCCGGAACGGTTGATCGTAGTCACAGTCGCCCGAAATCTTCGACATCAAGACTTCGATGTCTTCCGGATGAATCCTTGCAAAACACTGATCCGGATCCATATAGCTGGCTGTTGCCACTCCCTTGCCGATATGGTCATCGAGGGACGGACTGATATATCGGAATCGATATTCCGGATGGACTTCAAACACATAGAAGATATCTTTACATAACGCAATTGTATCCGGTTGTTGCTGGTGGAATAACCGGAAACTGAGCAACATTAAAAGACTACCCATAATCAATCCCAATACAAATATGACGTCCACCTCCTGTACTCAACGTCCATCATATCACGATTGGGTATTATTCCCTATTATTGTAAAAAACCGCTTCGTTTGGACTACGAAGCGGTTTTTTGGCTTATTCCAATTCAAGTAAAACACGAAATCCGCGGCTCGCATAATAGGAGTCCACTCCGTTGTGATAGATGAATGTCGTCTCATAACGACGATCTCCAAACAAAGCGCCACCTTTTTGACGAATCACGTCTGGTGTTGCGAGCCAACTGGAGGTCTTTTCGTCAAACGAAAACTGTGTCTGAAGTTTTTGATATTGTTCTGGTGTCAACAGGTCGAGTTCGAGTGCTTCAATCATTGACTCGACGCTAGCTCCGGGCGCATTTTTCTTTCGACCGAGTCGAGCGACTTCGTCAAAACAAACGCTTCGTCGACCAGCTGGACTCTCTTTGACCGTATCGATGATGACGAATCGTCCATCAAGGTTTACGATATTCGGTTCTCCTCCTGTTTGTTCCATCCAAGCGAGTGCTGCTCGTTTTGAAGGTGTCAGGCGTGACTCGACCTCAATAAACGAAAGACCATCGTGGTAATCAGGTGTAGCTTCAAAGCGATCACGAAACACCGTTAATTGTTCATCCATCGATAAAACCTCACTTTCTTATTCACTTTTTTCATTATTCTATGAATTCGCTCTCATTGCAATCGTACATAGACTGAATAAGTCAATCTGAAGACAATTGACAAATGAAATCGGACTGCCTACACTAATTGTACATATCCGGTTTCTGTCGCGATTGCGCGAACAGGAACGACATTCAGGAGAGGAGCCCAACCGTATGCGCTGGATCAGTTATGCGGCTGTTGTGACGATTCTTTCGTTCTTAGCGTTCACAGCGTATTCGTTCTTGACGACGATCGACTTTGAGATCGTCTATCAGTTCGGAACGTTTGCGATGACGTTATCCTATTTTATCTTTGGGTTACCGATGTTATGGATTGTCCGACATTATCCATTGACCCTTCGGTTGCTTATCTACGTGACGACGAGTAGCGTCGTTCTGTTTTTGTTCATTGGTCTATATGAAGTATGGCACGAAGCATCGCTGTCTCCACTACCACCAATCGGTAGCATGATTCAGTTCACGACTCTTGCATGTATATTGTTCGTCTTACCATATGAGGTCGTCTATCGTAAAAATTTCGTTTCTATTCAACCGAGAGTTTCCTGACAGTATTCTTGTTCCATAAGAGTACTGTTTTTTATTTCCTTTCATTTAGAAGGAATTACCAATCTATTCTTGAATAGTACGTTATCAAGAATAATGGAGGGGTACATATGGAAGGAACATTTCAATGCAAACAGATGGGAAAATCATTTTCAGGAGACGGTGTCGAGACACAAGCGTTACAAGACATCGACGTGACACTTGAGGCGGGCGACTTCATTTCGATCATCGGACCTTCGGGATCTGGAAAATCAACGTTACTCAGTCTAATCGGCACGCTCGATCGACCGACGAGCGGGGAGTTGCATTATGACGGGAAACCAATCAACAAATTGAACAGTAAAGAATTATCCGACTTTCGCTTCGAAAACATCGGCTTCATCTTCCAGCAGTTTCATTTGATTCCGACGCTGACGGCGCTTGAAAATGTCATGGCGCCACTGTTCGGTCGGAAAGTACCGTATGATAAAAAAGAACGCGCCGAGCAGTTACTCGCGCAAGTCGGTCTCGCCGATAAAGCGGGCAGTTTGCCGTCGCAACTTTCCGGTGGACAACAACAACGGGTCGCCGTTGCCCGAGCACTCGTTCATGAACCGAAATGGTTGCTTGCCGATGAGCCAACAGGGAACCTCGATACAGATACGGGAGAAATCATCTTCAATCTTTTACGGTCATTAAACGAAGAGAAAGGGTGTGGCGTCTTGTTTGTCACCCACGACCCGGCACTTGCGGAACGAGCGAATCGAACGATCGAGATGCGAGACGGCGTTATTATCGAAGATCGTCTCGTCCGTGTCTGAGCCTCGTTTTTGAACTCCGTTCCTCCACCCTTTACACTTAAGAGGGTAGAGGAGGAATGCGTGATGCGACTAGGAATACTGGATCAAGTACCATTGCATGAGGATGATACGGTCGAAGCGACGATGGAAGCGACGGAACGACTCGTCTTAGAAGCCGAGAGACTCGGTTACGAACGGTACTGGTTCGCAGAACACCATAATACGAACGGTTTGCTCAGTGCATCACCGGAGTTGTTCATTGCCCGAATGGGTGCGCAGACTTCAAAAATCAAACTTGGTTCAGGTGGAGTGTTGTTACCGCAATATCATCCGCTAAAAGTGGCCGAGAGTTTTGCAACACTCGACGCCTTTTATCCGGGACGGATCGAACTTGGGATCGGCAATTCGCCAGGTGGAAGTGAGCGGACACGACTTGCTTTGACAGATGGTGAAAAAAATCGAGCAGCTGAGTTTAGTCGACTCGTTCAGGAAACGGCTGGATTCTTGACAGATAGTCTATCGAATCGACACCCATACCGGATCGTCAAGACGACACCGCGTGATCGGCAAGCGTCTCCGATCTCAATCCTTGGTCTGTCGCCACGTAGTGCGCAAATTGCTGCAGAACAAGACCGTGGTCTCGTTTTTGGTCACTTTATTAATCCAGATCGTTGGGAAGAGACACTTTCCACTTATCGTGAGGCAGGAGGAACAGACGTCATCGTCTGCGTTTTCGTCATCTGTGCCCCGACGCAAGAAGAAGCAGAACGTCTCGCTCGAACTCAAGATGCCTGGATTCAAGGCGTTCGACTCGGCAATTCAATCGTTCCGTCGTTTGCCTCGACTGAAGCAAAAATCTGTAATGACGTTCAAGCGGAACGGATCCGTAAAGATCGACGGCGAGCGATTGTCGGTACACCGGACGTTGTTGCGCAGGAGCTTGAAGCATTAGCAACGCGTTATCAAACAGATCAGTTTTTACTCATCAACAATGCCTTTGATCAAGAAAAGCGATTGCAGTCGTACCAGCTCATCGCGGAGCGACTTCTTTAAACAGAACAGGACCCCTCAATAGCTGTTTTGCTAATGAGGGGTCCTGTCTACACATCTACATTCAATTAACGTTGCGCTGTCGGACGAATTAAGATCTCGTTGACCGCGACATCTTCTGGTTCGTTGACAGCATATGCGATGGCACGCGCAATCGCGCTCGCATCAATGGCTTTCAAGTCACCAATTCCTTGTTTGATCTCTTCATCCGAGATATGGTCCTTCAATTCCGTATCGACCGCTCCCGGTGAGATGATTGTTGCACGGATGTGATTGTCGACCGATTCTTCCTTACGAAGACCTTCCGTGATGGCGCGCACCGCGAATTTCGTACCGCTGTAGACGGCGCTCGACGGCATGACTTCATGACCGGCGACAGAAGAGATGTTGATGACATGTCCGCTTTTTTGTTCGCGCATATACGGCAGGACTGCTCCGATTCCATGGAGGACGCCTTTAATGTTGACATCGACCATCGTGTTCCATTCGTCCTGCTGATTCTTATGGAGGTGCGATAGTGGCATCAATCCAGCGTTGTTGACGATGACATCAACAGAACCAAACTTGTCTTTCGCAAGTTTTGCGAGTGCATCAACTTGCTCACGATCGGTAACATCCGTCACTTGATAAACGGCTTGACCACCTTCAGCTTCAACCGCTTTGACAAGCTCTTGCAAACGATCTTCCCGACGTGCAGCAAGAACGAGTTTTGCTCCTTGTTTCGCAAGCTCTTTCGCGGTTGCTTCCCCGATACCGCTTGATGCCCCTGTAATGATGACGACTTTATCTTGAATCATCTGAACTCCTCCTTCTGAATAACGTACTCCTTGAGAGATATTGCCGCTTTTGTTGATTTAAAAACATCAAGTAGGAGGTTTGTCTATGAAACGTTTTCTATTTATTGGATTGATTGTGATTGCGATTGCAGTCGGATGGTTTTTTTCACGTGATCCATTTCGACATCAACCACCAGAACTTACCGTGACAATCGAAAACCGTGAAGTAAAGGTATATAGAGGTACCTATAGTTGGTCAGGCATGTTTCGCGGAGAAACAGCTGATGCAAAGGCCGAAGCCGTCGATTTAGTAAAAGGTGATTCGAGTACGCGAGCCAATCCTGAAGATCGATTGACGATTCGTTTTGAAGACGGACCAGCTCCGAAGTCCGTCGCGATTGTCTTATGGTCGGTCAAAGATCATAAAGAGATGAAAACATATAAGAAGATTGAGCGGATTACCGTTCCTTCGACTCCCGGAAAGTATGTCTATCAGATTAAAGCCGATTGGAAAGAAGGTAATGGCGATTTTGCCTTTCCAATTGATGTGAAATGAAAAACAGAAAAAACATATTGACAGGATATATGTTTAATGATAAATGAATCGAATACTGACCTCTTCTTAAGTTGGAAGAGGTCTTTTGTGTGAAATATAGTAAATAAGCCACTAGTTTTGATTGATTTAGTCTGAATAATCAGAATATATGAACATTTGAACGAAAGTGTATTTGAATGTTTCGGGTTCTAATGAACGGGAATAAACACACCATACACATAATATTTCATGTGTTGAATCACCTAGGTGAAAGAAGTCAATAATCGTAAAGGAGAGGTGCAGATGAATGGGTTCAATCGATTCTTACTCGTCATCATAGGCATACTCGGACTAATCAGTGTCGGGCTGCTTGTGCTCGGTGTGTATGATGTTCCACGGCTTAGTTCGTTAATCGAGCAGTGGCAGGATCAGCAATGGTATAGCTATACCGTTCTATCCATTGGAGGATTTTTAGCATTCGTATTCGTCATTCTATTATTCACAGGATTATTTAGCCGCTCGAAAGGTCAACGACTGTTGATTCAAACGGGTGACGGAACGATTACGATTTCGAAGGAGACGATCGAACGGACGGCTTTAGAGTCGATTCGTGGAATCGGTGGTGTACGGACACCGCGTGTCCATGCCGATATCCATTCGAAAAAAGAAACGGTCGCTTTAAAAGTCGACTGCTCGGTCTTTGGACAAGATGGGTTACCGACGATTGCGAAGGAAATTCAAGAACGAGCTAAACAAGCTGTCGAATCCTTACTTGAGTTGCCAGTAACGAGTACGAAAGTCACGATCAGTGACACGAAAACGAAAACATCGGAACGTGTCGTCTAAAGGAGGAGAGGGAACATGAAGACAAGAGAAGCACTCTATCCGTATCGGTTCCGACTGATCGGGGGACTTGCCGGTCTAATCCTCGCCATCTTATTCCTGACGATTGGCTTTGGTCCGACAATCCTTATCGTTGCCTTCGCAGCAATTGGATTTTTAATTGGAAAATGGCGCGATGGTGCACTCGACATTGAAGGGTGGATTCAGTTCTTTCAACGGGACTGATTCATATATAACTTACTAAACATTTAAAAGGAGAGATTTCAAATGGCAAACGAAGTAAACCCAACAACTGAAAACGAAGTGGTACGCGAGAATAAATTGACATTCGAAGATCAAGTCATCAAAAAAATTGCTGGGATCGCGTCGAACGAAGTGACAGGCATTTTGTCAATGAGTGGTGGATTCATGAGTGGACTGACGGATCGTCTCCGGAGCACGGAAGACATCACAAAAGGAATTGGTGCCGAAGTGGGAGAACGTCAAGTTGCACTCGATTTGAAAGTCATCGTCGAATACGGCAAAAATATTCCGTCAATTTTCCAAGAGACAGTCGCTAAAATCAAAAAATCAATCAGTGACATGACAGGCCTTGAAGTCGTTGAAGTCAATATGCATGTCGAGGACGTCATGACACGTGCCGAGTTCGAAGCTAAAAATAAATCGAACAACGAACAAGAAGAAAAAAGCCGCGAACTGCAATAAGCAAGTCGAAAGACCCGACAAACTCGTCGGGTCTTTTTTTATGTGTGTAAAAAATGACGTAATTTTCAAAAGTAGCGGATGGATGAGGTACGATATATATAAGATTGATCATTGTTTGAGAAGGGGATGTATCTTTGAAACAAAACGATCCGTATTATATCTGTCCCGTATGTGGATTTGATAAGCTCGAGGGTCCGCCATATTATGAACACTTTGCGGGGAGTAACGAAATTTGTCCATGTTGTGGTTTCGAGTTCGGTGTGGATGATTTCGACTGCGCGGAAATAGACATGGAACAGTTGTCAGATGAAGAAATCGTTAGACAAGCACATGAAATTTATCGACAAAACTGGATTGATAGTCACTTTAGATTATTTGATCCAAGTATATTCCAAGCATCGTTGAAAATCGGACGGCGACTACGTGCTGAAGTCGCGATGAACCAATTACAACGAACTAGCTATAGGACCTGACGAAACTCGTCGGGTCTTTTTTTCATGGAATCGACATGACGTTTGATACATTTGATGATGAGAACGGGAATAGATTAGTATCATGATAGACGAAAGGATGATTCAAGATGCGACTAACAGGAAAAACGATCATCGTCACCGGAGCCGGCTCAGGAATGGGTGAAGCCATGGCAAAATTGTTTGCACAAGAAGGCGCACGAATCGTCGCAGCGGACATTCGGTTGGAAACCGTTGAACGGGTCGTCTCTGACATCAAGGAAGCGGGCGGAGAAGCGATGGCTGTTGCGAGTGATATCGCACAACAAAAGGCAGCAGGACAACTCATCAAACAAGCAATCGACGCTTTCGGTAAACTGGACGTTCTCGTCAATAATGCCGGGATCATGGACGGGATGGAGGGCGTAGCAGACATCTCAGATGAACGTTGGGATCATATCCTTGCAGTCAATACGACAGGAACGATGCGTCTGATGCGCGAAGCGGTCAAACACTTTAAAGAAGTCGGAGGTGGCGTGATTCTGAACAACATCTCGATTGGCGGTCTGAACGGTGCCCGAGCAGGAGCAGCCTATACGGCTTCCAAACATGCCGTCATCGGTCTGACGAAGAATACCGCCTTCTTTTATGCCGGAGATGGTATTCGCTGTAACGGAATCGCACCTGGCGCTGTCGAGACGAACATCGGACAATCGATGTCGAACCTGAATGAATTCGGGATGGGGCGCGCGATGCTTGGCATGGGTCTCAATCCACGAGCCGGTCAGCCGAATGAAATCGCAAATTTGGCATTATTTCTCGTGTCCGACGAGGCGAGTTTCATCAACGGGGCAATCGTCGTCGCAGATGGGGGATGGAGTGCGTATTAAATTGAATACTTTATTTACTAGATTTTAATTTAAAATAGCAGGAACTTGTCGATATAAGGGATAATATGACAATAGGTAAATCATGACCTTAGTTTGAATCCAGGGAGGAATCGGCATGTCGATGCGTGAGCAAGTAACACAGGTCACCGACACACAAGTCATCCGGGCAATCGAACAAAATCTAGCCATCATTCGTTTTGACGATCGACGCAAAGTCGCATACGTAAATGAGTTATTTGCCCGGACGATGGGGTACGAAGTGGAAGAGTTAATCGGTAAATACCATCGTGATCTCTGTTTTCCGGCTTTCGTTAATAGTCCAGAGTACGAGTTGTTTTGGCGAAAATTGATGCAAGGCATCACGTATCAGGATAAGATTGAACGCCGGGCTGCTGACGGACAACAGAAGTGGCTCGAAGCGACATATATGCCGATTTACTCGGATGACGGACGTCGGGTCGTCGGGGTCTCGAAAATTGCATCGGACATCACGATTCGCCAGCAGGACGTTTTACGAATGGCGGCCGAACTCAACGAAACATCAGCTTTCTTGACGGTCAAATCGGAAAGTGGTCGACAAGACGGTTTGAACGTTCTTGCGACTGTCCAACAAATCGAGTCGGAATCCGTCGAGAACTTATCGAGTCTTGTCGCCTTGCGTAAAGATGCAAACTCGATCACTGACATCGTCAAGACGATCCGTGAAATTGCCGCGCAGACGAATCTACTCGCCTTGAATGCGGCCATTGAGGCAGCACGTGCTGGAGAACATGGACGCGGATTCGATGTCGTCGCGACCGAAGTCCGAAACCTGTCGAATAAAGTCTCGCATTCGATCGGAGAAATCAAGGAGAATATCGAAGGGATCGTTGAGCGGATCAAGGAGGTCTCGCACAGTATCGAACGGATTTCAAGCAAGGTAAAGGACAGTACCGGTCAGCTTGAACATACGGTGAGTGAGTTCGATCAGTTGGCTGATTCTGCGAAACAACTGGAGCACCAGGCCAAACAATTCGTCGATGTCTTATGAACGAGTGACACTATTTAAATAGACTTAAGAAGTCAGACCCTAGGTCCGGCTTCTTTTTATGCATTTACAAAAAAATATGGCAAACAATTAGCAATGCAATGCTGTTATAGAGGTAGAAAAAGAATACGAAAAGATCGCAAATAAAGAAAATATCACACTATTTATTTCACCTACCAAATTTATTCTTGTAATTTTAAATCCGACATGAAGTTTAATCTATACAATTGGTTCATGCTACTAAAACCATAGTGTTTAGAAAAAGAGTTTGATATCCTTAGAGCTTACATACCTTGTATGTTCGAAAATTACTTTGAAGGGATGTGAACCAATGATTTTTGAACCAACTACTACATCATTTGTCTTACATATGAAGGTCCAACTAGTATGGTGAGTACTCAACCGAACCACAAAACGTTTTGGTTACTTGCCTATCCGCTCATTCTCTCAAGTATTGCGACACCGTTGCTTGGTGTGACCGATACCGTCGTCATCGGTCAATCGGGTGATCCGCGCGCGATCGGTGGCATTGCTGTTGGTGCCGTCTTCTTCAATACAATCTACTGGTTGTTCGGCTTTTTAAAAGTCAGTACGACAGGATTCAGTGCTCAGGCAAGCGGCGCGAATGACGCCCATGCCTTACGGATTTCGCTCTACCGACCGCTGTTCCTAGCAGCTTGTATCGGTTTGCTCATTTTGTTATTCCGCCAGCCGCTTGAACAGATTGGACTCTATTTACTTGCGCCACCCGCTGATTTGCTGGATGCGGTCAAGACATACATCTCGTACCGGATGATTGGCGCACCATTCGTCTTGATGGGTTATGCGTTACTTGGCTGGTTAATCGGAACGGGACAAGTCAAACATGCTTTGTTCGTCCAATTATTCAGTATCGGGGTCAACGTCGTACTCGATATTGGATTCGTCTACGGATTGAACACCGGTGTTGCTGGAATTGCGCTTGCGACCGTCATCGCGGAAATCAGCATTGTCGCCTGCAGTCTCTATCTGATTCGGAGTCATTTGTCGATGACGCGCGACGAACTGCGTGCCTTGACGGATTGGCACGCCTACCGGAAATTCTTTCGTGTCAATCGAGATTTATTCATTCGAACGATTTTCCTGTTACTCGTTACCGGCTGGTTTACACGAGCGGGAGGACAATTCGGACCGGATATCCTTGCAGCCAATGCGATCCTACTGCAGATTCAGTATCTAATCTCTTATTGGTTCGGTGGACTCGGTCATGCGTCAACCGTTCTTGTCGGTCGGGCGAGAGGGCATCAAGATCAGGAAGCATACCGGACGAGTGTCCGTTTAGCACGGACGTTCGGATTCTACTCAGTCGTGTTCTGGTCACTTGTGCTCCTATTCCTTGAAACACCGCTGCTTCAGTTGTTCACTTCAGAAGAAGCGATCCTAGACGCGGCGCGCGACTATTATCTCTGGATCATCATCTTACCGCTGATTGCCGGGTGGGCGATGATTTACGAAGGAATCTTTGCTGGTCGTGTCGAGGCAACTCCAGTCCGGAACTCGATGATTCAAGCAGGGATCGGTTTTGCGATTGTGCTGCTGTCGACATCAAGTTTTGACAATCAGGGAGTCTGGGCAGCATTTCTGACGTTCTTTTTAATTCGTTCCTTATCGTTGGTCCTCGTAGAAGCGAAACAATGAATAACCCGAAGTTCCCTCATGCAGATGAAGGAACTTCGGGTTATTTGTCGTCGATCGCTAAAGGACGGACGAATAGGGCATTCAAGTGATGGACAAGGACATGACGCAATCGTTCTTTCGGGAGACGTTCTGGTCGAAACAGCGCATGAAAGGCTAATCCATCAACGAGTGCTGCGAGACGTTCGCTCTCAAGCTCGATGTCTATATCTGCTCGGAACGTACCGTCCGGAATCCGTGTCAGTAATACCAGACACATGTGGTAAATGTCGTCTGGATTCTCTGTTGATTGAGACGCATATGCAGACATCATGAATTGGAACCAGACCTGCATCTCAAGCTGATGCTCAGGTGCATACGGCAAGACTTCTAGTAAGACGTTGCATAACGTCTCTTCTGGTGTTCCTCCTCTCTCGAAAATGGTTGTAATGCGTTCTTGGACCCGTTCTTGAACGAGTTGCATCGAGAAACGGAGCAATTCTTCTTGGGTCGTGAAGTAATACCGTAAGGCACCAAGGGACAGACCTGCTTCCTTGGCGATCGTCCGGACGCTAGCTTGTTCGATACCGACATTAGAAATCGTACGCCACGTTGCTTTTGCGATGAGGCGTTTTCGTTCTTCGTGATTGACTTGTTTTGGCATACATTAAGTATATCAGCTTTTTTAGCACGAATGTATTAAAAAGACTAGTCAAGTGACGAATGTGATGTTATCTTTATAATACAGTCGTATTAAAAAAGGAGAGGATCACGATGCAACTCGTCGCTTGGGCAATCGTTTGTTGTGAAATTCTATTTTGGGTATTCATCGTCGCAGGACTGATCGTGCGTTATGGATTCAGACGAGAGAAGCTTGGTTTTCGATTGATGGCGATGTCACCCGTGATTGATATCGTCTTACTGGTCTTAACAGTGTTTGACTTAAGTCGCGGTAGCACAGCAACGCTTGCACACGGACTTGCTGCGATTTACATCGGCGTATCGCTCGCATTTGGGAAGCAGATGATTGCTTGGGCGGATGGGGTGTATCGCCGGGTGATCCTCAGGGAACAAGTAGCAAAAGAACGCATATCGCGTGCGCGACGGGAACGCAACGGATTCTATCGGCACATCCTGGCATTCTTGATTGGTGGTGCCTTACTCGGAGCAATGATTCTCTGGCTCGGAAATACCGAACAAACCGAAAGCCTCTTGCGGACGTTACAACTGTGGGGACTCGTTCTTGTGATTGATGGCGTCATCTCGATGAGTTATACCGTTTTTCCAGCTCGCTCTAAATAAAAACGAACCTTGGCTGTCAGCGGTCGACAGTGAAGGTTCGTTCCCGAATCGTATTCGTATGTACTTCTTTCCGGGCGTCGATTGAATCCAGAATGTGGATGATGTAGCGACGTCCTTTTTTATATCCAGTACGCGGTGGTTTGATTCGGATTTCTTTGCCGTCTAGGACTTCAATCTCCGTTTGCATCCGTTCACCATTTGAATCCGTCACGGTAACCGTACGGTTTGAGACTTGTTCCTTACGTAGTCCTTTCGCGTATTCGATGTCGAAAGTATGATACGAGGAGATGGAGCGGGCACGTGATTTGAAGTGTGGCTCGTCCGTCCGTTCGTCGAGAGTGCAGTAGCAACCCGTGAACAAGAGGCTCGCCGAGAGGAGTATCGAAAATAGATGTTTCACGAAAACGCTCCTTTATGTATTTGGTAATTTTAGTATAAGACAAATTTTGGGTTACGACAATCCTTCTTGAGACCGAGTCGTTGACATCTATTAAAATTGAACAGGTCCATGCTATAATCGACCGAGAGAAAGGAAGCGATACACCATGCCAGTACAACCAGACCAACGTGAAATCATCGTCTCGATTCGGACGAGTTATGACTTTAAAGCTGATACCGGACGCGCAATCCGTGTTATCGAGTTTCACGGACGCCGGACGACACTGTTCGATACGTTCGAAGCGTCTTCACCAAAACGAATGATTTTGATCGAGATGATCCGCGCCGTCCAATCTTTCAAGGAACCCTTCCACATCATCTTCAACGTCGAGTGTAACTTTGGCTTCAAGTATTTGACGGATCAGCGGAAATGGGAAAACCGGGACGTCGGGAATACGTTCCTCGACTTGATTGAACAAGGCGGTCATACGTATGAATTACGGGATTGTTCGTTCTATGAAGGCGGTAAAGCCCTCCAAAAATGGCTCGGCAACACATTAAAGCAAAATAGCTGACAAAAAAGGCTGATTCCACAATGGAGTCAGCCTTTATCCGTTGCATCGATCGTCTCGCTTTCGAGATATCGGTATAACGTACTTTTACTAATACCGGTCTGTTCTCGGATATCAGCGAGCGAATACTCTTTGCTTTGATACATCGCAATCGCGCGGCGGACATTTTCATCGGGTTTCCGCGGTCGACCGGTCTGTTTTCCTTGCTCTTTTGCTTTTGAGAGTCCGGCACGCGTTGACATGCTGATGACATCACTTTGCAACTGGACCAGGTGGCGGGCCGTTTCAAGGAACGACAAAGATGTCCGTTCGCTCGTGCGAATGTGTTCACGGAGCGACCACAGTGTCGCGCCACGTGTCTCCATTTGTTCGAGCATCTCAATCAAGTGCCGCGTCGAGTCTGCTAAGACATAGAGATGCGTGACGATGACTTCGTCTCCCGCTTGCAGCGCCTCAAGCATCTGTTCGAGTTCCGTCCGGCGTTTGGCCGAATCATGGGCCTCAACGACACGTACCGTCACATCAATCTGATCCGCCTCTGCTTGTTGCGCAGAACAGTCAGGATCATCCGGATAGGGTCTCATATAGAAATATTGCATAAATGGAGCTCCTCTCTGTCGATCACGATCGACGTCAGTTCCTCATCAGTATACCGTATTCTCACCTTCGTGCCGTAGAAAACCGAAAACATGCCTTTCTTCTCATGTTCGGATCGACTAATTTGTGGTAAATTGAGTGGAAGTAAGTTTCTCGGACTCATCCTTATACCATTCATTCTTTTTAAATGAGGTGCTCATCATGAACAAAGAAGATCATCAACTCGCCCGTCAGCTTTTGACGACCTATTTCATCGGAACACAATTGGCGACGGTTCATGTCGCAGGCTACGTCACGCTCGAATTCATCAATTTGTTCGATACGACAGCGCCTGAACTGCGACTTCGGATCGAGACGGACCGTCTATTTTATGGTGATGTCGAGACGACACAGAATTGGGTCGTTCGCCATGCAACAAAGGAAGAGATGCTACACTTGATCGTCTCATTGCACGCGGAACGGATCACGGGTGTCCGGATCGGCAAGACGGCACCACATTTATTCTTGACCTTCAGTAACGGACAAACGCTCGTCCTGAACGGATCGGATACATATTACGAATCGTGGGCGATCGATATCGGTCTCGCGCCACACCGAGCCGACGCGACGATCGTTGCCGTACCGGGTGACGAACTAGCCGTCTTCTCCGGGATTGGTGAACAAGTTGAAGACTAAGTGGACACGCATGGAGTGGTGTGATTGGATCATGCCGCTCGTCGCGTCACGTTATCCGGATCATTGTGCCGTCTTACTTGCCGGTAGTCATACGCGAGGACAAGCGACCGTACAATCAGATGTCGATTTAATCATCTTTGAAGCAAGGCGACGGCAGGCATATCGGGAATCGTTTACCTATGACGGTGTCCCGATCGAAGCATTCGTCCATTCCTTTGAGACGATCGCGCATTTTTTCGAGAGTGACCGGGAACGTGGTCGCCCGTCCTTGCAACGCATGATTGCTGACAGCTGGACGATCGAGGATCATCCACACCTTGCCTCTATCCGCAAGGAAGCCGTTCAACAATTGGCGGATGGACCTGTTGCGTGGTCGAATCCGGAGCAACAACGCGCGCGTTATTTTTTAAGTGACTTGCTCGACGACTTCGAGAGTGTGACGAACCGCGCAGAAGGTCTAGCGATTGCATCACGTTTATATGAACAGAGCATCGAATTCGTCCTTCGTGCCAATCAACGCTACATCGGACAAGGGAAGTGGACAATTCGTGCTCTTGCGGAGTTTGACGAAGAATATGCCAGTCGACACACAATGGCTTTTGAGTTGTATTATCAGTCGAATGACCGCCGAGCCGTCATCGCGTTAGTCGACGATTATCTCGCACCGTTTGGCGGGCGTTATTTTGACGGCTTTATGCTCGGCAAAAGATAACAAGCATATAAAAAGAGACACGTTTTCGGTCGATGATCCGAAAACGTGTCTCTTTATCGTTCGCTTCTGTTTAACGCCAATGGGACGGACGGAGCAAACGCGGCGGTAACTGTGTCGCTGCATTGCCGATTGCGGCATTGATTTGTGCTTGTGTCAAAAAGAGCGCGTCTGTCAGATCCGCGTCTTTGACGTTACAGTCTCGCAGATCAGCTCCGAGAAAGTTGACACCGCACAAACGGCTATTCGACAAGTTCGTCGCCAGCAACCACTGGTTCTGAACGCTGGCACCTGAAAAATCTCGTCCTTGTAGCTGTTTTCCGACCCAGTCGCGTGGTGTCTGGTCGCGTCTTCCGCTATACTGAACTTGAACACGAGAAGCGATCATTTCAAGGAGGGGGCGGACGGTTTGACGGATTGACATCAGGTCAAGCCGTGCAAATTGATCCGCCGGTAAGGCAGCGTATCCGGTCAACGCGGCAAGCATCTCATCGAGTTGATTGTGCATGTCACGCGTGACATCACGTTTTCCGTCCGTTACGTACCACATCATCTCAAACAAGTGAACCATCTTCGGGAAGGCAGCATAAATCGCTTGGCGTCGCTTTGGTGCATCATCGCCTTGAAACGTCCGCTGTGACAAATGTTGCCCGGCACCAAAACAATCATAGACGGTACAGCCTTTGTAGCCGCTATTGCGTAACCGCTCATGGATGCGGCAACTGTAATCCGCGTCAAGATTGCGACACGGTGTCGCTTCCGGTTTATCATGACCGAAATCACTGGATTTCGAAAAAGCGAGTGCCGTACAACATAAACCAAAACACTTCGTACAATCAATTTGGAATGTGGGTTCCATCGTATTCACCTCCACTACTACTATAGCAAGAAAGGAGTCCGGATATGCTGCAATTTCAACTCAATAAAAATGAAGACGGACAAGATTGGATCAGACAACAGGTGCGACGCTATAACGTCGAGACTTCGCCGTTTCATGCCATAAAACGGTCTAATGGAACACAAGCCGTCACTCTGCTTGCGAAGCGAAACGATCAACCGATCGGTGGCATCACAGGAGATGCGTATTGGGGCTGGGTACATATTGAATGGTTCTTTGTGGTCGAGGAGGAGCGGGGAAGTGGACTTGGCACGACGTTATTTCATCGATTAGAAACATGGGCACGAGAAGCAGGAATCGACCGAATCCGTGTCGAGACCTTTTCATTTCAAGCGCTCTCGTTTTATGAACGACAGGGATTCATCGAAGTCGGGCGAATCGATGATTATCCTCCGGGTGCTAGCTATCACCTGCTCGTCAAGCAGGTCGACCGATGAAACGCCGACTTCTTTTTATTTTAGTTATTGGATTAGTACTCGGAGCATTGACGGGGATGTACCAGCGTCCAGAGACTCCTTCCTTCACTGCAAAAACGGTCACGAAGTTATATAAACAGATGACGAACACATCGATCGAAGCGCGTGATGTCTACTTCGTCGAACGATTGTCTGAACATTATGCCGTCGCATATCTTGAAGCAAAACATGATCGCTTGTTTCTGCTCCTGCAACAAAATGATGAGGCACAACGAATCGATCGAATCATTCGCACCAAGCAGACGACGGAGGCGGATTGGTTCGAGGGACGGTTACTTGCGACACCGGAAGGTCGGTATCTCGTCGCCTACGGCATGAATGGCTCAAAACAAATGAAAACGATTCGGTTCGAGCCGTATAAGATGACGGCTGATGGGGAAGTACCATTACGTCCGATGCAGCGCTCGTTAACCGTCGCGGGTCAGGAACGTTTCCATACCATCCAACCGTTACCGGACGCCTTCCCGCATTCGCTCTACTTCGAAATGATCGCGACGCGTATGGATGGAAAAGAGACGATCCAACGCTTGACGTCATTAAGCGAAAACGCATCTGCGTTTTCTATGACCCGTGACTTTTAGTATACTGAAGACGAAAAAAAGGGGGAAAAGAACATGTGGATCGTCATGAATCAGCTACACGTCGTGAAGGGCGCAGCAGATCAAGTCGCAGCGCGTTTTAAGACGACGAAGGGAATCGAACGGATGGAGGGGTTCCACCGGATGCAAGTCCTCGTCGATATTAGTCAGGAAGAAGAAGACATCGTCACGATCATGACGACATGGTCGAATCAAGCGGCGTTTCATGCATGGCAGGAGAGTCAAGCGTATAAAGGGGTTCACCATAAACGAGATAACGGAACGTCCGAAGTCAAACCGCTCGTGACGTCGAATACCGTCACGGAATATGCGATCGTCGCCGACCATAGCGCTGCAACAGAATAAATACAAGACCCCTGAGAGGATTCTTCTCGGGGGTCTTGTGTGTAATAATACATTAGATTGTTTTACCGTAATCTGGGTATATTCTAACAAACTAGATGAAACGAGGTGGCATCGCATGGTCTATCGTAAACCTGTCGTCTCTAGCCTATCCGTCCTCGGTGGTATGATCCTGCTCTTCGGTTTCTTGACGAGCGGTGGCTTCATTTATCTCTACTTCTTCGTCTTACTGTTTGCTTGCGTCTCCTTCTTACGTGAACCGTTGACACGTAAAGAGTGGTTGCGAGAGGGGATCGCCTTCATCTTCTGGTGTTCCTTGATTTATTTACTACAACACTTCGTCTTCATGACATAAGTCATTTTTCATACTGCTCGAATAAAGGGAGGATGATGTCACGACCCGTTGCTGATAAGTGGATCGACACGTCACGCTTTGGATCCTTTAAGTAGATGTCAGTCTTTTTGACGCGTTTATCAAGATAGACTTCGTACTGTTGACCAGTCACGCCTTTTCGAAACGTCAAGTATTTCCACTTCGCCCTCTTGCCCCGCACATCAGCCTGTTCACTCGTCTTGATCGCTTTTTTTAATTTCCCGGATTCATCACTTGTCATCATGATCATGTTTTCCCAATCAATATCTTTTTCCGAATAATGATTTCCTCGATCATCTTCTTCAAAACGGATATGCGAAAACTGTTTTTGATGGAACAGTGTCTCATTTTGGTTTTCCGTAACGTCGTCTGTTGTTCGATCCGGTCCTTGGACTTGGAGTTCAGTCGGTTGTTGCATCGTATGGCGAATCGATAATTCGTAGCGGAATTCGCGTCCGTTTTTCTCCGTTGCGATGACCGTTCCATAATGCTCCGGCGTGCCGTCACCCGGAACGAATCGGACCTTTCCTGGTTGTTTCATTGAATGGATCGGGTGTTCCACACGACGTCCACCATACAACTGCGGTATACGAACCGAAACGTCGTATGTCGAATCGTATTGTTGATTGTAGACGAGATAGAGATTGACATCACGGGTGAACGGTGTCAGAGAATTCGCGTATGCGAAAGTCGTCGTCCGTGCATCTTTTTTTGTGACATCCGTTGCCTCGATGACGAGGTAACCTGATCCTGGAAGTTCTAATTTTCGAGCAGAATGGTCTGCGATCTTCTCATCAGGATTGAACCAGTCGTCTTTTTTTAATACAACAGGCTTCATGCTAAAGTTCTTCCGTTGTGGAGTCAGAGTAGTCTTCTTGAAGATGTCTTCTTTCTTTGGTAACGGATAATACCCATCTTTAGACGATGTCTGACAATATAAATACGTCTTTTTCCCAGCTTTCACGTAACGAACGGTTTGACTATCATAATCTTCGAACGGATTCGTCATCATGACGGAATAGATGTTACCGACAGCGTAATTGACGGGTGCATCGCTCGCTTTAGACGCACACGTTTTTTGAATGACGGTTTGCTCTTTAGCTGACAAAGTGCGAGATTCTTTTTCGTTGAATTGCCCTCCATCATACATTTGTGATAAGTAATCCCATTTAAAATTCGGGGCGTCACTTTGGCAACCGCTTAATGCTAGCGTCGCACCAAGTGTTAATCCGATCCAGTAACGTTTATTCATTGATTGAGCACCTCACTAAGTGCTTCACTTGTCGTACCTGACAGCTTCGCACCTTTCTTTGATCCCGGTTTGACAACATAGATTTCAAGCTTTTTAGCTCGTTTGCGTTCGAATAGTTCGAACGTTTGACTTTTTCCTTTGCGGATCAAGGTCAATTTTTTCTGTTTCAGCTTTGTTCCTTGTGGCTCCATCACATCGGTCTCTTTTAATTCTTGAGCCATTTTTTTTGCTAGTTTATCCGGAATGGCCGAGATGAATTTAAAATCGTTATCGACGAGCTGCTTTGGTGAGTCGTGAATGTAACCGACATATGTGGTTGGTGATGCATCAAGAAAGCCATATTTGTAATTCGCAGGTTTTTTGTAGGTCTGATTGAGACGCATATATAGCGATGTTTCTTGAACGATTTTGCCTCCTTCTTTCTTCCAAACAGTCGCAAAAGGAACCGTCTGTCCCACTGAAAGCGTAGTAGGAAGTTGTTTTCGCTTGATTTGATACGATTGCCCCATTACATGGTCTTGAATGACGGATGGAATTCCGATACGATCACCACTGGTCATGAGTTCGATCGATGTGTGCTGCAAACCACTATTCGGAATGACACGAAAAGCTAAATTCAATTCGGAACCGGCTCGGGACTCGGTCGTCTCAAAAAGTGTTTGTTCTTTATCCTTATTTTTGTCTTTCATGAAGAGAACGAATTGTCCTTCCGGTGGTAAGGACAATTGATACGATGGGAAAAGGTAACGACCAAGTCCTTTCGTGTCTTTACTTTCTTCATTTTCTTGTTTTTGTTGATCCATCACTTCTTTTGGGACAGGTTTAAAGCGAACGTCTGTCGATTTAGCTTTAAGCGGTTGGTTCGACCAATCGACGAATGGGTAATCACTGCGCTTGATTTGGTGAATCGCATAATCCGCGTGGCGAATCGGCTGACACGCCAGATAGTCCTTTTTTTCGTCTGACAGGAAACGGACGTGTTGGAACTCGCGCCCTTGGACACTCGGAGGCAGGAAGTATAAATCAAATCCTTCGTGTTGCACATATCGATCAGGCAAGCGCATCATGTCTGGTTTTTGCTGACAAGCCTTCAACAAAGCCGCCGTTTGTTTTTTCGGGAGATCCGGTATCTCTTGACCATCAAAGGTAGTCGAGATACCGCCCCAGTAATTAGCATCATATGTAAGATCTAAGTATTGTTCTTTTCCGCATCCGGCAAGAAGAACTGCTCCTGCGAGAATACCAGTATGTATATAGCGTCTCATGAAAAACCTCCTCTATACGATTGTCTGTATTTTACCATATTTTCTATAATAGACAGAATTTTCTATAACGTTTCAACATCAAGATGTTTGACATCCCTCGACTCGGGAATAATAGATGCATGCATGGTCAATCTATTACTATGGGGGTTTTATGATGGGTACATTCATTCAAGCAGTTGATGGCACGAAGATTTACGTTGAGGATGTCGGATCGGGTCAACCGGTCGTCTTTTTACACGGCTGGCCAGCAAACAACAACATGTTCGAGTATCAAAAGAATCTGCTCGTCGAAGAAGGGTACCGTTACGTCGGAATCGATTATCGTGGTTATGGCAAATCAGATGCACCGGCAACGGGATACGACTATAAGACGATGGCGTCCGACGTTAACGAAGTCATCGAACAGCTCAAATTAACGAATGTCACGTTGCTCGGCTTCTCGATGGGAGGAGGGATCGCCTTATCCTATCTCTTGCACTACGGGGACTCAAAAGTCAGCAAGCTCGTTCTCGCAGGAGCTGCGGCACCAGTCTTTACACAGCGAGATGGCTATCCATACGGAATGACGAAAGAAGAAGTCGATGCTTTGATTGCCGATACGAAACAGGATCGTCCATCGATGCTCAAAGGATTCGGTGAAATCTTCTTTGCGAAGGAACATCCAGAACCGCTGCAACAATGGTTCCATGGTCTTAGCATCGCCGCTTCATCCCACGGAACGATTCAGTCAGCAATCGCCTTGCGTGACGAAGACTTACGTGGAAAACTCGAAAACATCAAAGTCGATACGTTAATCATCCACGGTAAAAAAGACCAAGTCTGTCCGTTCGAGTTTGCGGAAGAAATGCAAAAGGAAATCCCACATGCGCGACTCGAAGTCTTCGAAGAGAGTGGACACGGGATGTTACTTGACGAACAAGAGAAGTTCAACGAGACATTACTGACGTACGTTAAAGGAAATCAAACCGTCTAATTTAACAAGCCATGGACGAGTGTCCATGGCTTGTTTTTGTGTATAGAAAAAGCGTGCGCCGGCGCACGCTTTTAAGAGCGATACTTCCGCATGAACCGTTGATCGATCCAGCGCTTCAGGTACCAACCGAACGGGTGAGTCGAATAATGACGACCATATAGGGAAACCGCATGACGCGGTCCCATCGATAAAATCGTCAAATAGTTCGTTTGCGGACGATAGGTTTGCAGTGCTTCTTCCTGGAGGTATCGTAAAAGGTTCGTAAGCAAAATTGGCGCTTGTCGGACAGCTGTGACACCATTCTTCGGAATGTCGGGGTAGGCGACGAGGGTCGCCGCGTCACCCGCAGCAAACAAACTTGGATGATCGAGCGCTTGTAACTGTTCATTGACGAGTAAAAATCCGTCTTCGGTGAAGAGATTGCTGTCTGCAAACAATGTCGGAGCTTTGGCACCCGTCAAGCGGACGATTGCATCTGACTCGATTGGTGGGTGTTGCGTAAAGCGGAGTGGTAGTTCGTCATCTATAGGACGTTCCCGGATCCAGTACACTTCGAGTTCTTTTAACCGTCTCGTAATGGCTTCCGCTGCCGGATGACGAGAAAGGATATCTGGATCCGTGATCAATGTGATCGGTACACCCGCCGCTTTCAAGGACGCCGCCATCTCGACGGCCGCTGCTCCGCTCCCAATCACGACCGGACGCTTTGCTTGTTGCAGTCGCTTTAATGTATCCGGTAACCGGTAGTTCGGTTTAATCGATAATCGCATCGTATCTTCCGACCAGTCGAATGAACCGATATTCGTTGAGACGACGTCATAGGTGTAACGTCTGCCGGATGCACCGAAGACGACCTTTTCAACAGGGTCGACTTTGATGACGGTCTCCTTGATGAATGGTTTATCATAGGCACGACATAAGGCGGCGACGTCAATACGCATCTCATCCATGTCGTATGTTCCGTCAGCAAGCCCAGAGTACATGCCCGAGTAATATTGGTACGTCGAGGCGTTCAGGACCAGCCACTCGACATCTTCTGTTGGTCCGTTTGTAATGCAATGCAGGTGAGCGTGACCTGCACCAATCAAGAGGATACGTTTCATGTCGTTCTCCTTCAATCTGTCTTGCTAGAGTGTACCCGGATACGGGTGGCGGTAATCATAGCCAAAAGACAAGACTGATGAATAGGAGGATGACCACGAGATAAATAATATCCTGACGCTGAACGACCGGTACCTCGTAATACGTTCGCTCTGCTGAAAAGTGACGGGCTTCGAGAGCAATCGCCATCCGTTCTGCCCGCTGGATCGACCGTGAGAAGAGCGGTAAGCCGATTGAAAGAAATCCATCACCAGGAAAGCGACTGTGCACATTGCGAATCATCCGGACTTGCCGCAAAACGCGGACTTCTTCGACCAGTTGCGGCAGAAAGCGAATCCCGGCAAGGAATCCGTAAGCAAAGCGGGGCGATAACTTCGCCTGATGGATCAAGCTCATTACGAAACGGGTCGCGTCGGTCGTCGTGACGAAAGCGAGGCTCAGGCAGACGAACGTGGCCATCCGCAAGGCAAGTAACCAGCCGTGCGCGACGCTTTCCGACGTGACATGAAACCAACCAAACGACCAAAGAGTATTCGTTCCTTTGCCGAAAGCCGCCATCATCCAGAACGTCAATAAGAATAATAGACTATACGGCGCAAGTCGCTTCAAGAAATCAAAAGGACCCCATCCGGAAAGGAGTAGCAGTGCGATAGCAAAACTCAGGAATACTAACGTTTTGACCCAGTCATTCGTTGCAATCAAGGCAAACATGATCAAAAACAATCCGCTTCCCTTAATGACAGGATTGAGTTTAGCGAACGGGGACACGTTCGTTTGCATCACGTTTCACCTCCTGGAATTGGTACGAAAGTGGACGTTGTAGCTGACAGCGCTCGAGTAATGGAACGTCAGCGAATAACTCGCTTGGGCGACCGTCAAAAGTAATCCGTCCTTGCTCCATGACGAGGACACGATCCGCATACCGGGCGACGAGCTCCATATCATGCGTCGCCATGACGAGTGTCGTACCGTTCTGTTGTTCCATCTGTAACTGTTCCATTAAGCGTCGTGTCGTCAATCCATCTTGTCCGAAGGTCGGTTCATCGAGCAACAATAAGTCTTTCGTTTGTCCGAGCATCGTTGCGACGCTGAGCCGTCGTTGTTGCCCCGTACTAAGAGCAAGTGGTGACTGCTGTTTGACAGATGTCAGTTCCAGCCGTTCGAGCAACGCCGCGCGCTTAACGTTCGTCGCTGCCCGGTGGCTCCAGTCGATTTCCGCTTCGACCGTCAGCTTAAGAAACTGCAAATCCGGTTGTTGAAAGACATAGCCAACGTGCTCATAAAAGCGACGCCGGGAGTAACGATGAACCGGGCGTCCCTGGAGCTGATACGTTCCACGATTGGGAAGCAACCGCCCGAGTGTCGCAAGCAATGTACTTTTCCCAGATCCATTTGCCCCAAGCAGCATCACCCATTCTCCTGTCTGCAGGGAAAATGTCGCATCGGTCAGCGGATATGGTGCTTTCGTCGATAATGCAGCGACGTGTAACAAAGAGCGACCAGCTGTAGCGACGGTGGAAGGCACATGAAGTCGCGCCGCTTGCGGTCCATCTATGGGTAACGTCTCTAACGTATACGGATACAAAGAGGGAACGGCAATACCTTTCGTTTGAAGCTCTTTGTAATCCTGGGGGAACAGATCCCGTGGATCTGCTGTCGCAGTAATCGATCCGTCCTCAAGCAAGACGACCTGGTCGACGTACGACAAACAGACATCGAGTTGGTGTTCGATCAAGACGATCGTTAAATCGTGTTCTTTTTGAATCCGAAAAATCAACGCCATCAGCTCATGTTGTCCGATTGGATCAATCTGAGCCGTTGGTTCATCGAGTAATAAGATCGTCGGCTCAAGTGCTAGGACCGCTGCGAGCGCGAGACGCTGTTTCATTCCACCGGATAGACTCGCGATCGGTGTCGAGAAGGGAAGGGGGAGACCGACGAGTGCGAGTAAGCGTTCAATTCGTTCATCCATCTCCACGTGCGGAATCGAGCGATTTTCTAAACTAAAAGCGATTTCGCGTCCGATCGTCTCCATGCAGAACTGTTCTTCTGGATTTTGAAACAAGATTCCGACCGAACCGGACCGGGTAACGGTACCAGTCTGTTCGACTTCAATCGTTTCCGGTGTCAGTCCGGCAAGGGCATGAAGTAATGTCGTCTTGCCACTCCCACTTCGTCCGAGCAGAAGGGTCGTCCCTTGCTCAATCGTCAGCGATACATGATTGAGCACCGATTTCATCTGACCGGGATAGCGGATGCTGAGGTCGTCGACAGTAATCATGCGATTTCTCGTTTCGCACGTCCTGCCGCAAACCCGTTCAAGACACCAGTCGCAACAAGGCGACGGACGAGAATGGCTGCAAGCAAGCCACCGAGTAATGCGCCGCTGATCAATTGTAAGCCAGTTGTCGCAAGCAACGTCGTCGTTGTGTAGTAACCGAATCCGTTCGCGATTAGACTATAAACGATGCTACCAATCGCGGCTCCGACACCCGATAACATCAAGGTCCATGTGTCATAACGACGGTAACGCGTCATCGCGAAGACGAGTTCCGCACCAAGTCCTTGGCAGACTCCGATCAGAAGAGCGGATAAACCAAAATGACTACCTGTGAACAGTTCGACGGCTGCCGCGACGACTTCCGCAATTAAAGCGGCACCTGGCTTTTGAATGATTGCTGCGACGAGCGGACTCGCAATGATCCAGATGCCAAACATCCAGTTGGCACCGACAGGACCGAAGATCGCTGAGATCGGTAACCAGAGTGTTGACCAACCAAGATAGATGACGCCGCAAGCGACGGCGAGCATCATCATGACCATGATTTCTTTCATCTTCCAGTGTTGCATTAGATACGTCCTCCTTTGAATGGGGGAGACGCCAAAAAAGACCGCCCTCCGTAAAAAAGAGAGCGGTCCTCAGAAAAACTGCGCGCAGCAGGAGTCATTGGATGTGATCGCTCCACTTTCCTACGCTAGTATGAACTAGATCAGGTTCGAAGGGTCCGAAGTGAATCGTCTCAGCCAATTGGGCTCCCCTAGTGGATATGGTAATAGGTGATACGCTGTTCACTTTAGGCAATCCAGCGTCTGTTGTCAAGACACAAAAAAAACGATACGCCGCAAAGGGCGTATCGTTAAACGACTTATTTATTGTCTTCGTTCTCTTCAGCTGTTTCTTCTGAAGACGTTTCTGTTGCTTCCGCTTCGTTGTCTTCGCCAGCTTCTGCTTGTGCCTCTGCTTCCTCGATTTCTTCAAGATCCTGCTCGAGTGTCGATTCGACGACAGCTGCGACTTGAATATCGCCTTCTGTAACGATGCGGAAATCTTTTTGTTCTGGAAGATCGGCTACAGAAATCGAATCGCCGATTTCGAGGTTCGTGACGTCGACTTCGACGTTCTCTGGTAATTTATCTGGTGTAGCGGCGACTGTTACTTTAAAGAGTGTTTGTGATAGGAAGCCACCAACTTTTGCACCGGCTGCTTCGCCAACAAGTACAACGTCTGCTTCGACTTCTGTTTCTTCATCCATTTTCACGGCGATGAATTCAACGTGATCGACTGTTGGTGTGAAGACATCCATATCACGGCGATTGATCAAGACGTTAATATTTTTACCGTCGAGTTTGAGTGAAATCAAGACGTTTTCACCGTTTTCTCGGACGATTTTAAGCAATTCTTTTTCTTCAAATGCGATTGGTGTACTTTCCACTTTGTAACCATACACGACGCCAAGAGCTTTTCCTTCATGACGCAATTGTTTACGGAGTGAGCGTGGACGTACCTCGCGTTTTTCGGCTGTTAAATTAACTGACATGTTCATTTCCCCCTTGAATTTGGTATAGCCCTCAAAAGGTAATGAATGTAGGAGCAGGACGAATCCTGAACAATATGAATCATGCTAAGACAATCGGTTTCAGACTCTCATGAATCTGACGCTTTCGTGACTTTGCATTTCTCTCCCAGGTCATTACGCTGATATTGAGAAACATGTGTGAGTAAGTCACCGGTTTGATGCGGTGCTAATGAGTTTATACCCCTATGTTTTAAATCCATAAACCTCTTTTTTTATCTTTTTGAAGTCGAAAGACCTCCAAACCGCTTGAAATCAGGGGTTGAGAGGTCTTTCGTTTTTTTCATTCTTTATGATGATTCGTTGATTTTCACGAACTAAAACACGAACGAGACGTTCAATTTGCCGCATCGTCGTCTGTCCCATCGTCGAAATTTGCAGCCACTGATTGTAAACGAGATAGTCGCTTTCGTACTGGACGTGATACCCCTGAATGCGCAGAGCGTCGCCTAAATCAGTTGCGGACGGATGAACGATCGTCAGTATTCCCGGCGCTTGTGCTTCTTGTTGTGCGAGGAGTTGGAATCCAGTTGCGCGGACGGCTTGTTCGAGATAGGTCATCTTGATTGCTGCTTGATTAAGATCGAGGGCATCAAGCGCTGCCTGACAGGCAAGCAACAGGTTCGACGAGCCGGAAAAGGCAACCCCTTCCGCATAGAGTCCTAAATCCAGATAACGGGGAATACAGAGAGAAGGTAGGACGCGATCTGCGTGAGCAATGAACGCAAGACCCGGTAAACCACCAATCGCTTTCCCGGAAACAGTCGTGACGAAAGTGCAGCCATCGTATGAGAAATGTCCGGTTCCAACAGCGCTGATCGCATCGACGACGAGCGCGGTTCGTTGATCTAACAGCACTTTTACTGCATCAAGATCATAGAGAACACCCGTTGACGTCTCACAATGCGTCAACCAGATCCAGTTGTATGCCGTTTGCCTCAATTGATGAGCGAGTTGCTTCAAGTCGATCGGGTGACCGGGGGGAAGCGTATGGACATCAAAGGACTTGCCGGCACGTGCCGCGTGATCAATCAAGCGTTGACCGAACTCGCCGCCGTTCAGGATCAATCCATGTCCAGTGAGTTGTTGCGCGACAATATCATTGGCGAGCGTACCGCTGCCGACGGCCATCGAGACATGTGGCAAATCCAGCAACTGACACATTCGGCCACGTAAATCTTGATCGAGCTGCCGCATCGAGGCCGTCCGGTGTGGACGCGGTGCTTGTTGTGCCGCTTGACGGACCGTCGGCGCAACCTCGACCGGACCGGCTAGAAAATGCAGGGGACGTAAGACATCCGCGATGACGGATCGTTCGTATGTTGCGCGCGACAACAACATCGGTACAAACTGGGCGTCACCACTACCAAGCGTAGCTGCAATCGGTGTGAAGCCGAACCGCGCGTATAGTTTTGCTTCCCGCGTCGTACCACTGATATAGACATGATCAATCGTCTCCCGCTCGAGGTAGACCATTAAAAAGCGCATCAATTGCATGAACGTACGACTATTGCGGTATTCGGGACGAACGCTAAGTAAGCGGATTTCCGCTGGGTCCGTCAGTGTCTCTTCTAGCGTCACGCCCTTTTCCTCAAGCGAAAAGGGACGATGCTTTCGAATGGCGATCATCGCGACGAGTCGATCGTCTTCCTTACCGATCAAGTAAGTGTTCTGATCATGGAATCGATCAATTCGTTTCCGTTCGATGTTCGGTTGATGTTGCGGAATCTCTTCTGTAAAGGTGAGGTAGTTCAATTCATGGATTGCTTCCGCGTCGTCCGCAGTTGCAATGGAAAAGTCGATCATGGAGACGTCCTCCTTATGTAATGGCTGGCTTGTGGAGTGCATCATGAGCCCACAGGACAAGTAGACTTACGGCAACGGTACACAAGATATTGACTGACCCTGCGTCTAAGAAGATCGGTAGTAAAGGAAGTAAAACGACCGGAATAAGCCCCGCTTTGACACTATCTTTCGTTACGAGATAAGACAAACCGAGTATGCCTAATCCGGCAAGATATGCCCATGGCGTGATAGCGAAGACGATTCCGGAAAATACAGCGTACCCTTTACCGCCGCGTCGTGGGTGAAACAACGGAAACAAGTGACCGATGAGCACGGCGAGGGCGACCGGATAAAACATGTCTGTGATCTGCAACGCAAAGACTGTCTTCGCGGCATCAAACAGATAAACGAATAAAAAAGCCGGAAGCCCACCGGCACGATGGGCATTGCGGGCACCGATGTTTCCGGAACCGACCTGTGCCAAATCGGTACGACTAATGTACTTAAAGAGCGTACCACCTAAAATGCTACCGATGAGATAACCAAGCAGGAGATCAAGGATCACCGTTGTTCCTCCTTTGTCGTTACGAGATGAACGAGTTCCTTGACGGTCAAGGCGTCACTGTCTGGAGCCGTCAGGACGGCATCGACCATTTTGGCTTTTCGATCTTGTAATTCCGTCATCTTCTCTTCGATCGTTCCGCGTGTCAGCAATTTGATGACGGTCACGTCAGACTGTTGTCCAAGCCGATGGGCGCGATCGGCTGCCTGTTGTTCGACGGCCGGATTCCACCAGCTGTCAAACAGGATGACGGTATCAGCAGAGGCGAGGTTGAGTCCCGTTCCGCCAGCTTTCAGCGAAATCAAGAAGAGATCGACTTCACCGTCATTGAACCGGTCGCATAACGCGACCCGGTCTTCGAGCGGTGTCTCACCCGTCAATAGGAAGTGGGGGAGGTGACGTTGCGCGAGATCCGAACGAATGCGCTCGAGCATTTGCGTATACTGTGAGAAGATCAAGATCCGTTTTCCGGCTGCTCGTTTTTCTGCAATCAGTGAGAGCAGACGCGTTCGTTTCGTTGCTTCCCCTGTGTACCCCTCGACGAATAATCCCGGATCGTTGCAAATTTGCCGCAACCGCGTTAAGCCCGCCAGTAACTTCAAACGATCTTCACGTTTCGTTTCGTCTAAATGCTGCAGCGTCTCGAGTTGCAATTTGGCGAGATACGACGCATATAACCGTTTTTGATTCGGTCCGAGCTCGACATAATGATGCTCGATCTGCTTTTTTGGTAAGTCCTGTAAGACATCTTTTTTCTCACGCCGTAATAAAAATGGTTGAATGAATTGTTGCATGTCATCAAACGACCATTTCTCAAACGTCGCTAAATCCGGCAGTAATTCCGGAAACAAGACATGGAAAATCGACCAGATATCGCGCGGTCGATTCTCAAGTGGTGTTCCCGTCAAGGCGAACCGGCGTTTTGCTTGCAGATGTCGCAGTTGACTGACCGTTTGTGACTGCGGATTCTTCAAGTGCTGTGCTTCATCAAAGAAAACGACGTCATATACGGGGTGGCGACGGACGTCGGTCCGAAGCGTCGTGTAGGAGACGATCGTCACTGTGTTTTCAGCCAAGTACTCCAGTTCGGAAAGTCGGTTAGTTTGAGATCCCGTCACGACATGAACCGGTCGACCGGGTAAAAAGCGCTTCAGTTCCGCCTCCCAGTTGCGGAGCAGTGATGCTGGTGCGACGATCAGTGCACGACTATCCGAAATCGTTGCTACATAACCAATCGCTTGAATTGTCTTTCCAAGCCCCATCTCATCGGCCAAGATGCCGTGACATCGGTGCGCGTCCAAATTCTTTAGAAATTGAATGCCCGTCCGTTGATACGGATAGAGTTGTGACTCTAATGAATTCGGCAAGTCGAGCCAGAATCCTTGTCCGGATTTCAATTCGAACCATTTCTCGAGCAAATCAGCGTGAAGATGGAGGACGGAAGCGCCAATCAGATGCTTCATGTTCCGGACGGCAGGTAAGACGAGTCGTCCGTCGCGTAAGTCGCGTTCACTCGCTTCCATCTGGGCGAGAACCCGTTGCAACTGCTGAAAGGCCCGTGCCTCTAAAGATACGAACTGTCCGGATTTCAAGCGGTGATAGCGTTTTTGTAAGATGAGCGACTTCAGGACACGTTTCAGCTCGTCTTCCGGAATTCCGTCCATCGAAAAGTTGAACACAAGCCAGTCGAGGCGGTCTGTCACGTCGACTTCGATCCGCGGATGAAAGGGTCCTTTTGGTAACGTCGTTCGGATGGCTTGCGTTGCAAATAACTCCAGTTGACCGAGCGCAACCCGTTCGTCAAGCAGACTCCGCAAAAAAGCATACTGCGCGGCATCACTGGTGATGACATAGTGTGAATTCGATGGTGTTGCTTGGAATTCACGTAAATAGCGTAAGACACTTTGCTCCGTTACCTGATCCCGTCCAGCATAAATCGTCTCATCGAGCGGATTCAGCTGAATCCCTTGATAATCAAACGACACGCGGACTTCAACTTTCTGAGCCGTTCGATCGAGATGGAGCTTAACGATCGGCGTACCGGAAACAATCCGTTCCTGTAAATCAGGACTGAACGAAACATCCGCAACCCGCTGCAAATACTCCGTCTGTCCAAGCAAACGATCGAAGTAGGGCAGGGACAGTTGATGCTGCTGTTTATCCGTCAATCGTTTGAGCGTCACGACGGGTCCAGTCAGTTCGAAATGAATCGCCACCCGACGATCAGGTGTGAGACTGCGTAAATAGTTGCGCGCGCCTGCGTCGTCGACTTGAATTGCCGTAAAAGGGCGGATTTGCGGCGAGAGCGGTGTTGGTGTGCCGTGTGCCTGCACATGATGCATCGCCAGCAAAACAGCGACGATGTGTCCACAAAATGACGTATCCATCGCAAGCGACGGACAGTTACAGCCAGCGTCGACGCCGTGCGCCTTGACGCGGACCGTCACTGTGAATCGTTCCTCACCGTCTACGCTCGCTTCAATTAGCTCGTCACCCATCCGGTAATTGTGTAACGTGACCTTTCGGGCAGCGACATACTTCTTTCCCCGTCGAAAGGCATAGGCATCAGACATTTGTTTGATTTTACGTTCACTGAGCCCGTAATTCATGAGATCCCTCCTTTAGTTAACATAATATTATTATCGTTCACCATCAAATAAATCGACGGCGCGTTTTTTCTCCGAATCACCGATATGGGCATAGACCTGCGTTGTTGCGACGGATTCGTGACCGAGTAACTGCTGGATCGTCAGGACGTCGACCCCGCCGGTCGCAAGTCGTGTCGCAAACGTATGCCGTAGTTTATGTGGCGTAATTTTTTTGCGCTCTAAAAAGGGGAGGACTGGCTTCAGTCGTTCCGTGTGCCGCTGCAAAATATGCTGGACTGCCCGTGGGCTGAGTGGTTTCCCGTGTTTTTGGAAGACAGGTACGGCGCCGCTCGTTGGCATCTGATAATGGATCGCGTATTTGCGTAAGGCAATTCGTGCTGGTTTCGCAAGTGGAATCAATCGTTCTTTATTGCCTTTCCCGATGACGCGGAGCGTATTTTCGTGGAAATCGACATCGTTCCAGACGAGTTGCGTCATCTCACTTAAACGCATCCCGCTATAGCCAAGTAATTGGAATAACGTCACGTCGCGGACACGATCCCGTTCATAATGCGACGCTTCACGGGCATTCATCTCAACGTTTGACGGTAATAACTGAATCAATTCGTCCCATTCGCGTTTTGTCAGATAAACCGGTTCCCGTTTGGCTTGTTTCGGTCGATTGACTTTGGCGACCGGGTTTTCTGACAACTGACCGGTATCGACCAAATAACGAAACAGTGACTGTAACGCTGATAACTTCCGGTTGATGACGCTCGGTGCATTTAGTTTCGTTAAGGCAAGGTATTCGGCGTAGGCTTCGATTCCTGCTGCATCGATCTCGACAAATGCTTCAAGCGGAATATCTCGCGCTGTTACCTCTTCACCTGACGCCGCAGCGACGAATTGGAAGAACGCTTCATAGTCATAGACGTACCGACGCATCGTTGCTAATGAAAAATGTTTGGCTGCTAACTGATCTAAATAGGACTGAATGAAGCGTGGCATCCGCTCATAACCGGGAATCGCTGGTGCTGTAGCCGAAACGGTCGTTTTATGTATTGTTTTTCCTAGGTTTTTAAATAAACTCATCCGACAATCACCCCTCTAGTAGTAGTATACCAAACGTTGATACGTCAGACACTTGTTTGCGTGAAATAGTTATTTCACGCAATGTTAAATTGTCAGACAGGGAGCGCTCAGTTGCATCGACAAGGTGCTAGACGGGTCGTTGGTCAACTCGATGCACGTGAGAATTTAACTTATTTTTAGAGGTTTAAGGGTCGTAGAGACTATTTAATAACAATAATAGTATTATGTCACCTAAATCACTAAAAAAGAATGAATAATCAATTTCGCTCTCAGTTGCATCGAGAAGACATCTGATGGGTCATTGGTCGACTCATTTGATTTCAAGACGCTTTCTGAAAAACGTCGAAAACGTGCTCGATTTCGCATACTTCATCTTGGTTCGGGTATAGAGTGTTAGGTAAGAGTTATTTTCATAAGGGGGAGTTCTAAATGATTACCGATCAAGAAGCACGTCAGTATTTGAAGGATGCGAAGCGAATTGCGGTCGTCGGTGTCTCAAGTGATTCTGGGAAGACGGCGAACTGGATTGCGGACTACTTGGTTCAACACGGGTACGAAGTCATTCCGGTCAATCCGACGTTAAACGAGTGGAACGGTCAAAAAGTTTATCCAAGTGTTGCAAGCATTCCAGGACACATCGATATCGTTGACGTTTTCCGTCGGTCTGAGTTTTTGGCGGATGTCGCGAAAGATGCTGTCGCTCACGGTGACGTCGGGATGATCTGGAATCAACTTGGTCTCTCAAGTGTCGAAGCAGAGAGCCTGGCGCTCGGCGCTGGCATTCCATATATTGAGAATCGTTGCATCAAAATCGAACATCAATACCTGTAAGTCATCGCACGACTTTAGGCATCTTCACCCGTTCGTGAAGGTGTCTTTTTTCATGCCCATTACAGGTTATGCTTGTCAGGAAGCAAGAAGATGCCTACAATTAGAGACAGACTACTTGAAATAACGAACGAACGTTTGTAAAAACGACGTCGTAATTTCGAATTTTGAGGTGAATTGAATGGCGACAGACTTAAATAACTACAATGATGATGCCATACAGGTGCTCGAAGGACTCGAAGCAGTCCGGAAGCGCCCAGGTATGTATATCGGTTCTACCGATCACCGTGGACTTCACCATCTCGTCTACGAGATCGTTGATAACGCGATCGATGAGGCACTTGCAGGATTCGGGGAACAAATTGATGTCACGATCCATAAAGATAATGCGATCACGGTCCGTGACCATGGACGTGGGATGCCGACAGGGATGCATGCATCGGGAAAACCGACTGCTGAAGTCATCTTCACGGTCCTTCACGCCGGTGGTAAGTTCGGTCAAGGTGGATATAAGACGTCCGGTGGCTTACACGGCGTCGGGGCGTCGGTCGTTAACGCCTTATCAACGGATTTGAAAGTAACGATCTTCCGTGACGGGAAACAATATGAGCAAACGTTTGAAAACGGCGGGATTCCGAAGACGACGTTGCTTGAAACGGGTACGACGCGTCAAAAAGGAACGAGCGTCTACTTTAAACCAGATGGCTCGATCTTCAGTACGTTGACATACAACTACGATACGCTTGCGGAACGCTTACGCGAATCAGCCTTCTTGCTAAAAGGTCTGAAGATTACGTTGACGGACGAACGGTCCGACAAACAGGATATCTTCCAGTACCAAGACGGTGTCAGCGAATTCGTTCAGTACTTGAACGATGATAAAGATACGCTTCATCCGACAGTTGCATTCGAAGGAACGGAAAACGAGATCGAAGTCGATATCGCCTTCCAGTTCACGGATGCGTACTCGGAAAACGTCCTTTCGTTCGTCAACAACGTCCGGACACGCGACGGCGGCACACATGAAGTCGGGGCAAAAACAGCAATGACACGGGTCATGAATGAATATGCCCGAAAGAACACGCTTTTGAAGGAAAAGGATAAGAACCTTGACGGAAATGATATCCGCGAAGGGTTGACGATGATCGTCTCGATCCGGATCCCAGAAGAATTCCTCCAGTTCGAAGGACAAACGAAGTCGAAACTCGGCTCACCGGAAGCGCGGACGAGCTGTGACGCTGTCATCAGTCGTCGTCTCTCGACGTACTTGGAAGAGAATCCACAAACGGCGACGCTGTTGATCAAAAAAGCAATTCGCGCTGCGCAAGCCCGGGAAGCGGCACGGAAAGCTCGCGAAGAAGCACGAAACGGGAAAAAGAAAAAACGTTCGAGCATCTTGAACGGAAAACTGACACCTGCGGCTTCAAAAAACGCGGACAAGAATGAATTGTTCCTCGTTGAGGGTGATTCTGCCGGTGGTTCTGCGAAACAAGGACGAAACCGGACGTTCCAAGCAATCCTTCCACTTCGTGGGAAGGTCTTGAACACAGAGAAAGCGAAACTTGCCGATATCATGAAGAATGAAGAGATCAACACAATCATTCACGCGATTGGCGGCGGTGTCGGAGCTGATTTCGACTTGTCAGATTGTAATTTCGACAAAGTCATCATCATGACCGATGCCGATACCGATGGCGCGCATATCCAAGTCTTGCTGTTGACGTTCTTCTTCCGCTACATGCGCCCATTGATTGACGCTGGGAAGGTCTTCGTTGCTTTACCACCGCTCTACCGCGTCTCAAAAGGAAAAGGCAAATCGGAGAAGTTCGAATACGTCTGGGACGAAGAGACACTTAAGAAAACGACGAAGAAGTTCGGTAAAGGTTATATGATCCAGCGTTACAAAGGACTTGGGGAGATGAACGCACCGCAACTCTGGGAAACCACGATGGATCCCGAGACACGGACGTTGATTCGGGTTACGATCGACGATGCTGCCGTAGCGGAAAAACGCGTCTCTGTCCTGATGGGAGATAACGTCGGACACCGCCGGACGTGGATCGAGGACAATGTCGCCTTCGGTCTCGCAGAAGACCTCTCGATCATCGAGAATGAGCACGTGACGAAAGAGAGTGTGAACGAACATGTCTAATCTACAAAACATCCTGAACCTGTCGCTCGAGCAAGTCGTCGGCGACCGGTTTGGTCGTTATTCGAAATATATCATTCAAGATCGTGCCTTACCGGATGCCCGTGATGGTCTGAAACCAGTACAACGCCGGATCTTGTATGCGATGCATACGGAAGGAAACCTGTTCGACCGTGCTTACCGGAAATCGGCGAAGACGGTCGGCGTCGTCATCGGTAACTACCACCCGCATGGTGACTCATCGGTCTATGAAGCAATGGTCCGCTTGAGCCAAGAGTGGAAGCTCCGTTATCCGTTGATCGATATGCAAGGAAACAATGGATCAATCGACGGCGATAGCGCGGCAGCGATGCGGTATACGGAAGCCCGTCTTTCGAAAGTCTCGAGTCTCATTCTCGACGGGATCAATAAACAGACTGTCGATTACACGCTCAACTTCGATGATACGACGGAGGAACCGCTTGTCTTACCATCACTACTACCGAACCTGCTGATGAACGGTTCGACGGGGATTTCCGCCGGTTACGCAACCGAGATTCCACCGCACCACGCGGGGGAAGTCCTTGATGCTGCGATCGGTCGGATTTCCGGTACGGTTCAGAACGTCGATGACTTATTGACGCACATGCAAGGCCCTGATTTCCCAACTGGTGGTGTCGTCCAAGGGCTTGACGGCATCAAGAAAGCGTTCGAGACAGGACGCGGGAAAGTTATCATCCGTTCGCGTTCAACGATTGAGACATTGCGGGGCGGTCGCCAGCAAATCGTTATCACGGAGCTCCCGTATGAGGTCAATAAAGCGAACCTCGTCAAACGGATGGAAGAACTCCGTCTTGATAAAAAGGTTGAAGGTGTCGCCGAAGTCCGTGATGAGACTGATCGTGACGGTTTACGGGTCGTCATCGAGTTGAAAAAGGAAGCGGACGCGGAAGGTGTCTTACACTTCTATCTCAAACAAACGGATCTACAAATTGCCTATAACTACAATATGGTCGCGATCCACGAGCGGACACCGCGGCAAATGGGTGTCTTGACGCTCCTCGATGCGTATCTCGCACACGTCAAGGAAGTCGTCATCCGTCGGACAGCATTTGATCTTGAGCAAGCGAAACGCCGCCAGGAAGTCGTCTCCGCCTTGATGACAGCGATCTCTGTCCTCGATGAGACACTTGCCTTGATCCGTTCTGCATCGAATAAAGCAGATGCGAAGGACAAGCTGATTGCGCGGTTCAACTTCACGGACCGTCAAGCGGAAGCCGTCGTCATGCTTCAACTCTACCGGTTAACGAATACCGATATCGTCGAGTTGCAGGAAGAAGCGGCAAAACTCGAGAAGGAGATCGCTCGTCTTGAGAAGATCCTCAACGATGAAAAGACACGTAATCGTCTCATCATCAAGGAATTGACGGTCTTGAAGGAACAAGTCGCGGACAAACGTCGCTCGACGATCGAAGCGGAAGTAGAAGAACTGAAGCTGAAGACGGAAGTCATGATCGCTGTCGAGGAAACGATGGTCTTCCTGTCGAAGAACGGTTACGTCAAACGTTCATCACTCCGTTCATTCGGTGCCTCGAACGACTTACCGGACTTGAAGGAACAGGATCGTCCGTTGCTCCAAGGGCAAGCGATGACGACCGATCACTTGATTGTCTGGACCGTTCGCGGAAACTACTTGCTGATTCCGGTCCACCAATTGCCGGATACGAAATGGAAAGATGGCGGTCAACACGTCGCGAACCTCGTCCCTCTCGAACCGGGTGACCGGGTTCTTTCAGCGGATCTCGTCCGCTCGTTCGATGAAGCCCATCACTGCTTGTTCGTTACCCGTCAAGGGATGGTCAAACGCTCGAAACTGAGTGATTACAATGCACAGCGGAAGTCAAAACCACTCCAAGGCGTCCGTCTGAAGGCAGACGACGAAGTCTTGTACGCTCAGGTCTCGACGGGTCAAACGGACCTGTTCCTTGCGACACAGAACGGTTTCGGGCTCTGGTTCACGGAAGATGATGTCCCGGTCGTCGGTGTCCGGGCTGCCGGTGTCAAGGCGATCAACCTGAAGGATCAGGACGTCGTCGCGGGTGCGATTGGCTTCAAGGAAGCGCCGCAGATCGTTCTTTTGACGCAACGGGGTGCCTTGAAGAAAATGCGTCTCGCAGATCAGTTCCAAGTCTCGAGCCGTGCGCTCCGTGGCTTACAGTTACTGCGTGATTTGAAGTCAAAGCCACACCGGGTCGCAGCATTGATCGATGTCACGCAAGCAAAGGAATTGGTTCTCAGCGGGAAAGAGCAGGAGAAAACGATCCAAATCGGTTCGTTATCGTTCCTCGACCGCTTATCGAACGGTTCATTCGCCTATGATGAAGAGAAATTCGGTCCATTGCTCGACTGGTATACACGATGAGATAAGGCTCCTCCGGATAGCGGGGGAGCTTTTTTAGATTTAGCAGGGCAGGAGAGGGAATTTTGAGACGAATGCTCGGAATTTTGAGATTTATCGCGAGAAATATCGTTTACAAATTGAAACACTGACCAATAACGGCTACAATAGAAGAAATAGTCAGGTCACGATTCGTCACGAACAAGCGTCGGGTCACGCGTCTCCGCAGCTTTGCTTATAGCGTCAATTGATCAAGCAGCTACGGGACCGTCCCTTTAGCTGCTTGTTGTGCAATCTGCCGACCTTGGAGAGGTGATGAAGATGAAATTCAGACGTCGCGAAAAAGTAGCAATCTATATCACTCGGGAAAAACCTAACGGATGGGAACTACTTGTTTTTCATCCACAATCGGCTCCTGAGAGTGATTGGCAGATTCCTGCAGGTACGATCGAAGATGCTGAAATCGCAAAAGAAGCGGCTGTCCGTGAGACGCTTGAGGAAAGTGGTCTCTCGTTAGCATCCGTCCAGTACATCGGCGAAGAAGAGATGCGCTATCCGGAGCGAATGCGGGTGCATTACACGTATTTCTATCATGCGCACATTGAATGCCAAGAGAACCGCTGGACGCATTGTGTTGCTGGTGACGGTCAGGATTGCGGTGATTTCTTTGATTTCGCGTGGTTGCCGCTTGAACGGATCACGCAACTCGAACGCCGCCATCATATATTCTTGGATCGTTTGATTCATCGATTGGAACGGACACGTCCGTATGATTGTCGAAAACACGGTTAATCCCGTGTTTTTTTGTTTTGTCTCACTATCTTAAGTTTACCTTGATTATGAGACGAATTCTTATAACTATTGATAATATATGTTATGTTAACTTGAATAAAAAAATGATATTTTAGTCAGATCCACTTATCCCCCTGCCATTTAAAAATCGGTCTATCGTCCTGTTGGTCTTCCTCCTTATTCTTTGTTACTCTAATAACAGTAACACTGCAAATGTTACCTTTTAAACGGTAACAAATTAAATGTTTCCATCATTGTGGTAACAAATGAATTGGAGGAATCGTCATGCAAGCTGTTGCTTTGTCGTTTGATGTCAAAGGCTCCCGCGATTATCCGAGCAAAGAAGCGTTACTTCAAGCGCTTCGTGTACTCGCGAACGATTTGAATACAGCATTTCCATTGAGTATTGTTCCGTTTCAAATCAAATCCGGCGATAGTTTACTAGCGGTATTCGCGGATTATCCGGTTAGTTATCCGGTCATTCTGCACTTATTGAATCAAGAATTGCCAGGTTACATCGGGATTGGATTTGGTCAATATGAGACGATTTCGACGACGCGGGCTGAAGAAGCCAATGGTAGTGCGATCATTCATGCTTTCGAAGCACAGGAATTAGCGAAGACGCTTCCATCGCGGATTGCCTTTGCTGGACCGCCCTACTTACCGACTGCCTTGCTAAACGGTTATCTCGAGATGCTGTATCCGGCTTACTTCGGGAAGACGGACCGTCAGATTGAACTGCACCGGTTGATGGATCGATATCCGGATGATACGTATGAAGAGATCGGACTGAAGATGGGCTTCAAGGAACAAGATGCCCGCGTAAATGTCGCAAAACTCGTCTCCCGCTCGCAGCGTAAGCAACGGAAGCGACTTGAAGCTGCCTTGACCCAGGCACTGGAGCAATTCCAAGTCTGGGAGGCGATTCGGTGACCGTCTTACTTAGTCTTTTACTTGTCCATCTACTTGCTGATTTTCCATTACAGACGAAACGAATGGCACAACTGAAACATCGACACCAACGCATCTTACTACAACATCTTGCCGTTCATACGGCTCTGATGCTACTTGTGCTTGCGTTCTTCGTCATCCAAGGGGAATTGACCATCGACATCGCCGGATGGCTTGGAGGCAGCATTCTCGTGTTTCACGCCCTGCTCGATGCTTCCCCGCTCAAACGCCGCGTCAAACAAGCAGTAGCGTACTGGATCGATCAAGCGTTACATATCGTTGCCATCATCGCCTTGACATGGGTGTTCGTTCCGATCGATTGGTCGTTGTCATTCTCGCGACCGGAGCAGATCCTGTGGATTCTTTGCTTTAGTTTAGTGACGACGGAGTTACTCGGTCACGGAATCGCCTTGATGCTCGCACCATTCGCGCCGCGGTTGATTGAAGCGCATTTCGAGCGGACAGTGACACGCAAAGAGCAGTTAGACGGCATCTCGCGGACCGTCACGCACGAAGTCGAAGATTCTGCGCGCAGTTATACGACGGAATTAAGCGGGATCGGACGTTATATCGGTCTCGTCGAACGCGCAATCATCACCCTACTCGTTGTCACAAATGCAACTGGAGCCATTGGCTTCATCATTGCCTTGAAGGCATTGGCTCGTTTTAAACAGTTTGAAGATCGCCGCTTTGCGGAATATTACATCATCGGGAGCTTGCTCAGTATCTTAGGAGCGATTTTATGTGGACTGGCAATCCGTGTCGCTTTGTAAACGATGAATGAAAGTGAGGGAGACGGTTTAATCCGTCGTACGACATATGAAACAAATTGGATTAGTCAGGCATCACCGGGTGACGGAAGGATATCCGACGAAAGGCTGGATTAGCGCTAGCGATATTGAAAAATGGATTGAACGGTATGATACGTCAGAGATCGATATTCAACCGGTCGAGCTCGGTCAGATTGACTGGACAGTCTGTTATGCCAGTAGTATGCCGCGTGCCGTCCAGACGGCGCAAAGCGTTTATGATCAAGAAATCATCGTGACGGATCTGCTGCGTGAAGTGCCGTTTCCAACGATTCGGTCGAATCTCCGATTACCGTTCCTCGGCTGGGCGGTTCTCGGTCGATTCGCAGCCCCGTTCAGTAAACGAATTCAAGCCGAAATCAAGGATGCGAATGAACGGATTGAAGTGCTCTTAAATCAATTAATGTTCGAAGACGACGAACGGGTTCTACTCGTCGGTCACGGCGGCATGATGATTCTGATGCGCGCTGCCTTAAAACGACGCGGTTACAGCGGACCACGGTTCGGTCATCCGCGCAATGGCATGCTGTATCTGTTCGAGAAAGAGGAACCGACATGTTGAAATGGGGATCAACGATTCTATTAGCACTCTGTTTAATCGTCATCTTCTATACGACACGGGACGAAGCACCCCCTGCCCCGACGGCAGGACAGATGGAGATCTATGGTTTTGACGTCGGTCAAGGAGATAGCACGTTCATCCGAACGAAGGAAGATGCGATCTTGATTGATGGTGGGAATAACGGCAAAGGCGAAGATGTCGTCCGCTACCTGCAAAAATTGGGTATCAAACGCTTAACAGCGGTCATTGCGACACATCCGGACGCCGATCATATCGGTGGACTCGATACCGTCCTCGATGCCTTTCCAGTCGACAGCGTCTATGCCCCGCGAGTCACGCATACGACGGAGACGTATCGCGATTTCCTCCTTGCCGTCAAACGCGAAGGAGTGACGATCAAGTCAGTTAAGGCAGGTCTTAAAATACCGAGTGAAGCTGCACGCTTTACGTTCCTTGCTCCTCTAACAGACGGGACACAGGATCTTAACAGCTGGAGTGCCGTCCTCCGGGTCGAACATGGACAAGACCGCTTCCTCTTCATGGGCGACGCGCCGATCCGAACTGAACAACAATTACTCGAGTCAAACACCGATGTACGTGCTGATGTCTTAAAGCTTGGACATCACGGGGCAGACACATCGTCCTCCCTGCCCTTCCTACAAGCTGCATCACCAAAACGTGCCTTGATCTCAGCCGGAAAGGACAATGCCTATCGTCATCCACGTCCTTCCGTCTTACAAGAACTGAAGGCAGAACGGATTACGATTGACCGAACCGATCAAAGTGGAACGATTCAGTATATCTCGACTGGTGACGGTATCAAGGAATCGAACCGGCCTGATTTACGACCGGAATAACTAGACGCGGAGGTGTATCAGATGCGATTGACCGTAGCTGATTTTGAAGATGATCTAGCAATTTGTGAGACCGACGACCGTGAGACGATCACGTTACCGAAAAGTCGTTTACCGCGCCAAGCGACGATTGGCGACCGACTCGATTGGAGCGGACGCTCGATTCGAATCTTACGCAACGAGACGAACGTGCGTAAAAAAGAGATCACCGAGCTGATGGATGATCTCTTTGAAGAATGATGGGATTCCCTCGGTGCGCTGAGGGAGTCTTTTTTAATCAAGTAGACTGATGATGAGTCCAGTGAGGATGCTTGCTGTGAATAAAAAACCAAGCGTATACGTAAGCAAACGTAATCCGATTGGGAGTCGACCGATCGCGGCAAAGGCACGACGATTCGGGGGACCTCCGGAAACGACGCGTTGGTAATCATCGAGCGGACTATGGACGACGTCATGTTGAACGACTGGAGTGGTATCGGATTCCGTAGTGTATTGTTTCATGAGTCCATTCCTCCTTATCTTAGCAACCCTAAATACATTATTCGATAAATGACTTCCTAATCCTGTTTCAATGTTTTTGATATTTCACGAAACTTTTGGATGAAAATGGTAGTATAAAAGGTAGACGTATTTCTAGACCAATCGTTTTAGGAAAATTACTAGCGGTTTTTTCTGAATTTTCGTACACTTTAGAAATACAAAGCATCTTAAAGGGGGAATCATTTATGTTTCAAACGTTACGGACATCACTTAAGCAATCCGTCCTTGGTCAGGACGATGTGATTGATCATTTATTGATCGGTTTACTTGCCGAGGGGCATATTTTACTCGAAGACCGCCCTGGGACTGGTAAGACAACACTAGCAAAAGCACTCGCGCAGACACTCGATGCAAAATTCTCACGTGTTCAATGTACAGCAGATACGTTACCGACGGATTTACTCGGAATGGAGCTGTTTAACCCACTCACTGGGTCGTTCGAACAACGGTTTGGTCCGCTGTTTGCGAACATTGTCCTCGTTGATGAGATCAACCGAACGACTCCACGGACCCAGTCCGCTCTCCTTGAAGCCATGGCAGAGGCGCAAGTGACAATTGGTGATATGTCGTATACGCTACCCCAACACTTTCTTGTCATCGCGACACAAAACCCGTTCGACGGACACGGCACGTTCCCGCTCCCCCATGCGCAACTCGACCGCTTCTTGTTCAAGTTGTCGTTCGCTCCCCTGACGCGTCAAGCGGAAAAAGCATTGTTACGTGGAGCGCATCTGACCGCAGCCGATCTACACATTCCACTTGAACAACTCAACGACTGGAAAGAGGAAGTGGTTGCTGTCACGATTGAGGACAGCGTCGAAAATTACTTACTTGATGTCTGTGACGCACTCCGCGCCCATCGTGACGTTGAGATTGGACCAAGTCCACGAGCGACACTCGCCCTTTTAAAGGCAGCAAAAGCGCGTGCTTGGATGCAAGAGCGGACGTACGTCACACCAGAAGACGTCAAACACTTAGCAACGCCGCTTCTCGCTCACCGACTCGTCCTAACACTTGAAGCGACGCTGAAGTTGTCGAACGAACGTCTCGTTCAGCAGGTTCTCGATTCACTCACCGTTCCAACTGAGGTGTAATCATGCAATTGATCACACCAAAAGCCTTTAACCTCATCATTCTCACCATGACGGGCGCAAGTGGGATCATCGTCGGACTCTATGGTCCTGTTTGGATGGCGGCCTTGTTATTTGCCTATACGATATACGGCTGGGTGATGCCCTATTATCTTGAATATGTCGCGAAGCGGATCCACGTCCGCCTCCTTGAGACAGTCCGTGCTTTCCGGGAAGAAGCGATCCAGATTCCGTTCGAGCTGACGAATCCGACGAAGTTGCCGCTTGGACGGATTACGATTTCCGGTCTACTCGGGGATCAAATCAAGCTTCCTGACGCGAATAGTCAGTTTTGGCGTCAACACATGTATGTCGGTAAACAGACGATCGTCCCGTTTTCAATCGATGTCATTGCCGCACAGCGAGGAACGATTCGGATTCAATCGTTTGACATCATGATCTCGGATCCGTTTCATCTGATGACGATCTATATCACGCTCGACATCCAGGAACTTGGGCATGTCTTCCCGGACTTCGCACCAGCGTCCGTCGAGTGGAACGAGCGGATGATTCCGGGTGAGACGATTGATCGTTCGAGTCCGTTTTCGGATCGTTCGAGTTTTCATTCAGTCGTTCCCTATTCCGGAGATGCGAAATCGATCTATTGGTCTGCCTATGCAAAGACAAACGAACTGTATTCGTATCAATATGATCGGAAACGTAATCATGATTATGCCGTGATCGTCGATGGTCTGTCAGCAGACGGGCTCGCCCTCCGCTCTGACTTCGAGAAACTCTTATCGCGTGCCGCAACAATCATCCGCGAACTCGAAAAACAAGGCGCTTCCTACAGTCTTTGGATCTCGATGGTCAATCGAACGGGTCAGTGGTATCATGTCCCGTCCGGTACGGGGAAACATCAGTTCCTGCGGACGATGGAATGTCTTGCCCGGATCTCAGAATATGACTTACCACTCGAGCGCCGCTATTTCACGAAACGCTTACAACGGAGCGTTCCGTCAACGACGGCAGAGATCCATCTCGGTCATCGGCAGAAAGGGGTGAGCGCATGATTCTCTGGTGGATTTTCCTAGCGAGTCTGTTACCCGTTCCGTTCTATCTAGCACTCGTTTTCCCGGCACTTGCCTTCGTGCCGCACCGCTCGCTTCGGATTGGACTACAGCTACTCGCAGCGGGATTACTGTTCATTCTATCTCCGGTTGCTTGTATTTTAGCTCTTATCTTCGTCGCCTGGACCGCATTTCTTGATACGGTCGAGTCAGCTTGGCGTTACGCCGCAAGTGGACTGATCGTCGGTGGCGTGATGATTCTATTCCCAGGTGTGACTCCACCGCTTGGTGCCTTTTTGCTCCTCTTCCTTGTCGTCGCGTATCCATTCGTCGTCACCTATATGACAGAATGGCGACGTATCTTCTCAACAGTTGGTCTGATGCTGACGTTAGGGCTCCTTTTAGCCGGTCTTTTTCGATTGACGAAGGAAGTACTCGTAGGGTCCGTGACGAATTCGATCCGACCGCTGTTTGAAGCATTTGGCTCCCTCTTCCTTTGGACGGAGCCACTCGGACGAAAAGCGGACAACATGACGAACCGCGCGATGGGACTTGAAAACATCAAAAGCGTGGAAGACGTCAAACAAGCAACGGTCCAAGCGGGAACGTCACATTGGATTTGGATCGTGACGGCAATCGTGACTGTATTGTTCGTTGCAATCACGCTGTACGTCATCCGGAAGCGAAAAGTCATTCCGATTGAAATGGAACAGACTGTCAAACGTTCCAAACAGGTACGAACGCATGCTCCAAAACGTTATAGTCATCACCCGTTGCTGAAGATTGCTTCGCAACTTGAACAAGCCTTCCCAAGACGTCATGAGGAGACGACGCTTGAGTGGTTGATGCGGATTGAGTTCCCGGATGCGTCATCCAATGCGCGTTTAATCGACGGGATTGAATTCAGTACAAGCGAACCCGCCTATGATATCCAAACGTTCCGGCGTCAAGTACGCGAACAAATCGAACGTTAACAAAAAGCCTTTGCTCGTGGAGCAAGGGCTTTTTGTCGCATTAAGTGCGCATCAATTGATTGCGTAGTGTCGTCGCAAGTCACCAGTCGCAGAGACGGTTTGATCCACCATCGCGCCACCACAACATGTCAATATCCGGGAAATCGTCTTAGCGCCAACAAAACATTTCGATGGACGAAAAACAGACCGAAGCGGAAAGAAATGAGTACACTTCCGGACACTTTCGGTTTAGTTTCCTTCAAGCGTTAATTTTCCAGGTGGCTCTGTTCAATCGTTTGAAAAATCGATTGATAGATCCTCAGTTGCTCCGAACGATTCGGTCGTTCGATCCCCTCTCCGAACAACCAGGTCGTCTCTTGCGTATCGTCATAGAGCATACCAGCTGCAAACGTCGGATTCGGCACCGAGATGCTTCCCTCATAGGAGAGACTCGGATCAAGAAACGGTTCGATGGATTTTTGAGAGCCGATGAAGAAAAATGGAATATGTGCTTTCCGGTAGACGGAGGGATAGTCACGTCCTGCTGCCTTATGTAAGTACTCCGGCATGATCATGACGGCGTCATATTGACGTAAATCTCCTTTGATTTCCTACAGATCAATTGAGTGGAAGTCCGGAGATTGTGTAAGAACTGGAGCCGTTCCGACGACAGCGATGGTGAGATCGATGGTACTAGCTTTTGGCGTCAACGTCGATTTTTTCAACATACACACGGTAAGCAGTAGACTGAGTGCAAGTAAAGTCATGACGGTTCTTTGTCTCATCTGTCCCTCCATGATTTCCTGATATTAGGTCTTTCACCTAGTTTCTTTATACCATAAAAATGTGTGGCGTTATGTTTTCGAACAATAGGGAAATCGAGCGAATAAAGTGTCAACGGAATCCGATAAAAAAAGACTCCCTAGTTGGAGTCTTCTTACTTTTCAGCATCGATTTTTGAAGCCTTACGCGCAATGACGACAATAAAGACGATGGCACCGACAGGAATCACGAGCGGCATCCAGTCGAGGATATACTGTGCGTTCATCGTATCCCCCCTTACCTAGCAAGCTATAAGCGTAGCATATGCCAATTGCTGGGGAGTTGCAAGTCACAGTCGGGGTAGAAGCGCGTAGGCAACTGAATAATAGATCAAAACACTTGTTGAAAGCATATACCCGATGAATAAAAGGGGGGTAAATTTAGGTTTCATGCGCCGTTCAATCAAACGTAGCGATCCGATGGTGACAACAAGAGCGATAACCGGACTGAATCCGAACGCGACGATGTCGAGTGATGTCATGACATCTTCTGGTAACACGAGATGAAAGACAAAAAGTGAGAATAAGTACCAAGATGTATAGGATAAACAAACGAAGAACAGGAAAACACCTAGTTTCCGCATCCCGTTTGATCGGCTTTTTTCCATCTGTTGCATGTCGTTCCTCCTACATAAGTATCAGATACCTATAATAGTAACTGGAACTATTCGCTTAAAATATTCAAATATGAATATCCGACAAAAAACGACATTTTTTTATTCAATAATTAAAAAAGCAAGATCCATGGTCAAATGAACCTTGCTTTACCTCTTAAAGAGCAGGTGTTTCGACTTGGTACATCGTCGCAAGACCCGCTACTTTATTCTTGAATGTCTCTCGGCGTTCGACAGGTGCGATGATTTCTGCTTGGTTGCCGAACTGGATCAGCCACATCATGAAGCCGTCAGAAAAGAGCGCATCGACCTTAACCTCGAACCAGAGGTCATCGAGACGACGACAACGGATATCGGTTCCGAACCGGTCAACGACGGTCGGCATCAGACTCTCCTGGAATTTAAGCGTCAATTGCTCGTTCTCTCCTCCATACATGTTGAACATATTACTTAAGTAACTTGGCTCGACATAGACCGGTTCTTCCATCGGTTCGAATGCTTTACAATCAACGATTCGGTCGACCCGATACGTTCGAACCTCTTTGATCCGTTCGTCTCTTCCGATCAAATAGTAATTACCGTTATCCATCAATAGATGTGCTGGTGAAACGAGATAATGCTCGCCATCCTTGCGTAACTCGAACTTTCGCGTCCGTTCGTTGAATTTCCCTTGGTACTGGAAGCTGATGACGAAACCTTCGCTGATTGCTTTCTGAATCGTATCGATTGAGCGGGACGTCATCCCTTTTGGTTTTTTGACAGTATGTAGGACCGGCTGAAGTGACTCCGCCATCTTATCACTCGTCAGGGATTGAAGCGTCTTGACGAGAGATGTTGTCTCACTTTCCGAGATGAACTTCGCACTAGCGATGGCATCGACGAGCAATCGGAGCTGATGATGTTCAAAAGGACGACTGACGAGATGATACGGAATGGCAAGTCCATTCTTCGTCTCTTCCGCCACGACGTCGAAGCCTGATTTAGCAAGTGCTGCAATATCATCCTTTAACGATTTTCGGGATAGCTTCTCGATTAAGCCTCGTTTCGAGAGTTCCATGCTTAATTCCTCAAGCGTCAACGTATGATCTTCATCCGACTGACGTTCGAAGATTTCTCGTACAGCAAGTAAGCGGTCACGGTTTGTTAATTTTTCGTTTGACACTACGCATCCTCATTTCCTAAGTCACAATGGTTTGGTTATACTTTACAGTATACATGAAAAAGAAAATTAGATTAACAATAAAATGGTAAATATTAAGAGATAGGAGAATTTGGATGCATTGTATCGCAGAATGGAACGGTCAGCGCTTTGATTACCGGGATAGCGGAAGCGGTCCCGTCATTCTTTTAATTCATGGGACGCAGTCGGACTATCGGGAAATCTACCATGTCGAGAAATTGATTGCTGCAGGGTATCGTGTCATCGTACCATCTCGTCCGGGGTATGGGCGAACACCACTTCAACTCGCAGATAATCCAGAGGCGCTCGCGACATTTTACGCCGGGTGGCTCGCATCCCGTCAAATCGAACACTATACCGTTTACGGCATCTCAGCCGGAGGACCGACGGCGATCGCCCTTGCCGGAATGGATACGGGCGTTCATGCCCTCGTCTTAGCATGTGCGATGACGCATCGGATTTCACTTCCTTATCATCGCCTACTCATCCAACCGGTCTTGCAGCGTCCCTTGCAGTTCATTCAATGGGGGATTTGGGCGTATGTGAAGGATAAAATTCGGAAGTTTCCTGAAGAAGCGGCCGTCCGGATGGTCGAGATGACGAGTCTTTTACCACGCGAAACGATCCGTACTCACATCAGTGAGACGGATGCTTCGTTGTTATATGAGGTCGGTCTTCAAAATGGTCCAGGACGGGGTGTGTTGTTCGATATCACGCAAGACTTAGGACAAGAGCGACTCGAAGCCGTCACGTGTCCGGTTTTGATCGTCCATTCAAAGTCAGACCGTGCTGTTCCGTTCGAACACGCCGAACACGCTCGACGAAGCATTCCGCATGCACAGTTCATCGAATCGAAGAGCCCCGGTCATCTCATTTGGATTGGTCCATCCGCGCGTCGGGATGAACGCATGATTGAACGCTTCATCGCTTTCAATCAGATGACTTGAAGCCGAAGCCGCATCTTCAACTTCTCGTCGTCCTCCTCGATCGCAACCAGTCCCCGGTTCTTCAGTTCACCGATCGCACGACGTGTTCGATCTTGATTGAGGCGGGCACAGCGGGCAATCTCGGCGATCCCCATTCGGCACGATAATTGATTGGCCTTGATTTTTGATGAAGGCTTCGCAACTGAACGTTGTAAAAGTCGCCAAAAGACGTGTCGGGCATCTTCCGACAAGGCGTAGGCGTTCTTCTCGATCACCGGTGGCATATAGCGGACATCTTCTCGAATTCGGCGAATCAGATAAAGACTGAGCCATTCTTCGAGTTCCGCTAGAATCCGTGAGAATTCGAACCACCAGAGCTGCTCGAGTGCCTCTTCTTCTTTCGTCGCCAGTTGCCAATTAACAGGGATCTCATCAAACTCTTCCTCGAGCCAATCTTCGTAATCGAGAGCCGTCTCATATAAGACTTGTGACGGAATCTGTTCGAGCGACGTCCGATGTTTATAGATATCAAAGCTCATCCGCCGAAAATGTTCGACGGATGCAGCCACTTGGCTCAAATGAATTAATTGTTTCGTAATCAGCCGCGCCAGTCCATCCATTTCGAGGTGGATGGCATATAAGTGTTTTTCTAGCGCAATGAGCGTACTTCTCTCCATTCGACAGTTCCTCCCCTATTTGTTTTTCGTCTTCTTGTCTTTTTCCGCAAAACCCTTATTCAAAACCAATTGTGAGCATATCGGTGTATTGACAGTGAAGTTTGGAATAGAATAAAACAATCGAATTCAAAAGGAGATGCACGATATGTATACGATTTATGGTAGCTCACGTAAAGGAAACAGTGAATGGCTCGGTGAACAAGCGTTGAAAGGCATCCCTCATGTGGCTGTCGATTTGGCGAACGTCTCGATTCAGCCGATTGAAGACCGCCGTCATCATGGTGGCTTTTTGCCGATTGGTGATGATTATCGCCGAATCGTCGAAGCGATGCTTGAACACGATGACATCCTGTTCATCACGCCGATTTACTGGTACTCGATGTCGACGAAGATGAAATTATTCATCGACCGATTCAGCGAGTCACTTCGCGACGAAGAGCTCGACTTTAAAAGCCGAATGGCAGGGAAACGATTCCACTTGATTGCCGTCGGTGGAGACGATCCGCGCGTCAAAGGACAGGCACTCGTCACGCAGTTCAAGCATATCGCGTCGTTCCTCGGTGCGACGCTTGAGACAACGATTCTTGCCGAAGGGAATGCACCGGGTGAGGTCGAACACGATCAAGAAGCAATTGTGGCAATCGAGGCGTTTCGCGAAAAAATGTCAGGTGCACGTGTTTAAGCACGGATCTTGAAGGGAATTATTTAAAGCAGAGCGCACGACTGTCTAGCGTACGACTCAATTCAGGAGGTGGTCAGCCATGTTCGCATCTAAAAAACGATCGAATCGCAAGTGGAAACAACTGACTTCACGCCAGCATATCCTTCATCTTGAACATTTGTATCAATCACGCGAAGAGACGATTGTTCGTGATCGCCTCTCCTTGCAACACATCATGGAACGTGCAGTCCGGACCGGACAGACGGTCCACGTCCGATTGAAACAACTGGATACGGTATCCGGTTCAATCCAAGCGATTTTTCATGACCGTGGAACGATTGAACTCGTCACATCGACAGGTATGCGCCGAATGGTGCGAGCGTCGGACGTCATCGATATCAATTGGAAGGCAACTTAACAGCATTCAACCCCTTCTCGATGAGAGAAGGGGTTTTGATTTATATGAGTCCTTTGCCACCGAGCGGTTGATCTTCCAGTACACGTTCAACATGTTCAAGTAACGGACGCGCTTGCATAATCAAGTGCTGCGTCACCGGTAAAGTTAAGGATGCTTGATGAGTAGCCGAATCCGTCCAAATTTCGCGAACATGCAAAACATCTGGCTCGTCAGAACGGCTGATGATGTAGTGCAGGCAGCCCGGATGCGTCGCAAGAGAAGCCGCAGCTTCAAGCAACAGGGCAATGACGTTGTCGCGTTGTCCGTTTTGAGTCGTAAATGTCGTCCATAATCCATACATCATGAGGTACCTGATAACGGTCGAACTTCCGCTCGCCAACCGTAAGATTCCCCTTCTGCGACTTGAGTCGTCGGATGAAGGAAAGCTAGTTCCATCGCATGATCTAAATCACGTGCTTCAAAGACGATCAAACTGCCGATTTGCTCCCCACTCGAGCGATCTGGTTCATCATTCGTCTGCACGACACCATCTCGCCAGTAAAATGCTTGTGTCGCTAGACCCGGGTGCCAGTCTGATAAAACGTTCACTTGTTTATTAAAGGTGTTCATCAACGCATCACAACGCGACATCAAGGCGTCAATCTCTTCCTTCGATAAAGCATCCATCTGGTCTGCATCGTAATAGCCAACATATAAGAATTGCATCATCTTTCCTCCTTTCATCCTTTCCATTCCCTTCCAAGAGAAGGTTAAACAAAAGCCTCCTTGTCTCTATACTGAGAAACAGGAGGCTTACGTATCATTCATCTTTTAATTTGACATTTTGATCGGCTGGTAATGTTGTTGTCGTTTCCTCATCTTCGAGTTTCGGAACGCCAGCACCATAATCGGTTGCTTCATCCGCCACATACGATGCCGCAAATGCTGGATTCAGTAAATCAGACTTCGAACCGACGATGACAATCCGACCGTGTCGGACTTCATCTTCTAGGTCCTCGGCGACATCCTTCGTCATACCAAGCTCGGACAACTGAGCGATCCGGTCTTTCCGGTTACTCCGGACGGCTGATAATAAGGTCTCGAAGAACGACTTCTTCGTCACGCGATACGGTAACGTCTGCGTATCGTTCGCGATGCGTTCCGCGAGTTCTTCGTCTTTCGCAAAGATATAGATCTGTTTATTCGAATAACCACTTGATTTAAGGCTCGTCACTTCTGCGTCGACAGCGGTCATGTTTCGTACGATGCGCGTTTCAAGCATAAAAATCCCTCTCCTTCATGCAGCAAGCTGCTGATAAGAAGTTATACCCGAAACATAATAGTTAAAACCTGAAATTGAAAAATGGATTAAGCAGCCGTCTGGATTGCTGCTGTGCGTCGTTTTTGCCAGATCGTAAACATCGCAATCAAAATCATCAGGACGACTTGCGGGATGAGTGTCTCGATCGTCGGATAGAAGCCGATCCAGCCGGCGGTTCCGAGTCCATTGATCGGATGGATCGGTAAGACGTTTGTCAGCTGCAACGCGTGCAGACTCGTACCAAGAATCTTGAATGCCATCAGATAAATTAACCAGGATGCAACTTGGAACAAACGATGGATCGGTAAACGAACACCGATCTGGATGACCGCATACGAGACGAGTCCGATGATGACGATTGCAAGACCAATCCCGGACAACAAGGCAGTCTTCGTCATCGCTGGTGCCATTCCGATGTAGAATAACAACGTCTCGGCACCTTCCCGGAAGATCGTCAAGAAACTGACGAAGAACAAGGACGTCGTTGAGAGCGTCGACAAAAAGTGTTTGCGTTTCGCGACGGCGCTTTTCGAGTGCAACCAGTAGCCGACGAACAGCATGACGACGACCGCGACGATTCCCGTATAGCCCTCGATTTGTTCGCGACCTGTTGCTGCGAATGAGGCTTGAAAGACTGTCTGCAGGATGAGGGCTAACAGACCACTTGCAATCAGACCAAGCCCGGCACCTGCCCAGACCTTACCTTCTTGTTTGGTTCGGCTTTTCCGTGCAAAGGCAACAAGTGCACTGACGATTAATAATGCTTCCAAACCTTCCCGGAGCATCACGAGCATCGCGTCGATGAACGTATAATGCGTCTTTGTTTGTAATTGTGCAATAGCATTCTCGAACGACTGGAGTTCTTGTGCCGTCTTTTGCCGAGTTTCCGGCGTCAGCCGAGCAAGTAGCAGTGGTACGTCTGATTCAAGCTGGGAATAGAGACCTTCATTTCGTGTCCGGACCTCACCTTCGGCTCGCGGCCAGGTCTTCAGAAACGATTCGAGTGCCAGCTTCGCTTGCGGCAAATCACTTGCTGCAAGCGCGGTCTGCGCCTCTTCAAGCGGTGTCAGCAGTGACTGCAGTCCTGTTTTCTTCGCTTGGACTTGTTCTCCGTCGAGGAAGGACTGGACTGCATTGTCGAATTGATCAAGTGCCGACTTCCACTCCTTCGTATCCGCAGGCTTTCGCGCCGCAGCGATCCGAATCGACGCAAGCGCCATCTCGATGTTGCCATAGTGACCGATACTGTCATTACGGACAAGACTTTCGTGCGTTGCCCAAGCGGTCAACAATCGTTGTTCCGCTGCCGGACGATCGCTCGCTTTGACTTGACGCATCTCTTTTGTCAACGAAAGCAATTGCTTCACCTTTGCTTTCGCAACCGGATCTGTCTTCGGTTTCGTGGCTTCTTCCTGCTTCCGAACGGCAGCAGAGAGTGCCGTCAGTTGCTCGCGGACTTCAGGAAACGTTGCCGATCGTTTTGCATCGACCTGTTTGACGGCTTTCGTGATTGCCGCTTGTTGATCAGGTAAATCTTGAGCAGCTTGCCCTAATTCATCGATGGCTTGATTCAGTGCCGTGCGATCTTCACTTGCGACGGCAGACAGAGCTTGTCCGATTGCGACATAGAGATCATCCGTCGAAGCAGCATGGACAGGCACCGCGTGTTGACCAGCTACAAGGAGTACAAGTAAAAGGACAAGATTACGCAAATAACGCATCACCGATGTAGCCTCCTTTCGAGATCCCACCGAAGCAGGCGAAAATGGCACTTCCACGGTGCGTGATGTATTCATTCAGTCGATCCTGTGCGGCAAGACGGCGCTGAATCGCGATGAATTGTTTTGGCGAACGCTGATACGATAAAAAGAGTAGTCCAGCATCGAGGGCACCTGTCTTCTCATCAATGCCGTCTTGATAAGAGTAGGAACGGCGTAGGATCGCTGTCTTCCCGTCTCCATGCGCGACAGCGGTATGCGAGTCAACCGGTAAGGCAGCTTCGCCACGAGCTTGTCGTTTCGCTGGGGTGACGGAAGCGAACTCGTCTGTTGAGCCGAGCGGTGCCCCGGAAGCACGTTCGCGTCCGAAAGTCCGTTCCTGTTCCTTCAGGATCGTCCGGTCCCAAACTTCGAGATGCATCTGAATGCGGCGGACGACGAGGAACGAGCCGTTCGTTAACCACGGCGTCCCGTCCTGCCACTGACAAAAGAGCGATTCTTTCCGGACTTGTTGCTTCGAGACGTCGGGATTTCCCGTGCCGTCCTTGAAGCCGAATAGATTGCGCGGCGTCCCGCCAGAGGCATCTGCTGCTTTACTGCGCTGGAAGCCAGCTTGCGACCATCGCATCGCGACCGTTCCGCGCCCAACACGGACGAGGTTACGAATTGCATGGAAGACGACTTGCGCATCATCACCGCAAACTTGAACGACAAGATCACCTCCGCCCCATTTTTCATCTAAACGATCGAGATCGAACGTCGGCAACGGTTTAAGCGCCTCCGGTCGTTTATGCTGAATACCAAAGCGACCGTCAAATAGACTTGGACCACACCCGAACGTAAACGTCAAATGACCGGCAGATAATCCGTCCGCTTCCCCCGTATCTTCCGGTGGGACGTAACGGGAGTCGGAATCGCCATATGGTAACCCAGCCGCAAGTCGGGCACATAACCGTGTCCAGCGTTTTAATAAATCAACGAGTTCATCGCGTCGCTCCGTCTTGATATCAAACGCTACGACTTGGACGTGGTTTTGTGGTGGTGTCAAAATGCCTGCTTGATACGTCCCGTAGAACGGCTCTTGATCACTTGCTTCAACAGTTAATGTCCGCGGAAGAAACTTCTCAAGACCACTGGCATACAGGGCGGCCCCGAGACTCGTCAAGCCTGCGACCTTCAGGACATCCCGTCGCGTGACGCCTTCTTGTATTGGTTTCATGCTTATCCCTCCAGTACGATGCCCATCTTCGAGAGCGGTTCCGCGAGTTCATTGATTGCGACACTCATCTGTTTGACGTCTTGTTTCGAGAGACTCGTGTAGAGGACATACCCGTCACCCTTTTTCTTCGCGTCAAGTAATGCATGGACATCCTTGAAGCGAGCAGCGATCTCTTTTGATAACGTCGCATCTTGTTTCTTCAGCGCCGGGTTCAACAAGTCATAGATTTTTTCAGCCCCCTCGACGTTTGCTGCGAAGTCATATAAGTCCGTATGCGAATAACGGTCTTCTTCGCCTGTCACTTTTGACGTCGAGACTTCGTTTAATAGATCCGTCGCCCCCGTGACGAGTAATTCCGGTGTCACCTCGACCGTCTCGACCTTCGCCCGCAGTAAATGAACGTCTTTCATCAATTGCTTCGCGTACGCTTCATAGCCTTTTGTCGTTCCCTTTTCAAACAACCCTTGTTCGATCCGGTGGTAGCCACCCCACTCCGACGCTTTGACATCGCCTGCTCGCGCATCGATTTTCGGATCGAGATCACCGAACACTTCCGCGATCGGTTCCGCGCGTTCGTAATACATCCGCGTCGGTGCGTACAATGCTTTCGCTTCTTCCAGTTTGCCCGCTTGAACGGCATCGGTGAATTTTTCTGTCTCACGAACGAACGTATCGATTTCATTGATTGCATACGTCCGGTAATCGGTGACGACCTGATCGAAATTCTCCTTTTTCGGTGCTGGTTTCTCCGCTTGTTTGGCTTCACTACAACCCGCTAAGACGACCGCGAGTGCGCCTGTCATCAACAATGCTTGTTTCATCTATCGTTCCCCCTGTAAATGGTTAAGTCAGTTCCTTCATCAGTATAGACGACAATGATAATCGTTATCAATAAAAATTTTTGCGTAATAAAAAAAGCTTGAATTAGTCATTTTTGACCAATCCAAGCGCTTTGTCAGGTATTTTTTTTTCGTTTTTTGAAATAGGTCCGTGAAATTATGAACGTGACAATCCCAAAGCCAATGAAGACGAACGCTTTTTGGAACAAGGTGAGGAATGACAAGTCAAACAATAAAAGCTTGACGGCACTGATCGTCAGGAGCAACAACCCGGATAACCGCCATGTCGACGACGTCCGCATCCGACCGATCGCGACGAGCACGAGGGCAAGGACGATATAAGCCGCGGATAACGTCGTACTACGCGCTGTCTCTTCAAGACCGCGATAGAACGGTAACTCCATGATGATCAACGTATAGGTCGTAAAAACACCGATCGCCGCTAGGACAAGTACAAGTTGCCACGACCCTTTCCAGCCCGGATCACGATGTGTCTGAACGAGGAGTAAGACGAACGCCGTCGAAGCTAGGATCATCGCTAGAACGGTCAAGGCGTAGGACAAACCTAGGTTTTGGTAGGTTTCATAGTCAACGACAGCCGAGAAGATGAAGACGACATACAATCCGACGTTAAATAACCGTTGGTGTGGCATTCGCGCTCGTGGAACGAACCAGAATGCAGCGATTAATCCAGCAATCAAAAAGTAGCGCAGTTGATACGTCCAGCTGAGGGCATCTGCCGGAATCAAGAGGACGGCGACGAGTAAGGCGACGTGACCGACACCGTTTTGAGCGGAATCCTTCAATCGTTCAGCGAGCAGGTAGGCAGTGCCAGCGAACAGAATCGCGATCAGCGTACCGAACGACCAGTCAAGGATCAGTAACGTCAGTAAGACGACACCCCCAGCGAGCCAACTTGGGACGTTCTTCTCAAACTGAATCCGTTTTCCGACGAAGGAAGTCGCACCGTAGCCGAAGAATGTCGCAAGTAAGAGAGACCATTCATCAAGTCGTGGTACCTGTTCATCAAGCCAGTAGAGCTCTAACGAGAGTAGACCGAACGCGAGTGCGATCGTAAAGATCACCCAAGCGAAGACAAACGCTTTTTTGGCCTTCAGTCGGTCAACCGCAAAGAAGATCGCTGCGAACAAGACGACTTCGTACAATAAGAAGAGCGGTAAGTTCGGGTCGTCCGATAATTGTAGATACGGTAATAAGAAACCGGTGATGGATACGAGGACGAGCAAGGCTTGCGATCGCATCCAGAGCATCAGACCGTACGCGATGAAAACGACGACGAGCTCAAGTAAGAAAGCTAATGACGGTGGATAGAATTGATATAAGGCCATTCCGGCGAACAATGCCGCCAAGGCGACGATCGTACCGGTCGCGACGAGCCCGACCCCAAGTTCACGTCGCTTCTTCTCATACTGGTATTCTCCAAGGGCGATGACGAGTAAACCGATCAATACCCCACATCCGATGCGGACAGGCGGACTGATCAGACCGGCAACCGAGGCGTAGGAAAAGAGGAACAAAGCCCCAAGTGCGGCGAATATTGCTCCAATTCGGGGTAACCAGACAGTTGCGATGACCTGTTCCCATTCTTCGCGGGAGCGCTTTTCCTTAAATGTTGGTGGAGGAACAACCGGTTTTCGTTTCGTATAAGCAGGGCGCGGGGCTGGGCGAGCGACCGTACTCACTTCTGATTCGCTCGGTTCAGGTGCGACAGGCGAAGTGTGCTGTCCTTCAAGGGCAGCTACTCGTTGTCGTAACGCCGCGACCTCCTGCTCGAGACGCGTGATCCGTGGATCTTCCATCTCTTCACTTCCTTTCGTGGATACATTGTCATTCTTTTACACACCTAGCAGGTGAACTCCTTCATTTTACAGTAGTTTTCGTATCAATATGCCTGAAAATGACAAAAATCCGGTCGCGTCGGGGCGACCGGATGAGGAATTAACGAACAGATAACGCATATTGTCCCGTTTGATTGAAGACGGATGTGAACTGCGAACGACTGACACTATACTTGCCACGATATGGATCTGAAACGTAGAACGAACCGCTCGAGACACCCGTCACAAGCATGACATGATAATTACGGTACCCTGTGAATGTTTTACCGTCTGGTTTAATCCAAGAGAAGTAACCGTATGGATTTTTGAAATCGACCGTTGCCCAGACGATGACCGGGTTTCCGCTACGGATCTCACTCTCAATCTTTGAAACACCTTGTTTTGAAATATCAACGGACCCGCTGCGGTATTTTTTAGCGAGAGGTAGAATTCCTTTCGGATAGATGCCCCAGTTCTTGTAGTAATCGAGCGTTCCAGCGGGATTACCTGTGAACATCTTTTGTGGATCTGCCCAGTAATACTTCCCGTTCTTATACGTCGCGTTCTTCATGCTTTTCGGCATTTGATTATAGAGTGACGCAGCAGAAACGGCTTTTTTCTTGTATTCGAGTGCCATCTTCAGTGAGACGAACTCACAACCAGACGGATATCCGAGTGAATATTGATTGTAGTATGGGACGTTTAACTGCTTCGTCGACGTTGATGGCTTTGACTTCGAAACGTACTGCGTCGAGATATAGCGGTAGCTTCCCTTGTAGAGAATCCGTGTCCAGCTCCCTGACGTGCCATATGTCGCAACGGCAACCCCTTTATTCAGCTGTCCTACGACTTTATACTTCGTTCCAGCACCCGTCCGGACGTTGAGTGTGCCGACCGTCGTATACTTCGTTCCTGTCGACGTATATTTCGACGAAGACGATTTGACGTAGTTCTTGTGTATGTAGCCGGTGCGGGATTTGTAGCTGATTTTATACCAGCTGCCGGACGTTCCCTTTGATGTGTAGACGTTCCCTTTGTAGACGTTACCGAGAATCTTACTCGATGTCGACGGTTTCTCGCGGACGCGTAAGACATCCGTCGTCACGGTCAACTTCGTCGCGGCCTCAGCGATCAACGAAGGGCTGAGTACGCCAACGATGACAACCGCTACGAGCAATGCGGATAAGAATCGTTTCATGATAGACCCCCTATGTTTAAATTTGGTGAGACATTCCCTTATTCCCAACTTTTTGAAAAAATAATCAACATTTCTTTAGAAAAATCTGAAAAATAAGGAATGCACCTGTTCTTTATATCAAAAAAACCCGACCATGCCTATGGGCACAGTCGAGTTGTCATCAACCTGCAATCAAATTAAAATTTAATTTTGGATCGTCAAGATATAAGGTGACGGTTGCGCAAAAGCTTGTTCGAGCAGATGGGCAACAAACAAGGTATCTTCTTCTTTCACCGGAAGCGGTGCATCTTCGACGATACTGCGGTAAAAGGCGCGATATATTTTACCGTAATCACCAACAGGACTCGGGATCCGGACGTCTTGCAGATGACCGTGTTCGTCGTGATAGATCAAACGACCGTAATCGTCTTCTGAATCCTCACCGAACCCCTCTTCTCCCGGGAAGTAGTTCGCTTTCAGATCAAGCTCTTGCCGATCGACGTGTTGTTTGATGAACGTGCCGTTCGTGCCGTGTAACATCCACCGGGGTGCCGGGGCGAGTGCGACATGACTTGTCCGGACGCTGACCTTGAGCTCCGGATAATAGAGATCAATCGCAAACGCGTCATCGGGATTGTGCGGCAGTCGAACACTGCGCACGTCAAAGGCGACCTTGTCCGGTTTTCCGAATAAGGCGATGATTTGGTCAAGCGTATGAACACCGAGTCCGTAGAGTGCGCCGTTCTCATGGCGCGCATCAGCTGACGCTGCTTCGGGACGAAACAAATCAAACTGCGAGACGACTTCGACAAGTCGTCCGAGTTTTCCGGAACGGATGATTTGGGCGACGACTTGGAAGTCGCTGTCGTAACGGCGGTTTTGATAAGCGAGAATTTTGACGCCTTGCGCATGTGCTTCCGCAAATAAACGCTTCGTCTCCTCTTCAGTCACGGTAAACGGCTTTTCGACGAGAACATGCTTTTGATGTTGCAAGGCGAGCAACGCGTATTCGAAATGTGTCGCCGGTGGTGTATTGATGACGACGACATCAAGTGCCGGGTCAGCGAGCATCTCAGACACATCCGTCGTAAAACGTGCATCTGGCAGTCGATCCTGATAGGACGCGAACAGCTCCGGTTTTTCCTTCCGATTGTAAATCCAGGTGACGTGATAGTTGTCCTCGATCATCACGTACGGTAAATGGTAACGGGTCGTACTTTTGCCAAAGCCGATGAAGCCGATATTCAATCGCATCCGATCACTCCTTGAACCGTTCTTTTTCTCTTACCATACCAAACGAAACGACCGTTGTCTTGATTGAACCGCTTCAGGCTGTCGCTTCGATGCGTTCATACTCGTAAATCGCGAACCCGTCCCGTGTTCCTTGATAGACGAAGCCGAATGACGTGTAATACGCATTGAGAAACTCGTTTGAAGCGACACAGTCGAGTCGTAGGATTTCCCCTTCGTCCTCTGTCACAGCAATCGCATGTTCCAGCAGTTTCCGACCGACTCCACGTCCTTTTGCGCGGTCGCTGACGACGATTCGATGGATATACAGACCTTCTACATCATCCCACAAGGATTGATCCCATTCGAGCGAAGGAAGCAGGGCAACGGAACCAAGCAGCTCGTTCTGATCCTCAAAGACATACAGGCGGCCGGCTTCTAAATCTCGCGCGACGAGTTGTTCGATGTCTTGCTCAAGATAAGCAGACCACTGGCTACTGCCACCGGCTTTAAGGGAGAGCGCTTTTTGCTCAAGTAGGGTTGCGATGTTTCGAACGTCTTTTGATGTAGCTTGTCGTATCATGTTATTCCTCCTGTTACAAAAAAATTCTTCTCTATCCTAACGAATGCGAAGCGAGAAGAAAACCTTTTTGCTTCAAGATTTCATGTTTGCCCATTATTTTGTGATTTTTTTCATATTCCACAATTTTATTTCGATGTAACGGATTCTTTAGGAGTGATCTGACCCCCAGTCGTCACAACGGTAAACGACCGGCTTCCCACGAGTCGGTCGTTTTTTTGGCGTTCAGGATAATTCGACCCAGCGGCGCGACAAATTCCGTGCTTGTGCCCGGTACTCGTCATCTTCGACGATCGGATTGCTGAGTCGAGGAGCGGAATCCGCATAATAGCCGCCGTTGTCAAGTGGATCGTCGGTTGTTGCGAGATAGAGCGCCGTCTTCGCACCGTATTCCGGTGTATAAAGTTTTCCGGTCCAGTATCCGACTTGCGCGACTGGTTTGAGTAACGTCTTCATCACTTTGCCGTACTTGCCGCGATAGAACAGATCCGTATTGACGATCCCCGGGTGGACGCTGACGAACGTGATCCGGTCGCCGTGCTTCTCAGCCAGTTCACGCATATGAATCATTTGTAGGAGCTTTGATTCGCGGTAAGAACGCATCGGGCTATAGTGTTCTTTTTTGACGTGGGCGATCGCCTCAAGTTCGACGTCGGTCCGAATCAAGCCGCCTTCACCTGCGAGCGACGAAATCGAGATGACGCGCGGATCTTGTCCTTTTTCGAGTAAAGGTAACAATCGCTCGATCAAGTAGAAGTGACTCAAGTAATTGACTTGGAATTGCGATTCAAAACCGTCCTTCGTGACATGATACGGCGGTACCATGACTCCAGCATTTAGGATCAAACGGTCGATTCGACCCACCATGTCGAACAGGCGATCCGCAAAACGACGGACGGAGTCCAGTTGATCGAGTTGAACGATCTCGATTTCCAGTTGTGTATGCGATACACCGTTTTCCCGCAACAGTTGAACGAGTGCCGTCGCTTTTTTCTGAGACCGGACGGTCGCGATGACACGATCTCCCCGCTCCAGTAATTCTTGAATCGTGACCATTCCCATACCAGAATTGGCACCCGTGACGATACAGATGTTCATCCCTCTTCCTCCTTGATGTTCCATTTTGAACGCACTAGTCCTGCTTCTAGTTTTCCTTTTTCTATTCGTTTATACACCTTATTCTGGTGTTATTTTTCGAAATTTTCGAAAAATATCGTATACTAAGAAGAGAGCATGTCATCAAGAAAGAGGTGGTGGGATGGAAGAAGGTACGATTTTGTTCGTCGCAGGCACACTATTACTGATTGCAATCATCACGACGAAGTTCGCTGTCCGGTTAAATGTACCGACGTTGATCCTATTCGTCGTTGTCGGTATCGTCGCAGGGTCCGACGTTTCAGGAATCATCAACTTCGGTGATTTTGAACAAGCGCGTCTCTATGGGACAATGGCGCTCGTCTTGATTCTATTTGACGGCGGCTTGCATACAAAATGGACACATTTCCGAAAGATTCTCCCCGCCGCCCTGTCGCTCGCGACCATCGGAGTCCTCGCAACGACAGGAATCATCGCTTTCGTCGCACATTATCTGCTTGATTTTTCTTGGCCGGTCGCGTTACTGATCGGCGCACTCGTCGGCTCAACCGATGCGGCGGCTGTCTTTTCTCTGTTAAGTGGACGACCGGTCGATGCTAAGGTCAAACATACGCTTGAAGCGGAGTCTGGAACGAATGACCCGATGGCTGTCTTTCTCACGATCTTATTCACATCGTTTGCATTGGCACCGGAATCGTTCTCGATCGGTGCGGGTATTCTTTCCTTCATCTACGAGATGGGACTTGGGACACTAGTTGGTCTTGCGATCGGGTATCTCGTCACGCAACTGCTGAACCGTATCGAGTTGCCATCGTCCGCCCTTTATCCGACGCTTCTGTTCAGTGGGGCGCTCTTCTCGTATGGTCTCGCGACGATTTTGCACGCCAGTGGGTTTCTCGCCGTCTATCTGACCGGAATCTGGATCAACAATCATGACATGATCTACCGCGAGACGCTCAAACGATTCAGTGGTAGCTTGTCGCATCTAGCAGAGATCGGCATGTTCATCATGCTCGGACTGCTCGTCTTTCCAAAACAATTACTCGATCCTCGGACCTTGTTCGTCTCGGCCGTCATCGTCCTGACGTTAATCCTACTCGCTCGTCCACTTGCCGTCGTGTTGTCGTTGCTTCCGTTTCGGTACACGGTCAAAGAACAGAGTGTCATCACGGCAGCCGGATTACGGGGCGCCGTTCCGATCATTCTCGCGACCTATCCGCTTTCGAGTGGTCTTTCTGAAGCGCCGCTTCTTTTCAATATCGTCTTCTTCACCGTCATGACGTCTGCTCTTTTGCAAGGGACGGCCTTGCCGTGGATCGTCCGGCGAATGGGGCTAGAGACACAGCCCGACACGACGGTCGAACCGTTCCTGAAATTCATGACCGTCACCCATCCGCAAGCGGAGATCATCGAGGTCAGGGTCTCGACAAACAGTGTGATTGCCGGAAGAACGTTACAGGATATCGAGATGCCCCAGGATGTGCTCGTCGTTGCGATCATTCGTGAAGATGAAATCCTGACGCCGCGTGGTCAGACACGTGTCCTCGTAGACGATCAACTGTTGATTTTAACACCTAAACAAGCGGATCAGGACGTGCGACGGTTGATCGCGTCACTCGGAATATAGATCATTTGACACATCCTCCAGTAGGGTGTGTTTTTTGATGTAGATTGATATACTCAAAAAGGAAAATAAAGGAGGAACCTTGATGTTGAAACGATTACTTGCCGTCATCTTGACCACCACGCTCGTTTGCACCGTCCTAGCATACATATCCTATACACCGCTCCGAGATCGGACATCGGATACGATGTATGAATCATTCGGTTCAACGTTTATGTCATACGTCTTATTGGCATTGCCCATCATCCTGCTTTCTGGGTTCTTACTCGACTTCTTCATTGGTATGATCATCAACCGGTCATCGACGACATTAGCGTATGTGCCGACAGTCTTAGGTTACGGAGTGTACGGTATCGTGATCGCGAGTCTTCTCATCGTATTGACGACGAAGGACGCATTTGATCTGCCACTTTCTTTTACAATCGCTGCTCTGACAGCAATGATCTATTACAGTCTGTCCGTCGTCTTTAATCGATTGTCACAGCACGCGCACTAAAAAACGAACAGACACGTCTGCTTACTCGCGGACGTGTCTGTTCGTGTTATTCTGCTTCCGTTCGTTCAATCGTGATGACACCCGGTGGACGATGCGGGAAGGTCAACGTCAGACCGGCAAAGCGACAAATATCATCTTCGTTCGGTGCCCGGTGCACCCACTCGATCGTCTCTTGCCTTGCTAGCGCGTGGCGGATCCGGTTATCGGCTTGTGTACGCGAGATGCCGCGGCAATCAACGTTCGTGATATACGTTGCTTCGTCCGACTCGATCTGTTGCCAAATCCCGAGGATCAGTTGACCAATCGGACTGACGGATTGACCATCCGGTTCTTCACTGCTGACGGCAGCATCGAGCATTTCGATGACAGCGTCACAAGTCTCACCGGAAGCAAGCAATCGCGTCGATCCTTGTTGTAGAATCCGGTAACGCGTCACGCCGTTCTCGAGCCACAAGCGCTGTGCGAATGGATTGACCGGAACACCGTGGAAAAATGTCTGCGTCCCGCGCCAAGCAAAACCAAATGATGGGTCGTACGCCCGAATCGTCGCCATGGCACGATCATGGAACTTAGCGATCGTCTGTCGTTCCGTTTCCAGTAAGTTTCGGATCGCCTCTTCATCCTCTAACGGTACCGACTTTGGTGTCACAGTAAATAATTCCGATTCCGGTAAGCGGTGTGGGGACAAAATCGTTCCGTCGAAACGATAATCGTTCGCCGGACGTCCAGTACGCCCGACGGATAAGCGCCACGTCCGTTCTTCCGGCATGAAGGCATAACTTTGATGGGCAAAAGGTGGTGCGACGAACAGTCCCGGAAACGGATCGAATGTGTCGACTCGCAGGACGTCACCGTCATACCAGCACTCTTCGATCAGACGGACGAGCCGTCCGACGGGTGCATTACGGTCCGTCAGGTAACGACCGGTATTCGCATGAAATCCGAGTAAGAACTCGCGCTCTTCTTCTTGGAACGTCACCATCAAGAGTTGGAACAACGAGGCAATCTGCTGCTCGACGAGTTGCGGATCCTCCCCCGTCTCTGCCTCAAACGCGACCATCTTCCAGCCGGACCGTTCATAGAGATGAATCGTCACCGGGAAGAACAGGAAGGCACCATGTGTCGCTTCGAGTTTGACCATGTCTTGCATCGCTAGGCGTTCCGTCAGTAAGGAAAAGCCCATTCGTTCGAAATGATCTTGCAACCGTCGTTTCCAATGTGTGAACTCCACGCAACCATCCCCTCTCGCGAATTATGCGCCGCGTTTTCGTAACGGATTCTTTGACCAGTAGATGTAGAGACCAACGAGTCCCGCGATGCCGATGAGATAAGACGGCATTCCGCTGACTTGAATCAAGACGTCCGGTGCCGGGAAGACCGTCACGAGCAGTGCCTTATAGGTTGAGAATAAAATGAAACTGATGACGAATTGAATCCAGACCCGCGACTTGACTTGTTTGATCTTAGGTGCCGTGATGACTTGTGACATCGCATCGATCAAGAAAAGAGCGATGATTGAGAAGAATAAGTAATCGATCAGGGCGAATTGGAACAATCCGTCGATCCCTTCGATGAAGATGAACATCAGAATTGAGGAGACATAGTTTCGTGTCCAGCGTTTTTGCGTCTCCATCCGATGTCGTTGTGGTAACTCAGCGATCATCTGATCGAGGCGTGCTTCGACGGATCGACCGTGAATCTCTTCGAATGGACGCTGCTTCCGCTGGGCTTCGTAGATATCTGCCCGCAGACGGTCTTCAATTTCCGTCCGGTCCGGTTCTGCAACGTTCAGATTCAATCGTGGTAAAACGGTTTCTAATAAACGTGTGTTGGCTTTCGTTAATTTCAATCGATTTCCCCCTTTTTCATGTTTAAGTATACTGGGTTTTTGGGAAAAATACGTAGTGGAAGTAAAAGATTGCTTGACGAAACGATGAAAAATGTTCAGAATTATTAAAATATAGTGTCGGAATTAGATAGAAAGGACGTGTCGGATCATGCGCCAAACATTGACGAGCGCCGCTTTGATCACCTTGTTGACCAGTGCGGGCATCGCCTTCCCATTGATTGAAGCCAAAACACCGGTCGACCAAGAACCGGTCGAACTTGATCAGCAGCAGGAACAACCAACTGAAATAGAATGACAACACCCCGCGCTCCAAGAGGAACGCGGGGTGTGTTATGTATCGCTTGGTCGCGTGGCGTGTTCCTCAATCGTGACCCTCCACGTGACGACGGTCGTGCTGTCGCGTACGCCCAACGCTTCAATCGTCGCAAAGAGTTCTTCGACACCCCCTGACTGTAAGGCTTTATCGATTTGCATTGCTTCGACATACGGTGTACCTGGGCATTCGAGCAGACCATCCGTCGTCACGAACAATTGGTTCTCACCTTGACGCAATTCGCGGATCCCACGCGCGTAACTTGGTACCGGTAAGGCAAACGTATTTGCACGGACCGATCCATTCATAGAATTGACGCTGGTTTAAAGCAGCTTGTCCCATGTTCATCAACTCTGGGTGAAACAGATACAAGACGACGTCACCAACGGAGAACCACCAGATGAAACGTCCTTTGCGGACGGCGATCAAACAAGCGGTTTCTCCTTGCAACATCGCACACGCCTCTAAAAAGTCCGGGTCTTGAAATAGATCCAGCACGGTCGTCTCGATCCGTCGGAATGCTTCCGTAAGTGGTGCATCAAGATCAGTCCGAATACGCGACTCGTGTTGTGCCAACTGCTCTAAGACAAGTGCTGCACTATCCGCTGTCTTATGAGCGTCTAAGACGACGGTCATCTCCCAATCGTCGCCGATCAAGATGGCAGCCCCGTCTTCGTTTTTATATTGACCGCTTCTTGAGCAGCCTCCGAATCGACCGAGCGTCACCCGACCAATCTGGTCAATCTGCTTCGTGTCAACGAATGGTTCGTCGGATCCGACCCAGTAGTAGGATGATTGTGTCGTCTGCATGCATCAGTCTTCCCTTCTTTACATCTCCCGCAAGTACGGTTGCAGGAATAAGCGTAATCGTTTTTCGTAGTTATCCGGGTCCATCGTATACGTCTCGTCATGACCGGCATCACGAACCGGATACAATTGCTTTAATCCCGTTTTTGCTTGATACAGTTCGTACATCATCCGAACCGGGACGAGATCGTCCTTCAGTCCGTGGATGAACATCGTCGGAACCCGACTCTTCGTTGCTTGGCGCGTCACCGAGACGTCGCCATAAAAGAAATCCTGCTCACCTTTGTTCCACATGCTCGCGACCGTCAGAGACGGCAGTGCCGGGTAACGGATCTGTTCGTCCGCGAGTAGACTGAACCAGTCGTCGAGTCGGGCGTAAGCTCCTTCAGCGACGATTGCCCGTACTTGGGTTGGTACGGTCTCGCCAGAAGCGAGTAAGACGGTCGCTGCGCCGACACCGAGTCCGTGATAGACGATCCGTGTATCGTCTCCGTTTTCAGCAAGCAGGCGTTTCGTCCATTCCAAGACATCCAGTCGATCGAGCCAACCGTAGTTCCGGACGCCACCGCTTCGATCCTGCCCACGCCGTTCGATGAGTAGGACATTGAAATCAGCCTCATGGTAATAGCGGGCAAGCGCATAAACACCGGTCTGTGAAAACATCATCTCATCCGGGACGAGGAGGACTGTCTGTTTGCTACCGTCAACCGGTAGATAACGACCGAAGCGGACGAGCCCGTCCTTCGACCATTGCTGTGTCTCGCTCGTTTGTTTGAACCATGTCTCGTCTTTCGTCACCTGTCCGTCCGTTCTCGTCGTCTTCAGGATCGGAGAAGCGTCCGACTGACCGATCAATGTTTCTTGCATCCGGTATCCATCATAGACGATGAACAGTAGCAGACACGTGACGAGCAACACGATGCCGATTCCCCATTTGCGCATGTGCTTCGCTTCCTTTCCGACAGTGAGTCTTTCCTTATTCGTCGTCGGTTTTCACTTCCCCTGCTAACGGGGTCGAAAGGAACGATTGTTTATACCAGCGCTGTAAGGTATCGATATCCGTTCGTTCAAAATAAAGCGCGTTAAAAGCAGTATTGCCCCGGAGTTGAATCTCAATCCGGGCAATCTCCTTTGCTTCGAGCCAGCGAGAAACGGACCAGGTCAATTCCTCGATTTTCAGTCGTGGCGTATAGACGGTCTCTTTTTGGACCCATTGTTTGCGTAACATCAAGAGATCGTGGCCGGTTCCGAAACGGGTCTTTCGGTAACCGCTGCGCACAGCGAAGTAATAGAACGGTAACCAGATGAACAGAAGCAAGATCAAGAAGCGCCATGATGAATCAAGGACGATGATGACGACACTGCTTAGTGCAGTAAACAACAGCGCATAACCGAGTAACGGCCAACGAACCCGGTAGCGAAAGCCAATCGGTGCGACTTCATGCTGCGGGCTGAACTGTCGAAAGCGCGGCAGATATGTCGCCAGAAACGGATCAATCTCGTTCGTCCGGATGAACGGATGGAGCAACAGTCGCTCCTTCTCTCCGGTCGCCGAGATGATGTGCAAGGACAGGCTCGCTCGTCCGATCAAACGCTGAATCCAGCTTTCCTGAATGACTAGGGCTTGAATCTTATCAGCATGAAACGCGACCTCGGTCCGGTTCAACATCCCGTACCCGATCAACAATCGGTTGTGTTGCAAGACGGCACGGTACGAACCGTATTTCAAGATATAGACGATGATCGAGCCGATGTAGATGACGAGTAAGACGAGTACGCCAAGTCCCGTCAAAACGAACAACGATAAATGAGCGAGTTCTGAGAACAGTCGATCGACATAACGTTCAATGAACTGATCGATGAATTGATAGGCGGTCCCGATCCCGACGAGCGCTAGTCCGACGCGTCCTGACAAGGCACCGGCTAATGCCAAATCGCGGACAGGGATCGTATAGGCGACTTCCGCCTGTTGTTCTTCGACGACGAGCTGTCCCTCGTTTTTGATCGACGACTTCAGTTCTTTCGCAAAATCAAGACGGATCCCCTTCAGTTCGACTTCCGGTGTTCCGCTCTCGGACGATGTCTCGACGGTCAACGTCGCAAGACGCAACAGTCTTTCAATGACGTTTTGCTGAATGCCGATCGACTCGATCCGTTTACGTTGCGTCGTCCGTTCACTTTTTTGGAGAATTCCTTTGCGGACCCGAATCGTCTCGGCATCAATCGTGAACGTATAGAAATACCAGGAGGCGATCCCGTATAAGAGGACGAACACAATCCCGACACTGATCCCAATCCACGTATAGTTGTTGATCTCGCCTTTTCGGATCGCATTTAAAATCAAGGCGGCGAACGGAATCAGGAGCGAGCGGATGATCGAGATACTCGACATCACGATGAACAGCGGGTGGACGCGCCGGGTCATAACGATTCCTCCTCCCGCTCCTCGAGTTTCGCGAATCGTTCGACTTGTGTGCGTAGCGCGTCTCCTTGAGCACGATCGAGTCTTGACAACGTGACGAAGCCGGATGCCGTTCGAATATCAAGTGTGATCAAATCATAGCGACGCAGGATCGGTCCCGTTTGGCTATCGATCAATTGCACCTTGACGAGCGGCACGGTGACTTCGCGGCGGAAGAAGATGCCGTTGCGGACGACGAGAAATTCCTCATCGATGCGATAACGCATATACTTCAAGCGAAGAACGGGTATGTAGACGATACGGGGAATGAAATAGATCAGCCAAAGCAGACCGACGATGCCCATCCACCAAGGTGTCAGGTCGAGCCACATGACTTGGGTGATCGTCGTTCCGATCAAGATGACGGCGATTAAGCCGTGTAACGGCAACAATCCGAGCCGTTCTGCTCGAATCGATCGTTCTGGCAGCGTATGCCATTGTACAGTAGACATCAAAAAACACTTCCTTTCGTTTCCATTTACGGTTAAAAACGTCGCTTGGTTTCAGACAGCGGTTGACATTTTGTTTGAATTCATCGCATATATAGAAGTGAAGAACTGTAACACCAAGGAGGAACCATGTTAACTTTTGAAGAAAAATTACGAATTATCGAGACGTTCCCGCAACTCGTCCGAAAAGATGTCTCACTGAAGCGTGTCAATTTCCAATTCCCGGACAGTCAGTACGAGAAGAAGAATCTCGTCTATCATTTACATCCGAACGGTAACGGCTTCGTCTATGCCGCTGGTCTACCAGGTTATGAAACGGACGAAAAAGGGTTCGTCAACATCCGTGAATTCTCAGAGCCTGCTTTAATTCTCTTATTAGAAGATGCAATCAAAGCACTCTCAACAGTCCAATCGGTCGAAACACTCGAAGAAACATGGGTCAACGATAATCAGTTCGAATTGACGTTACTCAATGAAGACATCGACACGTGGCTCGTCTACGCCGGTGATCTTTTAGACGGTGCATTCAACTCGTATAAGGAAGCAGCGAATTATCTTGAAGAAGAAGGCTTCCGCCGTAAATAAGACAATGAGCGATCCGGTTAATCCGGGTCGCTCATTTTCATGACGAGACGATTCAGTGCCGCTTTGACGACGCGTAAGTCTTCTTCATCGACGTCGAGTGTTTGGACGAGATCAAGCGGAACGGTCTCTGCTTGTTTCCGTAACGCACGACCGGCATCTGTCAAAAAAATCTGGATGTGTCGTTCGTCTTCCGGCTTACGGACGCGTCGCAACAAATCTGCTGCTTCGAGTTTCTTTAGTAACGGCGTCAACGTACCGGAGTCAAGATGGAGCCGTTCGCCGATGGCTTTAAGCGATTGTCCCTCCTCCTCCCAGACGACGAGCATGACGAGATATTGTGGATACGTCAGACCGAGGGGTTCAAGTAACGGACGATAACGACGCGTGATCTCACGCGAAATCGCATAAAACGGAAAACAGAGTTGTTCATCTAAAGCTAACGGGTTCATAAAAAATTCCTCCTATCGTGAGCAAACGAGTTGCATTTCGATTTAAATTGTATACAATCTAATTGTAAGCTACTTATTTGAATCTAACAACGAAAGGGAGTTACACACATGAAACCAATGTTCACATCATCTGCAACAGCTGTCGGAGGTCGCGACGGACGCGTCGTATCGGAGGACGGAATCCTTGACGTCGCCCTCGCAATGCCAGTACCAGGATCGAAAAAACAAGCAACGAACCCAGAACAACTCTTTGCTGCAGGATATTCTGCTTGCTTCGACTCTGCCTTGAACATGGTCGCTCGCAAACAAGGGATCAAACACGATGGCAGTGAAGTCACAGCACACGTGACATTAAACGAAGCAGCTGACGGATTCATGCTTTCCGTCGAACTCGATGTTCTCGTCCGTGGGATCTCGGAAGAAGCGGCGGCTGAACTTGCGAAAGTCGCGCATACGGTCTGCCCTTACTCACGTGCAACTGCTGGAAACATTCAAGTCGACGTCTACACACGTACGACTGACGCAGAATAAGTGTAGCATTTCTAGCCAGCCTGAGGTTTACTCTTGGCTGGTTTTTTGTTTTTTATATTAGTTATGGTATCTGAAATAATTATATGTTCATACAGACGGGACTGATTCAAAAGTCAGTTTTTACAAAGATAAGGTTGGCAGATCATCATTTTGCCAACCTTATCTCGTAACAAAAAGAATGACGCGTCACACGCTACTCCTACAGAAAAAGCGCATCTTTGCGCTGTCAGAGACAAACAAGACCCGCTTTCCTGCTTGAATAAGGCAGGAAAGCGGGTCTTGTGTCTCGCCTGAGGAAAGGGCGTGTAAAGACGCGTCATTCTTTTTTTGAGTCAGCCCCACCTTTTTATAGTTGATGGACTGATAAGATGACAAGTTCCCCGGACACAGTGACATAATAGGCATCCTCAAAGCGATATCGTTCATTGTGTTCTGCGTCATAGACGGTGACCATTGGTTCCGCGTTGTCTCCAACCGCTTCGTGTAGATAGAAACGTCCGCGTAAGACACGTTCGAACGGTTCTTTATCAAGGAATCGGGCCCCGTTACGTAAGTTGATTACTTCATGATGGTGCTCGGAACGGTCATTAACGATGAAGATCGTCGACTCAACGTCATCGTACGTGAAATCGAGCGGTTCGTAGTCACTCCACTGAATCCGGGCGACCTCTTCGACACTCGCTTCCGTGTCGATCCGGTAAAAGATTTCTTCGTTCAAACGATCGGTATAGGCACTGAAAATGAGATGCCCTTCTTGTTCTCCAAGATACTGGACGGTATCCCCTTCCCCATCTAATTTCAGTAGTGTCGCAAATGATAAATGTTCGACACCGTGTTCGATTTCTTCGATTAAGGTCGACAGTGGTGCGATCAACAGACTTTCGGAGTGATCAATCGGATCTTCTGGTGAGATGACGCCACTTTCAAGGGCGTCATAGAACGAGAACTCATCGAGCCGGGCATTACAGACGATATACTCCTTATCTTCGAGCGTGACGAGAAAGAAATAAAGCTCCCGGTAGTTCTCTGTCATCCCGTAGAGCCGTGGATCGCGAATCGTCTGCCGTGATTCATCCTTGACGTCATACAGAAACGCAGATGTCGTATCCGTCGTCTGCAAGAATACGAGATAGTTGTCGTTGAGCACCCAGTAGAGCGTCAAATCCCCTTCCACGTAAAACGACGCAATCTGCTCGCGTTTCCCGGACAAGAGATCGAGGACGAGCACTTCCGTCTCACCGCCTTGCTCTTGCGTATGTTCATTCAGACAATAGACCTTTCCATGACGAACAAACGGACGGGTCGGTCCGTGATCCGTCAAAGCCTGCTGGGTCAGATCGACTTGTTCTTGATCTTCAAGATCATACCGACTGATGTGGTAACGGGCGTCATCGAGGCGACGTCGAAAATAGATCGACGACGGTGTGACATGCAAGACATCCATATGATCGGCAGGTAAAGCACGGGCATCCACTATTTCCATTTTCAATCTCCTCCTGAACAAGTACTACTTGTCTTTTTCCCACGAATCGTACTGCTTCAAACAGGGTCTTCTTGTGCGTTTAGTGAAGCAGAGTGCTACAATATGGCTAGATGACTACAGGATGAGGAAGGTGCAAAACGGTGCAATCACAAGATTTAAATACGATGATGCTCGAATATGTCAACGATAAGGAAGAATACGATGCCTACGCCGACAAGTTGAAGATGCTCTTGTCCGAGTTGCTCGACGCGGCAGGCATCAAATACCACTCAATCGTCGCCCGGACGAAGGACTCCGAGAGTCTGTATCAAAAGGTCTTACGGCAACCGAACAAATACCGTTCACTTAAGGACGTCCATGACTTGACCGGGATCCGGATCGTCACTTATTTCCATGACGATGTCCGGGAAGCGGCACGCATCATCGAGAATGAGTTCGCAATCGATCGCGATCAATCGGTCGATAAGTCAACGTTGCTCGATACGACGGAATTTGGTTACCTCTCGGTCCACTTCGTCGCGTCACTCAGTGAACAGCGGCTTGCCTTGAGCGAGTATGGACGTTTCAAGGACTATACGGCAGAGATTCAGATCCGCTCGATCCTGCAACACGCTTGGGCGGAGATCGAACATGATCTCGGATATAAAAATCCGAACAGTGTCCCAGCAGAAGTCCGGCGCAGCTTCAGTCGAGTGGCAGGACTTCTAGAGATCGCCGATCAGGAGTTCGTCAACATCAAGAAACAGTTGAAACAATTTGAAGACGAGACCGTTCAACAAATCTTGTCTGACCCCCATCAAGTCCGGATCACGGCAGATAACTTGAACTACTTCATCGATCACTCCCCGGTCATCAACGAGCTCGATAAACGTCTCGTCACGTCACAAATGATGCTCGATTCCGATCAACAACTGATCAACGAACTGATTCGGATGTTCCATTACGTCGATATCCGGACGTACGGTGAACTGATTGAAGCGGTCTCGACACATAGTCCGCTCGCCTTACGTTGTGCAAAGGTCATGCCGAACCCATTCTTGCCTCGTCAAGGAATCGGGATCGCCTATATCTGTATGGCATTGACGATCGCTGGCGAAGATACGCACCGCATTGACTACTTCTTTCGCCGTTTCTATCCGGAGTTACGTAACGTCGAAGAAATCGTCGCCCAAGTCGCCCGTGTCGTCGAGTCAGATGATTCAAGAGAAAAATATTGATTAAACTAAAATTTTTCACTATACTAAATCACGAGTGAAAGAAACTACGGTATAGAAAGAGTGAAGGATACATGGCAACTACACTAGAAGTAGCACTACGCGATCAGCTGATCGTTGATACGGAAAAAGGATTACGGATGAACTACCGCGCGATCAAAAAGGACGTACGTAGCATGTTTACGACTTACTTGACACGTAACGAGTTCTTCATCTTAAAATCACTTTGTGCGAACAGTCCTCAAATTGCTTCAGCGCTCTCACAAGAGTTCCAGTTTTCAGCAAGCATGATTACAGCTCTGGCAGACGAATTGACGAAAAAAGAGTTGATCTCACGTGAGCGGAGCGAGCTCGATCGTCGCGTCGTCGAACTGCGGGCAACACCGAAAGGCATTGAGCTTTACGAAAAACTCGAGTCGATGAAGATGGATTACCTTGCAGACGTCTTCGAGGACTTCTCGGATCAGGAACTGGAGTTGTTCCGTTCGCTCTTAACGAAGCTTGAAAAAACAGTCTAAGCTGTTCGATGGAACGGATCCGGTCAAAAGCGATCGGATCCGTTTTTTAGTAATCGATTAGGAGGAAACACGATGTTTGATTTCGAATCAGTGCAACACTTACGAAAGACAGGGCAGTATGAAGCAGCAAAGGAACTCGTCCGTCAGTATGTCGAAACAGCCCCTAACGATCCGACGGTCCTCTATCAGATGGCCTGGTGTCATGATAGTCTTGGTGAGGAACAGGCTGCTGTGCCCTACTATGAACAAGCACTTGCGCTCGGTCTTGCTGGTGAGGACCGCTTGCAAGCTTATATCGGGCTCGGAAGTACATACCGCGTCATCGGTCAGTTCAAAGAAGCATCAAGCGTTTTCCGAAGCGCGTTGCTTGAATTTCCAGACGCCCACGCCTTACAAGCATTCCTCGCGATGACGGAGTACAACCTCGGTCAAGCCGATCGAGCGGTCGGTCGGTTACTCAAGAGTCTTGCTGCAACGTCGTCGGACGCCTCGATTCAGACATTTAACCGGGCACTTCGTTATTATGCCGATCATTTGGACGAGATCGACACGGAATAAAGCAACAGTTGACGATGGATTAGTTCGCACAGCATAATGTAACAGCCAAGCGGACTCGCTTTTGGCAGGAAAGGAAGTTAATGATGTCATCAAAAAAAGTATGGACAGTAGAAGGTTATGAAGAACAAGGGCAAGAAAAACACGGCAAGGCAAGTAAGTCAGAAACATATACGACTGAAGCGGATGCTAAGAAAGCCGCTAAGAAGATGGCGGATCAAAATGATCATCTCGACGTCTACGTGATTTATACGAATACGGTAAACGGTAAAACTGAAGAACGGTTCTTCAATTCGAACGGCAAGTATAGTGAAGAAGGATTCGAATGGTAATCTTCCTTTTCATTTAAAGGTCCACTCAAAAAAATGGATTCGTTTCTCTTCAAGTGAGAGACGAATCCATTTTTTTAGTCATGGCTTTGCCTCTCATACCAAAGCGGTGTTTCACACTGAAACCCATCGTGGTCTCGGATGATCCGCTGAACGCGTCGTTGCATTGCCTCCAATCCGTCTACATCGAACCGTTTTGCCCAGACGAGAGCCGAAAAGACGACCATCGCCATATAAAAGCTGTAGATTTGCCAAAAGTTAGAAGGTACTTCGTTCTCAAAGTATCCATCGATCATGTGACGGGCAAAGACGGGACTCGTCTCGACTTGAAACAACCCACATTTGACGAAGTCATGCCACGGATCGCCGTAATCATGGTTCCCGTAATCGAGGAAGGCACAGAGATGTCCATTCTCAACAAGGAGATTATCGAGATGGACATCGTCATGTTGCAAATGATTCGGACGCTCAGCTAAAAGGGAGAGCTTCAAAAGGATGAACCGATCGAGTCGCTCGATCCATTCTGGCTCAAGCAACCCATCAACCGCTGCGCGATAGCGGTCATGTTTCGCCTGACAACGTTCCTTCCATGCCGCCGTCCCGCTCGGTGCTATCACGTCATGAATGCTTCTCAACGCTCGCCCTGCCTCCTGACCGAGTCGAGGGGCTAATTCTGGTGACTCGAGAAGCACGCTTCGAACGGTTCGTCCGGGTAGGTATGGATAAATGCCGTACGCGGTCGTCGCAGTCCGTCCGGTCGCTAGCGGTAAGGCGTGAGAAATTCCCTTTTGTTCTGGAATCATTAAAGCCGCCTCTCGTTCAAACTGACGACTTAATGGGTCCGTCACGACCTTGACGATGTAGTGTGCTGTTATTGTCTTGACGAACCAGACGGCTTGGTGCGAGCGTCCGGCAAGCCGTCTAACACTATCGATATCGATCAGTAATGGATGATCTGGTAGCATGAAGACTCCTTTCTGAAGACAAAAAGAGGACGCTTACTTGCGTCCTCTTCGTCATGCCTGTGGGATATAGCTGGCAATGATCTCAAGCAGATCGGCATACGCCATTTCGAAATCGATGTTTTCGATCATATAATCGTAGTGATCGCGGTCTTTCCACGCTTCCTCGTAATCAACGAGTCGCGCTTCGAACTCCGGTGTATCACCGCGCATCAACAATCGCTCCTTCATCAAATCGGGTGGGACCGAGACGAAGATCGTGATGACTTGGTCACCAAACAGACGTTTAAAGTTTGCTGCTCCTTTTGGATCGATGTCCTTGATGACGATTTGATCCTGTTCGAGGACATCGACATACGCTTGCCGTGGTGTTCCGTACCACGCGCGGTGAACATGGGCGTATTCGATGAACCCGTCCTCTTGGATCAGTTGCTGGAACGTCTTGACGTCGACGAAGTGATAGCTTGCTCCATCAAGTTCCGTCGGACGTTTCGGTCGTGTCGTCACTGACGGGATGAACCGGACGTGTGCGTATTCCGTCCGCAGACGTTTGATTAGGGAAGACTTTCCGCTGCCCGATCCACCAATCAAGAGAATGATTTTACCTGACATCGTTTTCCCCCTATTGTTGTGTCGTGAAATAACCTGTAAAGCGGAGCGCGAACTGTTCTAGTTCACTATCAACGACCGTCCCGTATATTGGTCGGATGACGATCAAGTAGCGTTCATACGAGATGATCCGGGACGTCTCATTACGTGTCATCTGGACTTGAGCTTCCGGGTAACTCTCAACATAGTACCAATCGACCGCAATCCGTTCATCGGATGGGGTCTCATAGATCCAAGTCACCGTCGTTCCATTAGCAGGAAGGGTGCTTTTCAAGGTGAAGCGCTGAATCTGCTTCAATTCACGTTTCGCTGATGCAAGTCCTGCCTCATAATCCGCAGGACGCATCGGTGTCGTCGTCACTTGCTTCGGTTTTGGTTCCGGCAAGCGGGCAAAGCCGAGCTGGAGACCGACGAATAAAGCGACGAGCGACAAGCTGATGACGAATACGTATTCCTTGCGCATCCCTTCCTCCTCCTCATCCTTCGAGTGTGTCGCGCATTCCTTTTGGATCATTGACGATGACGGCGTCAACACCGATCGTTTGCATCTGATGGACATCGTCGATCGTCTTCGGGGTATAGACCCGAACCGTGACGTCTTTTGCGTGAGCGAACGCGACATCCGCCTCCGTCACGCGTCGGTAATCGGGATGAATCCCTGTCGCACCGATCCGGAGGGCTTGTTCTTCCGGATGATAGATCGGATACGGATACAGAATCGCCGTCTCGACGCTCGGGTCAAGCTTGCGAATCAGAGCAACCGAATAATGGTTGAACGAACTGAACAACAACCGATCCGTCGCAATGCCGCGCGCCGCGCAACGCTCGAGGACATACGCCTCAATGCCATCATAGCGAATCGTATCCGTCTTCAGCTCGATGTTGAGCCGCAGTGTCGCTGGTGCGAGGATTGCGAGTACTTCGTCAAGCGTCGGGATCTTCGTTTTGATCGCTTCCCCTTTGAAACGTGCTCCGGCATCGAGTGCTTGCAGTTCAGCGACCGTCATGTCGATCACACGCCCTGTCCCGTTCGTCGTCCGGTTGACAGTCTCGTCATGAATGATGACACCAACACCATCCTTTGAGAAATGGACATCGAACTCGACACCATCGACGTCGTCTTCGATCGCAGCGGCGATTGCTTCAAGCGTGTTCTCAGGAAAACGGTCACTGACACCGCGGTGTGCAAACCATAACATCAGAGTGCCTCGACGACACGCGTGTATTTCTTCGTCAAGTAGTTGACGAGGGGTGCGACCGAGATCGATCGACCCGTTGCTGCTTCGATCAGTTCAGCCGGTGTCTTCGATTTCCCGTGACGGTGAATGTTTTCTTTCAGCCAGCTTTTGATCGGTGCGAGTGTACCAGCTGCAATCAGACCATCGACGTTTTCGACGTCACGACGAAGCGCTTCGTTCAATTGTGCCGCGTAGACGAGACCAAGCGCGTAACTTGGGAAGTAACCGAACGAGCCTCCTGACCAGTGGACGTCTTGTAAGACCCCTTTATCGTCACTCGGGACATCGACGCCGAGATACTCTTTATAGAGACGGTTCCATTCTTGCGGGAGATCCTTCACTTCGAGTTCTTTCGTCATCAGGCGCTTTTCAAGCTCATACCGAATGATGATATGAAGGGCATATGTCAATTCATCGGCTTCGATCCGAATGAGTGACGGCTTGACTTCGTTGACCGCTGCATAGAAGCGTTCAAACGGGACATCAGCAAGCGACGGGATTGCTTGTTGTAGACCATGATAACGCGCTGATAAGAAGCCTTGATTTCGTCCGATGAAATTCTCGAAGAACAGTGATTGTGATTCGTGGATCCCCATCGAAGCACCTTCACCGAGACCAAGTGAATCGAGTTCCGGTTCAATACCTTGCTCATACGTCGCGTGCCCGGCTTCATGCATCGTGCCGAAGACGGAGTTCCGGTAGTCGTTCTCATCATATTTCGTCGTGATCCGCGCATCCTTCCGGTTGATCGTCGTCTGGAACGGGTGAACCGTCTCATCCAAGCGACCAGACGTGAAGTCATAACCGATATCGCGCAGCCATTCTTGATTCAAGGCAATCTGTGTCTCGCGGTCCGCTGACCAGTCAAGCGTCGGGAAGTCTTTTCCTTCCAGCTGACTAAGCAAACCAATGATTGCTTGACGAAGTTCCGCAAACAATGGATCGAGTGTTGCGACCGTCATCCCTGGCTCATAGTCATGCAGCAATGCGTCGTATGGATGCGCGTCATAACCCCAATACTCAACAAACTGGCGTTCCATTGCGACGATTTTTTCGAGGTATGGTTCAAACATCGACCAATCATTCGCGTCCTTCGCCTTTTCCCAGACACTCTCGGCTTCCGAAATCAACGTGATGAACGTTTGGTACTCGGCTTCTGGAATCTTCGAGTCGCGATCGAATGCTTCTTTTGCTTTCGCGAACGAGATCGCTTCGATGCCCGTCAGCGTCTCTTGCTCCATCGCTGCCAGTAATTGTTGGTACGTTTTTCCTGTCCGGCGACGGAAGCTCTCTGTTGAGAGGAATCCGATCGAAGCGGAACGATTCCCTGCACCTTGATCCGGCATGTATGTCCGCATATCCCAGTATAGTAATGCGACGGCTTCTTCGTATGCGCGAAGACCATCAAAATGGTCGCGCCATTGTTGTGTCGTTGACATGATTAGAGACCCCCTTGAAGTATGTAACAGTGTAGCATTTTTAGCATATCACAAAATGTTCAAAACTTTCACACACGAATGATTTTTGAAACTTTTCCCGTCAGATGAGCGTATAATGAACATACGATCAAGCAGAGCGAAAGGAAGTGGCAACAGTGAAGACAGACGCTGAGTTAGCCGATTTGATTCAGTTGAAGGAAACGGGACCGGTCTGTACGATCGAACATCTCCCAAAAGAGCTCGACTGGATCGGCACCGGTCGTAGCGCCTATGTATTCCGGGTTCGTGGCACCGACCGCGTCATCAAGAAGTTCTATCCGTCTTTTCGTCCTCTCGCTGAGTTAGAAGGCGGTATTTATGAACAACTTACGACGTTTTCGACGTATGCGAGGATGTTCGAATATGGACCCGATTACCTTGTGCTCGAATACATCGAGGGACAAACGTTATTCGAATGCCTCGTCAGCGGGACCTATATTCCAGAATCCGTCTTGACGACAGTCGATGCAGCGCTAGCAGAGGCACGCGCCGTAGGTCTTAATCCATCAGATATTCATCTACGCAATATTTTGTTAACGACAAATGGGACACGGATCATCGATGTCGCAAGGTTCCGTCAAACCGAACCGTGTACACAATGGGATGATTTGAAGAAAGCCTATCAGTATGTCTATGCAAAACCGTTCTTCCCGAAAAAACTGAGCGAGACGTTCCTCAATACGATCGCTGATGTCTATAAGGGACGCTTGTTCGAATCGATTCGAAAGACCGGTTAATTGAAAACGCGATGCTCCTCCTTGTGAGGAAACATCGCGTTTTTTCGTTGGTTATTGGACGCCGTGAGAGATAGCATCCGCAAAACGAAACGTATTCTTACCGTCTCCTTTTGCGGCATATAACGCACGGTCTGCTTGTTGAATGATCGTTTTTAGCTTAATGGTTTCATCATCAAATAGCACAATCCCGATGCTGGTCGAGACAGCGTATGGCGTCTGCCATGTTCCAAGTTTCTGAAGGAGCTGCTGCGCAATTCGTTCGTACTCCTTTTTCGTCATCTGACGGGTGAAACGAATCAAGAACTCGTCTCCCCCGATCCGGACAGAAAACGCGTCTTCATAAGAACGTGTACTATCCTGTAGTCGTCTCGCGACGTCGATCAAGACTTGGTCGCCGGTCTCATGCCCATACACATCGTTCACTTGCTTGAATCCGTCGAGATCAAGATAAAACAGCGCACCGGAGTGTTGCTGTTCCGTTTCCCACTGTCTCGTCAAATAACGTCGGTTATACAATTGTGTTAGCGTGTCCTTCCAAGCAAACTGTTCGAGCTCAAGGTAATACGAAAACAGTTTCGCGATCCGTTGGAGAAGTTGAATGCTCTTCTCTTCGAATTGACTTGCTTCATCATGGACAGCGCACAACGTACCAAAGGTTTGACCATTCGTTAAACTGATTGGAATCCCGAGATAGGACTCGATCTGTAACGCTTTTAATGCGTCCTGCATATCTTCTAAGCGCTCGTCATCGCTGATGGACTCATACCAGATGGGTTCGTTCTGTTCGAAATTGATGTGACGACAAAGTGTCTTTTCCATCTCGAACACTTGTCCTGCTCGAATCTCGATTCGTTGATGATCATTTGAGAGTCGTAAAATCATCTGTTGGTTTTCTTCGATCGTCGTTAAATACAACAATTGATCAGGTAGAATCTCTTTCGCTAATTCCAATACATCATCTGCCAGTTCGTTAAAATTCCGATACAGTGTCATTTCTTGCAACGTACCACACCTCATTCGTTATTCGTTCTTTTTTAAATCATATGTTTCATGAAGCAGCCCATCGATTGCACAATCCTTATATTTTCCAGTCGCATTGCGAATCATCACCCATACAGTCCTTCTTGAATCATACCGGCCTTTTGCACGATTCCTCTTGGAGCTTTATCAATATTATGGGCGACTGAAACCTTATAAAGGAGCATTTTTTGAAAACCAAAGGCAAGGACTGCAGCTAATGCCTCGCTACCATTTCCATTGTTCCACAATCCGTTCTAAACATGGCTTCCGTATCAGCCAGTCGGATTTTTCGTAATAAGAGCATTTTAGTATGTAACGCCGTACTCCCTTGAAACTAGGTCATTCTATTTTTCTTATCATAAGGTATTTGAAATAAAATCATTTTGAATAAACAAGTCGAAAGACGATCATGCTTGCGACAGCAAATAGACGTTTATTCGTATCACAATCAAAGTCAAGTTGCGCCCCGTGTCGTGAACTCGTCGCAATGCAGTCCTCGTTTTGATAAACGCCGATCTTTCTCGTGACTGTTGAGGAACGAATTTGATACTCCTGACCGGCATACGAGACGAGTAAGACTTCTTGTAGCCGCATTTGCTGACGAAGTGCCGGATCGGTACGGATTGTACCGATGTCACGTCCATCTTTACGAATCACGAAATGTGTCGTATTGCGAAGCCATTCTGTTCTCGTTTCTTTAATTTGAAGACGAGTTCCTTCTCCGTCGAACGTTACATCGAGGAAAAACGATTCAAACTTCTTGAAGCGCACAAGGATCGCCTGCCACCACGTGGCATAACGTCGTGAGAACGTCAGCCATTGTTCATGCGCGAGAAAAACCGTATTCGTCTTTTGGGTCGCCCGGTCCGCTAAGCGAACGGACACCCCTGCCTCTCGTCCACGATAACGCAAATCACGCCGGATTTGCCACCATTCGACTCCACCGATCAAGAAAGCGACGCCCGTTAAACCAAGTAATCCATATAACTCACGTGGAGCAAGTTCCCCTGTCGTCAGGTAATGTCCGATCAAAGCGAAAAAGCATAAAATAATCAATAATAGACTCTGCACCATAAACCTTCCACACCTCCAACTTTATTTTTCCATAAAACGTCAAAAAAGTCCTCCTTTCACATGGAAAGGAGGACTAAATCAGAGGGTCGCGGCGACTTCTTGTAAGTCATCTGCTGTCTCAGCAATCGCTTCTGCAATCTTACGCATGTCTTCGATTGTACCGGCGACATCCTTTGTATCGGTCGATAGTTCGTGAATTTGCCGCGAGACATTGTCGGTCTGTTCCGAAATCCGTGAGAAGGCACGGACGACTTGTTGCATCTCTGTCGTCGTCCGGACGACCGCTGTCTCCGTCGTTCCCATCCGCTCTGAGACGACGAGCATCTTTTGCGTAATCTCTTGGGCGATCCGCGACGTCTCTGTTGCCGACTGTTTACTCTCTTCGGCAAGCTTCCGAATTTCTTGCGCAACGACGGTGAACCCGCGTCCCATCTCCCCGGCACGTGCCGCTTCGATGGAGGCGTTCAAACTGAGTAGATTCGTCTGATCAGAAATCGTCGTCACCATCCCAGCGATCCGTTCGATTTCCTGCGACAGACGAGACAGTTCAGCGACTTGTTCGGTCGTCCGTGATAAATCTGCAACGACATGCTCAAAGCGCCGTGTCTCTTCTTCAACCAGGACGACACCCGCTTCTGCTTCACTGACCGCTTCCGTCAACTGGATCGAAATCGCGTTTGTCGTCGTTGAGACGTGTTTAGCGTGCCGTTCAATCTCTTGGAAGTTCGCTGACGACTCCTCACTCATCGCAGCGAGTTCCTCGGTCGATTTTTGAACGCCATCCCCGACATGTTGTTTTGCTGTCGCGATCGCTTGGCGTTCTTCATCGATTTGATCCTCATACATCGTCATGACGATCTGTTGTTCGAGGTTGAATAGTTTTCCCGCTGCCCGCATGATTCGGACACGCTCTGCTTCCGGCCAAGCACTGTCGTCAATCTTCTCACTGAGAACGTTCCAGACTTTCTGGAAGGCAGCGATGTACCATTTATTGTGCAAACCAATCCGAACATGCCGTTCAGCAATCCGGCGCCGGGCTTCGATGTAGTCCATTGTCACCTGACCATCGAACATTTGTAAGATGTGCCGAGCGAGGGTGCCTTTCAACCGTTCAAGTGTCGAATGTTTTTCAATCAACTGACGGAGAGACGGAACCCGGACTAACTCCTCGTAGAACGCATCGACCATGCTCGGCATCCAACGGGAAACATCCTCGCGGATGACTCGTGCAATTTGTAAATCGATGGCTTGTAGACCGATTAGACGTAATTGTTCATGTAAAGATGCTGGAACATTCAATATGACATGAGTGCGTTCGACTTCAATGAGCGCGTCAAAGGAAGGTGAAGGTGATTTCTTAAACCAATTCATATATTCATCTCCTTGTTTTTAATTTCACTTCACCTCTTATATCGTCACCGTTGATTGACCTTTAAAGGGAAACGTTAGTCTCTTTCTACATGTCATGGTAACTACATGTTGGAATATTCCGTATATTTTGAAGTTCATACGATCATTAATCATGTAACTGTAATACTAGGTTTCTCTTTGTTACTTTCCGGAAATATAAGAGCTATGCGCGTAAGAAACTTGAGATGAAGCTTTGCTATTCATGAACATCTCAAACTTGAAAGATTAATTTTGGGAGAGGTAGTGCTGATTATGGAAAAAACAAATAAAGGCTTTTCATCCCACTTCCGAGCGGAAGCGGACGGTGCGGGTCGTAACATTTCATGGAGTTCAATTTTTGCCGGTGTGGTATCATTCTTATCTTTATTAATTCTTTTCAGTCTGATTGGATCGGCGATCGGTCTCGGCGTCACGGACGTCACGTCGAATAACCCATTCGATGGCGTCGGAACAGGCTTGATCATCTGGGCGATTCTGTCATTGCTCATTTCGTTATTCGTTGCTGGATTCGTCTCTGGTGTGACGTCAGCTCGAGCCGGTCTCATTCACGGATTTTTGACTTGGTCGACGAGCGTCATCCTCTTGTTCGCTCTCTTGACGTTTACGACCGTCAATACGTTACAATCGGTCGGTTCATTACTCGGAACAGTCGGTGGAGCTGCCGGTAGCGGCATCGGGTCTGTCGCGTCGACTGCAAAAGATGCTGCGACGAAAGGGTTCGACTCCGTTACGAAGAACGTCTCAAATATCGATACGAAGGAACTTGATGGCAACGTCGAAGAAATTCTTAAGGATACAGACATCAAAGAATTACAACCTAACTACCTGCAAAGTCAACTGGATGCTGTCAAAGATGACGTCACGTCTGCCGGTAAAGAGGCTATTACGAAACCAGAAGACTTCGACAAAATCGTTCAGGATCTCGGTGATTCATTGACAGCACGATCTGAGAAAATCGAGAAATCCGTCGATGAAAAGAAAATCGCTGACGCTGTTGCGAAGAACACGGATCTTACAGGCGCCGAGGCAGATAAAGCGACGCAAAACATTGTCGATGGTTTAAACACGGCAACAAAAGAAACAACGCAACAAATCAATAATGCGAAACAAACACTTGACGAGACATCAGCTGACTTGAAGAAAACGGTTCAAGATGTTCGTCAGCAAACGGAACAAGCGACACAAACGGCATCGAAAGTTTCGATCTGGGCGTTCGTCGGTCTCCTTCTGACACTGATCTTCACATCATTCGCTGGGATTGTCGGTTCACGCGTCGCAACACGTGGTCGTGTCATGAATAAATAATGATTCCTTATAAAACTGATTCCGCCATGGCGGAGTCAGTTTTTTTGTGCGGTAGGACACTCTCATTGACTGTCCATGAAATTTCCTGTTACAGTATTACCTAACGACCGTTAGGAAGGTGATTTATCTGAAAGCGCAACAATTGTTACAGACGAGCATCCATCATTTTGCAGCGCATGGTTATGAAGGAGCATCGCTACAAGAGATCGCAACAGAAGTCGGTATCAAAAAACCGTCCATCTACGCGCATTATAAAGGCAAAGACGACCTATTTTTGCAAGCGACGACATATGCCTTGCAGGAACAAAAGCGTCGTTTCGCTACGTATTTCACAAAAACACGACAGCAACCGCTCGAGCAATCCTTGCACGGCTTCTTCGATTGGTTCATTTTAGAGCAACAAGATGATGTCCTGATGCGATTCATCCTTCGGGCAGCCTATTTTCCACCAGAAAAACTCGAACAAGAGATGACAGAGCGCTTCAACCCGTTCTTCGATTCACTGCATGATGTCTTGACGCGTCTGTTACGCGAACGTGACCGAACGGAACAGATTCTCTATTCGACGGACTACAAAAGTGCAGCGCTTGCTTATTTGACGGTTGCTGAAGGTACGCTGACAGAACTTGTCTATAACGGCGTCGACGCCTTTCACGCTAGACAGCAAGCCGTCTGGCCAATCGTCTGGCGTGGCATGTCGAAAACGATTCCAAACAATTGAGGTGACCTATGCAAAACAATACATTGATTTTAAGTACACTCCTGCTCAACTTATTCATCGCTTTTCTCGGAATCGGACTCGTCATTCCTGTCACACCGACGATCATGAATGAGTTAAGCATCTCCGGGGCGACGGTCGGTTACATGGTATCTGCCTTCGCCTTCGCGCAATTGATTCTGTCCCCGCTTGCAGGACGCGCCGTCGATAAGTACGGACGCAAGCCAATGATCATCATCGGTTTATTCATCTTTAGCATGTCTGAGCTCTTGTTCGGTCTCGGTCAACAGGTCGAAGTCCTGTTCGCGTCGCGGATTCTCGGTGGTGTCAGTGCGGCCTTCATCATGCCAGCTGTCACCGCTTTCATCGCTGACATCACGACGAACGAAACCCGTCCGAAAGCGCTTGGCTATATGTCTGCCGCCATCTCGACCGGTTTCATCATCGGACCCGGGATCGGCGGGTTCCTTGCTGACCTCGGCACGCGGACGCCGTTCTTCTTTGCTGCCGCGTTCGGTCTGACGGCAATGGTGTTATCTATCTTTACGCTCAAGGAACCTAACCGTCATTATGAGGCGACGACCATTAAACAACAGACGGGTTTTCGGAAAGTATTTAGTCCACTCTATTTCATCGCTTTCCTAGTCCTATTGATCTCGTCGTTCGGCCTCGCCTCGTTCGAGTCCTTGTTCGCGCTTTTCGTTGACCGGAAGTTCGGTTTCACGGCGAAAGATATCGCGCTTGCGATCTCCCTTGGTGCGATTGTCGGCGTCATCGTCCAAGTCGGGCTGTTCGATCGTTTGACACGTTGGTTCGGCGAGATTCGCTTGATCCGTTACAGCTTAATCGGTTCGACGTTGCTCGTCGTCTTAATGACGTTCGTGACGAACTATGTCTCGATCATTCTCGTGACGATGGTCGTCTTCGTTGGCTTTGATTTGATGAGACCAGCCGTCACGACCTATCTTTCGAAGATTGCCGGGGATGAACAAGGTTTTGTCGGTGGAATGAACTCGATGTTTACGAGTATCGGAAATATTCTTGGACCGATCGTCGGCGGATTATTGTTTGACGTCAACCTCAACTATCCGTTTTATTTCGCGACGATGATGCTTACGGTCGGTATTTTACTGACATACTTCTGGCATGCACCACGCACTGAAGTAACTGAATCGGATCGTTTGTCTTCTTAAAAAAACAGCCCCGTTCCCATCACTGGAAGCGGGGCTGTCGTTATGTCAGCAATCGTTCGTGTAATTGTTCAGGCGTCGGTACCGTATAGGTCGCAACCGTCTCATTTGGTCGTTCGTTGATCAGACATGTGGCAATACCCGCACGATGTCCCGCTAAGACGTCGAGTTCCCGGTCCCCGATCATGATCGTCTCGTCTAGAGCCATCTGATGCCGATTAATCAAGTACGTGACAGCTTCCGGATCCGGCTTACGGACGAAGCCATGTGCTGCAGTCAGGATGTCTTGAAAATGATGCGTCAATTCGTGTTTTGCAAGCAACGCATGAATGGATGTTCCGCGATGGGTGACGATATGATGCGTCGCACCACTTGCCGATAATGTCTCAAGCAATTCATGAATTCCTGGAAACGGACCGGACCGTTCGCGCTCAATCGTCGCCTTTTGTTGTTTGTAGTTCGTAATGAACGCTTCGGACACCGCAAACGCCCTATACATCGTCTTTGCCGAGATCGCCATCAGCTCAGCGACACGTTCTCGATCGACCGATTGCCCCTCGCTCTCGAGCATGTCCACAAAAACATCGATCAACACTGGATATGTATCGAACAAAGTGCCGTCAAAATCCCAAATGAAGTGTTTCAACATCTGCCTCTTCCTCTCCCACTTTCTTTACTTCAACAAAGACGGCTTGCCCGTCCATCTCGACCTTCCAGTCGTTGTGATTAAGTCCTTCACCGGAGACATGGATTCTCACCTGACCTGATCGTCCTATCTCATGTCCTTGCTCGACAGTGATCATCGTTCCTGAGACGGATGGCTTCATGAATTTTCGGTAATAGACACCCATCACACCACTCGCCGTTCCTGTTACCGGATCTTCGACGCTACCTGATCCCGTTGCTGAGAAGTGACGCCCGTGTAAAGTCGCCTGCGCATCATATGTATCGAAACAGATAGGGTGAATCGATGCTTGAGGATAGTCAGTCAAAACGGGTGCAAATTGTTGATGATCTGGCATCATCCGTTGAAAATCGACGAGATGACGAATAGGCAACACAAGCGTCCAATTCCCGGTACTTCCATAAACGACCGGAAATCGTTCATCTAAATGTTTCATTTCTAATCCAATCGATGCTAAGACTGCTTCAACGTCACCATCAAATGGGTGCAGACAAGGTCGCCCTTGTCGTAAACGAAACATGCCATGCGCTAAACGAATCACAGGCAAGATGCCTGATTTTGTCTTGATGTGACATGTTGCAGGTATACCAATATGTGAATCGATCGCCGTCAATGCAGCGATCGTACCATGTCCACACAAGTCCATCTCCCGTTCCGGTGCAAAGAAACGCATTTGATAATCTGCCTGCTCGCAAGAGAGGATGAATGTCGTTTCCGTGAATCCACTCGCCTGAGCAATCCGTTGCATCTCAAGCTCCGACAATCGATTGGCGTTTAAGACGACTCCGGCTGGATTACCGGTTCCGGGTGTCGCCGTAAACACATCATAGTGCAATATTCAGATCACGCACCGTGTTGTTATGTGTCTTTGATTTCTGACATCCTGATTTCATTTTTATAAGATAAGTCTACCAGAACAGATGAAAAACAAGGACGAGACGCCCTTGCCTTAGGATGATTGCATTTGCTGCCAGTCGTCTTCTTCATAAATCGACTGGACCCATTCAATCGGTACATAGAGGGACCTTGCAATTGCTTCGTCTGTTTTACCCAGTTTTCGCAACAGATGGACGATTCGAATCCTTCGTTCGAGCTCCCGGTCATCCGGTATCAGTTCAGGCATCATCTTCTCTTCTCCTTTCCACTGAATCGGCGATGGTGTTTTCATGATGATACCCGATTATTATCTGAATATTCCGATTGGTGCATAGAAGCAAGGATTTTTGATAAAGTTCCAAGAAAGATAACAGACAGGAATTCGATTCATTTTGACGAATGACTAGAAGGTAGACGCACCGATCACGAAGTCATGCGTCAAACAAACAGATGAGGAGCATCTATATGATTAAATCCAAAAAACGGTTTCAGCTAGCGATCGGTTTGCTATTGATTGGTGTTTTTAGCGGGATCCTTTTTCAAACACTGGGCTACTTTCCGCACGCGACAGCGTATCTATTGAGTATTCCGATCGCTTCCCATGACACGGAATTTCTTTTAGGATGGATCGTTACTGGTGTCACGATCGCAGGGCTTGTTTTGCTTCCCTTGTCCTTACGACAACATCACGTCATTACGACGTTCGTGTGTCTCGTAGCCATCATTGTAACGCCGCACATCATGTAATGTTTTGCAAATGGCTCGCTTCATTCCCATTGCAATATAAACCAATTTGAATGTATCGCTTACGACTAAGCCAATGGATCGTCTTGATTCATTGGCTTTTTCCCATTTAAAAAGTAAAGTTCACTTTACAAAATGTAAAACAGACTTTACAATATAACCAACTGGAAAGGAGGTCGCTGGATGAAGCTGACGAATCAAGTCCGGATTTACCGCCAACAACAGAAGTGGACGCAGGAACAGTTCGCTGAACGGATCGGCGTGACACGCCAGACCGTCATCTCGCTTGAAAAAGGCAGCTATACGCCATCCTTACTACTCGCAATGCAAATTGCTCGCGTCTTCGATCGACCAGTAGAGGAATTATTTCAATTAGAGGAGGAGTCTTGATGAACCGCGTCATAACCCAATCTGTTTTAAATTGTTGTCTCTATTTTTTAGCTGCGTCTCTCATCAGTGCGATTCATGACAAACTTCAATTATTTCAAGATGATCCTGTATCCGGTACCGGTCTGTCGTTTGAGCTCGATCTCAGCATCATGCTACCACTGATCATCATCGCTATTGTCGTCTCATGCATTGGCTATCTCTCACGAACGGATCGCTCCCGGTCATTTTCAAAATGGTCGACGTCAACAGCAGAATTCTCTGACTCGGACGAACGAGAGGCCCTCATCACTGGTAAGGCGACCCGCGCAGCGTACGTTGCTTTTTTGATCAGTCTTCCTATCCTGATGATTGCCTTTTTGTTTGAACAGCCACTACTTGAACGGTATCCTTCGTTTCCGTTTTATGCGATCGCGCTAGTCCTATCGGTCGGAACCTTTACCTATATGACCGCTTGGATCGTCCACGTTCGCCGCTAACATCGTTTGACGAAGGACTATTGAGTTTGCGCCTGCTCCGGATGGTCCGTCAGTTGACCCTCTTCGTGATACACCGTTTCCCTAGCATATCCGGTACGATTGGTTGCTGTGTCAACGCTCACCGGCACCAGTAACCTTACAACGCGTTCAATTGATCGGACATGAACGACTGCCCCATCACGTCATACCAAGTGATCATTATGGGGTCCTCGCTCATATGACGATTCACTAAAACGACGAGGCTGACTCAAAAAAGAATGACGCGTCTTTTTACGCCCTTTCCTCAGGCGAGACACAAGCCAGTTTTCTTGCTTCATTCAAGCAGGAAAGCGGGTCTTGTTTGTCTCTGACAGCGCATAATACGCTTTTTCCTGTAGGAGTGGCGTGTGACGCGTCATTTTTTTACGAGCTAAGGGTGGCAGATCATCATTCTGCCACCCTTATCTTTAGAGGACGACATGTGAGTCAGCCCCGTCGTTTATTTTTTATATTCTTTTTCTGTTCCGTCCGAGAAGTCGATCTCTACCTCGAGGCGGGACGCATCTTGAATCGCAAATACACGCTCCACTTCCGCGATGACATCTTTCTCAGATGTATCCGCATCTACTTTTAAGTTCTTGAACTTCGCGTCGAGTTCCGTCATCGCCGCGTCCCCGCGTTTGTTTTCATCTTTATACTGGTATTCGGCTTCCGTGCCGTCATTCTCTCGGTCATAGCTGATGTCGATTGCGTCCATATCCCCGTTGACGTCCGCTTCAATCGATAAACTGGTGAATCCATAATCCGTATCTGCATTTTTCGTGACCGCATCCTTATCTTTCATCATATTGTCGGTCGTATTCGAGTTTGTAGATCCGTCCTCGACCTTGTCCGACGCCGTTTCGTCGTTCCCGCATCCTGCTACCATTAGACTCATCGCAAATAAGGTCGCAACACCGTATCCTGTAACATATCCTCTCTTCATTCCATCACATTCCCTTCTGCTGGAATCGGGTGCGCTTTCAATAGCCGAGCAAGATGCAAAAGATTGGCAGCTAAAAACTGGGCATGCCGTTTCGTGAAGTCATTGTCACGTCCGGCTTCGATGTAAGACGGTCCAGGTCCCGCTTCACCGACCCAGTACGCATCGACATTGGGGGGAATCGTGAATCCGATGTGCGACAGACCGTATAAAATCGACGCGGACGCGTGTTTCGCCCCATCCTCGTTGCCGGTGACGATGACACCACCGACCTTGTTATAATAGATGGCTTGTCCAACGTCGTTCGTCAAGCCACTTCCCCCGTATAACCGTTCGATGACTTGTGTCGCGACACTACTTTTTTCACCGAGCCACAGCGGCGTCCCGATGACGACGATATCTGCCTGTTTGACTTTGTCGAAGAGTACCGGCCATTCGTCGCCGTTCCCTTCATCTTCCGTCACACCGAATGCGACTTGATGATCGACGACTCGAACGATTTCTGAATCGACGTCCTCATGCTCCCAGTACGAAATCACGTCGCGAATCAACGCTTCCGTGTTCGATGGTTCTTGTGATGCTTTTAAAGTACAGTTCAAAAATAAAGCGCGTACCATCCGTTCATCCTCCCCTTTTGAATTGACATGTTCCTCGTCCTTAATCCTTTCCTGATTCTAATCCGAAGTAAACAAAAAAGGCCTCCGCTTTCGCGAAGACTTTCCTCGTCAGAGACATGACTTGATGTGTTGATAGTTTTGATTGCCACCGGATAAGTTACAGACGTCCCTGAACCCGAGATTCTTCAAGACGTTCTGTGCCGCGTTTCCTGTGACACCTTTATTGCAGTAAACGATTGTCGGTACCGTCGGATCAAGTTCCTGCGCCCGCTCACGTAACTCACCGAGCGGAATATGGATTGCCCCGTCGACATGACTCTTCTCGAACTGAGCGCGTGAGCGCGTATCGATGATTTGGAAGACCTGACCCTTAGCGACCTCTTCCATCAAAGCATTCGGTGTTTTCAGACGGGCCGTTCGTTTGATCGCGTTATCGAGGGCCATCCCGGTGTAAAGAATGGGGTCCTTCGTCGTCGAGAATGGCGGCGCATAGGCCAGATCAAGATGGAATAAGTCTTCCGCTTTTGCCTTGAAGCTGATTGCGGTCGCAAGGACATCAATCCGTTTATCGACCCCTTGCGGACCAACGATTTGGGCACCGAGGATACGACCATCGTTCCGATCTGCAATCGCCTTGATGACCATTTCTTTCCCGCCGAGATATTCCGGGCGATCCGGCTTGATGTTGTGTAACACTTCGATATCATACTCGGCGTCGCGGGCTTCTTTTTCAGTCAATCCGGTCTGGGCGACCGTCAAATCGAATGCTTTAAAAATTCCCGTTCCAAGGATTCCCCGGTGTTCAATCGCTTCACCAGTGATGACCATCCCAGCAATCCGCCCCATCTTGTTCGCTGTCGAACCAAGCGGGCGGTAAAGGGGTTGACCGGTGATGAGCGAAAAGCTCTCGGCGACATCGCCGACCGCATAAACGCCTTTGATGTTCGTCTGCATCTGTCGATTGACGGCGATCGCACCCGTCTGCCCAATCGTCACACCGATCTCTTGTGCGAGTTGCGTGTTTGGTTTGACACCGACCGACAGGATGACGAGATCCGTCTCGATCGTCTCACCACTTGCAAGAACGACTGTACGAGCCGTCTTCTCCCCTTCGAACGAAGTGACGGACTCACCGAGACGTAAGATGACGCCGTTCGCTTCGAGATGGTCACTGACGCGTTTTGCCATATCGACGTCTAGCGGTGGCATGACTTGCGTCAACCGTTCGACGAGCGTCACTTCGATTCCGCGATATGTCAACTGTTCTGCCATCTCGAGTCCGATGAATCCGCCGCCGACGATGACAGCACGTTTTGGAGCTTGCGCGTCGACGTACCGACGAATCGCTTCCGCATTGCGGATGTTACGGACCGGGAAGACGTTTTCGAGATCGACGCCCGGTAGCGGCGGAATGATGCTAGAGGCACCAGTCGCGAAAACGAGCGTATCGTACGTATCCGTGAATGTCTCACCCGAATCCAGATGACGGATCGTCGCTGTCTTCGTCTCGTGATCAATCGCTTCGACGTTATGACGCGTCTTAACGTCGATGTTGTAACGTTTCTTGAAGAACGCTGCGTCGCGTGGCGTCAATTCATCGAGCTCAGCGACTTCACCGCCGACGAAATAGGGAATCCCACAACCGGAATAGGAAATGTCCTCGTCCCGGTCGTAGATCGTGATCTCTAAGTCTTCGCTATTACGGCGTGCCTTCGCCCCAACTGATGTGCCGGCAGCGACCGAGCCGATGATAAGTAGTTTCGCCATATTCATGTCCTCCTCTTAATAGAGTAATAAACTGATGTAGAGCCCGAGCAACGCGATGGCGAGCGTCGGAATCGTCAAGACGGTACCAATTTTGAAATATTGTCCCCAACCGATCCGGACCCCTTTCGAGCGCAAGACATGGAGCCACAGTAAGGTTGCAAGACTTCCGATCGGCGTGATCTTTGGACCGAGATCGCTACCGATGACATTCGCGTAGATTAAGGCGTCACGAATCGCTCCCGTCGTTGCCGTATGCTCGATCGACAACGCATTGATCATGACGGTCGGCATATTGTTCATGACAGAAGACAACAGAGCGGCAAGGAAGCCCATTCCAAACGTCGCCGATGCGAGGTTCGTCGCCATCCACTCGATCAACTCCGCAAGGACTTGCGTCAGTCCCGCATTGCGCAGACCGTAGACGACGATATACATACCGAGCGAGAAGAAGACGATCGCCCACGGGGCACCGGCAAGGACCTTCTTCGTCGGAACACTCGGTGATTTTTGCGCCAGGAATAAGAAAAAGACAGCGATGATACCAGCAACGAGACTGACCGGAATGCCAATCGCATCACTCGTAAAGTATCCGACGAGCAACAAGCCAAGGACGATCCATGAAGCACGGAACATCCGCATATCGCGAATCGCAGACGTCGGTTGCGCCAAATCCTCGACGGCATAGACTTTCGGGATCTGCTTCTTGAAATAGAGATACAAGACGAGCAGACTTCCCGCGACTGAAAAGACGTTGACGAAGACCATCCGCGCCGCATACGCCGTAAAGCCGATGTGAAAGAAGTCCGCCGAAACGATGTTGACGAGGTTCGAGATGACGAACGGAAGACTTGCCGTGTCGGCGATAAAGCCGGAGGCGAAGACATATGCCAGGACGACCGCATCCGGTAACTTCAAGTGACGGACCATCGCGAGGACGATCGGTGTCAGAATCAAGGCAGCCCCATCATTCGCGAACAAGGCCGAGACAAGGGCACCGAGTAACGTCATGTAGATGAAGAGTTTCAGACCGCCACCGCGGGCGATTCGGGCCATATGTAACGCGGCCCATTCAAAGAAGCCGATCTCATCTAAGATCAATGAGATGACGATCAAGGCGATGAAGGTGAACGTCGCGTTCCAGATGATCCCCCAGACGGTCGCGACGTCTCCCAGTTCGACGACGCCCGTTAAAAGTGCGACAATCGCCATTCCGATCGCCGAGTATCCGATACCGAGCCCTTTCGGTTGTTTGATGATTAAAAATAAGGTGATCAGAAATATTCCGATCGCAAGCCATTGTGATGCTGTCAATTAATTCACTTCATTTCTGTTAGATTTCTAATACGGTACAGGAACTGGAGCGCACATCTGCTGTATCCAGCCGTCTTAGCATCCATTCCAGTTGACCGTAATAAGGATGTTCCCGATTTAAGCGATAATAGATCCATTGCCGATCGCGGCGTTCGGAGATGATCGCTTGTTCTCGAAGTCGTTTTAAATGTCGACTGATCGCGGGTTGTGAAATATCGAATGCCGCGGTCAAATCACAGACACAGTGTTCGCGCACCTGTAATCGACGTAAGATATCCAGCCGTACCGGATCACTTAACCCTTTGAGATACTGACTCATCGTTTCTATTTCTGGATCAAATCGTGTCATGAGTTTCCCGTCCTTTCTTCATCAGGATATAATATAACCATTTGGTTATACAACAAGAAATAAAAAATCGATCCCGTGTTTATACGGAATCGATTTTTTCTGCTAGCTCTATGATCACACCTTCAGGTCCTCTTACGTAACATAGGCGATACTCATTTTCGTAATTCGCGACGTTCCCAATCGGTTGATATCCTTGATCCGCTAATCGTTCGAGGAGTGCATTGAGTCCTGTCACTTCAAAACAGAGATGACGCAATCCGCTGGCATAAACGGGCTGAACGACAGTGGACGTCTCAACTGGTCGTTTGAACCGAACCAGTTCGAGCCAGATTGCTTCACCTGGTAACCCAAGAGCGACACATTCCGTCTTTGCCCCGTCTAGATTCAACAAACGATCGAGCAACTTCCCTTCCATTTCCCATCGTCCACGTACTTCGAGCCCGCAAAGCGAAAAAAAGTGAATCGCTTCTTCTAGGTTCACGACGTTCAGACTGATATGATCCGTTCGTTTAATTGGCATCCGTCATTCCTCCTCAAGTGTGTCAAAATGTTTTCAAAACGGTGATAGAAAGCACATCTAGAGCGTTTCGAAGTGGTGGCTGAAGTTTGTATCGTCAGTTGCTATTTCATGAAACAAGCCGTTGGTGACTCCGGATCATTATCGAAAATTGATGGCTTTCTGACTGAAATTCTCTACATCGACTGGCTCGTGACGACCCCGCTCCTCTTGAATATGTCATCAGTTGTATCGCTTAGTTATATATCACTTAACTGCTGTTTACGAATGTCACAAAAGCTGCTCAAGATAACCCGACACCGATTCATAAAGCTTTGTTTCAGATACGCTTGTTCTGCATCCCAGTAAGAGAAATAGAAAAACGATCGTCATCCCTTCGATTATGAAATTTGGTACCATCTCATTCACTCCTTTCGTTCTATCCTCGACTAGAAAACCGTGATATGATCAATTCCTATGACAAAAAATAGGAGGTCTATGATGCGAAAAATCATCCTGATTGGTTCTGGTGGGTCCGGTAAATCGACGCTTGCCCGCGAGATGGGAAAAAAACTAAGTTATCCCGTTGATCACCTCGACAGCTTATTGTGGCGTCCGAACTGGGAGGCGGTTTCGCGTGAGGAACAACGCCAGATTCAACAAACACTCATATCGCGTGATACATGGATCATCGACGGTAATTACGGTGGAACGCTTGACTTACGAATCGATGCCGCTGATACGGTCATCTTCCTTGATCTGCCGCGGACGCTTTGTCTGTACCGTGCGCTGAAACGGACCTTGCGCTATCGTAAGACCGGCCGACCGGATATGGCGGCAGGCTGTCCCGAGAAACTGTCGCTTGATTTTCTGAAATGGATTTGGCGGTTTCCGATCGATAAGCGACCGAGTATCCTTTCAACGCTTAAAGCGACGTCCGATAAACAAATCGTTCATTTGCGGTCCCGCCGCGCTGTCAAACAGTTTCTTCAATCACTTTCATAACATCCGTCCATCTGTTACCTTTCGTCATCCTTAGTGATGTACATACGACGAAACAAACTTACTCTCCTGCCCGTTTTCCAGTCATTACCACAAATAAAAAAACGACCATGACGGTTACCCCTCATGGTCGTAGTGCAATATCTTACACGCTGAATCTGCCTGTGACTTGTTTTAAATCATCCGCCATCGTCGCGAGCGATTGCGATGCAGACGAAATTTCTTCCATCGACGCCATCTGCTCCTCGGTCGAAGCGGAGATGTTTTGTGTCCCAGCAGCGGTTCCTTCCGTCACCGCTTGAATCGTCCGCATGACAGAAGCGATTTGTTCACTCGCTGCCGCCATTTCCTGAACGGCGCCGGACACTTCTTCGACGTGCCCTGTCACGTCGGTGATCGCTGTCTCGATTTCCGAGAAGGATGTCCCTGCCTGATCGACGACGGCAATCCCGCTCGTCATCTCGGTCGAGACCTTCTCCATCGAGGCGACCGATGCTTCTGTCTCTTGTTGGATGACCCGAATCAAGGACTCGATCTGTTTTGCCGAGACCGCCGATTGTTCCGCAAGCGTCTTGACTTCCGCTGCGACGACGGCAAATCCGCGTCCTTGTTCACCAGCGCGTGCTGCCTCGATTGCTGCGTTTAAAGCGAGGAGGTTCGTCTGTGCCGCGACACCTTTGATCGAATCCGTGATTTGACCGATTTCCTGTGATCGGTTGCCAAGACCATCAATGACTTGGCTGAGACGCGACACGTCTTCTTGAATACGTCCCATCTGTGTTCCGAGTGATCCGACGACCTTCCCCCCGAGTGCGACTTTTTCCATCGCGTCCGCCGTCCGTTCCGTCATCTGTTGCGCATTGCCGGCGACGTAGCGGACGGACGTCGTCAACTCTTCAATCGTCCGTGAAGCATCGGACACTTGATGCAGCTGTTGACTTGCACCGCTTGCCATCTCTTCCATCGTCACAGCGACCATCTCTGTTGCTTTCGTCGTTGATTCCGCATTGACGCTAAGCTCATCCGACGCAACGGCGACGCGGTCTGCCGTTCCCGTAAGTTCAAGGACGACTTGTTGTTGTGAGGCGATCATTTCATTAAACGATGTCGTCAATTGACCAAGTTCGTCTTTCGAATCATAGTGACCTCGGACAGTCAAGTCACCCTTACCTGACTGATTCATCCAACCCTGCAGTTGACGAATCGGACGTGTGATGAGACGTGTGATGTATAAGGCAAGTCCTGCAAACAAGAGGACCGCCAGCAAAAAGATACCGAGCATTAAGTAAAAGGCGGTTTGTTTTTCCGCTTGATTCTGGGCATCTAACATCTTCGCTTGTTTCGTCATTGAGGCCATTAATGCTTTTGCCGAGTTCGCGACGTTATCCCGGACTTGTTCCAAACCATCGGAATACGCCGTGTAGGCTTCTTCCTCTTCATTTCGTGTCGCCGCATCTTGAACGAGCGTCATCGAGTTGTCGTAGGCGAGGACATTATCCTTCAACTCCTCGAGTTGTTTCTTTTCTCGCGCATCAAATTGTCCCGTTTTTTCAACCTTCGTGACCGACGACCGAATCTGAGCCTGTCGTGTATCGATATCGGCTTGGAGTTCCGTGATTCGTGCTTCATCCTTCGTTAGGATCATCTCCACTAAAAAGGAATCGAGAGCCCGTGTATCGATCCGAATCTGTGCCACTTCTTGGATCGGAATCAAGTTCTCCTGATACATCGCTCGGGAAGCGTTTGACATCTGGTTCAAGAAATAGAGTCCTGCTCCCGCAATGAGTAGCATCGCAACGACGGCTGTTGCGATCAAAGCTTGTATCTTCCGTCTGACTGACATATGTTTCATTCCATCCCCTCCCGTTTTTGTTATCGGTTCAGGATTGAAAAAGTTGACTATTTTTTCAATATTCCCATACTTTAGATGTGCTTTAGTAAAGACTTGCTATACGACTTTCTCCCTTGCGTTCGATATAATCAGCATACAGCAGTTGAAGAAAGGATGAGTCCCATGCAACGAGTAGCCAATGAAATCACGCAATTCCGCGGCAGTCATTATGAGTTCGGTCGCGAACAAGGGCGTTACGTCAAACGAAATCAGTTGCTCCATAACCGAGAGGACAACTGGAAAATCCGTGTTCCTCGCTTTCAAGTCGATCCGGTCGAGACGAAGGAGATGTTCCTTCGGTATGCTCCGCACATCTGGGACGAGTTGCTCGGATTGCAAGATGAACTCGAACTATCATTACCAGACACCTTACTCCATTTTGGACATTACCGTGTTGAAGGTCCTAAAAGTGGTTGTTCGATCATGACCGGTGATAATTTTCTCGTTCGCAATTATGATTATCATCCGATGACGTACGACGGACGATTTTCCGTCTTTCAACCGAACGATGGCGGTTCAGCGATCATCGGCCCGGCATCTCGGGTGACCGGTCGAATGGACGGGATGAACGAACACGGTCTTGCGATGGGCTATAATTTCATCAATCGCCGTCGGCCGGGCGACGGGTTCGTCAGTTTCATGATCGGGCGGATCATCCTCGAGATGTGTACGTCGGTCGACGATGCGATCTCACTCGTCAAAGAGATTCCACATCGCGGATCGTTCACGTACGTCGTCCACGATAAATCCGCGCGTTCGTTCGTCATCGAGGCGACGGCACGCGACGTCCAAGTGCGGGAATCGAACATGTGCACCAATCACTTCGATTTGCTGCAACACGAAAACCGCTATCACCTGGATGACTCGAAACGTCGGATGATGGAGTTGAAGACCCATCAACACATGATTCAAGATGCGGAGTCCGCTTTCCGACTACTCAACGATACCGATAAAGGCGTCTTCGCTGATTTATATGCGCAGTGGGCGGGAACGATTCATACGTCTGCCTACTTCCCGGAAGAGTTAAAGGTCTGGTTCGCGCTCGGTGGTGATCAGGAGCCGGTCACGTTCGACTTTGCTGACTGGCTCGCCGGCAATGACTTCACAGCAAGTGAAATCACAGGAGAACTTGAGACGACCATCCAGTTTGCAAATACACTTCAGACATGGCGTTAAACGAAAAAGATGCCTCCTGCTTGCGCAAGAGGCATCTTTTTACTGGGAAACGTCTAGTCGTTTCGACATATGATAATCCGTTTTCTCATACCCAAGCGAGTCATAGACATGAATCGCCCGTTCGTTATGCGCGAAGACGTGTAACGAAATCTTTTTGACGTTCATCCGTTTTAACATCACTTCCAGTAATCGGAGTGCTTCTTTGCCGTACCCTTGGTTTTGTTTATCGGACGTAATCTTGACATCGAAGATGAAAGCGGAACGTCCGCGTGATTCTTCTTTTACGTGAACCCAGACCATTCCAATGTCGCTGTCTGTCTCGTCACGAAACGTAAACAAATAATGATCCTTCGTTTTCAGACCTTCAGGCAACAACGTCGCAAACTCATCTGTCGACTTATTATGCGCCTCGTTCTCTGACCACGTACCGGCGCGACACTTATCTGCCGCATACTCCTCGATTGCCACGGGTAGATACACCTCATAGGTCGCTTGTTTCATTGGCTCGATGCGCATGCTGCTACCTCCTGCGTTTTCGTCCAGTCCCGTCGTAACATCGCATAGACCTGGAGGTCGTGATAAGTCCCGTACAATTTCTCAGCGTCCCGTAAGACGCCTTCTTCCGTGAACCCGAGTCGTTCCGGGATCCGTCTGCTCCGGACGTTTCCAGTCGCACACTCGATGACGACGCGGTTCAAGCCGAGCGTCTCGAAACAATAATGCGTGACGAACCGGACGACGTCCGTCATGACACCTTTCCCGAGTCCCTTTTCTCCTAAGTAATAGCCGATCGACGTTTGTCCGAGGTGCCGATCGATTGCATGCAAACCGATCGTTCCGACGAGCTCCTCCTGAAGATAGATGCCACACGTAAACCCGTTACCATCGGCAAACTGTTGCAACCATGCTGGGATGACTACTTCCTGATATGTACTTGTCTCTGTTGCACCATCAACCCAACCGAGCCATTCGCGAAGATGTGCGCGATTGGCATCGACAAGGGCGAATAATTCTTCCGCATGGTGCCGTTCGAACAATTGAAGCGATACGTGATCGGACACTTGTAACCTGAACATGACCTCTCCCCTTTCTAGTAACTGTTGTTTGACGTCACGACGTCGTTTCCCTGCTAGACGTCACGTTCCATTCCATCCGTCTTGAGCGGACAGACATTCCGAGTGCCTCGTAAAAGGCGATCGCTTCTTGATTGGCGTCATCGACGCCGAGTTCGATCCGGTCGCAACCAATTGTTTTCGCATGCGCGTAAGCGGCTTGCATCAATCGCTTGCCTACGCCTTGCTTCTGATGCGTATCCGCAACGACGAGACTGATGACCCGTAAGTAATGTTTATCAAAGACGAAGCCGCTCCCTTCGATGATATCTTCCTTTAAGACGATCACACCGGCAAGTCCTTTGTATTCCGCGACGAGGATTTCGAAATCTGATCGGTCGAGTTGCGACAAAAATAAGTCTTCCGAAACCGGCATCTCGTGCGGACGGTAGTGATCGGGGCGTAAAGCTACATGCTGCTCATGAATTTGTTGGAATAGCGGAATCAACGCCTGAAAATCGTCAGGGCGGGCAGTACGGATATTCATCAGAAATTCGCTCCCTTTTCGTTTTGTAGTATATTAACATATTATTCCAAAGTGTAGGGGTACTTTTTATACAAAACGGCACTCCGTTTTATCGGAATGCCGTCTCTCACTTAAATTGCTTTTGTAAAATCTCGCGCTGTCTCCGTTAACGACGATGCTGCACTCTGCACGTCATGGAAACGATCAACCGTTTCCGCAACGACGATGACGCTTGCTTGTGCATCGGTCGTTGCTTGCGTCATCGCACGGGCAATCCGCTGTAGTTCATCGTTCATTCGCTGTGTCGTTTGCCGGACATCAACGACGGCTTGCTCGACGAGTTTCGAGAGATTGCGGACCTCTGTCGCGACGACATTGAACCCTTTCCCGTGTTCACCGGCTCGTGCTGCTTCAATCGAGGCATTGAGTGACAAGAGATTCGTCTGGGACGCGATCGTTTTAATCGTCTCGGTCACTTGGGCGATATCTTGCGCCTGGCGCTGCAAGCGTTCAATCGTCTGATGGTTATCACGGGTCGTCTCAGCCATCTGCTCGATTGTTTGCCGTAACGCTTTGCTCTCCCGCTCGCCATGCGTCGACCGCGTGTTCAGATCACTGGCGATCGCATCAAACGAAGTCGCGAATTGTTGAATCGTCTGCTGACGATCGGTGATATCAGAGGCGATCTTCAAGACACCGGTCACTTCTGTTCCATCGTATATCGGCATATAGGTCGCTTCTAGCCAAATCGATTGACCATACGCATCGATCCGTTCAATTTTATCCGCCGTACTGAAGCCGCTAAAAAGCTTCTGCCAAAATGCTTGATAATTGTCGCTCATTGCGAACTCCGTCGTACAGAATAGATGATGTTGCATCCCAATCATCTCTTCTCGTTTATATTTCATCGTCTTCGCGAACAAGCCATTGACATCAACGACACGACGTTGCCGATCGAATCGAATCATCGCGACGTTATCGCGCAGGGAGGCTACAATATCTTGGGATCCTAGGTCGGTTGATAGTTGTGTGGTCATGATTACAAGCTCCTCTCGCCATCTACCTCCCGTTACAGGCTATCCAAGATATTACAAATCGGAATAGTATGAATTAAAGATATATGACTAAAATTTTTTCACTTCTTTTATTATTATCCAGAGAGAGTAAGAATGAAACATGATTTTCAGTAGATTTATTTCTTCCCTCTTTTTTGTTGTCTATATTTCCCGACCTGCTATACTTAAATCAAAACTTATTAAAATATTTTAATAAGTAATCCAAATTGGAGGTTTATCCTTTGACTGAAGTCCTCTCTCGTACTCGTCACGCTTTTTTGATCGACCATCTCGATACGATTCCGGTGATTCGGAACGTCCTAGACGTCAGTTTTCCGACTGCGAGCAAACAGATTGATCAGATGATCACTGCTCGGGAAATTGAAGAGACACCACTTGAATTGGTTCGCGGTGGTCGTCCGGCAAAACGGTATCGCTATCGCGTGAATCACTTTCACGGACTCGCTCTTTATCTCGAACGAACGTATCTGCAGTATCGCATCCACGACGTCGGTGGACATGTGATCGCAACGGATCGCCTGAACTTCGATTCGACGGATCATGTATCTGTTTTATTGAGCACGCTGACAGCATTACTTAACGATCATCCACGTATTCAGACGCTTTCGATTGGTGTCGCCGGTGCCGTTGATACGACCGGCACAATCCTATTCGCCCCGGATTATCCGACGCTAGACGGTCGCCCCTTACAACAAGAACTGACTGAACGGTTCGGGCGACCCGTCATCGTCGAAAATGATATGAACGCTGCGGTCCGTGCGCAAGCTTCTGATAACAAGACGACCGTCTATATGTATCTCGGAACGAACGGACCGGGAGCCGGTGTCGCCGTTTCAGGTCATATCGTCCACGGAGCGCATCACTTCGCTGGAGAGATCTCGTTCATCCCGTTTGACGACAAGCGAAATGTCGGACAAGCCCTCGCGACGACTACACCACACTCTGACGACTGGTATGAGGCGTTAAGTCGAATCATCCTCTCGTTTAGCGCCACCTTAAATCCGGATGTTATCTTGTTCGCAGCGTCAGATGTCTCGGATGACGGGTTAGCTCGATTGACGGATCGATGCGCCAAGCGCTTTCCGCTCAGCAAATTACCTCAGTTGCGAAAAGGCGACTGGGAAACCGATTATTTAGATGGTTTGATGCAACTCAGCATCCAGTCGTTCATTGAACAAATTCCGTTAGGAGGTCTCGCCCGATGACCCGTCTACTATTACCTTTGATTTATCTCGCTTTTATCAGTCTTGGTCTTCCAGATGCGTTACTCGGTACGGCGTGGCCTGTGATGCGGCTCGATCTCGACGCCCCGCTCGACATGGCAGGTTGGCTCTTCATGACGATCGCTGCCGGAACGATCGTCTCGAGTCTGTTTAGCGGTCGACTGATCGAACGTTATTCAACAGGTCCGATCACGGCAGCTTCTGCCGGTTTGACGGCTCTGGCATTGATTGGTTTTTACGTTGCTCCCTCCTTGATTTGGCTATTTGTCCTTGCGATCCCGCTCGGACTGGGTGCTGGAGTCGTCGACGCGGCGTTGAATCATTTCGTCGCCACGCATTATCAAGCGCATCACATGAACTGGCTCCATTGCTTCTGGGGCATCGGTGCGACGGCTGGTCCGCTCATCATGGCTGGCGTATTGCTCGATTCCGGCTGGCGTTTTGGTTACCTCGTCGTCGGCGCATTGCAACTCGTCTTGATGATTGTCTTAATCGTCAGCTTACCCCTCTGGAAGCGGGCTCCGAAACATGTGTCTCAACAGGTTCAGACCGTGAGTACGTCGTCAGGAAAACCACGCGGATTGATTGCCGCTCTCGCTGCCTTCTGCTTTTATTGTGGAGCCGAAGCGGTCGTCGGGCTGTGGGGCAGCAGTTATCTTGTCCAAGTCCGGTCCTTTTCCGTAACATCAGCAGCGACGTGGATTTCCGTCTACTACGGAAGTATCACCGCGGGGCGCTTCATCAGTGGTTTTCTATCGCTGCGCTGGTCGAATCGTCGTTTGATTCGTGTCGGTCAATGGACGGCATTCGTCGGAGCCACCTGTTTCATCCTCGCACCTGCTGCCTGGATGCCGCTTGGTTTCGTACTTGTCGGGCTTGGTCTCGCACCGATTTATCCGGCAATGCTCCATGAGACGCCGGTTCGCTTCGGGGAGGCCGCGGCGCAACGGCTGATGGGGGTACAAATGGCATTCGCCTATACCGGTAGTACCTTCATGCCGCCATTGTTCGGATGGCTGGCGACGTCCTACTCCTTATCGTTGTTCCATTGGTTCACGATCAGTCTCATCTTCTTGATGCTGATCGCTACGGAAGGATTGAACCGGATGTTATTCAGACAGCGATTGGCAAAAGCGTCTTGAAAAAAGGAGGAATGAAGATGAAGATTGAACATATCGCCCTTTGGGTGGCAGATCTGGAAGGGATGCGTCAATTCTACGAAACACATTTTAATGCTACGACAGGCGAGCGATATCATAATCCGATGAAAGGGTTCACGTCATATTTCCTGACGTTCTCGAGTGGTGCGCGTCTTGAATTGATGCAACGGACGGATATCACGGAACGGACGATGAATGCGCTCGGTTATGCCCACCTCGCCTTTTCGCTCGGCAGTAAACAAGCAGTCGATGACTGGACAGCTCGGTTACAGGATGAAGGTATACAACATCTTGACGGTCCTCGGACGACGGGTGACGGGTATTATGAAAGTACGATCGCGGACCCGGAAGGTAATGTGATTGAATTGACGGTCTAATAGATGAAACGAAACAATCCCTCATTCTGATTAGAGTGAGGGATTGTTTGTCGGTCGATGACTGTTCAATTGTTTTCTGCTTGTTGGTATTTCTCTTGACGAGCAGACTTCCGACGATTGATCATTCGTTCAAATACGAGAAGAGACCCTACTGGGTAGAACAATAAGAAGATTACTTTCAATAGAATCTCCGTATCCATCCACGCTGAAAATGGTGGCAAGATGCCAAATAGAAGAAGAATTAATAATGTCAGAACTCCTCCTAACAGCAGGTGCAGGACGATCGACCATCTACGCTTATGCTTTTGCTGACTCACGATATATTCAATCCCTAATGATAGCGGTGTCCCGATCCCTAAAAAAATCAAACTCGTATAAAAGACCGTCACGACATAGACCTCGATCAGAACGAATATCGTCATGAACAGATTTTCTTCAACACTCCCGAGGTTCACTGGATTCATCAATAAATAGATGAATCCAAAATGAAGACTCATCAACAGAATTGCCTTCATTTTCTGCAATACTCGCTTTTTCATAGATGCCTCCCCCTTTCGAAAATAGTAAAAGACAGTAAAAGCCTCTATGAACTGAGGTTCCTACTGTCTTTATCGCTCGATTCACCTATCTTAACATAACGTATAGTTCTGTAAAACATTGACAACGTTCGTTTAATAATTCATCCATTACATTTCAGAAAAACAGTCGCTCATCCTAGTCCATTTATTTGGTAAATATGTAAATTGACTAATTTTTCAGTTATTAACTTTCTCTTTTCATTTTATCTATGGTTATAATTAGGTAGGTATTGGATTTATTTACTTACATATGGAATTTAAATCGTCATTAAGGAGGTTTTACGTATGACCAATTCGTTACACGCATTCAGTCATACTTCACTTCAGTCGATGCTTAACGCAAGATCGACTCATCGAAATCCGTTAATAACGAGACCGTACATTCAAACGCAGGAGGTTTTTGCCGATGCTTAAGTTCATCTGGAATTCCTGGTGGCGCAATAAAGAGCGCTTCATCCTGCTGCTCGTCGGTGTCCTGATCGTCAGTACCGGACTGAGTTATTTGATCGGTACGACGCAAGCCAATAACGGGACTGTCGTCGATGAGCTACAAAAGCGTTGGGGATCTTCTTACGACATCGTCGTCCGCCCGGAAGGCAGCCGGAGCGTAACGGAAGACTTGAAGTTACTTGAGCCCAACTATATGAGTGGTCTCGATGGTGGGATCACCCGCAAACAATACGAGACGATCAAAAAAGTCACTGACGTCGAGGTCGCTGCCCCGATCGCGATGATCGGCTACAATCAAACAGTTTCGAGTGTCGGTACGCACACGATCGATCAAGAAGGGATTTATAAACTGACGATCAAAGATACGCAAGATACCGGATTACAAAACGAATCATCGAGTGGGGTCACCTACTTAGCAGCAGGATGGGAACCCACAGGGGATGCAAAAAAATCAGGGGTGTCTCCCCTCCTCCTTGGAAAGCAGCCACTTTTTGAGTATGGGAGCCAAATCATGATTGCAGGGGTTGATCCCGAAGCGGAAGCCGCACTCGTCGGCTTGGACCAAGCGACGACAAAAGGAACCTATAGTAACTATTTTTCAAAAGATGATCAGGTCATCTCGTTCGGGGAAGACGGTGTTCAAATCCCAATCTTGTTGAACAATCGTGAATATGTCGATGCGTCACGCATCTACACGTACGAAAAAGTCGAGCTTCCGTCTAAAAAGAAATCCATCAACGACATGGTACAACAAGTCGAACAAAAAGGTGGAAAAGAATACTTAGACTCCTTACCGACAAGCGATGCGAAACGTTATACGATCACGACACAAGATGTCCAGAAGAAGCTCGTCAATGATATTTTAAAACACACGTTACCGACCGCTGAAGAGACGAACAGCAATTCCTTTACATGGATTGCCTTAAAACCGTCTCCGATCGACTACCGTTCGATCAAAAGTCCTTACGCTTCACGTTGGCCGTTCACCTATCAAGTCCAACCAAAACAAGTCGACCAAGATTCCTTGCTCGCTAAACGCAGCATGTACCGGGAAGCGCGCATGTTTGGAAAAGATAGCGTGGATTGGCCCAAAGTCAACTTGAACTATATTGGGGTCTTCGATCCGAAGAAATTGAATATCTCGAAAGACCCGCTGACAGAACTGCCGATGGAGACGTACTTCCCGTCAAAAGCCCAGTGGGTGATGGACAAGAATGAACGTCCCGTCAATCCGGTCCGAGACGTTAAACCAACGAATGATCCGTATGATTTCCTGACGAAACCACCGTCGATGCTGACGACGCTCGATGCTGCGTTCAAAATTCGTGGCGACAAAGCGATTTCAGCCATCCGCGTCAACGTCAAAGGTGTCGAGACAATGAACGCTGCTAGCGAGAAAAAGCTCCAACAGGTGACGACAGAAATCGAACAGAAGACAGGTCTAATCACGGATGTGACACTTGGTTCCTCGCCGCAACTCGCTTTGACCTATTTACCGGGGCTAAAAGACGAATCAGCGCTTGGCTGGGTTCAGCAACCGTGGATTAAGCTCGGCTCGTCGATTGCGATCTTTCAGGAAGCAAAAGTTGGGATGAGCGGCATCATCGCCAGTGTCATCGCCGTCGCACTCGTCTATGTCTTCAGCTCGAATATCATCTTGCTCTACGCTCGAAAGAAAGAGTTCGCGATTTTACTATCGCTCGGTTGGCGCCCGCGTCAACTCTCGAAACTGCTGTTCCTCGAAGCAACAATACTTGGTACATTTGTCGTCTTGATTGCTTGGACGATTCTCGGTTCGTTCTGGGTCACAACGGACAATCCGATTGCAATCGATCGGATTCTATTGATCGGTCTTGCTGGTTTACTCATTTACTGGGGTGGAACGCTCGTACCGATGACGCTCATCCGACGGATCAAACCGTATGAAAGCATGCGTTCTGGTGAAGTCTCAAAAGGTCGTCGTTTCGTCCGCGCGCGTAGCGTGCTTGGGATGAGTACCAATCAGCTTGTCACGTACTGGCAACGGACAGGACTCTCGGTCGTCGCGATTGCCTTACCGACGAGTCTGTTCATCTTCTTTCTCTTCATCACGTTCCGCTTAAAAGGCGTCTTGTACGCAACGTGGCTCGGCGAATATGTCGCGCTTGAAGTCGGGACGATGCATTACGTCGCGATGGGCGTCGCTCTATTAATCGCTATTCTAACGACGACCGAAATCATGTGGCAAAACGTCAATGAACGGAAGAGTCAGCTTGCTGTTCTTAAAGCGACAGGCTGGCAAGACGTGCAAATCCGTTTACTTGTATTGAGTGAAGGGATGATGACGGGACTCTGTGCTGGTGTGATTGGTCTTTTGACTGCACTTGGAATGATCGGTTTCATTTACGGACAATTCCCGGTTCAAGAGCTCGGTTTCCTTAGCGTCATGCTCTTGATTCCTGTGATCACTGGCGTATTAGGTGCCTTACTTCCTGCTGAGCGCGCTGTCCGCATCACACCGAATGCGGCACTCGGTAGTGTCGTTGAAAATACACAGGCGACAGAACGACGTTTCAAATGGGCTCTCGGATCGATTGCTGCTTCCTTGTGTATCGGGGTTGCGAGCCTGTTCTTGTTCGCCTCAACCGAATCCTCGACGACTACACCACAGAGTGCTCCTCAGCAACAAACGAACGGACAAAAATTAAAGGATTTGGCTTCTGATACGACAACATCCGCTGACAAGAAAACAACCAAGCAGGAGGCGGCACTTAAAAAACTGATGAAGAAAGGCGTCATCCAAACCTACCCAGGTGACCCGGAAGCAAAATATGAACTATTTTATGCTAAATCACTCGCTCCGACGCCAAAAGATTTGAATTTAAAAGAAAAGCCTGGTTATCGGTATGTTACGATTCCTGTCTTTATGCACAACTCGGATACACAAAGTAAAGGTGCATATTCAACTTATAGACCGGGAACATTTACGTTGACTTCACTAGATGGTAAAGAATATTCTACCGTTGATTATGTCAATCACAATGAAAAAGCATTCAAGAACGGCTATCAATACTTCGCTCCGTATGAGTCACTTGTCGACTTAGTCTATCAAGTACCTGTCGACAAAAAAACATTTGTTCTCTACGCGGCAGATGAAGCTTTTCCAAAGAATACGACAGTGAAGGTTGAACTCGATTAAAATGAACGGAATATAAATCTAGCCCGTAACACGTAAAAGAGAGTAGCCTCTGTTTCATCAAAACAGAGGCTACTCTCTTTTATATAAAAACGATCTCTCTCAAGATCGTCTTCATGTGAAACGATATGTACGACTTTACAGCGTATCGTGCACGCGCATTCGTTCCAGTTCTTTTTCTTGATTCTTTTTTAAAGCTTTTCGACCACGCGACCATTGTTCCCAAAGTGAAATCAACCCGATTCCTAAAATCAACACGTAGGCTAATAGGCTATTATATCTACCATCAAAGTAACGCCACGTCATCACGATCACTAAAATGATCGGCATGATGATGCCGAGATATGGATTGTGACGACTCGATAAGAAATACTGTATTCCTAAACAGATACTGATAAGTAGAGCAGAAACGAAGAAATTCATTGATTGTTACCCCTCTCAAGTCGATATTTTTCGATGATTTTTTTTGCATCCTCAATCGTGATGCGATCCTCGATTGCCATTTGTTTAATATATGTGATGAACGGTTCATTCTCGATTTTCTCATTCACTTCGATTTTCTGAATGATACGATCGACACGAATTCGGACGGTCGGATAGGACACATCATAATGTTTTGCTAGTTCCTTCAAGGAACCTGAGCTTACGATGAATTTTTTCACGAATTCCACTTCTTCCAATTCTAGAGATAAAACCCAATCGGGAACATCATCTTTCTTCATTTACCATTTCCCTCCTATGTATTCACAATAGCATTTATTTAAATAAAGTTAAAGTATTTTTGATTTTAATTAAAGATTTAACCAATAAAAAATTAAAATATATTCATTTTCCCACTTGTCATAGAGATTCAAGTCATGGTAGTTTAGGAATGTCAAATCGGAAAAATAAGGAAAAGGAGTGTTTTACTTGAAAAGAACAACAGAGTACATATTTGCAGTCATCGGTATCGTTTTGTTTGGATCATTGTGCTTAGGCGGTTTTCTATTGTCTGGCTCGATTGCGGATCACGCTGGCATGAAAGATTTGGTCGATCAATTCATTCGCGATGAGAACATCACGGATGTCACGGCTAATCAAATCCTCATATCCTTCCAACAATTCTTCTTGTACCTTGGTGCCGTCTCGCTCTTATGTACATTAGGAGGCATCTTCTCAATCGTCCGGATTCGCAAAAACGGTTCTGCTGGAAAGCTATTGATCATTACAGCGATTCTCGGAGGAATCTTTACGTTACTCGCCGGCGCCTTCGGTTCAATCGCTTACTTGATTGCCGGTATCACGAATGTATCAAAGAATAAGAAGCTAGCGCGACAATATTAATCTTACTTAGAGAAAGGTGCGTCTACATATGTTTGCCATTACGCTTCGCGAATTCAAATCACTTTTTCAAAGCATCCGCGCCATCCTGATCATCGTCGTCTTGTTCGGCGTGACGACTGGTTCTGCTAAACTCGTCAGCCAGTTCAAAGGGCAACTCAGTGATCTTGGTCTAGGTAACAATGCGTATATCATCGGATTGATGTTACTTCTGTTTTTAGCTGCTCCTTTATTCGTGACAAGTATTTCTCATAGTAGTGTCAATAAAGAGATCGAGTCGAAGACGATTCGTTTTCTTACAACAAAAACGTCCCGTGAAAACATCATTTTCGGGAAGTTTTTAGGCAACGTATCGTTTTGGGTCCTCTGCCTGACAGTTGCCCTCATATTAATCGTTCCATTTTCAAAGTCGTTTCATTTCGTCGATTTGATTCAAAGCATCATCTTCGTCTCTTATTTCATTGGATTGTCGTTGTTTCTTTCAACAGTCGTCAATAATTCCTCGATGACGATGTTCGTCGGAATCTTCATCTCGATCGCGCTTCCGGTCATCGGGATGTGGAGTCTTATTTCGAAGAATGTCATCGTTGATACGTTGTCTTACTTAACGCCGTATTATTACTATACGCAAGAAAACACTGCTTATACTTACCTTGTTTTGATTCATATCGCTGTTTTCGTCTTGACGACTCTGATTATCTTTAAAAGGAGAGATCTCTGATGTTAGCCCTTCGTGCAACCAATTTAACGAAACAATACGGCAATAAGACCGTCGTCAACCAGTTGAATCTCGAGATCGAGCAAGGGGCCATCTTCGGATTCCTTGGTCAAAATGGCGCCGGTAAATCAACTTTCATCAATATGATCACTGGACTGGTCCGTCCGACGTCCGGAACATTCGAGTTACTCGGAGCGCCGAACGATTCCTTGAAAGATGTCCGGACACGGATTGGTGTTCTACCGGATTACTCGACCTTTTACGAAAACTTCACGGCGCTCGATCACTTGAAGTATTTCAGTAAAGTCCTTGGTCTGAAGACGACGATCGACGAGTTGAAGCAACTTCTGCGTGATGTACAACTCGAAGACGCGATCGATATGAAAACGAAGAACTACTCGTTCGGGATGAAAAAAAAGCTTGGCATTGCCCAAGCTTTAATCAATCGACCGGATATCTTATTTTTAGATGAACCGACATCTGGCGTTGATGCCAACTCGATTCTCGGAATTCACTCTTTGATTCGCAAGATTGCAGCAGACGGAACGACGATATTTCTAACGTCCCACAACTTGGACGAGGTCGAAAAACTATGTACGGAGATTGCAATCATGCAGGCTGGATCAATCCAAACGCAAGGTACGATGGAGGAGTTACGGGAACAATATGAGAAAAACATCACTGTTCATGTCAAACATGCGTTGCTCGACAATGAGATGCAACTACACTTGCAGTCCAAGTTGTCGACGCTTGCGAAAGACGTCAATGTCTCCCCGACTCAGTCAACGTTCATCGTCCAAAGTGAACAGGATATTGCGACGATCAATTCTTATCTTGTCTCACAACAGATCCATGTCTATCGACTCGAAGTAGAAGAAGCGTCCTTAGAAGAAATCTTCTTGAATCTAGGCACAGAAAGTCGCTCGGCTTAAACACTCGTTTTGAATCGATACATTATGAATTAAAAATCAGGCTTCCTAGCATCGTGAATATACGATGTCAGGAAGCCTGATTTATGTAGCTCAATTCTATTTTATATAAGATACTACTTTAAGGACCCGTACCGCAGGAAACAGCATACTTTTCCGCGTTGACCTTCTTTGAATAACAGATAAAAGGTGTTCCTCCCGTTTCACTTTTCCAATCATACCAAAACATATGGTACCGTTCTGCAACAGGATCTTGTTCCGTAATGACCGCAAAGTAATTTTGATAGTAATAGCCTTGTTTGTATAGTTCGTGTCTAAGAGCACCTTTAGGCGTAGCATCTGTAAACAGAATAGGTGATAGTACCGGCATGAGTAATACAATGAGGGCTATAACTCCTAAAAATAGTGCCAAAAATTTCTTTTTCCTTTTTTTCTTAAAATTCGACTTACTCATTTTTATACCCTTTCCTTTTTTGGTTTTTTTTGTTATATAATAACATGAATCAAACAATAGAAAGAGGTCGCGATCGTGAAAAAAACTATTTTTTCATCCCTCACTTTAGGTGTCATCCTATATGCTGGTTTCTTATGGAGTAATGCGATTGCCGATTCTAATGTTGCACAAGAAAAATCTAAGAGTAGCATCACAGAGGAACAAGCCTTCAATTTTTTCACTACAGTGCTTGAGCAACAAAAAGCAGATTTCTTGAACAATACTCCGTTAGCGCATACTAACCTTTCAAAGTTATCTGAAGGGGACGAGGCTGTATTGATTTTTCTATCCACTACGGAAGTCGATAAAATTCAGCTGAATTCATTCAAATACAACATTTCTGATGTCAAAGTCTATTCAGAGAATCAAAAAAATTATGCTGAAGCGTATGTCACACGAACTTTTAACTTCGGAAAAAGTGGTCTTGAAACGGGTTTAGGTGATCAATTGGTACTTGAAATTCCATCACATGTAGACGATCAAAGCACATCTGTTTCTTCGAGTAAATTAACCATTGAATCGAATCCAAACGCTAATAACGTTTCAGTTGATGAATTTTTAGAAAAGTATAAAGAGGAAGTAGAAAAATCAAACCAACTTGAAGCCAAATAAATATAGAAAGATGTCGCCATGATTCGTCAAGTGCGTACTTCTTTCCTTTCATAAAAATGGAGTCCTTCGCGTAATCGCTAGGACTCCATTTTGGTAGATCGAACATCATGCCGTCCGTTCTCTCCGTAAAAGATACAGGAAATACGGCACACCGATGATCGCTGTGATCAATCCGGCTGGTACTTCAAGTGGTGGATGTATCCCTCGACCGAGTGCATCCGCGACGACGAGTAACCCTCCGCCGAGCAACAGCGCCATCGGCAACACAGCAAGATGCTTATGACCAACGAGACGCCGTGCCATATGTGGCGCAATCAGTCCGATGAAACCAATCGCACCGACCGTCGCGACGGCAACACCAGCTAGAATGACCGCGAGCGCCAAGAAGATGTGCCGCGTCCGCTGAATTGGTAATCCGAGACCGATACTGACTTCTTCACTGAGTGATAAGACATCGAGTTGACGATGGCGATAGAAGATGATTGCACCAATCACGACGAGCACGGGCGCTAAGATCATCACTTCCTGCCACCCTTTCCCGAACAGACTCCCAGCGAGCCAGACGAGTGAATCGTTCGTTTGGAGCGGAAACTTGATCAACAAGTATTCCGTCCCTGAAGCACAAATCGCACTGACCGCGATACCAAGTAACGCAAACGAACTGCGGGATACATTCCCACCCCGCTCAAGCATAATCAATGCCAGCATGACGAGTGCTGCTCCGATGAAAGCAGCGATTGGTGTTAACAAGAGCGGACCATCCGGCACGAGGGCAATCGTTAAGACGGCGAACAGTGACGCACCATTCGTCACACCGATCACGTCAGGCGAAATCAATGGATTACGGATGACACTTTGTAAGATGACTCCTGCAAGTGAGAAACTCGCACCTGCTAAGAAAGCAAGGACAGTTCGCGGCAGACGGTAATTTTGGACGATGAAGGCATCCTTTCCACCAAAGAACGACTGCCATAGTTCCGATAACGATAACTGAATCGAGCCGACCGACAGTAAGGCAAAACTCGCGAAGAACACGAGCACCGCAACAATCAAAATCCGACGCATGTCTTTCATCGTAATCCCCCTTTCATCTGACGACGTGCCAGAACAAGGAAGAATGGTGCACCGAGCAATGACGTCACGATGCCGACTGGTGACTCATACGGATAGGCGATGAACCGCGCGAGGACATCGGCATACGTCAGCAGAAGTCCACCGATGACGGCAGCGACCGGCAGAACGATCCGGTAATCTTCCCCGACGAGGCGCCGCGTGATGTGCGGAACCATTAATCCAATGAAACCGATCGCTCCGGCGACGGCAACGGTGACGCCTGCGAGTAAGACGACACTGATGCCGGCAAGCAAACGGATTCGCGTCACTTTTTGCCCGAGACCGACCGCGACGTCTTGCCCCAGTTGGAAGACAGCGAGTGATTTCGCGAGACTCGCCGCAAGAAGCAAACCAGCAATCGACCATGGGAGGACGATCCGTAGTTCGAGCCAGCTCGCGTCACTGAGCGAACCGGACAACCAGTACAAGACGTTCGTGATCCGGTCGTTGAACAAGATCAAGCCTTTCGTCAGCGACGTCAACAAGAGATGGATCGCCATCCCGACGAGGGCAAGTTTTAATGCTGTCATCCCGCGAACGGAGGCGAACGAAAAGACTAGCACTCCACCGACTAAGGCACCGGCAAAGGCGAAGTAGATCAAATTTGCCGTTCCGAGCGACGGAAAGACGAGCAGGCTTAAGACGACGAGAAATGACGCACCGGCATTGACACCAAAGACTTGCGGTGAAGCGAGCGGATTTCGTGTCACGGCTTGCATGATTGCCCCTGCAACGGCAAGATTCGCTCCGAGCAACAATCCGAGTAAGAGCCGCGGTAAGCGCAGATTTGTCAGGACGAGCCCTGCTTTTGATGTCGTGCCACTGATCCACTCTTGGACTAAGTGAATCGGATTCATCTGTGTGATGCCAAAGAACAGGCTACTATAAACCGCCAAGCAACCGAGTAATAAGAGTACAAAAATCAGACGTTTCCGCTGCACCGGATGGTTCCCCTTTCATCAAGACGAAAAGCCAGATTGCTCCGGCTTTTGTCGTTCATTATTTCTGTTGTAACAATTGAATCGCTTCGTCAACGATCTGTTCTGCAGCGTCAAGTCCTCGATAGCGTGTCCAAAGGTCACGATTGACTTCATAAACTTCCTTGTTCTTAACCGCTGTGATCTGATTCCAGAGCGGATTGTTTTTCCACTCCTTCAGCAGTTTCGGATCGGCTTCCGCCATGAAGATGACGTCCGGATCCCATTTGACCACCTGCTCTAACGTAATCGTAACGGTAGGTTCCGCTGTTTTCGTAACAGCGTTCTCGATACCGATCTTCTCGAGTAATTCACCATCAAACGACGTCTCACCGTGTGCCGTCAGTGAATCGGCGCGGAAGACACCAACCATCACTTTTCGGTCGTCGTTTGGATCCACCTTTTTCTTCGCTGCATTCAATCGTTCTTCATGCAGGGCAAGTCGGTCATCCATCTGTTTAGTTTTCCCGACTGCTTCAGCAATCGTCTTGAACGATTCGATGTTCTCTTCGTACGTCGCATTCCGACTCTTCAAGATGATCGTCGGTGCGATTTTTTGCAGTTGCTTGTAGATTCCTTTATGGCGGTTGAAGTCGCCGATGATTAAATCCGGCTGCAAGGAACTGATTACTTCAAGATTCGGTTGTTGACGTGTACCGACTTCCGTGAACGCGATGTCTTTTCCGAGTAATCCGGAGACATCGGTCTTATTTTCTTGTGCGATTCCGACTGGTGTAATCCCAAGTTCGTCTAACGCATCAACGAATGAGTATTCAAGTGCGACGACCTTCTTCGGGTGCTCCGGCACTTTCGTTTTTCCTGCCTCATGCGTAATCGTCCGCGTCTTTTCGTTTGTTTGTTCTGCTTGACCTGAACAGGCCGCAAGCATCAAACTGCTCAACACGAGGAGCGTCAACGCTGTCATCCAAGTTTTCCGTCTCATGATGAGACCTCCTTTAGTTCGTGATTCGACATTGAGAATCATTCTTAATTAATCCTATTTCAGCATATCAAAGATTCCCATCGAACAAAAGGGTTATCCTTATTTTCAGATAATATATGCTCAAATCCACATTTTCTGAAGCAATATGGGATAATCAGGTAGTATATAAAGGAGGGATTACAGATGGATTGGATGAAGGACTTGGAACAACGGCTCGGATTTCCGCTTGAGACGATCACGTTTGATCAGTTACCTCGCTTACTCGAAGCCTTTGCCTACCAGTTACCGTTTGAGAATACGACTGTACTTGAGAAACGAATCCGTCCGTTTAACGACGAGCGCTTCATTGAAACGTTTCTGACGGAGCGACGTGGTGGTGTCTGTTATGACTTGAACGGACTGCTGCATCGTGTCCTACAAGAACTGAATTGTCCCGTTCGCCTCGTACAAGCGACCGTCTATGATCAGAAATCAGCAGCCTGGTCAGCGACGGGGCCGACACACGTTGCAATCATTTGGAATGAGACACACCTACTTGATACCGGCTTCGGTGTCAATTTACCGCTCGTTCCGGTTCCCTTGAGTGGGGAGACGGTTCATTCCGCTAGCGGTAGTTACCGGATTGGCAAAGGTGATGTTCTCGAAATGCAACGGACAGGACAAGCCGAGTTCGTGACTGGCTACAAGTTCGACCGTGAGAAGGCAATTACAAAGGGTGACTTATCGAAGATGGAACAGATCATCCAACAGAGCGAAGCTTCACCGTTCAACAAAGGTCGTCTCATCGCAATGCGGACTCCAAGCGGTCAAAAGACGTTGACTGAGCGGACGTTACGAATTGAAGAAGCGACGACAACCGAGTTACCGGTCGCAGGTCCCGCTCAATTCGAGATGCTGTATCAGTCTCACTTTTTAGGACAGGAGTAATGAACATGGATCGATATACGCTTTGTTTAATTCGCCACGCGGATAGTTTTTTACTCGTCAACCGCCAAAAACGACCAGCGATGGGCATGTGGAACGGTGTCGGCGGCAAGATTGAACCGGGCGAGACACCGGAAGTTGCTGTCATCCGCGAGACGTTCGAAGAGACGGGCATCACGCTCAACAAAGTGACAGCAAAAGGCATCGTTCGCTTACACGGGGAAGAAACGTCTGGCATGTATCTCTATCTTGCTGAACTAGAAGACCGCCCGTTTCCGACACCGGTCATGACGATCGAAGGTATCCTTGATTGGAAAACACTTGACTGGATCTTAAACGATGAAAACATGGGAATCATCAGCAATCTCCGGCATTACTTACCGGTCGCTTTGTCAACGGATCAACCGTTGTTGCATGACTTCCATTACGATGGACATACAATCACTGCTTACGAGACACACGAATTGATCGAGACATAAACAGAAAATCCCCACTCGTCCGTTATCGGATAAGTGGGGATTTTTCATGAGAACAGATGGAGACCGGTGACGATAACTGCGACGATGACGATTCCCGGTAACAAGTTCGCAACACGAATCTTCGTGATGCCAGCGAGATTAAGACCGATTGCCGCAATCATCACCCCACCAGTCGCCGTCATCTCAAGAATAAATTCCTGCAGTGCGGCGTCGGGAATGAATTTCGTGATCGCAACAGCACTTAATGCAATCGCCCCTTGATAGAGAAAGACGGGAATCGCTGAGAACATGACACCGATCCCGAGCGTTGAACTAAGGACGAGTGCCGTAAAACCGTCAATCAATCCTTTCGTATAAAGGACGTCGTGATCCTGACGTAATCCACCGTCGAGGGCTCCTAACACACCCATCGCGCCAATGACGAAAATTAACGTCGCTGTCACGAATCCTTCCGCGATGTTCGACGGACGACCGCGACTGATCTTACGTTCGAGCCACGCTCCCATCCGGTCGAGTTTCTCATCGAGCCGGAACCACTCGCCGATTGCACCACCGAGAACAAGACTACCGATGACGATCAAGAAGTTCGTGCTTTTCATCCCCATCTGCATTCCGAGCACGACGACAGCAAGTCCAATCGCCTGCAGGACGGTCTCCTTCATGCGTTCCGGAATCCGGTGGAACATTAATCCAAGCAACGTCCCGATGATGATCAGGACGGTATTGACGAGTGTACCTGTTAAAACCATCTGACAGCCTACTTTCTCAATTGATTTTTCGTTTAGCGGAACGAACGACGGTTCGCTCTGCCTGATTCAAACTATGCAACGTCATCCCGAGCATGACGAGGATGATCCCGAGTGTCGCGAGTCCCGTTGGTAGTGCGGCGTGAATGAAAAGAATCTCTCCGAGAACAGTAAAGACGATCTCGAACGATTGCGTTGCTTCGATCGCTGCTAACCGAACCGGATCTGTCCGAACGAGCGACGTCGCGTAGAAGAAAAGCGACGTTGCGATGACGCCGGAGAACAACGCGACGAATCCGGACTGGGTCACTTGATTGACACTCGGCAAGCCGACCTGTATGTAGGCAATCACAGAAAGAACGATCCAAAACGGTAGACTGGCAAGTGTCATTCCGAGAATCCGTTCAAACACATCGAGCTCGTTCCCATAGCGTTCCATCATCTTCCGGTTCCCGAGTGGATAGGCAATTGCCGCGACGAGGACCGGTAAGGCACCGAACAACAGTGACTGTAGCGATAGGCTTTCCGCGACCGATAGTTGCATGACGACGACCCCGAGGACAATCAGGACGGAATACTTCAGTGCTGACCACGGGATCCGTTGGTTGAACAAGGGGGCAAGCAACGGTCCCGCTAAAATCGTCAACTGCCATGTCCCGGCAATCAACCAGCCTGGTGCGTAGTCAGCAGCAAAACAGATGCTGCCATAGAACAGTCCGAAGCCGATCGTTCCATACAGTAACCAAAAGCCGATATCGGCTCGAAGCGCCTGGAAGACGCGCCCGATCCCCCGTCGGATCATGACGATGACGATAAAGAACGGCAACATCAGGAAAAAGCGGAGCGACGCACTATAAATCCAGTGACCGCCTGCCCCTTGCATCGATTGATTCAAGATGAAGGTGACGGCAAAAAACATTGCCGCTAAAATTCCATAAATGATCGGTCGCATCAGCTCTCCTCCTTTAGTGTCGAGACGAGTAGACGTCCGAGCCCGTTCCAATTATGCTCCGTCGCCTGGACGAGTTGCTCGACATCCTGTTGTTGACATGCATCTAAAATCGCTGCATGATCGGCAATCGACTGGCGTCCGAGACGATCAAACTGAGCATATTCGAGCCGGCGGATCAACGGTGTCAATCGACGGATTGTCTCTCGTAGTTGATCGTTTTGACTGCGCTGCACGAAGACATCGTGAAAGGCATCGTCAAGTGCTAGTGCCGCCTCTGTATCCTGCTGATCAATTGCCGTCGTGAATTGTTGATGAATCGACTTTAGACTCGTTAGATCGTCATCCGTCAGCATTGGTCCTGCTAAACGCGCCGCTAACCCATGCAGTGTCGCAATGATTGGATAGGTTTGCTGTGCCTGTTCGGCATCGAGTTCCGTCACGATCGTCCGTGAACCCCGTTTTGCTAAAATCAATCCCTCCTCTTCGAGTCGTTTCAAGGCTTCGCGGACCGGTGTCCGACTGACACCGAACGCTTCCGCGAGTGCTTGATCGTTCACCTTTTCTCCTGGGGCAAGACGTAAGGTGATGATGTGGTGTTGCAAGCGTCGATACACTTCCTCACTTAAAGGAAGTCGTGCAATGGCAAAATCATTTGTAGGTTTCATACAAGTAATATATTACATATTAATTCATTGTAAAAGCACCTTCGTAAAATTCATTGGATTTATTTTACTCGCTACCTTGCAATACAAAATAGCATAGCGTATCATTACCTTGTAATACCAAGTAGCGAAAGGAAGATGCGGATGTCATCGACGCAAATGTTAAAAGGAATTCTCGACGGTTGCTTACTCGCACTAATTGCGGAAGAAGAGATTTATGGCTATGAACTGGCGACGAAACTGAAAGCGTTCGGATTCGCTGACATCAGTGAGGGAACGATCTATCCTCTATTGATTCGGATGCAAAAACTGGACTGGATCGAAGCAACCTCTCGCGTCTCCCCGTCCGGTCCAAAACGAAAGTATTATTCGATCACGACGAGCGGTGTTGAAGAACTCGCCGCTTTCAAACTAAGATGGCATCACCTTTCAACGAGTGTCGAAAGCATTTTAAAGGAGGACGAATGAGATGACCTTATCGACGGAATCAACACGATTTTTGGAAGACTTAAAGGTATACCTACTTGCTTCGGGTAAAAATGAATTGGCGACGAAGGAGATTGTCAACGAACTCGAAGATCACCTGATCGAAGCGGAAGCGGACGGAAAATCCGTTCGCGCGATCACGGGTGATAGTCCCGCCGATTACATCCAATCGATTTCTAAAGAGATGGCATTTGATCCAAAAGAAGCGTTTTGGGTCGTCTTGCAAGTTTTTCTCGGCGCATCCAGTTTTCTCTATCTTCAAAACCTCTTGAATGGTACAACGACGTTCACTATCTTGCTCGTTGGCGGTTTCCTGTTGATTAGTGCCGTTTACCTGACCACCTTGGCGTTTCTCTTCCGTCAAGATGCTTTACGTGATGGCGCGCGCCCTCGTATCATGCGTTACGGCATTCATGGTAGTATTCATTTTCTGTTAATCATCGGACTATTGATCGTCAACGGACTTGTCGATTCACCAAAGATCACGTTATCCCCAAGCGTCAGCTGGATGATTGGTGCCCTATTGATTATCTGGATTCTTGTCACGGCATGGAAGACGAAGACATGGATTTTGCCGATTGCATTGCTCGTCTATTTTGTTCCCCAAATCATTCTCCGTTCTGTATTTGATTGGTCGGAATTGACCTCTGGACTTGTCGGATATGCTGTTGCTGCCATTACAATGACAGTCGCTTTTATTCGCGAATCTAAACAAGATCAGTCAAACGTCTCAAAGCACTGAAGCAACGATTTGGTTCTGATACTTAAAATGACCTCAGCGCTAAGATCATTTTTGTATATCATTGAGAAAAAATTGAGGATAGAATTAGAATAAAATATATTAAAAAAGAATAGGTGGTTGTAAACGATGAATCAATCTGTGAAAGATATTCAACATTCCATTAAGATCAACAATCCCATTGAACAGGTATGGGCGAATGTCTCGACGGCTCGCTCTTTATCTAAATGGTTTATGCCAAACGACCTTGTCGCACAAACAGGATGTGTGTTTCATATTCAATCTCCTTTTGGTCCATCTCCTTGCACGGTATTAAACGTACAACCAGAAAGAGAATTATCGTTTAGTTGGGATGAAGATGGATGGATCGTGACCTTCTCCCTTACTCCATTGAACGACCTTACCCTTTTCACTGTGACACACAGCGGATGGAAAAACGCTGATGACCTTGTGCCGAAAGCAAATCAGCCACAAGGTCGTGTCCGTAACTTTATGGACCAAGGTTGGGATGGGATGCTTCAGAAATTAAAAGCAACATTTTAAAGGAAGGCATGTACATTTTTTTACGACAAAATATAGACTGTGATTTTAAAATACATTCTCTTGTAATTTTTTTAGATCATTCAGAGATCAACAAAAATAAAGAGAGTGTCGTTATGTTCAATCGATTTAGTAAAGAAAAATAACAAATTATCCAGTCTATTTAAGATTTTTTCTTAGAAGTGCCATCTGAGTTCGCCGCAGAACGTGTTTTGATTTCATCAAAGAGTCAGTTGCTATTCACTTTTATAATATTGGAATTCAAGACGCTCATGCGGCTGTGTTAAGTCATTCGCGTCACTCGACGATGAATTGTTAACGCTTAAGCGTCCCGTATCTCCATAATATATTTTTAGCAGAGATCTCTTGTCATGCTCTACAAAAAAGTATGCGCCGGCGCATACTTTTTTTGCTCTTTAGCGTTCACTTTCACCTATGTTTCATTAAAATGTATCTCATTATTTTTATTCGAACCATCCATTGTTCATTTTATAGGATGACGGATCATTTCAGTCGAATGTATTGAATCATTTTGTAAATAAAGTATAAAACGACTATAAAAATAAAGACGTTTCCTAGCATACTTATGGCTGCAACCTGATTCATTTTTTCCCACTCTCCTTCTTAATTTAAATAAGGACTTTATTTGAATTGAACCGAATTTTAACATACTTCCTTTTCCATACGTAACCCTTGATTTTACATTTTTATGATTCATAAGTAATTTTCATTTTTTTGGTGTTAGCTTCCCGACTTCAAAGTGGTAGCTGTCTTATCGCCGAATAAATTCTTAAAGAAATAGGTCAAAATTACATATTGAATTAGATTCACAACTCAAACATATCTAATAAGATAAGGAAAACCACAAAAAGTATGCGCGATGCATACTTTTTTCTTTGGATTTTGATTCAATTCATTACGAAGTACTTTTTAATCTCTTCATAGAACGAATAAATCAATTATACTAAACGTAATTATTTGTATGGAATGACGGTTCACACTATAGTCGTGCTTAATACAAAGGAGAATTTTTTGAAACTCGAACGATTACTGACTATCATATTTAAGTTACTGCATCGCTCTACGATCTCGGCCGCTCAATTAGCTAGTGAATTAAATGTCTCTCAGAGAACGATTTATCGAGATATCGAAACCATTAGTGCAGCTGGAATTCCCGTTACTTCTTATCATGGAACTAATGGAGGTTTCGGTATTATTGAGAATTATAAATGGGATAAGACCTTTTTAAATGCGTCTTCTATGGTCGATGTTCTATCTTTAATGAAAAGTTTATCAGCGCAATTACATGATCAAGATTTAAAAAATACGCTAGAACGGCTATCGATTCTTACGACAGAAGAACAAAATAACCATTTACACATTGATTTAGCTGATCAATCCATTGAGCCTACTTTCTTAATTGATCTTCAAAAGAGTATCAAAGAATCAAAAAGAGTTCTGTTTCAATACATCAGTGCTCAAAAGGAACAGACCATTCGAGAAGTAGATCCTATTTTTCTACGATATAAATTTCGTACATGGTACCTTTATGCTTATTGTTATTTAAGAAATGATTACCGCGAATTCAAAGTGTCACATATGCTCAACCTTCAAAGACTTTCAACATCTATTCAGGATAACCATCCCATTCCTGGAGACAGAGCTGTCGTGAAGCCCGCACGGGAAAGTATCACGTTAAGAGTTCATCCTGAATCCATTCATGTAGTCTTAAACCATTTTCAGCATCAATCGATGGTTTTTGAAGAAGATGGTAGTGTTACGATGACTTTATTGTTACCTTCACCTTTACATGCGGAATGGTTAATCAACATTTTATTAAGCTTCAGATCAGGTGTAGTTGTTATTCATCCCTTGTACTTACAAGACATATTAAGAAATGAAGCCAAAAAAATAGTTAATCTATATGAGGATATATGACACTCAGATGTCATATATCCTTTTTTATAATGAACGTAGTTAGACAGTTCTTACTACAATTAAAGGAGCGATTTGGATGAATGCCGGAAAAACGATGTATGAATATCACAACTGGGCGATGCAGTTGATGTTAGATCATATGGATGCATTACCTGAAAATCTTTTAAATAAAGAGGTGAAAAGCTCTTATCCGACAATCGCTAAAACACTTAGTCATATTCTTGCAGTTGATACTATGTGGATTCATGTTTTAGAAAAAGTAGAATTTCAACAAGCGCTACAAGATGCGATGAGTCAATTACCATTAACTGATGCATATACAATTGAAGAATTCAAAACAGCATTCAAAAATATAGCATCAAAGTATCAACTATTTATAAATCAGAACTCAAATCTTACTATGACGATACATGTGGATAATCCTTGGTCTGGTCCACGGGAAACGACTTTTGAAGAAATTCTTTTACATGTAGCCAATCACGGTACGTATCACCTGGGGAACATTACTACCATGTTAAGGCAGCAAAATGAATCCTCATTGATGATGGATTATTCTCTTTTTTGGTATGAAGATATGAAAGTTAAGCCATAACAGAATGTATTCGTTTTTAATGTCTATTTAGACATCACTATATAAAATAAAAAGGCGTGCACCGGTGCACGCCTTTTATTTTATCTATTTATCAATTCCCTTGTATTGCTTCATACCGCTCACGCGTCCAGTTATAGACATGACTCGTTACGGTCCGTCCGTCAATTCGTTCTAATACGAATGGTCGGTCAAGAACAGGTGTAAAACCGAGTTTCTCAACGACACGGCGTGACTGGTCATTAAAATCAAAGTGACCACACCAAACGACATCGATCGGCAGTTCCCGGAAGATGAAATCAAGTATCGCTTCGACGATTTCCGGCATCCGCCCTTCTCCCCAGTAGTTAGGCGCGAGGGCATAGCCGATCTCGACTTGACGGTCATGCGTGATTGCTTCGTCCGGTCGACGATTGAAGTGAAAACCGAAGCTCCCAATCACTTCACCCATTTCCTTATCGGTCACGGCATATTCACCAGGTGACGCTTGGAAAATGCCAATCACTTCCTGGCTTTCGTCAAGTGACGCGTGCGGCGCCCAACCTGCTTTTGGTCCAACATTTGGATCCTTGGCGTAAGCATACAATGCGGCTGCATCGTTTTCTTGCCAACGGCGTAACAGGTGCCGTGGTGTTTCGATAGTATCTGGTAAGTTCATCTGTATTCCCCCTTATTAAGATACGTTTCGCTGTCGTTCGACCGATTCCTTCACGAACAGACTCGTATAGACTAATCCAAATCCCGTCAAGAGGATCAATCCGAGGTATACACTCATCATCGACGGGATCAAGAATGTCCCGACTAGAATCGTCGACCGAGAGAGTAAGTCTGCTCCAGCAAACGACGTTCCGGCGAAGGCTGAGTACGCTCCGCGTTGATCGGCTGGCATCATATTTGCTTTTTGAGTGTTCAAGACCGGGGAGTAGAGCAACTCGCCAATCGTTGCGATGAAGATGAAGACCATCAGTGCCGTCATACTGTTGGCACTCGTCACGACGACGTAACCGATCGTGTATAGCATGAGACCCGCAGCGAGCGTCCGGCGCGGAGACAAACGCTTCGCAAGCCGCTGGACGATGAACGTCAACGTGACGACGAGCAACGTATTTTCGATGTTGATGATACTCATCATCCGGACCCCGTTGATCGACCACCCGGTAAACGATAGTGGTTCAAACGAATCAGCGAGGCGGACAGCGACGTAACTCCCCATCGAAAACTCAGCCGCTAAGATACACATCGAACCAAAGACGACCTTAACGAACGGACGGTCCCGCCAAGCGAGTTGATAGCTTGTAAAGATATCCGTGATGACACCACGTAGTTTCTGACGTTGCCACGTTCGTGGCGTATCGTCGAGAAACAGGTAGTAAGCGATTGGTAAAACGGACGACGTAAAGCTCAAGATCCAAAACAACAGCAATTGATTGCTGACGTAGAGCCAGCCCCCGAGCGCCGTTCCGATGGCGATCGAGAGATTGATCAACCAGTAGTCGAGCGCGTAGACCGCTTGGCGGTTCTCCTTCGTCGTCGCATCGATGATGATCGCCCCCATTGCCGGACGACCAAGATTACTCGTCACCGAGAAGACGGCGTAAATGACCATGAACAGCAGCATCCAGTCGAGCGTCAACGAGATCGCCATCGTGATGAAAGTCAACGCCGTGAGCGCAGATGTCGTGACGAGTAGGCGTTTACGAGAGAAACGGTCGGCGAGATATCCGCCGAGTAGATTGGTGATGAAGCTGACGAAGACCATCGCGATCAAAAACGCACCGGCGATGACTTCGTTGAATGCCTTGACGAACAAGAGAGCCATGAACGGCATGATCGAAAACGAGACAGCGCGGTTGAAAAACGATGTGATGAGACGTACTTTAATTGGTTTCGGTATTTCTTTCCATTTCATATTGTCACCTTCCATTCTCTACATGTATCATAAACAAGACAAGACACAGGAAAAATGGACGTCATTTAAAAAAGATGTCCCCTTTTAAGGAGGAGAAGGACGATGGATGCTTATCTTTTTATGTTATGGAAGACTTGCCGAAATGGACACTACTCGATTGCGACGCTTGCCGAGGCCATCCATCTCAGTCCTAAACAAACGAAACGATATCTCAATAAATGGCAGGAAGACGGCTGGATGAATTACACGAGTGGTCGCGGACGGGGCAACTTAAGTGAACTCGTCTGGTTACGCCACGTCGAACGGGAGTATGCGAAACGGATGCTCGAGCGGATCGACCGTGATTCGATCGAATCAGTGACGGAAGAACTGTCGTGGGACTGGTCACCGGCACAAGCAGGACGCTTCATGCGCCAACTCGAGCGAAAGTTTGGCTATACGCAAACGACATCGGACGCCTTGCTGATTCCTCGGAAACGCAACTTCTTGACGACACACCCGTTAGAAGCAGCTGACATTCATAGTGCTCACCTCGTCCAAAACGTCTTCAACCGTTTGTTTACGATTGACGTCGACGGCAACATCCAAGGCGAACTGGCACATCACTATGCCTGGAATGGTCCGATGCTCAGTCTCTTCTTACGTAAGGACGTCCGCTTTCATGATGGTTCCCTCCTGACGAGTAAGGAAGTGACGAAGAGTCTCCGTGCTCTGATCAACTATCCGGCTTATGCCTCTTCTTATCGGCACGTCAAACATATCGTCTCAAACGGTCCGTACCGGGTCGATCTCACACTCGATCAGCGCAGGAGTTCGATTTTGCCGCAGCTCGCCTCGATACATACGAGCATCATCAAAGATGGCATTGGAACGGGACCATTTCAACTCACGCAACATGACGATAAGAAAACCGTTCTGACGGCATTTCCGAATTACTTTGGCATCCGCGCCCTGCTCGACCGAATTGAGTTCATCCAGATGCCGGAGCAATATGACCCGGTCTACCGGACATCAGCATCTGACTCCAGTCCGATTGATACGATTGCGACGCAGTCCGGATTTGGTCTCGTCTTTCTCCATCCACGCGCCGGTGGTCCGTTTGAATCAAAAGCAGCGCGACATTATATCCATCGGCTCATCAAGGAAGTCCGTGATGGCATTCATGACTTCCATGAACGGACACAACCGAACGACTCTGGTTTTCTTGAGTCCTATAGTCCATCGTATACCGTCCCGGACGGTCCTGCTGTTTTGTTCACGCAACCAATTCGGATCAAGTTGACTGATTTTACGGACAAAGTAACACGTTGGCTCTGTCAGCGATTTGATCAGGACGGGATTCCGTATGAGTTCGTCGAAGTCGGATTCGAAGAGAGTATTACGGATTTTCATGTCTACGATACGATCGATCTCGCCATTCATGCCGAAGTGTTCGAGCGGAATGTCCAGTACGCCTTCTATCAGTTCATGACGAATACTTTTTCACCACCGATCCGGCTATTTCAGCAGATGCCCGAGATGCTGACATGGATTGAACAATACGATGCAACACCGTTCGAAGACTGGCTTCCGATTCATCAAGCAATCGAACGCTACTTGATTAACGAATCGTATTTCATCCCGTTCTATCACGATACACGACTAATTCCGTATCCGATCGAGCTGCAAAATATCACGATCGACTCGTTCGGTTATTTTGATTTCTCAAAGCTCTGGATATCCAATCAATCGTGACGAATCCTTGTCGATATTTTGACTTGCTTGTGACAAAACGCACGAAGTTCTTTAATCTAGTATTTTAAATGTTGTATTAATGACGAGGCTACGAAATACTAAGACTGTGTTCATTACTTAGTGAAAAGGAAGTGGTCTTATGTTATCAACCTCTACCATTCAAATTGTTCAATCAACCGTCCCGGTCCTTGCATCGCATGGCGCCGCAATTACGAAAGTCTTTTATCAACGTTTATTTCAAGCTCATCCAGAACTCAAACATGTCTTCAATCAATCGAATCAACGGAGTGACCGACAATCGCAAGCACTCGCTACAGCCGTTTATGCCGCTGCTGCTCACATCGATCGACTCGAGACGTTAAAACCAGTCTTATTACCAGTGCTGCATAAACACCGGAGTCTTCAAATCAAGCCGGAGATGTATCCACTCGTCGGTCAAGAATTACTCGGAGCGATGCAAGACGTCTTAGGGGAAGCCGCAACGCCTGCAATCCTGCAAGCGTGGGGTGAAGCGTACGGGGAGATTGCCGATTTGTTCATCACACTCGAAGCCGAACTATACACGCAGGACGAACAGGCGAAAGACTTTTCCGGTTATCAGTCCGTCAAGATTTCGGATATCCAGGAACAAGCAGACGGCATCCGCTCGCTGACTTTCAAAACGGACAGTCCGCTCCCTGATTATCGAGCAGGACAATACATCACGGTACGGATTCAGGATAGCGACGGCTTATGGCACAATCGTCAGTACAGTCTGACGACGGCATCAAACACGACGACTTATACGATTGGTGTCAAACGAGAAGGCATCGTCTCGAACTACTTACATGCAGCTCGAATCGGTGACACGGTGTTAATCAGTGCGCCAGCTGGGGCCTTCACGCTTGATGCATCAGGTGAACCCGTCGTTCTGATTGCTGGTGGAATCGGCATCACACCGATGCTTGCGATGGCAGACGAATCTTTAGCTGCTGGTCGACAGGTAACGTTACATCACGCCGTCCAAGACGAACGCAATCGTCCATTTAACGAGCAACTTGCCTTGCTTGAGCAACGTGGCGCACGCGTCATTCGCTACGCAGAGCATCAGGCGACGGATCAAGTAGGTCGCCTGCCGAAAGACGTTATCGCAGGCATCACGGATCCGACATACGTCTGTGGGCCGGAAGCGATGATTCAATACGTCATTAAACACTTCACGGCGTCTTCGGACAAACTGCATTACGAAATCTTTGGACCTGCACTCGCTTTTGCCGCGGAAACGCCAGTCACGCAGTAAAAAACATCCCGCTCTCTTTGATACAGGTCAAGGAGAGCGGGATGTTTGATTAGAGTGGCAATCGTTCTGACAACGAACGGACCAAAACGACATCTGTCGCCATCCGGTTATCCCGGCGCGGTTCATCGACTGGTTCAATCGTCCAGTTTTTCGCGTGGAGTGTATTTAAGGCATGCGCTAAATCGTACATCGAATAACGATCGTTTCCGTTCAACTGATAAAGCCCCGCTTCGCGTTCAAGTAAAATCGTAACGAGCGCTTCTGCTGTATCTTCAAGCAACGAACTCGACGGATACCAGTTTCGACTTGCTTGAATGACACCGTGTTGCTTCATCTCGTTCGTGAAGAAGTCGACCATGTTGTTCGAACCTGCCTCCGTCCCGATCTGCCAGCCGATTCGGACGATTTTTGCTTGAGGATCAATTGCTTGAATCGCTTGCTCGCAAGCAATCTTATAGGCACCATACTCATCGGTCGCATCCGGTACAGCGTCCTTTTCAATCGGTGCTGGTACGTCGTCCGAAAAAACAGATACTGTACTCGTGAAAAAGAACGGAATCTGATATTCCTGGCACAAACGGACGAGCGCTTCCGTCCAACTGACGGACCCCATACCTATATGTAGGAAATAATCCGGTCGTTCCGTTTCTAAAAACGTCCGCATCTGAGACTCGTCAGTCGTTGAGACTTTCGTCCGATCCCACGCGACTGTCTCGATATCGTGCTTTGCTAAGACGTCCGCAACGACGGGTGCCACCGTTCCGTTCATGCCTGTAATGATTGCTTTCATTGTGATTCATCCCCCTTAGTTTCGATCGAAAAAATCATAAAACCACTTGCTACTTCAGTTTACACGCGAATCGCTGTATTAACGAATCTGAGGTTATTCTTCTACGACCAGTCATGACTCAAATGAAAAAAGCGCCTGCTATCCGATCTAATCTCGGTAAGCAGGCGCACTGTTTAGTTCATGATTACTCCGAAACGCCTTCCGTTGCCATTCGACGCCATAGTACATTCAAAAAGACCGTCATCCCACTGATCGGAATCAAAAACAATAATGCCGTGATCCATAAACTCTCCATCGACTCCACTCCTCATCGTTCATTTCTATCTCTAGTGTATATAAGCGCGAAACCGCTTACCTCCACCTCAAGGCGGATATTTCATCCGACCTTGTCCTGTCGTGCCTCGGTAAAGGAAACGTTACGATGAATGAGTAACCAGATAGCTGTCAACACGAGACCACTTAAGGAAAACAGTAGGAAAACAAATGAGATGTTAAAGAGCGACGTCAAGTACGATGATAATCCGTAACAGAGTGCAGAACACGCCGTTGATGTTGCGACCATCGCCGTTCGAACCCGTCCAAGCAAGTGCGCAGGCGTCGAGCGTTGTAACAATGTCGCAAACGGAATCCCGAACAATGTCAGCGCCATGCCGAGTAAAACGAATCCGCCAATCGCAAGGGGCACGGACGACATATAAGCAACGATTGCAATCGCGAGTCCTTGCAGTACGACTGCGATCCGAAACAGCTTATCCTGTCTGATCGAGACGACCCACTTGCCGTAAAGGAGCGACATCGTGATCCCCCCAATCACCGTCGCCAGTTCGAGTGCAGAAAACGTCTGGGCATTTCCCGACAAGACATCCTTGGCATATGGTGCAAGTAAAGTATTCATCGGTGTGATCATCCAGTTCGCAAGGATCGCACAACCAAGGATCCATTTTAAGCGACCGTCACGCGCGACGTAATGAATCCCTTCGAGTAACGCTTCGCGGTACGATCCGACACGCGCTCCTTCTGCGACCTGTCCCGTCATGTGTCGGACGAGCAACCAGGCAACGAGATGCAGTCCCAGATCGAGCCACAAGATACTCGCAATCGAGAAGTGGGCAACCATCATCCCACCAAGTAAGAATCCGCTTAACGTCCCGATCCGTTCGATTGTTGCGAGATAGGCATTCGCTTGCGGCAATTGGTCATCTTCGACTAGATCAACGACCCACGTGAAGACAGCATTTCCACCAACGATTTGCAGGATCGTCTGAACGACGAGCAAGCCGAGTAACCACGGTAAGACGATGTCTGTCAGACTGATTCCCGCTAACGTAATACTAAGCGCTAGCAAGCGAATGAGTAAGGACGTTTGATACAACGATGCGCTGACGAAACGGTCAATCCACGGTCCAACGAACGTTGAGACGAGAAAACGAATCAAAAACACACCTGTTGCAAGCAAGGCGACACCAGAAGCACTAATCTGTTCCGCGCTCAACCAGTAAATCGCAATATAAACAAAACTCGTCCCGACAGTCGATAACAAATCGGAGACATACATAAAACGAAACGCACGTGACATGATGCTTTATTCCTTTCCTAAAACGACTTCTTGTTCATCTTACAATTTTTCTCAATTGCTGCCCATTCTTTTTTCGTCATCACATCGTCATCGTCTGTTAAGGCATTCTTACCCATCTGTAACAGAGCCGACATGTTCATTCGCTATACTAAAACGCATAGGGAGGTGAAGATCCATGAAAACGCAAACGCGTTATGACTATGAAACCGAACAGGAACAGGTCGACGTCCCGTCTGAGGCACGTCTAGGCTACTACTTTCTTTTGATTGTCCTGCCGCTTGGTCTCGCGCATCTTGTCCAGTCGCTTGCTCCTTCGCCGGATCAACACCACTCGTCCGTATTGACGGGTTTGACGTTCTTATCCATCGTCTTTTTCATGTACTTAGGTAACCGAGCTGCTGGAAATGCTAAAACGACCTTTTTCGGATATTCGATGTTCTTGAGTATCAGTCTATTCGCGACGCTGTTTCTACCAACGGTGCCGATCATTTGAGCATAAGCAAACGAGCACATGTCCGACTTTGGACGAGTGCTCGTTTTTTAATGCGTATGCGATTCGTGTTTTCCGTCACAATATAACGTATTGCCATGTGCATGTTGATTCGTCTCGACCTGGATGGTCGCGTGGGTAATACCGACATGTTTTAAGTCGTGATCAATCTGTTCGCGAATCGACTCCGACTCCCGGACGGTCATGTTCTCCTTGACGACGACGTGACACGATAACGCGTTATACCCACTCGTGATCGACCAGATGTGTAGATCATGTAGTCCGAGAACGGCTTCGTTCGTCTGAATCGTCGAAACGACCTCATCAATGTCGACATCACTCGGTGTTCCTTCCATCAAGACATGTACGGACGCCTTCGTCACGTAATAACCGCTCCGTAAGACGAGGATCGCTACGATGATACTCGCAAGTGGATCCGCCCATCCCCAACCGAAGAATAGGATCAGCAAGGCGGCTACAATCGCACCGACCGATCCGAGCATGTCGCTTAAGACGTGCAGATACGCACCGCGCATGTTGAGGTTATGTTCGTGCCCACCGCCGCGTGTCATGATCCAGGCAACTAAAATGTTGACGAGCAACCCGAGGACACTAATGATCAGCATCCCCGTCGTTGCGACAGCGGGTGGATCGATGAAGCGTTGAATGGCTTCAATGAAAATATAGAGAGCGATGACTATCAGCGTCACGCCATTTAGGATTGCGGCTAAGATTTCAAAGCGTTTTGAACCGAACGTCTTGTTCGCATCCGGTGCTTGACTCGAGAACTGGAAGGCTAACAGGGCAATCGCAAGTGAAATCGAATCACTTAACATGTGCCCGGCGTCTGATAATAATGCCAAACTGTTCGTCCAAATTCCGCCGATGACCTCGACGATCATGAACACAGTAATGATCAGGAACGACAGGCCGAGTACCTTTTTATTGTCCGTATGATGATGGTGATGATGATCATGTGCCATGACATTGCCCCCTTTTACCTTTCATTCAAACGTCTATTTGAATTATAACGTGCCACTGTTCTTTGGTCAACGGGCTCATCCTTTATATCCCACAAGCGCTACCGTATGAAACGAACGAATGACTGGTCTACGTTTCAAAATGACTGATTCGAATCCCCTTTGTTTGCAAGCGGGATGAATTCCCGTTCGATCCGCTCATGTAGTTCTTCCCCCTCTTCCCCTGCTTTTCCATCACAGTATGTTAAAACGAATCGTCCGCCTGGTCGTAAGGCTCGATACATTTCTTGAAGCGTTCGATCGACGGATTCCCAAAAATAGATCGTATGAATCGTCGCTCGGTTTGCTTGAATGGCTTGTCGATTACGAAGCGTCGCAGAACGAACCATTGTCTTCGAAGAGATCAAGTCCCGTAACATGCGTTGCGTCCGTTTGCGAAAGGAGAATGATTGAAAAGTAAATTTCCGATATCCCTTATCACTGAAACCTAACACTATGAAATCAGAGAAACATGCAATACTATACATAGACGTTTTTTTATGGAGGGAGTCAGCAAATGAACCGTTTGAAACAGTTACAGATTGTCTTGTTAGTGTTAATAACGATTTGTGCTTTTTTCTTCTGGGCAGGACATGGATTTGAAGTAAGTTCTCATCAGATCAGCGGAAACGGCAATCCAGGAATTTTATTTGCTTACATCATCGTTTTCCTGTTTCCACTTATCGTATTAGGAATCATCGTTCTTTTTTATTTGATTGACGCTCGTCCCCTCTCTTTGATGACTACGATCATTTTAGCCGCTATCTATACCTACATCGGTTATTTTCATCAGCGGGAAAGCTACGTTACATATCAGCATCTTAAAAGACAACAAATGATCGATGCCGGATTAGCTTTAGATTACATCGATGATGTTTTAGTCGAATTCTCCATTTATCTAAACTCACAATTTTTTAATCTGAACACATTTCTGATATATATCTGTTTGGTATTAATGACCGCGTCCGCTTTGTATCTTCTTCTTTCTACCATGATTCGTTTGATACAAATAATTCGATTTCGTTAAATGACGCAGACGAGCGACCTTTTTCAAACGACTTTTATACCTATACCATCAAATTGACGGGAAGTGATCGCATGAAAAAAGAAGTACGTCCACTAGTCTATACCCTTGTCGTTCTCGTCATGCTAATTGCCGCCTATCCAACGTATCGATTAGGATCTAAGGTGATTATGGAAATCAAGATTGAACGTTTGTTGGCTGAAACAGGATACGATCAGGATATCTATAAAAAAGAAACGGTCTATGATTCAAAAACCGGAAGATATGAGATGAAAATCACATACACGAATGAACTGGATCATACATACTACTATGAAATCATTGAGGGGAATGTACTGACGACCGTATACGACCAGCATAATGTTGAAGTGACTGTCCCTGGTCAACATGAATTAAAGTAACTTGTCTTTTCAAATCAAAAACGAGTCCTCTCCACGAATTTCGTGAATGGACTCGTTTTTGATAACTTAACATTCTTCTTTCATGTTCAATGAAGTTTCTCATGACTACGATTTTTCTTGCCTTCTCATCAGTGACGGCATACAGTTCGTCATCCAAAGTATTTTTTCAACGCAAAAATTCATTGACGCTCATTCTTTTTCTTTCCTAATCTTTCATACATTCACTTACTCATTCCGCTGTAGTAAACGTAATCTTCCATTTCTTCCGCGCAATCAATACAACGATTAGCGAAATCAACAGAGATATTTTAAGCGTTGTATCATCAATAAGGTGTACTCCGTAATGAAGCGAAAAAAGTACCGTTAGTAGAGCAACGACGCTTCCTAAAAAGATCATGTTTTTCATTCTATCACCTCGTTTCTTCAATGGATTTAACGTGTTGTCAATCCTTTGAAATATACCGTCCTTCTTGTTTGTTCGTAATCTGTACGCCGTCTTTATATCCAGTGACGTCAATATGACTCGATCCCGATTGATAAATCTCATATTCATTATTCGGTTCATCTTCGAACACGACGCGTGCGAAGAATTCACCTGTGCTCGTATCATAGCGAATTTCTTTGTTCTTCACGTGTGTCATATAATTCTGTCGCGTCAGATAGTGATTGATTGACTGAGTGACCTCTTGTTTTTCATCATAGTACAACGACTTATAGGCTGAAGCACCGATGATGCCGACTCCTAGAATCATCAATAACGTAATCGATATAAAGGTTCGTTTCATTTCATCACTCCTGAGTATCGTTTCTGTGTCATTCTTCGTATTAGACATTCTCCTTGTTTTTAAAATGTCGATATGTTTAAACTAATAGAAGAACACAAGAAAAGGAAGTTATTTATGATAAAAAATCCATAAAATACTTTTTATTGTTATTTATGGTGATTGTTCTTACTTTGAACTTCTTAAATGGTCAAGTGATTGATAATGAGCGATTAACATTAGCCGTGAACATTGCAATAGTTCTAATGGCGTTATTCTTTATAGGCTTAAGGTTCTCAAAACGAAAACGTAAATAGAATGCTTACGCCTCAAAAAACGTATGTAATCGTGGGACAATTTATGATTTTCGGCGCTCTAATAAATCTTTTGATTATCGGCGCAGTCGTCTATGTCGTATGGAAGCTTGCGAAGAAACTCTTAAAAAAATAAGTAATTGATGTCTTTTTGGATGCATTCATGAAATTCGTATATATAATGTTTACATAAGTAAGGTCCCTTTCTCAATTGAGAAAGGGACCTTACTTAGTTTTTATCCTGCGTAATTGAACAATGGACCACGCAATTCAAATTCATACGTTTCGCCGTCGACGATGCCGACGATTGCGTCACTTTCGATTAACTGGTGCAGGAAGCCTGCCATTTCAGCCGCCGTATGATATTTCTTAACGTTCTTGCTGTAGTCGAACCCTACTTCCCCGCGCGAACGATCGGCGAACTCTGTCTCGGTCGCAGCTGGTGCGAGCACTTTCGCCCGGAGTTTTGCGCCGCCTTTTTGCAGTTCTTGCGCGAGTCCTTCCGTATAGGCACTGACATAGAACTTCGTCGCGCAATACGTGACCGCGTTCGGTACAATCCGGTAGCCGCCAGCTGACGAGATATTGACGAGCGTCGTTCCTTCGACATCATGATGGTCGCGGACGAACAGACTCGACAAAATCGTCAGTGCCTCGATGTTCAAGCGGAGCATCTTTTCGATTTTCCCGAGATCGATATCCTGGACGAGATCAAAATCACCAAACCCAGCATTATTGATCCATGTTTCAATTTCAAGTTCTTTTAAGCCTTCATAAAGATCATGAACGTTTTGGTTATCAGAAAGGTCGATCGACTTGAGGATGACATCACTGTCTGGTGAAATCTGTTTGACTTCATCCCGAAGTTTTTCGAGCTCTGACGTCCGGCGCGCGACGAGGACGAGTGACTTTCCTTTTCCTGCGAGTAGTTTTGCCGTCTCATACCCGATTCCTGAACTTGCTCCTGTAATGACCGTGTACTTCATCTAGCATATCCCCTTTTCGATTTGGTATAGTCAGAGTCTAATCCTTAGAGTGAACTCTAAGTCAAGCAGAAAGGTGAGATTCATGTATACGATTTCTGAAATCAGTCGACTGACGATGACGAGTGCCCATACGATTCGCTATTATGAGAAAGAAAGATTACTGTTTCCGAAGCGCCAGAATGGTCAACGACGTTATGACGACCAAGACGTGACGTGGCTTCGATTTGTCCTCCGCTTACGTGAAACGCATATGCCGATCGAGCAAATCCGTACGTATGTGTCACTTTTTCTTGCTCACGGCGAGCAGGATACGACCCGCGAACGCCTTGCGTTGCTTGAAGCACACCATGCAAACGTCTTAGCTCAACTGGCAGCATTACAAGAAACGGAGCGAATGATCGCAGAAAAAGTCGACACCTATCGTCGCCTCCATCCTACGATTCCCGCTCCTGATGTCATTCAATCCTCTGAGAACGCCTCCGTCAATTGACGAAAGACGCTTTCGCGTTCGTCAGTCGTCAATGCAAGAAAACTATCGCCGATATTGATTTCCGTTGCGCAGCCTTTTTCTTTCTTGACAAGATAGCCGGCGATACCAACTTTTCCGTGCAACTGGATTTCAATCAATTTTTCCTCGACGACTGCTTTATCTGCCTCAAAGTAAAGATGAAACATGTTTGAGACCGGCTCAAGGGGACGAGTCGAGATGCCTGGTATCGCATTCAAGCTGCTCGCTAGTGCTTTTGCGGCTACATAGTACTCCGCCATCCGGTCTTTTCGTTGTTCATAATAATGATCCGCGGATAGAATATACGGATAGAGACTAATCAAATCACCGCCATAGCGACGTTTCCAGATGCGAGCCTCGCGACAAAATGCTTCCGGTCCGGCTAAGATCGCTCCTGCGACGCCGCCAAGACCTTTATAAAAAGAGATATAGACACTGTCAAATAACTCTGCGATTTCTTTTGCCGATGCCTCATAGTACGGTAAGATTTCAAGTAGGCGTGCCCCATCCAAGTGCAAACGAATTCCTTGTTCCCGTGCATATGCGCAAATGATTTCAAGTTCCTCACGCGACGGAAGCAGTCCGCCGAGTTCGCGTTGTGGCAGTTCGAGTAACAGGCAGCTGACGTCCGGCAAGGCTTTGACGTCGTCTATCGTCATTAAGCGATCGACTTCTCCGACTAGTACTGGTTTAATCCCGTGTAATTCCTTCAACCCATCCTGCTCATGAATCTCGAGGTGACAAAGGGGATGGTAGGCAACCTTACGATTATTCCGTTCATCAGACCAGATCCGTAACGCAATTTGTTGCGCCATCGTACCGCTCGGAAAAAAGATCGCATCGTCGTGCCCGAGTAAGTCTGCTATCTTACGTTCGAACGTTTTAATCAATTCGCCGTTTCCATACATATCGCTTGGTTGATCGGCAGAAACGGTTTGCAACGCTTCTTGTAATATTCCGATGGTTCGACTTCCGTGTCCATCCAATCGTTTTGTCGTTTTTTGGTAACTCAATCGTAAATCCATACTATTCATTCCTTTCTAAATCAATGACTATTTTTTGAAAAAATCAAAATATTCTATCTCCACTTTTGCTATACTGTGTAGCGAACGTCTGTTAAACGTACTCGTCAAAGGAGGTGTCCCTATCGTGCAAACGCTCCGCACTCGCCTGTTGCTTCTTATTCCAATCGTCTGTCTTCTACTGCTTGCCATCCAACAATTCGTCCCGTCATTCTACACGTCACTACTTGGACGAATCGATCCAGCAACAAATACATACTGCATTGATCGCTGTGGTCCGAAAGCATCGATGTTTAGTGCAGTCGAGGAAGGAACCTCATACGGCGGAGACGGAAGTACTGTCACGATTAGTGAAGCCGATCCTCCTACTCCTTGGTTCCGGACCGGTTTTGACTCTTCGGTGACGACACCTCCTTATCTTCTCATCTTATGTCTCGTTCTCCTGTTTTGTAGCTGGTTTTTATGGCACTATCTCCAGTGGTTGCGTCGTCCGCGACTAGATGAATCGGGTCATGTACTTCCACCACGCTTCCCGATTTTCGTTTACGAGACAAAAGACCTACCTGCTGACTCGATTCGAAAACAACTCGTTCGTTTTAATGAGCAACTTCCGTTTTCATTACAGCGCAGGACACATGAGACCGTGACGGAATGGTTCGAGCGAATCGCTTTTCCGTCACCTGTTGATCCGCTTTATTTTGAAGTGCGGTACGGAAAGGTACCCGTCATCTCCACTCATCAACTGACCTTTTTCGTCCAAGCTATGGAACAATATTTAAAGAAATGCCATGTCCAGTCTTCGATATCTTGAATTTTTCTCTCCTTCCGCCTTGCTCATTGAAGCTTGGCGTTTTTTTGGCGGAGTTTAAGAGGATTTCTTGAAAATAGATTTTGGATGATTTCAAAATTCGGATTGACTTTTTTTCAAAATCAGACGATTATTTGCCAGAAAAATGGGTAATATAGACTATAGTAGAGAAAGAGCTGATTTATCAGGAGAGTGAGGTGAGAAAAGTTGATTAGTGCACAAGAAGCCTATTACATTAAGAAGGAATTGAATGAAAAATTCGAGGATCCGCGGATTTCCTGTGATTTTTCAATCTTTTCGCTTGAACCGTTTCAACTTCTCTTGCACGTACAGGAAGATGTTGATGAGCTCAGTACTGAATTACGATATGGCTTAAGCCGTAAGATTCGTTCCCAGCTCACACAACTTAATGCGCGTGTCGGTGGTGAACCTGTCAGGACGGTTTATGTCATATCGGCGCCTCTCATTTCCGATCGATCGTATTGCGTCATCTTACAATGAAATGAAAAATCCCCCGTGTGAGAAGCAAACACTCACGCGGGGGATTTTATCGTATTCACCCTGCCAAGTCCCCAATCTGATTCCGTCCGTTCTCTTTCGCTCGATACAGTGCTTGATCGGCTTGGTCGATGATTTCCTTTTCTGTCGTCTGTGCTTCGGGTACAAGTGACGTCAAGCCAAGACTGACGCTGACCCGGCAAAGGGGTTCGTACTGCTCGTGTGTGATGTTCAAATCAAGAATGTCCTGTCGAATCCGTTCTGCGATATGACGGGTTTCTTCTATACCACGCGTCAGTAAAACCGTGAACTCCTCTCCTCCGTATCGTGCGACTTGTCCATGCCGAGCCTGCCGTTTTAAGACGCGAGCCACTTCCTTCAAACATTCATCCCCTTTTAAGTGACCATACGTGTCATTGTAGGACTTGAAGGCATCGACATCAATCAGTATTAAGGAGAGCGGTGTCTGCTCTTGTTTGGCTTCTTCGAGAAGCTTCTCCAATCGTTCATCGAACGCTCGCCGATTCGGGATGCCAGTCAATGCATCATGCAAGGAACGATGAATCAAGACTTGTTTGCTACGTTCCATTCGAAACGTCTGGATGAAGGCAATCAAAACAAGAACAGCGATGCTCGCGACGACAACGATAACCCATTTCGCAGCACTCGATGCTTGCTCGGAGCGTTGTGTTGCTTCCGCAATGATTCGGTTGACGTCTGTTCGCAAACGGGCATCAATCGGTCGGAACGTTTCGATGAACTGCATTCCTTGATATCGTCTTGCCTCTGCTGAAGCTCTGTCACCGTCCTTGACGAGTTCAAATTGCGTGTCGTAAAACTGCGTCGCCTTCTCGATACGGGGAATTGCCTCCGTCCGAACGAGTTTTCGCATGATGGGATGGTTCGCATCGAGCCGGTTCAGCCGCGTGATCGTTTGATCCATCTGATTAATCGTCCGTTCATACTGTGCTAGATCCGTTTTGTTCGGTGAAAGGATGTAACTCCGGACACTGAGTTCTAGATTCAACAACGCTGGAAACAGTTCTGCTGCTTCCGTCGAGATCGGAATAGCTTCTTTTAAGATACGGGCGTTTTCTCGTTCGATTTTTAGGAAAGCTTGATAGCTCCAAACACTTGTAAATAAAAGCGCACAGAGTGCCAAAAACAAATACCGTTGCAACGTTGACCATTTCACAAGAAGACCGACCTTTCTTTCTCTATCTACTTGACTAAAGTCAATTTCTTCTATCAGTATCTTGAAGTCAAACAATTAGTCATTTGTATGAAATAATGCCCGTTGCTGACACAATCCAAACGCTTCCCGACCGTTCAATCGGTTAAGGATGTGTTTTCCAGCTGTACTTGCGACTGACGTCGTCTTAATGCCCGCTCGGTCACGTCGTTATTCTTCCACCAAGCGACGAACAAACCGATTACCCCAACCAGACCGGTCACGAATCGTTCGACGTCATTCGATGACACCGGTAAAGCGGTAAATCCGAGCGTCGGTAAGAATAACTCTAGAAAGACATAGAGCGGTATCATAAGGCGGAGCCATGCTTGAAAACGAATCATGGCGACACCGGAAAGAGACGACGCCATGTTTGCGGTCCAACAATCCCGTCAACCGCAAGTCGAGATGTCTGCTGGAACGCTTGGATGGCTCGCGTCAAACGTATATCAAAGATTCCTGTCACCATCAGACCCAATCGCTTCTCAATCGCTCGGACGAGTTCCGGTGCTTGAATTCGTTCGCGTAGATAGTGTCCTGGTTTTGGCACGTGATGCCGCGCAAGACTGACATGATCGTACAATTCAAAATGTGGATAATCGGGAAAACGTGACCAATCGCCTCCCCAGTCCATTCCGCGCCGTTTCATTGCCGCAACGATTCGACGAAGTCGCGCGTCCGGTGGAGAAAGAAATAATGCACCATCTTCGTAAAGGAAGACGTCAATTGCAACACCAAAATTATGGTTTGATTGTCCACCACGGGCTTGCGTCACGATCGGTCCTTGGGTCGTCCGTCCTTTTGCGTATAACGCGTTCTGTTCCGCGATGCTCCGAAAACTTTGGGCTATACCGAGTTTGATTCCATGTGGATAAAGCTCTTGAATCACGTCACGGGCAATCCGGACGACCGACGGATGCATGCCGGGAACGGTTAGTTTTTGATTCGCGCGTCGCAGTAATTCTTCTAGTTGCATCAGGCTCCCTCCCTGGTCAATGTATGTAATAAAGCAGCAATCTCGTCATCGTCAGGAATGACTTGTCGTTCCTGTTGTTTTGCCTCGTAAGCGCGTTGTGCTTCTTTTTCACGTTCTAACCAATTCGGTAATTGAAATAATGAATTGTTCCTTCTCGAACGTTTGGTTACTTGTTTCGGACGTTCTGACGCGGATCCGGTTGCAAGGCGCTTAACGACCTGTTCAATGTAACCGAAATGACGACTGTTCGCCCGCCCCGCTTCTTCAATTGCGTACTGGATTCGCTCGATTGGATGTTCGTTCGCAAGCAACAGCAATTCTTGTTCGATTCGTGGTGACACCTTTCCGAGATTCGACTCATACTGCTGCACCAGTTCCTTTTTTAAAGACGTCTTCTTCAAGACTTCTTCTTCGGAGTCAGCAGAAGTCTCGGGGGCAGTCGTCTCGTGACTCGCCGGGGATGGCGTATCGACATGGGGCAGGACACGATAAGCATTCGAAGTCTGTCCTCCGTGTTTCGTGAACCGTTCGACTTTCTCGATCCGACCACTTGCGATCAAGGACTGGATACACGACTTGACTGTCGATTTACTGCACGGAACAGCATCGGCAATCGTCTGATAGGACGGAAATGCTTGACCATCTTGACCACTGAAGCTTTCAAGGATCAGGTAGATCATTTTTTCATGGACGGACGCGAATGCCGTCCCGCTCCGTAAGAGCGTATGGGGAACCGGAAGATATGGAGCTTGCATGGTGATTCCTCCTTTCTAGGAAATATGACAGGAAGAAGTCGAAGATTGTTCGAAAAGAGTGAAGAAGATATTTTTTGAGAGGAGTGACAGGATGAACGAACTATTCACCTATTATCTACAAGAACTTGATCGCTATCAGCCGGAGGCGTTGATTCATCATCTCGACCGTGACACGTGGTCGATTAGTCAAATGTACGATCATTTGATCGTCGTCAGTCATGAATATTTGGATGAAGTCGAGTCGTGCCAGTTCGCACCCGTAACCACGTCCGGGAAGTCACCGTTCGGTGAACAGTTATTTACTGTCGGTGCATTTCCGGCGACACCGATCCGGTTACCGGATGCGATGAACGCTCCACCGGATGAGACGGATCAGGTTGAACAAATAAGGACACGTTGGTTGCAACTGATTGATCGTCACGTAACGCTCGCAACGATTGCTCAGGCGACACCCGTTGATCAAAAGACGCAACACGGTGGGATGGGCTGGTTGAACGCTGCCGAGTGGTATGCCCTCGTCTCGTACCATCTCGCGCATCACCGGCATCAAAAACGACGACTCGACGCTGCGCTAGCCAATTGAACATGAAAAAGCGCTCTCCGCATGCGAAGAGCGCTTCGATTCATTTTAAGACATCCCAATTCGAAAAGTGTCGTGCCTCAAGATCGAGTTGTTGTTCCTCAATCCAGCGGAATGCTTCAAGTACGAGCGGTGACGCATTGTCGATTGAAACTTCACTCGCCTTGACCCAACGCGCACCGAGTGAGTCTTGTCCGACGAATTGCTCGGGAATGCCAAGCGTTCCACCGGTCTGTCGAACGAGATAAAAGACGGCGATATGATGGACTTCATCGAACTCTCGCCAGTCCCACGGGAGCTTGAAGTCAGCGACGCCGATCTGTCGTTCGAGTGCTACCTCAAGCCCTGTCTCTTCCGTAAATTCACGGCGCATCGCCGTAGCGAGCGTCTCCCCTTCTTCTAGGCTACCCCCTGGTAAATCATAGCGATTGATATACGGTCCACCATTTTTATCGATGACGAGTAAAGCATCCTCTTTCATTAATAAGCCATAGACTCCAAATGCACGGTGACAACGAATCGTTTTCATTCATCATACCTCCCTTTACTTCTCTTTTACATTTTTTTATTTTTTATCACAATGACACTTAAACATATTGATATCTAAAGAACGCGGTAATGCGGTTAGCTTTATATTAATCGTTACAAAATCAGTCTAAAGTCTAACGTAATATTTCGTATCTCATCATACACTTTACATGGATCACTAAATGAAAAGTCATATGGAAAGAAGGATTGCTACCATGAATCCCCCAAAGTTAAGTGTTTTTTTACTAAAGTCATGCCTATTTGTACTATCTCTTGGTCTACTGGGTTTAGCGGGCTATGCAATCCCTACATTGCTGAACGGAATCAAGAGTTCAATCATTTTTGAAAAACCAGGATATGTCGTATTGATCGTTGCTTATATTGCTCTTATACCGCTATTGGCTTCTATTTTTCACGGTTTCCGCATTTTAAGCGCCTTTACAAAAAGTCAGGACGCGGCTATTCGTATTTCTTCATCGTCGAATAGCATTAAAAAGGCATTCCTCGTGATTGCTGTTTTAGCGATTTCTATTCTTCCCGTATTCTTTTATATAGGTCAGTTAGATGATGCTCCTGGATTAGTGCTTGTAGGAATAAGTATCGTCATCATCCCACTAGCCATCAGTGCCTTTTTTAATTGCATGCAATACATGATGAAGAAACATATTGTTACTTCATGAATGAATCGTTAACAGATGAACGAATGTCCCTTAAAACGGCTTGAATTCGGTACTTTACCGGACTCAAGCCGTTTGTTCGTTGTTTAAAGTACGCTTGGATCACAAACGAAGGTTCAGCGACTTCTATATTATTAAGTAGACGACGTTAATCTCACTACAGGATGTTTCATTGAACTACATCGGATTACTCTACTAAGACGAGACATACAGGAGGACCCCTAGCTTTAATGATAGAATCAAGAGAGTCAACGTATAGACTGACTCAAACGTCTTGCGACAAAAAGCGAACAGACTAAATGCGTGATATCGTGGTTTTTTTATTGGGTATCCTTTCCATCATTCATGTTCATGACGGTCGGGATGAAAGCATCTAAATAGCCGTCAAACGGAAACTGTTGCTGCGCGATCCGTTCTTGAAGGTTCAGCAATGACGCACGGGTTCGTTCAATCAATTCGACCGGATAGTGATAGAGCCGTTGGTTCTCCATAAATTCGTCCTCGTCGACGACTTGCCACACTCCGTTTTGATAGACGAGATCAAGATCCAGATCGATGAACGATAATGTTTCATCTTGAAGGACTGACGGAAGACAGATATTGCAGTAATAGCTCATCTCTCCCGTCCGTTCTATATCGAGACCAACCGTGAAATCAGCTTCAAACGGATAGAATTCGAGACTATAGTTGTCGTATGTATAAACGGTTGCGCGACGATGATGATGAAGCGTCCGCACTGGAATATTCGCGACGAGTAGATAGTCTTTTGTCTGCTTTAGGACATATCCATCCCACGAATAGTGCGGACGTCCGTCAAGTTTCCGTGCCTCAATCATAAGACGTTTTAATTTCACTTCATCCCTCCCTTTTCCTGAAGCTCTCTTATTTTACCAAATACTTTAAATCGAGCAAGACTTTTCCTGAATCTTTAAAATTTTGAGTCTCTCTCGTTGACATCCTTTATTAAACTGCTATCGTGAAAGTATCATACTCAAGGATGTGGAACTCATGTTCATTGCCGAGTTGTTATTGAATGCTTGTATCGCCTTCACCGGCTTTTATTTGATTGCTAAAATCATCTATAGTCAACGCCTCGCATCGAGCAGAATGAAGTCCCTCATCGTTGGTCTTGCGACCGGACTACTAGGTGTGCTATTGATGTTTAAAGGAATTGCAGTCAATGAATCGTTACGGATGGACTTACGTCATTTACCGCTCGTCCTGCTCGCTTTTTATGGCGTTCGCTCGCCTCTCATCATCGCGACGCTGATCATCGGTTGTTCTCGATTTTACTTCGGCTGGACCCCGCAATCAATCGTCGCCTTTCTCGCAGTCCTCGGCATCAGCACCGGGATGTACTTCATTCATAAGCGGTTACTCCATCGACCGCTCTTGCAAAACCTGATCATGAACGTCTGGTCATTGTTCATGATCTCGATCGCTGTCTCGATCAATCTCGGCTTCAGTGACGCCGCTCTTCGTTTACTTGCTTCAACGTGGACGATCGGACTTGCGGTTGGACTGTTATCGAGTCTCTTGACGATCGACTTTCAGTTGCTCAACGAAAAGGTCCAGCGTTATAAACAATCAGCAGAACTCGATCACTTGACAGGACTGTACAATCGGCGTGTCTGGGACGAACGGACGACATTGCTTGAAGCAGAAGGACGCGTCTACAATGTGCTCGCGCTCGATATCGATCATTTCAAGCATGTCAACGATACGTACGGTCATGCGAACGGTGATCTCGTCTTGCAACAGTTTGCACGGATCTTGCAGGAAGAGACACGTCCGCATGATATCACTGCTCGAATTGGCGGCGAAGAATTCATGGTCCTCATCTATGATCTCACGCCTCCAAAAGTCACGAAAGTCGCTAACCGGATTCGAGAACGGATCGCGAACACACACTTTCAGCTCGACGGATCCCCGTCGATTGCCATCACGGCATCCGTCGGGATCGCTCACGGGAAACATATCGCCATTCAAAGAATGAATATTCTTGCGGACGACGCATTATATGCCTCAAAGGAACAAGGACGAAATCGTGTCATTCTGTATGAAGCGGATGAAGAGGCAGCCGTCACGACAAACGAACGGGAACCGGTTCGCTCATAAGAAAGGAGTACTCGCCTATGTTAGAGCGAATGAAACGCATCGCTAGACGGATGAAGCAACAATTATCAGTCCTTTCTTATGCAATCGAACATCCTCGTTTACCTCGTCATATCAAATGGGGAATCATCGCCTTAATCGCCTATACTGTCAGTCCAATCGACTTGATACCAGATTTTCTGCCTGTCATCGGTCTTCTCGACGATCTCTTACTCGTTCCACTCGGTATCTACTTCATCATCCGTTCGATTCCTAAAGAGATCTTGACACAAGCACAACGACGACTTGAACAACAAGGAACTCGTTCCTTTCCATTGCTCCGACGTTATGGTCTAGCGTTCGTATTAGGTTGTTGGGGCATTGGTATCGGTCTTGTGATATGGTGGATAGTGTAAAATAAACCAAATACATCCACAAGGAGTAGTTCAATGAAAAATGAGTTTGAGTTCATGACAACGGCGGAAGCAATTCTATTCGTCAGTTCCTTTTTCATGTGGCTTTACATTGGTCGTCATTTCGTCATGATCACGACGTTCGACGACTTATTTTTGACGCAATCTTGGTGGTTACTACTTCCGGTCATCACCTTCATCCTATTCTTACGCTCGTTCGTCGTGCGGCGCTTGATTCTCCATCATAGTCAAGAAGATGAGGACTTGTCACGCGAAGCATAATCCATGCAAAAGAGGAGCTATCCGGCACCGGATAGCTCCTCTTTTTTTACGTTTGATCAATGCGACGAAACTGTAAGCCGCGTGCTTTCCAGTTCGGCAAGAGTTCACGAAGCGCTTCAATCGTCTGCACAGGTGCTTGTGGGTCCGCGCCGAACGTATCCCCGTTATCGTGGAGCAAGATGATATCTCCTTCTGACACATTCGATAGTAGCCTCTTGATTTTTGTTGTCCCGCCTTCTACCTTCCAGTCTTCCGCCATCTTCGACCAGAGAATCATCTTGTAAGCGGTTGGACAGAGGACATCTCCGGCATTGAGTGCACCCCACGGTGGACGATAGACCGTCGGACGTTCACCGGTGATCCGTTCAATGATCATAGCCGTCCGCTCGATTCCTGCCCGGACCGTCGACGGTCGCATCGACCAGTTCGGTCGATGGACGTAATTGTGGATACCGAGTTGATGCCCTTCGTCGTGTATCCGGCGAATGAGGTCCGGATGTGCTTCTGCTTTATGACCAACGACAAAAAACGTCGCCTGAATGCCTTCTTGTTTTAAGAGATCGAGCAGTTCTGCCGTAAAGACGGGATCTGGACCATCATCGAACGTCAAGGCGACGTATCGTGAGTTCAGTGATTTTGTCACGCGCCATCCAAAGACGCGTGACGCCACGTACGGGACGACCGTATAGGCGAGTGTCGCGAGAATTCCTGCTGTGATAAGACGTGAACGCATAGAAACTAACTCCCTTTTATTCATTTACTTTTCGGCGACGGTCTTGCAGGCAACCCGCAATCCGTTCCGCGAAGAACCGCTGATCGGCCATGACGCGATCATTTTGATACTGCGTGACTGCTTGTTGCCAAGCATGCATGACGTCTGGGTTCTCAAGCGTCCGACGGATGACGTCCGCGAGTGTATCCGTTTGATGAAATGCGAACGCAAGTCCTTTCTCCATCAAATACGTACGATTGATCTCTTCTTGTCCCGGTAGGACGTGTTGAATGAACAACGGTACACGTTTTTCGAATGCTTCACTGACCGTCACGCCACCTGGTTTCGTGACGATCGCATCCATTCGTTCATACAGCTGATTCATCTCATCCCGTGAATCGATATAGGTGAGCGGATGGATATGTGGATGACGTCGCGAAGCTAGTCGTTTATACAATGTTTGGTTCTTCCCACATAAGACATGGAAATCTGCTTCTGGACACTGTTCGATCTGCGTCAGTAAGGTCTCGAGTTGACCTAGTCCACCGTTTCCGCCTGCGACAAGAATTTGTTTGCGTGACTGCGTCGAGCGAAAAATGGAACCGCCAGCGATTGCTGGATGGACGGGGATACCCGTCACGAACAAGCGCTCAATGGGTACAGCATGATGCTCGTGCAATTCTTGCCTTGCCTCACGATTCGGCAACAGATGATACTCGATATGCGTCTTTCCCCAGACGCGGCTGACGAATAAATCGGTATAGGCATTGATGACCGGTACGTCACAAAGGTTTCGTTCTTTTAATTGATTCAAGAGATAGGAGGGAAACGCATGTGTACAGATGATGACGTCCGGTTGTTCCGTCCGGATGATTCGTAACATCTGTTGTTGGAAATAATGCGACGTCCATCCTGTCGACCGGGCATTGCTCGAACGTCCGGCAATATGCTGGTGATAAAAACGACTGTAGCCGTTTGAGAAGTGTCGGATCCAGTTCAGGTAAAACTTTGATGTCACCCATTCCGCAAATGGACTGATCGTACTGAGCAATTCTACTTCCTTGACTTCAATCCCTGGTCCTTGCAATCGTTCGGCGATCGCTTCGGCAACCAGATGATGACCGGATCGCATCCTTAAAAAAGGAAAGATCACTATTTTTTGCATCGTTTGTCCACTCCTTCAAACTGTTCCGACGTTCCTTCAAAAAAGAAGTAACGTTTAGTCTTCTTTTCCCGCTTCGTTTTTCCCTGAAACGACGCGTTTCTCAAGTCGCTTCCGCTTGAGCCATTTCACGAGCACTCCGAGCAGGAACAATACGAGTAAGGCAAGTCCGAAATACGGTACGACTTCCGGCTTGATATGAAATGTCTTTCCTGCAAAGTGACCGAGTAAGACAAAGGGGACGACCCACAGCGCGGAACCGATTGCTGACACAAAAAAGTACCGACCGAACGAAATCCGCTTCATGCCCGCAAAATACGGATTGATCTGCCGCACACCCGGAATGTAAAGACCGCCGATGATCGTTCGATTGATTCGTTCCATGTAGCCGTTTGACACCCGCTCCCAGCGTTCCTTCGTCAATCCGAGGAATCGACCGTACCGTAGGACGGTCGGTCCGAAGAAGCGCCCCGCTCCATATGCCGTCAGCATACCGACGAACGTCCCAGCATACGCAGTCAAGATCGAATAGATTAAACGTTCTTCGTTTTGACCACTTAAGATGCCAATCAGGACGAGTAAAGATTCTTCCGGTGCTGGAATCCCGACGATGCCAAAAAATAAAAAAATAAAAATAACGCCGTATCCATAGGCATCGAGATACTGATTGACCGTATCCATGTTCATGTCGTCACGTCCTCTACTGCTGTCTTTCTGTACTGTTTCAACGTCTTCTGACTATGTATTCGTTCCTGTTGAAGCAATTCCTTTTTTAGAAAAATTAAAACCTGGTTCATTCGAAAATTGACCTGTTCTCGCATCTCTCCTCGTGACAATGCTCAGTCTGTAGGAGATGATGAATAGAGTAAAGTAGATCTCTATAGAAAGAAGGAGGATGACAATGAAAGAGACTGAAAAGCTGACGATTCAACCGCTATCGTTCGAGAGCATTCCATTCGTCAATCATTCCAACGATTCATTCCCGATCATCGGACGCATCGTTCCGCAGTTTTCTGGTACCGCATGGTCTTATACGGAAGAACTCTATGAAACCGCTACTGAAACCCGTTTTCCTGACGATCGACTCGATTGGGCGACGTATATCGAAAACGAGAATCGAATCGTCCTCCTCGCCTTTTCCGGCACTTCTTGTGTCGGACAGATTCGTCTTGTTCGTGACTGGAACCGTTTCGCCTACATCGAAAACATCGCGGTCAAACAAGCGTTTCGTAAACTAGGGGTCGGACACCAATTGCTTGTCGCTGCGTCAAAATGGGCACAGCAACGTGAGTTGAGTGGTCTGTCACTCGAAGCACAGGACGATAACTTGATTGCTTGCCGTTTTTACGAACGAGAAGGTTTCGTGCTCGGCGGTGTCGATAGTTTAAAACAATTCGCCAATCCACATATTGACCTGACATTGTATTGGTATAAACTATTTTGAACGTCAGTCGGAAAGGGCTTATCTCATGTTATCTATCGTTAAGAACAGTTTCATTTCCGCGATATTGTTCGTTTTCTTGTATGCACTCATTGCTGGGTTTGAGATGGGTGACCCAGCAATATACGGCACTTCCTTCACTGACTTCTTTATGAGTGGTCTATTGTTTGCCGGTCCCGCCATTCTGATCGGTGCACTCTTAACAGAAGGGCTTCCGCGCCTGTTATTTCGTTCGGATATTTCATTTGCACAACGGGTCATCCTCAATCAAATCGTCGCGTTATTCGCAAGCATCGTCCTCTATCTGCTCATGCAACCAAATTCGTTTTCGCTCGTTCTCATCTTATTCTGTTCTGGTGTAGCGTTGATTTATTACATCGTCTCCGAGTCGGCGCGAAAGTATCCGTCTTTCCTCCCCTATCTGTTCGGGTGGCTCGGTCGGACCGTCTTCAGCTTTTTTCTGTTTCTCCAATTGTTTGGCTCGATGACGATGATAGTTCCGTTTTTGTCTTACGCGGTGCAGCTCGTCAATGAACAGTTGGATGCTGTCATGCTATTATTCTTCAGCGGTACCGTGATTGCTGACGCTCTTTTAGCTGTCCGCTTCACGAAACGTTCGCCACCGTGGATGACGCATCTCCTCGTTCATCAAGGTACGGTCTTCGTGTTTGCCGGTGCGTTCATCTTGTTCAGTTCACTTCCCGCGCTATTTTTCATCGGAAACGTAGTCGCTACCTTTTTATATGTAATGATCACCCGTCTATTCATCCTCATGAAGACTGGAAAGGAGGAGTACCATGATCCGTCTGTCATTTCGACTACTGATGAGTAATTGGATTTTTCTGATGCTTTATCAACACCTTCCGTCATCACCACGTCTCATGCCCGATCCGGACGTCGGCTATTATCCAGGTGTCTTTGAGACCTTGTTGTCGTTTGTGATCGTCATCACGGTCGGTGGCATCCTGACCGACGCGATTCGTTACTTCCGCTTTCGCTCACGTCCACTACCTTGGATAACACACCTCCTCCTGAATCAAGGCATCGCCTTCCTAATCGGTGGAATCTTATTAATGGTGTTCAATGGTCTGTTTCAACCGATCTATTTTCAGGCAATCGCGAGTAGCGCCGCTTTCCTCTACTTTTTGATGACGCGTTTGACATTGTTATACAAGAAAGATTCAGCTGTTTGAAATCAGCCACTTTCTTACATTTTTGTTAGGTAAAACAAGAAGACCTACGCTTTATACTAAATGTATCGTTTAGTAAAAGGAGACATGCCACATGTTTCGTCAAAAATCGCTTCTGTATTTACTCATTTTTCTGTCCTTTGGTTTAGCTTTCGATACGATCACAGGATCGTCTCACCTTCCGTTTTTCGAACCCCTTCATCTTTTGATGACTTCTCTTGCGTTGACGATCACGACCGCCTGTTTAACTTTGTTCTTTCTGCTTTACTACGGTCTTCGTCCGCATCTCGAATTACTGATCGTCCTTCCCTTTTTGATTTTGACGAGCGGCATCACGTTCTTCTTCGTCTTCTTGAGCGCAATGACTGTCATTTAACGTCACCAAAAAGCCCGTCTTCTTTAAGAAGACGGGCTTTGATCGGTCATATGTAGATCACGGTTTGGCATGAAGCTCTAGCAACGGATCGGTGTCACTCGGCCAATTGATTTGTCCTGCGTAATGATCTTCAATCGTCGCGACTGGTTCCGAACGTTCGAACCGAGACGGTTGCGTTGACGTCGTACAGACGATCAAGACAGCTAACAGACTGATGATACTAAAATATCGTCGCATCATAATGTATGCTCCTTTTGTTATTTCTCTTCTCATTTTAAGCAAACTGCGCTGATTCGCCATCCGTCCTCCGCTGTATCTCTCACTCCGCCCATCAAAAAAGACCGACTAGATACGTCGGTCTGACAACGTTATCCTTGTTCACCAACGACGGAAAACCGTTCGTTGAGGTGTTGTCCCTTTTCAAGCTCATCCACTACAGCAATGGCATAATCCGCGTAACTGATGTAGCTCTCCCCTTTTGCATTTAGAATCATCTGCTCGCCGCCGACCGAATACGTTCCTGTTCGTTTACCGCTCGGATCAAAGAATCCAGCGGGGCTGAGATACGTCCACGTCACGTCTTGCTGTCCTTGTAGTTCGATCAGATTTTTCCCCATGTTCGAGGCTGTCGGATAATACGCTTCCGGGAAATCAGGTGTTTCCATGACGCGTGTCGAATGACTCTCGTCGACGAATAGGCTTCCTGCTCCACCGACAACGAATAGGCGCGTCGTACTACCTGCTAACAGATTGATCAAGTGACGCCCGACTTCGATATGTTTCGTCTCCTCACCGGGTGCTGCGTTAAACGCATTGACGATTGCGTCAAACCCGTTCAAGTCGTCTTTCGTCAGCGCGAGGACATCGCGCTCGAGAATCGTGACGTTAGCCGTCACTTTTGCCGCATTACGGACGATTGCTGTGACGTCATGCCCGCGCTCGATTGCTTCTTGTAGAATCAATTGCCCTGCTTTTCCTGTTGCACCGATAACTCCAATGTTCATGATGATTCCTCCTTTTGATATGTAACTACTTCGATTACATGTAACCAATATAGTTACAAATAAAGTGTTTGTCAACATTATTGTCTCTATTCCCTGTTTCTTGCCAAATGAATGATACAGCGTATAATGAGAGAACACTGTTGTTAAGAAGGAGGGTCATCCGTTGGCCATCAGTACACGTTTTTCCGTCGGCATCCACATTCTCTCGTTGATTGCGACCGACGAGAAAATGACATCCGACTTGATTGCCGGCAGCGTCAATACGAATCCGGTTGTCATCCGTAAAATCATGAGCATGCTTAAAAAAGCCAGTTTGATCGAAGTTCGTCCGGGTGTCGCCGGTGCGCGACTCGCCCGTCCATTGTCTAGCATCACGCTGCTTGACGTTTATCACGCTGTCGCTGTCGTACCGGACAAGGAATTGTTCGGCGTCCATGCCGCACCGAATCCAGACTGCCCGGTCGGACGAAACATCCAGTCAACGGTCACGCCAATCTTCGAGCTTGCGCAATCCGCCCTTGAGAAAGTGCTGGCTCATGTCACGCTTGATGATATCGTCAATGAAATCGAACAAAAAGAAGCATCGTCCTCGAAAGGATGATGCTTCTTACTTTAGAAAAACCATTGGTATAGCAAATATCCTCCACCAAGGATTACGACGACTGCAAGCATCTCAAGTCCGCGCATTCCGTCGTTTTGTCCACGAGGTACGGCACTACCAAGACCTTGATCAACACCATCGCGTAGATGATCGAGTGTTTGTTTCTTTTCTTGTTTGTAGCGAGACAATCGAATAACCCCCTTTTTACATATTGTACCATTCCATACTCACTTTGTAGTGCATTATGCCAAAAAGAATACGCGGTATTGCTTATCTTAAATTTAATTAGTTTCATTATTCATTTCGAAGCAATTTCATGCACCCGATCTTTTCAACGATCAGAACATCTTGCTCAAAACGTTTGATTGAACGTTTCGATGCTTGGTCCGCTAATAAATTCGGGTGACCAAAGCATACATTCAATATCGAATTGAGTTTCTCTGTGTCACCACCGATGAAATAGTGGGACATATATGCCTTGTCTTCTGAAGCAATGACGACGAATGTCGCCATATCAAGGACCCCTTCGACATCCTCTGCTGTCAGGAATTTGTCTTTTGCAGATGCTTTCTGAAAGTCATACGAATCGATGTTGAAAATCCTACCTTGCAAAAGTTCGAGAATTGATTTCCGGTAGATACAATAGACTCCAAAGATCGTTTCAACAGGTGGAACGAACGGATCTTCCATAATCGTGATCAATAGCTCGTCGTCTCGATCCAGGCGAATGGCATGAAAGTGATCGACTAGTAATTGATCAATAGCGATCATGGTCTTTGGCTTGATCGATTTGAAATCATGTATAGACACGTCTTCTCCCCGTCTTTTAGTCAATGATTGTATCCTTCCCTTCTGCTCGTAACCGCTGAAGCGATGCTTTCATCGTCTCAATCTCTTCGTCCGTATGCCGTTCCCACGTTCCGAGTTCAGCGATGATCTTCACAGGTTCAGTCGAACGATACGACCTGGTCGGATTGCCTGGAAATCGTTTGTTCGTCAAATTCGGATCATCTTCATACGCTCCGAGCGGCTCGACGAGGTAGATGTGCTCTGGAGCGTCAGATTGTGCGAGCTCCGCGCCCCACTTCGCTGCATCGAGCGTTGCCGTGAAATAAATATGTTGAAGCGGATGTTCTCGAAAATTCGATGCATGTCCCGGCTTTAATTCGTCACCGATTTGAAGTGTCGCTTTCGTACCATGGAAAAATGGACCTTCGACTGTTTTCATATACTCGCCTCCTGACTTGATACATTCAGTATAGACAGTAGATTCATCGAGATGTAGTCTGTTTCAAAACGAAATTTCAAGGTATACTTATAGCAAAAGAAGACAAATTTGTCGTCAGATTGTAACTCGTTTTTCATCTACCCGTCAGGCATGATGGGATTAGTCATTTTATATAGGAGGTCATCCGTTTAACGTGAAGTTCTTTAAAGCTTTAGCGAAAACCGAAGAGGCTGTCTGGATTCCAGAAGCCGAGTGGCAAACCGTTTGTAAGCAAGAAGGATTGACAGTGCCGAATCATCCACAAGAACAAATCGTTGGGCTTGCATATAATAATCAACGCCAGATTGTTGAGGTCACTCGAAACTTACGTCTCCCTTCACTAAGTTATTACGTTACGATTCTTGAACCACCGAATAGTCGGTCGCTTGTCTCGAAACGATCCTATTTGACCGTTCTTTATGAAGGTACGAAACAGACGGAAAATACAGAATATGGTACGTTTTCTTTAATTGAAATCAATGTCAGAGAAGAAGGTCTTGGCGAACGCGGTTTGTTGCTCGAGGCTTTGATTCAAGACATTGTGAAAAAATTTAAGTCTTTTGTCATTCGTGGCGACTATGCGACGATCACCTTACAAGGACGCGTCTCTGAGAAGTGCTTTACGAAATATGGATTCCAATTGAAGGATTCGTATCTCACGTTATCAAGCGGTATACTTCCTGATCGGATTTGATTCGATCAGGATTTTTTTATAGGTATATCGAAATAATGGAAAGTGATGGTTTTTCGCTCAAACTAGTAGCATGAGATATTTTTAATATGGTATGGTGAAACTAGTTCAACAGCAGTACATTCTATATTTAAGAGGTTCTCCATGACAACAACTACAGAGACATATCCAATGGCATGCTGGCATACAATTGCGACCTATCATAATCAACAAATCAAGCGCGTCAACGCTTTCTTAAAACACTGGGATCTGTCCCATACGAATCTGGAAGTATTACGTTGCTTACACACGACCTCATGCACGAGTCAGAAGGAAATCGCCGAACGGATCCAAGTGACCGATGGCACGATTTCACACGGAATCAAACGACTGTTCGACCGGCAACTGATCACGCGTCAACGGAAATGGAAGACGAACTATCTTCTGCTGACGGAAAAAGGAACAGCCATCCTACAAGAAGTGGTGCCCGCCTACGAACGTTTTCAACAAGAACAATTCGCCGCTTTGACGGCTCGACAACAAGAAGAATTGATCCGTTTCTTCGATAAGCTCAACCCTGCGTGACGAAAGAGGAGGAAAAAATATGACCTTCACATTCGAATCCTCGATGCAGCACTGGAACGCCATTCAGCGACTCCATGGCCGTTATTCGAAAGAAGTCAACGATGTGTTGAAACCAAAAGGACTCTCGAAGTCCCAATTCGATTTATTGATGACCTTGTATCACCAAGAAAGTGCGACGCAAAAATCACTTGAACGAACGCTTGAACTCTCAAGTGGCGCCATTTCACAAACGGTCAAGAAATTACTTGCTGAACATCTCGTCATCCGGAAACGGATCAATCGAGAAAAGCGGGTTTTGTTGACAGAACAGGGAACGAAGTTGATCCAAACGTCCGCTCCTGAAATCGAGGAAATCGATGATCGTTATTTCCGCGCCTTTACATCAAAGGACCACGAAACGTTTGATCAATTGCTGCATAAGATGCAGAGCGATCATTTTTAAATACTTCTAGTCGCTAAAACTTTGCAAGTCCTTCTCTCTTCTGCACGGTACAGGAGAGAGAAGGACTCTTTTTGTTGTTCATTGGTAACATCATGTCGCGCGATTTTTTAATCTGACTCAGACATTTGCCATTCCTCTCGAGTCCACCATGCGATCAAGCTCGCCATTAATAAGATGCTTGCCCAGTAAATCAAGAAGGTATTGCCGTTAAAGTATTGACTGTTCATATAGGGCGAAGGCATCGACGTAATACTCGTTAAATAGTCCCCATCAATCGTTCCACGATCTGCAATGACTTGTTGTTTGACCAACACTTGATACTGGCTGAACTGTTCGATTTGATAAAGGATGCCACACACAAGATAGATTGTCGTGCTGGTGGATAGACCAATCAAGGATAAAAAACGTAACTGCGCTTCTCTTATCCATTTCAACATCAGAACGATCCCAATCGGAAAAAGTAACAGAAGTAACAGAAGCGGAAGAAACCCTAGATTCCCATTGCCACTAATTTGTTGTGGATATATTTGCGTCGAGCGACCCAAGGATACAAGAAGTCCACTAAAGATGCTCAATGCTACTATCAATCGGTCTACCTTCACGATTCTCATCCAATCATACCCTCCTTTAAAAAGTGTTCCTAATCAATATGACTACCTTCATTATACAATAAGGGGATATTTGAAATTTCCTTTTTCAGGAATAAAGGGTATGCATTATCTGATTTCGATTATCTATCGATTTCATTTTTCAATCAATCATGTTTGCAGGATACCGCTTGCATCGATCTCTCCCGCATAAATCGAAACCGGGACGTAAACGAGCGAAGCAGACGGTCAGTGCAGACTAATCGAATGTTGTATACCAGAAAAATCCAAGATTCTTCCTTCTCTTTTGTAAATTTTTCTCGATATTCTGACGCCGTCGCGTAATAATAGATGAAAAGGAGTGGTCTGACCATGCTATTACGTCATATGACACATCGGCATCATATGAAATCCATCGTGTCACGCGGAGGATTATCGCCGGCATTCCAAGTCGATGCACCAAAAGGCTGGATCGCGTTTGAAGTCGATCCTCCAAGCGAAGCGTACCAAATGCACTTTCATCAATTAAAGAGTGAGTGGCAAGATGGAGATATCGTCACCCTCGAATTCGACGGGGAGAGAATGCAAGCAGCAGGTTTTGAAATTCTGCACTCGAATGAAGATGTCCGCAATCAAGATGCAGAGAGATTAGGGGTATCCATCAAGGAAATTGGCTCGTTTGCATTCATTCATAATTTCGTCTCACTTGATTATCTAATCGAGTCTTCACGCGAGAAAATCTCAGAGTATTATTGATTTAGAAGAGAACCTGTTATCTTTTTTTAAAGATAAGGTAATTACGATACTTTAATACACCTTTAGGGTATCGTTGGTTGTATAGAATAAATATTTACTAAATAAATCATTTTATTGTAATTATCTTTCAGAAACCATTCGAGAGGAACACGAACATGTGGAATACATTGAATCATCTCATCCTCAACGTCGCTTTAACCTTTTTCTTCGTGCTCATCTCTCTATTCTTTTTTAAGCGGTTTCAATTCCGAAATACGCTCGACAGTTGGCTGAAAAAAAATCTGTTAGTGCTCATTCTTGCAACCGGTGCCGGCTACTGGGTCATTCACAATGCCATCACCTATGAGGGATTTCGTTTCGATTTGTCGATTACTTTAATCGTCATCGCCTTCATCTATGGAGGCATCAGTAGCGGCTTCATTACGACGCTCGTCTTCGCTTCCCTTCAAACGTTTGTTTTTCATTCCAATCATGCATTTTGGCTTGTCGGTACGTATCTAATCGTCAGCATCGTTGTCTTATACTTACAAAATGAAGCACCGGATCGCTTTATCTCGTTTCCGATCATTTTTTCAATCGCACTCATTCTTTGTTTACCATTCGTTCAACATGTTCGTCCGAATGACGTGACGGCGATGACGGTATTTCTCGTCGGAAACGGCTGTGCCGGTCTCCTGCTACACAGTATTCTGCATCAAGTCCGCTGGCACTTCCATCAAGTCCGGATGCATCGGCGTCTCGCCTTGACGGATATGTTGACGGGACTTGATAATAGGCGCCATTTAGAAGAGACGGTCCAACGATATAAATCACAACAGATGAACTTTTCAATCATGATCATCGATGTCGATCATTTCAAACAGGTCAATGATACATACGGTCATGATCGAGGGGATCATATCTTACGACAAATCAGTGCCTTGCTTACGTCCTATTGTCCCCCTTCTTGTGTGCTCGGGCGATTCGGCGGTGAAGAATTCATGATGCTGTTACCGGAATATTCATTGCCTGAGACGCGTCGAATCGCGGAACAAATTTGTATAGCTAGTGCCACGCGAACGTATGAGTTATCAGCGACGGAACCGCTACAAGTGACGTTATCGATTGGTGTGTCTCGCCAAACCCATCAACCGTCTGAGAGCTATAATTTTCTGCAGACAATCCAGCAGGCAGACGCCGCTCTCTATCAAGCGAAAAAGAGTGGTCGGAATTGTGTCTTTCATCATGACCCATTACGTTAAAGAAAAAGTGCCCCCTCGCGTGACGTCGAGGGGGCACTGCTATCTGAAATGGAGGAACGAACGTGGAAATCACGAATGTCTTACGCTTTACCAATCGCGATGGCTTTCGACAGTGGCTGACGAACAACGCAGATCACGCGACCTTCTGTTGGGTGATTCTCAGTCGAAAACAAGTCGGGAATGGGTTACTTTATCTCGATGCCGTCGAAGAGGCACTTTGCTTTGGCTGGATTGATGGAATTGCAAAGAAGACCGAAGACGGTGAACCGGCGCAACGGTTCACCCCGCGTCGAAAGAACAGTAACTGGACCGAACTGAACAAGGAACGGGTCCGTCGCTTAGAGCGCCTCGGCTTGATGCAACCGTCCGGACGACAGGTTCTACCAGACATGCGTGCGGATGCGTTCGTCATCGATGACACCATCCAGGCGCGTCTACAAGAAGACCCAATCGTCCATGAACAGTTTAATGACTTCCCGGAGCTCTATCGACGCATCCGGATTGATACGATTCAAAGTGTACGTAAGGATCCCGCTCTCTATGAAAAACGTCTGCAAACGTTGATTGAAAAAACGAAACTGAATCAGATGTACGGTCAGTGGAACGACGGGGGTCGTCTTTTACTCGAAGATGTTCCGGAGACGGAATCAGAGGCTGATCGGTCAGACCGCTAAGAAAATCTCTTCTAACGATTGGCGTTCAATCTGCACCTCGTAGACTTTGACGTCTTGTTGCGCAAGCATGACGAGTAACTCTGGAATATCCTCTTCCGTCGATAAATCAAGCCGTGTACAATCATCAGCTTGCGACAAAAACCGAGCGTATGCTGGCAGATGCGATGGCGCTAATCGCGGAACAGTCCTAATACGGATTTGAATTTCCTGCCTCATCGCTTCTTGTAATGACGCAACGGTTCCAGAGCGGACGATTCCACTGGCATGCGCGCGGTACGACGGCCGCTGCGATCATACGTGCGCTTCACCATGATGATGTCCTTGATTTTCTCCCGGATGTTCCACTAACAAACATTCAGTTGTACGTCGCAACGTTACCTCCAGATCAAGCACCCATCCGTCAGCAGGCGACGAATCTATTACATGAGATGACGCAAGCAACCATTCACCATGTGCCGGGTACAGGACATATGTTGCACTGGGATCGTCCCGATGTCATCATCGAGGCGATTCGGCATCATTGGTCGTTCGATAAACAAGATTTGATCAATAATGCTAGAATAGAATAATTTATACGTGAAAGGTCGATGAACCATGAAAAAATTTCGCGGTAAACGCCGTTATTTTAAAAATCTAGAACTTGAGTTCAAAAGCTTCTCTTCTCCTTCCTATATCGATATAGACGATTGGTTTAACGACTGGCATGTACACCCTGACTTTTATGGGCACGGCAACGCGAGTCTTCGTATTCGAAAAGCCCATCTTCGGATTGCGTTGGGCGCTTTGCAGGACATGCGGCAACACCTAGCGAAAAAACAGATTGAACATCAGATATATATGACGATTGCCCTCGAAGATGCTTCACAAGACGCACTGCATGTCCACACGTCGAATCCATACGGGACTCCTTTCCCACTCGAGCGGGTTCAGTCTTTCCCTCTTTCTTTACATGTTCCGACCTGGGTAACGGAACTCTTTCCGAGCAACCGTTATACGTTTCATGAATCACAAGAGGAATTTGTTGACTATACGGAAGATGAGCCTGTCAGCTCAATCGTCACGCTTTTTTACATCTTGCCTAATTCTTAAATGGATACGACTACGAGCCACCCTTTCTTTAACAAGAATAGGATAGCTCGTTTTGTTCGTTTTCTCTTATGATAGCAAGATGACCTTGCCGAATTTACGGGCTTGTTTGACGTATGCTTGAACTTCTCGTGCTTCAGCGAGCGAAAACGTTCGATCGATGACGAACGGAATCGTCTTCGTTCGAACCGACTTCTTGTATGTAAAGTCATGGGAAACGGACTCTCGAAATTTAAGAAAGGAATAGCCTTTCTTTTGAAAGACACCTCCGCTTGCTTTGTTTTATTTTGATAAAATAAATAAAAACAAATGGAGGTGTCTCATGAAACGTACCTTAGTGTTAGCCGTTCTTCTCATCTTAGTCGTCTGCTTCATTGCTTTCGAACCGTTCCGTGGTGCGCCACCGAACCCTGAAGTTAAGGCAAACGGAAAGGATGTTTCGACCGTCCAAGGGTCTTATTGCTGGAATAGCTTACTCCGCAGTCAATGTGTCGATAAGACATACCGTGACGGTCTTGATCTAGCAAAGAGAAAAACGCCAGTTACTGTCTCTGCTGGAGCATCCGTCCGTATCGAATTATCCGGTGATCTTAAAAGCGTGAAATTATCGCAATGGAACGATCAAAAACAGGGATCCCCCGTCGCTTTGAAAAAAAATCAATTCAACGCCCCAACAGAACCCGGTCTCTATGCGTATGAATTAAATTCGCGCTGGAAACAAGGAGACGGACAATTCGGATTCTTACTGAAAGTGCAGTAAATACAATAACCCCACTGTCGTCTCATGACTTCAGTGGGGTTTGCTGTCATCCGGTTTGACGATACAGTTGCAAGATTCCGAAAACGGTCAAGATGAGATATCCTGTTCCGATGAACAGAAAGACTGGGCGAATCAATTGATCCTTCGGTTGACGCGTAATGCCTTCGAAGAAACAACTGACGATGAAACCGAGGACTAAGATTCCGCCATACATGAAGAGGAACGAGACGAGAAGACCGACGGGACTTGGGTGCGTTAGTGAAGGTGCTAGCCACAAGATACTACCAATGAATACGGCAAGCATGAGAGTACCCAGTACGATCCCGGTAAGTGGATGGATTGTGTTCAGTCGCCGGATCACATCATGATGTTTGACGAGTCGCTCCACTACTGTCATCGCTGACAGACAGGTCAGTAAAAATAAGATTAAGAAATAGATCGCTTGCTCGATCGGACGGAACGTCGTAAAAAAGACAGCTCCGGTAAGAACCAGGAGTGGAGATATGAAAAAAATCAAACGTTTCATTTCTTTCCCTCCTTCATATGACTTTCTTGAAAGTGAACGCGTGACCATGACAATGTATCATACAACCTGTTACATCTTTCACCAATTCAATCACTTTTCTAATTCTGATATCTATGTATCATTTTCAATAATTGTAAAAATTTGATAAAATTCTTTGCGGTTTCATTTGGCATATGCTAGGATGAGACAAATCACATGAATCAAACGCGTCGAAGAGAACAGTACGTCATCTCGGCTTTTCCTAGAGAGCTCCGATTGGTGGGAAGGAGCATCAGCCATTGACCGAACCAAGCCTCTGAGCAGCACGGTGGAACCGAATCGGGGATATAGTGACGGGTGCTCCCGTTATCGAGCTCAGGTATTTACCGTTTGAAAGCGGTCGTACCGATGAAGGCGGTACCGGTGACGGTTTCGCGAACAGGGGTGGCACCACGACACGCACAGTCTCGTCCCCAAGACCAACGTCTTGGAGGTGGGATTTTTTTATTGGCTTAAAACACAATTAAAAAAGGAGTGTGTTATATGTCGAATTGGAAATACCCTGGATTGCTGTTACTTGGTGTCGGTGTCTCGAACATTGGAGCTTGGGTCTACTTCATCGCTTTGAATTTAATCGTCCTCGAACGAACGGGATCGGCGTTCGCCGTCTCCGTTCTCTATATCCTGTTACCGATCTCCGCGCTGTTGACGAGTCTTTGGTCCGGCAGTGTCGTCGATCGAATCAATCAACGTCGCTTGCTCGTAATGCTTGACGTCGGGCGCGCCGTGCTCGTCTTTTCACTGACATTGATCGATTCATTGTATGTTCTTTATGCGCTCGTCTTCATCTTGAACATCGGTAACACGCTATTTGAGACATCCTCATTGATCTACATGACGAAGCTCGTTCCGGAGACGAGTCGCCAACGGTTCAATGCATTAAAGAATTTCATTCAGTCGGCCGGTTTCATTCTCGGACCATCGATTGCCGGCTTTTTATTTTTAATCGGTTCTCCTGAGACGGCGATTGTCCTCAACGCGGGAGCACTGTTGTGTTCTGCCACTTTATTGTCCGTCTTGCCTGACGTCCGCTTGGCGGCGACTACAGCAGTCCCCTTCTCACTCCGAGTGATTCTTAAGGACTGGAAAGAAACCTTTCAGTTTGCACGGACTCGGCGCTACATCACGCTCGTCTACGCCTTCTATGCGCTGATGATCGTCTTGATGAGCGGACTCGATTCGCTTGAAGCCTCGTTTGCGACGATCGTTTTGCAGATGGACGAGAGTACGTATGGATTCCTCGTCAGTATCGCCGGAATCGGCATCATCTGTGGTTCCGCGGTCAATGCAACCTTTACGCATCGCTTGTCGCTCCGGTTCTTGATCCAGTTTGGGGCACTGATGACGCCTGTCGGTTACTTGATCTTTGCCTCGGCGACGTCATTCTTGATTGCAGCGATCGGCTTTTTCTTGCTAAGTTTTGCCCTTGCATTCGCAAACACTGGCTTCATGACGTTTGCTCAAACACACATTCCGGTCGAATTGATGGGACGGTTCCTCAGTAGCATCCACGTTGTACAATCGACTAGTGTCATTCTACTGACTGCCTTGATCGGTCTATATGCCGAGACCTCGATCCGCTTGACGTATACCGTTGCTTCAGTTAGTTTCCTCCTGATTGGTGGCTTGATCGTCTTCATCGTGCAAGACCGAACGAAACGTCAATATTTTACGACCGAAACCGATGAAACGATTAAACTTTCGTCATGAGAAGGAAAGGAAGATATTCATGCAGTTGACTGGAGAACGAATTTTTCTACGACTGATTAACGTGACGGACGCGCACGTCTTCTTCGAACAAACACAAAATGAGACATTACGTTACCTGACCGGAACGACAGTGACGTTTTCGCTCGAACAGATTGAACAGCATATTCTCTCGATTCAAGCTGATGCGACGCGTCATGATTTTGCAATTTGCCTGACGTCGGGTGAGATGATTGGTGAGTGTTCGATACTTGATATCGATTTGGATTCAGGAATCGCTGGCTTTCGGATTTCACTGCGTGCCCTCCCCTGGACCGGTCAAGGATACGGGACAGAGGCAATCGCGTGTATCTTTCGATTTTGTTTCGAAGAACTTCAGCTGAGTCAACTTGAACTCGAAGTGTTTTCGCACAATGAACGAGCAATTGCAGCTTATAAGAAAGCCGGTTTTCAAATCATTGAAATGATCCCTGATGCTTTATTGTACGATGGCGTTTCGTTTGACGAAATCATCATGCGGAAACGGAATCCACGCGTTGTTTAAAGAGTCAATCCTGATGTAGCACCTACTCCGTGAGGTGCTATTTCTATTTCCTTAAAACTAATATCCATAATTAACAGATTTTTTAGTCAATTCACTTTTATTTGTATATAATGGAAAAATAAAAAGAAATATATGGATAAAAGAATATCTTATCCTGAGGCATCTTTTGCAATGCTCAATTAACCAAATCGAAATGAGGTGGAGAACATGCTGAGATTCATCTGGAACTCTTGGTGGCGTAACAAGGAGCGGTTCATCCTGCTGCTCGTCGGTGTCCTGATCGTCAGTACAGGACTTAGTTATTTAATCGGTACGACGCAAGCGAACAATGGAACGGTCGTCGATGAACTGCAAAAACGCTGGGGATCGTCCTACGATATCGTCGTTCGACCGGAAGGCAGTCGGAGCGTGACAGAAGACTTGAACCTGCTCGAGCCAAATTACATGAGTGGGCTCGACGGCGGGATCACCCGCAAGCAGTACGAGACGATCAAGCAAATCGCAGACGTCGAAGTCGCCGCACCGATTGCGATGATCGGAAACTACAATACAGATGCTGTGAAGGATACGTATAACTTCAAAGAGCCAGGCATTTATAAGATTTCATTCAAAGATATGCAAGATACTGGACTAAAAAAAGAAACAGAGTCTCACTCCTTCTTTGCTGGAGCCGGATGGTTCCCTCCTGAGAGTGACGGATTGAATCGAGATATTTCACCACAAGAATTAGGCGAGTTTCCTATTTACGGTTACGGGAGTTCGGTTATGCTTGCCGGGATTGATCCGGAAGCAGAAGCACGATTGGTAGGACTCGATCAAGCAACTAAGAAGGCAACACATAGTCGTTATTTCACGAAAGAAGATATTGTCAACGATTATGGTGACGGTGTTTGGGACATCCCATTGATCATGAACAGTCAGGAATACGTCAATGCATCGCGGACCTATCGCTACGAGAAAGTCGATATCCCGCTCGTCAAAGATTCAATGACTGAAACGGTGCGCAGTATCATGAAAAAAGGTGGCGAATCCTATCTCAAGACGCTTCCTGTCAAAGATACGAAAGAATACTATATTTCGACAAAGCAAGCGTCAAAACAACTCGTAAAGAATATTCTTGAAGATAAGGTTCCAGAAAATGCTGCTGGTAGCTTTGACTGGATGTATCTAAAACCATCAGCCGTCGAGTATCAAACAATTGCGAGTCCGTTTGCAAAACGTTGGCCATTTACTTATCAAGTAACGCCTCAAGAGGTTGCAAAAGAAGTCCTGATTTCGAAACGATCGATGTATCGAAAAGCTCGTATCTTCGGTGACGGCACAGGTAGCCTAGAAAACGTTCCGAAAATGCATTTGAACTTTATTGGTGTCTTTGATCCAAAAAAATTGAACATCTCGAAGGATCCGTTGACAGAACTGCCGATGGAGACCTATTTCCCCGCGAAAGCCCAATGGGTCATGGATAAGAATGAAAAACCGGTCAATCCGGTTCGGGAAGTTAAGCCTACGAATGACCCGTATGATTTCTTGACAAAACCACCATCGATGCTGACGACACTTGACGCTGCCTTTAAGTTACGAGGTGATAAAGCAATTTCCGCCATTCGTGTCAACGTCAAAGGTGTTGAGACGATGAATGCAACGAGTGAGAAAACGTTGAAATCTGTCGCTCAAGAGATCGAGGATAAGACCGGTTTGATTACGGATGTTACGCTCGGCTCCTCACCACAACTCGCGCTGACATACCTCCCTGGATTAAAAGGTGAATCAGCACTTGGCTGGGTCCAGCAACCGTGGATCAAACTTGGTTCATCGATGGCAATTTTCCAGGAAGCGAAAGTCGGGATGAGTGGTATTATCTTGAGCGTCATCGCTGTCGCGCTCGTTTATGTCTTTAGTTCGAACATCATCTTACTTTATGCGCGAAAAAAAGAGTTCGCAATTTTACTGTCGCTCGGTTGGCGTCCGCGTCAACTTTCAAAACTGCTGTTCCTCGAAGCGACCCTGCTCGGCACACTCGTCGCCTTGATTTCTTGGACGATTCTTGGTTCATTCTGGCTGACGACGGATCATCCGATTGGGCTTACGCGGATCCTTTTAATCGGGCTCGCTGGTCTATTGATTTATTGGGGCGGTACGCTCGTCCCGATGACGCTCATCCGCCTGATTCAACCTTTCGAGAGCATGCGCTCTGGTGAAGTCTCAAAAGGACGACGCTTCGTCCGGGCGCAAGGTGTCCTCGGAATGAGCATCAACCAGCTCGTGACGTATTGGCAACGGACGATCCTTTCAACAATTGCAATCGCCCTGCCAACTAGTCTCTTTATTTTCTTCTTGTTCATCACCTTTCGACTGAAAGGTGTCCTGTACGCGACGTGGCTCGGTGAATATGTCGCGCTGGAAGTTGGCACGATGCATTACGTGGCGATGGGCGTCGCTTTACTCATCGCCATCCTGACGACAACCGAAATTATGTGGCAAAACGTTAACGAACGAAAGAGTCAGCTCGCTGTCTTAAAAGCGACCGGTTGGCAGAACGGTCAAATCAGGACGCTCGTCTTAAGTGAAGGATTGATGACCGGACTTTTCGCCGGAATCATTGGCTTATTGATCGCCCTTGCAATGATCGGTTTTGTCTATAACCAGTTCCCGACTAGCGAACTTGGTTTCTTGAGTATCATGTTATTGATTCCAATGATAACTGGCGTCCTCGGTGCCCTCTTACCGGCACAACGCGCCGTCAGCATTACACCGAACGCGGCGATCGGGAGCGTCGCAACGAATACGAAAGCGACGGAACGACGTTTCCGACTCGCCTTATCCGCAGTCGGTGGTGCCCTTGTCGTCGGTGTCGCTTCCCTATTCTTCTTTGCTACGACCGAAGAAGGACCGACACCAACAAAACCCGCGCAAACAGCTTCACCATCAATCAAGACGACAGGTACGAAATTGGCAGATGTAAATGAGTCTAAAAAGAAAAAATCATCCTCGAAGAAAGTCAATTCGAGTAATCTCGATAAACTGATGAATCGTGGTGTCGTTCAAACTTATCCGGGAGATCCTAAAACACAAGGTAATATTTTTCATGTTAATAAACTTCTCTCATCCCCTCCAAAAGAGTTGAAATTACCAACTCTTGATAATGAACAATATGTCACCGTTCCCGTCATCCTTGAAAACTACAAAGATAAAGACGCAGATGACGGATATGCTATTTATAAGCCAAATCTATTCACGTTAGAGGATACAAACGGAAACGTATACGAAGCTGTCGATTATGAGAACCGAAATCCAGATGTATGGAAGGACGGCTATCGCTATTTCCCACCTTTCGTTTCTCGCGTCGATCTTGTGTTCCGTGTTCCAAGTGATAAAAATACGTATGTGCTTCTCGCGACAAGCGAAGCCATTGCGAAACCGACGACCGTCAAAATTGAAGTCGATGCTGTGAATGCTACTTCAACCACCGTGAAGACCGGACAAAAAAAGCAGTCGAAAAAAACAAATAAAGATGCCATCGAAGAATTGATGAATAAAGGTGGTCTCCAAACTTATCCTGGCGATAAAAGATTACTGGAGCAACGTGGATTCATGGTCAGTTCGGCGAAACGTATTCAACTTAAAGATTTTCCGCAAAATAAACAAGCCGTGTCCGTCAGACTTGAGATGCAAGTAAAGGGTGAAGATTCAGCTGACTCTTACATCGACTATAAACCGTTTACTTTCCCAATGATTGACGGTCAAAAGAAAAGCTACACGCCTGTAGAAACAATCAATCATAACAAAAAAGCCTATTCAGATAGCTTAGGTTACTATGCTCCTTTACACTCAAAAATCGATGTCATCTACATCGTACCGAAGACTGAGAATACCTTTGTCATGAACGTAGAAACAGGATTTACTAGTTTTCTCTATACCGTTAAAATCAAATTATGATTACTACTTAATCACTGGCTGTCATATGACGGTCAGTGATTTTTCTATTTATACCGAAATTAATTTCTTAACGTTCTACTTTTGGTAAGATGAAATACAGGAAAAGAATTGGAAGTAAACTACGTAAACGAGGACCTGCTATGACATACTTCATGTATCTATTTTGTTTAATCGTCTGGGGACTGAACTTCATTGCTGTCAAAATCCAAGGAACACCCGTCGCCTTGGAAGTATCCCTGACCTATCGATTAGCGATGACCGCTGTTCTTTTCATCCTATTCGCGTTATTCGTTAAACGAACGAACAAACCTAGTCTTCTTTGACTCGGATTTCCTTTTGTATGTGTCGACTGATGTAGTGGATGTCATCGGAACAGACGTGAATGCGATTAGGACACTCAAGGAAACATACGCGGAACTTTACAATAGCTTTCACGAAAAATACGTCGAGTAATATTCATAATAAACCTAGATATGTAAACATAAGTATTAATAATTAATTTTTTTGAATATTAAGGTTCATATATTGAATAAATGGAATACTTAATTATGTTTTTAGCAGGAACTATCATCTATCCGGTATTTGAAAGATAATTAGGGTATTATATAACTAATACAAGTATTTTATTTACCACTTTCCAACATCAGTGATGCCTCGTTCATCTAAGAGAGGAAAGGAATTTTCCCATGATTTTCATTACGGACTTTTCTTCACCGATCGGGCAGCTCGTCAGCCAACGTATGCGCACGGAAGAACAGCCTTTTTGCATTGGGGTATCCGATCCACAAGCCGCTTCCGAATTATATGGAGAGCATTTTGACTTTCGTCGATTCGATGTCCAGGATGCCTCGACGTTCGTAGAAGCACTCGCAGGATGCGATCAAATCTTTCTCGAATTTCCTGCAAACGCGGACTTGGAGACATTCGAATATTTTATTCATTATCTCAGACAGACTGCCCTACAACACATCGTCTACCTCTCAGCCAAAGACGCACTATCCCTCCCATTCACGCCACATCATCGTATTGAAGTCGTCATTCGCCAAACCGACATTCCCTACACGATCATTCGTCCTAGCTACTACATGCAGCATTTAAACATGTTCATGCGAGATATGTTACGAGATCATTCACACCTCTTCGCACCGGCAGGAATTGGTAAGACGTGCATGATTGATGCCCGTGACGTAGCGACCGTCGTGATGACGTGTCTTGAAAACCCATCCACTCACTTCAATAAAATCTATACGATCAGCGGTGAAGCGGCTTACAATTTTTACGAAGTCGCCCGGCTTCTCGGAGAAGAACTTGAAACAGAGATCATGTATACGAACCCGTCTATTGATTTTTTCCGGTCCTTTATGATGCAACATGGATTGTCTTACGAAGAAACCAATGAAATCATCAAACTTCATGTGCCGATCTTATTAGGTCTAGCGGATGAGACGGATAACCACTTTCTAGAACTAATTGGTGAACGACCGATCACCCTTCGGCAATATATAAAAGACCACCTATCCGATTGGGTAAATGAAGAGGAGGGCAAAGCATATGATTACTCATGAACGAGCACTGTTCGTTCGTCAATGCATCGTCGATTATTATCACCGGCTCGGCATTCATTGTCAGGTGACGATATTCACAGAGTACCCATTGCAATTGTTGCTCGACTTCGATTCTCGAAGAGATGAACTGATTACGCCTCAACGGCGAAGCCTCTCCTGTCGGTACATTCGCGCCCACCTCATTTCTGCTTTGATCACATTCGATGATTCCTACACGCATGTTTACATGACGAAAGCGCCCTTTTCCTCCATGACGCGATATTGTCTCTTGATTGTCTGATATCATCGTCAGTCAAAAATGAAAGGAGATGCGGTCGTGCGGTTGAAACGTGCTACGGAACATGGCTTACTGACATTACTTTTTTTGGCACACACCTCAAAATCGATGACACGAAGAGGAGAATACGTAAAGACGAGAGACATTTCGCTTCAATGTAACATCTCGTACGAGCATCTCACGAAAATCATTTCAATTTTAGGAAGAGCAGGTCTTTTACGAACCCGTGCTGGACGAGAAGGCGGTGTTCAACTCCTCCCATTGAGTCATACTGTCCGGGTCGGAGATGTCGTCGCGTTATTCGAACGTCCGCTTTTTCCGGGAACGCGTTATCAGGTATGTGCGTTAGATCAACTATTAGATGTTGCACTGATTTCATTCTTTAATACGCTCAATCAAGTTACGATAAAGCAATTAGCGGACGATTTACCACCTCACTTTTTCTTAGACATATCATGATTTACTTCTCATCAAACAGCAGTTCAGTCAAGTGTACAGGAAGGACGTTACACATGACGATTTTAGTAACAGGATTCACAGGAAACGTTGGACTAGCCGTCGGTCATGCAATGATGAAGCGACATATTCCCTTTCATGCGGCTGTCATCGACCCAGCAGCTGCTTCAGAGAAATTCGGCAATGCTTTTCACTATCGTCACCTGGACTACGCCGATATCTCAACGTTTTCACAAGCGTTAAAAGGCGTCGATCAACTCTTTTTGATGTATCCGTCCCAAGTATCAACACGACAGTTCCATCTCTTTCTGCGCTATTTGCGCTTCACCTCAGTCCGGCACATTGTTTATCTCTCGTTCAAGGATGTTCCAGTCTTTCCGCTGACACCTCACCATACGATCGAAAAGATCATTCAAGAGACCGGTATCTCGTTTACGATCATCCGTCCCGGATACTACATGCAAAATTTGAATCTCTTCATGCGTGATGACATCCGTTTTCACGAGCAGATCGTTACGCCCGCTGGTCTTGGGAAGACAAGCATGATTGACATCCGGGATATCGCGACGTTCGTCATCCATTGCCTCGAACATCCTGCCCCCTATTTCAATCGTGTCTATACGTTGCATGGCGAGGAAGTTTTCGGCTTCCATGAAATCGCAAGTCTGATGACGCTACTCTTAGGAAAGACGATCCGTTACACGAACCCTTCGATTCCATTCTTCCAAATGAAGATGGTTCAAAAAGGATATCCGAAAAGCTACGTCAATGAAGTCATCATGTTACACCTCCCGATTAGTCTTGGACTCACGAAACGAACGAACCGTCAGTTCCGCGAGGTGACTGGTACTGAGCCGATTCCCCTAAGTCAATATATTCTCGATTATCAAGCCCACTGGGAGAAGCATTGATTCCTCTATTCTTCGTAAAAGGAACATGACTTCCCCAAAACCTAGTCATCTCAAAGAGACACGTGTGCCTCATTCATAATCCCTTCATCCATTTGAAGGGATTTTATAGTTTTTGTGGAAAATGATTCTATGTAAGGATTCTTCTCCACGATACATGATTTGATTGATTTTAATTTCCGATTTAACACTATTATTTATTCAATAAAGGAGGAGTTGGTATCCTTAAATTCATTTTGATTGGTTCACTACTTGTCGTGATTGCTTTTTTCATCTATTTTGAGCCATTCCGTATTGAACCCTACGACCCCGACGTCGAAGTAAACGGTAAACCAATTCCGACTGTCCAAGGTTCTTATTGCTGGTCCAGTTTGTTCAGTGCTCAATGTGCGGACATGATCTATGTGGATGCTTTACACATGACTGAAAAAAGTAAACCCGTCATCGTCTCACCCTCTGACAAAATTCATCTCTCGTTTGATCGTAAACCCGATTCGCTCGAAGTCGTACGCTGGGATTCGAAAACGAAAAGTGAACAGGTTTCATTAAAAAACGACATTCTTAGCGCACCGTCTGCTCAAGGTACGTATACCTATGAGGTCGTTGCCGGATGGAACGAACATGGTGACGGTCTATCCGCCTTTTTGATTCAGGTCCGATAAAACCAACCTCACTCAAACAGGAGATGAATAATAATGCGTAAAGGTTTTCGACTCTGGCTTCCCTTACTTTCACTTGTTGTCTGTCTGTTCAATGCCTTCGGCTACGATGATAAAAACATCTTGTTGTTTCTGACGAGCCCTGTTTTCTGGCTTCTTGAATCACAATCCTTTCTTGGAACATGGCTAGATTCCTTCCATGTCCCACTTTTTCTGATCTACATCCTGACCTTGATCAGTTGGTTCTTGATTGGCTTACTGATTGATGTCATTCTTTCTGTTTTGTTTAGACGATCGTCTAGACGCATCCATGATTAACTGAGGAGGAAAATACATATGGGACCAACCAATGACATGTGGGTACTTTCCTACGCATTCTTTTTCATCACGCTTATCAGTGCAATCTTCGTCGCGATCAAGCATCCAGCCTTGAGAAAAGCGTCGATCCGAGCGGTGGTAGCGATGCTTTTCCTGTATGCACTATTCATTTGGAACTCTTTGTACCGTCTTGACATTACAGAATTCAGACATTTTTACGAAGGATTGACGACACTGCGATCGTGGGCATGGATGTGTATCTTCTTATTCGCCTACACATTAAAGTGGTGGTATCTCGTATTTCTTTACACCCGTCGTCCGAGTCCCTCTTCACATGAGGTACAGCAATGAACTACATTTCCGAAAATCTTCGAAGGAGCTATCCGATATGAAATTACATCGATTCGCATCCGTCTTTTTCCTCTCGACCATCGTTTGGACGACAGCGGGTTGTACCATGATGGAAGAACAAGCGACACCGCGTGTAGCACAAAAAAATATCGCGTCACCTGAACAAGTAAACACTTCCTTGAAGAAAGCAACGACCGACTCCAATAACCAACAAGCAATCGAATTAGAAAAGCAAACGAAGCGCGTCACGTTAGGTCAAACGAAAACGTACGACCTTTCTTCATTACTGAGCAAACACCGTGTCTCGATCGATCCACAGTATTTCTACCAAAACCAGATCTTCTACTTTGACCTACAAGAAAACAAGAGTGTCATCTATACATACGATACGAAACGACAGCATAACAAAATTGTTCATGCGACGAAGAATGCAATCCCGATGATGACGGGTACAGGTGCGTTTTTACTATGGGTCGAAACGGAACAGCCGACAAAGACAGGTGTGAAATGGTCGATTCGTCAACTAAGAATTACAACGAATCAGGTGACAACGCTGGATACTGGCGAAAGTCGCTTCGATACATCTCCTCCGAGAATCGATGTCACGTCAACTCGTGCGTCCTGGATCACGCAAGAAGCGACTGCACAAAAAACGGTTTCCACGTTAAAGTCGTATTCGTTAAAAACCGGAAAGATCACACCACTCCAGTCCTTCATCTTAAAAACAGGAAAGGTACAAGACGGTCTATTCACATACGAGCACCGCGATAGCGATGACGGCGTGACCTTATACACGTCTCACTTTAACAACGGAAAGAACGTCCGTGTGCTTGAAACTCTGGATGGTGCCTACAAAAAAGAGATGTCCGGATTAATTGATTTCACTCGTAGTGGCACCTATTTCGCTCTCGGCACAGAAGGCGACGCCATATTCCAACCCATCGGATTAGACGAACAGACGCTGAACTATTCTGCTTCCAGTGCCCAGACGTTGATTAACGGCATTCAATTCCTTTCGAACACACAAATCGTCTTCCGAGAAGGCATCCATCAGTTGATATATGCGGACTTAAAAGCGAAGACCGTCGCTCCTCTGACGGACTTTGAAGAGCTGGTATCGTTTCCTCTACTGCAAGATGGGAAACTCACTTACTCCATCACGAATGGGAAAAAATCCACCTTGCATGTCGTAAAGCTTCTCCCGTCTAACTAAACGATCATGATCTTAATCTAACAAAAGAAAGTCGTTTTCCGTTACTCGATACGGATGACGACTTTTTTTCTTACATGCTGTTTTGTATTCTTAAGAAGGACAGAAGTTCACAGGTTCTTTCGTAACGCTTCTACATCAGCTATTGTGGCAGCAGAGTGAAACTGAAGCCTAAGACAAACATATATCAATCGATCCGTGAGGAGAATGAATATGAACATCCGACAATTATCCGTCCATGAAAATCCACCGATGGACCTCTTGCTAGCAGCGGACCCGTCTCAAAAGTTAGTCGAAAGCTATGCAAAAAGAGGTTATTGTTTTGTCGCTGAAAGGAATGACCAATGGATTGGTGTATATGTACTTCTCCCGACAAGACCTCAAACGATAGAAATCGTAAATATCGCAGTAGATGAGTCGCATCAAGGACAAGGTATCGGAAAAAATCTTTTACGACATGCGATTCGCACAGCGAAAACACTGGGGTATACGACCGTTGAAATCGGGACGGGCAATTCAAGCATTGGACAGCTAGCACTTTACCAAAAATGTGGATTCAGAATCGTTGGAGTCGATTTAAACTTCTTCTTGAGACACTATGAAGAGGTGATCATCGAAAACGGGATCCGGTGCACGGATATGATTCGGTTATCGCAAGATATATAAGAATTTCAGCATTTTTTCGAAAAGCATATTCCGCTACTTCATAGTAAAACTCGAACGATTATGGATAAAACATCATTAGGCTATAAGCGTTATATAGGATTGCAAAAAATGGATTCATACTCCATAATATGAACATACGTTCTTATTATAAGGAGGTCCACCATGCAACACCTTCAAAAAGAAATGACTCATCCGGTATCGTTATCTACTATGAATCCGCTTATTTATCTCTCCATCGATTCATCCGTTATTCTTCACAATGATTCTCCCGTTTCGACGACTTATAAAATGGAAGTCATGTTATTCATCGCTTTACGGGAGAGATTATCCTTAAAACTGCTTCCTCTCCATCACTCCGGTGGCGCTGCAGAACTTGTCTACATAGAAGAAGTCGACTTCGAGAGTCGGCAGTTGACGCTCTTTCATATGAACGATTCGTCATTGTCCTATCATCACTACGTCGCAAACGATTACTTACTCTCCCAACAGCCTCAACTATTACTAAACTTGGTGTAAAACTAATAAAATTCATTTATATGACGCGTTCAGAACGTTCACATATGCTTTTTAATACATTATATCTATCACTACATGATTTTAAAGACACGCTATCACTATTTTTAAGTCTCCAACTAATCTTCTCACTTTCTTGACGAAACAAAAGGATGTTTTTATTCCTTTCTGAAACATTGTGATGAAAATCCACGGTTCTAATTGGAATTAATTTTACAGATACATTACTTAATGGCATAATAATGGTAACCTTTTCATGAGGAGGAGATACTTTTGAAAAAACAGCTTGCTTTTGCCGGTTCTTTTGCGCTCTCAGCTATCACAATCGTCATCATTCTTAAATTAGTTGGAGTCGATCTCTAAAGCAATCACTCAAATGATGTAGATTTTTAAATCAATGATTCAATCGCTGTTATGATGTATCGTCTTCCGATCATCTGTAACAGCTTTTCTAGGTTTAATGCTGTGGAACGATCGGAAGTGATGAATTGAAAAAAGTCGGAATGAACGTTTTGGTTGCCTTTCTCCTATTAGGTGGACTGCTGTTTTACTTAGACGTCCGATACGATGAACGATTCGAGCAGCACGTCAGCACAAAAGTTGAGACCTATGTCGAGAAAAAATACGGTCCAGCTCATGTCGTCTCCCTCCACTCTGCTTATGACGACAAACACCGCGATAAAGAGAAACGCTATAAGATTGCCGTAAAAGTACAGGGGCAAGGACTTCAAAAAGAGGAATATTTCTTGTATCGTCTTCAAGATGATCACGTCGTCGAGATGGGCACGACGACCAGTTTGCCCAAGCGAAACTAAATCACGAGATGCTTTCTTATTTCACACTACATATCATGAAAGGTCAGAAGATTCTTTTTTACTCGGAATCAACTGACCTTTTTGTTTAACCTTTTTAAGGCTCAGAAATACCATAAGCCAGTAACAGCAAATATGACATCATGCAGAACGTAATGAGATGGATGCCGACGAATCCCCACTTGAGTACTCGATGCTTCGTTTTGTACCCTGTGTATACACCAACTAACGGAACGATAAACAGAAGCAGGATATAGACAGTTCCAAACCCTTTCAGACTGACTCCGCTCTTCATCAAGAAAAATAAGAAACAAAAACAGATGAATGCAGATAACGAAAGAATACTGTAACGATTCACAAGCCCTCCTCCACTACAAATACAACTTAGCGATTTACCGACTGAAGATTAAAGTATGTCGAGAGCGGCACGATCCGCCCCTGCTCATGCCAGTTCCGATATGCTTCGAAAACGCGTAAGACGTCCCCGTCATATCTTTCCTCGATGAGATGGTGGATTGCGAGAAAGCTCCGCCAATAATCAAACATGATACTCGACAGACTACCGGCATAGGAGGCACTCCCAAATTGATCAATCGAGCGCGCTCCATACTCCTCCTGAAAGAGCTCGACCAGCTCTGTCTCAATTGTCGTAATTCGCTTGAATGCTTTGTCCGACAACAAATGTTTCCGGGGTAGATACTCACACATCCCCTCTTCGAACCAGATTCCGTCTTTTCTCTCATCGTCGAATTCATCAACGAACAAATCCAAGTGATGCGTCAGTTCATGACCAGCAATCGTCAAGACGTGATCTTCCGCGAGCGTTTCATAAAACGCTCGAATATGCGGTACGTCCTTCCCATCGAGTTGAGACAAAAATAACGTTCGCCATTCTGCAACGTCTGGTGATATGTAAATTAAGTCCTTATTCGTAAATGCTGGGATTGGAATGTCCGAGAAGACGGTCGTCGCGAGTTCCGCTGACGTCCAAATGATTCCTTTCGGCACGTCGATCAGTTGATACTTCTCTTGTAAGATCGTTTGATACTCGTCTAACCGTGCTTGAAAGCGATGCGTGACCGCTTCGTATTTGTCATAGTCCGTTTTTGTCTCAAACGCAAACAGTTGTTTCATGATCTCTATCACCCTCCATCAAAAAATATACGATTTCATTTTAACATATATTGGATAACGACTAAAAAACTACCTTCCGCAGGTGGTCGTGGATTGTAGATAAATCATTCTTTCATTAGTTTGAAGTGATAACATTTGGATATTCGTACGAATATCGGTATTATAGACATATCAAGTCTGTAATTAAGGTGAGAATATGAAATTATCAAAAGCAACCAATTATGCACTCCATACGATGTTATTTTTAGCTGTAAATCAGCCTCATGATCATATTGGTGTAGCCTCGTTAGCCAAGCAACAAGGCGTTTCACCCACATACCTCTCGAAGATTTTAACTAAGCTAGTCAAAACGGGTATGGTGATCTCGACTACTGGAGCTACAGGTGGATACAAATTAAAACCAAGTTGGGAAGAGATTTCATTGCTTGATGTCATCATTGCAATTGAAGGCGTACCATCCATGTCTGACGCTTGTCTGAACAACAATCCGAACTGCTTGATTCAGAAATCAATCGAAACTGCTGAACACAAATTTTTAGATTCATTAAGACACACGCTTATTAGTGACTTATCTAATCAAGTTAATGAGACATCATCCATTTGAAACAAGTGATGTCTTTTGCTTTAATTACAGACACTATGACTCTTTAATATCTGTTATCTAAAAGGAGGAAATGTTCATGAACGTATATGATTGCATCGTGATTGGCGGAGGTGCCGCCGGATCAGCTGCTGCCTTAACATTAGGAAGAGCCCGAAGACATGTTGTGATTTTCGATGATGCTACAAATCGAAATCGTGTCACACAAGAATCACATGGTTATCTCACTCGAGATGGAATTACACCGTCAGAGTTTAGAGAGATTGGATTAAAAGAACTACAAGCATATCCGTCCATTACGATTTGCAACGAAAAAGTCATCGAAGTAAAACAAGATAATCAGAATCATCTGTTTGAAGTTTCAACCAGTCAGCATCGTTATATAACTGAAACGCTACTACTCGCAACCGGAATTCAAGAAGAATTTCCCCTGGAGACAATCAAGGAGTATTATGGAAAAAGTTTGTTCAGTTGTCCCTATTGCGATGGCTGGGAGATGCGAGACTTACCCTTAGCTGTCATTGCCGAAGATCCAGCCTTTACTCACCATTTAGCAAAGCTCGTTTTCAATTGGTCGAACGATTTAGTTGTTTTTACAAATGGTTTTGCACTATCTGAAGACGTTCGGAACGATTTAGATCGTAATCACATTCAAGCATACACCACAAAAATTAAACGCCTACATGGAAAGGCAGGTATTCTAGAACATATTGAATTAGAAGATGGAACAATGGTTGCAAGACAAGGTGGATTCGTCGTTCCTAAATTCCATCGTTCAAACGGTTTGGCTCAACAATTACGATGTACATTCGATGAGAGTGGAGCCATCGTAACGGATGGAACTGGTCGTACATCCGTCGAAGGGGTATACGTTGCCGGAGAGACCGAAAAACGAGGTCCTTCTTCTTTATTGATGGCAGCCGCTGATGGTTCCCGTGCAGCTGCAAGCATTAATTTCGATTTATCATCTAATCGATTTTAAGACTTCAACAAGATGATACAGGCAGTAAATGAATATGACGATCAGTTTGCCGAAGCGAAACTAAAGCAAACACCTTCTTGATACAATCGAGAAGGTCTTTTTTGAATGATATTATCTATACTAAACGATGTCATGTTCCATTCGTTTTCTTTGTAATTTATACACTCTTCTCAAGCAATGAACACTCAAAAACAATGACTTCCAAGCTACTGAATCATTTTATTTCTTCTGCAATCATCACGACGACGTTACCGAATTTTCGCCCGGTGTCGACATAACGGTGCGCTTCGACGATTTCATCAAGTGAACAGATATGGTCGTGACGGCTCTAAATCGTCCCGTTTCAAACAGTTTATTCAAATAGTGTATATCTTCTTTCCGTTCTCTCGCCACACCTTATCCCGCGACGGATACAAAGACTCGTTTTGTTTGACGTGCCGTTTCGCTTTCGTCTTATTAATCTTTCCAGACGCATCGAAGACGGCATCGTACTTCAGCAACAATCCATCGTAGCCGTCCTTTGTATAATCGATGACGTGATCGGCACCGAGCGCTTTGACCCGCTCCGCATTTTGTCCATTACAGACAGCCGTCACCTGAAGCCCTTTTGCTTTTGCGATTCGAACAGCAGCCGTTCCGGCAGCGCACGATGCAACGTAAATCAAGATTGGAGTGGACGACAGATGCATACACTTTGATGAGTACTACAGTTGATTTCGGATCCAAACGAGGTATCACTCTAATATGCACAACATCCAGTGGTTCGTAGCAGGTACAGATGGCTAGCTTTATCGTAATTCCTCCCCTGATCGAGATGAGGGTATTTTATCAATCATACGTAGTTTATGCTTGAATTCCTTTCATTTCAAAGCAAGAAAGATTTTTCTGATTTGCATCAATCGGTGTCACAACTGGTAAAATTTATATAATAATACGATTTCATCTAACCCTATTAACTGACGAAAGTAGGTGCCTGGTTCATGCCGACGCGTCGTTGGCTTTTCGCTTTTATTCTATTCCTTTGTATGCCGCTTGGTTCCTGTACACACGAGAACGATGCACGTGTTGTCGAAGAGATTACAGGGGACACGTTATTCGTCGCTCCGAGCGAACAAAAACCGGACGAACAGTATGCTTTGACAAAGATTCGCGTCACAACGGATACGATCGTGTATGGCAAAATAGATAACACGGCTGACATTCAGACGGGTGACACGATTCAAGTGACGTTTGCAAAGGACTCGACTGTCGCGATTGAAATCCGTCGAGCAGACAACTGAATCAGAAGGGATTGTCCACAATGCTCCAAATACTTCGCCATCTACGCAATATTTTCATGCTTGCCACTGCGATTTTTGGTTCATCCTATTTTTTTCAAAAGAATATCGGAAATGATCTCAATGGTTTCTTGTACATCGGAATACTAGGTGCGATGGGTCTTTGCATTACCACAGGACTACTCTGGTATCTCAAACGAAAAGAATCGCACGGTTTTTAATAAGCTCATCAAAGGAGACACAATTATGATGATACGTCCGAAAAAGTCACACCGTGTTCAGTTGAAAGTACTCTTCGCGCTTCTGTTCACACTTTCGATGATTGGTGCTGTTTTCGCACCTCATTCTGTCGACGCAGCGACAAAGGAGTATGCGTCTTACAAGAAGCTAAAACTCGGCATGACTGCGACAAACGTTGCAAAATCGCTCTACGGAAAATCATATAGGAAATACATAAAGAAAGAGCATGGCGTCACAACACTCAAACAAAAAGCTGCATTACGAGAAATTGAAGATGACTATGCTTTGTACGCTTTTGCCTTTTATCCCTATGAAGTAACAGACGATCATTGGTTTAAGCAAAGAATGCATCTGATTTTCAAGACGAAACAAAACGGTCACACCTTATACCTTGCAGAGAAGGAATACATCCCTAAAACACCGTCAAAGAAACGACTCTTACCTGGAAAGAAGATCAAGCCCGGCATGACGCTAGCTGACGTCGATTGTGTTCTTTCAGGTATAGGACTTGGTGTCATGACGCTTCATCATACAGAAGATTACTCTACGATTGGAGAAGTCTATGCTGAAGGCACAGTCGTGTACCGAGAAAAACAGGCGACGCTTCTCTACTCGTATCGAAATCCAACGGGTGATGCATTAATGATCGTTGCATTTAAATATGATTTCGATCAAAAGAGGTATATCGCTCAAAAATAACGCCGGACACCAAATTTATCTTCGCTAGAATCTTTTCCATGTAAATAACCCCTCATTCCGCTCGAGGAATGAGGGGTTATTTACATGGAAATGCACAAATATTACAGAGCGTCATTTCTGCGCTTTTCTTTTCTAATTATTCTTAAGCAAGATAACATGATCATCTGGCCGTCTGTTGTCACCGGGAAAAAATTAAATACATTTGATAAACATAAAATTTTAACTAAGACCCATCCACCGCCATCTCCTTCTATCCAAATACCGAACGAAAATAAAATCGCAGGTGCAGAAGCAGCAATGATTAAATTTTGCCAGTCATTCTGATTATTCTCATAGCGGACGATTGGCGTTAAAAATCGATCGAGTTTCACTGTCGGTCGCCGTCGAAACACCCATGCGAACAATAAATGGATCATTTCGTGTATCGCTACGACAATGAAAATCAGAAGAATATAGCTGATGAGATGCAAACCTGTCTCAGCTGTCATGACGCGCTAACGTTCGCCGCTTCTGTAAGAAGACACCAAACAATGTGAATAAAACGATAAATACCAAATAGAGAACAAGCGCTTGAAGTGTCAACGCGAAGTGTGTATTTAATTCTTCTTTTGTCATTACCGTTGTAATTTTTAATCCTGTCATCGTCGTCACGACACTCGTTTCATTGATTTGAAACAATTCATAAATATAATCGACTAAAAAAATAATTGCCCACAAAACAGTACCAACACCAATTAATTTCGTGATTTTCATTTTGCCACCTCGTATTCTTTCTTTAAAATGAGATATAAAACACCAAGTAAGATCGCTAATGTCGGATACAATGCCCCATCGATACTGACGAGGACAGACAGTAAGACAATTAAAATGATCGTCAACACGGATGCAATCGTCTCATTGATATTACTTTGAGATTTCGGAAATAAAAATCCTGCAATTGTAGCCGCGAAAAAGATATTGATTCCATACATATATGGATTCAAACTGTTTGTCTCAATGATACCGACATATAGTGCAGGTGCCATCAAGATGATGGCGACAGCAAGGAGTGACATGAGTTCCATCAAGGGATGGATCCGGTACAGTCCGTACAACTTTCTAACTGCTAATGTTGCGTCTGCATATGTAATCGTCACTACTCCAAGTATCGGCAATAAGAACAACCAGAGTTGAAAAGTTCCCCCCCACCCGACTTGGTACCATGCTCCGATTGACATCACACCAAGTAATGCCCAAAAGTACAGAAAGTTTTTACTTCGGATGATTGCAGGCATAGTAGTCGCTAAACCAATATTGAAAGCAGGCAATCCTAACTTGAAGTAATTCTGCCGGACATACAAATGGTTTCGAGCAAAGAAAACTGCATGAAGAGTATAGGCAATCGTGCCAACGACAAGACTCGTCATCAACATAACTAACGTGATCGTTAAAATCGAATACGGTAACGTACTAACCCATACATCAACCTGAAATCGTGTTTTTAATAAATGAAGTGTCACGAGACCCACTAATACTAGATCAAGAATGAAACTGAAAATAGTACGCTTCATACCTGATAAACGATGCAATACTGCTGCATGGAGACAATCCAATAACCAAAAGCTACTGATGAATACAGTATGGAGTGTTAGTAAAACAAGCAGTGCCGTTCCCAAGCGCATAGGAATTAGTTTCAGTGCTGGTGCAACAATGATCATCAGAAATTCGAAAAAGACTAGGGCAACAGAGAGTTTAAATAATCGCTGGCTGATATTGACTTCTCTTTCTGAGAATGGAAGTGTCTTCGCAAAAAATAAAGAGTTCCGATTCAATGAGACGGTTCCATTAATTAAAACGAACATAAAGGTACCTAAAATAAAGACGACATTAAAATAACTGCTGAGCGTCATCTTCCCTGCCAGCAATCGTGTTGTCTCATCTGCTTCCACTGCATTATTCGATAGGGTGGAGAGCTGAACCATGTTTAGATAAAAGTATCCAAGATAGAGACCCATTAGAAGAATACCTAACACGTACCGATTCATCCGACTTTTAAAAAAAGGACGATTGAAAAGTCCATGAAACGTATCATTAAAGAAGAATTTCAGTAGACATAAAATGTTTGCTGACGATGTCGAGCTTTTCACGTAAGACCTCCTCTTGTTTAATAACATCCGTCAATTCCTCTGGAGTTCCTTCAAAATTGACAAGTGAACCTTGTCTCATAAGTCGTATATCTTCGGGAAAACGATCAATCGTATTTCGTTCATGAGAGACGATAATCACTTTTTTCGTCGTGCTGACTGCTGCAAACAGTTCCTGAACGAGCAAAGACGTATCAAAATCAAGTCCGCCGAAAATTTCATCAGCAATTATATAGTCAGTATTGGCAGCAATGGCTGCGACAATTTGAATTTTTTTCTTCATACCAAAGGAATACGACTCAATGGTTTTATTTTGACCGTCCGCCAAATCGAGTAAGTCCATTAAAAGAGGAGCTTTATCCTCTTCACTTGTCTCATATCGACTTAAAACGAACTGTACATATTCCTTACCAGTCATGTAGCCTGGTAAATAAAAGTCAGAAGGAAGATAGAAAAATTTAGATTTGTATGCCTGACTACCAGGTGTAATACCATCAATTCGAATGCCGCCACCGTCAGCTTCTAGCAAATTCGTCAACATATTCAATAGTGTCGTCTTTCCACTGCCATTTGTTCCAACTATGACAGAGACACCCGTTGAAGAAAATGATGCTGATAACGCATCGATAACGCGATTCTTTTTAAATGATTTTTTCAAACCATCGATTTCAATCATGTTTCTACCTCCTGAAAGAAGCGGGAGCTCAAGGAGCCCCCGCCAGTTAAGTACGTTACGAGGCTTTACAGCCAATTCCCATTTGCCAGAACTTTGGCCAGTTTAATTTTACGTTTCCATTAAAGCTATAACCTCGGCTCGTGCAATAGAACGCATATGCGAATACTCCTACTAAAATGACAAGAGCGAAAACCATCCAGAACCATTTGTTTTCGATCATGTTGAAGAACTTTTCTTCCAAAGATAATTGATACGACACGAACATAGCAGACATCCGAACTCCTCCTTTCTCTGTCAAGATAGAAAGTCATTCACTCTGATGAAACATGGCATTAGTTCTTGAAAGAGAAAATTAAAACTTTCTTCCACTTGATCGTAACAAATATTCCAAAATCAGGAACCTGCCCTATAGACTCAAATCAATCATGTTGTATTCATGACTTTCTTATCAAGGGATTTCTCAATACTAGTACTTTATTGACTTGTTTTATTGATATCTGATAAAAACCGCCCAAAAAATTTAAGGATTTTTCACAGTTGATGGAGTAAATATAATAAAAGATTTTTCTAATGATCACTTACTGTACAACTTATTTATTTCCAGAAAATTTGAGCGCAAAAAAAGGATCGACCATAATGTCGAACCTTTTTTCTGGCGATTAAGACGAAACAACCTCTCCGCCTGTCAAATTGATATGTCCTTCACCCCATGCGCACATCGCGTCAAGAATCGGCTTCAGCGACCAGCCGTACTCGGATAACGAGTAGACGACTTTCGGTGGGACTTGTTCAAAGACCGTCCGGATGATGATACCGTCTTCTTCTAACTCCCGTAATTGTTGCGTCAGCATCTTTTGCGTGATCGTCGGCATCAGCTTACGGAGCTCACTCGTCCGACGCTCACCTTTGATCAAATGACACATGATGACGACCTTCCACTTTCCACCGATGACTTCTAGTGTTGCTTCGACCGGGATATTGTATGCCATATATGATCCATCCTTTCGAGATTCCGTTGAGAACATAGGCACTTTTTAGTGCCTATCGTACTTGAAAGTGCGTACTTCCCAAGCGGATTGGCTGGCTATATGATAGCAATTGTCAACGGAAAGTACAATCTCCTTTTAGACCTTGCATCTAAAAGAAGGAGTAGGGTACTTTTTAGTGCCTATCGCACTTTAAAGTACGTACTTCCCGAAAGGAAACACCCCCGTTATGCTGGGGTCATGTCAATCGGATCACGTTCGGCGGGCCCACTGAACACGATCCCTACTGAAATCATTTTTAGGAGGAATCCCCATGAATCAATTAAATCAACAGGTACAGGAGGAACAGGCTCCAAGAAACGGCGGACTTGCCCTGCTCGCTCTAGCAATCAGCGCTTTTGGGATCGGTACGACGGAATTCGTTCCCGTCGGACTGCTCGCAGCAATCGCTGGTGACTTGAATATCGGTATCACACTCGCTGGTCTCATCATCTCTGGTTACGCAATCGGTGTCGCCGTCGGAGCACCGATTTTGACGGCACTAACGAACCGGATGAATCGGAAAACGTTACTGATGGCGTTGATGGTCGTCTTCATCGCCGGTAACCTGATCTCCGCGATCTCACCGACATTTGAATTGTTGATCGTCGCCCGTTTCATTACCGCTTTCTCGCACGGCGTCTTCTTCTCGATTGGTGCGACGATTGCTGTCCAGCTCGTACCGGAGCATAAAAAAGCAAGTGCCATCGCCTTGATGTTTACCGGTCTGACGGTCGCGACCGTCACGGGTGTCCCGCTTGGTACATTCATTGGTCAATCGTTCGGCTGGCGCGCGACGTTCTTCGCGGTTGCTGCACTCGGAATCATTGCAATCATCGCAAGCTTCTTCTTGATTCCAAAAGACTTGAAACAATCACCACCTGCGAAGTTCTCCGACATGTTCAAACTATTGACGAACGGACGATTGATGCTCGGTTTCTTAATCACTGCCCTCGGTTACGGTGGGACGTTCGTCGCGTTTACTTATTTAACGCCGATCATGCAGGACGTCACGAAAATCAGTCCGAGCTTAATCAGTATCATTCTGCTCGTCTACGGAATCGCCGTCGCAATCGGGAACACGGTTGGCGGAAAACTCGCGAATGGTAACCCGATTAAAGCATTGTTCTATATGTTCATCATCCATGCCATTGTCATGATTGCCCTCTCATTCATGATTCCGTTCAAGGTCGCTGGCATCATCGGGATCATCTTAATGGGACTTCTTGCCTTCATGAACGTCCCTGGACTCCAACTCTATATCGTCCAGTTGGCTGAAAAATACGTCCCAGCAGCAGTCGATGTCGCCTCTGCCTTAAATATTGCAGCTTTCAATATCGGAATCGCACTTGGGGCAACGATCGGTGGTCTCGTCACCGATACGATCGGACTCGTCCACACGCCATGGGTCGGCGCTATCATGGTCATTCTTGCCGTCATCTTGACTGGTTTCTCACGTCGTCTCGAACAGCAGTAAAAGAAGATTTTCATGTTTAACGATCGCATGAGTGTACGATGAGCTCGGCTACAATCATCGATACGCTCGCTCTGTATGTTGAACTGCATTCTCTACCACTCACGTAATCCGCCAAAGGCACTGTTCGCATGAGCAGTGCCTTTGGCGGATTTTGTTCACAATTTCAAAAAAGAACACACTTACCTCTTTACTTTTGAGTTCTTATGAACTTATAATAAATTCAAGATAACAAATTACTTCAAAGGAGGAAGCGCTGTTGACACTACTCATTGCTTTTCTAGCCATCGTTTTCATCATGCTCGCCCTTGACCTTGGAGTCTTTCATCGCAAGGCACATGAAGTTTCGCTTCGGGAGGCTTGGACATGGACGTTCGTCTGGATCGCGATCGCTGTCGCCTTCGGAGGCTGGCTCTATATTGATCAAGGTAGCGCCGCTGCTGTCGAATATACGAGTGTGTACTTCATCGAGAAGGCTCTCGCGATTGATAACGTCTTCGTCTTCTCACTCGTCTTCGCGTACTTCGCAATTCCATTGAAGTACCAGCACAAAGTCTTGTTCTGGGGTATTCTCGGCGCAATCTTCTTCCGCGTCATCTTCATCGTCGCTGGTGTCTCGCTACTTGAGAACTTCGCTTGGGTGTACTACATCTTCGGAGCGTTCCTCGTCTACACAGGTTGGATGATGTACAAGAATATCGGTCAAGAGACGTCGCTCGAAGAGAACAGAACGATTCGTTGGTTAGAGAAACGTTTACCGATCACACAAGACATCTCGTCTGGTAAGTTCGCAAAACGAATTGATGGGAAGTTGTTCTTCACGCCTCTCTTGATCACCCTACTCTTCATCGAAGTATCAGATATCGTCTTCGCCGTCGACTCAGTCGCTGCAAGCTTCGCGTACTCGCGTGATCCGTTCATCATCTTCTATGCGAACATCATGGCAATCCTTGGACTTCGTAGTCTCTACTTCGTCCTCGCGAACTTGATTGATCGTTTCTACTACTTGAAACACGGTTTAAGCTTCATGCTCGTCTTCATCGGAGCGAAGATGATTTTCAGTGACGTCTACAAAATGCCAATCTGGATGTCGCTCGGTACGATCGTCCTCGTCATCCTGATCAGTGTCTTCTACAGCTTCTACAAGACGAAGCCGGGAAAATAATCAATATCAAAAAAGTGGAAGTGATGAACAATTCATCTACTTCCACTTTTCGTTTCAATTTAGTATTTCTTTTACTTTCCGTTCATCCTCAATAAAAGGCTTCGTGAATGCCTTTAAGGCTTTTTCATTATCGTACGCCGTAAAGTCCTTTCCATACCAATCGCGTAGCTCTTGTTTCGTGAAGTGATACGAAGCATCTTCGATCGTCATGTTGACTTGATCGACGTTCGGAATCAGTGTGAACAGTGCCGTCGCATTATAGATTGCTGTACGAGTACTTTTTTGTTCGACCTGTCCTTCTGTATACCCACCGTAACACAACGTCAGTTGATACGGCTTTTCCTTTGTCGACAGTTCCATCTTCTTTAAATGATCACCGTGAGGTAGTTGTTGAACGATGTCGCGCACGTTACTGTTATCGCCAAGATATGTACCTTGTTGCTCAAATAAATCGGTTTGCGTTGCTGCTGTTCCGCAACCACCGAGTATCAACATGCCGCTCGCTAAAATGATTGCACCAACTGTCTTTTTCATTTTTATTTCCCCCAATACGTTGACTTGTTCTAATCCTTATAAACGAATCACACAAAGAAAAGTTTCAAAATAAAGGAAATCAACGCTTTGGAGAACTCGGTGATCCTGGTTTTAGGTAGAGTAGGCCGTACCCAGTACCTCCACCTGCAGCAATCAAAAGCTTTATAATATTAAAACGAGTGAACCCTTCAATGACGTACCCTTTTATCTTTTGAGTCAAAGTTGCTTCGGGAATCCAATCAATCGTATATCCGATGCTAAAGGATAAAAGCAAACTGAGGAATAAATAAGTGATGACAAAACTAAGAATAAATCTTTTGATGATCATGTTATTCCCTCTTTTTCTAAATGTAATAAAATAACTTATTTTTATATAATAAGTAAATAAATTAAGAAATATCTAAAACAACAACCTATTTACCTATATTTTGTTAATTACTATGTTACTCTATTACTATTCGAAAAGTTCGAAAATCTAGCTGTACCTATCCACGGAGGTCTCCGATGCTACAACTGTCTAACTTACTCATTCTGCTTCTTTTATTCGTTTTACTGACAACCGGACTCGTTTTTTCTTTATTTTGGATCATCAAAAAAATCAAATCTTAATCACGACAACCCGGTCTCTCAAAGGAGAGAAGCCGGGTTGTTGTTCGTTTCATAGAGTTGTTGAATACGATTCACGATGTCGTTTGCCGTTTCCGGTACAGGTGGCATCCAAAGACCAGTCAGCGGACCGTAGACGACGGGATTGATTGCCACTTCGTACCCACCATACGGATGTTCTTCCGCTGTCGGCAAATAACCAATATAACCGTTCGTATAGCCTCCGAAAAAAGCGAATTCCGTTTGACGGGTTTGCTTTATCTGTAGCGCTGTCTCACAGAACGGCTCCATCGGGATGCCTGAGAACGAACCTTCATTTAGTTCAAACAATTGAATTTCGACTGGGATGGTAAGTGTTTTTCCCAATCGTTCCTGAACGTATGCCAACCAGCGTGCTGCACTGACGCCCCATGTCTGTTCAGCGTAATCCGCCATGTCTCGTAATACGTTCATAGCCGGTACTTCTGTTAAGCGCATCGGATGAATGCATGACTGAATCCGGTGGTGCGTTAACGGTTGAAACGACACGGCTGGAATCGTCGTCAAGACATGACCACTTAAAGTAAACGCCATTTTTTGAAGACTCTCTATGTCACCACGATATTTCGCATTGATGTTTCCCGTCGCGCCTTGGACGATCACGACCGGACAGCCGAGTGCCTGTTCGAGTAGCGTTCGAGCGACACCCGGATAATCACCGGATAAGACGACACTGTCTGATTTCAAGACGTTCGGATGCGCTGTACAGAAAACGAAGGCACCGACGAGACACGCATCATCGGCACGGCGAACTAACAGGGTCCCGATTCGGTCATCCGTCACCCCAAGCGGATCCGTTCCCATTACCGCCTGATCATTTATTTTCTCCCGTCGGTTGACGCCGAGTTTTCCAGACGTCACACCCCAACCAATCTCGACCGTCTGCATCACTTCGCTTGCTTTGACCGCAGATACAATCGCTTGTTGCGTCAAAATCGTTTTATAGGCGACGGTCAACGGTTCGTTTCCTGCTGTCGCTGGTCCCGAATGCGTATGCGTGTAAACGACTATGATCTGTTCCTTCGATATGTCCAGCTGGTCCACAATGCCTTCACGGATGACATCCGTATCGGCGACGAGCATGCCGATGTTGTCGATGCTGACGAAGATCGATGTCGTCTGCTCGCTTTCGAAGATACTCGCTGTGACATATAGCGGATCGTGTATGCTTACGATACCGACTTCTCGGTGATAACCGATGAAGGCAGCACCGAGCGGCGGATTGATTGCTTCCTGATGCATTCCAAAACGACTCATGGCTGACGTTCCCCCCTTGAACAACATACTATTTCTTCCATATACTAACATTAACTACAGTAGAGGAGGACATAAAAGATGTCGATTCGTTGGAAGGAAGAGATGCTTCAGTTCGAGACATTCCGTGAAGCCGAAGTTTGGGCGGAGTCGATCACGAATGAGATCCATGGTCGTTCAATCACTGGTTATTGCACCCCTGACTTTAAAGTCGCATCGATTCTTGCTTTTTATTTAGCGGAAAATCTAGACTATCGTGTACGTTCGGCAACGGTCCACCTCGATCAAGAGATCTATTATCAAGTCTGGGTAGAGATAATTGATTCACTCTGACTTCAAGAATTGTTCCAAGACGATTTCCTGAAACGCGCGTGTCACGGGTGAGCCCCACTTCGACTGTTTTGTGAGCAGATGGGCATACATCGGACAGGATTTAAAACGAATGGAACAACAGAAACCTGTGACCTGTTTTGCCGATAGTCCGTTGTTAAATGGTCGACATGGAGTAACATACAAAAACGGGAAAGAGGTTATGTCATGAAAAGAATCGTTTTGTTATGCGCTCTCTCAATTATAACTGTATGGCCGTTAGCTGCTTGTAGTAATGAAGTGAAAATGCAATATACAAGTGAAAAACCGACAGCACTAGACGTATTAGGAGAAGATTCTACTGCTGACATTTTTCAACTAAATGATACGATCTACAAATCAGATATAAAATGGGCAGAGAAAACAGAAGTCACTAAGAGTAAAAAAGTCGGAGAAATCAAGAAAATGAGTTCTGATCAATACGATTTTGATAATGGAACTGCTACAAAGCTCTCAAAGGGTACCGTCATATACTCTACGAAAGAAAGGAATGAAATTCTTTTGGTGAGTTTTAAAGGGAAAGTAAAAAAATACGTTGCTTTAGGAGAAGGTTAAATGGATTACAACTTGTAGAAACCCCTTATTTCAATCACGAAACGAGGGTTGTCTATAAGAAAAGGCATCCTCAACTGGGATGCCTTTTCTTATTAAGATAATAGCGAATCTGATCAGCCGTTAACGACTTTTTCTGCTACTTCCTCATTCATCGATTGACGATTAATCGAGAGGTGTTCGCCTTCTTTCAACCGTTTTCGATATTCAGCTGTCGCAGTGAACAAGACATCTGTCGACGAGTTTAATGCTGTCTCAAATGAATCTTGCAACACACCGATGACAAATCCGACAGCAACGACTTGCATCGCGACGTCATTCGGAATCCCGAATAAGCTACACGCAAGTGGAATCAAGAGAAGCGATCCCCCAGCGACACCAGAGGCGCCACACGCACAGACGGCAGCGAGGACACTTAAGATGATGGCTGTTGGAAGATCAACTTGGATACCGAGTGTGTTTACTGCAGCAAGCGTCAAGACGGAAATCGTGATTGCAGCCCCTGCCATGTTAATTGTTGCACCAAGCGGAATCGAGATGCCGTACGTCTCTTTATCAAGTCCAAGCTTTTTCGATAGTTCCATGTTGACCGGAATGTTCGCAGCCGAACTACGAGTAAAGAATGCCGTGATGCCGCTTTCGCGTAAACATTTGAAAACGAGCGGATACGGATTTTGACGGACGTTGATATAGACGATCAATGGATTAACGATCAGTGCAACGACAAGCATCGTCCCGATCAGTAACCCTAGCAGGCTCACATAGTCAAGAAGTGACGAGAGACCGTTCTCCGTAATCGAACCGATGACAAGCCCCATGATACCGAGCGGAGCAAGCTTAATGATCCATCCAACCATTTTCGCAAGTGCATCTGAGAAGTTCGAGATGAACGTTTTTGTAGAATCCGACGCATTTTTAAGCGCTAATCCTAAGATGATCGCCCACGTCAGAATGCCGATGTAGTTCGCTTGGACTAATGCATTGACGGGGTTATCGACCATGTTCAAGACAAGCGTCTTCAGGACTTCGATGGCATTCCCAGGAGCTGTCAGCTTTTCTGTGCTCTCTGTCAATGTTATCGAAACCGGGAACAAGAAACTAACGATGACCGCAATCGCACCCGCTAAAAAAGTACCGAGCAGGTATAAGAAGATGATTGATTTCATGTTCGTTTGCTGTCCCTTTTTATGTTGCACAATCGAAGCCATGACTAGGAAAAAGACCAAAATCGGCGCGACTGCCTTTAGTGAGGAGACAAATAATGTTCCAAAGATGGTCAATGAACTCGCTACTTCAGGAATCGTGACAGCTAAAATAATACCAATAACTAAGCCGATCGCGATTTGTTTCACTAAACTGATTTGGTTCCACATCTTCAACAATTTCATACATTCCCCTCCAGGCTTTCAAAAAATAAGATATTTAGAATTCGAAAAATGATGACTTCTCTCTCTCATTCCAAAACGATGAATGATCTGGTCGCTCACTTTTCAAAAAATTCTCTCAGTTTATTGTTTTCTATTTTTACATAAATCCTAAGAAATAAAAACTAGTTTTTTGCAAGAAATATAATTCCTTTTCCTGGATGTTAAATAAGAATACGAATGCAATCGATTGCATAATTACAAAAAAAGTAGGAAACGGATCATACTGTCTCCTACTTCATTATGTTAACTAAATCTTTATGTATGAGTGCTAACTGACCTTCCTTTACTACTTAAGAGACCATTATTTTTTTGCATTTGGCAATCAAAAGAACAACAAGTAATAAAATCTTAAGAATCAAAAATATCTCCACAAAGGAATAAACACCAAATGTGTTTCGCGCTTGCGTAATGATGATTGACGAGTGCACCAATCGCCCATACAAGTAAAATCAGTTCTAAAGTATATTGATCATTTGGTATGACATCCATATGTTTCTTACAATAGACTGACTAAAATGATTTAAGTGATGCCTATATTTTACAGCATCAAAAAGTCTTCCAGTCTTCCGAAAGTTAAGTGAATACGTTTTTAAAGATCTAAGTCATCCGGATAGTCCTTCATTTTCCTAACTCGAACACTTTTCTCCTGACCGATGTGATCGGTTTCTTCCAAACGATATTGGACGACGAGAAAAACCAACACGACTGCTGATATCACACAAATCGTCGCATAATACGGTTGAGCAAATCGTTCCAACTCAATCGCAGATAACACCTGTAAAATCGTCAATCCAGCTAACATCCCGTGGAAATATCTCTGGTAGTTGCGCGGCATTCCGGCTTGTCCAAACGTCTCATACCAGACGAATAAGCCGAGTCCAAACGCGAGTCCGTTTAGGATCGGTGAAGGCAGGAGAAACAGGAGGATTCCGAGACCAAGCATCCACCAGGCATAACGAATAGCTGGCTTAAAGAAAGCAGGATCGAGCGTCGGTTCTTCTTCCTCGATGACAGGCGTTGCTTTTTCCTCTTCGGTCAAAAGTCTAAAACCAAGTGCTTCTTTCTCTTCTGCTAACTCGAGCATCCGCTTTTTCATTCCGAAATAGAACGGAAAACGTTCTTTGACAACCTCTCCTTCATCCGTTTGACCATCCGCTTGTTCTTGTACGGATACTTGATACAGCGTGCGCCCCATCCAGTAACTGACCCAGTAATCGGTCGTTTGACCATTGTCGCGTTTGAGTTCAATCACCTTCGTTTGTTGATTCGTCATGATATGTGATTCCTTTCGTCGCAAGTTCCTGTAATTGTTCTGACGCATACAACAGGAGAATGAACCCTGAGATGAGACAGACCATTCCGTTAATTGAGAGATTGATCGGTGATAAATAGTTTTTCGATGAGCCGGCTAATGCGAACATGAAAAGTGCTCCTGACCATCGATACATGCGAACATGCGCGGATTTCCCTTCGAGATGCATCGGCCAGAAAAGCATCAGAACGACGAGTGTTATGTATCCCGGAATCGGTAAGATATCGGTCAGCGTCAGTAATCCACTCAATAGGACGAGTAAAGCGCTTAAAATGCGCAACTTTATGATCCGTCGATCTGAACGAAAATCCATCACTTCAGACAGAGCAAAAGGTGATCGCATGTATCCATCGTCTAATTTTTCACGTACCCATGCTTTTTTCTGACGATACGCGCGCAAGGGACTTTTGAAGACGATCCGCTTCGTTGCGGACTCCTCATTCGTTTCCATCATGTCCTCGCTATCAATCGCCTGCTCTTTTCGAGCAACCCCTTCCCGGCAGAATAAAGTACGCCCTTCTTGGTGAAAGACGATGTGATACACATGATCGTCGACTTGTTTCAGTAATTGAATCATGATTTGAGCTCCCTTTATCTTGCTTTCTAACTTCTTTTAGGTCTCACCAAGCTGCACTGACGGCGTATAAAATGAACAGACCACCTAAGACACAAACGTAACCGTAATGTCTGACGGTCAACGAACAAAATAGGATAACACCAATCGACAAAATAATACTGAGTACGAATGAATCCACCGTGTCGACGCTATCTCCGTGTCCTGCTAAAGGCGTTTTCAACGCATGCTTCGACCGAATGAAATAGATGCCTAACGTTAATAAAAAGAATCCGATACTATGGCCAAGGAAAGCTAATACCATAGATGTTCCCTCCGGCAAATGTATTTGTTTTGTTTAGTAAGTCATTATGTTTTCATAAAAGTTATTATACGACTAATATATACGATATTTTCCTTTATTAAGTTTCAATCACTAACTTTTCTATTAAATGGATAATTTATTTTTGGTTTCATATGTATCTTTTTGCCTAAAATAATAAATTAGTCAGATGACTACCATATAAAATTGAAAACTATTCTTTAGTGATAAGATGAAGGATTTTGTTTCAACATGACGTCAAGTTTGTAGAAATAAACAAAAAATCTATTCCTAATTTTATGGAATAGATTTTCTGCATACATTCATAGGTCTCTTAGGATTATTTAAATCAAAAAGAAAGAATGGTTCTTAAAAGAATATAGATTACTGCCTTCTTACTTTTCCTGTTCGAGTAATATAGTTCTCTTCAGTGATACTAGCAATATGACTGCTTGCTTTAAGCGAATAAAACAATCCGATGAAGATACACAATATACCGAATAGCTGTAGCCACCTTAGATACACATTTCCGAAAAAAACGTCTAATAAAATAGCGACTGTAGGGTCGACAAAAACCATAGAAGAGACAACTGTTGTTGGTAAATGACGTATGCTATTGAAAAACAGAAAATAAACTATACCTGTATGAATAACTCCGGTTACAGTGACGTACATCCACTGAGAAGTATCAATTGCTTGATAGTTATTAAAATGAATGAATGGAAGTAACACAATCAGACCGATCACCATTTGAATAAAAGTGGTCGCATATACACTAGTTTTTGTAATACTCTTTCCTAGCAGCATTGTTGCTGCATAGAAACATGCTGCGATGATGCTGTACACGATACCCCTCCAGCTTTCTGAAGCAAACCGCACACCATCGGTACCTATAATACTCAATGTTCCAATAAAACAAACTAACATAGATACATACATGAGTTTCGTCTTTTTTTCTTTAAAGAAAAGGCTACCCATCACAAGAACAATAATAGGAGCTAGATGATATAAGGTTATGGCAATTGTAATGGACGTTCTCTCAAATGCTTTAAAAAGAAACACCCAATTACAAACATTCGTAATACCACAACAAGCAATGTATATGAGTTCTTTCCTATTCCACTTTTCCCTTTTAAAGCGTCCAGATACGATCCATGCCATTATAAGAAATACAGCAGCACAAATACATCGAACCCACACTAATTCAATTGCCGGAAGACCTGTAAAAGTTGAAAAAAAGCCAATTGATCCAAAGATAGTCATAGCTATACTTAGTTGAAACAAAGCATTCTTGTTCACGTCTATTTCCCCTTTTTGCTTACACATTTATTCATCTTTGTGCAGGCAATCCATCACGAGAAAGGATATTTTTCCACATTTCGTCCGGAATGGAGAGCATTTGTTGATCATCGCGTGACAAGGTCGTACGAATTTCTTCCTCTCTTCCTGCTATTAGTTTTCGAACCCAATCTGGTTCCATTAATAACTCTCTTCCTAATCCGAATAATGGAATTCCTTGTTCTAATACGTTCAAGGCATCATCTGGTGTGTGTATAGAACCGAGTGACAGAAAACTTGTTCGATCCGCAATCACATCCCGAAAAATCTCTGATCTTGTTTTTGTTTGATTTGAACCACTTCGAGGCATGGACCAAACGTTTTTGACTGAAAGATGTAGGTACGATAAGCCTTGATTAGACAATTGATCTACCAAGGCGATTGTTTCCTCCATGTTCAAACCATTCTTTTCTGGTTCTTCTGGTGAGAAGCGATAACCAATAATAAAATTATTGTTCGCATATTGATCTCGGACTCGTTTTACTTCTTCAATAACAGCTAATGGAAAGGACATCCGTTTTTCTAGTGTTCCTCCCCACATATCTGTTCGAAGATTTGAATATCTTGAAAAAAATTGTTGAATCAGATATCCGTTGGCTCCATGAATTTCCACACCATCAAACCCTACACGTATAGCTATCTCCGTTGCTCGTCCAAAATCCTGAATAGTAGATAGAATTTCTTCGTGTTCTAACGTACGTGGAACGTAATCATCACTTGAATCCTTGTAAAGGCTCGCCACGATACCACTCGGGCTAACCATTCGCCTTTCACTTATGTATCCGATTAGACTCTCGCTGCCTCCATGATGAAGCTGAAGGATTGCTTTTGCTCCCTTTTCTTTTATTTTATTAGCCAACTGCGTAAGACCTGGTATATTGTGTTCTCCATATGCTTTCATTTGACGAGGAAAACTAGTCCCGAGTGATGAAATGGTCGCAGCCGCGGTAATAAACATAGCTGGTCCTTGTGCTCTTCTGCTATAGTAATCCAACTCTCCGGAAGAGACGCTTCCATCTATATTTCCTGAATAGGTGGTCATCGGTGCAACAACGACTCGATTCGCCAAAGTTACTCCATTCGACAAGGTATAAGGTGAAAGGATTTTTTCATACTTCTGATTCATCAATACATCCACTCTCCAATTCTTTTATTTTTTGATTCAATCTGTCTGTTTTTAGTGTATTTGTAAAAATAAAATAAGTAAAATGAATGTTTTTCATTCTAATCATTTGTATCTCTCATGTATAATACAGAAAAGGATGTGAAGTACATTGAATTTATTTCAATTAGAAGTGCTTTTAAACGTAGTGGAAAGTGGTAGTTTTACGAAAGCAGGTCAAAAGATTGGACTGACACAATCTGGAGTAAGTCATAACATTACAACACTGGAATCTGAACTAGGAGTAACACTTTTGAATCGAGGACGAGGTGGTACATCGTTAACTACTGCAGGGGAATATATTATTCCACACATACGCAATATTGTGACAAACATGGCTCATATAGAGCAAAAAGTTTCTTCTTTGCAAGGATTAGAATTGGGAAAGATTGCTGTTGGGAGTTTCCCAAGTTTTACAGCTACCTTTATACCGATTTTGTTTTCTATATTCAAAGAACGTTTCCAGAATGTTGAATTGGTGTTGTATGAGGGTGGCTATGATGATATTGAAAAGTGGGTGGAAGAAGGTACGGTGGATCTCGGTTTTACAGCATTACCAGTTAAAGGTTTCGAGAGTATAGCTCTGACGCAAGATCCTTTATCTGTTGTCGTATATGATGGACACCCTTTTATAGAAAAAGATGTTGTTACGATAGCTGATTTCGAAGAGGAATCATTCATCATGTTACGATCTGGATGTGAAGTCCTTATCGAGGAGGAATGTCGTAAAGCTGGTCTTTCATTACGTACCTCATATAATAGTAAGGAGAATGAAACTGTACTGTCTATGGTGAAAGGAAAATTAGGTATTAGTATTATGCCAAACCTGGCAGTCCCTAAACGAGAGACTCATGTTCATCTATTACCCTTACATCCTCCTGTGGTTAGACATCTCGGATTAATTGTCAAGTCATCAGACAAAATGACGCCTCTTTCCAAAGAATTTGTCAAGATCGTGAAAGCACATTTCGATAGTCATGAAATCTAATTGTTGATATTAGGATAGTGCGTACAGATACATTCACTTACGGATAGCACAGATTCAGGAACAAGCGCTTTGTCCATGTACTCCTTTCGAAGAGTTGGTAAGATAAGATAACATTCTGCAGATAGGTAGCACACGATTCGCCTCCTTATCACGCAGTGAGTATATATAATGGATTTGATACGCTATATCGAGTAGAGACATAGTTGATCTACCTTCACCTACGCGTTGCTTAGAGGTGGAGGATTCGTGAGTTATCCAACCCAACGGTTCTACTTCTGGTAGTTTTTAGCCTCAGAGAGTTTCACTTTCTTATTCAAAGCAAGCAATTGACGGCGAGACAGTTTGCGCTGTTCACATGTGATCTTCTTCTCAAGCGTTTGGAAGCAGCGGTCGTTCTTGTATACCGTGCCATCCGATAAGATGGCGAAGTTGTTCAGTCCGACGTCGACGCAGAAGGATGAACCGGTCTTCGGCAGTTCGTGAACCTCCTGTTCGACGAGCAGAGAGACGGAGTATTTTTCAGAGGCGTTACATCGGATGGTGGCATTCAGGATCTTCCCACGACCTAACTCAAGTTGGCGAAGCGGACCCATTTGAGTTTAGGTAATTCCAGACGATTACCGAAAATTGAGTCTTACATTGGATGTCCGTTTTATAAGATTGAACGAGGTTCCGCTACGGCTTGATAAAATCATTATAAATGAACCTCTCATACTAAACTACATATTTTGACTATTAAGAAATTAAGTGGTATTTTTATTCTATTGATTATTTATTTTTTTAAATAATCTTCCATTTTATTCATGTATAAGGTGAGAGGATGATTATGTTTTGAAGAAAATACTTGTACCTTTCTTATGTGTTCCATTAATCGTTTTAACCGCATGTTCGCAAGAGAATCAGAGCGAAAAAGTTAAACCTGAGTCCATTAAGATTAATCATGACAGTGAATTGAATATCGTTCCACTTTACTCACCCTATCAAAAGTACTTAAAAGCTTCACTTGATGATGATACTGAAGTGAGCAAAAAAAATTACATGAACTATGTACTTAGCGATATCGATAAAATTGGAAAAAAAGAAGATTTTGAAACTACTTCCTTAAAAGGTTTCTTCATGATGCAATCAACTGCTTATCCGCAAGCGCTACTTGATCGAATCGAGGCATTGGAGGAACAGCAAGACGAGATTAAAAAAATCATCACAAAAAATTACACTGCTGCACATAAAGTACTTCCGAAGAAAAAAAGCACGATTTTCATCGTGCCGATCAACTCAGAATATACGTCGATGACCGAACCTATGGGCGGAGTAGCAGCAGGGGCATATAAAGATGCGGTTGTTCTATATATGGATTCGAATTTCGATAAGGATGCTTTAGCTTATACGGTTGCGCATGAATACCATCATTTGATTCTCCATGACAGAAATAAATATCAGATGAACAAATTACTCGATTCGGTCATTATCGAGGGAAAAGCGGATGCTTTTGCTGACCGAGTCCTCAAAGATGTGAAGGCCCCATGGGATACTCCAATGGATGAAAAGACGAAAAAACATGTCGCAAAATTGATTCAATCTGGTGAAGCTACATACGAGGACCTTGTGGGCGGTAGTCCCCAAAAAGACATTCCCCGCTGGAGTAACTATAATTTAGGACACGATATCCTCGACCATTATTTTAAATTACATCCAGATTCTAAAATAGAGGAATGGTCCTTTAAAGGTGAAGCTGATCTTTTGAAAGGATACAAATACCAAAAGTTACTTCAGTGAGAGAACTATATTTTTGATACATTCCATAAAAAACAGACAGATGAAATAACAATATCAGTTTACGTATCGTAGGAAAATTTCTCTATCGCACTCAATAACATCTTAATATGGACCAATATCTATACAAAAAAAGATCAAGGTACAGATGCTTTAAACAGATCTGTACCTTGATCTTTCTTCAATTCAAAACACTCTTTGTTTTCTTGTAATAAATACACGGCGCCGTCTGGATGCATATCTTTTTTTCGCAAACGAGGAGAATGTAAGGAATTATCATGATCATCACCTTCCTAAACATGGTCAAATTGAAGATGAATGACTATGTTTACTTTAATTTGAACATAATTTCATTCACTTTTTTAATCTAATCGTACTCATCCACGATATTTAAAAGCCGAATTTCAGCACTTCAAAGAATATTCGTTCAGGGTTTCCGCTCTCAATCCTGTGTACTAAAACCTTAATATGTATTACAATGTATTACAAAGGAGCTGATAATCATGAGTACCATTTCCGTACGTCTGGATGATCAGGATACACGACTTATCAAGGAATATGCGAAGGCAAAGAACATCACGATTTCTACACTCGTTCGCGATGCCGTCCTCGACCGTATCGAAGACGAAATCGATTTGCAACTCTATCATGATTCTATGGCAGCACACCGTAAAAAATCAGAAGCGATATCTTTCGACGACATGATGAAGGAACTTGATTTAGAATGACAGCTTATAATGTAGAATTCGAGCGCGGGGCTCAAAAATCTCTCAAGAAGATGGACCCACAACAAGCGCGGATCATCATGTCCTGGATCAAGAAGAACCTTGTCGGGACGGATGATCCGCGTCGTCATGGGAAAGGACTCGTCTCGAATCGCTCTGGCGAATGGCGGTATCGCATCGGCGACTATCGTCTGATTGCTGACATCCAGGATGAGAAAGTCGTGATATTGATTCTTGAGATTGGACATCGTCGGGATATCTATAAATAAAGCATCCAAAACTCATATCTTAGGAAGTACATGATAATCAATCAAAAGCCTTCTCTTTTAACGATATGATGAAAAAGCTAGAATTAGAATGACAACATATACAGTTATTTTTTTAGGTGTGGATTCAAAACTCCCTTCAGAGGGTGGATTACTAAAATAAAGATCATGATGTCCTAGTTAAGGCAAACTCTGACTAGAACTGATGATTCGCGTTTTATGTAAAATAGATAGAACGTGTCATGAATCGTTGGATGAATGACGACACAGCAATAGTGAAGGTTTCCGAATCACTAACATTTAATAAGAATTGGATACACAAAAAAGATTGTATACATTTCGACGTCGAAATGTATACAATCCATTTTCAGCGAGTACTTACTCATTGAGTTCTCTTGTCCGAACTCAAACTCTGATGCTTAATCCATATATTTTTTCAAGACGATGGCGGCGTTATGACCACCGAATCCGAAAGAATTGGATAGTCCGTACTGCATCTCCAGCGAACGAGCCCCTCCTGCTACATAATCCAGGTCACACGTTGGATCATCGACTTCAAGATTAATCGTCGGTGGAATGATTCCTTCCTGTAAACATTTCGCAAGCGCGATCGCTTCCGCTCCACCGGCAGCACCGAGCATGTGACCTAGCATTGATTTGTTCGCCGTCACCGGGAGTGTGTTCGCATGTTCTGCAAACAATTTTTTAATCGCACGTGTCTCGGACTGATCGCCGACGATCGTACTCGTCGCATGGGCACTGATCACATCGATGTCATTCGTCTCAATCCCTGCCTGTTGAACGGCCCGCTTCATAGCGAGGTATGCTCCCTGACCTTCTGGATGAGTCGCTACTATATGATAGGCATCGGAACTTGCTCCGTATCCGACGACTTCCGCATAGATGGACGCACCTCGTTGCTTTGCGTGCGATAACGATTCCAGTATCAAGATGCCCGCTCCCTCCGACATCACGAAACCATCGCGTGTCGCGTCAAAAGGACGACTCGCTTTAGAGGGTGATTCGTTTCTTGTAGACAATGCCGTCGCATTACCGAAGCTTGCTATAGACAATTCAGTGATACCCGCTTCTGTTCCACCAGCGAATGCAGCATCAGCCTCTCCCATTCGAATGAGTCGATATGCTTCACCAATAGCCGTGTTTCCGATTGCACAAGCGGATACAGGTGACATGGAAGGTCCCATCGCTTGCCACTTGATGCTAATTTGAGCGGCTGCTGCGTTAGACATCATGGAAGGTACGAGACTTGGACTGACCCTTCTCGGACCTTTTTGGTGTAAAGCATGAACACCGTCAATTAACGTTTCAATCCCTCCTACACCTGAACCCACATATACAGCAAGTCTTTCCCGATCCAGATCAGATTCTCCTAGCTTAGAATCGTTCCAGGCTTGATCAGCAGCCGCTAATGCGAACTGGACGAAGCGATCCAGGTTACGAGAGGCTTTTTTACCAATCGCCTTTTCCGCATCAAAGTTTTTTACACTCCCTGCAATCTTTACTTTGAAATCAGTCGTATCAAACGTATCGATTTCCGTGATGCCTGAATTTCCAGCAATCATATTATTCCAAAAGGACTCCACATCGTTTCCGATTGGTGAGACGACACCCATTCCTGTAATCACTACGCGCTCCATTTTTCTTCACTCCTTGTAATAGTATGAGATAATCATACGTGTCATGTATCCTATTACAAGTGTTCATTTATCCTATTATAATTGATACTTGGATGGAGAGAAATCAGGAGGAACGTATATGGACGACTCGAATCGATTAGAAGCTCTATCCTATTTTTTGAAGACGAAAAGAGCACAGCTCAAACCGGAATCAGTGGGGCTACCGCCTGGATCAAGAAGGAGAACACCTGGCTTGAGAAGAGAGGAAGTTGCTCAATTAGCAGGAGTCAGTACGACATGGTACACCTGGTTAGAACAAGGAAGAGATATTAAGGTATCTAGAAGCGTCTTAGACTGTATCGCCCAGGCGTTATGTTTAAACAGGGATGAACACGAATATTTGAACGATTTAGCATTAGGGACGCAGGTCGTCAGTATGAAAATTCAAGCTTCCCCTATGACTATCAGTCCGTCACTCGAAAAAATTCTCTCTGCCTTGACGACGTGCCCGACGATCATTACGGATCGTTACTGCCATATCGTCGGCTGGAATCCTGCAGCGGCCCATGTGTTCGTAGATTTTGCGACCATTCCAGAATCACAACGTAACCTCATTCGCCTCTTGTTCTCACAGAAAGAATTTAAAGTACTTGCCGGGAATTGGGAACACTTCGCCAAAGGATTCTTGTCCATTTTCCGTACATACTACGGTCAATACTCTGGTGATGAATGGTATACGTCCTTCATACAGGAGATGAGTAATACATATCCTGAATTCAAATCACTCTGGATGGAGAGTCAGGTCAGTAAGGCTCCGGAAATCCTGATTGAATTCCGTCATGGAAAAGTTGGCAAGATGCTATTCGACCTGACCTCTCTTCAAGTGCAGGGAGAAGACGACTTGCGATGTAGCATCTATACACCTGTCGAGGAATCCGGTACAGAAGAAAAACTGAAACGATTGATTTTAGTTCGATGAATTCAAATGAAGTGAAAAACTGCTAAAAATATGGAAGCAATCGATGAGACGCTTTCCATGTCAGGATTGTTCCGTTCAAATCAGTCAGGATTGTCCGACTTTCGGATTGACAAGTAATTATGGTCATAAATAAATAAACATAGTCTAAATATGATAATTTGACTATGTTTATATGTGTTTGAACGACTTTAAATACATTATAATGAGTTTAAACATAGTCAAATAATATAAAAATGAGTATATTTAATCTAAAGTGATCTATTTTGCGAAGGGAGTTCGACGAATGCGCGACTATACATATACCTATCTCAAAGAGCTCGCCCTGCCGATGGAGACCGTCCGCTTGATTGGACGGATCAATGAGTATAAAGGCAAACAAGATCTCTATAAACAGCAAGCGCCTCAAATCCTTAACACCTTACGCGATGTCGCCGTCATCCAGTCGACGAAAGCCTCGAATGCGATCGAAGGAATCATCGTCACGGAAAGTCGTCTTCAGACCATCATGTCAAAGTCAGCCGACCCTGCCGACCGTTCAGAAGCAGAGATTGCTGGTTACCGCGACGTACTTAACCTGATCCACGCTTCAGCCGAGGACATCCCGGTCAATGCGAATATTCTGTTGCAACTACACAAGGAACTCTATAAGTTCGTCCCCGTCGAAGGTGGGCGGTGGAAGAATGTCGACAACGAGATTAGTGAGACGTTCCCGGATGGCACGCGCCGGACTCGCTTCATCCCCGTCCCTGCGTTCGAGACACCGGCAGCGATGCAGGCGTTATGCGACAGCCTACGAGAGCGTCGGCAACAAGAGGACGTCGACCCGCTCATCCTGACGAGCTTGTTCGTCCTCGATTTCCTATCCATTCATCCGTTCAATGACGGGAATGGTCGAATGGCACGATTGTTGACCCTCTTGCTGCTCTATCAGTATGGCTTCGAGGTCGGACGCTACATCAGTCTTGAGAAGATCGTCGAATCGCGGAAGGAAGATTATTATGAGTCACTCTGTCTCTCTTCCGTGCGTTGGCACCAAAACCAACAAGATCCGTTTCCATGGATCAACTACTTGCTGAGCACGATTCTTGCTGCTTATAAGGAGCTTGAAGATCGCGTCGGATTGGTCACAACGGGTAGTCAGAACAAGAACAATCGGATTCGTCGTTTCGTTGAAGGACGAATCACACCGTTCACGAAAGCAGACGTAAGGAAGGCTTGTCCCGACATCAGTGAGGCGACAATCAATCGCGTATTGCGTGACTTACGTGACGAGGGGATCATTGCCCCATCCGGTCTTGGTCGGAGTGCGAAATGGACGAAACAATAACACTACATGGTATCAAGAACATCCGTGAAGAATAAATAACTTATCAATCGAGCAGAAAACGTCAATTTCTACTTGACGTCGACAACTCATTGTCGCGAAATGTTGAAATCATCTCGTTCATGCTGATTTAAGATATTTTAGATAGCATTTATCTGATATTAATTATCTATAGTAATTATTATTTTTGTGAAATCATTCTAAAGCCTAAATTAATATTTTATTTGTAATCGTACACTTTGTATTATCAACCTGATTGTCAAGTGGGAGAATACAGTCTAAATAATTGCAGATATAAACAAGCTCCAATGATAGCAAAAAGGAGAATGATAGTGAAGATACCAAGCGGGGCGATCCATCCTGATGCGTAGATAGCGAGAGGTGCTAGCGTCTTACCAAGTGTGTTTTGAAGACTATCAGCAGCTAGATACTGACCTCTTGCCTCCTCTGGAGCATAATGACCGATGAAACTCTGCGTGACTGGTGTACGCATGATCTCACCTAACGTGAAGATGAGCGTACAACCAAACAAAAACCAGATGTTGTTATTCCATCCGATTAAAAATGTACCTCCTCCTGCAAGTAAGGTCGAAACGACGAAGAGACGTCTTTCTGACCAATTTTTAAGTCGATTCGTTACGGGAAGGATCAAGATGACAAACAAAAGACCATTAAAGCCTACCAGATAGCCAAAAATGGATTGGCTCGTGAGCTGAAAAGAATCCAGCAAGTGCGGTACGAGAGGTTGTTTAGGCACATTCTCTATCACGTAAACTGGTAAGTAGAGATCGAGTTGCATCACTGGGAAGAGTGAACAGGTTCCCGCAATTACGTATAGCAGAAAAATACGATCTTTGAGAATAAGTCGATAGCCAGACCACTTAGACTGAAACGCATATTTAAGTGGGGTCGTTACATCTTTTTGCTTGGATTGGACAGGTAAGGTTTCACTAACAATAAAATAGATCGTTATGAAGTAAAGAAAGAGAACTATTGCACAGGTCCACAATAACAGTTGACGATGTTGAAAAAAGAAGACTGCTCCAATGATCGGTCCTAAAACGGCACCAATATTGTTCACGGTCATAAATGTCGCATACACTTGTCGCAATTCATCTTTTGGAACTGTGTCCGCTATCATCGCTGAACTAGCAGGACGATAAAATGCTGCGCCTATATTAATTCCGATAAAGGCAACGTAATTAATCCAAGGAGAAGAAGAGACAGCAAATAGAATAAACATGCTCATTTGCAAAAATGTTCCGATCAGCATGACAGGACGTCTCCCTAACGTATCCGCAAAGCTTCCTCCGGTTAAACTTCCGACAATACTTATTAAGGGGGGCAGTGCCATTATTAATCCAGCAGTCTGTAACCCAAGTTCTTTACCAAAATAGACCGTTAAAAAAGGAAAGTACATCCAAAATAGCAGATTGAAAATCCCTTCTCCTATCAATCTGACTTTCACATTAGGATTCCATGTAGTTTTGTTCATAATAACTCCTCTCATAGTTAACGAATAGCGTCTTCTTTTCGTAGCTTTACTATAGAGAAGATAGTTACCAAGATATAGACTTATATTTTGATATGGATTATACTAATATTATGAAAATTAAGTAAGGACACTTTTATTTAAATTGTCACGTAAAACGAACGTATGTTTGTTTTGAAACGAATTGACATATCTTTCTGCCTTACTTTTTTCTATCTCTTAAGAATTTTAGAATTACCGACGATATAATTGTTCGATAAGAAGCAGTTCCTGTCTTTACATGACAGGAACTGCTTCTTATCGTTTAAGTTCATAGACTTTTACTTTATCGAGAAGGAGTAATAACGGACCAACTAAAAAATAAAAATTTCTTATTTTTAACAGAATTATTTACTACAAGAAGAAATTGCGATTTATTGATGTCGTTTGTAATAAATTTAAGTCTGTAAATTAGATTTCACGGATACTTTACTTTCATTCTTCTTTTGGGATTCGTTCATCAACGATCATTTAATGTGGTGGACTGAAGGGAGTCGATGAATAAGGAATAGGCATGGTCGATTACATGAGAAATAGCATATCCACCCATATAACTATGTGATGCATACGTTGAATGCGTCATCTTATCAAATTGTAAATGACTTTCCTCACTCTAATCTGAGTAGTTGATTTCTATAATTTGAAAATTCATTTGTCAGTCTTTTGATTTGCTACTGTGCTTTTGCAAGTGCAATTGAGAGGATAAAAAAACAAGCTACCTCTATAGATAGCTTGTTTTATCATCATGATTTGCGAAATACCCAATAAGACTGACCTAGATAATTTAACCCCGTATAGATAATCATCCCGATCAGAATCGCTCCAGTCTCTTGTAGATTTGGCAATACGTAATGCACTCCCCATAAACTAAGACGATAAGCGATGAGATAGCTAATCGAAACGACGATCAAAAAACGTATCCAATAGTGCCATCCTCCAGCCTCTTGACGAAAGGTGAAGCGACGATTTAGCATATAGCTGACCCAAACACCACATGCATTCCCGATCGCCGTCGCTCCCCAATAACCAGTATGCAAGACATGAAAACAAATCAGTGTCAGCGTCAGACCAACCAGCGTATTAAGAACTCCTACTAATAAGAAACGAAGAAAGGTCATCATTCTCGTTTTTTCTCGACGACATAACGAGGACGTCGTTTGACTTCCTGATATATTTTACCGATGTATTCTCCTATCAGTCCAATACCTAGTAATTGAAGCCCGCCGATGAACCAGATCGACATCATTAAAGACGTCCACCCATCCATCGCTTCTCCTTCATATCTACGATAAAGAGCATATCCGACAAAACCGATCGAGACGATGAGCATGAATAGTGAGACTAAAAATAACAACTTAATCGGACGAACACTAAACGAGGTCACCCCATCCCATGCGAGTGCCATCATCTTTCGTAATGGATATTTTGATTCGCCTGCTGGACGTGATTGACGTGTATAGGTCACTTCTGCTGTTTGAAAACCAAGCGAAGGTACCATCCCCCGCAAAAAGAGATTGCGTTCCGGATGTGCACAAAGTGTTTCGACAGCTCGTTTGCTCATGAGACGATAGTCTGCATGATTGAAGATGGTCTCTACACCCAACCAGTCGATGAAGCGATAAAAGCCTTGAGCAGTCGACCGTTTAAACCAGCTATCGGTCTGACGATCTTCTCTTACCCCATAGACGATATCATTCCCTTTCGCAAATTCACTTAAAAACTGTTCAATCACTTTTACGTCATCCTGAAGGTCCGCATCCATTGACACAACACAATCCGCATCGGTGTGTCCTTCGACAAGACCTGCGAACAAAGCATTTTGATGTCCTACGTTATGTGCTAATTTTAATCCTCTAAACCGACCATCTTGTGCGTGTACATCTTCAATTTGGGACCAGGTATCATCCTGACTTCCATCATCTACGAACAAGACAAAGGAGTCCTCAGAAATGAGGTGTCGTTCTCGCCACTCTGTTAAGAAACGGTGCATCGTATGGACCGTCAAGCGTAATACTTCCGTCTCGTTATAACACGGAATAATTACGCCTAGCGTAGGGATTGTCGTCATCGTCATACCATTACTCCTCCTTAAATGAACTTACTTCGTATTCTCTGTAGTAGCTTGGATACGGTATAACCTAATCTTCCAAGCAGAATGTTGATCTTCAAACGTTTTTTCGTACTGCAATCCAATGGCTGCAGCATTTTTGATTGGTACAGCAGACAAAAGATATGTCGCACCGATTTGCTTCAACTGTGCTGTATTGATAGATAAATGTCGAACCGGTACTTGATGCTCCTTTGTGTACTCGTATTCCTTACCGAGTTCAGATGAAAACACATAGACTCGATTTCCCCACGTATCAAAATAACGTTGTAATAGCTTACTTTTATCCAATTCTCCAGCAATCACCTTTCGGAAAGATGCTTTATAGCGTAATGGATAAAAGTTCACATAACCATCCACGGTTTGCATACCATTGTATTGTGCGATCGCAGGGTGCAATCCGAGAGAAGCGACCTGATAGTCTTTCGTTGGTTGGTTGATAAAGCGTTTAATGTCAGAAAACTGAGAAGTCGCATAAAACGCTTCATAGGATGGATGATGACGATAGAGGAACTCGGGATTCCATGCAAGCAAGACAAGGGTTTGGGCTACGAGCAAACAAGTCACCCATTTTCGTTTGGCAGTTCGCCATAGCCAGTCGAGCATCAAGTAAAACAATGCATACCACAACATCGGTTGAAGGAAGTGGAATCGTGAGAAATTGAAAGTTCTAATGAGAGAGACATGTTGCTTTAACGGATTCCACCCCTCATAAAACCAAAACGCATACCACAGCGATAGTCCAAATAGAAACCACATCAAAGTTCGAATTCGTCTTGCTGCATGATCTTTTTGACGAAATACTAGAAATCCAACAATCAGAAGTGTTAGGAGGATGATGGGCGATTGTACTGCGCGATCATGTGTATGACCAAACACCAAATTCTTAAAAAATAAACGAATACTTGCCCAAAATCCGTTATTCCCTGTTTCGAAGTCATTTCGACTCGTAGGCTCTTCTTCCCACAGCATCGAGAAGACCAGTCGATATTCAATTAATAAGTATAAAAGGACCTGAAGGCCATAGGCGATCCAAAAACGGCTATGAAAACTACGTGCGCGTATCTCCTTCACCATATGGTAAATGGCAAGCGTTGCTAAAAAGAAAACGATTCCTAGCACGAAGCTCGAATAGAACGGAACCACTAACAATACGAATGCACTCGATTTTATTTTCCGTCCATGCCAGATATTCCAATAAGCCCACAATAAGAGTGGCATCCCAAGCGTGCTGAGCATGCCCGATGGCCAGAATGGTGTCCAAGAAAATAGAACTGCTACCCACAGCGCATATGATTTAGGAATAACCCCTTTCGCATGATCACGTAGTAATAAGTACATTCCTAAGAAAGCAAAGATTCGGACCAACGTTTGACTGATCACGTATGCCGTAAATGGTGGGAACCATTGATATAGCCACACGATACCTGTAAACTCACTGACGAAAGCATTTCTCGAGACGATCCCATTCAATAAGTCAGGAACATTTGCATGAAGGCTTGCGTAAATACTATTGGTATCGACCAATGTTTTATACCACGTGATGTTTGAGTCTAGATTATCATGAATACGGACATGTGCATGTTCCCCCAGTAAGACCATCGGTAAAATATAGAGGCAAGCTAGTAGCAGCCCTATTAATATGCGAGTTTTTTCTCTCATCATACCTCTCCTTCATCTACTTTAAGATTTAATTCTTTTGTTAGTAGTTTCAAGAAATCAATTGCCTGTTCTTTTCCTCTTATGACTTTCTTTATGGTATATACTCCCTAAGAAACTATTTCCAATGATACCTTATATCACAATAGGATAGGTGACATTTATTAAATTTACTTTTCAGAATTAAAGTTAATTCAATTAATAAATTAGTTAAATGGAGATTAGAAGAATTAATCAATCTTGACCAGACCTCTTCTTCTTTTTCTACTTTTCCCTTTTATGAATGACTAACTATAGATTTTTTTAATTCTATCGAGGAACTACAAAGAAGCATCGTACCATTTCTGTTAAGAAAAGATACGATGCTTTTGGGTTCTTAAATTTACTTCATCAGCCTTCGAAAAGGAGAACAAGATTTGGAGACTTTGTTTTTTATATGACGAAGTTCCATAGGTACGTGTAAATTTAAAAATGATTTTAATATCGAACTAGAAAGTAACCTGGATTACGCTATTCTCCTAAAAAGCACAAAATAATTAATTACTCAAATGGAGTGCGTTAAAATGCATATTCAAACTATAGATGCTTCAAAAAAGATTTATTATGATGAACTTGGCTGGTTAAGTGCATCTGACTGGTTGCATTGGTTAGATATGCATTTACAGTGCCATTTAAGAAAAAGATAGGCACTACATTACTCCTTATTTACAAAACTAATTATTTTTCATGATCGACTACATTTTTTCTCTATAAAAAAGCATCCATATCGGACGCTCTTTTTGTAGATTGAATATTTACTCTTTATTTTGAAAGATTTCTGTGTTCTCAATACGAATCGCATCTACGATACCGCAATCCATACAAAACGAAAATACTTTTTGAGCACTATGAAATGACCCTTTAGATGGCTTTAGTGGAATATAATCTGTTGCCTCTTGAAAATTAGTACTTCCGCATGATGAGCAAATTTTATTTTCCATTTAAAGTACCCCCAATAAATATTGTCTATAAAGTAATTTACATCTAATTCAATCTTATTTTATCATTCATGATATTCTGAACAAACCAATCTACCTGCCTTGAATGTAGCGATCGAACCAGCACGAGCTGCTGAGCAAGAAAAAGGATTTTCCATTGTCGCCTCTGATGTAAGAATCCCTCTATGCATGTCGCTGAAAACGAAGGTGAAAATCCAGATTGAAGAGTAACGTCTTTTTGCGATAAAGCATCCCTTCTGTAGAGTAAATCTACATAAGAGATGCTTTTTGTGACCTCAAGTTTATTAAACAAAAAATTATCAACTGTAAAAGATTAATTACGTTTTCTTATAAAAAAAGTTGATTCTGTTCGCAATCAGATTGGCTTATCAAAGTTTGGTTTTTTATCCATGCCCCACGTAAAGATCTGTGCCCGTGTATGGCGATTCGGATCGTACAGAGGATCACCCTCGATTTCAGTGTAGGTCCGTGCATGATATACAATGACATCTTGTCCCTGTTCATCTACTGTAAAGCTATTGTGCCCTGGTCCATATTGACCAACCTCTTCATTCGTCGCAAATACGGGTGACGATGATTTTTCCCAAGCATCCGGATTCAATAGGTCTGCGTCTTCTGAGGCACTCAACATACCCATGCAATAATTCTCATCCGTTGCACTAGCGGAATACGTAATGAAGATTTGTCCATGACGCTTCAGGACTGCCGGTCCTTCGTTCACCAGAAAACCCTTTGTCTCCCAATCAAGCTCTGGCTTTGTCAACATGACTTGTGGCTTTTGAATGGTCCATGGATTCTTTAAAGTTGCAATATATAAGTTCGAGTTTCCTTCAATGGAAGGATCTTTTTGTGCCCACACTAAGTAATGAACGTCTTGATGTTCGAAGACGGTCGCGTCAAGAGCAAATGAATCCCACTGCGTTTTTATTTGTCCGCGTTCTAACCATTCGCCTTCTAGAGGATTATCCGAACTATTCTCTAAAACGAACATCCGATGATCAAAGAGTCCGTTTACAATCTCGCGTGACTTCGCAGCCGCAAAATAAAGATACCATTTCCCATGAATACGATGTAATTCGGGTGCCCAAATCAGATCACTCATAGGGCCAGTTTTTGGTTTAATCCATGCTGTCACCGCTTCTGCATCCCTTAGTTCATGGAGAGATCTAGCACGACGCAATTCGATTCGATCGTATTCAGGAACAGACGCTGTAAAATAATAATAACCGTCAGAATGCAGATACATCCATGGATCTGCCCGTTGCTCTAAAACAAGATTTCGATCCTCTGTCTGGTTCATCGTGTGACCTCCTCGTTGACCATCCTGTTTTCAAAAACAGGCACATCTCCCTGCCAAGAAAATGGTCGTACATACGTATGACGATTCGGATCCCATAATGGATCCCCTTCGATTTCTCTATAGTTCCGTGCATGATAAACAATCATATCGGTCCCATCTGCGAGTGTCGTGAAACTGTTATGACCTGGTCCGTATTCACGGATTGACTCATTCGTCGTAAGAACGGGTTGCGGGTATTTTTCCCAATGAGTAGCATCTAACATATCTTCTTTTTCATTGATACGAAGAAAACCTACACAATAATTATGATCCGTCGCGCTTGCTGAAAACGTGACATATATATAGCCATTTCGCTTTAAGACAGCAGGTCCTTCGTTTACAAGAAAGCCGACTTTTTCCCAAGCATATTCCGGTGTCGCAATCATCGTTTGCGGTCCTGTCAATGTCCAAGGATTCTCCATTTCAGAAATATAGAGATTCGAGTTTCCTTCAATTTTTGGATCTTTCTGAGCCCAGATGTAATATAACCGGTTTTCATGCTCGAACGTTGTCGCATCGAGGGCGAATGATTCTTGCCATGTCTTGATTTGTCCTTTTTCCGTCCATTGACCTTCCAGCGGATTGGCTGAACTATTTTCGAGAACGTACATGCGATGATCAAAAATAGCATCTTCACGTGCCGCCGCGAAATAAAGGTACCATTTCCCTTGAATGTGATGTAATTCTGGTGCCCAAATGTTAGCGCTCATGATTCCGGTCGAGCGCTTCTGCCATACGACTTTCTCTTCTGCTTTAGTCAACTCCCCGATCGTCTGAGCACGACGCAGCGGAATCCCGCTAAAGTCAGGTAAGGACGCCGTAAAGTAGTAATAACCATCTGTATGCCGCATGATCCATGGATCCGCGCGTTGTTCTATGATTGGATTTACGATTGTCTCTGTCATAATGAACGCTCCTCTGTTTCAAAGTGGCTCGTCTGTAAGCTCATCTGTTTTAACAGCGTGTGTCTCTCTCGAAGACGATATGCTTCTCTCTTGCTACTCGCTAGAAGAAGAGACGAAATACCGATTTCCTCTGGCTGAAGAGGCGCTTGTAACGAATTAAAAATGGACTCCAACTTCTGTCTTGTTGGCATTTGAGTGACCCAATCACCTAGCTCCTTTGGTACATCAGGTTGTTCTTGGATCATCGCTCTATAAGTATCGATAAGTTCCATCGTCGCAATCGCTACTTTTGCACCGTGTAAGACGGCTGGACGGTCATGCGTTAAGAAATCCATCTCCCAATAATGAGAGAGGTGGTGTTCTCCACCAGATGCAGGATGTGAATGCCCAAAAATCAACATCGCAATTCCTGATAAGATCAATGAATCCATCAGTTGATCCAAACCTTCCGCTTTTTCTGCATAGATATCTGGTAGAGCTTTTACACAATCGGATAAAGCAATTTCTGTCAATCGAGCAACTACAGGACAAAAGGGTTCTTGTCCATCAAAAGCACCAAAACGCCAATCCAGTAAGGAAGTGTACTTCCCAAGCATATCCCCGACACCTGCTGCTATTAACGCCCGAGGTGCATCACGGATAATGTCACTTGGGATGAATACGGCAATTGGTGAGACGAGCTGATAGGTGATTTTTTTCCCTCTTATAATTAAGGGAGCTCCTTTCGAAGTAAACCCGTCCACTGAAGGAGCGGTCGGAACAGACAGAAATGGGATTTTTGCTTTCGCAGCACAAAACCGCGTCACATCATGAATCGTCCCTGCTCCGAGTGCAATCAACGCATCCACACTATCGTCCAACTCGAGCATTACTTGTACAACTGATAGTTCATCAGCTAAAACGTCCCCTTGCCTGTTCGGCGAGAGCGTGACTATTGATACGTCAATTCCTACTGTCAGTAATGCTTTCTTCAGTGGAGAATAACCGACCATCTGCGTATTGACATCACCAATGACGAGGAGGTGCCGCCACTGTTTTTGCTGCACAAACTTGACCACTGATTGCCATACTTTTTCAGAGGCACTGATTTGTTCAATCGTAATGGGGTAATGTAGATTTCCACACGAACAAGTAGCAACCTGCTTTTGTATCTGTTCGAGGTTCATCGACTGACTCCTTTCCCAACGCGATATTCCGTTTCCCAACGATACGTCTCTCCTGCTAATAATCGAATGGATGGAAAATTACTGTGATGAACGGCGTCCGGAAGATGTTGCGGCTCGAGACAAACACCATAATATTTTCGAGAGCGTCCCTCACGTAAGATCGTTTCTTCATTCATCTGGTTTCCTGAATAGAGCACAAGAGCTGGTGCAGTCGTAGACAACATCAAGGAACGCTTACTTTCAGGATCGTACAGCGTCGCTTTTCGTTGGTCGTCGAATAAAAATGGATGATCATAACCATTGACGAGTTGATTTTGTGGATGGCTTGAAGCTGAACCATCTCCTAGCATTCGTCCTGATCGGAAGTCGAACGGGGTCTGATCGACATCCAATAGGCATCCTGTAGGAATCAAATCATCTCGCAGCTCAGCAAATTGATTAGCCGGTAACGTCAATTCATGTCCTAAAATATCACGACTTCCACCACTTAGATTAAAGTACGTATGATTTGTCATATCGCATACCGTATCCGTGTCACTGATTGCCTCATACGTAATCTTGACACCGTCAGCTAACAATTCAAACGATGCTCTGACATCGAGTGTACCCTTATAGCCATTCTCACCATCAGGACTTACATACCGAAGAACGAGATGAGTATTGGATACGTCTTCCATTTTCCAGAATTGACAGTGGAGACCGTCTCCCCCGTGAAGATGATGCTTCCCTTCGTTTTGAGGCAGATGGTACATTGCACCATCCATATCGAATGTCCCGTCCTCGATTCGACCAGCAACACGTCCGACAGTCGCTCCCAAGTAATACGTGTCTGTCTCGTATTCTTCAACCGTATCGTAAGACAAAATGAGATTTTTCCATCCCTCATCTTGAATCGAAAACTCTTGCAGGGTTGCTCCATATGTCAAAATGCGTAAACGACACATATCGTTCTCGAGCGTAAACGCCGTTTGATCTACTACTTCTTGTCGTTCCATCTCAAGTCGCTCCTTTTTCACCAAACCTTCACCGGACAATGCTTTGTTGCAAGGCGTGCCCGGTAAGAGACATAGCACCCGCACTTCAAACAGGTATCGTCCTGATAAAACGGACAGACTGCACATTGACGAAGACGTTCCTGATACTCAGCGTCCGTGACTTGCGGCATGACTTCCGAGTCGATGGTTAATAACCAATCAGTGTCTACTTTTGTCGGTGGACAAGTACGACACCGTCTTGTCTCGACGACTTTCATCTTAGCGAACCGCCACTGTGATGACGCTCATCGCCGGAACATCCATGATGAGCTTTCCGTCTTCTGTCACCTGGACCTCATGATCACGCGGCGCAACCACATCTGGTTGTTCAAACGTGTTATGGGCATTGAGATGATCTGCTGTTAAAATACGTGCCGATACGTTAGAAATCGTCCCCATTCCCCGCAAATCAATTTCTACTTTATCGCTGTTTTGATGATCAAGCTGGCAGAGGCTAATGTGCAATACACCATCAGCATCGCGAGAAGCTGTCGCGTTTACAGAAGGAATCGATTCTTCTTTAGCTACATAGTCACGCGTGATGGCTGCTAGCTCGACTCGTTCAGCATCTTGGTGAACGCGATACATCTCAAAGACATGGTACGTTGGCGTAAGAATGAACTGGTCACCCTCCGTTAAGATCATTGCTTGAAGCACATTGACCATTTGTGCGATGTTCGCCATGTGAACGCGGTCATTATGCTTATGGAAGATATTGAAGTGAATCGCTGCGACAAGTGCATCTCGGATTGAGTTTTGTTGATACAAGAAGCCTGGGTTTGTTCCTGGTTCAACGTCGAACCACGTTCCCCATTCATCAACAATGAGACCGACGCGCTTTTCTGGATCATACTGGTCCATGATTTGTCCATGCTTTGTGATCAGTTCATCCATGTAATAAGCACGTTTTAGGGTGATGAACCATTCATCTTCCGTAAAATCTAACGCTGATCCCTTACCTAACCAAAAATCGCCTGGAATCGTATAATAGTGCAGACTAAGACCATCCATCATCGTACCCGCTTCACGCATGAGAACTTCAGTCCATTTGTAATCATCAATGTTTGCACCACCAGCAATCTTATAGAGTTGATTGCCATCATAATTGCGGACATATGTCTGATAGCGACGATATAGATCGGCGTAATACTCCGGACGCATATTTCCACCGCAACCCCAGTTCTCGTTACCAACACCGAAATACGTAAGCGACCACGGCTCTGTACGGCCATTCTCCTGACGCCAGTTCGCCATCGGTGATTCTCCATTGAACGTCATATATTCGACCCATTCAGACATTTCTTGGACGGTCCCACTTCCAACGTTTCCACAAATATAAGGCTCACACTCTAGTAATTCACAAAGACGCATAAATTCATGGGTTCCGAAATGATTGTTTTCGACGACGCCACCCCAATGTGTATTGACCATCCGCTTTCGGTTTTCATTTGGTCCAATACCATCTTTCCAATGATACTCGTCTGCAAAGCATCCACCCGGCCATCGTAAAACCGGAATGTTCAATTTCTTCAATGCTGTTAATACATCGTTTCGAATGCCATCTGTATTCGGTATGGATGATTCTGGACCAACCCAAAGCCCTTCATAAATACAACGTCCAAGGTGTTCCGCAAAGTGCCCATAGATATGCTTACTGATTTTACCTTTTGGTAAATCTACATTGACGATTAGTTGTGTTGCAGCTTCTTTTGTATTTAGTGTTGATGTGACGAGTTGGTTATTCATAATATCTCCTCCAAGAAAAGGGACCCAGGAAGGTCCCTATAAATTATGGTCGATAGTACAGTTCATTCCAACGTAACTCATTATTAAATCGAACCGTCTCCGTTTCTTTATCGATGACAGCAATTTCAATGTTCAGAAGTTCTGCGAAGTTGCGTAATTGTTCAGTTGTTACTTCATAGGAGTAACAAGTATGGTGCGCTCCCCCGGCTTGGATCCAGTTTTCGACAGCTTGAGCCATCGATGGTTCTGTTTTCCATAGAACACGTGCCACAGGCAGATTCGGCATTGCTTCATCCGGTTGGATGCCCTCGACTGTGTTTACCAAGAGACGGAAGCGATGTCCTAAATCAATCAGACTAGCGTTCAATGCCTTACCATTTTGTCCTTCGAATACCATCCGCGCTGGCGCTTCACGATCTCCGATTCCAAGAGGATGTACCTCGATTCTAGGTTTATTGACCGCAATGGTCGGACAGATCTCGAGCATATGCGCCCCTAAGACCATTTCGTTGCCTGGTTCAAAATGGTAAGTATAGTCTTCCATGAAAGATGTCCGTTCGTTGCTCGCCATGATTTTCATAAGACGAACAAGCGCTGCGGTTTTCCAGTCTCCTTCTCCAGCAAACCCGTACCCTTGCTCCATCAATCGTTGAACGGCTAGCCCAGGTAGTTGCTTGATGCCATGTAGGTCTTCGAAGGTTGTCGTGAAGGCAGTGTATCCACCAGCTTCAAGAAAAGCCTTCATGCCGAGTTCGATGCGACCTTGATAGCGAACCGATTCCTGGAATGCTTCTTCTTCCATTCCAGTATTCGTCACTTCATACCGCGTGCGATATTCTTCCATCAAGTCATCTAAATCTGACTCCGATACCGCATTCATGTAGGTGACGAGATCGCCGACACCATACCCATCAACCGTCCAGCCCAGTTGAATCTGAGCTTCGACTTTGTCACCTTCTGTCACTGCTACATTCCGCATGTTGTCACCGAATCGCGCGACTTTTAAGTTCTTACTTTCCGCTAACGCATGTGCTACATTCATCCAAGATGACATCTTTTGACGTGTGAGTTCATCTTCCCAATGACCGACGAGCACTTTTCGCTTCACGTTCATTCGGCTTGTGATAAAACCATGTTCACGATCACCATGCGCCGACTGATTGAGGTTCATGAAATCCATATCGATCGCATCCCACGGGATGTCACGATTGAACTGTGTCCCAAAATGGAGCAATGGTTTTTGTAACACACGCATCCCACTAATCCACATTTTCGATGGTGAGAAGGTATGCATCCATGTGATCACACCGGCACAGGCATCATCAGCATTCGCCTGCAACATCATCTGCCGAATTTCTTCTGCATTTTTGACGACTCCCTTGTAAACAATTCGATCCCGGAAGACGTCCGCTACATCTAATCCTGAGACCATCTCTTTCGAATGTGTTTCGACTTGACGAATTACCTCCTCACCGTAGAGCATCTGGCTTCCTGTCACGAACCAAAATTCGTGTGTGTTTGCTGTCAACATTTAAAATCCCCCTCATCTAGCTATGTGCACCTATCATTTCTGACCGTAGTAGGCGTTTGCTCCGTGTTTGCGCAAGTAGTGTTTATCTAAGATGCTTTGTTTGATGGGTGCTAATCCTGGATTCAGATTCAAGGCATGAATACCCATCTTGGCTACTTCCTCAAGTACGACTGCATTGTGCACGGCTTCATCCGCATGCTTCCCCCAACAAAAAGGTGCATGATTTGCGACCAGCACGCCTGGTACAGCAACAGCTTCCAAGTGTAGTTCGTTCAACGTCTCAATGATGACGTTTCCGGTTTCTAACTCGTACGCCGTCTCGATCTCTTCATCAGATAGTTCACGTGTACACGGAATTTCTCCATAAAAGTAGTCGGCATGTGTCGTTCCGAATGCAGGAATTGCTCGTTTTGCTTGCGCCCAGCTTGTCGCCCAAGGGGAATGCGTATGGACAATGCCTCCGATCTCAGGCAGAGCACGATACAAAGCCAAATGTGTTGGCGTATCAGAAGATGGACGTAGATCACCCTCGACGACATTGCCTTCTAAATCGACTACGACTAAATCCTCTATCGTCAAAGCGTCATAGGGGACACCACTCGGTTTGATAACGACTAAACCCGCATTTCGATCAATCCCACTGACGTTTCCCCACGTAAAGGTGACTAAGTCATGCTTTGGCAATGCTAGGTTCGCTTCAAGCACTTCTTCTTTTAATTGACGACTCACCATACAGGTTCTCCCTTCTGACGCGACGCTTCAGCTTTGATTTTCTTTAATCGCTTCATCACATCGTTTTCTCCACGACCGAAATAATCGTATAGTTTCGTATACTCAGCGAACAGCGCCTCATACACTTCAACGTTTTCTGGAATCGGAAGATATGTTTTTTCTTTTACACGTCCCATCTTCGTCGCTGCTTCCGTGATGGTGGCATAACCGCCTCGTTCTGCTCCTGCGGCTACGGCACCGAACATGGCAGATCCTAAAGCGGGGGTTTGAGAAGAGGCTGAAATCTTGATTTCCATGTTTAGAACGTCAGCATAAATCTGCATCATCAAGGCATTCTTCTCCGCAATTCCTCCTGCAGCGTATACTTCGTGGACGGGAACACCGCTTGTGCGGAACGCTTCGACAATCGTTCGCGTGCCATAGGCCGTCGCTTCAATCAATGCGCGGTAGATATCTTCTGGTTTTGTCAGTAATGTTGCACCTAGAAGTACACCCGTCAGATTTGTATCCACTAGTGTAGAACGATTTCCGTTCCACCAATCAAGGGCGATCAATCCATGTTCACCGACGCGTTGCATCGTTGCCTTATCGGTCAATAATTGATGCGTACTAACTCCTTGAAGAGTTGCTTCTTGCAAATAGTCACTTGGTACACAGTTTTCGATGAACCATTCGAAATGATCTCCGACACAGGACTGACCAGCTTCGTACCCCATATACCCTGGTAAGACTCCGTCTTCGACGATCCCGCACATACCGGGTACGACCTGCTCCTCTTCACCAAGCAGGATATGACAAGTAGAGGTTCCCATCACCATCAACAACTTACCGGGTTCCGTGATTCCAACGGCAGGTACTGCAACATGCGCATCAACATTTCCTACTGCAACGGCAGTTCCCGGAAGGAGACCGATTCGTTCTGCAAAGGATATCGTTAATTCTCCTGCTTTGGCCCCGATTGGTGCGATGTCATTGGAAAGCTTCTCTTCAACTACGTTCTCAAGTCGTGGATCTAACGCTTTAAAAAACTCATTTGAAGGATAGCCTTCCTGTTTGTGCCAGATCGCTTTATAGCCAGCCGTACAACTATTGCGTACCACTTTTCCAGTCAATTGAGAAACGACCCAATCCGTCGCCTCTAAAATTTCGTGAGCAGCCTCGTAAATGAAGGGTGCTTCGTTTAGAATTTGCCAGACTTTTGGAATCATCCATTCGGATGAGATTTTCCCGCCGTAACGCTTTAAAAAAGGTTCTTCGCGTTCAGTCGCAATACGGTTCAAAGCGTCTGCCTCGTCTTGAGCTGCATGATGCTTCCACAACTTCACATAGCTATGCGGATTATGTTGATACTCTTCATGGAAGCACAACGGATTTAAACCGGCATCGATCGGTAGAATCGTACAAGCTGTAAAATCGATGCCGAGCCCGATGACTTGTTCTTTCGTGATACCTGCCTCTTTGACAACTGCCGGGATCGTCATTTCCAGGACCTCTAAATAATCACGCGGATGTTGGAGTGCCCAGTCATGTTCAAGCCGTGTTTTTCCATCAGGCAAAAATTGATCCATCACTCCATGTGTGTATGGTTTGACTGCAGTCGCCACTTCGTGACCTGTTTCGACGTCAATCAAGACGGCTCTACCTGATTGCGTGCCATAATCAATTCCGATTGTATATTTCGACATTTCATCACCCTACTCCCAAAAAGAATACGCTTACATTTCAGAAGAAAAAATAAAGTGTGTGGGCACTCTCTTGTTTTCATCCGGACAAATAATCAAAATCCATGCAGAAAATTTAAATAAACAATAAATTTGTACGTATAACTTACACTATGATTGTATCAATTATTTAAGAATATGCAATCATTTTTCAGAAAAATACGCATTTTTTGACGTTTTTTTCTATCTATCAGATGATTAACCTTCTTTAATACATTCATTTGTCCGTACAAATGATGGGTTCAACGTCTTTTTGCCCAAACTGCTGTTCCATCCTTACTAAGACCTGTCATGATGATCGTTGATTTCCAATTTTCCCAATCCCATGCTGCACCAACCTGTAACTCGTATGTCTCCTGTCCTATGCGTAATTCAAGGATGCTTCCCTTTAGTTGCCATGAACCCTTCTTACCCAAAAGACTGCCATCCTTTTGCAACTTTAGCTTTCTTGATTGTTGCTGACCGTCATCAAAGCGCGGGAAAGCAATGATCTCCCATTCTCCAACGATCTGCTCTTTTTGAACATTGATTTTCTTTTCACCTGCGTAGCGTTCGGGCGAAACCACTGGCCATCCATCTTTTGTCCAATACACTTTCCTCACCTGCAATTGCGACCAGTAGATATCTTCGCTTGGTCGAGCTTGATGAATAATAAAGGTATCTTTTCCATCCTGTAAAAATGCAGAATGACCAGTTCCCACATATCCCTCGTCTCCTTCAAAACGATAGGAACCAACAATTTTTACACCAGTATCAAAAGATTCATTTGAAGTATCACGCAAATCACGACCACGTGAATCAACATAAGGTCCATTGATTGATTTCGAGCGCCCAATCCTTACATTATACGAATCTTCTAGCCAACCGTATGAAACCATCAAGTAGTAGTAACCTGTCTTTGCGTTGAAAAGAATTTCTGGACCTTCAATTCCCATCGTCATATCTTTTCGCTTAGCCAGCAACTCCCCTTCTGATGACTTTTTCATCAGCTTTCCTGTATTCGGATTGATTTCCGTCAAGAAGATACCGCCAAAATAGGAACCATACGTCATCCACCATTTCCCCGTTTTATCTTGGAGCACATGAGGATCAATCGCGTTGACCGTTTTTCCATCTCCTTCTTTTGAGGCGATGACGACTCCCTGATCGTGCCATGGACCCTCAATATTTGAAGCGCTCGCCATTCCAATATACGAGGTACGACTCCCGACTTTTGAGACAGAATAGTAAAGGTAGAATGTATCCTTGATCTTCGTAATAGAAGGGGCCCAAAACGTATTTCCTCCTGTCCATTTGAATGCTTCTTGAGAGACTTCGTCAAATACACGTCCTGTAAATTGCCAGTTAATGAGATCGTTTGATTTTCGAATCTGGATGCCCGGTGTCGGTGGACCTCCTACCATATAATCTGTCGAAAACACATAATAGGTATCACCTTCTTTTATGATCGCTCCGTCATGCGCAAAGTTTGTAGTCCATTTCTTTTCCTGATTCAAAATATCAGGTTGTACGTCTGCTACTTCCTTATCGAATGGCGCTTTCGGTAATTCCAAATCTTCGAGAGACGCATTCGTAGACCACCAAAAAAAAGAGCACCCTGCAATGAATAAGACAATGATCCCCATCATCATTTTTTTCATATTGTTTTTTTCCTCCTTTAATCACAAACACCCGCCTTTACTTAAGACGGGTGTTTCATCTTTTCGTTACAGCTCAACCTTTAACGCCAGAAATGGCAATCGATTCGATGATTTGTTTTTGAAAGATCATGAAGACGATCAGCATTGGTAATAAGGCGACAACAGACGCGGCCATGATTAACGGATAATCACTTTGAATAGCATAAGATGCATTAAAGTTGGCGATGACCAATTGCAGGGTTTGTTTTTCGGGAGAATTGAGATAAAGAATCGGACCGAGATAATCGTTCCAAATCGCCATGAACCATAAAATCAATTGTGCAGCTACAGCGGGCTTGATCAATGGAAAGACGATTTTATAAAAGATTTGAAAATAGGAACAACCGTCAATTTTAGCCGCTTCGATGATAGAATTCGGAATACTGTTCAAGAATTGACGTAAGAAGAAAATCATGAAGATATTTCCGAACAAACCAGGTACGATCAACGGAAGAAGGGTATCGATCCACCCGATTTCCGAGAACATCATAAACTGCGGAATCATCAGGACAGGATACGGAATCATGACAGACGCGAACAAAAGAAGAAAGATTTTATTTTTTCCTCTGAAATTCAACTTAGCGAACGCGAATGCCGCAAGACTCGAGGTGAACGTTCCAACTATCGTGACAGATAGGGCGACGATCAGACTGTTCGATATACCAGACAACAGCGGACCCATATTCCAAATCTCCATATACTTATTGAACGATATGTCTGTGGGAATCCAAACCGGTGGAAGGGAAAACACTTCATCTTTTGACTTCAGAGAGGTCGATACCATCCACAATAATGGTGCGATCATGACGATTGCACCCATCGTCAGAAAGATGAAGACGAATATATCAGTAATTCGATCTTTTTTCTTCACGGACATCATCTCTACTTTTTCTTTTTTACGGGTAAGGGCTAACTGCATGGTCATTCTCCTTTCTAAGGTATGAATGTCTCAATCCAAGTCAAATGATGATTTTTCGTTCATACGGAATTGGAACAAGGTAACGATGAAAATGAAAAGACCGAGAACGAGTGCCATCGCTGAAGCATAGCCCAACTGGAAGTTTCCGAAGGACTTTTGCCAAATGTAGAAGACGGCAGAAGCAGAGGAATACTCCGGTCCCCCTGTCGGCGTCATGACGTTGATTTCCGTAAAGATTTGCGCCCCACCAATAATATTTGTCACGATGATGAAGAAGGTGACCGGTTTAACCATTGGGAGCGTAATATACCAAAAGCAGTGCCAGGCATTCGCACCATCTAATTTTGCTGCTTCATAATACGAACGCGGTACACTCTGCAAGGCTGCCAAATACAAGAGCATCGTATAGCCAAGACCTTTCCAAATCGCCATGACGATCAATGCCGGCTTAACGGTATTGGCATTTTGGAGCCAGTTCGGACCATCAATACCAATCAAGTCCAAGAACTGATTCACCAAACCATAATCACCGTTATATGCCCACTGCCACAAAATCGAGACAGCCGCGATGGAAGAGATAACGGGAATGTAATAGATGACGCGGAACGTATTAGTACCAAAAATCCCTCGATTCAACGCGAGGGCAAGGAGAAGTGCTAATACGATGCCAATTGGAATCCCGATCATCATGAACAGCGTGTTGTACATGGCTTTATAAAAATACTCATCTTGAAACACATTAATAAAATTTTCTAGTCCGATGAACTTCATTTGTCCGAGTCCGTTCCAGTTCGTGAATGCACCATAGAAGGAATACATTAACGGAATTAACGCAAATAGAAAGAACCCAATCACCGGAGCCGCAACGAATAGATAGGCATACCGTTGCTCCGTACGATATAACTTGGGAATCGGTTTTGTCTTCATTGTCTTCCATCCTTTCTACGCTAGAGATTTAGGTGGCGACTTACGCCACCTAAATCATCATCTCTAGTTAGTTCGCTTGTTTCTCTTGTGCGATGGCATCATCTAGCAACTTTTGCATTTTCGGTTGCTCTTTTTTTACATAGTCTTCAACTGATGTTTTTCCATCGAGTACAGGCTGGATGTTTTTGAAGAACTCGTCATACCATTCAGCAGTATACGTTTTTTCTGCCGGGAGACCACGTCCATAATCATTAATCAAATCAAGGAATTCCTGTTTGTTGGCAGGCTTGATTGATGTGTCCTCCACCCAAGTTTTTGCGATTTCCATGCTGTTTGGTAACTGAACTTGCGCATCCACTAAAGCTTGTTGCCCTTCTTGGTTAGCAGATAAGTACATGGCTAGTTCTGTTGCTTCTTTTTGATGTTGCGTCGTTGATCCTACACCAATCCCGAGTGAGCCGACCCACCCTGCTGGTTTACCTGTTGATCCCGCTGGCCACGGAAGAAGGTTATACTCAAACTTCAATTGATCTTTAAAAGCTGCCATATCCCAAGGACCAACAGGGAAAAACGCAAGTTGTCCCTTCATCCAGCGTTGATAGGTATCGAGTGTTTGTGATTCTCCGATTGATGGAGTGATTTTATGCTTTAGTTGCTGGTCTACGAAAAATTGGAGAGCTTCGATGAATTTTGGATCGTCAATCGTTACTTTCGTTCCCTCTTCGTTGATCCAATCTGCTCCATTGCTCCAAACGAACGGTTGCAATGCCCAGTTCACATTAAATCCTGTACCGTACTGATCCATTTTCCCATCGCCATTCGTATCTTTCGTTAACTTTTTAGCTACTTGAATGAATTCGTCCCATGTGTACGGTTTGTCCTTATCCGGAAGCGGTACCTTCGCTTTCTCGAACATCGTTTTATTATAGCCAAGCGCAAATGGTCCTAAATCTTTGGGTAGACCATATATAGCCCCTTTGCCAAGTACCTTTCCATCATAGCGGTACTTATCGACCCCTTTTTTCCAGATGTCTTCTAACTGGATGTCTTTCGATCCTTCGACGTTCTTTGTAATATCTAGTAGTACACCTGAGTTCACGTAAGCTTTGACTTGAGCCGGATTGTAAAAGAAGACATCTGGCACTTTCCGTCCTGCAATTGCAGATTTTAATTTCGTATCATATTGATCTGGAGCTGTTTGTACCATTGTCACTTTAACGTCTTTATTGGCTTCTTCAAATCGTTTTACTGTTGCTTTGTACGCTTTTAATTCTTCAGGATTCCCGCGAAACATGAATGTGAGTTCGACTTTCCCGTCAGCACTTTTGCCATCTCCCGAACAACCAGCTAATGCTATCGATGTAGTCATCAAGGCAGTCATGGTTAGCGCAAACATTTTCTTTGATTTAATGTTCATTGTGAATTCCTCCATTGATTTAGTTTTCAGTGTCAAAGCGGAATTAAGATGTACGTACATATTTATTTAAGTAAAAACAATGTTTTTTATAGCGAAGCCCACACAACGCTATAAGAAAGACAATTAGAACAAGTTAAATGAACAATGAAAGCGTTTTCTGCACAATTTGAGTCTATTACACCCATTCGGACATGTCAATTTGATTTTTTGTCATTTATTTCTTTTTTGTACGTACATTTAATTAGTATATCTATAGATTTTCTCTTAAATCCATAGCAAACCGGACAAATCTTTGCTAATATGTAAGTACTATCACATCTTGTACGGATAAGTTTGCTGTTACAAGAAAGAAAGCAGGGACGCCTCATGGCACAACGGACAAAATATAGTATCGTTAAAGATCATATTCTCGATTGGATTAAAGATGGCACAGTACGTCCGGGCGAAAAAATTCCTCCTGAAAGTGAGCTTGTACAATCCTTTAAAGTTAGTCGCCACACGATTCGTCAAGCAGTTGGAGAACTTGTAAATGAAGGATACCTGTACCGCGAACAAGGATCAGGAACTTACTGCTCCCAAGTACTTCCTACACTAGAAGCTGAGATAACTGAACGTGCTAATAATGGAAAAAACATCGGTGTCATTACAACGTATATGTCTGATTACATCTTTCCATCTATCATTCGAGGAATTGAATCGCATTTAGCTTCAAAAGGGTACACGCTGACACTTTCGTGCACAAACAATGATGTAGACAAAGAACGTCAATGCCTCGAAATGATGTTAGATCGTCAAATTGATGGATTAATTGTTGAACCCACGAAAAGTAGTAACTATAATCCGAACATCAAATACTATCTAGAACTTGAGCAGCAAAACATTCCCTATTTGATGATCAACCAATATTACTCTCAACTAATGCCTCCTCATCTTATGATGGATGACGAAAGAGGTGGATTTTTAGCAGCGGAACATCTAATCAACTTTGGTCATGAACGGATCATAGGCTTGTTTAAGACGGATGATTTACAGGGTGTTTATCGAATGCGTGGATTCCTTCGTGCGTTTCGTGAATACAACATTCCTTTAGAGCCAGAATTAATCATTACCTATACAACGGAAGAGTTAATTCCAAGTTTTTATGATTCGATTGGACGTCTCTTTGAAAATGGAAAGCATCGACCAAGTGCTGTGGTTTGTTACAATGATCAATTGGCATTAAGTGTCTTGGATCAGTTACGGAAGCTACATCTATCTGTTCCTCGAGATGTCTCTCTCGTGGGTTATGATGATTCCGTACTTGCAGTAGCAACGGAAGTGAAATTGACTTCGATCATTCACCCGAAACAAGAACTTGGACGCGCTGCAGCAGAACGGATTATTGCAGCGGTGGAAAAAAAAGAAGCCCCTCCATCTCACATTTATGAACCGGAATTAATTATTCGTAACTCAACAGCACCATTCAATCGTCTCGAATCTAAATCTAGTTAATTTTTGAGCAGAACTTCGGGGGAGGTACTTATGAACTTAAGACATGAACAAAACAAACTATTCCAGCTACTTGAATTCACTACTGGACTCGTACAGTTGAACTTCATTTTTTTTATCACCCTTTTACCAGTCATCACGATTTTCCCAGCTCTTTATGCACTAACTGCCGTCACAAGACAGTGGTCAGTTCATCAAGATTACAGTGTTTTTCGAGCCTACATTCGTTTTTTTAAAGAAGCGATGCAATCCCATTTTAAATTCGGCATTTTGTGGACCTTCATCTTACTGTTTTTACTTTTTGATTTTTTAATCATTCGTCACTTAGAGACAGGACAGACCTTCTTATTTACGAGTCTTTCAATCGTCAGTCTGTTCTTCTTGGCTATTTCCGTTTTCTTATTTCCGATTCTCTCGCATTACGACTTGAAAAAAAGGGATGCCCTTAAGCTAGCCCTTTTTAGTCTAGTACGCTATGGATACATTTTATTGTTTTCATTTCTTCTACTAGCAACATTGAGTGTCTTAACATATCAATCACCACTTTATTTACTGTTCGGCTTTTCATTTGTTATTTTTCTTACTACCAAACTGTACTTGCATCAATTGGATCGCGTGATGCTTGAATCTTAATCGTTGTTGACAAGGTATATAAATGAAGACAAGCAATTACTTCGGTATAAATCTCATTTTAATCGTGAGCTTCTTATTAAGTTCTAGGTTACCAAAGGGACGATCCGAGAAAGTGTTGAACGGATGCAAATATCGTCACGGTAACGGCATTTAACGTTCCATTGTTTGAGAAACTGAAATGTGTTAAGAGAAAGACCGGGTTGCTCTATATAGCGCTTCTTTTCTTCCGAATCTCCCCATAAGATACTCGTATCAGGATAGTGAGTACAGATACATTCACTTACAGATAGAATGGATTCTGAAACAACCGTCCTATCCAAGTACTCTTTTCGGGAGGTTGGCAGAAGGAGAAAATATCCTGCAGAGAGGTAGTTCATGATTTGGCTCCTTACCAGGAAAAATACGTTCCATGAATATATGTAGTGATCTATATACGATAGATTGAGTACAAAAGAAATGAAAATATGGATAAAGAACAAAAGAGTAAAAATCATTCTTCATCAAACGCGTTCAGGAGCGCGTTTTGCATGAATAGTTCACGTCAAAGAGACGGGAGCCCTATTCTGCCTCATATATCCCTTCTCTGAAGTCATACACTTGACTCCATACCTTAATTTTTGTGCCATTGATTGTCACTGTATCCTTCGTCCACTTCACTTCTTTTATTTCGCGACAAGGATATTCCCAGTACATTCTACGCTTTTCTCCGTCCTTGTTCTCCATGATGCCAAGCATAGCAAAATCTACTGTCGCCCCACCATTTGCGCGGTAAAAACGAATCGTATACGCCTGATCGGGCGAAATACTTTTCGAGATATACTCTTCTTTTGGAACCATACTGATATCTTCGACAAATATGAAACGATAGACATACCACGCTACGTATAACGCAAGACATGTACCTAGTATAATTCCTAATATTTTCAGTTTCTTAATCACTTCTTAATCCCTCATTTTTACTTTATTAGCGCGACTCCTCAATCGTTCAATCAATCGCCCCAAAAACAAACCAACGTATTCTGATTGACAGACGCGATGCACATCCGCTTCAACAATTCTAAAAATTGATGTAGTTCCATGATTCGTTTATCTGACTGATGTATCATCCACGGCTCATTCGCATAATGATTCGCTTGATTCATTATCCACGCTTCCTTTGGTATACAATATCGTTGAATAAGCAGCTCGCAAATTCCGATTAACTCGTTCACTTCTCTTGCTGAGAACAACTTATCGCCGTAAGGATCGAGATTAATTAAGAGATCGCAACGATTAGATGTCCTTGCGAAGTCTTCTTTCAAAAAGCGTTGGACGTTACTCGGATACCAGAGAATCTCTTTTTCATTTTCTGGCATTTCTTTTAAACTTGTACTAATTCCAAACATGATGTCCTCCCTTTTATCATCCGACCGGATGTCAATCATAGTAGTCGATGCCGTCTCCTTTCGGAAGAAACGCTTTTACCTTGTCTTCAGTATCAAAACAAGCTTCATTCGAAAACAGGTAATAGCCCATGAAATCATGCTCCATCGTGATGAATGACATCTCTTTTGTCGCACGAATGACAGGAACGATACGTTCTTTTTTGAAAAACCATCCTTTGACCATTTTCTGCTCAAACGTCAGGAGATTCGTAAACGATATGAAATAAAAATCGTTCACAGCTGCATACCAATACGTTTCGTCCAGCAGATGCTCAAGTTCGCTCGCATCGTTCACTTGAACGCTATAAAAAGGGCTGCTCTTATCTGGTTGAATCTTTGTATATAACAGATTTTCCTTCTGAAAAAATGGTTCCACTTCTTCATTGGTAAAACCACCGCCGAACGTAACAAATAGCGGAAAGCGATTCAGACGCGTCAAAAAATGCTTCAGTACATCGTTCGAGTCACGTTGATAGTCTCGTTTCTCGTCATTCGGAAGACATCCCATCGAATAAATCGACTTAATAGCACCCAGTGGGTCAATTTCGAGATAACGGTCTTTGATCACTTTTGCATGATTCGTATGTTCATCGAGATAGATATATAACATAAAAATTCCTCCACGTATTCTGCTAGATCCATCTACATAATTCAACTGCTTGTTTCATCAATAGAATTCAATGGTACCATCGTCAGGAAAGATGGCTTTCACCTTGTCCTCGGTATTAAAACAGGCTTCATTCGAAAACAGATAATAGCCCATGAAATCATGCTCCATCGTGATGAACGACATCTCTTTCGTCGCACGAATGACGGGAACGGTACGTTCTTTTTTGAAAAACCATCCTTTGACCATTCTCAGCTCAAACGTCAAGAGATTCGTAAACGATATAAAGAAGTTTTCGTTCACAGCCCCATACCAATAGGTCTCATCTAGCAATAGCTCAAGTTCGCTCGCATCATGCACCTGAACGCTATAGTATAAGTTCTTATTTGGTCGAACCTTTGTATACGATAGATCGTGCTTTTGAAAAAACGGCTCGACCTCCTCGTCCGTAAAACCTCCACCGAACGTGACGAAAATCGGGTAGCGATTGAGACGCGTCAAAAATTGTTTAAGACTCGATTTGAATCGCCTTGATAGTCTCTTTTAGTTTCCATATCCGGTAGACAACCCATCGAATAGATAAAGTCGATACGTTCTGGTCGATCAACGTACAAGTATCTGTCCTTAAACACTTGTGCGTGATCCATACGCTTCTCAAAATAGACATATAACACGATGCCACTCCTCTCTCAATCACTTTATTACCGCTCGATTTTATCGTCTGGAAAGAGTGCTTCTATTCGATTACTGGCACTACTCTCTTTTTTTAATTAACCACCGTCTTACTTTTGTCATTTCAAACTTCAAAGTGAACCTTTTAAACCAAAGCCGCTATGAATCAGCGGCTTCTTAGTTTTCACTCTGTTTCGTGATTAAAATATGCGTTCTTTCAGGAATCTCAATGTCTTCTAACTGATCAAGTGCCAATGATAACGTCATACTTTTCACTTGCGGATCGGACTCTTCCCCAATCCAACAGGTATACAATTCAAACGATTCGCCCTCGTCTAAGAAGTCACTCATGAGCGTAAACAAATAACGCAGCTTTTCTTTCGATTCCAGTGCAATTTCGGAATCAAAAGGTTCAACGATCTCGATGCCCCAGTGACTCGAAATTTCATATACATACCATTTATGAAAATGCTTCGTTTTTACTTCATACAGACAGTCTTGATCCGCAAAACAGGGGCCGATATATAAAGGAACGGTTTCACCTTTTTCATCTAAATTGAGATACTGTTCAGGAATTTGTCTCTCCATACAAATATATGATGCTAAGCTCATTATGCTTCCTCCTTCTGTGTGATGTTTACATCATTAATTGAAAGACGTCTTTCCATTGTCTATCTTTCCAAAATGCGCGATTTTTCCATTCGTACAAAAGTGATCAAGCATGCCAAATCGATCCGTTGCATCGCGAGTCACGATGAAGTTGTAGGCCATCAATAACGAGAATTCAGACATGAAGTTCTCAAGCGTTTGCTGCGTGGGACGTTCATCTTTCGAAAATAGTCCTGACGTAACTTCCTTTCGATTCAGCAAATGCAATACATGTTCTTCAAACACCGCTTGCCAATTGGAATCGTGCAACGTCATCACATGAATCGAATCATCATTTTCTAAAATATCTCGACCACAAAAGACGACCTCGACTGGAAACGTGGCATGTGGTAAAACCGCATTGAAAAAGTTCTCATATTCTGTCCCTACGTCATCGAGCTCTTCATATGCGACTCCATACATCGAGACACAATCGTTCGTAACCCGGACGATTCCTTGTCCTTGTTTTTGGATGATGAGCGTCACCTCTGCTTCAGTTGCCATTTCTTGCTGTTCGATGACAAGATGTTCGAGAAGTCGGTCAAGCTTCGCGGCATCGGTCATGATGAAGTGGGAACGAACCGTCCAATCCGATAAATCATGAATATTTGGATTCTGCTTGAGTGGTCGTTCTAGTAACTTCACTTCAAACGGATACGAATGCTGACTTACTTGAAGACGGACGAGGTCTTTCCAATCGTCACGTGGCAGCAGTTCCCAGAACACATCGACCCAGTCGTCCCGTTCAAGTAGCATTCCATTCTTATTTTTCATCTTTCATCCGACCTTCTAGTTTGCTACAGAGATAACCCACGATATGTTCATGCGTCGTCAGTTCTTCGAGATCATCATTGTCGACTAATTCATTGATTGTCTCCGAGATGATCTGCCATAATGCGGTTACTTGATACTCGTCGTATGGTGTTCTCACTTCCGGTCCTCCTTTTATCCTCTCCGGATTTCGTTCATAAAAATGTCCGTCCCTTGGAACGCAGTAATTAGATCTTCTCCAAACAACGTGATGCTACCCTCCCACGGATGACCGAGATATCCCCAGCGAAAATCACGAGCGATGAAAAAGGAGTAATCGCCATCTGGAACTGCTGGAATCATCCAGTCTCCTTCTTCATTTCGAAGAAACGGACGTCTTGGGTCGATCCAATACCCTTGATGATTCCAATCGAGAGCCATGACGCGTTCTCCTTCAACAGTCAGCTCGATCAGAATACGTCCTAGTTCTCGTTCGATTTCTTCTCGTTTCTTATAATCCACTTCGTATGTAATGAACGGACTTGGGGCATGGCATGAGGGGAAGACTCTCGTACTGGGTGTGAACTGAAATTGTTGATCAATGACGTGCCATACCTTCTCATCCTCCGCTTGCGTCATCGGAATCCAGCTCCATGGTTTACCTTCATCAATTAAATCGAACGGCGCTCCTTCAGGGTATAGAACGGTGTACGCTTCTCCTTCTGATATCGCGATGATCAGTTCGCCTTGCACATCATGTTCCTTTATCCCTTCAAAAATCAGAGAAACGGCTGCCTCGACATCAAGGACATAGTAAAAGATATTCGTCGTGCCACTTCCTATATCTCCCCCTTCACAGTAGCCGTTTCCTGTATGAAGCAGACCTTCATCGATTATCTCTTCCATCATATGGCGACGCTCGAGTGCTGCTTCTGCCTGACCCTCGTCATAAGGAAACTGGACGATTAGTTCCCGGTAATCTGCCTCGTTCAGCTCGCGATAGCCTTGACGTTCAAACTTCTCGATCAGCTGCAAAATCTGTACACCTAATCGTTTGAAGCGCGAGACACGCATCTGTCCTATGTCTTCCGCTCTCACCCACTCTCCAACGATTCCTTGATGTTGAATGATGAGGCGTCCCTCCGTATAGATTGTTTGGTAGAGTGTATCCGAGCCGCTTTGTTTTGTCAGTTGGATCATGAGTGGTTTCGCTCCCTTCCATCACAATACGTTTACATCTGCTAGTACGAATAACGTCCTATTCTGACCATACCGACAAACGAGTGCGAGGATCATTGTCATCGGTCACCCACTTAATTCCGGTATATCCACGTCTCACGGCGTTCTCATAAAATGCTTCAGATACGTGCTGCTCCTTACAATAAATATCGACGTACGTGCAGTCATACACCAACATCGCGATGTGACAATTGCTTTCCTGAAACCACTCATACGTCATTCCTACTTCTTCAGTCTGACCACTTTGAAAAGCAAACAATTCAGCAAAAATCAGGTAATTGCTTGGTCCCCTTAGCCATTTCGCTAGTTCATGTCCTGTCGCTATCCGATCGATTGAAAACTCTTCTAAACTGTCATACAAGTCCCCATCCATGGTTTGGATCGGAAAATCAAAGTTACGAAGAAACCAGTCATACGCTTTCATTTCAATCGCACTTAATATGTCGAGCAAGACACGTCCCGGTTCATTCGAGATTTTAAACGATACGCCACGCAGACTCATCAAATTCCTTCTTTCTACATTGTTATAAGAAGGCTGCCGTATAAAAACACTGTAGTTCCTGTTCTTCACTCGAACTTCCCCACGTGCAGACGGCATAACCTTGTGCGGTCAGTGTCGTGACCATCTCGACGACTGGCAAACCTCCACTCTCTGTTAAGCCGATGTCGAGCACCTGATCAAGTAACTCCTGACAGTGTGACGGGCGATCATGATTTCCACAAATAATGGTATACATAGCTGGAGAATCACTAATCATCTCGATGGCTGTTGTGAGCTGTTCGATACCAAATTCAGCAATCCCCGTAGTACGCTTCTTTGCCCACTTGAACCGGTACTTCTATTCGGGAGGTGAAGCCATCAAGCATCTCTTCTCGTTCGAGCAAACGCCACAACTTGTAGTACTCAAAGATTCTTTTGGATTGGAACTGATTTCCGACACACACTACTACATAAAAGCGATAGGTACTCAACGCATGCTTTTGCTTTAGCTCATCACGGAACATCTCACTACTGATTTGTTTGAATTGGACGATGTCTTCTGGAACCAAAAGCATCTCACCGACCACACATAGACAGCGAATTGATGAACTCGCATCCGCAAGCCATGGAAAGATGCGTGTCGCATCGATATGCTCTTCAAGATACGTTTTCATGAAGCATCTCCTTTTTTAATCCCACTGACATGTCACGCTTTGATTGGTTTCAAATCGTAGATGTACGAGTTCATTTGTTTTGAGATTAGACAGTTTCAGCGAACTTTGAGCTTTATTCGTATAAGGCAATTCGAATCTGACACCTTCGATTTTTTTCAATAAAAAATATGCCCAGTGCTGATTGTATTCATTCTCGGACAGAACATCCCATAACGCATCCTCACAATGATTCGCCTCGTAGACATATAATTTCATGACCGTGTTCTCCGCTATCACGGATAACCCTGCGAATACGGGAGGGTTTGGAATTAGCGGTTTTTGAATGACCAAGGTATAGCCCTCTTTCAGAAGGCGATCTAATTGTTCCCGGCTATCCGGAAGCTCCTCTTCGATGACGGAAGCCGGCAGTTCTCTGATGCGAATCGGCAAACCCACTTCATATTCAAAGGGATCTTCGAGAGCGAGTAAGTCTTCATGGGAATAGATTATTTTCATGAGATCATCCTCACATTCTTTTGTACAATGCATTAAAATTCTATCAGGATAGTTCTTTAAATGGGTCTGGTATTTCTTTGTTTCATTTATAATATGTAGCCATCTCCATCATTGGCGTTATTCTCGAGTTTACGTTTGTATTTGCTTCGAAGATATAATAAAAGTATCAATCCTGTTCCAATTGACAGAATCGGAAATAGATGTGGGATGTACTGCTCTTGCCGAAAACTGATATGCATTAAGAAATAATCGACGAAACAGAGGACACGTAGCCACATCGGAAACTGATCTTTACTAAGAAACGCTAAGAACATCAGAGCGATACCGATACCTAATACAACAAACGGTAATATAGTGAACGGTGTCACTAACTGGAACAGACCGAGACCCAGAATAAGATATGCGAGCCAGGACGTCCGGCGGCGAAATTTCTCACGCTCTTTCCGTCCGGGTTGCATCCCGTAAATATCATCCTGCCTGTATCCTTCAGCCTGTTTCTCAGCAATTAATTTCTTCAGTCGTCGTTTAGCTTGACGCCGAAATGTATATCGTTCTTCAATTGAATCACTGACATCCTGATCGATTTTCCATTGTTCGGTGACACCGTGATACATCTGGATTGTTCGACCGTCCCGGTACATGAACCAGAAATAGATGATGCCATCCACTTGCTTACTGAGCGTGACAATCATTAAATTATCATCCTTATCAATTGAATTAGTCTTCTGTAGCAATTTTTTAAATAGAAGCATGGTTCGGCTGTTCCGCTAGAAAATCCGTTTGATTGTATCTGTTTTGGACATAAAACAATAGGAGTGTACCCGTTCCAATCGCGAAACCAGCATATAACCCCTCTCGGTATTCAATGTTCATGACACAGCAACTGATGAAACAAACCGTGCGTAGCCAGCCCGGTAAATAGTCTTTACTGAAAACGACCATTCCCATTTGAAGTAACGCAAACACTGCGATGATAATTGGAGAGACGAGAAAAGGCATCACTACCAGAAACAAACCGACACTAATCAGTAGAGACGCGAGTCCTATCATTCGACGCTTGAACGTCTGTCTTTTCTTGCGGTTCGGTGTCAGTCCGAATACGTCCTCGAATATGTATCCTTCTGCCTGTTTTTCCGAAATCCACGTATTCATCCGACGTTTCGCTTGATATCTGAACAAGTAGCGCTCTTCCATCACTTGTTTCATATCGTCCTGATGAATCTCGTTCATGACACCGTGATACGTATACAATTTTCGTCCATCGCGATAGATGAGCCAAACGGCTGTCATTCCATCGACTTGTTTATGAAGCGTCCGAATCATGTTAACCCTCCAGATCTGCTAGGACATCTTCTGGATCCAGCTCAAGTCCAACGAGCTCCGGTCCCCAGTTCAAGCCACAATACAGTCCATCGTCAATCATGTTCGGCAACCAGCCATCCATGAATAGATCCAAATCCAAGCGAATCAAGTGATAGTCCGCCCATTCCTTCGTCTGTAGCGCTTTCGCCGCTGATTTCGACGAAAAGAATAACAATACATCCGATTCCTCTTGATTCGAAGGACAATAGGCCCAACCCGACTGTTCAAATTTTGATAGACCATAGACGGCGCCTGTCTCGATGACCGTTTGTACGAAGAGTTCTGCTTGTTCTGCACTGCGATCCACTTGTTGTTCCTTTTCAATGAATATCTTCAACGTTGGTGCTACCGAAAATAATTCTTGTTCCTCATGATCCCATAAGACGATTGTCTCTGTATCCGGAAGCTGATACCCGAGTTCGTCACCTGTTCCGTCATGTGCGATTCGTAAGAAACCGGATGGGTAGTCCTCCGCATCCGTCGTGTTAACACGAACAAGGTCGTCCCATGTCCGCTTGATATACTGCTCGTCCTTGATCGGATGAAACTCCCATTCGCCGATGCTGAATTTATTTTCGTGCTTGTAACTATTTCGTAGTTCTTTCGGAAGCTTAAAGCCAAGTTCTGCTTCTACCTCTTGTAATCTCTCTTCAGTAACGCCTGGTAAACCGATTTGATATGTCAACTATGTGACTCCTTCTTATACATTTTTGTCTTTAATTTTTTCGGTTAAAGTTTTTCCCTTCAGGATAGAGCCCGGTCAAGCGTCTGCCATAATGAACTTTTGCCTGCCCCATCCGAAGCCGTGTCACTCCATACTGTTTCTTAAAATATTCAATGACGGGTTGGACGATCTGAGATGGTTCGAGGACATGAAGGACGAATTCGATGGCTTCCGGACCATAATCATCCTCAACAAAATAACCGTTGCCGATTTGAAAAAGAAATGTATGAAGGTCGTCTTCGATATTCGAACGATGCTCAAAGATGATGTCATACTCTGTATCCTGACAAAAGATTTCGACGACAATCTCATAGTAATCTGCTTCTTGAACGGCGGAGTAACCGTCTTTTTCTTTCTCCGCTACGAGCTCCCGAATGTAGGCATCCAGATTGAAAAATCGCGAGAACTTCTGCTCGCTCATTGGTTCTTCTAACCGCTCTCCCATAATGCCGTGAAACGTGTAAAGTGTCCGTCCATCCTTCTCGAACAACCAAAAATGATTATGACCGTTGATTTGTTTAATGAGTTGCATGCAGTTCCTCCTGTTCTTATAGGTCTGCGAACCATTCTCCATTCAGCTGGCGAATCACCGTATCGCTTGGTAACTGTTGTCGCAGTCGTTTCGCCCAGTCTGTACGAAGATCATACGCGAAGTGTTCTTCGTTCGAGAGGACATAAAGCATTCCACCATCATGACCGACGATCACGACGGTCGTCTCCTCTGGATAAACGAATCGATCTTCTAGGACACGTGTTTTTCGATACGTCGTTTCGACCTCTCGTTGAATTGACAAACGATCGGAATATGAAAACATGAACAGTTCGTTCATTAATGCAGCTGCATAGGCTTGCTCAAGGATGAGTTCGAGCATCTTAGCATCTTCAATCTTGACCGTGAAGTAATGACTCTCCCTTGTCGATGTTCGTTTTCCGCGTAACCATCCGTCCGTTTGTTTTTGCTTAGACAAGACATGTGAAGTGAACGACATTTGATGTTGCGTGAAGAACGCTTTGTTGTCTTTGTCTTCTTCAAAAGCAAAAAAGGTCGTGTAGATCGGAAAACGATTTTGATGATTTAGAAAATCAAATAGGAAGGTTTGAGTTTCGACCGCATTCCCTTGTGCTTCCGAATCAAGGTCAATGGCATATGCTTTTTTTAATGGTCCGTCTAGCAATAATGGTCGTTGAATTTCATCTTCAAAAAGATTATCTGTAATCTCACACTCGAGAACGAGGAGTTGTCTTTTAGCGTTCAATGCTTCGATTGCTTCTTCTCCCACGAGCGGATGCCGCTTTAAATTAAGCAACTGCATCTCAGTTTCATGTAACATCTCATTAAATTTCTCAGTACCGTATTGTTCGATGTATGCGACTTCTGAAGCAAAGATCGGTACGAACCAGACCGGTAGTACCGTTTCCGGTTCCCCGAATGCCGCGTCTCCTTTATGGACTTGAAACGATTCTTCAAAGTAGAATGGTGTCGTCACGTATAGAGCAGCGAAGCCGTACTTCGATAACAATCCACCTGGCATCGGTAAATACTCACCTAGATCATAAGCATGTCCAGTCTTCCATGCTTCTAGCGTCAAGCGATAAACCAATTCAATCAAGTCCGACTCAGCATCTTGTTGCATGACGGATAGCATCACTTCTTGATGAACGATAGCACCATTTTCGAATTGTAACGGATGGCGTAACAGTCCAAGTGAAGTCATCGTGATAGCATTAGCACACGGTGCATTTTGAAACTGCAACAATTGAATCGCCTGCTCTTGTAATTCTTCAATCTCTAGATGACCTGTAATTTCACCGCAATGAGCTTCTAAGTGTTCTATGTAATTCATATTTTATATCCTCATTTCAAGACATTAAAAAATGTCATTTTCAAAAAGTATCTTCTACCATATATTATATATTTCATAATACATTTTTGGGATTTTTTATTTTTTATACCTGTTACTTTAATGTTTTATTTAGTTGCACAAGATGGACGCCTTAGTTCGAAAATAAGAACTGCGCTTCATATGAAAGACGATTAGAAAATCGATGAACTGTAAGCATAAAATCCTGTAAAGCGGTATTTCTTACTTAGGTAAAGAATATCGAGACATCTGAAAATGTCAAAAGATGACTCCGGTTCAATACCGAAGCCACCTCATAGTAACGTAAAAAGTTAAAACGACTTTTTTAAAGCGTCCATTTGTTAGGCTGTACTCACATGTACAGTTTTCGTTCGAAGAACTTTCCTTCGATCCATGTCCAAATCCGAATTGCTAGGTAAACATCAATTATGCCAATGATTAATGTCACAACAATCATGAGAACACCACTGTATTCAAAAACGAGTAGAGGATGCAAAATTGTAAAAACGACACTCAAAAGAATTGGAATTGTGATACCCATCCAAATAGAATTAAACAATAGTGCCTTCCACATCCAAATCATTCCTTTACTTAGAAATAGATTGTTTAAGTTTAGCATGTGATAAACGGAAAATGTGAAGTATGTGTAGATGCTTTAATAGCACAACCGCTAGAACTCAAAATATGGTTAAAAGAAGATGTGCTACGAATCCTTCAAAGCAATCCATCGAAGAGTTTGAGGAGTTTTTTATTTTTATATTTCTTCGCATAATCAATGACCGTTTTCCCATTGTATCCTGATGATTTGGATCTACTCCGTACTGTAGCAACACTTGAACGACCTTAGCGTGATCCTAACTAACTGCTAACATCAAAATATGCCTCATTTGGATTGAACGGATGTATAGGTACAGGTATTCCTCTTAAAGTCCTTCCTCGAAATCTCTATAAATCAAAATCCAATTTAGTTGATATATTCCATTTTGATTACAATTTTAATTTAAAACACTTTTATGTAAGCGTTATCATTATACTGTATACGGTACTTATTCTTTATTTAGGAGTTGAATCGAATGGATACGGTCATCAGTCATTATTCGAAATTCAAATGTCCACGTTGTCGCGAGAAATTCAAGGATGAGATTCTCATTGAAGATTTACATAGTGTAGCGTACGAAGACCGGCGCTTAGGTCTCGAAATCCAGTATGACTTTTCTTCGGAAGTCGCTTGTCCGAACTGCCATCATCAATGGCTCATTGAAGGCAATGTCTGGGAGTATCCTGAAGGCGTCATCGATGCCATCGAACTATAGTGCGACCAACATGAAACACTTCCCTTTTTCTTAAGTAAGCTACATATGAAGTATTGCCTTGATGTACACTGTCGGTAATACAAAACGTGTACTTCGGAGGTGTTCCTATTTGAAAATGAAACTTTTATCTTTCCTGCTATTTTCGATCGTCATTCTAGCGGGATGTAGTGATTACGATCAAGACGGAAATACGACGAGTGAGGAAGCAAAACAGAAATATGATGTAGCTATCGATCAAGTCATTAAATCTGAAAACCAGTACTTAAAGCAGCAACAGGACAACCGCCAACTAAAGCGAAACACTGATGAAACGGGTGTCATCGTCTATGAGGATCAAGATTTAATTGAAATCTATTACAATCAATTATCTGGACGTGAGACAGCCATTTATCAGAAAGACGGATCAAATTACGCGCGAAAGACATATACGAAACAAATCAACCGTAAAATTGATTCCTCTGAAAAAAAATACCTTGAGAATATTGGAATCAAGTAATTCCAATCCTATAAGGCTGATGTATTACCTGTTTAAATGGTCGATGACTCTATTCTTTAATGGAGTCATCGACTATTTTTGCGTTTTCTCACCCTTCTCTTTCATACAGCCGACCGTTTTATGGTACAGTTCAGATGGTATTTTTTTAATATTTTGTTTAAGGTGGGAATTACTGTTGGAAAAAATCGTATCAATCATCATTCCTGTATACAATAAGGCGACGTATCTCTCGACATGTATCGAGTCGATTCAGGCACTTAAACTTGATCATTCAACAATTGAAGCCATTTTCGTTGATGACGGTTCGACGGACGAGTCGTTATCAATTCTTCGCACGGCTGCACAAACGATGGATTTCATTCGCATCATCGAACTTCCTGAAAATACGGGCAGTCCTGCACAACCGCGAAACGTCGGAATTGAAGAAGCGACAGGTACGTACGTCACGTTCTTAGATGCTGATGATCGTCTCGATCCAGTCGGATTCCCTCAACTCGTCGCACAAGCCGCTTCGAACGATGCCGATATCGCATTTGGTCAAACGATCAAACATACGGACTCGTCGATTCAAAAGGTTGGTCGCTTTGCATCGTTTACGACAGCGAATCAGCTTGTTCCGTATGAAATCGACAAAGTGTTCCGCGCGGTCGGACCTCCGGGGAAAATTCTGAAGCGCTCCGTCTTGCTTGAACATAACATTCGGTTCAGCGCGATGCAGTACGGTGAAGATAAACTCTTCTTCTTTGAAGCCATCTCGAAATGCCAAACGGCTTCGATGAATCCGGCACCGGTCTATCACGTCAATCGTTTCGCGATGAATGATTCGCTTGTCGGACAAACAAGTATTTTCGAAAAGACGACCTTCAATTTACAAGTGCTTGAGAAAACGCTCGAACTTGATATTCCGGCAGTTGCTAAAACCCATGCTTTGAGTCGATTGATCGAGATGGACTTCCTCTCCCGACTGTTCAACAACAAGCGTTTCCTTGAGCATCCGCAACAGCAGACCTTTTTTGACCTGTTCCGCGAAATGATTGCCGTTTTTGAACGCCATGGTGCAGATCCAGCGGATTTCATTTTTGATGACATCTTTCAAAAACAGTACACCTTGCTTCAGCAAAAAGATTATGACAGCTTCGTCACCTTCATCACGCTGCTCGTCCAAAAACATAAAGCCCGGCGATATGTATCGGAGAATCGTCTTTATTACCGGATGCCTGCTTCGTTGAGTCATCTCGGTCCTGTCCTTGAGCCATTCTTTGCTACGTATGCAGGCACGCGTCTCGTTGATGGTCTCTTCTATGAAGTCGTACAATTACTCAAAGACGACATGTCTTCGGTCGATCAAGTTCTCTTAATCGCACCCAAAGATGAAACAACGGAGACCGACGTACCGTTCCATATCGAAGGGACTGAATTGTTTATTCCGACGGAGGCACTCGAACCGCGTTCAGATCCATTCCAATTGATGCTGATCCATGACGACTATCATCCGTTCGTCGTCCGGATGACGTTACCGAGTAGTGTCGACGAAATGCATTTGCATTATCAGCAACTTAAAGTCGAATTTCGTCACGAGGAACAAAAATCACCGTTACAGAAAATCGACGCGACGAAGTATCATATCGAAGCACCGACGCAAGTCGTCGTACTCGAGAAAGCCTTTTTGTATGATGACCTCGAATTCGAGCATAAGCAAGCAGCGCTCGAAGTCGGTCAACTCCTGACGATCAGTGATCTACAGTTGACGATTGCTGGCACACCACGACTCGTCACGGCTGATGGGGCTTACGTCACGGCAAACAAAAAATATGTCCATCTTCCGCCTGTGATCGATAACGAGACGTATCTGACTGCGCCTCCAACAACAGTCCGGATTTTGAAGACATGTAAACAGTACGCCGATCGTGACTTTAAAAATGAACTACCGACGAAAAACACACCCGATACAGTGCTTCAAATTGAGAAGGTCGTCCTGTCATCGAAAGGCACACCACGCTTGAAAACGGCTCATGATACGTATATCACAGCCAATCGATCTTTTGTTCAACCAATCAATGAGGCTTAACAAAACGCCTAGAGACATGAACCTCTTGTCTCTAGGTTCCTTATTATTCCAACAAAGTATGCTATAGTATGGGCAAGGTTCACCAACGTGACCCATATTTTAAGCCGTTATTTCAAATTGTAAGCGCTATATATAAGGAGATGCCCTATGAAACGTGATTTGTTTTTTACATTGAATACGTTAGCTGCCCAGCGTGGCGGTTTATCGAAAGCCGTTATTAAACGAGCGAATGCGATCATCGCGGCTGATCCGGAGCGAAATGTCACACTCGTGACGTTAGGGATTCAACCGAACCTCGAAGCGATTCGCGAAGAGATGGTCGAGGCGTGTTTGCTTGATCCTCGCATCCAGGTCGTCAACGTCATCAATTATTTAGCACGTCGACAGGCAGACAAACGGTCCGTCGTTTCTTCGAAAGCCGAATTGATTCCGCGTTGGGAAAAACGGTATACGTTGTTCCTCGATGCGAGCCGTGCCGAAAAAGATTCGTATCGATTGTTCGACAATGGTACATATGTTCAGTACGCCCGGTTTGACACCAACGATCAGCTCAGCTTCATCGATTATTTTTCAGAGAATCGACATCGTCTGCGACGTGAGGAATACCTGGATAACGGGCAGTTAGTGCAAACGATTCAGTATTCGTTTACATCGAACAAGCCGGTCTCCCGCTCCTTCTTCCACAGTGACGGGTCGTGTTATTTGACGATTTGGCATAAAATCAACTCGGCGGATTGGAGCCATCTGTTTTATTTCGAAGCCGGTCAGGAAAAACAGTTCAATGATCCAGCGACCTTTAATACGTTTATTTTGAACAAGCTGTTAGGTCAGCATGACGCGGTCTTGATCTCATCAGAATACCGGGATCGTCTTGCCAACCTACCGAAAAAGAATTTGGATGTGGTCATACTAGACATCAAACATCCGAATATTAAAAAGATTGCCTTCGGGCATAGCAATCACTTCGTGTCGCCCTTCAATGAGACAGCAGCCGTCAGTGGTGTCTGGGATACATTATTCGGTCGCATCGACGAGTGGGATCGAGTCATCACGGCAACACCTCGTCAACAAGCGCATATGACCAACCAGTTCGGTCATCCGGAAACGTTCCATGCGATCCCACACGGTGTTGGTCCGGTGCCGGAAGCGGATTACACGTCACTTCCTGAACCTGATCCGAATCGGTTCATTGTCGTCTCGCGCATTCAAATTAAAAAGGATGTCGCTGCGAGTGTCCGTGTCATGCGGAAGATCGTCGACCACCACCCCAATGCCTTCCTTGATTTCTATGGCTTCGGTTACAACGATCAGCTCGAAAAGGATCTCCATGCTTTGATCAAGGAATTGTCATTAACGAAGCACATCCGTTTCAAAGGGTTCGTTACGAACATTCAGGACGCTTATCATGGTGCTGTCGCAACGATCTTTACGTCGCAATCCGAAGGGTTCGGGATGGCAATCCTTGAGAGCATGGGTCACGGTGTTCCGGTCATTGCCTACGATGTTTGTTACGGTCCCCGTGAAATCATTGAGCATGGAACGACTGGATTTATCATTCCACCTGGTGACTCGTCAGCCTTTGCTGACGCAGCGATTCGCTTGATGGAGCAACCGTCCCTAAGACGTCAAATGGGCGAAGCCGCCTTGCATTCGGTTGAGCGTTTTTCGGATGATCTTTTCACGAAAAATTGGCTGATGCTTTTGAATCAGCTCGACGAATAGTTAGTCGACCTCCTCCCCCTGTGAGGAGGTTTTTTTGTCTATCCACCAAAGTCCGCATTGTTTTTCAAATTTTAGGATGTTTTAGCTATTGATTATGATAGAATGCTAAGGGAAGATAACGCTTTCATATAACATCTTTTAGTAGGAGGTTCCTTGATTCCATGCTTTTTAAATCTGCTCTCCGGGTGCTCCAATTTGGACATTCCGTACTTCCGAAAAAACAAAAAAAGCTTAAACGATCGGCATTAAAAGAATCGTTACAGATTCAATCTTCGCCGACAGACTATACGCTATCCGGTCAATTGAATGATCCGTTGCTGACGATCACGTCGTTACGTATCCGCGATCGATCGCAAGAGACGGTCCTTGAAGTGCCGAACCAACTGGACGATCATCGCTTCACCTTTCAGCTGTCGCATTCAATCGTGTCTCAATTGAGTCAACATGTTGCTCAGATGCAAGAAGAGGCGGACGTTCCGACGGTCGAAGAGGACGGTCTCGCTGAGATCGAGTCCGTCGAAGCCGATCAAGATACGCTCTATCCGATTGGTCGTTTTTCACTCTGGCTAACGTTCACAAAAAAAGTCGAGCATCTCACACCGGAACAATTACAAAAATGGGAATCCGACGGGTTACCGAGCCATGCTACGCTCGACGCGACCGTCTTCACCCGCGAAATTCTGTTGGGGCGCTTTCTTGATACACAGATTCCTGCGCCTCTCGCGCCGTTGATGGATGAGACGTTCAACGAATTCGTCCAGTTGTATACGGATTTAAAAGGCAATCTGCGTCTATTGCTGAATAAAGAACCGCAGATGAAGCCGAAGATTCAAATCGATGCGGTCCATAATGAGACGAAGGCGACGACAGTCATCAGCGGAAAAGCCTTTACGCGTCATGCGTTCATCAAGACGGGACGGTTGCTCCTTGTTCACCGAGAGAGTGGCGATCAAGTCCCTATCCCAATCGATTGGTTGTACCAAAACGAGGTAAGTGCGAAAAAATTCGGATTGTATCGCTATCATTACACGGCGAAGATTCACTGGTCGCACCTCTATCAAGCAGCCCAATTGCAAGAAGGGGTTTATGATGCTTTCATCACGCTCGATTTCTATCACCGATCGGAACCGAAATTACACCGTCTCGGTCGTGCCCGTTATATCACGCGTCAGCTGACACCGGAAGCGTTAGGGAAAGATGAGACGTCGACGATGCATATCATTCCGTACTACACGGTCGGTCACCGGAATCTATCATTTGAGATGACCGAGTTCACGAATGAAAATTACGCCTATCTGAATCATCTGATGACGTTCGCCCCGCTCTACCGGCTGTTTGCCGAGAAGAACACATGGCTCGTCGGAGAACGTCCATATAAAGCGCAGGACAATGGTTACCACTTCTTCAAATACATGCGCGAGACCTATCCGGAGCGACCGGTCTATTACGTCATCGATCCGGCGTCGAACGAATATGCGCAAGTCGCTCCGCTCGGAAACGTCTTGCCGATCAAATCGAAGGAACACATCTATCACTCTTTGATGGCAAAGAAGGTCATCGGGACACACCACGCGGAATACTTGTATCCGCTTCGCTCAGAGCCGTTCAAACGCAAGATGCGTGCAGATCGTGTCTTCATCCAACACGGGGTTCTCGGAACGAAGAACATGAACAATCAATACGGGAAATTTGCTGCTGCCTTCGACACGGATTTGTTCCTTGTCAGCTCGGAGCGGGAAAAGCGACTCGTCACACAAGATATGGGATACGCTGAGCGCGAGGTCAAAATTACTGGCTTGTCTCGCTTTGATGCACTCTTGAAAAATGACGTCCCGGTCAAACGTCAGATGCTCGTCATTCCGACGTGGCGGTCGTGGTTACAGACGCCACTCCAGTTCTTCGAATCAGAATACTATCAGCAGTACCAAGCGTTCCTATCGAGTGATCGTTTGCATGCGTACGCGAAACAGCATCGTCTCGAGATCGTTCTTTGCCTGCATCCAAACATGCAGCAATATTCGAGTCACTTCGAGAACTTACCGATCACGGTCATCCACCAAGGCGAACGTGACGTCCAAGGGTTGTTAAAAGAGAGCCTGTTGCTCGTCACTGACTACTCGAGTGTTGCCTTTGACTTCAGTTTCTTAAAGCGACCGGTCCATTACCTGCAATTCGACCCGAAACGCTTCATCGGTCCTCTCGGTTCGTATCTCGATCTAGAAAACGAATTACCGGGTCGGATTTCAAAAACAATCGATGACTTGTTCGAGGATCTCGACGCGACGGCACGCCGTAATTTTGAGATGGCGGACGAATACAAACGACGCGCTGACGTCTTCTTGACGAAAACGGATACGACTTACTCTGATCAGGTCTATCAAACAATCGCTAATTATACGAAACAGACGAGTCTTTTAGAGAAGATTCAGACGAACGAGGCGGCGAACATCCTCTTTAAGGTCTATCGTCGTAGCCGGTTCTACTTCCCGACGATGAAGGCAGGATATCGACTCATGCAACGCGTCTTGCCGGTCGACCCGAAACTCGTTGTCTTCGAGAGTGGGCTCGGTAAACATTACGCGGACAGTCCGCGTTACATTTATGAGGAACTGAAGCAACAAGCACTCGGCTACAAAGTCGTCTGGATCTATAACAAGAAGCTTTATCTCGGAGATCCGAACGCAAAAGTCGTCAAACGTTTATCTCCTGCCTACTTCTATTACATGGCGACGGCGAAGTTTTGGGTCAACAATCAGAACTTCCCGCACTACATGACGCGGCGAAAAGAGACGACCTACATTCAGACATGGCACGGCACACCTTTGAAGAAGATGTTGTTTGACTTAGACGAGATCCATGGACGGGACGAAGGCTATGTCGAGCGTGTAACGAACGCGATCCAGCAATGGAGCGTCCTCTTGTCTCCGAGTCCCTATGCGACGAACATCTTTAGAAGTGCGTTCCAGTATGGGGGACCGGTCGTCGAATCTGGTTATCCGCGAAACGATCTCTTCTTTACGGCGAATAATGCGGCGACAATCGAACGGATCCGGACGCAGCTTCAACTGCCGGAAGACAAGAAAGTCATCTTGTATGCACCGACTTTCCGTGACCATCATTCGCTCGGTAAAGGGAAGTTCTACTTCGACTATCCGTTTGATTTCGACCGGGTCGCGGAAGCGTTAGGCGATGAGTATGTCTTCTTGATTCGGACGCATGTGCTCGTCACGAAAAAGCCGAAGATTCCAGCGCAGCACCGGGAACAATTCATCGACGTGACGGCCTATCCGGATATTCAGGAACTGTACTTGATCACCGATCTACTGATCACGGACTATTCTTCTGTTTTCTTCGACTTCGCGAACATGAATCGTCCGATGATGTTCTATGCGTATGACCTTGATCTCTACCGCGATACGCTGCGCGGGTTCTACCTGGATTACTACAATGACCTTCCGGGACCGATCTTAGAAACGGAAGAAGCATTGCTTCACGCCTTATCGGACATTCCGCGTCTGACGAAAATGTATCAAGCGCAACTTGATGCATTCCGTGCGACGTACGGTCCGATGGAGGATGGGTTTGCCGCTTCTCGTGTCGTCGATGCGTACTTCAAAACGGATCAAACGATGCGCACTCAAACCCTTGAATTACTTGAACAACCAGACGGCAGTTACTCTGTTTGAGCGATGATACGAAAAAACGGCTTGCACCCTTTTCTGGATGCAAGCCGTTTTACATATTTTATTCGTCCGTTGCTAATTTTTCTGCGAGGACCTCGTTGAGCTTTTTCTTGAACATCGGAGCAAAACTTTCCGCATACGTATTCGTCATATGGCTGTTATCGCGATAGATGACGACATTGCCGATAACGGGACGATACTCGCCTTTAACGTGGAAGTAACGCGTCAAATCCAGCTTATGGAGCGACTGGTTCGTTTTTTCGAATTGTTTCCAATACGCCTCATCCGTTTGATTCGGTTGCGCGTTCATCTGTTTCGTCGTGTCAGCGATGCTTGTCGTCTCCAGTGCCTCGAGTACATTAAAATCGTACCGTGGATTGTCTCGAAGCGCCAATCCATCAATGCCATACTCGTCCTTGACGAACTGCATCTGGTCGACCATTTGTTGATGGATGCTGTCTTTTGAAGCATCCGCTGCCGTCACGTGTGAGATGATCAAATCAACATCGGCATCTTTCAAATAGTTCAAGACATTCTGATTCCAGATTCCTTTTAGCGAGTCCGGTTCATAGCCGGTTGAAAAACGTGTTCCTGACCGCGTCAGGTTGAGTAAACGGATGTCCGTCCCTTTGATTGCTTCATGTAAGGCACCGAACCATTGCTCCGAGTGCGAGCTACCGACGAGTGCGATCGTTGCTTTATAATCCTTCGTCTTCCCGTATTCGCCGACTTTTGCTTCCGTCTTTTGCAGCCCTTGGTTGCTACCATCCGTATGGACGAGGGGTAAGTCATTGAAGACGTTCGCATATGACGGGAATGGGTCTTGCTTCGGTACAGACAGTGCCTGTTCAATTGCTAAGGCACCCGGATATTTATTCTTACTGACGGCTTGTTTCAGCTCTTGTTCTTCCATATAAGCGAATCCGAGTAATGATCCGATTAACAAGACGTTGACCGTCAACAGCGCACCTAATTTCTTGAACGCTGTCCGATTGACGGTCGAAGTCCGGATTGGTTTTTCAATCCATTCCGTCATCAGATACGATAAGCCGATCGATGCGACGATGATCAGTGTGCCAACAAGAACACCAGGTGTTTGTTGGACGTTGTAGCGATAGAACTCAAGCAGTACCCAGTGCCAGAGATAAATCCCGAAGGCAATCCCCCCAAGTTTGACCATTGGTTTAGATCCGAGGAACCGTTTTAATCCGAACCGTGTCTCTTGCGTCCCTGATAACACGATCATCAAGGCGCATGTCATCGGCCAGAGTGCGATGTAACCAGGGAACATTTGCGAGACATTGAACAGGACGCCGGTCGTCAGCAAACCGATCAGACCAATCCAGCCGATAATCGTTGCCACCCATTTCGGGATACGGATTGCCGATAAGTTCACGCATAACAAGCTACCTAAAGCAAATTCCCAAACCCGTGTCGGCGTAATGAAATACGCCCATGGCTGATTGACTTCAGTCAGATAGATCGAGTACGCAAGTGACGTGACGAACAAGAATCCAAGCAGACCATTGAGGACGGCTTTAATTGACCGAATCTGATATTTGTTCATCATCCATAAGATGAACGAAAACAAGACGAACCAAATCATATAAAATTGCCATTGGATCGATAGTGCCCAAAAATGTTCGACGGGTGACTTCATTTGCGTCGCGTCCAAATAATCAGTACTTGAGACGGCGAGTTGCCAGTTTTGATAAAAGAACATCGAGGCGACGACTTCACGAATCGTTTTACCGAGAATCGATGCTGGTAATAAAAACGTACTTAATACCAAGACGACTCCTAAGATGAATAAAACCGATGGCAACAGTCGTTTCAGTAACTTTGTCACATATGGCAGGAACTTGAACTCTCCTGTCCGGTTGATCGTCGAGATGATTGATGTCGTGATTAAAAAACCCGAGATGACGAAGAAGACATCGACACCACCTGAGACACGATTGAACCAAATGTGATAAATTGCGACGAGTAAGGCAGCTACCGTGCGTAGCCCTTCGATTTCCGGGCGAAACCGGCTTTCAATATCAATCCGTTTCTGCCCAGACTGACCAGATGCTTTCCATTCTTGCATGCTTCTATGTCCCTCCATCTACTTCTACACCTACGAATCCTGACGATTGCAGCGCATTTCTTGTACAGTTCGGTATGTACTCACCATTTCGAGAAAACGTTTCCATTCACTATGATAGAACATATTTCAAAAAATACAATGCCAATGAACTATATTGCCGTAAGAAACTTGGAAAATATGTAAAAGAAGTGCATCGGGTACAAATTACATTAGAAATTGATGCAAGTAGTCGTCAAAAATCCGTCGCATGACTTTCGGTGTGTTCTCGATATAGATTCGCATCTGTTCGACGTTTGCTTCGACAGCATCCTCGTTCTTCTCTTCGGTCGGAAAATCGGAGATGCCTTTGATGATGATACATTCGACAGCATTTTTCTGACAGATGTACGCGACAGCCCCCGCCTCCGTATCGGCAATCGTCAGACCGTTATCTCGCAGTTCGATATAGTCTCGCCACATGACGACAGCGCGATCAGCCGTTCCGATCGTTCCGAGATGAAAGTCGTTGCCATATTTTGAGACGTCGAGATTGACGATGAATGACGGTTTAATGAGTGGTTCAATCTCTTTGACCGTACAATCATATTGAACAGCGCGATCTGGCACGATGATATCGAGTATGTCGTACCTCGGGTCAATCCCGGCACACGTTCCGGCAACGATGACCTTCGTCAAGGAAAAGCGGAGGATCATATATTGATTCGCTCCGATGCCATTTACTTTTCGAACGCCCGTGCTGTAAAACAAGAGCGTTTCCCCATTCATCTCGCGCGTAAAGTATTCACCATACGGATAGACGATTCTTTCTTCAGGCGAGACATGAAAATATGCAATCGTCGCGTCGAACTCCCATGTGGTGGCGATGCTGATTCCAATCATCCTTCCTTACTCCTTTCGAGCATCCGCTAAAGACCGCTCTTTTTTTCATCTAATCGAATTGATGATGTGTACGATAAGTTATATTCCTTGTGTTTAAAAGAAAATTCGCTTAAATTAGTACCTAGTACTAAAACCAAGTATAACATTTTTTTACAGGGAGGAACCATTTATGACTGCATATCATGCTCGAGTAACAGCAATCGGCTCTTACGTTCCAAATCAAATCATGACGAACCATGATTTAGAGAAACTAGTAGAAACAAATGATGAATGGATAGTGCAACGAACAGGCATCAAAGAACGAAGAATCGCGGGTCAGACTGAATCGACAAGTGATCTTGCCTATCAAGCAGCCATGAATTTAAAACAGCGTTACAATACAGAATTTCAAGATGTTGATATGATCATCATCTGTACGATGACACCCGATTTTAAGACACCAAGTACTGCATCATTGGTACAAGCAAAACTCGGTATCAATCATGCGGGTGTAATTGATTTGAACGCCGCATGTGCAGGATTTACATACGGATTACACCTGGCGAACGGGTTAATTTCATCTGGTCTTCATAAAAAAATTCTCGTCATCGGAGCAGAAACACTCTCTAACATCACTGACTATGCCGATCGAAACACATGCATTTTATTTGGAGATGGTAGTGGAGCGGTTCTTGTGGAACGCGATGAAGTCCAGTCTGACTTTATTTCATTCTACTTGAACTCGGAAGGGGAAAAAGGAGCCAGTCTCTATTGCTCGAACTTGTCAAATCACTTGTTCGAAGATCCTATCATTCCCACTAATAAACTCATCCAAAATGGACGCGAAGTTTACAAGTGGGCGGTCAGCACGGTTCCTCGTGGAATGAAACAAGTAGTGGAACAGGCATCGATGACTTTGGATCAAATCGATTGGTTCATTCCGCACAGTACAAACCTACGCATGATTCAATCGATTTGCGAAAAAAGCAATGTTCCTTTTGATAAAGCGCTTTACAGTCTCATCCATTTCGGAAATACCTCCGCTGCCTCCATTCCCTTATCTTTAGATATAGGTGTTACCGAAGGGAAAATCAAAACGGGTGACTTGCTTCTACTATATGGATTTGGTGGCGGTTTGACACAAGCTGGATTACTAATGAAATGGAGTCTGTGATTCATACAAGGAGGAAGTACAGATGCATCGTACTTCCTCCTTGTTTTTAATTCTGATGACGGACAAGCGTGGTAATATCCAGCCATTCATATGCTTCATCTTTAACCGTGACATTCCCAAAACGACTCTGGCGATGATCTATGTATTTACCTCCGAGTCGTTTGTAAAAGGCTCGTCCCGGCTCATTCTTTTTCATCACCCAAACCAGCATCGAGAAGACATCTGCTTTCAGGAAATGAGCAGCGATAGTCGCCATCAATTTTTTGCCGATCCCTAAACCGTGCGCTTCAGGTAATATATAGAGGGCAGATAACTCGCCTATCCGTACTCCATCATTAGCATGAATCTGAGCTGCTGCGAATCCCACTGTGATTCCCTGTTCGTTCAATACCACATATAGGAACGTATCTTGTGAGGAATCGTTCAAAAACTGTGTCCATTTTTGTTCAGCTCGTTGAACCGAGAGTTGTTTCAAATATACATCGGGTACTAAACCGGCGTATGTCGTCCTCCACGTATCAACGTAAATTTTTGCTATTACCTTCATGTCTTTGGACGTGGCTAAACGTATATTCAAGAATTTCATCCCCCTAGCATCGGTAGCTCATAGTACTACCATTATTTTCTCATTCACCTACCTTAGTCCCAAACCCGTACACGCTCAATGTCTGCTGTTCTCAAATAATCGAGTAGCTGTCCTGTATGCACTGCTTCATGATAAGCAATTCGTAACAGCATATCACCAAGCGAACGGACATAACCTGATTCGGAACGATCAATCTGGACCGTCGCTAAATCTGATTCCGGTAGTCGCCCGACATATGTCATGAATTCCTCCCGATAGACCTCCGCAAAGTCTAGCTCCTCTTGCACTGATACGAAGTCACGCCCTTCAAACGGAGACTCATACGACGATAGACTGCCTTCATTTTGTAAGGCTAAGTAATAATAATACTCGCTATCTAACACATGACGAATCATTTCGAAACACGTCATGGCGTTCTCATCCGGTTTCCAGTTCAGCTTATCTTCAGGAATCGAACACCAGACTTTGATGCTTCTTCTTCTCACTTCATTTAAATTCCATACCATCCAATCTTTTGCGTTCATGATGTATCCTTCCTTTCGATGACGAATAAGTGTTCTCCTATCTCTATTTTGACAAAGCGATTTGAAAGTCCTTTTAAAAATAAAAATAGGAAGCATCCGCAGATGTTTCCTGTTGTAGTCAATCGCTCACTTATTTTCTTCCTCAGACAATGCATCAATCTCTTTTTGTCTTAAAATTTCCGCAATCTGATGGTGGCCATTATCAAGTGCTGCACCACGTGCTGTCCGCCCGTCTTCATTTCGATGTAGTGGATCGGCTCCATAAGAGAGAAGTAAACGGACAATCCGTTCATAACCGTAAGCACTCGCTAAAGCAAGGACTGCCGTATCACCATCTGCGACGTTTTCCGCCTCGATATCGGCTCCCGCCTTTAGGAGTACTTTGACCGCTTTCGGATGATTATTCCCAACTGCCAGATACAGCGGTGTGAATCCGTCTAATCCGATAACATCAACCTCTGCTCCCGCTTCAAGTAACAGTTTGACTTTTTTAGCCTTGCCTTCTTGCGCTGCGTAATGTAGCGGCGTCACCCCAGCTCCATCATCGGTCCGTTGATGTAACAACTCCACATTCTGCGCTAGTTTCCGTAAGACTTTTTTATTGCCGGATCGCCCCGCTACTAAGTGAAGCGCTGAGAAGCCGTACTCATTTAAATCAAGATGGGCTCCGCGCTTAATCAACAGCAACGCAATGTCCGTCTTTTGATCATACAGAGCAATATGCAGCGGTGACATCCCGTCTTGATTTGGAAGATTCACATCCGCTCCATGATCGAGCAACAATTCGACGATCCGCAAGTATCCTTCCTGAATCGCCCAATGAAGTGCCGTAAACCCTTCTTCATCCAGTTCGTTCAGATCGTCACCACGTTCGATACACCGCATTACTTGTTTTCGTTTGCCTAAAAAAGCAGCATCTTGGATGGATCGTTTCGTCATGTCCGTTCGCCCCTTACCTGTTCCGTCGTTGTCCTCCTCATTTTACAACAACAACCTGATGTAATGCGCGAAAACCATCCTGAAGTATTCATTAAAGAACCACCCTGAAGTTTTTCAGAGTGGTTCACCTTTTTAGATGTCTAATGATTTAATGAAAGCTTTCAGTTCATCTTTCATCTCTGCATCTTTCAACGCATATTCGATCGTCGTCTTGACAAAGCCGAGTTTCTCCCCGACGTCATAGCGGTTGCCTTCGAAATCATACGCAAAGACTTGGCTATCCGCATTCAAGCGTTCAATCGCATCCGTCAATTGAATTTCGCCGCCTGCCCCTTCTCCTTGATTCGCAAGGTAATCAAAGATATCCGGTGTCAGCACATAACGTCCCATGATCGCAAGATTTGACGGTGCTGTCCCGTGTGCCGGCTTTTCGACGAATTGTTTTACATCATACAGTCGTCCGTCTTGTGAGACCGGATCAATGATGCCATAACGATGCGTATCTTCCGGACGGACTTCTTGTACACCGATGACCGATTTTTCCGTCTGTTCGTAGACATCCATCAATTGTTTGATTGCCGGATTGTCTGACTCGACGATATCGTCCCCGAGTAAGACTGCAAACGGTTCATTCCCGATGAATTGTTTTGCCGTCAGAATGGCATGTCCGAGACCTTTTTGCTCTTTTTGTCGGACATAGAAAATGTTCGCAAGGTTCGTTGAGAATTGAACTTTCTCGAGCAATTCCGTTTTACCGGAATTTTCGAGCGTAATTTCGAGTTCTTTTTGGTTATCGAAATGATCTTCGATGGCTCGTTTATGTTTCCCCGTGACGATGATGATATCTTCGATGCCGGCTTTTGCGGCTTCTTCGACGATATACTGGATCGTTGGTTTATCAAGTATCGGTAACATTTCTTTTGGCATTGCTTTTGTCGCAGGCAAGAAACGTGTTCCGAGTCCTGCTGCTGGAATAATGGCTTTTGTGATCTTTTTCATATCGTTCATCCTCTTCATCGTTCAAGTAGTAGATTTAGTTGTTCAATTCTTCTAGTAATCGTCCATAGTTCTTTACAGCCGTCTCAAGGTACAGGGATGGCTTCGTCTCGACCCGCTCGAGTGGTTGTTCGACGAGTTGTACCATCGCTTGTGCGAAGGCTTCCATGTCATTGGCTGGAACGAGATATCCGTTTTCGCCATGGGCAATGATTTCGCGTGGTCCGTATTTCACATCATAGGAGATGACCGGACAGCCGACATTGATACTTTCCATGACCGTCAGCCCGAATCCTTCAAATTCACTCGTTAACAACGAGGCTTTCGATTCACGGAAAACTTCTGCCGGATTCGACGTAAAACCGTGGATTTCGATATCGTCCTGTAAACCGAGCTCCTCAATCAAGCGTTCCATCATCGCGAGTTGCCCTTGTTCATCCATGCCGTAAAGGACGAGTTTCGTCGTGTGACCTGACTGTTTGAAAAGTGCATAACTCTTGATTAAATGATCCATCTGTTTTTGCAAACCGAATCGACCGATGAAACAGAATTGATCTTTGACCTGGTCGCGTCGTTGCGCTTGTTCTGGAACGATGAAGTGCGGAATGATTGAGATTTTCTCTTCCGGGATATTATACCGTTCTAAGATGTCTTCTTTTTGATGATTCGTCAGGCTGATGAAACGTGTCACTTTATCGGACTCTGAGAACATCGTCGCGTACGATCCTTTGACGTTTGATCCGTCTAGATGCGAGTTATGGATGACCATGACCCGTTTGACGGCTGCTTTGATGTTGAGAATCGAGCGATCGAGTAAACGAGCATCGACGAACAAAACATCGCCATCTTTAAACAGACGGTTGAAGTAGTATTCAAACAAATCCTTTTCTTTTTTGAACGCTTTGTACATTCTGCCGTTTCGATATAATTGAATCAAGACGAGTTTCGGACGTGCCATTTCATTGTAGAACTTCTTACAATAGACAGCACCTTCTGAATCATACAACTCCTCCATCATTTTCCCGTGGTGGACGGGTGAGTAGATCGTCTTGCGGTGCAATTGACCGTAGACGTTGTATTCCCAGCGCTCGACCTTTTTAGGAGATGCTTTCGTCATGAAATCTTCGAATTCGACGACTTGCGTCTCCGGATAGAATTTACGATAGAGGACGTATTCATCCTCTTCATCATAATAGCGAACGGCATCACTGCCTTTTTTCTCAACGCTTTTCAATCCTTCGATTTCACGCGCCGATTCTTTGACGATCGGCTTGTTCCGAAAACGGGTTGTCGGAATGCTCAACAGTTTATAATCGGATAACCAATCATAAATGTTTTCGAACTGGACCATTGGACCGACTTTTTCTTCAGCTCGGAACTGTTCGTACACTTCCATATAGTTGGCATTGTAGTTCGTCGTGACGATCGTCGAACCAACACTCAGTTCTTTTTCCATGAGTGCAATCCGACTCAACAGTGATTTCGTTCTACCACCGTGTTTCGGTGGTAATGTCGATGTAACAGTATACAGCATCTGTAATTACTCTCCTCTACCCTTTAAGATCGATCTCTCTTTTTTTGTGTGAGGTCAACCTATATATGTTACCAAATCTACTATTTCCTAAACGTGTCTTGTTCAGACAGTTAAAACCAATACAATTTCTATTTATCCCCTTTTTTACGAACAAAGTCAATTATTTTTGCATAATATCCAATCATTGTCATGGTTCTGCAACTAGTAGTTCGTAAAGCTGAACGAGCGGTCGATTCTACCCAACAAGTTTAAGAAGATAAACGACACTTCACTGATTTCCATTCAAACTACATCTTTGCAGAAATCGGAAGATATTGTATGGTGAAGGATGTAACAGAGATACCATATGATTCAGAGTGAGAAAGGAAGCCATGCATCAATGAAAATCACCTGTCGTGACCATACGTTTTTGATCGAGAATCTCCCGCAACAAACCCTATATTTAGCTATTAACGAACAACATATACCTGTACAACAAACAGAAACAGGTTTTTCGCTATCGGTCGATGCGTTACTCAGTATCTTCCGAAAAAAGAATCATCCTATTAAATTCGTCGATGAACTTGGAACACCAGTCTCATTCAAACATCTTTCCGAACCCCTTGACATCGCACCGAACAGTTACATCAAACAAGGGAAACATTCCTATTTCATTTTCATCGATTAAGACGATGAGCTCAGTCTGATCTACAACAAAAAACCGTCCATCATGAATTTTTACGACCGAGATGTCCAGTTTGAGGGCATGACGCGTCAAGACGACGTGCTTCTGTTGAAGTTTTCGTTTCACTCGAAGTATGTCGCAGTCGCGCAACCGAGTTGTTTCGTTAAATTCAGACATCAGGAACAAAAAATCGCTCTCCCGATCGAACGCTTCACCGTCACACCAGTCGACGCCTGTCGCTTCAGAACCGAAGTCGAAGCCGTGATCGATAAATAACTCGTTGAGCAGTTGCTCGGTGACCGGTATACATACGATGCCTTTAACGCGAACATCTATGATCTTTTATTTGGCTTTTCGATTCGTGAGATGCCGATATCTGGATTCATACCTCGGATTCGTCACTTTAAAAATCATCCAGAACTCTTGAATGACGAGCACTGGTTGCCGTTAAATGAGCAATACGATGTGTTGGTTCGTCCCTATTCAACCGTGTCGGAACGCCTTGCAATGCGTCTAATCCCGGTGCCAGTCGAGACTGTCGAATATTACGCAGATCCCCGACCGTTACTTGGACTGGATCCCACTAAGAAGACGATCGTCTGTTATGAATACCCGGATAAAGCACAAGATAATGGGATGATTTTCTTCAAGTACCTTGTTGACCAGCACCGGAAACATTTCAACATCTACTACATCATCAGTCGATCGAGTCCGGACCTCAAAAATCTTGCCGGATATGAGAATCATATCGTGTTCTATAAATCTCCGGAGAATATCGAGGTCGTTCAGGCTGCGGACGTTTTATGTCATACGCATTCATCGAGTTATGCCCTTCCCTTCTCGACGTATCGGACAGAACAGTTCATTCAGGAAAAACACAAAATCTTCCTGCAACACGGTGTGACAGGTTCGAAAGACGTGAGTAGTATTTATGGTAAAAAATTACCCCATCCCTTTACGAACTTATTCGTTGTGTCTTCGGAAAGAGAAAAAAACCTGATTGAACGCGACTACGGATTTGATGCGGATGAAATCGTCGTAACAGGGATGGCCCGATTTGATCAATTGATCACCGAACGGTCACGTTGGCTCAAGCGGTATAAGAATCGGAAGAAGATTTTAATCATGCCGACATGGCGACCGAAACTTGATACATATCCGGACGAGCAGTTCATGGAAAGTGACTATTATCAGGAGTTTCAAGCGTTAATCACGGACGAACGGTTGAAAAACTTAGTGATGGACAACAAGTATGAAGTCTCGTTCTACCTCCATCGTAATTTCCAAAAATTCAGCCACTTGTTCCATTCGGATTTCGTCGATGTCGTCGGTCAGGATGTGTTCACAGTCAAGGAGCTACTCGAGAATCATCATGTGTTGATCACAGATTATTCGAGTGTCGGTCTCGATTTCTCCTTGATGCACAAAAAGGTACTCTACTATCGCCCACCTGTCTTGATCGGTGAAGATAACGCTGGTGAATCGACAGACTTATTACCAGGAGACATCATCGAATCCAGAGAAGCCTTGATGGAGTCGTTACGCGAATTGAAGATGCCGAAACGCTTTAAGCGCAATCTCAGTCACATCTATGCTTTTGATGATACAAAGGCGAGTAAGCGGATTTTTGAAGCGATGCAACATCATTTTCATCTATAACAGACAAGGAGCAACGAGACGGTATACCGTTTCATTGCTCCTTTTTCATCGACAAAATTCCAACGAGATCCCGTCCGCAATCTGTGAGGACTGCTTTAACAGCTCCCGCTTGACTGGATCAATCCAGTAATACTGAACACGTTCACCAAACGCAACGTGAACGCAAAGTGTCTCTACGTGTTCGCCTGACTCGGTCATCAATAGATCGTACCGCAGAGGTTGCACCTGAACCGGCACCTCACGTCCGGAAACGGCACTGAAGCCGCTAAACGAGAGCGTCGAATCAACAGCCAGTGGTAATACTCGCAACAACAATTCGATTGAAAACAGATCAACACTTTTCGTACGGATGGACAAGACAGATTGCTCATTTCCTCGCGTGATCACGACTTCATCTCCCCCATACGATGCATACACGGTTTGGACACCATCTTGGTACTCGACGAATTCGAGTGGTGCGTAGTCTTCAGCGTCAATCATCAGACGAATCGTTCGATTGCCAATTTTTTCTGACACTAATTCTTGCTCCCGTACTAAAATGGACTGATGTGCTGTTTTTTCTAACCGAATCGTTTCGTAGGTCTGTCCGATCTGAACCGATTCTCCTTGCTCTATCCAGTAGACCTGTTTTTCGTCTCGTCCCTCGATAAGGGGATAGGTCGTCCTTTTCCATTTCATATCTCGTTCTCCCTTCTTAAGAATCCGATGGAAGACAGCTGATGAACTGCTGCTTCTCGGACTTGCTCCAGCGTTTGCGCTGTCGTATCAATCGGATAGACCAGAAACTGTTTATACCATTTCTCTTCAAGTGCCCAGAGCGGTTGATGTTGTTCAAAGGATTGGCGAGTTCTTGTTTGATTGGCTAAAGACTAGAACGCGTTCCGGTACGAATAAAAAATCTTGAATGAAAGGCTCATTCAAGATTTTTTATTCGTACCAATTGCTTCAGACGGAAACGTGATGCGCTATTGCTTGCTTTTTTTTGACATACTCGATCAAAATTGGTTGTTCCGGTGGATTAAGGTTTTCTGGTAACTGATCCATAGCGAAAAAGCGTAACTCCACGACTTCTAGTGGATCCCGAACGATTTCGCCCGTAAAGGCGGTACAAAGGAACGCCGAAATGACATTATAGACCTCATCTCCGTGCGGATACTTGTAGTAAAAAGCGTCACCAGAATAGACGTTTAACAATTCGAGGTGCTCTGCTTCAAGACCGGTCTCTTCTTTTAATTCTCGTTTGGCTGTTTCTACGAGCGTCTCACCGATCTCAAGCGCTCCACCAGCGAGTCCCCAGCAACCGTTATCTTGCCGAAGTTGTAATAAGACTTCTTGTTTATCGTTGACGACGATGACACACGCCCCTGCCAAGACGAGCGGTCGTGTGCCGACGAGTTTGCGTAATTCTGAGATGTATCCCATGTCATTCAGTCCTTTTCCATTTAAATCACTTTCGTTCGGACGCGCATCCGTTTGAGTCCCGTCAATAGGAGACATAACAAGATGATGCCCGAAACGAACAGTACGTACGTATGAATCGTAAAGAGGGAACGGAAATCGATTACGGCAACATTCTGCTGCACCTCAATCCAACTACTTAGTATGATTCCACTGATTGCAAATAAAATGAGTACGCCGACCTGTCGACGTGTCAACGTAACATACGTCAAAACGCGCATGCCTTCACGGATCACGAACGGTAGGAGAACGAGGAGTGCTGCGACCGGTAAGATGACCGGGTCACCGCCTTGCTGAATCGGCATTGAGCGGGTCAAATAGCCAAACAAGAAAAAGAATCCACACACGAACAACAATAATCCGAACGCAATACTCGCATTCACCGCTTTGTTCATCTTACTTCCCTCACTTTTTAGAATAATGAATTTATGAAGAAACGGCACTTTGATGCCATACGCCCGCTGCATCAAGCCGGACCCGATGTCTGCCGTCGAGTTCCATCTCGATCGGACTGACCTTCGCCGTCTTCGGTGAGAACAACCATGTCCGTCCTTCCGGGACGAGCAAGATATGCGTTCCATCCGCGACCGGTCCGAGGAAGTTGAGTGACGCGCCGTTGAGCGGACGTTCCCGTCGCTCGAGAACGCCGATTTCTGCTAACTGCTCACCCACTTCAAGCACGTCTTTCACCGTCAGACTCATCTCGCCGATTCCGAGGATGTCGGATACATCAAACGTCAGTTCCGCTTTAGACGGATTGATTTGATGCCGCGCGATCAGTTCCAAGACGTTCTCATCCGGGTCATAAAAGTAACAGGAATGCGAATCCGTGAAGTCAAAATAAATCCCATCCTGTCCGTCTTCGATCAAGAGTGGTGTCCGTTCTACGAGCCACGCTTTTCCTTGTTGGAAGACGTTTTCCGGAATGTTGAACGCCATATGGTATTGCGTATCAACATCATCCGTCTGTCGATATGTCAGCTGATCCGTACCGATTTGCATCGTAAACGAATCGTTCGTTTCCGAGACGAACGGGAATCCGATCTGATTTATGTAAGAATCTTTCATTGCTTGTAGATGACGTGTCACAAGAATGGTTTTTAAAATGTTCAAGCTGATGACCTTCCTTTAATTGCAGTAAAATTTATCAAAAAGCGATATGCTTTATTTTACCACTAATGGTAAAATCATTACGAATGTAAAGTCTGATTTTTCAGATATATTTATGCCTGAGAGGATGTTTTGATGAAATTATTAATCGCTCAACCAAAACGCGAGACCGGACTCGAGCAATTCGAACGTGAAATCGCCGCTTATCCTGAAGTCGATCTGATTGTCTACCCGGAAGGCTATTGTACGGTCTCAGAACTCGAACGCGTGCAACATCTTGCCAAGCAGTTCGAAACAGCAATCGTCCTTGGTTACAAAGATGAAGCGAATCTCGATCGCGCTGTCATCATCGATGCGACCGGGACGATTCTGCTTGATCGCGCAAAAACACCAGAAGCTGGACCGCTTTATACGCCTTCAACAGCAAACGACGGGTTATTCCGCTATGGATACGTCCTCTGCCGCGAAATCTTCTTAGGAAAAGATGGACTACGCGAGGAATCCGGACTTGATCTCATCTTCAATCCGATTGGCGTCGGCATGTTCAGCGAGGAACAGTACGTTGAGTGGTCCGGTGAAGCACGTAGTATCAGTCAGGCGCAACAAGCGCTCATAATCGGAACGAGTCATGCCGATGGTTCGTACCGCAACTGTGGCTTTTCGATTCCGATTGCCTTCATCTATGACGAGACCGGTGAACCGTTGCTGTTGTCTCATAACGATACGCGGACACGTCTGTTTGATACGGTCACGCGTCACATCGAAGTCGTCGGTACCCCCTCTTTATCGTAAATGAACACACGCTTCTTCCGGTCAGAAGAAGCGTGCCATTCCTTCAGGAGGTACTCATATGTCTCAAACAGGTCGTGCATCATTCTTTTGGAAACGATACTTCTATGTCTTCTTTCCTTTGTTCATCTTCGGAGTCAGTCACGAATCGTACCTGGTCGATAATCCGTTAGCTAACCTTGAGGACATCGGTGAGTTCGTCTTCTTCTTTTGCCTTTATCTGTTTAACTTTGCCGTCCTTGCCGCTCTATTAACGAATCTGTGGTGGTTCTTCCTTCCGACAAAACCCGCTCATTCCGAAACTGATTTTTGATAAGAAACGAGTGTCGCCCGTTCGTTGAGCGGTTGACTGACACCGGTCAATCGATAGCCCATCTTCTCAAAGAAATAACAATTGCACGTCTCTTCGCGAATCGTTCGCTGTTCCCATGCCGCAGCAGTCGGCGGTCCTTCGTAGAATACAAATTCTGCTTCCGTGCGTTGCTCAACCGATCGTGCGAAGACCTGGTCTCGTTTCCATCTGTTTCGGATACGGTCCTCCCGTTGTTGTACGGTTTCTGCTTGGTTTTGTGACGTCATCCCTTGTTCGCTCCTTTAATCGGTAACTAAGAGAATACAAAAAAGTCCGCCCCCTTTGACAGGGACGGACTTCACCGCGATACCACCCATATTCCGTCGAGAATGCTTGTTCTCGACAGCACTTAGTTGCACACTATCATGTGCATTCCATGTAACGGTGGACACCCGGTCACACTTACTGAATGGTTCAGCGTGACTTCTCAGAGAGGATCTTCATGATTGATCTGGCTACCGGTTCTCAGCAATCCCGGTTTTCTGTAAGGCAGAGGAACAATCATTACTCTTTCTCGTCAACGAAATGATATGCTCTTGTTGTGGAGAATCTTACCATATGCCTTAAACACTGCACAATATTTTTTACATTTTCTTGCAAAGGAGTTTTTTGAATGTTACATACTTTCCCAACGCTTAAAACGAACCGTCTCGCCTTACGCGAAGTATTACCCACAGATGCTACGAGTGTCCTCGCTTATTTATCAGACGAACACGTCGTCAAACAGATGGGACTCGCTCCGTTTCAATCGGAAGCTGACGCCCTCGAAGAGATTGATTGGTACGCTTCGATTCGTCGTGAGGGTACGGGCATCCGTTTTGGGATCGCTTTATCAGAAGACGATGTCATCATCGGTAGTTGCGGTTTCTTGAATCAATCGGAACGCCATCAGCGGGCTGAAATCGGGTTTGAGCTGAACCCTGCCTATCAGGGACAAGGCATCGCGAAGGAAGCAGCGCTTGCGGTGATCGAATATGGTTTTAAGGAACTTTCGCTCAACCGAATCGAAGCACTCGTGTTACCCGAGAATACCGCTTCGCAACGATTACTTGAACGGCTCGGATTCCAGCGTGAAGGGTTGCTTCGTCAATATGAGAAAACGCGTAGTCAGTTCGATGATTTGTATATGTACTCGATATTGCGAAGTGATTGGTTTCAAATTTAATCTATAAAAACATTCCCTTCATTTCAAAATGATTGAAATCTAAAAAGATGATATTGGAATATACTGTTAGGTGTAAGAAATCATTTTTGTCATTTAAGGGGGAACCATCTTGAAGAAATGGATCGCAGCAGGTCTTGTATCATCATTAGCATTCGGTGTCATGCAGACATCAATCGTTGAAGCAAGTTCAAGTTCAAAAGAAGTGGCTAAACTGAAAAAGGAAAAAGCAGCACTCCAAAAACAACTAGCCGACGAAAAGAAAAAAACAAAGAAGTCGGAAAACGCCTATAAGACGTTACAAGGACAGCACACGAGCCTTTCAAAGTCTTATAAATCACTTGATACTAAGTACAAGAATCTTCAAATCGAGAACGAAGGGAACAAAAAGAAGATCAAAGAGCTTTCGACTGGGTATCGCCTTCTCGCATCTTCAAAATCACTTGTCACAGACGGAGCAGTCGTAACTGGTAAGTACAAAAATACAGAAAGTTTGTTGATGCTTGGTAAAACGCCATACGTACCATTACAATTGTTAGCAGACCTTTCAGGATTACCTCTAATCGAGACTTCTACCGCTTATGAAGTCGGAACACCACTTTCAGGTACATCACTTTCATCGATTCATAACGGTGCTTCATCATTTGATTGGATTGAAAATAATCAATCCATTTTAGTAAATGGTAAACTAAATAATCAAAACGTGATCTTATCAGGGTTCTTCAATGATGAATTTGCTACATTTAGTTTGAATCGTAAATATAAAAAGTTAACTGGACAATTATCACTTTTAACAGAAGAATCCTTAACAAAAAGTTCTAGCCACTTAAGTCATGCTTATCCAGATGACAAAATGACACTTGTATTCTCCGACAATAACGGAAAAGAACTTGGTCGCTATGATGTTGTATATGGCGATGACCCAATCGACTTTGATGTTGATGTGACGGGTGTGACAAATCTTCGTGTAACTGCAGAAGGAAACAATACAGTTACTACATTGATTTCACCAGTACTGACAAAATAATAAAAAAAATACCTAGAAGAGATTATTAGTCATCTCATCTAGGTATTTTTTTCATCATTTATGCAATCCTTTGATCCGTTTGTGGGTATCAGTTATTTCTTCTTTAAACAGATAGACATGAGGATTGCCCGCAAAAAAACAAGATAAATTCATAATAAGCAACATCTAGTGGAGCAAGCTCAATCGCTTTTCGTGCATGATGCAAACTGACCGTGCAGGCACATTCCATATAATATAGTAGATGTACCATCAGTAGTGATATCATTATTGTTGTTCTTCCATGCTTTACTTCTTTCCGTTCCAAACCGCTTCATCGATAGGAACGTGCTTTCATAAACTCAATGATTGGTAGTGTAACTAAAGCAATCGCGAACAAAACGATCAATAACAGATTCGCTGATTCATGTAAAAAGTAATCGAGACAGATGAATCCAAAAATCAGGACAATCAGAATTTTGTAGCTAACGAGCCCGCTCTCCATCGTAATCTTTTCTCCAAGTTCATCATCAGGTACCGGACGCTCGTCCTCCGTCGTCCGCGCCCACGTAAAATACGAGAAGAGCATGATCAACAGAATCGCCAATTGAACAATCGAGAAGAACGTTACGTTGTTTTCGATGATCATACTAATGACGGTAAGACTCGCAAGTATCACGAGCGTTACTAAAAATAAACCCGTTTTTTTCTTAGACATTTCTCTCCTCCTGTTCTGAAATGAACAGATGATCGACTTGCGTCTGCAAGACTTTGGCGATATTAAACGCTAATTGTAAAGTCGGATCATACTTGTTGTTTTCAATCGCATTAATCGTCTGCCGACTGACTTGACAACGATCAGCCAGTTCTTGTTGCGATAATTTTGCCGTTAGACGTCGTTCCTTGATGTGGTTTCTCACGTTCATCCCTCCACGACGCGTCAAATTCTTTTTACATATTTACTGTAATGAACTTCCATCATTATGTCAAAAACTTTTGACATAAAAATCATTAAAAAGACACGCTCTCATAACCAGAACGTGTCGTATATGATGGCTCAACCTCGTGGTGGAAATGGATCATGTCCGTAGGAATCTTTTTCGCGAATCTGCCCTTCTTTGTTATGAATGACGAGCTCTGTCTTCTGATTTTTCGCAATGCGACGCCCTTCTGCGATCGCTTCTTTCTGTGTAGCGAATCGCTTCGTTGCTCGAGTCGCACCGGCAGCTTTCACTTGATAACCACCTTTAGGATGCGGCATGACATGTTGATCTCGTTTCATCCTATGCCCTCCCTATACTTAATCTATTTCACTTTCATGAAATTGTTTTGTCGTGCGAGTGTCTCTTCACTTGAATTTTCTACTAGCTTATCGGGAGATAAAGTATACTAAAAGAAACGTTCGCCATCTTGAAAGGGGTTGATATCGTGAATCATTTTGTCTGGCAAGTTCGGTTTTTACGCTTTATCGTCTTCGGCGTCATCTTCAGTCTGTTCGGCTTAGCTGGACTTGGTATTCCCCTTGTCTGGCATGGTATCATGAAAAATTTATTACTCGAACGACCTGGTTACAGTGTTCTATTGACCGCATACCTTATTTTCATTCCGACTCTTATGATTTTATTTCATGCGCTCCGCATCCTCCGATACATGTCGACGGCTCCTCCGGTTTTTCCGCTCATCACGGCTTCCCTTCAATCGATGAAATTGTCTTTTTATATCGTTACTGCTCTAATGACATGTCTTTTTCCCGTCTTTTTCTATATCGGTCAGATTGACGACGCACCTGGTGTGATTATCATCGGTATAGGTTTAGTTCTTGCTCCATTGACAATCGGAACACTACTTTCCTGTATTCAGCAATTATTATTACACTATGTGTTGCCTATGAAATCCTAAACGTCCACGACCGAAGAATAAACGTTCATGATTATTTTTTTATTCTAACTGTTGCCTGTTCTATCTAACACTTTATTTAATCCCGCTCTTAAGAGTGGGATTTTTTAGTTCGTGTCACATTGATGGCTGTCCTGATGTCCCTGCTTTAACAGGATTTTTGATTGACAACGTAGACATGTCATCAGACGAAAGCTCGCTTTTTTTGTACTGACCGCGTGTCTTCGTAATTCATTTTCATATACATGTCTTGCTTTGATTCGATGATCGACTTCACTTTCCATCTCGATCCCTCTTCCCTCAATTTGTATTTTTTTCTATTTAATATGTGCCCTGAATCATTCTTGATAAATCCTTTTTTTAGAAGAAATAGTTTGTCTTCCAGCGGTGGCATAAAAAAATCGTTAAAAGGTCCTGTTTAATATGTATTTTACCGACCGATAAATGAATTATAGATAGAAAATATGAGTTGAGAGGACTAGTTACACGTGAAGAACACAACCAAAAACCATTCCATCCGAACACGCCTTTTATTAATGATTAGTTTAATTTTGATTGCCTTTTTTGTTTTTAGTAGTCTGGCCTTATACTTCAATACGAAGCAAACTGCGGTTTCCACACTTAAAGCGACCGCCGAAAAGGACGCGCTTCGCATCAGCAAGACATTCGACACGGCGGCTTACAGCGAATTTCTACAATCGCCTATCGCGTCTGAGCAATATGAAACGTTACGAAACGAACTCGATACATTACGTAAGCAAAACGGACTCCTGTATGCATACACAGTACGCATCGACCAAAATAAGGTCCGTTTGCTGATTGACGGTCTCCCAAAGAAAGATGCGGCTAAAATTGATGCGCCAGCAAGCGGTGCAAAAGTCGCGGATATGCAAGATGTTTTAAAAGGCGACACACATGCGACGGACATCATTAATGATCCTGTGAATGGACAGTATATGAGCATCTACGTTCCGTTAAAAGATGCGTCCGGTCAAGTCATCGGTATTCTTGGAACAGACATCGCTGCGAAGGAAGTCGATGCGCTTACGACGGATCTATTACAACAAAACGCTCCGATTTTCATCGGGTTAATGCTCCTGCTGTTAACGATCACCCTCGTCTTGCTCTACATCGTGCTCGGTCGAAAATTACGTCCGCTCGAGACGTTACAGAAAGTCGCCGCCTTGATTGCCGACGGACGACTGAATCAGGCGAAACAGACGTTGAGCGATTTGACAATCGCTTCAAAGGACGAAATCTATGCGCTTGCGACCTCGATTCGTGATATGAATGAGATGCTGCGGACGATGATCGTTGATATCAAACAGACAGCCACTCTCGTCTCGACGACGAGTCAATCGATTGATCAAAGTACATCAGAAGTACTCGACGGATCTGAGCAAATCGCTCATACGATGTCGGAAATCGCAACGGGAACTGAAAGTCAGACGCAAGTCACGCTTTCATTGAATGACGAGATGAATCAGTTCGCAGCATTAATCGAGACGACGAATCAGTCTGGAGTCGAAATTCAAGGAACGACGGATCAGATGGCAATACTGACACGAGTCGGACGGGATCAAATGTCTGCTTCTGTCGAACAGATGCGCCACATTCATCAACATGTCACCCAGTCTGCTGAACAGATTGATCTACTGAAACAGCAATCATCGGATATCCAAACGCTCGTCGGCATTATCCGCGGTATTTCCGAGCAGACGAATCTACTTGCCCTCAATGCCGCGATCGAAGCAGCACGGGCTGGCGAACAAGGCAAAGGCTTCGCCGTCGTTGCGACCGAGGTCAAGAATCTCTCAAGTCATGTCGCAAGTAGTGTCAGTGAAATCGCAACAATCGTCACCTCGATTGAAGACAGTGCGCAACAGATGCAACACAGTTTCAAGACAACGGTTGAAGCAACAGCAGCCGGTAAGCAGATCGTCCTTGATACGGATACAACGTTCGAACGGTTGACGGATCAAGTCACGCACGTCTCGTCAGCAACACAGCAGATGACGCAACAGATGGAAGACGTCTTGCAGGCAGAACAGTTCATTCGTAATGCCTTGACGGAAATTGCCGCTGTCGCGGAAGAACATACGGCAAGTAACGAGGAAGTCGCCGCTGCGTCTGAACAGATGATTGCGACGATCACGACGTTGCATACGCTCGTCGGTGATTTAAACGCACGAACGGAACACTTAGAACAAGAAGCCCGTCGCTTCGAGATCTGATATCACATTTGTCATGTTTTGTTTCTCACTTTATACTGGTATGAATATACATATGAAGGAGTCGAACCACATGTCCCAATATGATGTCATCATCGTCGGTGCCGGATCCATGGGAATGGCTGCCGGTTACTATCTTTCACGAACCAATCAAAAAATCTTACTACTAGACGCCCACAATCCGCCGCATGATCAAGCAAGTCATCATGGGGAGACACGGATCATCCGCCATGCCTATGGTGAAGGGGAAGCTTACGTACCGCTCGCGTTAACTGCGCAACGCTTATGGTACGAGTTAGAACAGGTCAGTGGTCGGAGCTTGTTCCTAAACACCGGAGTCTTGAATGCCGGTCAACGTTCGTCCCGTTCGATGCAGACGATCATCAGGAGTGCAGCGCAATACGATTTGCCGCTCGAGGTCCTGACGGCTGAGGAAGTTAGAACCCGCTGGTCCGGCTTAACGATGCCCGACGATTATATCGGTTGTTTTGAACCGACGTCTGGTGTATTGAAGTGCGAGGATTGTATTGAAGCGTATCGCGATCTTGCTGTCGCGAACGGTGTCGACATCCGGACGAATGCAACAGTGACGACGCTTACTGCTCATGCCACTGGTGTTGACGTGACGATTGGATCAGACATCTATTCAGCTGACGCGTTGATCGTCGCAGCCGGGGCTTGGTCTGGTCCGTTGATCGAACAGACCGGACTCTCCTTACCGCTTCGCCCGGTCCGAAAGACGTTTGCCTGGTTTGAAGCAGCGGAAGAAGTATTTAACGATGCGGCGTTCCCTGCTTTTGCCTTTGATACACCCGCCGGTTATTATTACGGTTTTCCAAGCATCGCTCAAGCCGGTCTGAAAATCGGACGGCACGATGGTGGTATCTCGGTTGATCCGAATCATCCACGCCGTCCATTTGGTCAAGAAGCCGGTGATCTGGCAGATTTACGACAGTTCACGAACACATTCATCCCCTCGATCGATACCTTATCTCATGGTAAAGCATGTCTTTATACGATGACACCAGATGAGGACTTCATCATCGATCTGCACCCGGACTATCCGCACATCGCGATTGCCGCCGGCTTTTCCGGTCACGGATTCAAGTTCAGCAGCTTAGTCGGAAAAGTCCTTAGTGAACTAGTCATCGAAAAATCGACTCCTGAACCGATTGCACCATTTTCGATTGAGCGATTTACGAAAGTCAGTGAATAAACCTAAAAAGACCGTCAACGAGAATTTCGTTGACGGTCTTTTTAACTTGCATACGTTATTTTTGCTCTGAATTCGACAAGGCTTTATGTTGTGCTTCCGTCGATTTCCACCAGCCGTTGATAAATAAGACAACTCCAACGACTAATGCGATGATTGGAAAGTACATCAAATGATATTCTTCCAGTGCTTCGCCAGCAAATTCCGGTGATAATTCCACATATGCTCGGAATATCTGAACAATGAAAAATAAGAAAAAGCTTGTGATAAGTGCATATGTACCGTATCGATAGTTAGGATCTTTCATAGGAACGCTCCTTTTCCAATTAGTGTCATTGTAGACTATTCTCGATTTAATTGAAATTTCCTTTCTTTTTACATTATCATTTTTAAGAATACCATTAGTAGCATGATATGATAGTTTCAGAATCTCATCGATGAAGGAGTTAGATGCATCATGAACTTTAATCTATTTAAAAACCATGTCCGTTTTAAAATTGCACTCGAATTGATTGATCTCGAAGATGGTTTATCAATCATGCAATTGAATCAACGCTTAACGGATGTACCGCAGTCGACCTTATACCGGCAAGTCAATGCGATGATGGACGATCAGTTGTTGAAAGTCGTCGCCGTCCATCGTGTCGGAAAAGTCGAGGAGAAAATATATGCTTTAAACACAAGCGGTTATCAAATCAGCGAAGCAGACTGGAACAGTGCGACGTACGACGAAAAAGTGAATTTCGTCTCGTTCTACTTCATGTATGTTTTACAGCAGTACCAAACATACTTCGAACAGACCGTTCAAACGGAAGGTCAGGACCACTCGACGTTCTCGATTGTTAAACTGCAGCTGACGGATGAAACCTTCAATGATTTCCAACAGGACATGCGGACATTGCTCGAAAAATATCATCACTTGGAGATGGAAGACCAGGCAAAAGAACGGACCGTCTCACTCGTCATCTTACCATAACTATTCTCTGTTTTAAGGAGGGTGTTTTTATCAAAATGAAACGAGACCATATTACGAGGGAGAGAACATGGACCCCATGAAACACATCAAAGAAGATCTTGATGCAATTGTAATGGACACGTTGAACATAAAAGCAGAGCAGATTCTTAAGATTGGTGAAGGAGCTTGGCATACTGTATATCAATTAAAGAGAGTAGATGATCAAGACCTTGTAATTCGAATGAAAAAAAATAAGGCTTATGGCGAATTACAACAGATTGATGAACAAGAGTTAACTACAGAGTATGAGTCAACAAAAGCTTACTATTTACACGCCAATACAAGTGGCCAACATGTCTGTCCTGACTTTTATGAGTATTTTATTGAAGATGACACAGTATTCACAGTAGAGACTTTCATGGGTCGTGGAACAGATTTATTGTTACTCAATCAGAATAAAGCCCATTCTTACGGTACGAAATTAGGACAAATTTATCACAATATACATAACCATAAAACATCCATTAAAGGTTTCGGAGAACTGCGCTGGCAGGCAGAAACTCTACAAGGTAGCGATTTAAGAAACAGTGATACATTATGGCAGGAAGAAAATGACCATGTCTTAACCGCTTTAAGTACACTCATTCATTCTAGCCTTCGCTTTGATAAAGAAAAAGTCGATAAACATATTCATGCTTTAATTAAAAATAGACGAACTCAAATTCAAAATATCTCTCTCGTGAATCAAGATGTAACCCCAGAAAATTTAATCTTAAACAATGAGCAGATTGCAATCATTGATCCGTTTCCAAGATTGGATTTTGATTTGAAACATACGGCTTACTTTGTTTTTTGTTACAAATTTCTGTTACCAGCCTTTTCGAATGCACCAAGATACATAAATCAAGCGTATCAAGAAAAAAGTAATGTGTTAAAAGAAATCGCTGATGGATTTATAAGTGGATACTTCTTTAACGTGGTTGGAGACGAACGCACCACTCAAATTCGACGATTACTGGATGAATATACATTATGGATATTGCAAGAAGCGTATGAACACTATGAAAGCTTACAGCAACCTCATCTCAATCATAAAACAACGCAACAGATGGGGAATCGAGAAATGATAACTGCTCGCTTGCATCTATGCCTCGAAGAATTAGAAAAATGGTGTACGTAATAAGAGTAGATGCTGACTCAAACTGTAGTCTCTACAAAGATAAAAAGAATGATGCTTTACACGCAACTCCTACAGGAAAAGCGCATTATTGCGCTGTCAGAGACAAACAAGACCCGCTTTCCTGCTTGGATGAAGCAGGAAAACTGGCTTGTGTCTCGCCTGAGGAAAGGGCGTGAGAAAGCGAATCATTCTTTTTTTGAGTCAGCCTCTTTATGTATCATGCTAGGTTTTGTTAAACGGAAACGAGAGATGATGTATCGAGTTCTTCACTTTCGATTACAATCGCCGTTAAACCCGTATCTGTCTTCGTTTCGTGCCATTCTCCTTGACTCCAAAACACGGCTTCCCCACTCTGAACGTTTATGTAGTCATCCGTTTCCCCTCTTACCCAACATTCACCCTCTACAATTAATAGAAGTTGCGGTACGACAGCCTGGTGATAACCGACTACACCATCCTTTTCTAAATGAATACATCCGATGTGCGTCACTTTTTCCGTCTGCATGATCCGTGACATCACAAAGTTCGAATCGAATTTCGAAATTTTTTTACCAACTTCTTTTTTGAATTGATAAATCTGCATATGACCTCCTATAAATTATAATTCGTCTTTCATTCAAACTAATCAATCTATGTGTCATTTGGTAAATTTTGATAAGAGAAGTTTATCATAGCTGTAATGGATTGAAAACAAACGGTAATTCGCATCGGTCATTGACTTTTCTATTTTCATTATTGATAATGGTAATAGAAAAGGAGGGTTTTTATGAATACAGATTTCTCTGCCTTATCACAAATCGACTGGGAACGACTTCTGCCCCTATTATTGATTTACCTCTCCATCAATCTGATTCTACTCAGCTGCGCCTGTATCGATTGGTTTAGACGGAAGGACCGGATCGCGACACCGACTACTTGGTTATTGATCATTCTCCTCGTCCAGCCGATTGGCTCGATTCTCTACTTCGTCCTCGGAAGGAGAATGACAGCATGATTCAGATTTCCAATCTCCAGCTTTCACTTCAACGACGTCTCATTCTAGACGATATTTCCTTTACGATTCACGAACATGAATGTCTCGGACTGATTGGTCCAAATGGTGCCGGAAAGACGACACTCCTGAAATGTCTAAGCGGCATGATCGAGAGTGATCGTGGTTCCATCACGATGTCTTCCCGCCCCATCCGGCAACAGCAGCAATCGATCGGCTATTTATCCCAACAGACCGACTTTAAACCTTGGATGACGTGCGAACAGTCACTGCGTTTTTTCGGTCACTTGTCGGGGCTTGATCGTGCAAAGTTAAATAAGCGGATTCCGGACGTTCTACATGAAGTTGGACTCCACGCTCAACAAGCAGAAGTCATCGAACGCTTGTCCGGCGGGATGCGCCAACGTCTCGGGATCGCCCAAGCGATTTTACATGAACCGACATTTCTGATTCTCGATGAACCAGCTTCCGCCCTTGATCTGAGTGGTCGGCATGATATCAATCAGTTGATCCTCCGTTTAAAGAAACGGATGACGATCATCGTCTCGACACACCTCTTAGAAGATGCGAAAACGTGTTGCGACCGCTTCCTCGTCATCAAACATGGAAAATTGCTTGGTCCGCTCGACAATCAACGCAACGTTGATCCATACCGGATTCAAGTCGAGACGCTTACACCTGTCCTATCGTTTTCTGCGACGCTATTTCCACGAGTCGAGATTAATCGAATCAACCCAAACTGCTATCAGTTCTCCGCACAGCAGCCACTTGACCTTTCAGAGTTAGCGACCACCTTGATTCAACAGGGATGGTCGATTGCTTCGATCGCCTATCAACCGATTGGACTCGAGGAACGGTTCCTCGACATGGTGGCGGACGTATGAGGACGTTTTATACGCTGACGCTGACCGAGTGGTTGGAAGCGTGGAAAGAATGGAAAATCGTCTGGTTACCGCTGTTTTTCATTGCTCTCGGCGTGACGCAACCATTGCTGTTGATGTATATGGATGTCTTGCTCGCACACGTCGGAAACGCGGATGGCATCATCGTTGACCCGAATCGTCCTGCTCCGCAATCACTTGACGTCTTCAGCGCAACGATTCATGGACAGTTCAATCAGCTTGGCTTGATCGTTCTGATCATGAGCTTCATGGGACTGTTAGCGTCAGATCGCCAAACCGGCATGCAGGATTTCATTTTAACGCGTCCCGTTTCTCGGAATGTCTATCTGCTATCGAAATGGTTCAGTCACGGTATGATCAGTTTATTCGGAATTCTAATCGGGGCACTCACGTCCTATTGTCTGACCGTCTATTGGTTCGGATTCCTTTCGCCGATGCTTGCGCTACGCATCATCCTCGATTTTAGTCTTTGGACGTTGTTCGTCGTTAGTCTGACATTACTGATCAGCACCTTCTTGCAACGCGCTGTACCGATTGGCATCCTATCGCTCGTCGTCTCCTTGCTTCTTGTTGTACTTCCTTCTCTAAAGCCAGACGTTCTATTTTTCATGCCTGGTGCGCTTCTGTCAGTTCCATCGAACACATCGTTTTTTTCTTCGTCCCATCTGTTCGGTGTCATTTCTTGTATCGTTTGGATTGTCCTCACACTCGGCTGGTCGGCACTTCGGTTCCGAAAAACGGCTTACTGATCCGGCTCTACAATAAAAAAGGATAACGGAGGCGTTCAGCAGTCCGTTATCCTTTGTTTGGTTGTGTCTTTCGAATCGTTCGTTGTCTTGGGTGCATGGCAAGCTTCGCTTGACGCATCCGTTCAACGGCAGGATCCGTTGCAGCATCGAACGCCGCTAGACTCGGGTAATGACCGACAAGGCGTCCCTGCTCCAAAATTGCAAAGCTGTCACAGAGTTGCTCGGCAGCTTTAATGTCATGGGTGATGAAGACATATGTTAGACCGTGTAGTCGCTTCAAGTCAGCTAACAATGCAAGAATCAATCGTTTGTTGACCATGTCGAGGCTACTGACTGCTTCGTCTAACACAATCAGACGTGGTTCAGCAGCAATCGCTCGCGCAATCGCGATTCGTTGGAGTTGCCCGCCACTGAACTGCGCCGGATATTTCGTCAAATCCGTCGCCTTGAGCCCGACTTGTTCGATTAACGTCATCAAGCGTCGTTGCCGCGCATCTCCCTTTAAACGAATGAAGTTATCAAGCGGTTCCGCAATGATATCAGCCGCTGTCAGTTTCGGATTGACGGCAGCAAACGAGTCCTGAAAGACGACTTGGACGTCACCTTGAAACGGACGTTTTGTCGCGTAACGATCGACACCGTTAAACCAAATCGTACCACTCGAGGGACGTTCGAGTCCAAGCAATAGTCGTCCGAGCGTACTTTTCCCGGCACCGCTCGACCCAAGCAACCCGAGACAGCGTCCGGCTTCAAGCGTCAATGAGACTTCGTGTAAGACAGTCTTTGCTGGTTGAAACCGGCGCTTGTAGACATGCGAGACTTGATCAATTTGCAGTAGACTCATCCGAGCGCCTCCCTTCCGATATGCTGTGCGAGAAGTGACTGCGTATACGGATGCTGCGGTCGATCAAACAATTCAAAGACATCCGCCTGTTCGACGATCCGTCCTTGTTGCATGACGAGGACTTCGTCTGCAAGTTCAGCGATCACACCAAGATCGTGCGAGATGAGTAACATCGCCGTTCCGTAGGTCGCCCGCATCCGTTCAAGTAACTCAAGAACCGTCTTTTGATTGAAGACGTCGAGTGCGGTCGTTGGTTCGTCGGCAATCAGGACGCTCGGGCGAAGGGCGACGGCTAAAGCGATCATGATCCGTTGCAACATCCCGCCACTCAGCTCGAACGGATAAGCTTTGAGCAACCGGGCGGCATCTGTTAGATTAACTTCTTCAAGTGCCGTCATCGCTTGCTGTTTCGCTTCACGCTTTGAACAACGTGAATGGGTCTGAATGGTCTCGATCATCTGGTGCCCGATCGAGTAGACCGGTGTGAAGGCACTCATCGGATTTTGCATGATGAACGCAATCTCATCACCCCGAATCGACCGAACAGCGCGTTCCGATAAGGAAAAGATTGATTTTCCGTTTAGTCGGATATCACCGGTCACGTCTGTTGTTTGCGGATTAAGCAGACGCATCAACGCAAGACTCGTCACTGTCTTCCCGCAACCACTTTCTCCGACGAGACCGAGGATTTGGCCTGGTTGAATCGAGAACGTTACTTTTTCAATCAATGTCATCTGTTGTTTCGTACGGACGGTCAGACCGTCGACAGCTAAGATCGGTTCGATACGGGCACCTCCTCTCATTTCATCGTTTTCGAAACACCGAATCGTTCTGCTAACTGTTCTCCTACTAGATTAAAGCTAATGATGACGAACATGATCGCGAGTCCTGGATAAATCATCAACTCCGGATTCGTCCGGATGTACGATTTTCCTTCATGAATCATCGCGCCCCACTCGGCTGTCGGTGACTGGACACCAAGCCCAAGGAACGACATCGCCGAGATATCCATGATCGCCCAGCCCATCTCAAGCGTCCCGATGACGAGTAGCGGCGGTAAGATGTTCGGCAGGATGTGCGTCCGGATGATCTTCCATGAAGATGAACCGTTGACGCGAGCAGCCGCGATGAACGCTTCCGTCTTCAACGTCATGACCATTCCGCGGAACATCCGCGCGTAATAAACCCACTGGACGAGCATCAAGGCGATGATGACCTGCTTGAGACCCGGACCAAAGATACCGACGAGACCGAGGACGAGTATCAGACTCGGAAACGCCATTACGCCGTCGCACAGACGCATTAAGAGTTGATCGACCCAACCGCCACGATAGCCGGCAAGTGTTCCGACGAACAGTCCGATCGCAAGTGAGGCGACGAAAATCAACACGGCACAGCCGAGTGAAATCCGTGCGCCGTAAATCAAGCGCGATAAGAGACAGCGTCCGAGCTGGTCGGTTCCGAGCGGATAGGCTGACGAAGGTCCATGGAGCTTTTGCGTCAGGTCGACGAGGTTCGGATCATGTGGCGCAATCCACGGTGCGAACAACGCAATGCCTGCCATCCCGATTAAGACGAAGGCACAGAGATAAAGAAGCGGCGTATACCGCGACCGGATCATCGTTGCTGGAAGTGGAGTATTCATACCGTCCCTCCTTTTTTCGCTAGGCGTGGATCGAGCACGGCTTGAATGATGTCGACGAGCAAACTGCTGCCGATGAAGACGAGTGCCGCGAGAAAGACGTAGCCTTGGATGACCGGCATATCCCGATCAAAGATTGCTTCAATGAAGTAACGACCGAAGCCGGGCCACGAGAAAACGGTCTCGACGATGATCGTTCCCGTCAGCAACTTCCCGAGGTTCATCCCAAGACCGGTGATCATTGGCGGAATCGCCATCCGAAGGACGTGTTTGCCAAGAATCCGTCCTTCCTTTAATCCACGCGTCCGGGCAAACAAGACATACGGTTCATTCAATGCTTCAATCACACTTCCGCGCAGCAAGCGTGTATAAAGGGCAATCAACGGAAACGCGAGTGTCAATGCCGGTAAAATCAAGTGCATCACACTTCCTGTCCCGCCGACTGGAAACCAATCCAGCTTTACGGCAAAGAAGAAGATGAACAGATACCCGAGCCAAAACGACGGAATCGAAGCCCCGATGAAGGCGATTCCCCGACTCAGATGGTCAAAGAAGCCATTTTTCTTAATGCCGGCAAGGAACCCGAGTGGAATACTGATGACAAGCGCCAGCAACAGACTCGTCAAAGCCAGTTCGACCGTTGGTGGTAAGCGTAACAAGACATCTTCAAGGACCGGTTTACCCGATAGATACGATGTTCCGAAATCGAGCTGCGCCAAGCGGATGACGGCATCAATATATTGTTTGTAGAACGGTTGATCGAGCCCGAATTCTGCTCGTTTTGCCGCGAGCAGTTCATCCGTCGGCTGGATATGGGCAGCAGATAGATAGGCCTGTGCCGGATCAACCGGTGACAAATGAATCAACCCGGTCAGAATCAAGACAGCAAGTAACAAGATCGGGATGACGGATAATATACGTTTGACGAGGAAGACCCCCATGTCATCCCTCCTTTACTTGATTCCGATACGCGCGAATGGACTCTCGTCTCGGTTCGCTGGGAACTGGAAGTTCGTCACGTCCGATTGATAGATCGCCATCTTCTTCAAGTACGAGATTGGAATTAACGCACCTTGATCTTGGAGCGATGGCAGAATGTCAGCGTACATCTTCTGACGCTTTGTTTCGTCCGTCGTCTTCAAGACATCTTTGATCTCTTGTAAGAGTTTTTCTTTATTCGGATAAGCCGAAATCGCTTCCTTGAAGCCGAAGCCATCTGTATCAATCAAGTTCACGAACGTATGCGGATCATACGGTGCACCGAAGTTACTGTAGAAGTTGATATCAAACCGGTTATCCTTGAAGCGCTGGACTTGATCCGGTAGTTCGACGGCTTCTGTCTTCAGCTCGACACCAATTTTTGACCATTCCGACTGAAGTGTCTCGGCCATCGCCTTTTGGACCTGTTCTGCTGCGTCATACATCATCCCGATTTGCAATGGTTGACCGTCCTTGACGCGAACCTTCTCACCTTTCGGCAGTTTCCAGCCTGCTTCGTCAAGAAGACGATTCGCTTCCTTGACGTCATATTCCCGTTGCTTCACTTTCAGGTTCGACGTGTACGGCATGTTCGGTGGCAACAAGTAGTCAGCTGGGGATTCTAGTCCTGACGTGATTCCTTCGACGAGGGCGGCTTTATCGAACCCGTGCTGTAACGCCTGGCGGACGCGTTCGTCAGACAGACGTTTATTTTTCGTGTTCAAGACGAGGAGACGCGTCGCGACTGGTTCAGACATCTGCGTTTTGTACGACTTATCCGTCTTCAACTGGTTGAAGGCATCGATGCTGATCGCCCCTTCCCCGTAAATCAGATCAACCTGTCCTTTTTCGAGTGCTAAGACGCGTGTCTCCGCATCCGGGATGATGTCGACTTTGATGTGATCGACGTTCGGCTTCGGTCCCCAGTAGTTCTTGTTGACCTTAAACGTCGCGTACTGATCAGGTTTGTACTCGTCGAGCATCCATGGACCTGTCCCGACTTCCTTTTTGACACCTTTCGATGTATCGCCGTTCTCCGGGAATCCAGCCTCTCCGAGGAAACGCACCGGACGGACGACCGCGAGTTCCTGAATCGTCGGGTAATAGGCTTCGGATAATGTCAGACGGAATGTCTTCGCATCAACCGCTTCCGTCTTCTCGATTTTCGTAATGAACCCAAGCCAGCTATGTAAGGCTTTTTGTTTAAGGATCGCATCAAAATTCTTTTTGACGATGGCTGCGTCGAACGTCGAACCGTCTGAGAACTTGACGCCGTCACGGAGCGTGAACGTATACGTTTTTCCGTCTTCAGAAATCTTCCAAGATGAGGCTAAGTATGGCTCAAGCTTTCCACCTTCGCCGTAGTGGACGAGTGGCTCATAGATCATCGACTGTGCAAACAGTTGTGATGGGTTATAGACGTGTGGGTTCATCGTTCCAACGTCGCGTGGCCACGCGAGCGTCAATGTATCTTTATCTTTTCGCTCTCCTGTCGACTCGCCCGGGTTCGAGCAGCCGATCAATAATGATGTCAAAGACAGGATCGAGACGGTAGAAATCAGTAATTTTTTACGGTTAACGTTCATGGTAAGCAGATCCCCCAACTTGTATTGATAATCATTTTCAATTGTAAGAGGGAAAGATAAGGATTGTCAATGAATAATCTAGATGTTGACTGGACTTTAAGCGCTTTTTGACAGGGTTTCCACAATTAACAGAGAACGTTCTGAGCACGTCTCTTTTTTGTAAATAATTGTAATCAAATACGTTAAACGGTATCCTAATCTGTAGGATATTTCTCTTGTGCAACAAGACGATTCGTATTGAAAGGATGATGTTATGTCACGACTGGTTTCCTCCGTCTCGCTTGTGTTTCTCGCTCTCCTCTTGGTGCTTCCTTTGCTAATGATCGATGGGCTGATTTTATCCGTCGGAGATGTTTCCTACGACTCGTTCGTTGGTTGCCTTGTGTTTCTCTTATGTTTCTATCTCGCGAGTCTACTTGTTAGCGTCATCTTCGACGGAACGATGCGTGCGTTCGGTGGACTTTTTAAGCGCCCTATCTCGAACGTACTCTTTGCCGTAGTGAATTTTTGGGTAAGTTTAAGTGTCTTGCTTTGGATGGATCTCTACATTGAGTCCATCACGATTTCTCTCGCGACGAAAATCGTACTTGTGTCTGTACATACGGTATTGTTTTACCTGATTCATCGATCGGGAGATTCGACTGCTTCGTCTTCTGAAGACAACGCACAACATGATCCAATCGTCCAAGAAGCCATGTGCTTGTTAGAAGATGAGGATCCTGTGAAGTGTGTCGAGACGTTGTGTCTCAGGTTTCCTGACCGTCTGAAAAAAGACATCATTCGGATCGTCCATCGCCTACATAGCAATTAAAAAGACCTGATCGTTTCTGTGAAGACTCAGAAGCGTCAGGTCTTTTAATATTTCGTCATTTCTTCGCCATCTCATAAAACTGATACGTATTCTTTCCTGACGACTTAGCGGCATATAGCGCGACATCTGCCTGCTGTAGCAAGACTTTTAACTCTGGACGAAATTCGGTGTCATATATCACAATCCCGATACTTGTTGACACTCGGTAGTCTGTTTCCCACTCACTTAACGAAGTGACGATCCGCTTCGCGAGTCGCTCCCACCCTTCCCTTGAATCAGCATGACCGAAATGGAGGATGAACTCATCGCCTCCTAGGCGCACGGCCATCGCATCGTCTTGTTCGCGCACGAACTGTCGCAGACGTTGCGCGACCTCTTGCAAAACAATGTCCCCCGTCTCGTGTCCAAAGACGTCGTTGACTTGCTTAAAGCCATCGAGATCAAGGAAGAACACCGCTCCTGTCTGTCCGGGATAATCCTCGAACTGCTTCGTTAAGTAGCGCCGATTATACAGTCCTGTCAACGCATCCTTCCAAGCATGACGCTCAAGCTCCAGATAGTACAAGAAGAGTCGGACGATCCGTTGCAATAGCTGAACATTCTTCTGTTCATACAAGCTGACCCGATTATTGATCGCACATAATGTGCCGAACGTCTCTCCGCTCGTCAAGACGATCGGAATCCCTAAGTAGGACCGGACGTGAGCCTCCTCCAAGCCTTTTCGCCAGTCGCCGAGTTGTTCCGCGTTCGGAATATCTTCGAGGACGACCGGCTGTTTCGTCTCGAAATCAACCAGTTTACATAATGATTGGTTCAATTCAATCTGCATGCCTTCTACCATCGGAATATCTGCTTTATCGTTTGCAATCTTTAACATCCGTTGTTGTCCTGCTTCGATTGCTGATAAGTACAACATCTGATCCGGTAAAATTTCTTTTGCGAAATCGAGTACATCATCTGCGAGCTCATCAAAATTTTGATACATCTTCAATTCTTCAAATGGTTGATTCATACAGCACCTCATTCCAAAGTCGTCTTCTGCGGTGTCTCTGATTTGAAAATTTGATACATATATTACCACTTTCTCTTTTTGAAGTCGTCTAAACCTCTGTTGCTCAAAAGCGTCCGATGGTCCTATTTCTATATCCAAATGAGAAGGATTATCATTTTTTTATTTTTGTATAGTTTATAGAAGTAAAAAACCATTCCAGGTAATTCCTTGGAAAATGGCGTTGCGTCTTCCGAATTCGTTTGCTATGATTCTCAGTGAACATGACAATGATAATCATTATCACTTATTGAGAACAGATTAATCACGTAGACATACATAATCCATCTGCTGCTCAATCCGTGATTTATGTGTTATCAAATCAAATATGAGGAGCTGAGTCATCATGGGGAAATGGAAAACACCACTCGTCGTGAGTTCGCTTGCTGTTTTACTCGCAGCATGCGGGAACGCAGGAGAAGCAGACACGAAGAAGGACGCCGAGGCACCAAAGACGATCAAAATCAAAGACGCACATGGAACGGTCAACGTTCCGGTTGATCCGAAGAAAGTCGTCGCACTCGATAACCGGACATTTGAGACGCTTGCCGCATGGGACGTCGAACTTGTTGCAGCACCAGTCGGACTGCTCCCGGCTGAGTCACCTTATGCAAAAGATAAGGATATCGTCGATGTCGGCATGCACTTCGAACCGAACCTCGAAGCGATCGCTGGTGTCAATCCGGACGTCGTCATCGTCGGGCAGCGTTTCGCTGATCATTATGAAGACATCAAAAAACTCGTTCCAAACGCCGCTGTCATCGATCTTGACATCGCATTACCGGAAAACTCTGGTACGCCAGGTGAGTTACTCGTCAAAGGACTTGAAGATACGACTGAGACACTCGGACAGATCTTCGATAAAAAACAAGAAGCGGATCAGCTCGTGACGACGCTCGAGCAATCGATCAAAGAAGTCAAAAAATCGTATAACGGACAGGACAGCGTCATGTCGGTCATCGTCTCGGGTGGCGATATTGGATTCTCAGCGCCGATGAGTGGACGTGTCTTCGGACCGATGTATGATTTGTTCGACTGGAAACCAGCGCTCGAAGTTAAACAAAAATCAGGGAACGATCAAGGTGATGAAGTCTCGGTCGAAGCGATCGCTCAAAGTAACCCGGACTGGCTACTCGTCCTTGACCGTGACGCGCCACTCGGAAACGCAGAAGGTGCCGTACCGGCGCAAGATGTCATCGACCGTGCGCCTGCTCTGCAAAAAACGAAAGCAATCAAAGACGACAACATCGTCTATGCACCAAAAGATACGTACTTAAATGAATCGATTCAGACGTACTCGGAATTCTTCACTGACATCGCGAAAGCGCTCAAGAAGTAATGGCACATGCACAGCAACAAATGAATGGAAGAGTTGAGCCACCCGCTCGACCTTCCTTTTCTGTCGTTTGGACGAAGCCGTTCGTCTTGACCTTATGTCTCGTCTTAGCGCTCGCTACGGCGTCCCTCTTCACGGGCGTCTACGAACTACGGAGTGCCGCGAACGATTTCGATATGTTCTGGATCACGCGCGTTCCGCGGACGCTCGCCTTGATGCTGACCGGTGCTGCGATGGCGATGGCAGGACTTGTCATGCAACTGATCACGCAAAACCGGCTCGTTGAACCAACGACGACAGGAACGATCGAATGGGCAGGACTCGGACTGTTAGCCGTCTACTTACTCATTCCGGCACCGTCGCTAATGATGCGGATGACCGGTGCTATTCTTTTTGCATTCATCGGGACGATGGTCTTCTTCTGGTTTCTCCGTTCGGTCCGACTGCGGTCATCATTAATCGTCCCAATCATCGGTCTGATGCTCGGAGCCGTCATCTCTGCGATTTCGACGTTCCTCGGCTTGTTCTTCCGTGCCAGTCAGGCAATCGAAGGCTGGTTCGTCGGTTCGTTCGCGTCCGTTCAGATCGGTCGCTACGAGTATCTCTGGATTATCATCGGAGTCACGGTCTGTATCTTCTTCCTTGCGAGTCGCTTGACGCTCGTTGGGCTTGGCGAAGACATTGCGACGAGTCTCGGTGTCAACTACAACCGGCTGATGCTGATTGCGACCGGACTAATTGCCCTATCCGTCGGTGTCGTCGCGACTGTCATTGGCAATTTGCCCTTCCTCGGCTTGATCGTTCCGAACATCGTCTCGATGTTTCGCGGTGACGATCTTCGTAGTAATTTGCCGTGGGTCTGTCTGATTGGCATGGCAACGATTCTAATTAGTGATCTGATTTCACGCACGATCATCCGCCCGTTTGAACTGCCGGTCTCCTTGATTCTCGGAACGGTCGGAGCAGCAGTCTTCATCATCATTCTGTTACGTCGGCGGAAGACTGGAGGTGTCAGATGAGTACCGCGATTAGACAACAAGAACATACAAGAAATCAACCGAGCGTTACACGTGAAACCAATCGCCGGGCGTCTGCCTTTCAGTCGAAACGACTCGAGCGCCGCTACTGGATTCTCCTCATCCTGTTCCTTAGCGGCGGAGTGTTCAGTACGATTGGTCTCTTGCTCTACAATAATCCGGTCCCGGTTGATTCTCCGTCCTTTTGGCCGGTCGTCGAACGCCGGATCACGGCAGTCATCACGATGGCGATTGCAGCAATTTGCCAAAGTCTCGCGACCGTCGCCTTTCATTCGATCACGAGCAACCGGATCATCACACCGTCCCTGCTTGGTTTTGATGCCCTTTACTCAACGATCCAGACATCGATGATCTTTTTCTTCGGTGCGGGAGCACTCGTTGGCTTTACCGGCACGAGCGCCTTTTTGACACAGGTCGCGATCATGCTCGCGATGAGCCTCTTGTTATACGGATGGTTATTGTCTGGTAAGTACGCGAACTTGCAATTGATGTTACTCGTCGGAATCATTCTCGGTACTGGTCTCAACTCGCTGTCGTCATTCATGCGAAAGATGCTCGCGCCGTCCGAGTTCGATATCTTACAAGCGCGCCTGTTCGGTTCGGTCACGAATGCCGACGCAGCTTACTTCCCGATCGTCATTCCGGTCGTCCTCGTCGTTGGTCTATTGCTCTACTTTTCGTCCGGACGACTCAACGTCGTCGCACTCGGAAAAGAGGTCGCGACATCGTTCGGTGTCAATCATCGCGGCAGTGTCATCTACTTCTTGATTTTGATTTCACTCCTGATGTCGATGTCGACGGCTCTGATCGGACCATTGACGTTCTTTGGTTTCTTAGTGGCGACGCTCAGTTATCAAGTCGCTGCGACATACGATCATAAATATGTTTTCCCGATGGCATTCGCAATCGGCTTCTTCGTTTTAACGACTGCCTATTTCTTCATGTATCACATTTTCAACACGCCAAGCGTCGTCTCCGTCATCATCGAACTGTTTGGCGGGCTGATTTTCCTTATCGTGTTGCTTAGAAAGAGGTCCCTATGATATCACTCGAACAAGTTAAAAAATCGTATACAGACGATGTCAGAATCGGTCCAATCGACTTAACGATTCCAAAAGGCGGTTTCACGGCTTTGATTGGTCCAAACGGCGCTGGCAAGTCGACGACGTTGATGATGATCGGCCGTTTGCTTGATCTCGATGCCGGACAGATCGAAGTCGCCGGGATGGACGTGACAAGTAGCAAATCGAAAGACTTAGCAAAGATCATCACCATCCTGCGGCAGGAAAATCATTTCGTGACCCGGCTGACAGTCCGGCAGCTCGTCGGCTTCGGACGTTTTCCCTACTCACAAGGTCGCCTGACAGCGGACGACGAAACGATCATCTCGAAATACATCGATTTTCTCGAGCTGACGTCGCTTGAGAACCGCTACCTCGACGAATTATCGGGCGGACAGCGACAACGGGCCTATGTCGCGATGGTACTCTGCCAGGAAACGGAATACATTCTACTCGACGAACCCCTCAATAATCTCGATATCGCCCGTTCGGTCCAGATGATGGGGTACCTGCGACACGTCGCCGATACGTTTGGACGGACGATCATCACCGTCTTGCACGATATCAATTTTGCTGCGAAATACGCTGATCACATCTGTGCGATGAAGGACGGACAAATTGCTGCCTTCGGAACAGTCGCCGAAGTCATGAATGAAGCGCTATTATCCGAGATTTTCGAGACACGGCTTGAGATCATCGAAGGTCCGTATGGTCCAATTGCTGTGTATTGATACTTTATATAGAAGAGAGGAATGAACGATGCAGATCGATTGGCTACCACTAGAACAAGTAACGCAAGAAGGCGAACACACCTACACGTTTCATTTGAAACGCCCGGATGATTTCGTTTGGGAGGAAGGCGCACACACGCATATGGCACTGGAAGGTTTTAATGCAGGCGAAAAGCCGAACCGCAGTCTGATCCGGCATATGTCGATCTCGACGCTCCCTCATGAAGGAACGATCGGGATCACGACACGGATCAAACCGGAATGTTCCGTCTTTAAGCAGACACTTCAGCAACTAAAAATGGGTGAGAAGATTGCTTTGTTTAAGACGCATTCGAATATTCCACTGCGTCGGGAAGGTCGTACAGTGTACTTACTCTCAGCAGGCGTTGGTTTGGCAACGTTTCGTCCAATCATCTTGCAATATCAGACTGACAAAAATGGCATTCCGCACATGCACTCGTTGAACGTTGATTCTGCGCGAACTGAACTATTCAAGACTCAGCTTCTTTCACATGAGCAGTTTAGCCCTGCTTATGTCGAAAATCGCTCTACTTACTACGATGCTATCAAAGCGATGACAGCGGACAAGGAAGGTTTGTTCTACATCGTTGGTAGTGATGAATTTCTCCGAGATACGATTAACGTGTTACAAGGTGCTAACATTCCAAAGGCTCAGATTATGATTGATAAACGCCAAGACCAATTGGATACGTTTTTGGCATGAAGAAGACCGGGACATTCACACTGTCCCGGTCTTCTTTTTGTTCTGATAGATAAAGGATCACCTATCCGAAGATAAATACGATAGGTGAGAATAATACGCCCATCAAGAGCACCCCTACTAGGACAGCTAGACTTGATTTGAAAACCGACAACGTTTCGTCCTCTAAAGGCTGAAGCCGTTTTATAGGAATGAGCATGGTCAATGAAGCAACGACTAATGCTAGTGGCTCAAGAATCGTTCGGCTCATCGATAAGAACAAATCGATCATTAAAAAGACATTCAATACAAAGAAAAATCCTAATAAGCGAATAATCTGGCTTTATTCATATGTACTCCTTCATAGCTACTATCTATTTGGATTGTTTCTTGAAACAGAATGCACTCTAATCATAGCGCTTCAAAGAATAATTTTGTAAACGCATTCAAATAACTGGTGATTTGATATCGTTGTAAGTCATACTGACAGTAGGTATTAGAAAAGGAGTGTTGAAGATGGAATACAAAAAAGGACTCGAAGGCGTCATTGCCGCTGAAACACAAATCGGTTTAGTCGATGGAACATTAGGTCATCTTATCTATCGTGGACACTGGGCAAAGGAACTCGCATTATCTTATTCATTCGAAGAAGTGGCGTATTTCATTTGGAACGGTGCATTCCCGACTGAATCGGAACTTTTGACATTCAAGGAACAGATGACAAGCTATCGTGAACTTCCTTCTTACGTAAAGACGATTCTCGATACATTGCCGAACGAGATGGATGTCATGAGCACGATGCGCACGGCAATCTCTGCGCTTGGTACACCCGCTTTCGCTTGGCCACCAACAATCGATCAAGCGATGCACTTAACGGCACTCTTACCAACAATCATCGCCTATAAGTATCAAAAAAATAAAGGCGCTGACTTCATTGAACCGAATCCGGAACTTGATCACGTCGCGAATTATATCTATATGATCAAGGGACACTTACCAAGTGACGTTGAGATCAAAGCACTGACAGCGTATCTGATCTTAACAATCGAACACGGCATGAATGCTTCGACGTTCGCTTCTCGTGTCGTCGTCTCGACGGAATCGGAAATGATTTCCGGCGTCTGTGCCGCGATCGGATCCATGAAAGGACCACTTCATGGTGGTGCCCCTTCAGAAGTCATCGCGATGATTGATGAAATTGGAACGATCGACAACATCGAACCATGGATCCGGAACAAATTAGAAAAAGGCGAAAAACTGATGGGCTTTGGTCACCGCGTCTATAAAACACGTGATCCGCGTTCAGAAGCTTTAAAAGTCGTCTCAAAAGATCTCGCGCAAGAAAGCGATTGGTTCAATCTGATTACACAAATGGAGCAAACAGCAATTGATTTACTCGAAGAGTACAAACCGGGCAGAAAACTCTATACGAACGTCGAGTTCTTTGCAGCAGCCGTCTTAAAAGGGCTCGATATTCCGAAAGAACTGTTCACACCGACGTTCACATCTAGCCGCATCATCGGTTGGACGGCACACATCCTTGAACAAGCAGGAGACAACCGAATCTTTAGACCACAATCGTTGTATACGGGTCCGATGCCAGAAAAAGCGGCTAAGTTTTAATCCGCCTTCTTTTTAACAATTTCTTAAAAAAAGTGGAGCGATGTATAGCATCGCCCCACTTTTTTTATGTTTTATTCAACGACTTTCTCTAACGTGAAATTCAATACTTCTACTTCACATCCTGCCGCTTCTACATCCGGGCTACAGGCGTACGGTCCGATCTTCAAATCGGTCACGTCATGTAAGTGTGCGATCCGGAGTTGCTCTTTGTACTCTCCCGTCACGTGATACAACGTGACGTCTTGATTGAGATAATGAAGTTCAAAGACGAGCGGCGCATCAAATAGTGTATTGTCGACATCCCGACACGACCAGTCCGAGTACCCAAAGCTCGTCACGACGGCACCCAGATGAGATGGACCATCCGGAATGAACTCAGCCGAGACTTTCACCCAGTGGTCATCGTTCACATATAGCAAAATCCCCGCTTGATCATATGTAGCATTCGGTTTTAATTTCACTTCAATCCGGCATTTGAATTCTCCATTTGGAGCATCCTGCAACAACGCATGCCCCGTCTGACGATTAAACTGATAATGTGTGTTGCGCCAAAAATCCGTATCCGAATCCGTCATGAAGCGTAACGGTGTCTCCTGTTCGATACGTGTCGGTCGATTGATCCACTTCATCGATTAGTATCCTCCCTCTTAACGCCCTCTTAACTTCCTTAACTTTCGATAGCCACGAATGAGCATATCGAGCATACAATCCCTCCTATTTTCTATGAACCCTTAGACTACTTTACGAAGTCGTTGCATATCCTTATTCAATGCTGATCGTTTCAAACGTCGATTCCGTATTAAGTATTGCACATCTGACCGGTTATCGTACATCAGTTGGATATGGAAATAATTGATATATTCAAAAATCGCAAAAATATATAAAAACAAGGTGATTCGTAATCCATACACCGGAAGCTCAGATTGAAAACGCATCCAATCGATTCCGAACGTGCATGTCGTCAGAACGATTAGAATAATATTGATGACACGACAGTGGCGTAATCGTCGGACGACCAGTTTCGGGGTATTCGACGTTCCTTCTTTCTTCAGACGTCTCCACTTGCTATACCAATACCAAGCCCCCTGAATCAACAACAGTTCGAACAAAAACAGTGACATCCAAAATGCACTGAGTTCAAATAATTGAAGTTGCGGAAAGACACGATTGCCAAACCAACTCAGCGGTAAAATCGTGATGACCGTGAACAATTCACCTCGGTATAGATAGACGAAGCGCTCGGCAACGATTTGTCTCATGGCGCCAACCATTCGATACGGAACTTACTTCCTGGACCAAGTAACGCAATCAAAGGACGATCTTCTGCAATCACGCGTCCAAGGACATTAATCCGTTCATCTGCCGAAAGATCGCACTTCGTGATTTGCATCTCACCGGCGTATCGCCCGTAGCGTTCATTATCAATCGTGATTGTGCCAAGCGGGCGGGCAGACGGATCTTGCGGTGTTAGATCAATCGTCGACGGACTCATGCGCGATTCAACGGATCGAATGACATCCCGCGCCGGATCAAATCGATTCGTTTCCGTATCCCGTTGTTCTTGTCGTCCGTTCGCGAATGCCCGAAGTACGATGACTCCGTCTTGCTCTGCTTCAAATTGCCGAATCGTCGCTTCCGTCAACCGTGGATCGCCGACAAGGATTCGGTCGACAGTCGCTATTAAGTCCAGATAACTTGCGAACGGTGCCACTCCCCGATGGTCTTCAAGTGTCGGTAACGTCTCGAATAACGGTCCACGAAGTGTTCCGTCGCCCGGTATGAATGCTTGGACGCGTAATCCTTGCGCCTGCAACCAGGCATTTTTTTCGTCAAACCACGTCCGGTCGAGTCCGGTTTCCGGTCGCGGATAAAAGTTATGCCACGCTTCCGTACGTTCGAGTTGCAGACCATGTGCCTTCATCTCAGTTAATTCGTCTGCCGTTAAGGTACTGGCATTGAGTGCGACCATCATCTGGTTCGATAATGTCGCGATTTGTTGCGGACTGATGCCGTAATCAAGCCGCAGTCCGGTGACACCCCAGTCCGTTAGCGTCGCTGCCGTCTCCCACGTCTTGCCGAGCGTCGCAAGTGACGCCGGTGCGATGTCCGCTACGAGCTCATACCCGAGTGTCTTTGCTACACGACCGAGCGCTTGCAAGCGTTCGACGTACAGTGAGGAATCATCCTCAGGGATATGAAGCGATGTAAAGAGCGACGTAAAGCCGACGGTGCGCATCCGCTGCAACCACTCATTCGTCTCATCCGTGATCGGTTCATTTAAATAGATCGATAATCCTTTCATCGACTCACTCCTTCACTTCTCTACTTAGGGAAAAAGCAGCTGATTCCTTCTTTTTCGAAGGATTCAACTGCTTTTCATTACTTTAAATACCGTCTGCCATCTCTTCTTTGAAACCGAACCAGTACGTGAACAGGAAGCCTGCGACGTATGAGATGACGAGACCACCGATATACGTCAAGTACATTCCGTTATCGATCAACGGTGTTAACGATAAACCGGATACGCCGACACCAAGTGCTGTAGTCTTCATCTTCGCTTGGAAGGCACCACCGACCGCTGCCCCGAGACATGCCGTTACGAACGGTCGACCAAGTGGCAACGTGACCCCGTATAACAACGGTTCACCGATTCCAAGGAAACCAACTGGAATCGCACCCTTGATGATGTTACGCAAACGCGGGTTACGCGTTTTGACGAAAATCGCCATTGCCGCCCCGACTTGACCCGCTCCTGCCATTGCAAGAATCGGTAAGAGTGGCGTGTTGCCAATCGTGTTCAAGAACTCGAGATGTATCGGTGTCAGTCCATGATGAAGACCAACCATGACGAGTGGTAGGAAGAAGCCAGCCAGCACGGCTCCGGCGAGTGGTCCACCGACCTCAAGCACGGCATTGATTGCTTTCATGATACCGTCAGACAACAGTCCAGCAACCGGCATGATCGCATAGAGCGAGGCGAATCCGACGATCAGCACCGTCAACAATGGCGTGAAGATGATATCGATCGATGCGAGCATGAAGCGACGGATGTGTTTCTCAAGATAGGTCATCAGCCAAGCGGCGAAGATGACACCAAACAATCCGCCTCTGCCCGCAACGAGCGGTTCCCCGTAAATCGTGATATCCGCAAGCACGGGGTTGAATAGAATCCCACCAGCGATTGCCCCGAGCACCGGCGTGCCGCCGAACTCCTTCGCCGTGTTCCACCCGACGAGGATTGCGAGATATAAAAAGACCGTCCCACCGATCAGTAGTAAAATCTGCATCCATGTCTGTGTTGCATCGACACCCGCATTTTTTGCGAAGTTCGCACCACCGTTGATGATCCCCGAAGCTACGAGTCCCGGAATGAGCGGAATGAAGATGTTCCCGATTCGGCGCAAGAAGCGTTTGAACGGTGACTGTTGTTTAGCTTTTACTTTTTGCCGTTCGACGGCAGCTCGTTCTTCTGGCGTCAAGTTCGGATCAACGGACTCTTCCCCGATCGCGAGTCCCGTCTCGCGACTTAAGTGGTCGGCTACCCGATTGACCGTTCCCGGACCGACGACGATTTGCAACGTCTCGTCATCGATGACCCCCATGACCCCATCAATCCGCTTTAACGCATCGATATTGGCTTGCGTCGGATCCTTTAACGATAAACGAACCCGCGTCATACAGTGCGCAAGCTGCCGGAGATTATCTTTTCCACCGACGTGCTCGAGAATCGCATGTGCCAGCACTTCTTCCTTCTTCATCGTGTTTCCCCCTTAGAGTGCGTCTCGGACGAATCCGTTCGCTTGCTGTAATCGTTCGACGGCTTCCGCATGCGGAACATTCGCGAGAATCATGACGATCGCCGTCTTGACGTGCCCGTGTGCTTCACTAAAGACACGCTCCGCCGTTACGGCATCGACTCCTGTCGCCTCACGGATCATCCGCTTCGCCCGAATCTCCAGTTTTTCGTTCGTTGACTGGACGTCGACCATCAGGTTTTGATAGACCTTGCCGACACCGATCATCGCCGCCGTCGAAACCATGTTCAAGACGAGCTTTTGTGCCGTTCCAGCCTTTAATCGTGTTGACCCCGTCAAGACTTCCGGACCTGTTTCGACTTCGATCGCATAACGCGCGTGCCCACTGATGACCGCATCCGTGTTGCAAGAAATCGCTGCCGTCACCGCTCCGACTTCCTTCGCGTAATCAAGCCCGCCGATGACATACGGCGTCCGTCCGCTTGCTGCGATCCCGATGACTGTATCACGTGCTTCTAACTGGAGCGCTTTCAAATCATCGACGGCAAGTGTCCGACTATCCTCAGCTCCCTCAACGGCTTTAATCAACGCGCGTTCGCCACCAGCGATCAAACCGACGACCATATCTGGTGAGACCCCGAACGTCGGTACACATTCTGCTGCATCAAGAATCCCGAGCCGCCCGCTCGTACCAGCACCGATGTAAATCAAGCGTCCTCCGGCATTAAATGACGTAATGACGTGTTTGACAACTTCAGCAATGACTGGTATCTGCGTTTGAATGACCGTTGCGACCGTCTGATCCTCGGCATTCATCACGCGCAACACATCTTCGACCGACATATCGTCGAGATGCATCGTGCGCTCATTTCGACGTTCCGTTGCTAACTGATCTAACATCTGCTTCACCCTTTCTGTTATCCCTCCCTTTATTATACAATCAAGAAATTTTAATTCAATATTTTTTATTTAATTTTGAAATTAAATTTCTATATACAATAATAAAGTTCTTTTCTTCTTTTTCAGGATGGATCAGCAGATTTCCTGCGGGCTTCGCTGACCATCTCTTTTGAAAAATCGAGTAAGGAACAGACTTGGTCGCGACCGATCGTTTCAAGGAGCAATGGGATTCGTGGACCTAGGGTTGATCAATCGTCAGTTGATAGAGCAGCGTCGCATAGTATCATTAATAAACAAAAAGCTGATTTTCACCCGTTAGTTGCCTAAAGGACAAAAATCAGCTTCCTATGAAACCACTTTTTACATCTCATGTTACTAGTAGCATCATTCGTACCGGAACCTGCATGAGGCTCTAAGATATTTATTGAAGAAGTCGTTCACCAGAGGCGTAAATCATTTTAATTTCTCTTCCATATCCTCTACTGAACTAGAACTGTCGCTATTCTTTTCTTTCTCTTCAACGAGATATTCGATATCATATGTACCCGGCTCGATCGTACCGCCTTGTACCGTTTGTTTGAGAACGACGGTTTCTGATGCTTTGACGCGTTTCTTTTGTTGGCTTGTTTTACTCTGTTGCTTTCTTGAATCGAAGACGACAGTCCTTGATTTGCTCTCACGAACGATGACATTCAACAAATGCCCAGAGCGAGCTACGACATCAAATGCATGGTCTCCTGTGTTCGTCAATTTGTATTCAAAGACGAGTCCCTCTTTCGTAGTCCCTTTGAAGGATGTCTCATTCGTCTCACTCCCACTTTGCGGTTGAATCATACAACCGGTCAAATAAAGAATCATAGGGATCAACAACCATTTTTTCATCTATAAAACTCCATTCTGTATAAAGAAATTGCTGAGTTACTCCCACCCTGGGAGTGGGCGAGGTGGCTCCTCGACGAAAGCACGATATCCATCGAAGCTCAGTCCTTGAAGTTGCGGATTATGGTTGCGAATCAACGGGTCACCCGTCTCGTCATCGTTCTGCCAAAATCGGTGTTCTTTTTGAAAGACCATGATTGACGAATACTGGAATCGCTCTGCCATTAGATATTCTCGAACCGATTGCATCACTTGTTCAAAGCGCGAATCCGAGTCGTAGCTACTGCCAAGACGTTCTTTTTCTTGTTTCCCTTCGAAAATCTTAACCGAGAAATACGCATCCCGCTTCGCCGTCGGATACTCGATTTCAACGCGAACCGAGTCGACGAAGCGAATCGGTCGAGGTTTGCTCACTTCCTCTTCAGAATTGTGATTCTCTACATAATAATCATCTGTTGCAATCGAGAAGTCCTTGAACTCCCAGAACATATCGCCTTGCGCAATAATCGCATACTCGAGGAACGTGCCGAAGTTCTGTCCGATTGGGTCTGTCTACTCTGTCGATAACTCATGAAACATCCAGTGCATATACGGTGTCTCATCCGTCTTTGCATCTTCCGTCTGGATCAAGACATATCCTTCGTTCATTTCGCCAATCATCAAAAAGTGATCATAGTCTTCATGGATCAGGTCGTCCTCTTTAGCCTGGATCGTCATTTCAATGACTTTTTCAAGTGAATAGAGTTCGATGCCGAGACCTTGGATCATGAACAACTCCGCTCCGTCATGTAAACGAAGGAATGTCTTATATTCACTTGGTAACGTTAGTTTGAACTGTTTTTCAAATGACTGAATCGCCTGTTCCGTCACCGGATCATTTAAATTGAATTGAGCGACTCCTGTATCGTATCGCCGCTGAATGAAGGTCGACCCGTGATTGATTTTTTGTGATAAGACGTCAAGTACCGCTTCGATTTGGTTCATTTCTTTCATGGGTCCCATCCTTTTCATTTTCGTATTCGTGAATGATACGACTTCACCCTATACACCATACCATTTTTTCAATTATTTGGTGTATTCTATCCTACTCGTTCTATGGTATTCTCGTTCTAATATCATTTTAAAAAATTGCATTCGAAGAGGTGACCCATGTCTAAATCATCATCGATGTTGCTCATATTACTCGCTGCGATCTTTTGGGGCACGACGGGGACCTCACAAGCCTTTGCGCCGGATGATGCACACCCGATTGCAATTGGTGCCGTTCGTCTGGCTGTCGGTGGACTGTTCTTACTCTGTCTCGTTCTCTTCAAAGGAACGCTGACGTTACGCGACTGGCCGGTGCGGACGATTTTACTTGCTGCCGTCAGCATGGCAGCTTACCAGCCCTTGTTCTTCTCGGCTGTTTTAATGACGGGTGTCGCCGTCGGTACCGTCGTCGCGATCGGTAGCGCGCCGATTTTTTCCGGATGTATCGAGTGGCTGTTCCTAAAAAAACGTCCGGCGTTGCTGTGGTGGGCTTCAACCGGATTATCGATCACCGGTTGTCTGTTGCTTCTGAACAATCAAGGAACGGTCGCAATTGATCCAATCGGAATCGTCCTCGCACTAGGTGCCGGACTATCGTTTGCCGGGTATACATTCGTCAGTCGAGACCTCGTCAAGACACACGCGCCGCTGTCGGTCGTTGCCGTCATTTTCACGACGAGCGCTGTTCTGTTGTCACCTTTACTCTTCTTATTCGATCTCTCCTGGCTGTTCACGTCACGTGGTGCCGGAATCAGCCTCCATCTCGGCGTCGTTGCGACCGGGCTTGCTTACTGGTTATTCGCAAAAGGGCTATCGAACGTACCGTCGTCGACTGCCGTCACTCTCTCGCTCGGTGAACCATTGACGGCTGCTTTGCTCGGTGTGTTCGTCCTCGGCGAACAGTTAAGTGGCACGGCTTGGTTCGGGATCTCGTTATTGTTACTCGGTATCGTCTTATTAATCAGTTCGTCTCGCCTAGCAACGCGCCAAACCGTTTTGATAGAAGAACGACAAACTCGGACAGGAGGCTAAATCATGCAAGAAATCACGCTTGAAAAACTGCAGTTTCGCGAGGATTACAACATCGGACTCGATCAGTTCTTGATGGATGTCGCAAATGGTAACAGATTGATATTTCATTTCCGTGGGCATACGGAGGAGACGATGGTCATCGTTGGTGACTACAGTTGCAATTACTTCCGATTGACCTTCGAAGCGGATGCGATTCTGCTTCGTTCACCGGACCTCTATGAACTAAAAGAAGATGTCGAGATCAATCCGATTCCACTTCTGACGCTGACCGATTCAAAGCTACTGACGTTCGCACGTGAAATGATGGGACTCGATCCTACAAAAGACTGGATCCATTACTGGCTCCGGGCGTTCGAACAGGATTTTCATGTCTTGTCTCCCCGTCCACCAGTTCTGACCGACCTCGGACATAAACGAAGTGATGCGATCGTCACGTATTCATTTGATTCGTTCAACGCTGAATGACATAAAAAAGCCCTACCTCGCCAAAGGTAGGGTATTTCTTCGTCCCGCTGCAACTACTCGCGCTAAACGGTTCCCTTTATTATACATAAACAGGCAGCGTCTTTTCAATCGACTGGACAGAGTCGATTGGACTGAAGCGCTTGACGACCTGTCCTTTCCGGTCGACGAGGAACTTCGTGTAGTTCCATTTGATTTTCGACGACAGCAAGCCGGACTGTTCTTTCTTCAAGAACGTATAAAGCGGATGCTCGTCCGGTCCATTGACGTCGATCTTCTGAAACATCGGAAACGTCACGCCATAGTTCAGCTGACAGAACTGCATCGTCTCTTCCTGACTCCCGAACTCCTGCTGATTGAATTGATCACACGGAAATCCGAGCACTGTGACTCCTTGTTTCTCATATTTATCATAAAGCGCCTGTAGTTCGCCAAGTTGTTTGACGAGCCCACACTTACTTGCTGTGTTGACGATCACGAGGACTCGTCCAGCATAATCACTTAGCGAAACAGTTTCTCCTGCTGCATTTTGTACGATTGCATCATATACGGTTTGCATGCATTTCAACTCCTTTGTCCTGAGTATAAAATGAAACGCGCTACCTGTCGTTTTCAAGCATGTGCGTAATGCTTTACCAAATCGTCTCTTCTTTATCGCTTAGTTTGATGACGAACGGTAGAATCAAGACGAACAATAGACTGACGTATCCGAGCGATAAGTAATGTTGCGAGTCTTTTGAAATGTATTGCTTCACGCCGCAGTTCGGACACGCTTTCCCATGTTTCGCAAATCCGACAGCGAGCACTTCTTTCGTTTTGAACTTATATTGGCAATTCGTGCAACGTGCCATGACATCATCTCCTTTTCATTTATCTACTTACAAATTTTGGAAAATGTTTCGTCGAGTAGATGGGTTGTAAACGCATCTTCAAAAATTCATAGCTTCCACCGTTCGTCGCCTGTTGGAATCGTTCGACGGGAAGAAAGCCACTTTTCGTATACAGGCGAATCGCCCGCTCGTTGAATGTCGCGACAGCTAATTCAATTTGTTTAGGTGCAAACCGGTCCATGATGAACGCAAGACCGGCTTCTAAAAATGCCACTCCATTTCCTCGTCCCGTCAAATCTGGTCGCATGCCAAGCCCGACGTCAACGACGTCTGCGTTTGGTTCGAATACATAGTAGCCAATCAATTCATCCCTATTCAATACAGCGAAGTAATGCTCGGTCCGCTCCTCTGGATTGAGAAATTCGGCTAAGTCGTCTACGTCGTTTGGCATATCATAAAACGCAAACGGTCCGTCATACTGCCATTCGTAGGCAATCTGTTCCGCCTGTCGTTGCGTCAGCGGTGAAAATGTATAGCACATCAGGATTCAGCTCCTCTTCGATTCGTCAACGAGATCGATTTTTTCGGTAGTCTAACAGTAGCGGCAACACGTTTAATCCGATCGAAATGAACGTCAATACCCACAGTTCCCGCTCCATGCCCGGTACGACGTCCTGTAACGCTGCCCAATCCTCCCGCGCCACGAATTCCGCGACGAGTCGGTATTCGGCGCACAAAGTAAGTGCCGTAAAACTCAGTCCGAGCACCATCAGGAAACGATAATCCTTACCGATCAAATAAAAGATGATGTTCAGCGCGGTAAATCCAATCGCCACTAACCCAAGCATGATCCACATTGAATCGTCTCCTCCTTATTCCACCTCTTTATTTACTATATTTGGAATCTGTTAATTGGTATATCCGCCTTCAGTTGGATTTCACAACTTTTTGATAGATTTAATGACAAATGGATATCATTTGTAAACGAATCTTTCGAGCGATATACTCTTACTTTCACATCCGCTACTTAGGAGGAGATTACGAATGGAATCGCTGAAGGAGTCATATGTAAAGCTTGACGGATATGTCGTCGTCAAAAAAGATGGCGGACATGTACCACACGAGGAATTTCTCGTTGAATTCACTAGCTGGCTGGAGACAAAAGGTCGTGGCTGGACAGGACTTTCTACTCAAGTCGATCAAGACGGCAACGCCATCGACAACATCAAATAACTACATACCGCAAAAGACCGGACGAAGGTGCATTCCTTCGTCCGGTCTTTCCATTACTACTCCATGAAATTAATCCGTACCCCGATGATTTGTTTATCTCGATTTTTCTTTACTTTCAGATCATAGATGCCGTCTCCGTATCCGGACTCGGTCATGATACCGGCTCGCAACAAATGGACGTCTTCTTGACCAAAAAAGAGTTCTTCGGATAGTTCTTGCTTACGAAATGCAATCTCATCAATTATCAGTACATATCCCGAATCAATCGCGATCTCATGCGAACGCGTCCATTTACCCGTCGGCTGGTCATTCCCTTCATACACAGTAAGTAAACGAATCGTCCCATCCGAGGCATATGTGACAGAAGCCGTCCATACCCCAGATTTCACTTGTTCCAAGATAATCGATGCTGCGTCCTGTTCATTCGAATCCGTCACGAGCATTCGACTACTAACATTAAAAGTACCAATTGAAATCTTTTTATTTGCCCGGTCGCGTAACATCTCTGATTCCACCCATGCGTCAAGTGAAGAAGCGCAATATTTTTCAAGTCCTTTTTTCGGATGCCACGTAAAGACGAGTTCTTGTAAAAAACGGCGTCGAATCCGGTAGCATAACCGTCTACCATCTAAATGTTCGCCAAAGCAAATCATATCCTCCGGTAAATCATCTGGACGATTTGCGTAATGGTGGATGATATTTTTAACTTCAGAATGACTCGATTCGGTCGGTATCGAATAGAGTATCCAGTCATGAAAGATTGCACCATTTGATTCCTGTATAAGCGAACTGTAATCCATCGGAAATTTTACGCCGAGGCTTTTTTCTGCTCGTTTTATTTCGACGAGTGATACACCCGGGCGTTTAGACGATGGATTGATATGTCTGATGGCTGGCTTCATATATTACCTCCGATAGTTGAAGAATGAATTTACTCTTCATCCTCAGGTTCATACAGTTCATCATTGATTTGATAAATAATTATTTCTTCCGGCATATTTTGGATGACGTTTTCTAACGAGTTCATCGATACATCGTTTGAGCATATGAAAAAACCACAACCGTCATGACCAGGCTCGATAAGTACCGATGGATGGGTTCGATCAAACGAAGCAACTGACAGATATTGTTGGAACCCCCAATGCCGCCTTTCCACAAACGTAAATTTTAAATTATCGTAATTCGAAATCACATAGAAGACATTCTCTTCTCCTAACCAGTACGTCTCGTGAACGACGCGTCTGAGTGCTTCCTTGTTCTTTAACTCGACTGTAAAATAGACAAGCGGATCCATATGATGTTTGCGATTCGGATAAACTGTTCGAATGGTGTAGTCAATATCATGTAGCTGAAATAACTGCTGACGTCTTTCTCTTAATACATATTCATCTGAAAAATACAGATACAGCGGAAAATCATTTCGATGCTCTAAAAACTCAAACAAAATTTTCTTCGTCGGTGTAATACATTCGTCTCCCTCTGACGGACTTATTAAATATGCCGTTTTAATTGAATCATCCACATCTAAAAATGACCAAATAGACGTCCTAAATCATCCGTTACTTCATACTCTTCGATCCAGATCCTAGTCATGTTTTTCTCCCTCAGTATGTATAAGTACATCATTAATGTTTACCTTTTGACTACTATTCGTATCATCCTGCTTAAAAATATACTTTGTGCTAATCAAAAACTCTTTCGAAGTTTGTACTTTTTTTAAGTATGTCATTTCAAAGGGATTTTTGATATTGCCTTAATTTAATCTAGAGTGATTCTCAAGAAATTTTTTCGAATTTTCACATCAACTATTTAATGGTTGTCCAACAGCGATCACTCGAATACCAACTGTAACTTGAGCTTGTAATTTTCCCGACGGAGACTATAACTCTTTAAAAATAATGCAATAACTACATCTCAATATTCATATACGCTAAGTATTCGATTGGTCGATGCGAAGGTAGTTGTCCCACCGCTTAAATCTGAGTCGCATCAGAAAGCTATTTGGGTTAGAATAAATATGTATATAAATAACACAAATGGTTAAAATAGTAATCTTAAAGTGTTTTGCTAAAGGAGGATATAAATTGGAAGAGAGAAAACGTTCGGGTAGGAAACCGTCCGGCATGGGCGGGAAAGGTACACTGTTCGCTATATTCGGTGTACTCATCATAGGCATGTTTGGCAGCATCTACAGCGCGCAGAATGAGAAACCGACGGAAGTGAAGAAAGAAGTAAAGGCAGAAGACAAGAAAAAGAAGAAGAAATCGGAAGTTACAGCGGATCTTGAACACGCGACACCAGAAACGATCAATGGTGAACTAAAGAAGTATAGCGAAGACATCAAAGGCGCTAAAGTAAGAAACAAAACGCTAATTGTGACTTACAAGGATTCAGGCTTCTGGAGCGAGAACACGCTTCTAGATTCGTATGCTCTCGACTCTATTCGATTGATAAAACAACTATATAAAAACAAAAACTTTGATCTATTCGCGTTCGAACGCCCTACCGTCATGACGGATGATAACGGAAATGAAAAAATGGAAACCGTGCTTAAATCCTATTACACACGCGATAAGCTCGATCAAATGAATCTCGATAACTTTTCGGATATGGTTTTGATGGACACGGAACGCTACTTTCAAAAAGCAAGCGGCTACTGGATTCATCTAGGACTGTTTAACAGTCTAAAAAAAGACATGATTAAAAAACTGAATTCTCCAATCAACTTTAAGAACATGGATGACACTCGCTACGACATGAACATCGACGCTACAAATGACGTAGTGGAGCAACCGGATTCTGTAGAAGACAAGGAACCTGTTGTGGCAGAACCAGTTACAGAAGAATCAACAGTAGAAGATACTAAGGTGGAAGATGAAGTAACTGAATCGTCATACGATACCGGAACTTTGTTAGCAGCCATTTATAATATCTCTCCAGGATTCGATCAAATGATGTTCAAAATCGATGATTTGAACGCATCTATAGGAACAGACAAAGGGAAAGTGGTCGCGCCTGTATCCTCAAGCCTATTTGAATTAAAATCGATGATTGATATGACTGGAAAAGAAATCATGACGATGCAGCAAACTGCTTCCCCGCCAGAACTCCAACAGACCACTCAACAACTAGTAGCAAATCAAGATGAATTGAATCGACTCTATTCGGAACTTCAACAGCAATTTTATAGCATCGATAAACAGGATTATCCGGACGCCGAGAAGTTAGCAAGTGATATTAGAGATACGCTTGCTAACATGAAGCGACTAACTCGACCGAACACTGAAGCATACTCCAAATATTTTATGAGTCATGCGGATGAAGACGGCTCATAAAAAGGTGTACACTGAAGGCACTCAGGTGCCTTTTCTTACAGACAGGAATAGAACGTATGTACGCAAGAGGAGGAAGTTACAACATGAAAATCTACAAACAACCGAACGGACGTTGGAAGGTCCGGCTCAATCTGGGATTCGACGAGACCGGCAAACGGATCCAGCGTTCCTTCTCGTCCGAGCTGAAGAAGGAAGTCGAATTTTGGGTCGCAGATCAATTGCGCCAACGGCGGGACGGGTCCATCCGGAAGGTGATTAACACACGACGCGTCGGAGACATGCTTGACGTGTGGCTCGAGGACCACGTCCGGCTGAGTAAGGCAGAGACGACCTATCATTCATATGTGAACATCGTCAAGGGAATCCCTGCCTGGTTCAAGAAGATGCAGTCGAAGGAAGTGACGCCTGCTCACGCGCAACGCCTGCTCGTCGACTGGGACAAGAAAGGACTGAAGGCATCGACGATCAATTCCCGTCGCGCGATCATGGTCGGTCTGTTCACATGGGCAAAACGAATGGGCTTCACGAACCACGCTTCAAATCCCTTCTCGGAAGTGGCAAAGTTGAAGGAAGGCGTTAAGGACATGGCGACGCTCTCCGCGCAACAGTTATCCGAGTACCTGACGACAGCGCGTACGGTCATGACGACGGGGAACTATGCAGCTGTCATGTTGATTGCCTACACGGGCATGCGGGCACGGGAAGCGACGGCGCTCCGTTGGTCGGACGTCGACTTTGAACGTAAACGCATCATGGTCATGCGGACAGCAATCGAAACGGCGGGTGGGTATTCCTTCTCGCAGACGAAGGGAAAGAAGGTCCGTGTCATCACGATCCCGGATGTCGCCATCGAAGAATTGAAGCGAATCCGACGGGAACAGAAGTATGATCAAGTCCGGCTCGGCTGGCGCAACGAAGAGGACCTCATCTGTACGGGTGTGACCGGTGCCTACCTATGGCACTCAGGACTCCGGAGACGGCATCACTTGACACTCGAATCCGCAGGACTTCCCTCGATCACCCTGCACGGATTGCGTCATACCCATGCGACGTTGCTGCTTGAAGTGGGTACGCACGCGAAGGTCATCCAGGAACGACTCGGTCATGCAGATGCCAAAACGACGATGGATACGTATGCCCATGTAATTCACACATTACAGGAAAATACCGCCAATCAATTCGCAGCATTATTGGACGACAAAAAAACCGCTCAACCGAGCGGCTCATGACATTTTGGCGAAAAAAATTAAAAAGTGGGAACTGAGTGTGAACTGGCGGTCCGTCACCCTCAAAAAATGGCTTAAGACTGCGGTCTTTTTCGACGGAGACCATAATACTGATAGAATTGAACTTCGATATTCCCGTTATAGAGCTTCCGACGTTTCGTCGCTGGGCGACCGTACGCTTTTTCGAACTCAACATACGACGTGATCATGTAGACACTGTAGTATGGGAATTCTTTATACGCCGTACCAATCTTGCGGTACAACTGATGGACTTCACGTGCGTCTTCCAAACGTTCCCCGTACGGTGGGTTTCCGATGATGACACCGAAGTCTTCCTTCGGTTTGAAGTCTGCTGCGTCGCGTTGCATGACGTTGATTGCATCGCGGACGTCTGCGAGTTCTGCGTTTGTTTTCGCGAGCTTGACCATCTCTGGATCGACATCGCTTGCGTAAATCTTCAGTGGTTTGTCCCACTCCGCTTTTTCGTTCGCTTCCTTGATCGCATCGAACCACGCTTTCTTCGGAATGCATTTCCACTCTTGTGAGACGAACTCACGGTTGATGCCTGGTGCGATATTACGCCCGATCATCGCCGCTTCGATTGCCAGGGTGCCTGAACCGGTGAAGACGTCGTAAAGCGGCATATCCGGCTTCCAGTTCGTCAGCATCAGCATCGCTGCTGCCATCGTTTCTTTCAGTGGAGCTGCTGAGTGGAATTCACGGTATCCACGTTTGTGTAATGCGTCGCCTGACGTATCGATCGTTAATGTTGCGATATCCTTTAACAAGGCGACTTCGATCGGATAGCTTGCGCCGGTCTTCGGCAACCATTCCGTTCCTTTGTTGTACTGCTCTTGCATGTGCGAGACGATCGCTTTCTCAGTGATCTTTTGACAGTCACGGATCGAGAACAGCTTCGATTTGACCGAACGACCGTTGACGATGAAGTTCGCATCCCACGGCATCAATTCGTGCCACGGTAGTGCCTTGACTTGATCGAACAATTTTTCGAATGTTGTCGCGCGGAACTCAGCAACGACAAGTTTGATCCGGTCCGCTGTCCGGAGCCACATGTTCAAACGGGGAATGTCCTCCATCTCACAATCGATGTAGACCTTTCCGTCTTCGACCGTACACTCGTATCCTAACGCACGGACTTCTTTTGCGACGAGCGCTTCGATTCCCATCGCCGCTGTCGCGATGACTAAGCGTTTTGCCATATCGCGTTCACTCCTTTATCGTTTCTTCCACAGTATCGTTTCATTGCAATAAAAAAAGAGCCCAGGGTGGACCTGGACTCTCGTTCAACTTAAAAATAACAGCCTATGTGGTCCTGTAAGCCATGTTCTGTTCCTTAGTGTTCCAAACGGTTTGACCCTCACACGCAGGCGACAATCATCTATCTCCGTATTTGCATACGCTCTCCATTGCGTTCAGTTCCGCTCCGGAAATTCCCCTACCAAATTTGGGTTTCTCGCTCGTGGGGTTTACCTCGTTCCACCTTCATGGTTTCCCATGAAGCTCCGTCACTGTGGCACCTTCAAGAAGTTTCGGCCATATCCGAAGACTTAGGCGTTCCTTCTGCCGTCAGCTTGACGCTGCCTACACTTATCTTTTAGTGTAGCACGATCACTACAGCCATCGCAGGCTGTGCGAGCATGGACTTTCCTCAAAGCATCGAAATGCCCCGCGATTGTCCGAACCAACATAGTCACTGCTTATGAGTGTAGCGTAGATGCCGCTTTCCTGCAAGAGGTAATTCTCGTTTTACAAACGAAAAAGTTGCGTCCCTGCCTCATTTCACGGTATAGTACAAGAGTTCAGAAGGAGGCATGCAGCATGAAAAAACGACGCTCTGGTACGAACCGGCGAACGGTTCGCAAGTTGACATTCCTGATCGAGATCGACGAGATCAAGGCACTTCATCTGCGAAACGGCATCTTCGCCTTCTATCGTCAAGGAGAGCTCATCCACGCGTTCGAGCCGTTCAACGTCAAGGCGCCCGATGCACTCTCAAAACGTAGCTATCATTTCGATCAACACGATATCTTGCTTATGAACGAACGGTTCCCTGAGCAAATCCCGTTGTATGATGAAGCGATGACGTTACGCTCTTGGGCCGACCAGGTCGCTTATGGTTTATACCAATTGATCGATTCCAGTCGCCTGTCGTTCGTCCATGAGGATGACACAGGATACAAGATGGAAGCGATGATCACATGGACTGGAGAGGCATTGACGCCTCCGACGCCCGTCTATAAAAAAGGAAAAGACCCGAAGTAACCTTCAGGTCTCGTACGGCGCTTCCCACTCAGTGGGAGGCGCTTTTTTATTTGACTGTCAGTAAGCGTTCGACGGTCCGCGTATGCCGTCCACCTGTCGTTGTAAAGACAAGCTTATATGACCCCTTGTCTTTCAACTTATACGTAAACTTATGCGTACCGTTCGTTAAATTCGATTGCGTGAATGTCTTAACGACCTTCCCGTCCTTATAGAGACGTGTCGTCGTCTTCGCACTCGCATACTCATCAAAATAGAATGTAAACGCCTGATTCGGCTTAACCGTTGCCGGTAACGAGATCTTCGAGATCGGTGCCGGCAGTGTCGCTAAGATTCCGGCATTCAAGCGACCTGCTCCGTAATGCAACTTCGTATCACCTGATTTTTTCGTCGCTGCAGCATATAACTTACTGCGCATCGTCGTGTTCGAGACGAATGGGTTCTTCGATTTCGCGAGCGCCAACACACCACTGACGACCGGTGTCGCCATCGATGTTCCGTCCAAGTAGCCGTACTTGTTGCCGACGATTGTCGAGTAGATCCCTTCCCCCGGTGCCATGATGTTGACTCCTTTACCGTAGTTCGAGAACGTCGAGGCACGCCCCAGCGTTCCGACGGACCCGACACCGACGACTTGACTCATCGATCCTGGGAAGAGTACTTTATTGCGCCCGTCGTTTCCGGCCGCTCCGACGACGAGTATGTTCTTCGCTTCCGCCTTTTTGACCGCTGCTTCCATGTACGGATCAAACTCATATTGTCCGAGTGAGAGATTGATGACATCTGCTCCCTGCTCGATTGCATACAAAATACCGTCGCCTATGTCGATTGATGCAGCAAAGTCTCCATCGAAGACATCGGCCCCGATCAGTTTGACACCAGATGCGACACCGACGATCCCTTGACCGTCTTCACGCGCCGCGACGATACCGGCGACGTGTGTCCCGTGATCGTCAGGTTTCCGGATTCCAGAAATCGTCGTCGTCTTATAGATGACGTCCTTGAACTCGCGGTGTTTCGTATCGATTGCATCATCGATGATCGCAACGCGAACGTCCGATTTCCCGCGGCTGTACTTCCAGTAAGCCGGAATCCGTGACTGATCGAGGTACGTTTGTTGGAACTGGGCAGAATCCGTTGCTTTTTTGACGTCCGTGATTGGAATCAAATCGGCATCGATATCCTTTTCTTCGAGATGCTCAAGCGGCTCGACGAGCGAGAATCCTTTTTGTTTCAAGGCACGAATCTCGGTCAGCCCCTGATTCGCCAACCACTCTTGTTTTTGTTGTTCTGTAAACGTCGGATCATATTGTACGTATTGAGACTGCGCGAAAGCAGACGTTGGCATGGCGACGATTGTCGCTAGCGTGAGTAGTGCAAGTTGCTTTTTCATGGGAACCCTGCCCTTCTCTGATTACGCGCCGACCGAAGAATCGTCTGGACTAAAGCGGAACCGTGCCGTCCGGTTCTTCGCTGACTTCAAAAGGAATGATCTTTCCGATCGTCACGTAAGCATAATAGCGTGCAAGGACCGCACGCCAACGCGTTGCATCGATCCCCGTCAGGTCTTCACCTAACGGGGAACCGTCGAATGTCTCGAACTGTTGGCAAAAGAAGGCTTCTTCCTCCTCATGCCACGTCACTTCTTCGCCGATGAACCCGGTCGAAAAGCGGACAAAATCCGCAATCGAGGGTCCAATCACTTCTGCCGGCAAGCGTTCGCTCATCCGTCCGACCAGTTCATACCGGTCGCGTTGTGCTTGTTCCGCTTCTTCAATCGAATGACACAGCAGCACTTCACGATTTATTTCTACTAACACGACATAGTCACCACTCGGTAAATTGACGTGAATCATCCCTACACCCCTCGGACTGAATTCGTGCGGCTTCTAGGTGTCATTTTTTCTTCGATAATTTATAATGTCCATTTTCGATCAAATGTTAATTCAATCGGCTCGTTATCTTTCGACTTTAACATAACGACCCGCGTCGTTTCAATTTGATCGACGAGATCCGCTTGACGAAGAGACTGAATTTCCTTTGAAGAACCGGCTTCAATCCGGTCTCTGTAAGGGGCAAGCAACTCTTGTTGATTGCTTGCGAGTGCATACCAGGCAAGACGGGCGAACGGTTCGTCCTTCGCTGTTTCAAGCGCGTAACTCTCGAAGATATCTGGAAGATAACTGCTAAATTGATCAAGCGCGTCAATTCGTTCAGCGACATCTAAAATCGTCAACCAGCTCGGGAGTGAAAGCAACGATTCGCTCGACCACCAGTCGAGTAAATCGACATGCTCTTTAAGTAATTGATGAGCTTCCGGTCGGTCAATCATATGTTGTAGCGTCTGGATGAGTTCGTTCCAGGCAAGTGACCAGTACTCCTCTGATGGATTAGCTGAAAGGAAAAATTGACGATAGACCGTCAACAATTCCGAAACGTCCGTTAATGGTTCGACTTCTAACCGTTGATTGAATCGGCTAACTGCTTTTGTAAAATAATTTGGTTCAAGCGTCAGTGCCATATAGAGTAATTTTGGTGCATTTTTAATTTCGCCTTGATCGACCGTCTCAAATAATTCTTGAATCCATTCTGGTTGTGGTTGTGTCATAATCTTTTTCCTCCGTCTAGTAAATTTATTTACTATACCCGAAAAAAGATTGGTTAAATCCTTTCTTCTCTAAATCGCTCCGATTCGTTGGGCAGTTTCCTCCGAACACAAGACGATCAACGTCCCGTTTTTCGGAATCGCTTCATCGAGTCGACGGTTCAAATCGAGTCGTTTTCCATCAGATAAGATCGTGACGCCTTCTTCTAGCAAAGCATGATAGGCGTCACGGTACGTCCCCCACTCCGGTCTACTCGGAATCGAGAACATGCCCTCACCGTCCTTCGTCAACAAATCCGTCACGACCTTCGTCACCCCAGGATGATGGGACGCGAGGATCGCCATCCGGGCAATCGTCTCGTCACCAAGTAACACCTCATCAACCTTAACCTGTTCGAAGCTGTCGAGGTGTTCTTCAAGCATCATTTCGACGATTGTATAAATGTTCGGATTCGCCCGTTCGATGCTTGAAGCAATCAACAATGTCCGTCCGTCAGCATGGACCGGTGGAATCGAATGATCAGCGAGGACGATCGCGCGAACTGCCTTTTCGATGTGTGCCCGTTCGAGCGTCGATGTCAGTGCCGGATCACCACAGACGTAATGAAATCGTGGGTGACTGAATGGCTCGCGCTCTAAATCATCGACGAGGACGACATCCGTATGTTCGAGTAATGAATCGATGACGTGCTTCGAACGCCGACTGTAACCGAAAACGACGGTATGCCCTGTTTCTTTCACTTGTAATAACCCTCTTTCCTTTTGATTACGAATCAACTGGACACCGTCGACCAGTTTTGAGATTAGTCCCCCGACGATCCCGATTCCAAAGATGAAGACGAAAATCGTCAGAATCCGACCGGTATCAGAATTCGGGAAGAAGTCGCCGTACCCGACCGTGACGACGGTCGTCATCGTCCAGTAGACGGCCCGGAAGTAGGATCCGAACGTTTCTGGCTCAAGAGCATACATGATGCCCGCGACACCAAAGACGAAGATTAGAGACGCATATCCGAGCGTCCGCATGCGTAAAAACGATACTTTTCGTAAAAAACGTAACCAGACCATCTTTTTTTCATTCCTTTCGAACAATCCGGTCTCTTTCCCTGTCAATAAGGGCGAAGGAGGTGATACACATGACACAAGCAGAAGAAATCAAGACGAGTCTCGTCATTGTCTTCGAGCGGAAGGACAAGGTGACAGCAAACGGTGATGCCGTCGTTGCTCGCCGCCGCTATAACGGCTTACGTTCGAATCTTCCAGCAGACGTCGTCGCTTCGATCGGTCAAGCGGTCGGCAGCTTACTCGACGGACGCTACGCGCTGACGGAAATCAGCCGTGACTACGCTCTACTCAAGGCATAACTCGTCCCTACATTTCATGAAAGGAGTGACCATTGATGGAACATACGATCGTCCTGACATTTGATACGGTGACAAAAAAACCGTATCGCTTGCGGATCGCTGGTGCGAAGGAAAATGCGACCGTGGCTGAGATCAAAGCAATCGGTGACTTGTTCGTCGCCCATGACCCGTTCATGAACGGTGTCACACGTCTCGCGTCCGCTGAATTGCAAAATAGTTCGGAATCGCCATTCGTCTTGTAAGCTTTTTCAGTCCATCGTCACGGGATTACGTGACGATGGCTTTTTTTTGGTATACTAGAAACATCAACCAGCTGAAAGGAAGTCAATTTATGGCCAAACGCCCACTCACTCCTCGCGAATGCGAACTCGTCGTCTGTAGTCTCTACGTAATGGAACTCATCCCGTTCGAAGGCATCATGGAACGTCTCGAATCCATTACGCTCCGAGACATCATCGGCCCCGTCGCACGTGGTGAATCGACGCGGGAGCAAGCTGCTGACGCGCTTGACCAGTACATCAAGGTCCGACGTCGCCGGTTCCGCAACGTCCCACCGGAACATCTGTGGTCGCTTGACGACCGGATTGAACAAGAAGCACTGCGGATGATCCGCAAGCGTTCGCCGCTCTCGGCAGGAGAAAAGCTCCAGCCGAAAGCCATTCCTCATGAAATGGGTGATACGGTCGAGTTGAAAGTGACCGAAATTCAGGATCGCAACAACAAAGTGACCTTGATCGGGAAAGTCGGAAACGTCACGGCGAAGCTCCCGGTCGCGAACCGTCAAGCCTATAAAGGCAATAAGACGATCTCTGCCTGGATCACGGGTGTCGAGAAAAAACCTGCCTTACTTCATCTGTCGACATCCGACTACGGTAAGCATCAGCCGTCAGACGACGTCAAAGCAGCGTACGCAACTGCCGTTGCCGCGTTACGTCGTTATTTCGAGACGAACGAACTCCCGACGACCGAAGAAGTCGATCTCGCGAAATCACTGTTTCAACGGATGATCCGTCGCGATCAGAATGATTGGTTCACGGTGTACGTCGCGATGGGTCGCCCACAACTTGATCACGTCCGGCGCTGGGTCAAGGTCATTCAGATGCTCGCTCGCTCACTGCGCGGAGACGAGGAAGCGACACAACAACTCGCTTCGCAGGAAGATCGTTTCTTCAAGGACGCCTTATTGCGTGCCTGTAAAGCGGCAGAGAAAAATTTCACGTCTTGATGCTTTCGCCCTAGAACGTATCGATTCCTAGTCAAAACGAAAAAAAGAACGCTTCGGACCGGATAAGTTTTTCCGGGACGAAGCGTTTTTTCGTGGATCATTGAACCGCAAAATCATAGATACGCGTTCCTTTTTTACGATTCGCATCTTTGATTTCTCCTTGATACATCAGTTGCTCATTCTTCAGATCGATCACGGACACTTGGAATCCATCGTTTGTCTCGGAAGAGAGATAAAGCTGCATCTCGTCCTTCGAATCCAACCAATCAATCTTTTTCAAAACGAGCGGACTGCTTACGCTATGCTCGGATAATCGTTTCGTTTCCAAGTCGAACATCGACCATTCGATTCGTTTCGTCTCCCCTTCCGGCAGACGGAAGCCGATGAGATAACGACCGTTCGCATAGGGCGTATAACCGATTTGTTGCTGATTCAACTCCTTGATGGAACGAACGCTCTTCCCGTCATCGAGGAAATAAGATAGTTTAGTGTTCTCCTCATCGCTGTCAGACGGTTGTTCCGTGTAGACGACCTCATTTTGATGAATCGCTAAAAATTGACGAGCGTGTTTAGGCGCTACTGGCTTTTGAAGAACGATCTCTTCAACCCGGTCGCCTGTTAAATCGAGCACAAGCAGTTTCGTTTCCCTTGGCTGATCGACTCGATCAAGTTGAATGTAGACCTTCATTGCCTGTTTATCGACGACACTGGCTTGTATGTCCATCCCCGTCTCAAGTTTTGTATCATACTGAAATGTTTTCTCGAACATCTCCTCCGTCTTAAACGTAAACATCTTGAATTGCAGTTTATTGTGTTTGATCTGAATCGCATACTCTGATTGTCCATCTCCACTTACATTCGTTTCCATATGCGTCGTGAATTCGTAATATTTATCTGGCAAATCCGTCATGCTATCTTCACGGAATAGTTGTCCGACGTAAGAATTTGACTGTTTTTCGATGTCTCCCTTAGCGTTGACATCATAAATCGTCGAACGCATGCCTTTCGTCTGAAGACGTAAATTAAAATTTTCGATTTGCGAAGGTTTTCCACTGACGGTCTCGAGCGAAAAGTCTGCTCCTTTGATCGACAGCGTGTAGCCGATGTAGCTTCCGATTGTTATGAGAATGATCACTCCATAGATCAGAAGTTGACGATATCGTTTCATGAGATTTCTCCTTTAGACGGATAGACGCGTCTGGACTAACCGCAGATTTTTGTACGACACATATAACGTTAAGAGCACGATGTACCCGAGATAAAATTGCATGTGCAGTTGACTCAAATCGTTCGAAATAGCTGACAATGCTAAGCCCAAAATGATATAACCGCCAATCAACGCAATCCCATGTAATCCGACGAGCAAGAACGCTTTTCCCTTTCGGAACGATCGTTCAAGTAATACTGTCATGAAGACGAACGAGATGACGATGAATGTCATCAGTAAGATGAATAAAATATCACTCGGATACATCGTATAGAACAACTTCATATAGATGGAGTATTCATTGATGCTGGCTGTGACCTGTTGAGCATCTGGTAACAACCATAAGTAGAGATTACGACTAAGCAACAACAGCCCCCACTGAATTCCGATCAAACTAGTCACGACAAGTAAGAGTGCCGTCATTTTCGACCCAAAAATCGCCCGGCGTGATCCCGGTAACAATAGCAATCTGTAGATGTACTTCGTCTCACCTATCCAGTCGCGGTACCAAATCCAAAACGCAAACAGGATGATCATCCCCATTGCTAATACAAGGATTGAATCGTAAAAATCCGTTGCCTGTGCAAATGTCAACGCACCACCTGCTCGCGCAATTGCGTCCATTTCTGATATCTGTTCAATCCGCATCGTTTTCTCGATCGTGCTTTGATAATCGTAAATTTGATAGAGCAGAGACGCGATTTCCGCGACGATCAAGCCTGAAATCAACAACACCAATACTTTCGTACTTCGTTTCAGTTCTTCATTCGTTAATAACAACCAGCGTTTCATCCTTGATATACCTCCCGCATCCGGTCTTGGACCGATTGATGATGATGACCTCGCAGTTCATCCGTCTCTTTGACTTCGACGATCTGACCGTCTCGTAAGAACAACACTCGGTCGATCACTTGCTCGACTTCAGTGATTTCGTGAGTCGTCATCAGGATACTCCGTCCTTCCATGAACTCACTTGAGAAAATCCAGGCAATCTGTTCCTTCATGAACAAATCGATTCCCGCGAGCGGTTCGTCGAGTAATATGTATGGACGATCGAGGGCGAATCCTAAGACGAGATTGAACTTCGCTTTGTTCCCTTTTGATAAGTTCGCCATTTTATCCGTCGTAAACAGCTGAAACGTCTGCAGTAACCGTTCCGCTGTCTCTTGATTCCAGTCTGGATAATGATCTGCCATATATGCGAGCGCTTGTCCGATTGTCATGTAGCTCGGCATCGTCTGAAGATCAGGCACGAACGCAATTTTGCCGCGCGATGTTTTACCGTCGACCGTCACCGTCCCGGCATCTACCGGAATCAGACCGAGAATTGCTTTTAAAATCGTCGACTTCCCTTCCCCGTTCAAGCCGATCAGACATGTCACTTCGTTTAGACCGACGGAGAACGTCATGTCACGTAAGACCTGTTTTTTTCGTCCATATCGCTTCTGTAACCCTTTTACCTCAAGCATCGGATTCACCCTCCTTGATTATCACCATTGTATTAAGACAATAGTACATCTGTTAACTGTATGGTACATGCCATACAGTCTAGCGTCAACCTGTTTTTTTCCTCATGTTATCCAGAAAATGAAAAAAGAGCCGGACAATCCCGTCCGACTCCGCGAGTATTCGACTTCGTTTTTGCTTTTTAATTTATGAAAGAAGAGAGACGTTTGGTTCACTCGAAATCGCTTCCTAAGGAAAAACAAGCAGGAGCGACCCTGCAACGAAGTGAAGCGGCGCGATGCTTGTCCCAGGAAAACGATTCGAGATGAACAAAAAAGTGCACGCTGTCTTCACGACGTCGAATTCTCTCGATTCGTTGATTAAAAAAAGAGAGGACGCCCTAATGGACGCCCCCTCTGAAAACGTGACTGGTGCTTCAATAAATATCAATCGTTGACTCCAGTGCCCGGCATGTCCGACGCACGGTCGGTAAGAAGTCGGTCCGTTTTGCGACACCGCCTTCAATCTGGACATGCTGAATGCCTTTCGTCCGCTGCATCGCTGTTAAGACGGTGACCAGCTCGATGAACCAATTCGAGATCAGTTCGACGACCTGTTCGTCAAAAGCGGCAGCGCCATACACATCATACCCGTTCTCGCAGAGATGGTTCGGGAAGCGGGCTTTGAACCGATGAATCAAAGTGTCCGTCGTCGGAATTAAAAATTCGTTATAGACGACACGTTGTTCGGCATCAAGCGTTTGTTCTGTCACACCATCCATCATCAAATGTGGCTGATTGCCGATATTCAATGTCCAACTCGTCTTCTTTCGCTCGCCAGTGGAAGTGATCGTTCGCATGGTTTCATCCATCTCCTTTTGATGTGTAAGCGTTTACCTTCTCATTTTACCTGTCATTTGACCTGTTCTGCAACCGTCAACTTGACCATTTTAAACGATGACTTCGCTTGACATTCAGTCTACCAAATTCAACGCTTTTTGACGATGTCAGGAATTAACATCGTCCTTGTAAATGTAGACAGCAACGAGATCGATCAAGACATGGATGATGATCAGCGGCCAGAGTGTCTCAAGTGCTAGGTACAAGTAACCGAATCCCGCCCCGATCAGTCCTGTCACGAGGATTGCGAACCACCCTTGATAACGATGCGCGACACCAAACAAGATTGCCCCGATCCAGACGAAACTGACGTTAGAAAACGGTAAAAATAATCCGAGCGTATGAAAAAGAAACCCGCGATAGATCAACTCCTCCGTCAACCCTGCCATCAGCGCGACCATCTGAAACCCGGTCCGTTCCTCTTTCGTTCGTGGCAGAATCAGTCGCTCCGCCTCACTTTGATAAAGCGGCAACAAACGTTTGCGAAACGCCGGAACGGTCGCCGTCAAAAGCAAGACGATGCAAAGCAAGACGATCAGTCCGATCGTCGCGTACCAGACCGGACCCCTTGGAACAAAAAACGTCAAACCGATTTCTGGCAACAGCGTACCGCTAATCAGCGTGCCACCGACGAGCAACAGACATAAGATGCCGCTCGACTGGACCATCGAGGGGTAGAATTCCTTGCGAGGAACGATCGTCAAATCGACCGGACGGACCGCCGCGATGATCGAAAGGACGACGAGTAATCCGAGTAAAAACCCATTTACGAAGAGATACATGACTTCGACTCCTTTTTTGATTCCACACTCCCGTCACAGAAAGTGCTATTAGACCCTACTAAAATATGATACCATTCAGTGGAATCCTAAACAGAGGAGAGAACAATATGCGAAAAGTTTTTCGAATCAGCATCTTGTTCGTACTGTTCGCCCTCATCGTCAGTAGCTTCATCTACTGGCAAAATCGGGAACGTGTTCAAAATGAAATGTATCGTACGTATTATGGACAGCATGGCGTACCTGCCGAGAACATCGACATCTACGAACAAGCCGCGGCACGTTACGACATCGACTGGAAGCTACTCGCCTCCATTCATCGCGTCGAGACGATCTTCTCGAACTCGTCAGCGATGCAATCGTCCGTTGGCGCCATCGGCCCGTTCCAATTCATGCCGAAAACATGGGTCGGTTGGGGATACAAAGGTGGCACGTCGCTCGGTGACATCGAGCATGACGGCATTGACGTCACGGATCCGGAAGCCATCGAGAAATATGGTGGTCTCGGAGTGGACGCGGACGGCGACGGGAAAGCTGATCCGACGAGTCTCGTCGACAGCGCCCACACGGCAGCGAAATACCTGAAGCAACATGATGTCACGAAGACATCCGACCGAGACACGCTCGCGACAGCACTGTTTGAATACAATCGCAGTGAACAATATGTTTCTGACGTGCTCGCCCAATACGATCGTTACCAGCACCATGTCGAGGCGATCGATGCGAACGACCTCGACCTCAAGAAGAAGACACTCGCGTTCTTCCTTCGCATCAGCTCACGTTTGACCAATTAAAAGGAGGCACCACCCATGACACCAGCCGATTCTTCCGAACTCTTGATTGAGGAATCGTCGATCCGCGTCCAGACGACGTTTGATCGAGACAAGACGAAACGCTATTTACGCAGCTATATCTTTGACGACATCGCAGAAGGAACGCACGTCGCCGCATTAATTTACACACCACGGACGACGGACGCCTTTCTCTCTGGAACGACGACACAACGTGCGTACAATTTGATGAAGAAGTATGTCAATGACCCCGTCAAACAATATGACATCATCAGTTTGATGCCGGACCTTCTCGTCAGCGAGGATCTACCGTTCGCTCAAGCAAGCTTCGATGAGACGAACTATGAGTTCGTCGCGAAGACACTTGCCGATGTTAAAGCGAAAAATGGCGTCGTCCTCTGTGGCTGGGGTTCTCCTGGTCGTCTGATGCACCACCTGCCGGCATACGAGGAACTGTTTGATCAATATGCTGACATCCTCTATTGCTCCGGCATCACGAACAAAGGTGAACCGAACCATCTGCGCTTGACGATGGACGATAGTCCAATGATCACGTATAACGACATGAAACAAAAAGCGAAAAAATTGCGTCGTAAATGACACAATAGACCCTTCCTTAATGGATAGGGTCTTTTTTCGAAACATTTTCCAAACATATTGCGTATAATCAAGGTCTACATCAATCATTACATAGTAAGGAAGGTCATATGATGCCATTTTGGGATGAAGATCTACAAGAAGAAACGATCATTTCAGTCAAAGAAACAGACATCACACGAATCGAGCAAGCCGTCAGCGGTCGACTCCCCGCTCGCTACCTCAAACAGATGCGAAAGCAAAACGGTGGTGTTCCAGAAGCGAAGGTCGTGATGGTCGAGTTCGAGAATACATGGTCGGACGAAGAAACGGGTCTACATCTTCCGCTCTGCTCGATGACATCATTGACATTCGAGCGGTATCTGGACGAATTGTCGGTCCTCCGGGAATGGGACGTCGAAGGGAACGTCATGATGTTCGCTGAAGGACAAGGTAGCTATTTTTGGTACTTCCACTTTACGGAAGATACTGAGCCGACTGTCTGGTGTCTCGACATTTCGGACGAGACGAACCATTTCGTTGCGTCAACCTACGACGAGTGGTTAACGAAGCTGAGTAGCGATGTTCCGGAAGTCTTCATGCCGGATGTCGTATTTCTGACGTTACCTGAAATCAAGGACATTCTCCGTGGAGATGATGAAAACGAAAAACTCCTCGCCTACTCCCACTGGATGATTCTCGATGAAGAACAGGAAGAACTCATCGAAGCGTTCATGACACTGATCGAACGAAACGACCAGCCTGATTTCCTTGGCTCTTATGCGTATTACCTCATGGAAGTCTTGACGAACAACCCGGATTTATTAGACCAGAAACGAGATGTCGTCACTGCCTTGATCCTCAGCAAAGGTGACGATCTCGATGCAGAGGATTTGTTGTCTTGGATGGACGAAAAGAAAGACGAAGAGTTATGACCTAAACCATAAAGCCAGTATTCTTCGTCCAAACGGATGACGAATACTGGCTTTTTTATATGCCTATTAAATCATTTAAGACAACATCAACTCAAGCAAACAGTCGACGAGATCCTTCTCGAGTTCAAGTGCTTGCAACTGGTGCATCATATTGACCGGATCAAGCTTTTGTGACAATAGACGGTACAAACGGTCCTTCAGGTCATAGCTGATTTCCGCTTGGTCGAGAAACGCATACAACCGGTCCATCTTGTTCTCGTTTGTCGACATCTCGACTTGAAGCGACAACGTGATCGTCTCCGTCACTTCACCGAGTTCGACACGAAGTGACTGCGTCGCATGATCATAGACGCCGGTGACACTTTCCCCGTCGCGCTGGACGTAACCTTCGCGGACCCCGCGTAAAATCAATGTGATTGACCGATTTTCCGGTAGCAAGTCACGATGTCCAGTCGGTGCAGCGATCGTCAGTTCACGCGCTTCCCAGTCGAGCGCGAATGTCGTCTCAACATTGACGCCATCGCGGTGTGCGACCCCTGTGCTGTCGTCTTCAAACAACGTAAACCGGTTCGAGGCTCCTGGGAAGACGACAACTTCGAGATCGTCCGGATTATGCAATGCATTCGAATGCTCGAGATGACGACCGAGTGGGACGATCGCACCGGCTTTCGCAAGTACGCCTTGGTCTTCGAGATAGCGGAACAGACGGATCTGTTTGCCACCTCGATAACGGTGCCCATTGAAGAAATCGAACCATTCTCCTTCTGGCAACCATGCAGTCGCAGCCGTCATGTGCAGTTTCCGATGCATCGGCGTGACCATCGGCGCGACGATCAATTCCGTTCCGAAGTAAAACTGATTCGGGACATTGTATGCTTGATCGTCTTCTGGATGCTCATAATACATTGGTGAGAGGAGGGGCAAGCCGTCAAAGTGATTGCGGGCATTCATCGTGTAGATGTACGGCACGAGCTGATGCCGGAGTCGTAAATATTTCTTCATGACGTTCGCCGCATCGGTCGAATAGCGCCATGGTTCCTTCCCATTGAAGATGCTCATCGTACTATGCAGACGCATAATCGGACTGAAGACACCGTACTGGAGCCAACGTGTCGATAACTCGTCATCTTTTTCCCCGCGCTGGTGCCCCCCGATATCATGACTCCACCAGCCGTAACCGATGTTCGACGCCGTCGCCGTGAAATACGGCTGGAATTGGAGTGATGCCCACGAGATGATCGTATCACCCGAGAAACCGACCGGATAACGGTGACTTCCGGGTCCCGCGTAACGTGAGAAGATCAACGGTCGATTACCATCACGTGCGATATCGAGTGCGTGGTAATGATTGAGCATCCAGAGCGGATCAAGCCCTTTCATCTTCGAGTTCGCACCCTGTTGCCAGTCGATCCACCAGAAGTCGACGCCATCCGCCTCATGCGGATGATGCAACTTCGTGAAGTAGTTCTCGATAAACGTCCGGTCCGAAAAATCAAACGGAATCCGGACATCCGATTCGGGATCAACACCCATCGCGACCGCCATCGCCTCGTATGCTTCCTCAAACCCACGCACACCGTCCGCCGGATGCAAGTTGAGCGTGACCATCCGATCGTCGTCCTTCAACCATTGCAAGAATCCGCGTGGATCCGGGAACAAATCACGGTTCCACGTATAACCCGTCCAACCGCTTCCGTATCGTTCCGGAATATCGGTAACGTGCCAGTCCATATCAATGACGCTGACCGAGAACGGAATATCTTCCGTCTTGAAGCGTGTCATCAAGTCCTTATATTCTTTCTCACTATATCGCCAGTAGCGACTCCACCAGTTGCCAAGTACCTGACGCGGTAACATCGGTGTCGGTCCTGTCAGGTGGTAGAAGTCACGCAGTGCCTGTTTGTAGTCGTGACCGTATCCGAAATAATAGATGTCATGCGTACCAGAGCGACGCGGTTCGACGAAGTGGTCTTCCGTCAGTACGAAGGCGTTCGAATCGTCGATCGCCGCGTATCCTTGCCGTGAGACAATTCCTTCCTCGAGAGGAATGACACCGTCCGCGTGGTCAAGCGTCCGTGCCGTTCCTTTTAACGTCCGGAGTGGTCCGCCGAACGTATAACGGCTGTAATAGGTACTGAAGTTCCCTAAGACATCGATATAAAGTGTGTTCGCAGCGAACGGTCCCTTTGTATAATGCAGATGGACGTGCTCGGTGATGATTTGCAATTCTTCCTCGTTTTCGACGATGCGGTAAGCAGGTACCGGGAAATCACGATTGAAGACCGTTTGGGTCGGTCGATCCTCGAATTGTCCATCCGCCGCGTATTCGAGTCGGATCATCCGACTCGTCAAGACCGTGAAACGGTAGACATCTCCTTGGATGATAGCGTCTGGTCGTGCTTGTGGTTTCATGTCGCGCGTGTAGAAATGGGATTCATCAATTGTTCGCATACGGGTTCGGGACTTCCGTCCCTTTCACTTCCTTCCAGGCTAAGTAGTGTGCAACCGATTACACATCTAGTGTATAAGAGTTCATGTTCCCACTTCAAGGAAGAATCAACCTAAAAATGTCCCGCACCTGAAAATAGATGCGGGACGTTACGTCATAATAAGGGTGAAATCAAGCGCGAAAGTGACTCGAAAATACGGAAGCGGAGCGGGCGTTTGACGTAATCATTCGATGATAACTGAATCGAGACGTCGAAATCAGCAATGAAGTCACGCTCGAGCTGTTCGGCACTTTCCGTATCGTACAGGAACGCCATTAGTTCATAGTTGAGGACAAAACTGCGAATGTCCATGTTTGCCGTTCCGACAGCACCAATCTTGCCGTCGACGAGAAACAGTTTGGCATGGATGAAGTGACGGTTGTACGTGTAAATCTTGACCCCATCTTTCAGGAGTGGTCCAAAGTAGGAACGGGTGCCGTAGTAAGACGTAAAACTATCGCCTTTCCCCGGTGTCAGGATGCGGACGTCAAGCCCGGCACGTGCAGCAAGTCGAAGTAGCGTCATCGTCTCATTGTCCGGAATCAAATACGGTGTCGCAATCCAGATCGAGCGTTGCGCCGAGATGATGGCCGCAATCAAGGCATTGCGAATCGCGGGATCCTTTGAGGTCGGTCCGCTCGTGACAATTTGAATCGCTCCGTCGGATGCAACATCATGTTTCGGGAAGTACTGGTGGATTGTCTCTTCCCCCGCAAACGTCTCCCATGTGTCGTCCGATTCGATTTGGGCATAAATCCAGTCGTCGAGGAACGTCGCTTGTAATTCCTTAACGGCACGTCCTTCGAGCCGTAAATGCGTATCGCGCCAAAACCCGAACTTCTTACTCTTGCTGTCGTACTCATCACCAACGTTCAGTCCACCGGTGAAGCCAACCTTCCCATCAACGACGACGATTTTCCGGTGATTGCGGAAGTTCGCCGTGAAGATGAATAAGGGACTCGAGATTGGATCATAGGCTGCGATATGTGCCCCAGCGTCGCGTAACGGACGTAGGAAATTCTCACCAAGCATATAGCTTCCAAGTCCGTCATACATGAACCGCACTTCGACTCCCGCTTCGAGTCGCTCGATCAATGCTTCCCGGATTGCCTTGCCTGTCTCATCGTTGCGATAGATGTAGTACTGGATGTGGACGTGATGTTTCGCTTGACGAATTGCGTCAAGAATCGCCGGGAACGTCTCTTCCCCGTTCGTCAGAATCTCACTTGCTGTATGAACGTCCACCCCGCCACCACCGAAGTTGCGAATCGTGTTCGCAAGCTTCAAGTGATTCGGTGGCAATTCACTGACGGCAAGCGACCGGACTGGACGAATCGCTTGTTTCAGCAATTTTCGTTCGTCATGCGAACGACGATTCCGGCGGCGACGCCGTGGATTCCGACCGAACATCAACCAGATGATGACACCGAGAATCGGTAAGAAAATCAGGACGAGAAACCAAGCGATCGTTGATTCCGCTGTCCGGTTCTCGATGAAGATGATCATGATGACGGCGAGCGGCACAACCGTCGCTGAAATCGTTAAGACATAAAATAAATAGCCGAGTTGATATAGTCCCCAAATAATTCCGCCGGCGACTAAAAATACAAGCGCGAATTGTAAAATCCGGTTGCGCACAGACCTTCCTCCTTCAATTAACATACCTTCACTAGTATTCTTTTCCCATTCACTATGAAAATATAACAAAAAAGAGAAACCGCAGATACGGTTTCTCTAAAGATTGACCTTTTATAAAAAGTTTTCTTCGTACATCTCACGACCGGGTATCGAATCGTTCAGAGATGCCCAGTCTGTTTCGTCTTCCTGGACGAGACTCGCATCAAACAACGCTTCGAGCTTCTCTTGTTCTAGTCCGATCCCAATCAAGACCAGTTCCGTCCGTCGATCCTCGTCTGATGCAAAGCGACCGGCGTATTCCATGTTCGACGCATATCCTGCCTGATGGAACAACAGTGCCATCTCAGGACGTGTCGCGAGGAACAAGAATCCTTTCGCCCGGACAACTTCTTGCGGCCAATCTTCGATCAAGGCAAGCAAACGCTCAGGATGGAATGGAATATCGCGCCTGTAAACGAATGAACTGATTCCGTATTCTTCCGTTTCCGGAATATGTGCTTCGGCATTCAACTCGCGGATCCAACCGGCACTTGCTGCTGCTTGTTCGAAGTCAAATAGATCAACGTCTAATATCTCTGTCGGATCGACTTGACCATACGTCGTCTCAATCAGACGAGCCACTGGATTCAATGCCTTTAGATAGCCGATGACGGTATGGCGTTCTTCCGGTGTCAGGCGATCGACTTTATTTAAGACGATGATGTCCGCAAACTCAACTTGGTCGACGAGTAGATCGACGACTTCGCGCACGTCTGTCTCATCGACTGCCTGTCTGCGCTCGATCAACGACTCACCGGATTCGAAGTCCTTCAGGAAACGGTACCCATCGATGACCGTGACCATCGCATTGATTTTCGTGACGTGTGATAAGTCAATCGCACTGTCCGGATCTTCGTATGTGAAGGTTTGTGCGACCGGAATCGGTTCCGAGATCCCGCTCGATTCGATGACGATCGCGTCAATATCTCCTTGGTCAACGAGGCGTTTGACTTCAAGCAATAGATCATCACGTAATGTGCAACAAATGCAGCCGTTCGAGAGCGTGACGAACGACTCTTCCGTCCGCGAGAATCCGCATTGCTCAATCAATGTCGCGTCGATGTTGACCTCACTCATGTCGTTGACGATGATCGCGAGGCGGCGCCCTTCGCGATTATGTAGCAAATGGTTCAATAGTGTCGTTTTACCGGATCCTAAGTAACCGGATAAAACGGTGATCGATATCGGTTTCATCATCATTCATCCCCTAAAACGTAATCATTACGTTTTATAGAGTAACCGACTTTTCATCTGCCGTCAATCGGAATGATTCCGATTTATTCCGATCTATAAAAAAGGATGCAATTCAGAAGAATGAGAAAAGAATCGTTTTGTAAGCTCGGAATCGCTTCCTAGGGAAATATAAGCAGGAGCGACCCTGCAACGAAGTGTACCGGCGCGATGCTTGTTCCAGGAAAACGATTCGAGCGAAACGAAAAAGCGTAACCTTACTACTGACTTTGAATCGGTAAATCCCATGTCGAGCCAATCAAATCCGTGATCCGCTCCGCTGCCTCGTGAGAAAATCCGGCGATCGTGTAATGGTTCGTATCTGCAATCACATGATACATCCCGTTCGGTAAACTGTCGGCGAATGCAGCATGAGCCGCATTGATTTGTTCGGTCAATGCCGGGTTCAACCAACTTTCCGGCATGCCCCCCGCCCAGTTCGAAGCAGACAGAATGAGGACTGGCTGCGTCACGCCTTCGATCAACGAAAGAATCATCTGATTGTTTTCCTCTACCGATTGCCATTCATCGAGCGTTCCCCGCCAATGCCCAGGTGCCGCAAAATGCTGCCACATCGGCAATTGATCAGCCTCCGGTAAGACACTAAACATCTTTTTTCCCAGACGGTCAGGAATCATCCAAGCAATCGGTCGGATGTGACTAAGAAAATAGAGGAATCGATTCCACTCTTCTTGCGTTCGTTCGTACCAGTTCGGCAATGCCGCATCGACATCCGGGTGCGACGGATCAAGCAAGACGATGCCGCGTGTCTCGTCTGCAAACAATCGTCCACTCGCGAGCGAAATATAGGCTCCGAGCGAGTGACCGATGAAGACATACGGTCCTTCGACACGAAGCATCCGTAAAACATCTGTCAACTCATCCGCCTGATGCGTAAAGAGGCGTTTATTTTTGCCACGACTCGACCGCCCATACCCGAGACGCGAATATTCAAAGACCCGTCCCCGTTTTAATAATTCAGTTCGGAGCCAACCCCACTGATGCCGATTCGACATCATCCCGTGATCGAGGACGAATGTGACGTCCCCACTTCCCGTCAACCGGGTATCAAATCGACCGGCTGACGTTTCGACGATATATTCCATACGCTATCCCTACTTCCATTCATTCAAATAACGAGATCTCTAGTGCGTACCCAAGGATGTTCAAGTAATCAAATAACTGGGATCGATGATGATAGAGATGCACGGCTGCTTCGATCGCCCAGCCGTTCATCGAATCGGTAACTCCCCAGTACGTCGGACGCGTCGAAAATCCGGCCGTGACTTTTTCTTGATAGACCCGAAACGCTTGATCGATTCGCTCTGATAACTGATTGCACATGATCGGTTCCGCATAAAATGCCTGCATCGCTTCTGCCGTTGCTCCTTCTGCGAGCATCAAATCGGCTTCAAGCAATACAGCGAGATGGGCGGCGACTTCACCGACGGTCCGCTTCCCGGGGATCGGTTGCGTGTTCCAGTCCTTTGCTTCAATCTTCTCAAACAAGACTTTCGACGTCTTTACACCAACACTGACATGGCGAATGAGGGCACGTTCCCAGTCAGTCATGCGCGTTCCCCCAAGCAATTGCGCGATGTTCAAGTTCCTTGACGAACGCATCCTTGCCGGCGATATAGGCTTCGATATCAAGCGGATATGTTGCCGCTAACTGTTCCTTTAATGCCCCGTAAGCGGCGGCTTCTTCTGGATGTTTGCGTAAGTAATCCCGGAAGACGAGATGGCGCTTGATATCAGGATCTCCCGTCGCATAGAGATGGATGTGATGCGTCCGTTCGTCGCCGCCTTTTCGGTAATACCGGCGTCCCGGCATGCCGAATTCCCCCTTCGCTTCGTAACCGAGTGCTTCCATCGGTTCATCAAACTGCTCGATTCCCTCGAGCGCATCGACGACAGGCAGGATATCGATGATCGGTTTTGCCGCGAGTCCCGGAACTGATGTGCTTCCCATATGATGGATTTGCTTAAGACGTACTCCGAACACCTCCCGTAATCGGTCCGCTTCTCGCTCGTATTCACTCGCCCATTCTGATTGATAAGGTAACACAATGACTTGTCGCATGATCGTCTCCCCCTCTCATCTTAGTATGCCAGTTTTTGGGGTAAAACAAAACGACCATCCGCTTTAGAGGTCGTTTTGTTACACATGATGTTAGAGAGTGGTTAGTCCTTTAGATAGTCAAACAGTTTCGCAGGTCCACCGAGTCGGAGATCAGCGATGATATGCTGAGCATCGACGATCTTTAGAACAGGGAAGTCAGCGAGCGGTGCCATGACATGTTCAAACAATTGAAGCCGAGCCGGTCCACGGTAGGCTTCTTTAATCTCAAGATCCGTGATTTGACTCCGTGTCAGTTCAGAGATGATCAACTCGCCTTGATAACCGCGATGTTGTTTGAGCATGAACTGCGGCGCACCGACAATTGACTGTGCCTCTTCGACTGCCATCGGAACGTATTTGTAACCCATCGTTGCTTGTGCAATGCGGAGCGAATGATAGTCAAGAGTACCAACGAGTACATCATTATCGAGATAAAGCCGAGGTGAGCCATACTTCTTCGGAAAAGCAGCCACTTCACGACCAGAGGCGATCGCCGGCTGATTGTTGACATACATCGATAGGTAGAACTCACCGATTTCCCCTTGATACCGAACCGGAATGACTTGCCCGCACTCAAGATAACTCCCAAGACCGGTGCTATCTGGCATATTGATGATCTCGAACTTGATCTGATTGCTCAGCACCTCAAGCGGTTCCGGAACGACTGCTTGTAACGCTTCGATGTCCGTCTCATAGATGATGTTCAAGTATTCCCGATTCCGAAAGAAGATATCGACTGCCGGAAAGACCGGCGCATTGATCGGCGTCGCAACGACATTTTTTACATCTTCCTGTCTCATCTGAATCCCTCCTTTATGCATTCAATAATGTGTCAAAGCGGGCGACACTTGTTTCAAAATCAGGAACTGTCTTCGCTGCTTGCGCTTCTTCGACGATTTCTTGAATGAGTGAGTTGAACGGTGTTGCGATATCGTACGTCTTGCCGTACATCGTGACGATCCCATTGATGAAACGAATTTCGGTCGGTTGTCCTTTTTGTAAATCCTGCAACATACTCGCTTCTAAGTCGCGCGATCCGTGCATCAACTGTGGTACAGTGATCAATTTTTCATCGATATCGTCTAATGTCGCGTAGGTTGCCGGCTCAAACGTACTCATCATTGCGAATGTGATGCCGTGGGCGTGACCGACCTCAACGACTTCCTGCATCGTATGGATTGCTGCCCGTAACAAGACAGGATGATCGAGAACGTCGCCGTACGTACCGTTACACGCAGCGGATAAACCACTGAACGTACTATTGATGACGAGTTTTGACCATTTCGTTCCCGGTAGATTATCAGAGATTTCTGTCCCACCGATGTGATCAAGGGTTTCCTTCAGTTGGACAATCCGGTCCGTCTTCTTCCCGTCCAGTTCACCGATTTGCATCGCATACGTCTTGAAATGTTCGTAATCTGATGTCAGGCGTGACTTGCCTGGTCCGACGTATGTCGCTCCGAACTCGACGGATCCCGCAATGATACGTTCGCTTGGAATCTGTTGTTGAATGAACTCTTCCGGTACACCGTTTTGCAAGGAGACGAGAATGCCGTCTTCCTTCAAGATCGTCCGCACTTTCGCGAGGACCGGTTCATTGTAGACCTGCTTCGTCAGCAATAATATGATATCGTACGTCTCTGTGATGTCATCCGGATGAATTGCATGAACAGCTTGCGTTAAATCCGGACCAATGACGTGCGCCCCTGTTGTGTTCAGTGCCTCGATATGTGCGCGGTTCGTATCAATCAAATCGACATCCGCATACTGTTGACTTAGATAAGTTCCCATGATGGTTCCAAGGGATCCTGCTCCGTAAATTCCGATTTTCATTTCTATCACCTCTGGTATATACGGTATACTAGTTTCATCATAAACAGAAATATATATAATTATATATTTTGATAACCTATAGGTTATGTCAGGAGGATATCATGGAACTCTTACATTTAAATTATTTTCGTCACGTCGCAGAAGAATTGAATGTGACGCGTGCTGCCGAACGATTATTCATCAGTCAACCTGCCCTCAGTGCGACGATCAAGAAACTCGAGCGTGAATTGAACACGACATTATTTCATCGAAAAGGTAGAACAATCAGTTTGACTGACAATGGTCGACTGTTACTTCAGTCTGTCGAAAAAATCGAACACGAGTTGACACGTGTTCAGGAACGAATGGTACGAAACGATGCATCAACGGAAACACCACTTAGTCTTGCCAGTTCACATGGTCGCTTCATCCAATTGATTCTACGGGAGTTTCTTCTTCCACAAACTGCTCCCTTGTTCAACTCGGACATCCTCTCGAACCGTGAAATCCTGAGCGGTCTCCTTCATCAAGAATTCCATTTCTCAATCAGCTTCATGGAACTCAAACATCCGCTCATTACGAGTGAACCGATCGTGGAAGAGGAGATCGTCATCACCTACCCTGCTTCCTATTCAGAGAAAGAAGCAATTAAGACGCTCTATGCGGATGCAACGGAGACTGCCTTTTTGTTTCCGTCCCACAATAAGGACTACAACCGCTTCATCCAATTGAAGATGGCGGAACTGAACATCTATGCCGATACCACGCACTACATCGATGATGTTTCACTTCAGCTCGCCTTACGCCAGCAACGGTATTTCAGCTTCGTTCCTGTTTCCGTTTGTCGGGAGATGGGACTTCCCTTCATTACGGACGATGTATTTACAGTAAAGTCACGACTCTACATGTCGCATGCGACGGATCAATTGACGGTCGAACAAGCAATCATGTACGAACGCATTAAACTGTTTCTGTTCTCGCAACGCACGTATCTAATCAAATAAAAACGGATGCCTGCATATGCAGACATCCGTGTGAGATATTACTTCGTGATGAAGTAGCGTGACTGATCGAGATGATCTTTCGCTGTATAGATGTTGAGTTTGTACGAGCCGTTCGTCAATGCCTGACGCATCTTCAAGACATAGTTCCCGTGCTGATCCGCCACGTCTTGAGCGATCAATTGATAACCAGACTCTGTTTTTTGGTAGAGGCGGACGATTTGTCGTTTTTCGACTTTACCAGTCAACGTCTTTTTGCCTGACCATTTTTTAACCGGGTATGTGTTCTTGATTGTAAACGACGCTTTTTTCGTGATTTTGTTCGAGATGTCTGTCGACTTGACTGTGTATGTTCCTGTCGTTAGACCGTTCTTGACCGCGATTTTGAAGCCGCTTGCCGTCGTTTTCGCTTTCGCAATCTTCGTTGATCCTTTGTAGAGCGTGACGTCAAGACCTTCCGTTCCTTTACCGCGGAGGACCGTTGAACCGTAAACTGCTGACTTTTTATCGATCGCTGGTGTCGCAACGACACCTGTGCCGACCGTGACGTTCGTTTCTGTCTTCATGAAGCTGAGTTCAGAGACAATCGTCAACTGATCACGCAATTTGAGCGGACGTGTCACGACTTCGTATTGACCCGCTTCGTTTGCAGTTGCTGTACCAAGGACTTTATCACCGAGTTTGACCGTGACTGTTGCGCCCGGAACGGCTTGACCTGTGACGACTTTCGCACCTGGTTTAACTGCTTTTGCCGAGACCGTGAAGTCTTTCATCGGCACGTTCATGTTGAATTTAAGGAACGTACCTGTCTCGCCCGGACGTGTTACACCTGTATTCGTGATACCTTCATACCGCTTGACGTACGGTGCAGCTGCAGCCGCTGAATCAAAGCTGACCGTCATCGGTTTGCTTGCAACGAGTGACCAGTTGTCGTCCGCTTTATAGTCGACCGGTTGTTTCGCTTTGATGAAGTCCGAGATGACATTACGTGTTTCGTAAGCCGATTTGTAGACGATATTTTGACCTTTCCCAAGACCCGGGAACGTCGCACTGCCTGCGCGATAGTTGTTCGTCGCGACGAGGAATTCTTGGTCGTCTGTGATCGCTTTGCCTTGATACTTGATGTTTTGGACGCGGTTTTCACCTTTAAATTCCTTCGATAAGTCACCATTAAAGTCGAATTTCGCCGGTTTCGTGATATCGATTTCATATGTCAAGCCATCGAGAATATCGAAGTTGTAGCTCCGGAAATCTTTGTTCAACAACTCTGTCTGCTCACCACCAACTTGGTTGAATTGACCGGCAGACATCTCGAGCCAGTCTTTAACGTCAGCACCTGTTACTTTGACGACTTCGAGTGTATTCGGATAAACGTAGAGATCGGCAACGTTCTTGAGCGCGATCGGTCCTTTTTTGATCAATGTGTAATCGGACGCGTTGACTTGGTTACGACCACCTGTCTTAAATGGTGCACCTGCTGATAACAACGGGAGATCTTTATATTTCGCAAGATCGGCATTTTCTTTGAGTTGTTTCTCGACATACCATTTTTGAGCGTTCGTCACGAACTGAACTGAATCATCGTCTTGCGCGAGAGCGAAGAAGCTCTGGATATCATCATTGATCGTCCCGACTTCTTGACGAATGTAAGCGAGCGTTCCTTCATGCGCTTTTTCGATCAACTTGACAGCACCGGCATCTGCTGTCGTGTCTTTCGTCACGTCCGCTAGTTTAGCGCCTGACGTATCAACGACCCATTTCCCGTCGACTTGCTTCAACTGAAGATCGATGACTCCGACGTTTTTCCCTTGTGTGTTCGCCATGACGACCGGCTTGCCATTGATCAGACCGTTCGTTGCGTCAACATTTGGTAATCCGTTAAATGCAGATTTCGCATCTGGGAACTTCCCGTGCTGATGACCTGTCATCAAAACATCGATGTCTGCGACTTTCGTCAACGCGTAACCGACATTCTCATCGCCATCTTTTTGATCCACAGTATCCCCAATACCTGTATGTGCGAGCGCAACGACGACGTCTGCGCCTGCATCTTTTAATTTCTTCGCTGTTGCTTTAGCAGTTGGGACGATATCCTCTGCTGTGACTTTCCCCGTCAGGTTCCCCGCATCCCATGCCATGATTTGTGGCGTGACGACTCCGAACACACCAACCTTGATTGTTTTCATGTCACCATTCTGGTCTTTGACCTGACGTTCGATGATTTGATAGTCTTTTCCATCTTTATTGTAGTCCGCGACGATTGGCTTTTTCGTGACCGCATCCAATACGTTCGAGTTGACGAACTTGATTGAACCGCTCGAAGCACTCATCGCTGACTTAAGGAAATCAAGACCGAAGTTGAATTCATGGTTTCCAAGCGTGACTGCATCATAACCAAGGTATTCCATCAATTCGTACATCGGATGTTTGCCTTTGTTTCCTTTGTCGTACTGATTTTTCACGTAATCCCCAAACGGCGTTCCTTGAAGAGTATCCCCGTTATCAAACAAGAAGCTATTCGTTACGCCCACTTCCGTTTGTTGCTGTTTGATGACTGTAGCGGCTTTGACAAGACCGATCGTCTCGTCCTGTGCATCCTTGAAATAATCGTAGTTCATTGAGTTCGTATGTAAATCCGTTGTTTCTAAGAAGCGTAACTTGACGACACTGTTGTCGGCAGCAAGTGTCTTGACTTGAACGACTGGTACGAGCATCGGTGCGATCAATGTCGATGCGATGACAAGTTTCGTAGCTTTTTTCATATGGATTTCCCCCCAGGAAGTTTTAACTGCTTCATTAATTTAGCATGGTTCGATTATAGCTAATAGTCCTTTCAAATAGGTCGGACATCCGTCTTATTTAACCTACTTAATCAATTCCAAATACTGGCTTTACATTGTTGATTTTACCTTTACAAATCAGGTTCATATGGTAAAAAAAGGAGATGATACAAATGAGATGAACCACATAAAAAAACGATACATTTCAGGACATGAACCTGAAAACGTATCGTTTATAATTGATGTAGAACGTAATTGTTCATTCTCAACTCCTACAGTAAAAGAAAGCACGTTTTTCGCTTTCGTCAGGGTCAGGTGAGACCCGGTAGACGAAACATAGTTTAGGATACCGCGGCTTACCCGACTGTGGAAAACGAAAATGACAGAAACGTTCTTCGATCAGATTCATGGCATAAGATTTTCACCACTCCACGTCCCTTACACCGTTTTCTCTGGTTTCCGCCGGACGACATAACCAAGAATTCCACCAAGTAACGCAAGTCCTGTTGCGAAAAGAACCGTCCAACCTGCCGTCTGTTGAGCGAACTCGAATAAGACGTCACTCCGCCACTTCATCGCGAACTGAACATATGAAGCTTGACTGACGATGAAGCTGATGACACCGATCGCGATCGCAAAAATGAATGGGTCGATGATCGACTTGAAACTCCGGATACTACAGACGAAGTAAATCACAAATGTCACGAGCAACAACACCCAATACGCACTCTCACTTGAGATGTTTGGTGCCGTCGTTCCGGCCGATTCAGCATCAATTGCTTGGATCGTCTGTCGTGCGACACCGTAATCAACAGGATCAAGCTTCAATTGTGTCGCTGATAAATCAGGACGTTCTCCACCGACTAACGTCAGCAATTGTTCCGTCACCCGATTCGTATCGATCCCATCGACAACTTTCTGAATCGAGTCATTGAGCTGTTCCGTTGAGGTCTCCCCGTTTAGCATCGAGACCGGGATTTCCGCATTCGCTCCAAGGACGTCTGCTTGATACACGACTTGTCCACCATGAATCCAGTCATACATCCCTCCACTTCCGGCGTTCAGACTCGCAACGGTCAATGCCGTTCGTAGTGAGGAATCACCGTCATACTCCGCTTCGTCCTGCACCGTAAAGACAAGTTGGAGCGTACTCGCGAACATCAAAATCAGCAAGCTGGCACGTCCGGCAGCTGTCAGACCGGATAACTTTTTCGGGAAAAACGCCATCCAACCAAGCAGACTGACGACGAGAAGTGGTAAGATCCCGCTCATCGCATAGCCGTCTTGTAACGCAAGGAATGGGACACTGTTTCCGCGTCCAGCAAGGACGAACCAGATGATGCCGACCGTTAAAAAGAAACTGACCGATCGAATCGTCCACCCAAGACGACTTGCCTTAATCCGTAACACTAAAAATAACAGGACGATCAATCCGATACCAAAAACAGAATAAAGCAACGTGCCGTAAGAGACATCGAACGTCAATGGCGCGAGGACTTGTTTTAAGTCAATCCCAAACAACGATAAGACGTCGCCGGCAGAACTTGCATCAAGCACCTGATTGATGATCCCTTCTCGGACTGCGCTCGGCATCGTGATCGACAGCCCACCGACGAACAGAAGCATCAACGAAACGGTGATGTCTGTTTCTTTCCATGTGATATCCGCCTGTTGCATCTGCTTCACGAGATCCTGATAGTCTGAGGATGAGGTGATTTGTGAAGTCAAAAATGCCATCACACCGTAGATGACACCGAAAAAGATGAGACCGATGAGGACGCCATACAGAACGTCCCAGACGGAAAACCGTCGTTGTTTCCTTTCTTGCCTTGACTCCATCCCATTTCCTCCTTTTTATGTCTGATGTTTGAATATTCCTGCTACAACGAAACCAAAAACATCAAATTCATTCAACAGCCATTATATCCCACCTTTTCTCTGACTGTCTCCATCGATTTCCAAAACAAAAACCGACTTCTCAGAGTGAGAAGCCGGTTGAACGATCTTTTGCCATAGTATTTTTTTCTCTATTAGATGCCTTCGTATGCTTGTTCCATGATCGTCCGTAATTCAGCGACAAGCGGCATCTTTGGATTCGCTGTCGTACATTGATCTTCGAAAGCATCGACTGCCATCTTATCGAGTTTTGCCTCAAAGTCTGCTTTTTGAATACCTTGCGCCTTGAATGACATCTTGATGTTGAGACGTTGTCCAAGATCGGCAACTGCTTGAATAAGTGATTCGACCCCTTGTTCTGTCGTTGCTGCCGGAAGACCGAGGTAACGTGCGATGTCGGCATACCGTTCATCGGCGACGAATGATTCGTATTTTGGGAATGCTGCCAGTTTCGTTGGGCGTGACGCATTATAACGAATGACGTGTGGCATCAGGATCGCGTTCGTCCGTCCGTGTGGTGTGTGGAATTCCCCACCGATTTTGTGCGCGATCGAGTGGTTGATTCCGAGGAAGGCGTTCGCGAAAGCCATCCCTGCCATCGTTGACGCATTGTGCACTTTCTCCCGAGCTTCTGCGTCAGATCCGTTCTCGTACGCTCGTGGCAAGTAGTCAAAGATCATCTTGATTGCTTTGAGTGCCAGTCCATCCGTGTAGTCGTTCGCAAGAACCGATACGTATGCTTCTGTTGCATGAGTCAAGACGTCCATTCCGGTATCAGCAGTAATCGAAGCCGGTACAGTCATGACGAATTCCGGATCAACGATCGCGACGTCGGGTGTCAAGGCATAGTCAGCAATCGGGTATTTGACGTTTTTCTCTTTATCCGTGATGACGGTGAACGGTGTCACTTCTGAACCCGTACCCGATGTCGTCGGGATCGCGACGAACTTCGCTTGACGACCGAGTGCTGGGAATTGATACGCCCGTTTGCGGATATCGAGAAATTTTTGACGTAAGTTCGAAAACGTTTCGTTTGGCTGTTCATAGAAGAGCCACATTCCTTTTGCAGCATCCATCGCTGACCCACCACCAAGAGCGATGATCAAGTCGGGTTTGAAGTCACGCATGGCTTGGGCACCTGTCTGAACAGTCGTCACCGATGGATCTGGTTCGACTTGGTCGAAGATCCGGTAACTGACAGACTGTGGCAAGTTTTGAATCACTTTATCGGCATATCCGAACTGTACCATCGTTGGATCGGTGACAATCATGACGCGTGAGACGTCAGTCATTGACCGGAGGTACTGGACGGAGTTCTTTTCGAAGTAGATTTTTTCAGGTACCTTGAACCATTGCATGTTCACGCGTCGTCTCGCCACCTTCTTGACGTTGAGTAAGTGTTTCGCAGTCACGTTCTCAGAAACAGAGTTTTTCCCATATGAGCCGCAACCGAGTGTTAGTGATGGTGTCAACTCGTTATAAAGATCACCGATTCCGCCATGAGCAGATGGACTGTTGACGAGAATCCGGCAGGCTTTCATGCGGAGTCCGAACGCTGTCATCAAATCATCGTTCGTCGTATGAATGACGGCGGTATGACCGAGACCCCCGATTTCAAGCATCTGTTCAGCAATCGTAAACGCTTCTTCGGTGGATGCAACGCGGTACGCACCGAGTACGGGACTGAGTTTTTCATGCGACAGTGGTTCTGCTGCCCCGACGTACCCGAGTTCCGCGACGAGCATGACCGTCGTTTCCGGAACATCGATCCCAGCTTTTTCTGCAATCCATGTCGCAGGTTTCCCGACGATGTCCGCATTGACGGCACATGTATCGGTTTTGATGACGAGTGATTCGAGGCGTTGTTTTTCTTCCGGTGTACAGAAGTAACAACCGAGTGCTTCCATTTCAGCACGGACCGTTGCATATATTTCTTGGTCAACGATGACGGCTTGCTCAGACGCACAAATCATCCCATTATCAAACGTTTTTGAGAGAACGAGATCGCTGACTGCCCGTTTGACTTTTGCTGATTGTTCAATGTAGCAAGGAACGTTCCCTGGTCCAACACCGAGTGCCGGTTTACCTGTTGAATACGCTGATTTGACCATTCCTGCACCACCTGTTGCCAGGACCATGGCGATGTTTTCATGGTTCATCAAGACTTTCGTTGCTTCAAGTGATGGTTCTTCGACCCATTGAATGCAGTCTTTCGGCGCCCCAGCTTTGATGGCTGCATCGCGAAGTGTTTTCGCCGCTTCGACGGAACACCGTTGTGCCGACGGGTGGAACGCGAAGATGATCGGGTTACGTGTCTTAATCGCAATCAATGCTTTGAACATCGTCGTTGACGTTGGGTTGGTGACTGGTGTGACACCACAGACGACACCGACCGGTTCAGCGATATATGTGATGCCGTTTTGGACATCTTCTTCCAGAATCCCGACCGTTTTTTCATGACGTAGACTGTTGTAGATGTATTCTGTCGCAAATATATTTTTAATCATCTTATCTTCAAAGACACCGCGCCCTGTCTCTTCTGTTGCGAGACGAGCGAGTTCGACGTGCCGTTCTAGTCCGGCAAGTGCCATATCACGGACGATCGTATCAATTTTTTCTTGATCGAATGTCAATAACTCTTGTAATGCACGTTGTCCTTTTTCAACAATTTGTCCAATTGATTGTTCGACCGGCGTTACCGTCGATTTTGTTTTTTCTTTCACAGCCATGAGTGGTTTCCTCCCTGTCGTGGAACGAATCTGAGTTTGATTTGCCAACCATTATGTCAGGAATGCCAAGCTGTTTTTCAATAGTTTGTGCTTTCCTTCACAAATCAATCATAACTCCTTTTTCCTGTTTTGTGCATGACCATCCTGTGAATTCCCTCACATCCTTGGTAACGTTTACATCTATTGCGGATTCTCCTTTTTCATCGTTTTGCTCTATGTACGAAGACGTGTGCGATTTGTCACACTCGCATTTTCGTGACTTGATAGCCATTTCATCATCTTGTATTCTGATTATGGGGTACATATTAAGAGCTACCACTAAAGGAGGACACTTAAATGTCAGTTGTACAGGAAATGCTAGCTTTCAACGAGCGATTCGTCGCCGAAAAACAGTATGAGCAGTTCGTCTCGGATAAGTTCCCGGACAAAAAGGTCGTCATCCTGACGTGTATGGATGCCCGCCTAACGGAACTTCTTCCACACGCACTCGGCCTTAAGAACGGGGATGCGAAGATCATCAAAAATGCCGGTGCTATCCTATCGCACCCATTCGGTTCTGTCATGCGTTCGATTCTCGTCGCATTGTATGCACTCGGTGCCGAAGAAGTCGTCGTCATCGGTCACCACGACTGCGGCATGAGCACGATTGATCCTAAACATATGATCAGCGAAATGAAGGATCGAGGTATCGACCAACAGATTCTTCACACGCTTGAAGTATCAGGTGTTGATTTAAATCAATGGTTGCGTGGCTTTACGTCAGTTCAGGAGAGTGTCGCCCACTCCGTCAGTCTCGTGAAGAACCACCCCTTACTGCCACCTGGTACGAATGTCCATGGACTCGTCATCGATCCAGGGACCGGTAAACTCGACGTCGTCGATTGCTGATTGCTCTCTATAGAAGAAACTCAACGAGATTTGGATATTCTACTCCATCTTAAATTAAAGATAACGTGCCATTTTCTTTTAAAGGAGAAGGATGGCACGTTTTTTTGTGTGAGCCATTTTTAGTGATCAAAACGCTTTTCATCTCATGCTTCCGGGTATAAAAAAATGTGACTTTTTATGCAAAGCTAGAAAGCCTATCGTGAAGTCCTTTAATACGAGGTCAGACTTTTATCCTTGACAGTGTTCCACCATGGCTGTAAGATACTTTAGTATAGTGCAGTGATAACAAAAGAAAGTGTGGTTTTACCGAATGATTAACGCCGTATTGTTTGCCGTCTTTTTACTATTCATCTTAGCGATCTTCCGCGTCCACATCGTGCTCGCGATGGTCATCAGTGCGTTCGCCGGCGGTCTCGTCGGCGGTCTCGATTTAACGAAAACAACCGAAGCATTTGCAGGTGGTCTTGGCGATGGGGCAGAAATCGCTCTTAGCTACGCGATGCTTGGTGCGTTTGCTGTTGCCCTCTCGAAAACGGGCTTACCGGATGCTCTCGCTCACGCATTGATTGCACGTTCACGTGGTAACGCAAGTGCCGCATCGGTCAAAAAATTAAAAGGATTCGTCTTGTTTGCGATTCTGTTACTCGCAATCAGTTCACAAAATGCTTTACCGATTCACATCGCCTTCATTCCGATCATCATTCCGCCGCTTCTTGGTCTCTTTTCTCAGTTGAAGATGGACCGACGTCGAATTGCGATCATCATGACATTCGGTCTCGTCACACCTTACATGTTCTTACCGATCGGATTCGGAGACATCTATCTGAATCAGATTTTACTGAAAAACCTTAAAGCTAATGGTCTTGATACGACGGGAGTTTCTGTCATCGAAGCGATGGCGATTCCAGCACTCGGAATGGTCGTCGGTCTCTTGATTGGTCTTTATACGTACCGGAAAGAGCGGACGTATGAAATTCGTGATATCGCCCCAGACGACTATGAAATCCCGGTCATCACGAAAACGAAACTGATCTTAAGTGGTGTCGTCGTCATTGCGACATTGATCGTTCAACTGCAGACGGAATCAATGATTCTTGCTGCAACGACGGGACTCATCCTCTTCTTGTTGCTTCGTCTCGTTCGATTCAGTGAAGCCGATGACGTCATCACGCGTGGTATGCGGATGATGTCATTCATCGGTTTTGTCATGATCTCAGCGAACGGATTCTCGAACGTCTTGCGTAAGACGGGTGATATCGAACCGCTCGTTGAGAACTCAAAAGCATTGATGGGCGACTCCCAACTTGTTGCCGCGTTCGTCATGCTCTTGATCGGTCTTCTCGTCACGATGGGCATTGGATCAAGTTTCTCAACTGTTCCAATCATCGCTGCGATCTTCGTTCCACTTTGTATCCAGTACGGCTTCAGCTTAGAAGCGACGGTTGCGATCATTGGGACAGCTGGTGCTCTTGGTGACGCTGGTAGCCCCGCGTCAGACTCGACGCTTGGACCTACGAGTGGTTTGAATGCCGATGGTCAGCACGATCACATGCGAGAAACCGTCATTCCGACGTTCTTGCACTACAATATTCCGTTGCTCATCTTCGGTACGATTGCTGCGGTCGTATTATAAAAACAAGACGGATTCGCTATCATGGTGGATCCGTCTTTTTAATTGTCTCCGTTTTTTTCCTTTTCATTTGATCTTCGGTTCTCTAAAATAAAGGAATGTACTGATTACAAAGGAGTTGTCTTACGTGTTATCTCAAATCGTCAACCAGATTTTGCTTTCACTTGCCGATCTCGGATATTTCGGTATCGCCCTCGGGTTGATGATTGAAATCATACCGAGCGAAATCGTTCTCTCATACGGCGGATTCATGATTTCTCAAGGAACGATTAGCTGGCCGCTCGCTGTCGTCGCCGCCGTCATTGGCGGATTGTTGTCGCAATTGTTCTTATATTGGTTTGCTCGCTATGGCGGTCGTCCATTGATCTTGAAGTACGGAAAGTATGTCCTGATCTCTGAACATCATCTGGATTTAGCTGAACGCTGGTTCTTGAAGTACGGTCAAGGTGTCATCTTCGGAGCTCGCTTCATTCCTGTCGTCCGCCATGCCATCTCGATTCCAGCTGGTCTTGCGAAAATGGATCAAACGAAGTTTTCGCTCTACACGGTTCTTGCCATCATTCCATGGTCAATCTTGTTCCTCTATCTTGGAGAAACACTCGGAACGAACTGGCGCTCGATCAAGGAAGTCGCTGCACCATATACGAATGGTGTTTTGATTGCTGCCGTCGCCTTAATCATCGTCTATTTCTTCTATAAACGCCGTCAACGGTCGGTTTAACTCATCAAGCAGTCTGTCTGTCGACGGACTGTTTTTTTACAACACATAGGAGGTCCTGCCATGCTCACATACCCGCTCGCCCATTTCCCGTTACGTCGTTTGACCGCATCCTATCGTTCTGGAAGCCCGGTCGCGACTGGCATCACTGTCAGCGGACATATTTTAATCGTTGAAGAAACCATCGACGAATTGCTCGAAACATCTGTGCTTTCCATTCATCAATTGAAAGATGATTGGCGAAAGACGACGATCGTCGAAAGAAACGACATCGACTTTTCCTTCGTTGATCGTTTTCCAGACGGACGGCTGTTACTCGTCGCTTCTCGTTGTGATGATGATATCGACGGCACATGGTTGCCGAACGCCTTTATCTATGATTCTCAAGGTCAGTTACTAAATAGCTTTTGTTTAGATGATGGGATTCAGAATATGCAAATCGACGAACAAGGTTGGATTTGGGTTAGTTATTTTGATGAAGGTATCTATGCCGATGCCGTCACGAGTTCAAATGGTGCTTTCGGTCTGGTCGCTTTTGACGATACAGGTGAAGTGCAGTATAAGAATCGCCAATATCCGATTGATGATTGTTATGCTCTGAATGTCTGTTCATCAACAGAAATCTGGTTCTTCTACTACTCCGATTATCGTTTCATCCGTATCAATCAAGCGGATGATCTCGTTTGTGAGGCTCCTACGATCGCCTTTTCTCAGTTTGCTCGGTACGATGACCATCTACTTGCCGCATACTCTGATGATGTACAGTTACTTGAACGAAACGGAACACGTTTTAAGAGCATTCGTTCGATTCGTTTCATGACCGAACAAGGAAATTCCCTGTCAGGTGACCTTACAATGCGTAATGATTTGATCGTCTTAGCAACTGCTGAGCATCTGTATGTTGGAAGACTAGGTCAACAACTTGACACTCTACTAATGGGCGAATGAAAGCTGTTACATGTTTGTTTCATTAATATCTGATTATTGAAAACTCTATTTCAAATTTTCAAAAAGACTAGCCGAGCCCTATCCGAGGATAGTATACTCAGCTTTATAGTTCTTACGACAAGTTGTCTGAACATTATGACGTCACAGATTTTTTTTGGGGGAAACGATGAGTTCGAATTTGAAACGAGATTTAACAGCACGACAGGTACAAATGATTGCACTCGGAGGAACGATCGGGGTCGGTCTTTTTCTTGGAGCATCGAGTACAATTGCTTGGACGGGACCATCCGTCTTACTCGCGTACATGCTAGCAGGAGTCTTTATCTTTTTCATCATGCGGGCACTTGGTGAGATGGTCTACACCCATCCGCACAGTGGTTCGTACGCAAAGTTCGCAAACGATTATATCCATCCAGCTGCTGGTTTTTTAACAGCAAGTAGTAACATCTTCAACTGGGTCGTCGTCGGAATGAGTGAAGTCATCGCTGTCGGGACATATTTACGCTTCTGGTGGCCGGAACTACCAACATGGATTCCAGGGGTCATCGTTATCATTCTCTTGACGCTCGCGAACCTCGCTTCCGTCAAGATGTTCGGTGAACTCGAGTTCTGGTTCGCCTCAATCAAGGTAATAACGATTCTTCTGATGATCGTCGCTGGCTTCGGAATCATCTTCTTTGGTCTAGGGAATGATGGAAACCCGGTCGGCTTCTCGAATCTTTGGGCGAACGGTGGATTTTTCACGAATGGTTTCACCGGCTTCTTCTTCGCGCTCTCGATCGTCTTCGCCTCTTACATCGGTGTTGAGTTGATCGGCGTAACAGCTGGAGAAACAAAAGATCCAGAGAAAAATATTACGAAGGCGATCAATGGTGTCGTCTGGCGAATTTTGATTTTCTACGTCGGATCCATCTTTATCATCGTCACGGTGTATCCGTGGAATGAGTTATCGGATCTCGGCAGTCCGTTCGTTGCGACATTCGCCAAGGTCGGTGTGACGATTGCTGCCGGCATCATTAACTTCGTCGTCATCACGGCCGCTTTATCCGGTTGTAACTCAGGAATCTTCAGCGCCAGTCGGATGATCTATGCATTAGCGGAAAAAGGGCAAATGCCGTCTTTCTTCTTAAAGGTCAATAAACGTGGGATTCCGCTCTATACAGTTCTAGCCATTTCAATCGGGATTTTCTTTGGTGTCATTCTCGATATCATTCTCCCGCACGTTCTCGGAAAGGATACGAACATCTTCGTTTATGTCTACAGCGCTTCGGTACTACCAGGGATGGTGCCGTGGTTCGCGATATTAATCAGTCATATCCGTTACCGAAAACTCGAAAGTGAACGGACAGCCTCGCATCCGTTCAAGATGCCAGGTGCGCCGGTGACGAACTATTTATCGATCGTCGCGCTGATCACAGTACTCGTCGGCATGCTGTTCAATGACGAGACACGCGTCTCAATCTTAATCGGAATCGCCTTTTTGATTTTAAGTACGATCTACTACATCGTAAAAGTACCGAAAATCGAAAAATAAAACTGTTGCTACTCCTCTCATGACACAATGAGAGGAGGTTTTTTCATTCACTGTATTTTTATTTTGAAGTCACATATTATTCATGATAATCGTGATTTCCCGAACGTCTAAAAACAATTTAACGTAGGATTAATCCAAACATCTCCGATGACGAGCCATGCGTAAGTGACACATTTTTCAACATATCGGTTCCCTCCTGGTTTGCTTCTACATACTTGTTCGTCTTTTCCTGTCAAACTCCTTTCACTAAAAAATCGTGCCTCCTGCTATCAGGAGACACGATCCACTTATGACGCCACTTGCCATTTCTCTTTTAATTGCTCCATCTCTTCCTGTCCTTCATACGACTGCATCCAGAGGTTAAAGACATCGACGACGTCCCCTTCTGACTCCCGGACGAGGTAGCTTTTCTCCGCCGGAATCCACTTTTCTTGAATTCTTGGTGCCGCGAGTCGTTGATCGAGTGCTTCATAATGAATCGCCTCGACCGTATCAGTGATCATGACATCAACTTCGCCTGAGGCAACAGCATGCGGGATGTCGAGGTTTTGCTCATACATGACGATGTTCGCCTTCGTAAACGTCTTGCGGACGAATTGTTCATTCGTTCCGCCTGGATTTAGACCAATCGTCACGTCCGGTCGATTGATCTGTTCAATCGAAGCGAGGCGTCCGGCATCTTCTTTACGGACGAGCGGTGTCTTTTGGAATGACAGGTAACTTGACGTGAAGTCGCCAATGATCTCGCGCTCGATGTTTTTCGTCACTCCCCCGACGACCATATCGAATTTCCCGCTAGCGAGATCAGCAGACAGCGTCGGCCATGTCGTCGGGACGAACTCCACATCGATGCCGGTCGTCTTCGCGAAAGAACGGATCACTTCGATATCGAATCCTTCGTACTCGTTCGTCTTCCGGTTCAAGTAGGTGAATGGTTTATAATCGCCGGTCGTTCCGACGACGATTTTTTTCGTCGCAAAGACGTTCTTTGCTTGTACACGTCGTGGTTGCTCCGTTTGCCAAAGTGTTAGTAAGCTGGCAAACAAGACGCCACCTCCGACGACGATCCATCCCCATTTACTCATGTGCTCCCGCTCCTTTCGCTCCGACCGTCTCACGCGTCGAGACGATGTTCCATTTTTCCTTCAGTTGTTGCACCTGCTCTTGTCCTTCCGCACTTTCAATCCAGACCCGGAAGACGTCTCCGAGCTGCTTTTGTCCTGGTTTCATCAAATACGCCATCTCGGCTGGTTCCCATGCTTCAGTGAGTTTGGGAACCGCAAGATTCAGTTCTGTTGCGTAATGCAACGCTTCGATGTCGTCTGTTACCATGACGTCGACTTGACCGCTTTGGACGGCTTTTGGAATGTCTAAATTATTCTCAAAGACAGTCACATCCGCCTTCGGAAAATGTTTCTTCACGAACGCCTCGTTCGTCCCACCCGGATTGACACCGATTTTGACTGCTGGATCATTGATTGCAGCAAGCGAATTCAAGCGTTTGACATCTTCCTTCTTTACGAGCGGTGCTTTTTGAAAGGAGAAATACGACGACGTAAAGTCTCCGACGACCTCGCGTTCGACTTTCTTTGTAATCCCACCGACAGCGATATCAAACTTACCTGACTTCGTATCCTCCGATAATGTCGGCCATGTTGTCTTGACGAACGTCACGTCAAGATCCGCTGCTTTAGCAAACGCTTGGATGACTTCAATATCAAAGCCTTGATAGCGATTCCGTTCCTCGTTCCAGTATGTAAAGGGTTTATAATCCCCCGTCGTTCCTACAACCAGTTTTTGGTCTTCGAAGATGTCATGTGCTTCGACATTCGTCTGTTGATTCCAGATCATCCAAGCGGCAACGCCTGTCAGGACAAGTCCAGCTAATAGCCATGGTTTCTTTCTCATCGTATCTCTCCTTTCTGTTTCGTCGTTGCCCATTCACCGAATATTTCCACAATTTAACCTAAACGATTTTCGGTGTGGGTAATAGTCATTATCCTACCACACTTACACGTGATTTCAAGATAATTTGACGATTTTATGCATAAAAGCGTTAAAAGGATGTTTTGATGACGGTTACAGTTCCATAAGTCGTCTCTCTTTACAGAATCCCCTCGTCTTTTCCATACTGAAACAGAATCATCAAATCGTGAAATGGAGGAATGGAACATGAGTCAGATTTTTATCATTGGTGCAAATGGTAAAGTAGGTCGTCACGCTGCTCGTTTACTGCAGGATTCGGAGCATGATGTCAAAGTAGGATTACGTTCCAAGGACCAATTCAGTGATTTTGAGAAACTCGGTCATACCCCGGTCCATCTTGATCTTGAAGCCGACGTCGCAACAATCACGGAAGCATTACAAGGATCAGATGTTATCGTCTTTACCGCAGGATCAGGTGGTCATACAGGAGCCGACAAGACGATGCTGATCGACTTCGATGGTGCCGTCAAATCGATTGAAGCAGCAGAAGCAATCAAGGCGAAACAGTTCATCATGGTCAGTGCCTTGAACGCCGATTCGCCGGAAACATGGTCTGACAGCATGAAGCCGTATTACATCGCGAAACGCTACGCGGATCGTGTCCTGAAGGAATCGTCACTCAACTACACGATTCTTCGCCCAGGCGGACTATCCGATGAAGCCGGCACAGGAAACGTCACGACGGATCCGTCCGAGCAAGCGACTAAAAAAATTCCACGCGAGGATGTCGCCCGTGTCATTTTAGCTGCGATCGGTCATGATAAAGCATCGAAACAAGTCGTCACACTACTCGAAGGTGACACACCGATCAACGAGTTGTTCTAATAAAAAAGCTCACGTCTCGGAAATTGAGACGTGAGCTTTTTTGGATGCCCGCGATTTTACATGACGCTTTTACTTTTCATTCAATTACAAAATCAATTCCCATCGGTCCTTCCACCGGAATCTCGTGAAGCAACTCATACTTTTGATTCGTTATGAGCAGTTTTCCTTTATCCGAGTGATTAGGGTCAAATTCGATGAAGTATGATTTTTTCGTCTTGGGATGAATATATAAGTACTTGTACCATTTGTCTGCTTTCCAAAATTGCGGTTTGATTTTCTGGACCGAGAACGATTGACCGAACGACCATTTGACTAGGATGTGGCGATCCCGATTTTGATTATCATGAGAAAATTGCTGAGCGACTTGAATCCTTGTGTTGCATCAATCATTCGAATCGGATCGGTACTATCAAAATTCGTATTCTGAAGAAACGGATAGTATCGCTCGGTTTGTTCCCCTGCCTCATTGATCCGAATCATCCAACCATCCGTACTAGCGAAGTATGCCGTATCGTCCTTACCATAAAGGGCTGAATATGCATAAGGTTCTTCCTTCTTACGGTATACGATCGGTTTTTCAGTCCGTTTATCCAAAAAAATCATCGCTGCTTTTTCTCCTTGTTCATCTTCGCTACCTATACTGGCATAAGCTAAATGCTGCTTTAATTCAATCATCATCGAGTTGCCTGGTTCGAATCGTGCAGGCGTCTCGTAGTTCTCTTTTGTATCAAAATTAGAAAAGGTATGTGAAAATCTTGTTCCTTGAGATGACTGTGGTGAACCGGTTTTGTATGAATTCAGCGTTTTGAACCATGTATCCGTTCCAAAGTGTTTGATCGATTCCAACATGGGATCGTGCTTGAAATACGTCACATCATGTTGAACAAACCGTCGCTTCGTAAAATCGAATGTATAAAAATGATTTGGATAACCTTGTACTGAAGCATATAACACATTCGGCGTACTCAGCTTTTGTACAAGCGTCAGGTTCGTAAATCGAGGGTCATGGATTTGTCGTTCACTTAGTACCTTTCCTTTCATATTGATAGAAACAATTGAACTATAGGCAAGTTCGGGATCATTCGTTTTTCCTTGCACCTGTCCTGGGTAAATTAACATCACGGTATCTTGTTGAGGACTGAAATCGATCGCTGTAATCGAAGAACGCGGTAGAATATTTGCGGTTGCGCGATCCTTTTGCACTTTCATCCAGGTCGCTAAAAGAATACTTCCACATACAAGACATACTAGACTAAAATATATCCACTTATTTCGGATAAGCTTATCCATTCTATTCATTACTCCCGACTCTTTGATTGGTATAATGCTTTCTCTCTAGTTATACACTGTTAAATCAGCACATAATGTCATTCTTACAAGACTGTTAGAAGGATTGACCCACTTTAAAAACTTTCATTTTGAATTCTGAATACGTCAAAAAAAAATCCCTTACGTTCATTTTAGCAACGTGAGGGATTGAGAGATCGACTTGTATGAATTTAATCTTGTTCTGTAATAGTACGCAATCCACGTAACGTTTGAATTTTACGTTCATGGCGTTGCATCACGAATGATAGACCCGTCACGATTGCAAGATTGAACCAAATCATCGTATCTGTAATCGGATTAAACAAGTTAATAAGTACTGCGATGATATTAACAAAAAGAACGACTTTATAGAGCTGTAAAATCCGATGCTCGTGATGGATCTGTGACTCAAAGTCAGAGTACAAATGAAATGGTTCATCCGAGGTCCGTTTTCTTAAGAAGACCCAGCGGAATGATGTATCGACGACTTCAATGTCCATTTCTTCTAAAAACTCAAAGTAATTCTGCGACTTCGGATGGTTTGGCATGTTTTCTAATAATTCGATTCGATAAGTATACATGCTAGGTTCGCCTTCAACGAATACATAACGTCCGAATCGAAATTGCTGTAAGTACCAGCCTTTGTTTGCCATCTCATTTAACCACACTTCTTCTTTTGCATAATCAGCATAAAAGCGATAGACGGTTTTACTGCTCACTTTGCTCCACTCCCATCATTTCTTGGCCATGTCGTACGAGTTCTTTTAATCGATTCAGCTCTAGCATTAATCGATCTCGTCCCTGATTCGTCATGATGTACTCTTTCTTTCGACCTGCTTCTTGATCAGTGGCTTCAATCCATCCTTTATCCACTAAGCTACTGAGTGCTCCATATAAGGTACCGGCTGCTAATTTCACACGGTCGTTACTCAACTCTTGTACGAATTGCATGATTCCATAACCATGGCGCGGTTGTTGGAGCGAAAGCAAAATATAATAGACAGCTTCTGTTAATGCTGTCGCTTGATCCGCACGTGACATTTTCACACCCCTTATTACACCATCCGTTATATCGGCTACCGATATACTAAAAATATCCTATTTTGTATCATTTGACAACAAAAACATGTCTGAGCTAGGCTCAAACATGTCCGATTCTTACTTATCTTTTTATTTTTCAAGCCATGGCTTGCTGCCTAACGCCCTCTCTTTTCCAGACTGTAATGAGACACGTCACCAAGAAACTACCAACAAAAAGTAAGGATAGATGAAGGACTTGCGTCCCGACTGATCCATCCATGAATAATAATCGACCGAAACCAGAGACGGCATTTGGAACAGGCAGGAACGTTCCGAGCGATTGATAAAATGGTGCCAGCATCTTCGCCGGGACAATATTTCCGGCAGTCATCAACTGGAACGGAATCAAGGCGACATTAATGAGTGGCGCCACCGGTCCGAATATCGCAAAGTTCATCTGCGTGACGGCGATACAGGTCGCAACAACGAGGAGCTCGAATGCCCATAACTTCACGAACGGTGTCGTGATATCTGTCAATAGATGCGCCATCGAGACGAGGAGTAACGGTACGACGAGTAAGACGATGCCGTGCAAGAGTTGGCGACTCCAAAAGAGATCCCATTTTGTGTGACGACTCTTTAAAATCGTACTGACGAGATTAAATTGTATCCCCATCGTCATCATTGCGATGTAAATGACAAAACCGAGAACGAGCGGAAGCATTGATAAAGCAAAATCCGAGACGGCATGTTCCGTAACGATTGACGTCGTGAACGTCGGCTCACCATTCAACTGTTTGCTGATCGTTTCCGTTGCTCTCTCGAGGATTGCATTTGCGAATTCCGCATTCGTCTGACTGACGTGTGCCGTTAGTTGATGCGTTGCATCATCTTTTTGTAAGACGAGATCGACTTCATTCGCATCAAGTGCTTGCAACCCTTTTGTTTCTGTTGCAACCGTCTGAACCGTGAACGGTGCTTGTTGCAACGACTGGATGAACGGATCATTCGCTTCTGCGACGACCCCAACATTTAATTGATCAAGACGTTCTGTCGTTCCTTGGTAACCCGTCATCCAGACAACGAGGAACAAGAGCGGTACGACGATTGCGAAGACGAGCCCCACTTTCGTTTGTGTCATTGACCAGACATCTTTCCATGCTTTCATATTACAATCTCCTTTTACATGCATTACTTATAATATCACGTGCAACTATATGTCCGAAGGAAAACCATTCACGTCACATTCCGGTGAATGGTCTCAAGTGTTACTTTTAATTGCTCGATTTGCTCTCGCGATAGTCCACGGAACGCTTCGAGTTGTAGCTGATCGAGCTCTGGCCCGAGGCGATCGACGATGTCGCGTCCTTCTCGTGTCATCAAGAGCAGAACCGCTCGTCGGTCCCGGGGGTCCGGCGTCCGAACGATTAGTTCTTTTTTACCGAGCTTATCGAGAATCTTACCGATCGTCGTTTGATCACGTTCTGTCACGAGTGCCAGCTGCTTTTGCGAAACACCATCTTGTTTAGCAAGTTCGCTCAGGACAGAAAACTGCTCTGGTGTCAGACCGAACGCTTCCATCCGTTTAGCAGCAGCACGTTTGAACGCATAATAACTACGGGATAATTGCATTCCAAGCGACCATTCCGATTCTTTCATCCCATCATCTCCATATAGTTGCACTACTTATTATTTATTCACTATACCTGAAGGAGAATGAGCTCGTCAACGGTCTCATTTTGCCTGTCGTTGACGAATCCCATCGATATGCGCTTGTTGGGTGGCACGATCGACTTGTGAATGAACACCGAGTTTTCCTGCAATCGTATCGACTTGACTCGGTGTCAACGGCTTTTCTGTCGCGAGTTGCTCGATCGTCTTACGTAAGATGTTTCGTTTCAAGACACGGACATGCGCTGAATCGACCGTGATTTTTTTCAGTTCACAGCGTTCGCTGAAAACGATCAAGGAGTGAAAGAGCGCAGGATCCGTTCCTTCTAAGAAGCGTTGCATGCTTTTGAGATGCCCTTCATTTTGTTTGATCGGATTATAAAACCGTTGTTTGAAGCGATTCTGGAACTGCTGCGTCCACTGACGGTCCTGCTCGCGTCCGAAAATCCACCCGCTGTAGTTTTTCGATTCGAGTACATAGATGCCACTTTCATGAATGAACGTCACATCGATTTCCGTCGTTCCTTCTCCACGCGCACGTGGTAAGTATGTATTAAAGACATACGTGCCGTATCCGGACACTTGATCGAGTTGACGTGTCGTCAAGTACTCGCCCCATTTTCCTTTATCACGAACAATCCGTAAAAACGGCTCGCGTGTCAGTCGGTAATACCGGCTATTATGATATGAACTTCGTTTGACGAAGAAGAACAAACCGAACGTTCCGAAGAAGAACAGCACCATGAGCAGTCCAACTTGAATCAAGAATGGCAAAAATGTCACTAACACATTGTCCACTAGATTTATCTCCTTTCCATATTAACCCTTTCTTTTCCACTATATCAGCATAATCAATTTCCACCTCATTTTCCACTATTTGTTATGGTGACTATCCTATGGTACGGTGAAACAAAGGAAGGTGTTCACTATGGATTCTGTCGTCACGTTCGCACCACTGATTGTCTTATTCTTCATTTGGATGTCCTTATCGCAAAAAGCGGACGAAGCAAAACGCCGCCAACAAACGATTCTAAAAAAATTGCAACGAATCGAGGAACACCTCGGTCTGAACGAAGTGTCTTTAGAAGAAGCAGCGTTACAAGTCGAACTGGTTCAGTTGCTCAAAGAAGGCAAAATGGTCGAAGCAGTTAAACGCGTTCGCGAATCACTCGGTTTATCCTTACTCGAAGCTAAACAATATGTTGATCAACTAAAAAGCGAGCACAGACTTTGAACAAAAAGACCATCTGACACGCATGCGTCAGATGGTCTTTTCTTCATTCCGTTACTTCATATTGTTCGTCCGAAACTGCCTCGAGCCAAATGGGAGTTCCAGCAGTGATCGCAATGTGCGAAAACCAGGAAGAGCGTGTTGCCCCATGCCAATGCTTCACACCATCATGCGTGACGACAACATCTCCTGCTTGCAAATGTCGAGCGGGTCGTCCTTCTTCTTGATACCAGCCTTCCCCTTCCGTGACGAGTAGAATTTGATATCCTCCATCATGGATGTGCCAATGATTCCGTGTCTCGGGCTCGAATGTCACGTGCGAGACGGAAACGGGTAACGATTCGTCGACGAGTGATGCTAAATAACTGACACCCGTGAACACCGCTTGATACACTTCGTTCTTTTCACCTCGTGGAAACATCAATACTCCTCCTTTCTTTACCATGGTTGAGTCGTCGGACCAACCGTAAATTCACTCACATTCGTATCTTCTGGTTGATCGATCGCGAAGGCGACGATCCGTGCGATACTGTCTGGTGAAATACCATACTGGTCATACAGTGCCGTCATTCCGTCAAGTGACTCTCCGTGTGAAATCGTCTCGAGTAATTCGGTATGAATCGCTGCCGGATAAATCGTTGCCGTTCGAATGTTCGTTCCTTCTTGCGCCGACTCCATCCGTAAGACTTCCATTAAGTTACGTACTGCCCATTTCGTTGCGCCATATACGGCTCCACCCGGATACGCCTTAAGACCTGCTACGGATGAGGTCGTCAGAATATGCCCCGCACGTTGGGAAGTGAATGTCGGCATGACAGCTGCAATCCCGTTCAAGACACCTTTGAGATTGACGTCAATCATTTGATTCCACTCGTCTACTTGTAAAGCAGATAGTGGAGAACTCGGCATCAGCCCCGCGTTAAGGAAAATCGCATCAATTCGACCATACGCCGTCAATGCTGCTTCGATAAGTCGTTGATTATCCTCTAGTTTCACGACGTCTGTCTCTTGGTATATTGCTTTCCCACCGTCCGCTTGAATCGAATCAACGAGTTTCGCCAGCCGATCGTTACGACGCGATCCTAAGACAAGCTTTGCTCCCTGTCGTGCGAGTAAGCGTGCCGTTGCTTCTCCAATACCTGAACTTGCTCCTGTGATGATAATGACTTTACCTTGAATGGCCATGTTAATGACGTCCTCTCTTGTTTTCTTATCGTTCCGTGCTCATTTGAACACGTACTGTATCAGCTGATAATAGTTCTGGTAGTCGATTCGGTTCGACCCAACCAATTCGTGTGTATGGAATATCTGTCTGGAACGTCTCGTAAAACAGGACGAGACAATCTGATCCATACAACATGAGATCACCCGCTTGGACCGTTCCGACATTCTTTGGATTCGTCGGTAACGAGAATGGAACGTAATGATACTTTTCATTCCCATTCATCTCTTTCATCTGCATCGTCAACGGCAGTCTTTTTTGCAGTGCCATCGCTGTCTCATTGTCCGCAAAACGAATCGGGACGGTTGTTTCATCGATTTGGAGCAAGACGCTTTTCAACTCCTTTTGTTCTAATTCACTCGGTCGTGACGATTCTTTCATGTCGGTGCATCCACTCAATAGAAAAAATGCAAGTAGACAACCGTACCATCTACTCATCCGACATCTCAACCATTCGAATGATTCTCGCCGGAGTACCTGCGACGATCGTACGGGGCGGAACATCACGTGTAACCGTGGCGTTCGCTGCGACGATCGCATCCTCACCAATCGTCACGCCAGGCAAAATCGTCGCCCCAGCGCCAATCCAAGCATTACGCCCGACATGAATCGGTGCTGTCTCAACGCTACCTCTTTTCGTTGGTGCTTCCGGATGGTTGACCGTCAGCAACCGTGCGAATGGACCGATTAAGACATGATCGTCTAACCGAATCGACCCAAGATCCGTGAACATGACACCTCGATTGAGGAAAACATGCTTACCGATGGATAGATGCCGTCCGAAATCCGTAAATAGAGGCGTTAAGACTCTAACAGACGAATCAATGTCTTGCCCTGTGATCACGGCAAGTGCCCGTCTTCTCTCTTCTTGTGAGACCGCTTGATTCAATCGCTGTAATTCCGGTTCGATTTCATCTTGAATGGCATGAATGCGCTCAAGGACCGGATCCGCTGGAAGAATCGTACGTTCTCTTACATAGGTTTGCAGTTCAGTCATCGTACATCCTCCTTTCTCTCGATCGCTTGGTCTCATCTTACGGCTGACAACCATTCATGTCTAATGCTAATATTAAGTAATAAATCATACGATTTTTGCATGGATAGAGGTGAAATGATGGAATTACAACAACTACGCTATTTTTTAGCTTTAGTCGAAGAAAAAAACATTACAAAGGCGGCACGGATCCTTCGTTTGTCGCAACCGGCATTATCGCGTCAGCTGCAACAACTAGAAGATACGATCGGGGTCGAATTGTTCGAACGCTCGAAGCAAGGGCTACGTTTGACTGAAAAGGGACGATTCTTTGAAGAGCGCGCACGCGAGATGGTTACACTAGCAGATAAGGTATTGGTCGACTTGAACACAAAAGAAGTATTGACGGGTGAAATTCATATCGGTGGTGGCGAAACTCAACAATTGACGACGGTGTTGGAAGCGTTTAGAGACTTACACACCATTCATCCTGATGTAACGATTCGTATGTATAGCGGCAATGGGAATGATGTACTCGACCGGCTCGAAAAGGGATTGCTCGATTTCGGACTTGTCATTGCTCCGTTTGATGTATCCGCGTTTCATTCCTTACGGTTGCCCGGTCAGGACCGTTGGGGAATCTTAACACGTCGTGATGCCTCGATCGCACAGTCTAAGTCGATTTCACGAGAACAACTTGTCACCCTCCCATTACTCTTATCCGAGCAGACACAACTCGATACGTATTTCCGTGAACAGAGTGGTCTAACGCTTGAGGATTGTCAAATCATCGGAACATATAATCTGTTGTTCAATGCGTCCTTACTCGTACGCCAAGGAGTGGGTCACGCTCTAGCAATCGATGGCATCATCGATACGACCGCTTCCGATCTAATCTTTCTTCCCCTTGATCCTCCCGTCGTCTCGGACGTCCATTTGATTTGGAAAAAGGAGGCGACTTTATCGCCCAGTGCGCGTGTGTTACTGCGAACGATCAAGGAAGGATTTCATTCATAAGAAAACGGTGAGCACCTATTTGGGCGCTCACCGTTATTTGTCATTTCGATTTGATTGCATCAAGAATCAACGAAGGAAATCTCATCTGTTCTGCATTCCGGGGATCATATTGCTTCGAACGGAAAATGACACCGTCTGCGCCATCCCAGTCCGCTTGATGGAAGATTCCATCCTGATCGAAATATTCGAGAAGACGCACCTGAAATCCAGCCTCTTTAAATACTTGTCGTAATGTTTCGTGCGTATAAACGATTTTGTGACTCGCCGCTGGATGGTCATTTGGACCGGGTCCACCGACTTGAACAATCGATTGGTATGCGTCATCCCGAAAATAACCGTCCGGCACAGCACAACGGACGTATCCCCCTGGTGCAAGGTATGTATAACAATGACGTGCCGCGTCAATTCCTTCTTCGAACGTCAAGTGCTCCCAGACATGTTCCGCAAGAATCGCTTGCAACGTGTCGTTCGAACACAATCGTTCCCAATCGGACCGATTGAGTAGATTCAGCTCATCTTCCTGTGTATGATACCAACCGGGATTGTTGTGGTACGGTCCTGCTCCAATGACGATACGTTCTTTCATATGGGATCCTCCTTCTCGTTTCACCACTCTTTTATTTCTCATTTCACATAATCATCCCTGCTTGCGACAAAAAACGAGGCTGACTCAACAAAAAGAATGACGCGTCTTTTCACGCCCTTTCCTCAGGCGAGACACAAGCCAGTTTTCCTGCTTCATTCAAGCAGGAAAGCGGGTCTTGATTGTCTCTGACAGCGCATAAATGCGCTTTTTCCTGTAGGAGTTGCGTGTGACGAGTCATTTTTTTTATTACGAGATAGGGGTGGCAGATCATCATTCTGCCACCCCTATCTTTGTAGAGACTGACTTTTGAGTCAGCTCCGTTGCTGTTAATCCCGCGCCGCGAGGCGATATAAGAGATCGAGTAATTCGATATAGAGCCAGATGATCGTCACGATCAATCCGAATGCTGCAACCCACTCCATCGATTTCGGAGCACCCGCACGAACTTGTTGCGAGATAAAATCGAAGTCCATCACGAGTGACAGGGATGCCACGATGACGATGACGAACTGAATACCAATCGCAAGCGGTGAGCTACCTGTCATGAATGGGAGGTCGACACCAAATAACGAGAGAATCAAGTTGACTGCATACAAGACGAAGATCGAGAGAATCGCTGCTGTTACCGCAGAACGGAAACGTTGCGTCACTTTTATCATGCCTGTCGAGTAGACGAACCACATCGCAAATGCAACGACGAATGTCGCAACGACTGCCTTCCCGACGATTCCTGGATACATGCTTTCGAACATGAGCGATAACGCTCCGACTGCCACCCCTTCAACGATCGCATAGACCGGTGAAAGAACCGGTGCCGTCGCCGGTTTGAATGTGATGACCAAGGCAAGAATTAGACCGATGACCAGTCCACCAATCAAGGCTGGGAACATCAATCCTTGGTTTTCTGCGAGGAAGAACCAACTTCCACCTGCTGCTGCCGTGACGAGAGCGAGCAGTAAGAAAATCTTACTCATCGTCCCGCTTTTCGTCATCGGTCGTTCTCCGACACGTGCCGTATCGAAGCCACGACGCAATGCCGGGTTAACTTTAAAACGTGAAGCCATTGCATTCACTCCTTTTTATGATTCTGCTTTGTATTACGAAAGCTTCCCGAAAAAGTTTCAAAATAACCATTGATCGAGTGCTTTTAATTGCAACATAACGACTGGGATCGAGGCTTTGGCATCGATGCGGTGTGATTTCGCTTGCCCAATCAAACCGGACGTCACGAAGTCCGACCCTTCGAGCGCTTCCCCGATCGGACCAAATGCATCACTATCGACTTGACGGTGTCGGTAATGGATGAACCGTTCCGTCGTTCCTTCTCTGACTTTACAACCGTCCTCGACGTCCGGGCGATTCAGTCCGTATTCGGCATAATGCCAGACGGTCGTCGTATCCCAAGGCGAACCGATATGCAGGATTTGACCGTCGGCCTCGATGAAGCGTTCAATCGGTGAACCCGGACCGAAGCCATTTTCTAGTGTATGATCGGCAACGAATGTCGCCGCATCCTTCCCCCATGCGGTCACCGACCACATCGGATGATCGCTTCGAACGACGCCGGGATACGTTCGAAAGACCTCCGGTACACGACCGATGCCGCGTGTGACCGTTTTTGCCGGGTCATATGCCGGCATCTCCCGGCGGATCGTTTCCCACCATTCTTCCGGTACAGCCGGTTGGCTCCAGTTCTTCGGATCCGAATTATCGGTACTTTGCGCCGGCATCATGATTAACCCTTCCGTCGTGACGACCTCCTGCAAGGCTTCGATCAACGCTTGTACGCCACCGGGAATCCAGCCGATTTGTTTAAGTGACGTATGGACGAACAGTTTCATACCGGGCGTCACACCTAATTCGCGTAACGCCTCTTTGATTTGTGATTTCGTGACCATGTTTCGTGTTTCCATCGTTCTGATCTCCTTACTCGACGACTAATGCTATCGTCGACCCCGTTTTTCCTTGCTTGACCTCGATTTTCGCATCAACACGTGACTTCAGCTCCTGCACATGACTGATGATTCCGACCATACGGCCGCTCGCTTGAATCGAGAGCAACGTCTCGATCGCTTGTTCAAGCGATTCCGGATCAAGTGTTCCAAATCCTTCATCGATAAACATCGTCTCAAGCGATACTCCTCCACTTGCTTCTTGCACGACTTCCGATAGTCCAAGCGCAAGTGCAAGGGACGCCTTGAAGCTTTCTCCACCGGACAACGTCTTGACGTGACGTGTTTGCGACGTGTACGCGTCAAAGACATTTAAATCAAGTCCGTATTTTTTGAGTCCTTTTCCTGCCTCCGTTTTTCGCTCGAGCTGAAAACGACCCGATGTCATCTCATGCAGATGTCGGTTTGCGGCGAACAAGATCTCATCGAAGTATGCCGTCTGAACGTACGTTTCGAACGTCATCCGTTGTGCGTTCTCGCCGACACCGACGCGAGCGAGTTCACCAATGACCCCATATCTCGCATCCTCATCTTCGATTTGGCGTTGCAAGTTTTCCCACGCCGTTATCAACTGATCAATATGTGCGCGTTCCTTCTCGAGCCCGACACGTCGATCGGTCCGCTCCGTCAGTTCGAGCGACGCCGTCTTCAAGTCCATCCGCAACAGTTCAAGATCCGGACGCACTTGACCTTCCGTCTTCAAGCGAGCTTGTTCCTGTTTCAGCTTCAATTCCTGCCGCGCTAGACGATCTTGTTCCAAACATTCTTGGAGGTGACGGAGTTCGTCACGAGACCGTCTCGCATCGCGGAAGGCTTCAATCGTCGGAAACGCTTCTTCTGCCAAGACTGCGTGTAATTCCTTTTCGCGTTTCGTTAATCGGTCGCTTTGTTCAGCAGATGCCTCAGTCAATTGACGGAATCGACCTTGGTGTTCCGCGAAGTCACGATCGAGCTGTTCCTTCTCGTGTAGCTGTTGCTGTTTGTCTTGCTTAAACTGCTCGATACGTGTTTCTGCCTGTTGTTGTTCCTCACGGAGTGCTGGTAGCGATTTCGTGGACTCTCCTGATTGACTTAGGCGACCAGACAAGTGTGCCATTTCCGATTCGATGACGGTCCGGTCTTTGATCATTGCATCGATTTTCAGTTGTAGCTGATCCATGGATTGCTCGAGTTGTTGCAGGCGAGTCTCAAGACGCGCTTTTTCCGTCTGTGCTGACGCTAATCGGGCTTCCGTCTGTTCGACTTCCCGAAGCTGTGCTGAAACATCCGCATGAGATGACTTGTTTTCACTCGTCTTTTGAATCTCGATCGTCAGTTGTTGCAGACGCTCTGCAACCGTCCGGTAAGAGGCTTGTAACTCTTGATGCGCTTGTTGTGCTTCTAAGAACCGTTGTTGTGCTACATCGACCGATAGTTCCTGTGCGACGGCGATAGCATGTTGCGGATGCGATGTACTGCCACAGACAGGACAAGCCAGCCCGTCCGTCAATCCCTTCGCAAGTTCAGCAGCCAGTTGTTCCCGTTCACTTTTACGAGCTACTTCATACGCACGCGCTGCCGCCTCTTTTTGATTCCGGACGCTTGTACCGCGGACGATCAACTGCTGTCGCTCTGCTTCCAATTTGTCATACTCTGCGAACTTCGTCGCCAACTGTTGCAGGGTGAAGCGTCGTTCTTGCGCCTGTAAGCGTTCTGCTCCGACGTTCTGCAATGGTCGTAGCTGTTCCTGAACGGTCTTTCGCTCCGTCCGCGTTTGTTCAAGTTGTTTCCGGAACGGTTCCGGATCAAGTTGCTTTAAGCGTTCTGTCAGTTGTTGCTGTTGTTGCCGTAAAAGGGTCTCCGCTTCCAACCGTTCGCATTCTTCTTGAATTTTCTCAAGTCGACGACTCAGTTGTTCAATCTGCGGTTCTTCCGCCAGTAGTTGATTCACTTTGTCTTGAACGGTGCCCTGCCGCTCTGTCAAGCGCGTGACGTGCTGTTCGGTTTCCTGCTGTTGCCGTTTGATTCGTGTTAGCTGTTCTTGATCTTGTTGCCATTGATCAAAAAGTGGTGCGACGATTTGAGCACGTTCGGCAGCCGTTGCTTCTTCTTGCATCCGCTTAATGTCTGATGATCGTTCAAGCAACAACTGCTCCGTCCGTTGAAGTTGCTCTTGCTCTTGGAAAGCTGCTTCGAGTTGTTCGCCCTGTTGCAACCGTGTCGTTTTGTTCTCGACGATCGTACGTGTTTGTTGCTCCGCTTCATGAGCCGCTGTCAACCACTCATCCCGTTCCGTCGTCAACGCTTCCATTCGTAACCGGATGTCCGCTTCCGTTAATTCACTCCAGTTTGCTTGTAGGGGTAACTCCTCAAGCTTGGCCCATTGTTTCGTCTTCGTTTCCTTGATGCGTGCCGCAAGATCGAGCGCTTGTCGGTGCAAGCGTTGTTGGAACTCACCATAATGTTCCGTCTTGAACAGTTGTTTGAGAATCTGTAATTTATCTTTTGACTCTGCCATCAACAGTTCCCGGAACTTATTTTGCGGCAACAGGAGAATTTGTGAAAACTGTTTATGGTCGAGCTGGATCAATTCTTGAACGCGCTGCTTGATTTCCGGAATCTTGATGGCAAGTGGTTTCCACGCCACGCCGTCGAACCGAGCGAACTCTGCTTCATGCGAATAGCCGGTTTTATTGACCGGATGCGGTTGACTCGGTTGCCGGATGATGCGATACCGTTCCCCTTTGAGCGTAAACTCCAGTTCGACTTCCGTCTTTTGTTCAGGTACGGCAAAATGACTTCGCAACTCACTCATTTCCCGCTCACCACCGGACGTCTCACCATACAGGGCGAACGTCAATGCATCAAAAATCGTCGTTTTCCCAGCCCCTGTATTCCCGGAAATGACGAACATCGTCCGTCCAGCAAGTGCCGTGAAATCAATCGTCTCTTCACCAGCAAACGGACCAAAGGCGCGTAATGTCAGTCGTTCTGGGCGCATGTCGCTTCCTCCTTCAAGACGGCTCGCATCGCTTCCGTCGGCTTCTTCTCACGAACTGCTTCATAAAATTCACTGAACAGATCCGCAACAGAAGCATCCTTGACCTGCTCACGCGATGCTTTGACCGCCCGCGTACTCTCGCGGACGAATCCGATTCGCTCGAGGTGCAGGATGTTCGGATAGATTTTTTTCAGCTTGCCCATCGGATCCATCAAGGCTTCGCCGTCCGTCAGGTTGATTTTTAAATAATCATCCGTGACTTGCGTCGCAACGAACGCAGGATCCGTCAATTCATCGAGACTACCAGTCAGTTCTCGCAAATCACGTTTTGGTGCAAGCGGTTCGAATCGACGATCGAACGTACCAGTATCGTTCAACGTCAACACATCGACGCCTTTGACGTGATGTGCTTCTGAAAACGAATATTTCAAGAGCGATCCGCTGTATCGGACCGTCTCGGATTGAATTGCAAGCGGGTTGTGCAAATGACCGAGTGCTGTATAGGTAAACGGTGCAAACTGGCTCGCACTAACTTGCCCTGCCGTTCCGACGGATAATTGCCGCTCCGAATCTGTCTCGAGTCCACCGATGACAAAGGCATGACCGACGAGAACACTCGGTCCGTCTGGGACACATCCGGCAAGGATCGTCCGCATTGCGTCATCATGCGTCTTAATCGTTTCATCATTGTGCACATACCGGACGGTCGCAGGATCAGCGAACGGCACCGGGTAAAATGATACTCCCTTGATCGCGACCGGCTTGATGACCGGCGTCAATTTTCCAACAAGGTGTAGACCCGCCCGTTGAAGTAACGTCGTTCCGAAACTTAACCGTTCGGCTGAATCATGATTTCCGCTGATCGCAATGACCGGTATGTCCCGGTCAAGAATCAGAGCAGCGAGCGTCTCATCGAGTAGTTCAACGGCTTCTGTCGGCGGGACGGCACGGTCGTATAAGTCACCCGCAATGACGATTGCATCCGGTTGTTCGCGATCGACGAGTGTCAAAAACTCGCTCAGGACCGCCCGTTGGTTCCCGAGCATCGACTCGCCATGAACGATTTTACCGAGATGCCAATCGGCAGTATGTATCCATTTCATCTTCATCACACTCACTTTTTAAATATAGTAGCTTAAGTGTAGCATGCGAGCGTTCGTTCTGCGACGAACATCCGTTTGGAACACTAAAAGCAGAAGTTATTGTGTTGCATAATGAATCAGCCGTACATGCTGAAGAAACAAACAAAGTGTAGTTCTTCTCGATTAAGAGAAAAACTACACTTTATGTTCAATAAATAATAGATAAAATGCTTACGCTTTATCTACAGTATGTTTTAGTTTTATTTTCCCATCTGAAACAATCAAAGCAATTCCAATGATACATTCCAAAATAATGATCCACCAAATAATACTCGGAATCATATCTATCGCATCACCTTCGACACTATTATATACTTCTAGCTTTCTAAGAAAATAAAACTCAGCTAAGTATATAGATAGCCATAGTTTAGTTAAAGCTACCAATACAAAACAGAACCCCATCTTACGCAATTCAAACCCTCCAATTACTAATTCACTTATAATTGTTTTACTTTAACACTATATCTCTATTTATAACCATAATAAGAAGTAAATTAAAAATATGTACTCGATCATCCAGTTTTTTATAAATCAATAATATGTCTATTATAGAAAATTTTATTGTTTTTTGAGACCAGCATACTTTAAAGAACTGTTAAAATACAATACATACATCTCATTAGATAACTTGGGGGGAAAAGCATGAAGAAACTTATACTGTTGACGGTATTATGTACTACTTTGTCAGCCTGTGGCATCAACGAGTCTAAACTCAGTTTTAGTGAGTTAAAGACAATACCTAACGATTTACAAACGAAACTTGATCCTGATTCTACTTTGCAATTGATCAACACGAAGGACGATACTTCTTATGTTGTGTATCACACAAAAAAATCAGTTGCTACTGATCTCGAAGCACAAGAAGATACGGTGAAGATAAAATTAGATGAATCTAACGATACTAGTAAGAATGCGCAACAACACGTCTATCAATTAACATTAGATCCTGAACATGAAATCATCGATGTTTACGTAAACGGTAAATCTACCGCGTTTGATAACGTAACTAACTGATAAATCTAGAAATATCAAAATAGAAACAATATACATACGAAAATCCCTTCTTTTCTTTGTGAAATGAAGAGGTTGCAAAAAAAAGCAGGAGGCAAATGCCTCCTGCTTTTTGCGCTTTCACAACGAGCGTATTACTTCGTCCGTTGCTTTCTAAAACGTTGGACGGAACGAATCACAGAAACTGATCCGCCGATGATCGCACCGACACCAACGACGATGCCTGTCTTAAATTTTTTGCCCGTTGGTTCGGATGTATGCGTTGCTTGATTGTGTTCAAAAAGTTGTTGGAGGGGCGACGACGTCTCGACTTCGAGAATCTTCGATGCATCCTGATGCACATCTTCTCTACGTTCGACACTACAAGGTGACAGATAGAATGGGTTCAAGTTCGTCCGGTACCGGTCCGGATTCCAGTTGGCTTGCTGGACAACCGCCTGTGTTTCTTCCGTCTGTGCTTGATCCTTCATCGGATCGAATTCTTGTTTCATCTGAATCACTCCTCTTCACGTTCAAAACCTGTAGACCGATTTATGTCTGAAGTCTTATTTACCTGTTTTTTAAACATTTAAAACATATATTTTTAAAATTAGTTTTACTGTTTTATGAACGTTTATCCGAAATAGGCGTGATACAGTCGTTTTGCTTTAACAGGATCCGCTTCACCATGAATCAAGACACGACCATCTCGAAAGGCGACCATTCGATGCTCATCCGTCGTAAACGCCAGCAAGTATGGGTTATGGGCGGAAATCGACGCAACCGGCTGGAGGCGTTGTTTTAATTGTTCGAGATCTCGCTGTCCGTCTCCACGGATTTGAACGGCATCGCGACCGCACAGTGCCGTGAAACGCACCGTTTGATTCGATAAATAAGGATAAGACGGCTCGATGCCGCACGAGGGACACTCTGTTTGCTTCAGTGACTGGACGTTGATTTGTTGGAATGTATTCGACCACACGTCAAAGGCAAGCAGACGTGTCCGCAGCGCGTCCGTCTTCCCGCTCAACCACTTCAACGCTTCCGTCACTTGTAGAGAGGCGACCATCTGAACAGCTGGACCGATGATTCCCGCCGTATCACACGTCTCCTGATCACGTGGTAATTGATCGAGCAGACAATGCAGACATGGCGTCTCTCCCGGGCGAACAGTGAAAGTAATCCCGTAACTGCCGATGCAGCCGCCGTAAATCCACGGAATCGAGCGCAACAATGCCATATCGTTCATCAGTAAACGAATATCGAAATGATCCGTCGCATCGATGATGAGATCGATATCATCGAGAAGCCACGTCAGCGCTGCTCGGTCGACATCTAATACATGTGCTTCGATCGTCACCGTCGAATTAATTGCTTCAAGCCGCTCTTTTGCAGCAATCGCCTTCGGTACGCTGTGCCGTGCATCATCCTCCGTATAGAGTTGTTGCCGTTGTAGATTACTCCACTCGACATAATCGCGGTCGACGATTCGGACGACGCCGACACCAGCGCGAACGAGTTGTTCTGCCGATGCTGTTCCGAGTGCCCCCATCCCGATGATTAGTACCTTTGCTGTTGCGAAGCGTGCTTGTCCTGCTTCTCCGATCGGTTGAAATCGAGTTTGACGTGAATAACGTGTCATCGAATCAATCCACTCGTTGGACTACTCGCGACTGCATACTGTTTCTTCTCGATTCGTCCCGCTTCGTAGCCGAAGCGCCCTGCTTCGACGGCTAGTCGCATCGCGTGCGCCATCTTGACTGGATCCTGGGCATGGGCGACAGCGGAGTTCAATAAGACACCATCCGCTCCCAGTTCCATTGCATAGGCGACGTCAGTGGGTGAACCGATGCCAGCGTCGACGATGACAGGCACCGTCGTCTGCTCGATGATGAACTTTAGGTGGAGCGGATTGAGGATGCCTTGCCCGGAACCGATCGGTGACGCAGCCGGCATGATGGCATGACAGCCGAGTTCCTCGAGTCGTCGTGCAAGGACGACGTCGTCCGATGTATACGGTAAGACGACGAACCCTTCTTTAAGTAACTCTTCAGAAGCCCGTAACGTCTCGATTGGGTCAGGTAGTAATGTCTTATCGCACCCAATCACTTCGACCTTGACCATGTCGCACATACTGGATGCCCGCGCAAGTTTTGCTAGCCGAACCGCTTCTTCCGCTGTCTTCGCACCAGCCGTATTCGGTAGTAAATCATATTTTGTTAAATCAAGCGACTCCAAGAAATTCGGTTGTTGTTTGTCGAAGAGATCGAGCCGCCGGACGGCGAACGTCAAGATTTGTGAAGCGGACGCATCAATTGCCTCTTGCTGCACCGTAGCATCCGTATATTTCCCCGTTCCGAGTAATAACCGTGATTCGAATGTCTTTTCTCCAATTTTCAACATCTTTATCCTCCTCCTACGAAATGAACGATTTCGAATGTGTCATTGTTCCGAACGACCGTTTGATTGTAAGCTCCGCGGTCGATGATCTGTCGGTTCTGTTCGACGATGACGAGTTTTTCCCCTAAGCCAAGTTGCGTGAGCATATCCTCAATCGTCTCAATCTGTTCAATGGTGTGGTCGTTGCCGTTAATCGTAATATTCATCGGACTTCCTCCTTTAGGATCAACCGTAATGTGTTTGCCAAAACTTCCGCTGTCGCCGGTGCGAGTAATATGCCATGCCGATGATGCCCCGTCGCTATAAAGATCCGACGGGATGAATCGGCGACTCCGATATATGGCAAGCCGAACTCTGTTTGTGGTCGTACGCCTGACCAGACTTCTTCGATGATTGCATCACGGATCGGTGGATAGAGACGCTCTGCTGCTTGAAGCAGTGACGTGACTCCTGCGACACTAACACCGATCGTCTCGTCTTGCGGTAGTTCGGTCGCACCGATCAATATCCGTCCGTCCGCTTTCGGTACGAGGTAGACGGCGTCATCAAACAGGATCGAGCGTAACGGCTGACCCGCGAGACGGACTGCGAGACACTCCCCTTTGACCCCATATGTCGCTATCGAAATGCCAGCTGTATCGAGCAAGGCTTGGGACCCGCGTCCGGCTGCAACCGTCACCGTTCGTCCCGTCCACGTTCCCGTGTTCGACTCAACCCTAATGAAATCATTACTCTCCTCGATTCGCGTGACGTCCACCTGTTCTTCGATTGGTACCCCACGATTTCGTAAGACATGCATCAATGCAGTCGTTAGTCGTCGCGGATCGATTTGACCGACCGATGGAAATAAGTATTCTTGCCCATTTCGTTTCAATAAAAATGGTTGTTCCCGGTAGCCACAATCGATCCCGGTCTCGCGCGTGAGGCGTCGCGCAAGTAACGGATACAGACGGCGACTTCGCGCGGCAAGCGTATGCAATTCTTCTCTCAGCTCGATGTCCGTCGCAAGCATCCCGGCAGCCGCCCGACTCGTCCCTTGTCCGCATGTTCCGCGATCAAGGACAAGAACGGATTCGTTCTGACAAGCGAGACTGTAAGCAAGCGTCAAACCGATGACTCCACCACCGATGATGATGTGATCCGTCATACCCGTACCCCCTGATAACGCTGAATGGCAGCATGCGGGTCCGCTTGACCGAGAATACCGGATAAGACGGCGATTCCGCTTGCACCGGTCGCTGCGATCTCAGGAATGCGATCAGGAGTGATCCCGCCGATTGCGATGACTGGTTTCGTCGTGAAAGTAACGACTTGTTTGAGAGCGTCGATCCCTCGCGGTGGCACGTTTGGTTTCGACGCTGTCGGATAAATATGACCGTACAGCAGTCGGTCGGCTCCTTCTGCTTCTGCCGCAAGTGCTTCTGCCAGAGAGTGGACGGATTTCCCGATGATGAGATCCGGAAAGTGACGCCGAACATCGCGGACACATAAGGATCGTCGAGTCAACTGCACACCGATACCAGCGACATGAGCGACGTCGACCCGGTCATGAACGGTTAATTGATTAGGCGAATACCCTTGCGTAAGGAGCGCTTCAATCAAATCTAGCAATTCTGCTGCCGACAAATTCGGTTCTCGAAGATGAAGCTGATCCGTATATGGTTGAAGCGATTGAAAGGTTTCCACTCCATCACGTGGATTGATGGATCCCGTCGAAATCAGATGTAAACGCATCATATTCTTCCTTTCGATACGAAAAAAGGACCACTCCCGATGTTGAAGGGAGTGGTCCGAAAATGCGCTGAAGCGCTAAGGATATCTAAGGTTTCGAGCCACTTCCCTCCGCTAGTACGAACTAGATCAGGTTCAAAGGGTCCGGATACTTCCGTCTCAGTCTGCTGCGAGACTCCCCTAGTGTCTTTTCGTGTTTAATTGGCTTGCCCCATTAGTCTAGCATGAGTCGCTTTGCTTCGCTAGTCCTAGTTGAGCGCTTCCACTTGCTGAATAAGCTCCGATTTCGTCGGTCGCTGTTGCTTCTGGCTGTCGGCATAGGTCTGCTTCAGCTTTAAGATCCGCATCACTTTAGCATCGAGCATCTCTGACGACAACGTTTTTTCTTTAACCGCTTGCATCACTTCGGTGTGAACCTTCGGATAGGCACCTGCTTCCGAAAACATCGCCATATCAGCTCCATTGACAAGTGCCTGGCGTGCCGCTTCCGCGAGACCATATCGTTTCGTGATCGCCCCCATGACAAGGTCATCCGTGATAATGACGCCCTTGAATTCGAGTTGTTGACGCAAGAGGTCAGTCAAGATCGGCTTCGAGAGCGAAGATGGATTTTGGTCGTCATACGCGGGATAGAGAATATGGGCGACCATCACCATCTCGGCGCCCTCTTGAATCGCTTCTTGGAACGGTAACAGTTCCGTCCGCTTCAGTTCTTCCTTTGATGCTGTCACTTTCGGCAACCCGACATGGGAATCGACACTCGTATTGCCGTGACCGGGAAAATGTTTGACGACCGGAATCGTTCCCGTCTCTTGCATCCCGTGCATCAGAGCCGTACCGAGAGTCGCGACGGTCTTCGGATCAGCACTTAACGCACGGTCGCCGATGATTGGATTGTTCGGATTGCTATTGACGTCAAGGACCGGTGCGAAGTCCATGTTGAACCCATAAAACCGTGACAGGTGACCGAGCGTACGTCCGACGTCTTCCATTTTTGCAGCATCTGCACCTTGCGCCATCCGTTGACTCGTCGGGAGACGTAACCGTTGATCCGGTACCCGGCTGACCCGTCCGCCCTCTTCATCAACCCCGACGAAGGCATACGGTTTTTGGTTCGTTTCTTGAATGGCACGCGTGAACGTCAAGAGTTGATCTTCTGACGTAATATTCCCACCAAGCAGTAAGACCCCACCGATCGCATGCGTCTGCAACAATTTCCGGTCAGCTGCTGAAAGTTCCGTGCCGGCAACTCCGATATAGAGCAGTTGATCGATTTTTTCTGACGTCGACATCGCTTCAAGTTGTTGCTTTAATCGTGCTTGTTGTTGTGCTTCCTTTGTCGGCTCAGGCTTTGGTTTCTTCGCCTCCGTCGGTTGCTTCGTTGCTGGTTGTGATGGTTTCGTTGGTTCCGTCGTCTCCTGCGCACACCCTGCAAGCAACAGGCAACCGATCAGTAATACTTTCTTCACAAAGGATCCTCGCTCCGGACACCATTGATGGAATAATAGACGGAAATTTCAGCGTTCAAGGATTGCGAGACCGAACAATATTTATCTTTTGATAACGAGATGGCGCGACGGACTTTATCTTCCGGGAGATCACCTTCAAGCCGGTAATGAATCGAGATCGACGTAAAACGCCGCGGATGATCCTCTGCCCGTTCCCCTTCGATATCCATTTCGAAATGAGTGATCGTCAAGCGCATCTTCTCTAAAATCGAGACGATGTCGATTCCAGTACAGCCGGCAACGGCATGTAGCAGCAGTTCAGTCGGTCGTGGTGCTTGATTTTCGCCACCGTTCTCCGGTGCTGCATCCATCGCAAGATGATGCCCTGATTCCGTCTGTCCACTAAACCCCATCTGTTTGTTCCATGTCACTGTCGCTTGCATCGTTTCCACTCCTTTGTCAGTAGTCCTCTTCTGTAGTATACGCAAAAAACAGCAAGCCTGGAAATTCACACGCTATTTCGAATAATGGTTCTTTTCCCGAATTCTCGCTTTGCGATACCCGACGAAATCGTTTCATGCTATCCTGTTACTCATAGTTTCGCGCGCAAGCGCCAGAATTGAGGAATCATCCATGTCACCTACTACTCGTTTAAGTCGACGCGATTGGCTGTTGATCGCCACGTTGTCGCTCCTGACGTTCGTTCTCGGAACAAGCGAATTCGTCATCGTCGGGATCCTCGCTGAAATCTCCTCAGCCCTTGATATCACGATCGCAACAGCCGGTACGCTCGTCTCGGCATTTGCCATCTCCTTTGCGATTGGTACACCGATTGTCATGTCGCTGACCGGTCACTTGGAACGGCGTCGCCTGATTCTACGTCTGTTACTCGTTTGGGTCTTACTGAACCTTGCCAGTAGTTTTGCTCCAAGTTACGAAGTATTGCTCGCCACCCGCATCCTGACAGCCATCCTGACCGGTGTCTTGATCTCGCTCGCAATGGTCGTCGCAAGCGATGCCGTACCTGTTGCGAAGCGCGGTGTCGCCGTTTCGTTCATTTTCGGTGGTTTTACACTCGCGAACGTCCTTGGTGTTCCGATCGGTACGTTCATCGGTCAACACGCTGGCTTCGCAGCCACGTTTTGGCTGACGACCGTCATGGGAATGATTGCGTTCCTCGCTGTGTGGAAGATCGTTCCCGTCCAGCAATCGACGGGCTCCGGTTCAATCAAGGAGCAGCTTGGATTGCTCGCTAATCCACGGATCCTGATTGCCTTCTTCATTCCGTCGTTCGGCTTCGGAGCAACTTACGTCGTCTACACGTACCTCGTGCCGATCCTGCAAACGGAACTCGGCATCGCGAAGACATGGATTAGTCCGATCCTGCTCGCTTACGGTGTCGTCTCGATCTTCAGTAACATCCTTGCCGGCAAGATTGCAAGTAAAAATCCGATGGGTCGCTTACGGTTCGTCTTCGTCGTGCAAGCAATCGTCCTTGCTGCATTATACTTCACGACAGTATCCCTTTCACTTGGTCTGTTTAACATCGCCTTGATGTCATTGATGTCGATTTTATTGACGACTTCGACACAAATCTACTTGATTGACCTCGCCGAAAAGTTCAATCCGGAAGCAAAAGGACTCGCCGCTTCCTTGATGCCGGTTGCGAGTAATGTCGGGATTGCCTTCGGTTCGGCACTCGGTGGCATCGTTTATGCGAACGGTCCGATGATGAACACGGCACTGGTCGGTGGGCTTGTTGCGCTTGTCGCTGCTTTATTAACTGCAATCAGTCATCGTCTCGATCAGCGGTCATGAATGGCTACCTTATCCTTTTTTGTAACAGGTCGATGACGGTTCGATGACGTTATGATGATAGTCCCTATCTTACTGATGATTTTTCAGTATGATGGGGACTATGTTGTAGTAGAGGAGTGTCTGAAAGTGAAATCATTACACATCATCGGAATCAGTTTATTGACAATCATCCGGCTCTGGCTCGGAATTCAGTGGTTCATCGCCGGAATCGGCAAGTGCATCAATGGCTTTGATGCAAAACCGTTTCTTGAAGGGGCGCTAACGAAAGCGATAGGCGAAGACGCACTCGTCAGTTCGTGGTACGCGACGTGGATCGAGCAACTCGCCTTACCAAACGTCGGGCTGATCAACGTCTTGATTCCGTTCGCGGAACTCGTCGTCGGGATCTTGTTGATTCTCAGTCTGTTGACTGTTCCTGCACTGGTCGTCGGGAGCATCATGAATCTCAATTACTTACTTGCTGGAACGATTGCGTTAAACCCGTTGTTCTTAGCAGCCTCAATCGTCTTACTTGCTGCAGGACGCTTTGCGTATCAAATCGGTATTGATCACTGGATCATGCGCTGGTATCGTTCGTCGCAACAACCACATCCCCTCGACCGGATTCCGGTCTAACGAAAAAACTCTCCCAAACGCGGGAGAGTTATTTTTTTTGTTGCTCGAGAATCGTCTGCTGTGTCGGAACCCCGCCGACTGGGACTGTCCGCTCGAGGAACAGATAAGGTTTGCCATCGACTTCAAAGCGACGGTCACCGAGATAACGCGCTGAACGTCCATCCATTGCAAGCTTTTGTTCGATTGCTGCGACATGTTCGTCGAGTGAATAAAACCGATCGTCAAACGTCAGCGTGATGTTTTTCTTACGGTATCCGAGTAAGAAATTGTAATAGAACCAGTACATAGCACCTGCGAAGATGACAAAAATCAAGAATTGCATGTGAGTTCCCCCCTTGTATAGTCTTTATACGTTGGAAGAAAACTAAAAGTTTCAAAAATTTTACTATTTTTTCATGATTCAGTTGATGGTCATCTCGTTGAGCTGAAGGTCACTCTTAGGTGTATTGTATTTAATCGTTCCTTCATATCGTACCTCTTCTGTCTGAGGATCTAGCACGATTACCGATACGCCATTTTTCTTTGTTTCGATAAAGGAATAAACTAGGTTGTTCTCAATGATTGTCGACGTATGCCGTTGAACTTCATTGGCATCTCGTTTAGGTAAATCATAACGATGCTGCGTGAATTGCTTCGTTCGTAAGTCATATGTCGACCATTTCACTTTCGTTTCAGTCATGTTCTCTGTCATCCCTACGACCGCCCCTTCGTTTATCACACGTGTTTCCCACGCATCTTCAACTTCAAGGAACTTTAATCGTGTCGATGTTGTGTTGTCTTTGAGATAAACTCTAGTCTTAGCATCATTAGTCATCTTTCGGTATAAGACACGGTTCTGATAAATGGCGAGTACCTCATCCTCTTCTGTTAGTTGAAGCGGTAAATCCATTAATCGGACTGTTTTTTTCTTTAAATCAATAGCATAGATATGATTTGTACCTGTTTTTTGTACAACATCGCCAATACGTTGAACATATAACTTTTGTTTCGTTCGTTGAAACGGACTATAGTAGATGCCTTTAGTCTTTGCCGGTTTCGGTAAAGAATAGGTCTGCACCTTTTCCGTTCCACGTTTCCATGACTGTAGCTCCCATGATCCGTTTTTATTGACGTGTAATCCAAATACTTCTTTGTCTTGCTCATAACGTGATAATTCGATTTGGCTCATGAAATGCCTAAAACTACGTGGGGCATCCGTCACATCGGAGTAATCTCTTGCGAACTCAGATAAATAATTCATTCGCTTTTTTTCAACTCCTCCTTTTAACATTACTTCGTAGTCTGTTTTATAATTTTCAGGATCATTGAATTTAAATTGAAGCTGTTTCACAGATTGATCCTCTGGATTTCCCTGTATCGTTTGAACCGTGAATGTAGGTTCCTCTGTTGAAGAAGAGTACACGACATACACTCCAAGTGTCAAAATACAAATGACTCCAAGACATAACACGTATTTATAGGTTCGCATAGTATACTCCTTACACCGTAATTTTTCGTTGCAGTAACCGAAGACTTTTCCAGATCATGTACACGAAGTAACACAGACTTAATCCGATCAGAAGAAACATCGTCTCTTTCTCTAGTAAGTAACGTGTTTCATCTAAAAATGCTAATATACCAATGGTTAAAGCAACAGGAACAAAAATTTCAAGTCCAATTCTGACAATGGCTTTTCCTTTACGAAATGAACGTTCGATTAAAACCAACAAGAAAATAAAACTGACGATGAATAGTGAAATGGCAAGAATGATTCCTAAGTCGATCAGATTCATCGTATAAAAATCGTTCATCACGTTTCGGACTGGACTTAAGTCACTTCGATTTTGGTATTCCGGTTGAATCAACCAATCAAATAGATAAAAACCTGATTGCAATACGCACCACTGAATGCCAATAAAACTTACTATGATTAAAAAGACTGTCGTCAATTTCGAGAAGAAAATGCTTGCCCGATTTCCTGGAAGCATTAGTAAACGATAAATATACTTTGTTTCTCCTAACCAATCCCGATACCAAATTTGAATCGCATAGATGACAACAATCGCCATTCCGATCAGAGTCATATAACTAAAGAAAGAGGATGCCTCAGAGTATCCGAGTGTATCGATTTGTTTAAGTGCTTCTGCGACAGATACTCGATTAAGTTCCATGAAATTCTCGACTTTCCGCTCGTGGTACATGACTTGCGCAACGATTGATGCTAACTCAATCACTGCCATCACAAGCACGGCAATTACATATAACTTAAAACTCCGCTTAATCTCTTCATTCGTCAATTGTATGTATTGTTTCATCGCTGATAGACCTCCCGCATCCGGTCCTGAACCGACTTCCCGTACAGTTCTCGCATCTCTTCTGTCTCATGTTCATCGATGATTCGACCGTCCTGTAAGAAGACGACCCGGTCGATCAAATGCTCGATTTCCTGAATTTCGTGTGTCGTCATCAGGATACCGCGCCCTTCCATGAAGTGGCTTGAGAATAATCCTGCAATCTGTTCTTTCGTAAACAAATCAATTCCTGCGAATGGTTCGTCGAGTAATAAGTACGGACGATCGAGAGCAAATCCAAGAATTAAGCTGACCTTCGCCTGGTTTCCTTTTGATAAGTCGGTAATCTTATCTGTTGAAAGTAGCTGGAAAATTCGCATCAATTCATTCGCAGTCTCCTGGTTCCAATCAGAATAATAATCCGCCATATATGTCAGCGCGTCACCGACCGTCATGTAGCCGGGCATCGTCTGAATATCTGGAACGAAGGCGATCTTATTTCGGTTGATCTCGCCATCGACGAGAACCGTTCCTGCGTTGACTGGAACAAGTCCTGCGATTGCCTTCAGGATCGTCGATTTCCCCTCACCGTTCAAACCGATCAGACATGTCAATTGATCCATCGGAACCGAGAACGAGACGCCTTGAAGGACTGGTTTTTTTCCGTACTTCTTTTGCAAGCCGTGAACTTCAAGCATCGATCTTCCTCCGTTCTGTTTCCTGATAGACGGTCTCAACTTTCGAGACGACCTCATCAAGTGGAATTTGAATCGCCTTGACGGCATCGATGAATTCAGAGACTGCTTCTTCAAGCATCTCAGCACGTACTTTTTGGACGACTTGTGGATCGCGTGTAATCTTACTCGGGACATTCCGTTCTGTCGTAATCAATTGCTGCTCCTCCATCTCTTTATATGCTTTTTGTGCGGTATTCGGATTGATTCCGAGCTGTGCGGCGATTTCGCGGCGGGACGGGATTTCTTGCCCGCTTTGCAATTCCTCGGTCGCGATTCGTTGTTTGAACCAACGGACGACCTGCAGGTACACCGGGCTTCTTTGGTCGAACTGCATCGGTAGACCTCCCTTTTCTGTGTAATGTATTAAAACATTAATACACTTCTCTTCTGTATCATACTCACCATACAGTTTGTCTGTCAAGCTGGTTTGTCTTCTTAATCATGAAAAAGTCACCATCCGATTCTTGGACGGTGACTACGGTCAACTCATTAATAGGGATTTGGATCTTCCTGAGGTGTATCGGGAATCTCGGTTGGTTCTGGGAACGTATCCGGTTCCGGTTGACGGACAGGATCTTCCTGTGGTGTGTCTGGCACCTCGCTCGGTGGTGCTTGCGGAACTTCGTCCGGTTGATGATCCGGTTCACGTTCAGGCACTTCATTCGGATTTTTCTTCATCATGTTTTCCCCCTTAAGACGTGATGTAATCGCCGCCGTTGATATGAATCGTCTGACCCGTGATGTAACTCGAATCACGAGAAGCCAAATAGACATAAGCCGGTGCATTTTCTGACGGTTGTCCCCGACGCTTCATTAACGTGTCTTCCCCATGCGACTCGACTTTCTCCTTCGAGAACGTCGCTGGAATGAGAGGCGTCCAAATCGGTCCCGGTGCGACAGCATTAACGCGGATTCCTTTCTCAATCAAACTTGAAGCAAGCGAGCGTGTCAATGTCGTAATAGCGCCTTTCGTCGCCGAGTAGTCGATCAGCGACGGTGCTCCGCGATACGCTGTCACCGATGATGTATTGATGATTGCATCTTCTTTATGCAAATGTGGAAGCGCAGCCTGAATCAAATAGAACATCGAAAAAACATTCGTCTCGAATGTTTCCTTCAATTGATCTGGTGTGATCGCAAGGAAATCATCTTGCGGGAATTGTTTTCCGGCATTGTTAACGAGAATGTTCAATTGACCAAATTCTGCAATGACGGTATCGATGATCGCTTGCGCATTTTCCGGTTGACTGACATCTTTAGCGATTTTTAAGGCTTTGACCCCGTAGCCTTCAATCAACGATTTCGTCTTTTCTGCGTCTTTTCCCTCATTTAAGTATACGATTGCGACGTTTGCCCCTTCTTTCGCATAAGCGACAGCAACGGCTCGACCGATTCCACTGTCTCCACCTGTGATCAGTGCAACCTTACCCGTCAGTTTTCCTGAACCGACATAATCCGGATCATCGTAGATCGGTTCCGGTTTCATGGCGTACTCGACACCGGGTTGTTGTTCCTGCGTCTGCCCTCGTGCTTCTTGATGCATCGCTTCGAACTGCTCTTCTCTCATGAATGATCAGCTCCCTTATCATTATGGAATGAACTACATGATTAACCATTCCCTTGCGATACATCTATAAACGTTTTTCCGAAAAAGTCAGATGTCATTCGTCAATAGCGTTGGAAATATATTGGTTTGAAGCATTTTTGATAATTCGCTTGGATACAATGTATATTGATCCAGTTTATCGAACGGAACGAACCGGTACGTCAATTCTTCACCTTCGGGACCATAGAAGTCTTCCGTTGAAAGTGGTAGTGGTTCTCGACATGTCACTTCATAAAACATCCCCAGTTCATGAAACTGATGGTCTGCGTAATTAAAGAAATTTTCATGCAGGAAACGGAAGACCGGTGGCTCGATTGACTGTCCTAATTCTTCTAATAATTCACGTTCAATCGCTTTGGCACCACTTTCACCAAATTGTACCCGTCCTCCCGGTAATGACCAAAAATCATCTTCTCCTTGCCGATGGATCAAGAGATGTCCATCTTGAATCAACAGCGCCACTGCGCGAATGTTAAGCTTTTTTTGATTTACTGCAAACGTCAAATCCATCTCATTACCTACTCTCATTTTATTAGACTCCCATACTTTCTCATCATTTCCCACGATTGCGTTTTGTCATCAAATTCATCTCGTTGTAACACGGATTCTTCTTGATTTTAAGGGATTCTGAGATTGAATATGTATTCAATATTACAACATTTGTTATTAGAATATATCTAAGCAATCGAATTGAAATACAAACGTCTGACTTTTCAATGCTATACTCTCGTTAGTCAAATGACGACAGCATCATCTACTTCAATTCACCACACTTTACACCACACACATTCTATATACATGTCATTTCCGACAAGATCTCGATTTACATCAAGGAGGAACATTCATGAAAAGAACAATCACGACACTTGCAATGAGCGCGCTCGTTGTTTCAGGTTTTGCAGCTACGGGTACAGGTAAGGTTGACGCAGCTACGAAATCTACGTACAAAGTAAAAATCAAAGCAGACGGACTTCGCGTTCGTACTGGCCCATCTCTTAAATACCGGATCGTCGACGGCGTCAATTCGGGACAGACTTTCAAATACTTGGGTCATCGCGGAAACTGGACAAAAATTCTTCATAAAGGACATAAGCGTTACGTCTACTCAGGTTATGTGAAAAAATATCGCGTTTCTGGTCATACAGCGAAGAAAGCTTCATTCTCGACTTCATCAAATGGCTTCTCGCGTCCGACAAGCGGTCCAGTAACACAAGGTTATGGAAAAACTAGCGGCATCTTCGGCTACACGTTCCATAACGGCGTCGACTTTGGTGCACCAATCGGAACGCCCGTTCATGCAGCAGCGGCAGGTAAAGTTGTCACATCGTCTTACCAAGGAGCATATGGAAACCATGTCATGGTCAAACATAAAGTGCACGGTATTTCGTACACAACGGTATACGCTCACTTAAGCAAACGCTCTGTCTTCGTCGGTCAAACGATCCCGAAAGGCGCAACGATCGGTGCAGTCGGCAGTACAGGTAACTCGACAGGTGCTCATCTTCACTTCGAAATCCATCGCGGTAACTATGTCTATAGCGGTACTTCTGCAGCAAACAGCGTCAATCCACTCGCCTTTTTATAAGCATTTAAGGTACCTCAACCGGGGTACCTTTCTTATTTTTAATGGGCATTTCATCATATCCAATTACATCCAATCTTGTCAAAGAATTTTATGGATAATTGGATAATGAATAAAATTAAGTCTGTTTAATATAATTTATTGAAATAATATCGAAATGTGAATGTAACATTTAAACATTTTCGTAAATGTTATACTCATCTATGAAATTTACATAACGGTTTAGTCACACAGATTACATATTCAGGAGGAATGAATCATGCATGGTTTTTGGAAAGGTGTTTCAGCGACAGCCATCGCTGTGGCAAGTTTTGCTTCGTTTGCCATCCCACGTGCGGATGCAGCAACGACGTTCTATAAGGTGAAAGTCATGGAGGACGGTTTGCGTGCTCGAACGGGTCCTTCGACATCATACGGTACGATCACGAGCTTTGAAAAAGGTGATACATATAAGTATCTCGGACGGACAGGCAACTGGACGAAAATTCTGTACGGTTCAAAAAAAGTCTATGTTTCTTCTACATATGTTAAAAAATATTCTGTAACACGTATCTATAAGATTAAAGTCAATGTCGACAACCTTCGTGTTCGTAGCAGCAGTTCGACGAGCAGTACAGTCGTCGGAAGTGTCGATAAGGGCGAAACGTTCCGCTACCTCGGTCGTACAGGCGATTGGATCAAGTTCTTATACGGTGGAGATAAACGATTCGTCCATGCGGACTATGTCTCGAAATACGCTGTTTTGACACTGACGAATAGCAGTGGCGCATCAAAAGCGTCAACGTCGACATCAAAGAACTTCGCGACGCCAACGAGCGGTCCGATCACGCAAGGTTATGGACCTTCTAGTGGTGCTTATGGTTACACATTCCATAACGGGATCGATTATGGTGCAGCAAAAGGTACACCAGTCTATGCGACAGCAAGCGGTAAAGTCATTACGTCTCAGCTCAAAGGCGCGTACGGCAACTATGTCATGGTTTCACATACGATCAACGGATCGCCGTTCATCAGTCTGTATGCACATATGAATAGCCGCTCGGTCTCGGTCGGTCAAACCGTCACGCAAGGTCAAAAGATCGGAACAGTTGGCGAGACAGGTAACGCTTTCGGAACACATTTACATTTTGAACTCCATAAAGGATCGTACGTCTACAGCGCAACTTCTGCTGGTAGCAGTGTCAATCCACTCGATTATCTGTAAAATGACAATAACCCTCGCCGTCTCGGCAAGGGTTATTTTTTCTTAGTGTTTTCGTTTTGCTTGATACGCTTTTGAATAGCGATCGGCAGCGATGATCGCATCAGCGACTTCGTCCGCCGTGACGTTGAATCCGCTGTGGATCGTCTCACCTTCAGCAGTTGCTGCCTCTCCGACTTTGACGATATCTTCACGTGACGCATCTTTTAGCTTGACGTCCTCGAGTGTCACCGGTAAACCAAGATCCGTGTAAAGCGCGATATAGCGCTCGATTTCTTCTTGTGGATGTTCTTCGAGCGCCAACTGGACAAGTGTACCAAAGGCGACCTTTTCTCCATGCGTCAGGTGGTGAATCTCACCGTCAAGTGCCGTAAAGCCATTATGAATCGCATGCGCCGCTGCTAGTCCCCCACTTTCAAAGCCGAGCCCACTTAAGAGGGTATTCGCTTCGACGACGGCTTCGAGTGCTGGTGTGACGACTTGTGCCTGAACGGATTCATACGCCAGACGCCCGTGCTCGAACAAGACTTCCTCACAACGTTTGGCAATCGCTTGTGCCGCAATTGTCGGTCGTCCTCCCGCCATCGTCTGTCCACCAAAGGCGACGACACTTCGAACTTCGACCCACGTCGCGAGAGCATCGGCAATTCCGGACGCGAAGAAACGTGCTGGCGCTTGGGCAATCAGTTTCGTATCAACGAGAACAAGATCGGGATTCTTCTTATAGAAACGATAGCTTTCGAAAATCCCTTCGTCGGAATAGATGACGGACAGAGCACTCGTCGGTGCATCGGTCGAAGCAAGGGTCGGTACGATGACGACGGACACGTTCAGCTCATCCGAGACGGCTTTTGCTGTGTCGAGCGTCTTTCCACCACCAACTCCCATGACGAAACGAACATCCGCTGCTTTTGCTTGCTCAGCGATTCGTTTTACTTCATGCCGTGAGGCTTCACCACTAAAGTCTGCCTTCTCGATACTGACGTTTTCGCCGGACAGCGAATGCTCGACACGTTCTTTTACGATTTTCCAGACGACATCGTCCGCGATGACGAGCGCTTTTTCACCGAACGGGCTCACATATGTACCGAGCCGGTCAATGACATCCTTTCCTTGGACATACTTCGAGGGACTAATGAAGACACGTTCTGACATGTTTCAACATCCTTTCTGTAAGGGACACGATGGTCAATGATATACAGTAGAGGAATTGCCGTTTCCGCTTATGCTTAAACCCACAATCGAGTGAACAAAAAAAGCGGACTTTGATCATACGATCAAAAATCCGCTTCCCTTTATACATGACAACTTAAGCCACACGTGACGACGATCGTGTCTCCGCTTTTTTCTTACCGACGATCGCTCCGATCACCCCACCGATGATAGCAGGAACGACCCAACCGAGACTGACAGAAGCAAACGGTAATACCGCATCAAACACTTTTGTGACGGCTGAGACGTTGATCTTTGCTGTCTTCAATCCATCAAACAAGCTGACGAGGAACGTCATCCATAGCGCCCCTTGATACACGGCTGGCTTCCCTTTAAAGAGTGGATGCAAGAACGTTAAGAAGATCAGACAGATCGCGAGTGGATAAAGCGTCATCAAGACTGGTTTAGAGACAGCGAGTAATTGATTCAGACCGATGTTCGCAACGAGTGCGCTGAAGACCGATAGACCAATCGTCCATTTGACGTATGAGATTTTTGGGACGAGTGCCGTGAAAAACGCGGCACATGCCGTGATCAAACCAACACTCGTCGTCATACAAGCGACTGTGATCATCAGACCAAGCAAAATCGCCCCATACTCACCGAAGTAATGATCCGACACAGCAGACAAAATCTCTGCGCCGTTCGCGAGCTGTCCGATCTCAGAGACACTTGACGCGCCCATGAAGGCAAGCGCCGTGTATGTGATTGCAAGCAAGGCTGCGGCAATCAACGAGGCTTTCGTACAAATCAGTAGCAACTGCCGCTTCGAAGTGACACCTTTTTCCTTGATCGCTGCGATGATGATGATACCGAAGACAAAGGCACCGAGCGCATCAAGTGTCATATATCCCTCTTGGAAACCATTAAAGAAAGCATTTGTTCGATATGTCTTCAAAGGATTCTGAAAACTTCCGATTGGATGCAGAACGGCAACGATGATCAAGAGACCGATGAACGTGATTTTAATCGGTGTCAGTACTTTCCCGACGACATCGACGATCTTTGTTGGGTTTAAGGACAATAGACAAGCAATCGTGTAAAACAAAATCGTGAAGATCAGTAACGGCAAATGGCTCGTCGATTCACTGAAGAACGGCTTGATTCCGATCTCATACGAGACCGTTCCGGCACGTGGAATTGCGAAGAATGGTCCAATCGCAAGATACAAGATGACCGAGAACCCGATTCCGAAAGCAGGATGAACACGTGACGCCATCGCTTGTAGATCGCGTTCCCCTGAAAACGCGAATGCGAGAATCGCAAGCAATGGTAGACCGACACCAGTGACAAGGAATCCGGCATTGGCAACCCAGACATGCTCCCCTGCGAGCTGTCCGAGCATCGGCGGAAAGATGAGATTTCCTGCCCCAAAGAACAAGGCGAAGAGCATCATGCCGATGACGATGATAAATGATGTTGGAACAGTTTTAGACATAATAAACCCCCACTGATAATTTCCGACTTCATCCGCTCCCTAAGCAGATGAAGTACTTCGTTCGAAAGGATAACATACGTTTAGGAGCTCGTGCTAGGAGTTTATCTGGAGAATATTCTGAAAATTTGACAGAAAGTTTGGTAGAGCTTTAAGTTAAAGAATCTGTCACGTCTTCGCGTCAAAGTATGAAACCGGATTCATAAGTTCATCTGACTTGATGAGAACAGCAAAAACATCAGACATAGGAAGTAATTCTCTCTACGCCTGATGCTTTCAACATTCCTTAGCTAACTTCATATGCTTTAATGATCGTCGCTACCCCTTGACCGCCACCGACACATAATGTCGCAAGACCATGCGTCTCACCCGTCCGTTCGAGCTCATGAATCAGCGTGACGAGAATCCGCGCACCACTCGCACCGATTGGATGACCGAGAGCAATCGCCCCGCCGTTGCGGTTGAGCTTCTCATGCGGGAACTGTAGCTCCGCATCGACCGCGAGAGATTGTGCCGCGAATGCTTCGTTCGCTTCGATGACATCGATCTCCTCAAGCGTCAAACCTGCTTTATTGAGTGCCTTTTGGACCGCTTGGACGGGACCGATTCCCATGATGCTCGGGTCGACACCGGACGTTCCGTTCGCGACGATCTCAACGAGTGGTGTCACGCCGAGTTCTTTCGCCTTCGCCTCTGACATGATGACGAGCGCCGCAGCCCCGTCATTGATGCCAGATGCATTGCCTGCCGTGACCGTTCCATCTTTCTTGAATGCAGGGCGCAAACGACTGAGTGTTTCAATAGATGTTCCCGCGCGCGGAAACTCATCCTGATCAAAACGAATCGGATCACCTTTTCGTTGTGGAATCAACACTGGTGTGATCTCCGAGACGAACCGTTCTTCCGCTAATGCCGTCTGCGCTTTTTGCTGACTCGTCGCGGCGAACTGATCCTGCGCTTCGCGGGAGAGTTCATAGGCGTCTGCTAAATTTTCTGCCGTGATCCCCATATGATAGTCATTGAACGCACACTCGAGACCATCCTGGATGATCGTATCGACGAGTGGTTGGTCACCCATCTTTAGTCCAGACCGTGCGCCCGCGAGGACGTAAGGTGCTTGACTCATGTTCTCCATCCCACCAGCAACGATGACATCGGCTTCGCCAGACTTGATCGCCTGATACGCAAGATGGACAGCAGAGAGACCGGATCCACAGACCTTATTGACGGTCATCGCGGGGCATGTCTCCGGTAAGCCGGCAGCGAGAGCTGCCTGCCGTGCTGGATTTTGACCAAGTCCTGCTGAGAGGACGTTGCCGAAAAAGACTTCATCGACGTGATTCCCAGCGACACCTACTTTTTCGAGTGCTGCGCGAATGACTGTCGCACCGAGTTCCGTTGCTTTGACGTCCTTCAAACTTCCATTGAAATTCCCGATCGCCGTGCGCGTCGCACTGACGATGACGACTGCTTCACTCATCTGCTCCATCTCCTTATTGAATCGTGTATCCACCATCAAGGACGTTCGCTTGTCCAGTGATGCCTTTTGCTTTGCGGCTCGCAAGGAACAATGCATAATCCGCGATCTCCTCGACAGCAAGCAGACGTTTTTGCGGAACGAGCGGATAGATGACTTCTTCAAGTACCTTCTCAAGCTCGACGTGTCGCGTTTTCGCTAAGTCTTCCATTTGATTACGAACGAGTGGTGTATCAACGTAACCCGGACAAATCGCGTTGACGGTGATCCCGTATTCCGCTCCTTCAAGGGCTGCGACCTTCGTTAGACCAAGCAATCCATGCTTCGCCGAGTTATATGCTGCTTTCCCAGCAAAACCGATCAAACCATTGATCGATGCCATGTTGAGAATACGTCCGTAACCTTGTTCCTTCATGATCGGAAAAGCATGTTTGATGGCCATGAACGGTGCCGTCAACATGATCTTAATCATCAATTCGAACTTCTCTGTCGGAAACTCTTCAATTGGTGAGACGTGTTGAAGACCCGCGTTGTTGATCAAGACGTCAAGTCGACCAAACTGTTCGACCGTCTGCTTCAAGACGGCTTCGACCTGTGCTTCATCAGTAACGTTGAGTGTCATGCCGACCGCCTCATGACCAGCTCCGCGAATCGCTGCCGCAGCTTCCTCTGCTGCTTCCGCGCGGACGTCCGTTACGATGACCTTCGCTCCTGCTGTTGCGAACGCCTTTGAGATTTCTAGACCAATTCCGCTTCCTGCACCTGTGACGAGTACGATATCTCCTTGAACCATCTGCTTCACTCCCCTACCGTCAAGCGCTCGAGTTCCGGACTGACCGTGAATCGTGCTTCCGTGACTTGTTTGACGTCTTCGACCGTATGACCATTCAGCGTCTCGATCAAGACCATCCCGTCCGGCGTGAAATCAAAGACGGCCCGGTCCGTAATCAGACGGTTGACGACGGCGCGTCCTGTCAACGGCAAGGTACACGACTGTTTGACTTTCGATTCGCCGTGTTTGTTGACATGCTCCATGATGATGACAACGCGTTTCGCTCCGTTGACGAGGTCCATCGCTCCGCCCATGCCCTTGACCATCTTGCCCGGAATCATCCAGTTCGCGAGATCACCGTTCTGATCGACTTCCATCCCACCGAGGATCGCGAGGTCGATGTGCCCACCGCGAATCATCGCGAACGATTCAGCACTGTCGAAGTAAGAAGCTCCGGATTGTGCCGTGACTGTCTCTTTGCCAGCATTGATCTCGTCCGCATCAACTTCATGATCAAGTGGATACGGTCCGATGCCAAGAAGTCCGTTTTCGGATTGCAGCATGACATGCATATCGTCCGGAATCGCATTGGCGATCAATGTCGGAATCCCGATTCCGAGGTTGATATACATCCCGTCTTCAACTTCCTGAAGCGCGCGTTCAATGATGATCTCTCGTGTCGTTTTCATATCGATCTCCTCCTCAAGCTTCCCGGACAGTCCGGCGTTCGATGCGTTTTTCATAATCCGTTCCAACAACGATGCGCTGGACGTAGACAGCAGGCGTGTGGATCTCGTTCGGATCGAGTTCGCCGACCTCGACGAGTTCTTCGACTTCGACGATCGTTACTTTTCCAGCTGTTGCGACGATCGGGTTAAAGTTTCGTGATGTCTTCCGGAAGACAAGATTCCCGAGACGATCTGCTTTCCATGCTTTGACAATCGCAAAATCGCCGACGATTCCTTCTTCGAGCAGATAGGTCTTCCCGTCGAACTCCTTTTGTTCCTTTCCTTCAGCAATCGGTGTCCCGACGCCTGTTGGTGTATAGAAACCAGGAATACCAGCACCACCGGCACGGATACGTTCCGCTAGCGTACCTTGGGGAACGAGATCGACTTCGATCTCGCCACTGAGGTACTGTTGTTCAAACGTCTTATTTTCCCCGACATACGACGAAATCATCTTCTTGATTTGTCGCGTCTGCAAGAGGAGACCAAGTCCAAAATCATCGACGCCACAATTGTTACTGACGACCGTCAAATCCTTGACGCCTTTCTCTTGTAACGCCGTAATAGATTTTTCCGGGATTCCGCAGAGTCCGAAGCCCCCTACGACTAGCGTCGCCCCGTCAAAGATGTCTGCTGTCGCTTCCGCGAATGATGCGTATACTTTCCCCTGTTTCATCTGATGATGCCCCCTTCTAAACTCTTAGTACAAACCAGTCAAGCTATACAATCCGATCATCAAGAAGACCGTCACTGTCTTGAGGATCGTAATCATGAAGATGTCTTTATACGACTGACGATGCGTTAGGCCCGTGACGGCAAGTAATGTGATGACGGCACCGTTATGCGGTAACGTATCCATTCCGCCGGACGCCATCGAGATGACGCGGTGCATGACTTCCGGTGGTATGCCACCCGATGTGATTGCCTGCGTATATTTATCCGACATCGCACTTAACGCGATCCCCATCCCGCCTGATGCGGAACCGGTGACACCGGCAAGCGTCGTCGTCGTGACGGCTCCGTTGACGAGCGGATTCGTGAATGTCTCCGAGATTCCGCTTGAGACGGACTTAAATCCTGGTAACGCCGCGATGACGCCACCGAAGCCATACTCAGCACCTGTATTCATGACCGCTAAGAGCGCACCACCGATACTGACGTTCAGACCAGCTTGGAAGTTCGTCTTGATCTTTCGGAAGTCATAGAGCATCGCTGCGAGAATTCCGATCAATAACGCCATTTGAACGGACCAGATCGCAAGAACAGCGGGTGTCTCGATCTTTCCGAATGCTTCTAGACCGATTGCTGAAAAATCGAATCCTTCTGGATACCATTTCGGAATCGAGAGTGTAAAGACTTTGTTCATTACGGCAACAAGGACGAGTGGGACAAAGGCAAGGACTTGGCGATAGACTGGTTGACGATCCGTCTCGAGCGTCATTTCTGGTTCGTTCTTTAACTCCATTTGCGGTGCAGTACTTGCCGCTGTCGCTTCGAATCCAGCGTACCCTTCACCCGCTTGATGCGCTTTTTTCTTGCGTGACTCGAGATACCACATGCCGACGACTAAGATGAACAAGCCACCGACTGAACCCATGATCGGCGCAGCATAGATATCTGTTTTGAAGAACGTCGTCGGAATGACGTTCTGAATCTGAGGTGTTCCTGGTAAGGCATCCATCGTGAACGTGAACGCACCAAGGGCAATCGTTCCCGGAATGAGTCGTTTCGGGATGTTTGCTTCGCGGAACAAGTTCGCAGCGAACGGATAGACAGCAAATACGACAACGAATAAGCTGACGCCGCTATATGTAAGAATGGCGCCGAGTAAGACGATGGCAAGGATAGCGCGTTTCGCACCAATCATACGAATGATTGTCTTTGCGATCGACTCCGCGATACCGGACATCTCAACGACTTTTCCGAAAATCGCTCCGAGGAGGAAGACCGGGAAGTATGCTTTGATGAAGCCGACCATCTTTTCCATGAAGATATTCGAGAAGAATGGTAACACCCAGTCAGGGTTCGTCAGTAAGACGGCGAACAAGGCACAGATTGGTGCAAATAGGATGACCGAAAAACCACGATAGGCAACGAACATCAATAAAGATAAGGCAAGAAGAATGATGACGAGTTCCATGAGTAAGATCTCCTTCAAATTTAGTAAGCGCTTTCATACCGCTTCTTCATCATTTAACAATGCAGTGTCGAGGAGGTCAATCAAATTCCCTAAAACCATAAGTACAGCTTATAGAAATCATAATTTCACATTATAGACACAATTGATGGGAATAGTTTATTTTTTCGATAAACAGGAGTTAGTCCGTTTATGGCGTATATTTCTTAAATAACGTACTTTTTTCGAAAGGATGGACGATTCATGAAAAGCATCCTTTTTGACGTCTTACATAACGTGACGCTATTAATGGCTGGTTTTTATCTACTTGGAAAATTATCACCGCTTCCGATCACGCGAGAATCTCCACGTCTCACCCGCGTACTGTATGGTCTTGCCCTGAGCATGATCTCCTTACTGCTCATGCAGATGACAATCGAAGCAGCCCCCGGCGTCATGATTGATTTGCGCCATGTTCCGGTCATTGTCGCCGCCTACTTTGGAGGCGTTATTCCAACAACGATCGTGACGGTCGCGATCATTGTTTATCGCTTTAGTCTGGGAACAAACTTGGCTGCATTCACTGCATTTGGTTTCATCGTCGCTGTCGCCCTCGGAACGAGTCTGATTGTTCGTGAAATGCCGCCTTACGCAAAACGGACCTTTACACTCGTGACGCTCTATGCGACGGCTTTGCACGCCCTTGTCTTATGGATCGTCTTACCGAAACAAATCCTCTTACTCGAGGTCATGTCGGTCGTCATTCCCGCTTCTTTCGTTAGCAGTTGGCTCGCCCTTTTGATCATTCGTGATATCCGCCTGACGAAACAGTCGTTACGGGTGCTTCGGCAGAAAGCACAACTCGACTTTTTGATGGGATTGAATAATTCACGTGCTTTTAACGAATACTTCACGGATCTCAAACAACGATTGATCTTGAACAAACAGTCCATCGTGTTGTTGACGATCGATATTGATCATTTTAAACAGATCAACGATACGTATGGACATGAAGCGGGTGACGAAGTGCTACGTCAGTTTGCCAGCCGACTGCGTGATGGCGTCGCAGAGAGCGGGTATTTATCTCGTAACGGCGGTGAAGAGTTCTCCGTCTTGTTTGAAGGCGTTCCGCTCGCTGAAGTGATTCCTTTAGCAGAGCAATTACGTGAACGTATCGCCTGCAGCCCGTTCCGACTAGCGACGACCGATCTGCCACTTACAGCATCATTTGGTTTAGCCGCGTATGATGAGACGACATCTCAAATCGACCATCTCTTACCGGATGCGGATGCCGCGCTTTATCAAGCAAAACAACAAGGACGGAACCAAGTCGTCCTGTTTTCTCCTAATGCAGAATCTGCCGTCAGCTTCCAAGAATAACGATGGACGTCACCTCTAAAATCCGCTACCTTTAAAGTAGAGGCAGGTGATTGATATGAAGTTAACAAAAGGTCCTTATATACTGATCGGTCTTCTCTTAGGACTCGTGTTCGGATTCATTGGTGACAACTTCTATTTGTATGTATCAGCAGGTATTCTCGTCGGAGCACTGCTTGAATTGTATGTTGCATACGAACAACGCAAAAAAAATAAAAAATCATGATGGAGGTACCAGCATGACATTCAGTGATCTATTCCTTTCAACGCTCTCGTATATCGGTGTCGCGACCGTACTCCTTGCCATCGGTGTTGTCCTGTTCGAGGTGACGACGAAATCGAAGGAACTCGAACTCATCCGTAACGGGAAGAAAGCGGCCGTCTACGCCTTCGGTGGACGTATTCTTGGTCTCGCCATCGTCCTCTATTCGAGTATTTCGAACTCTGTCAGCATTCTCGATATGGTGTTGTGGGGTGCACTTGCGATCGTTTTACAAATCGTTTTATTCTATCTCGCGGATTTACTAATCCCACGTTTGAGCATGACGAAAGAGATTGATGCGAACAACGAAGCAGTCGGCTTGCTGCTCCTCTTCTTATCGATTTCGATCGGTTTGATCATTGCTGGGTCGCTTACATATTAAAACGCATGAAAACAGCCCTGGATCATTATATCTAGGGCTGTTTAGATTGTATATCATTTAATCCATATTATAGATTCTAGCTTTATAAGGTCGTAATCTAACTGTGTCATTCGAAACGTTCAAATTTATCCATCCTAAACCCCATCAATATTAATTCCAAACTGAAGTGATTTCTTTTTCAAACATGACGGCCTCTCCTTCTTGAGAACGATCGACCTCATCTTTTATATGATGTACAGGTGCGACGACCTCATTCCAAGCACTCTTCAGATAGTTTGCTTGATCGACGTTCATCGATTCCTTACGATGCATATTGCTTGCAACATATTCAAGCGCCTCAATATAAGTAGTATAGTTCTTCGCTACTTTTTGTAAGGATTTTGATTCTGGATCATTCGACTTGAATTGGAAAGATTTTTCGATGTGGTGCATCGTATCAATCTTCGACCTCAGTTCATTCATGGTCACATTCTTTGTAATGGAATCACCCGTCGAATAAGGTGCAAAGTTAGCCATATCTCGCATCGATCTATCGATGTAGTCTTTTCGATTGACTGAATTGACGGTCTTAGCATCCATCAACTTCTCATGCTCTTTATCTATATAAGGTGTTGTATAAGGGATATATCCTGCTTGATACGAATACAAGCTTCCCCCGATTAATACAATGACTGTCGAATAGAAATATAAATATCGTTTTTTCAAAATACGCTCTCCTTAATGCTATGGAATTTTATGTATCTTACATCCTTCTATTAAGATCTGTAAAAAATGTTCGGGAGCAGTAGACTCCTCATAACATCATTCCTTTCTTTCAAATTGCTAATTTTTCAATCCTTCATCGACTTTTGATCCACGATAAGAAATTTAGAAACTATTACAAAAAGTGGATACGTTAATACAATGGTGATTAAAATGAAGCCTAAACCAGGGCTTGGCATGTCTCCCTCATTCGTGACTGGAATAATCCTACTTATGAGATATGTGAATAAAACAAAATAGACGAACCAGGAAAGACAGATGATTCGTTCAAATGACTTATGTAGAGTGGACTTGAAGGTGATCCGTCTAATTAAAAATGGAATACTGGTTAGAGTGATGCATCCGATCATGATATTCAGAGTCCAAAACATACTTGAAGACATATCAGTAAGTCTTATGATTCGATTGATATTTAGCATGAATTGTAATGGAACAAATAAAGCGATGGCATATAAAAAGCTAGCTATGTTGATGTTTAAAAAGGTTTTCATTCAATGAATCTCCTTTCGAAAACAATGTTTTTCCTTGAATCATGATTGATACAATCCACATCTTACCAGACCGCGCTTTAGGAAAAGAGATTTTGAGTGCTGTTTTTCACTTTTTTTAATATTTAAAGTAAGATAGTTCTCTTTTAAATCGCGGTCAAGACTCTTCCTTTGTACGTCTAATAAATGACTCCCTTCCAATGTGTCGTTCAATAAACTAGAATCCTTAGATGTCTATGGGATGAAAATGATATATTAATTAAAGACTGCATCTTATATCGTTGTACCTAAAGTGTTGTCAAACATTCAATTTTGTTAATTATCGATGAAATCTAACTAAGGGAGACAGTATGAACGAAATACTAATGTATACCAATCTTGCTATTGCAAGTCTTACGATCCTTATTTCCTTTACAAAAAAAGTAGAGCAACCAAATTTTCGAGTACTAGTAATTGGTGTCAATTTATCTATTGTTATAGTAAGTATCGTGCTTTTTATACTTAAAGATAGTGCCACATATAGCACGTTTGTAAAAACACTCTCGATTAGTATCTATATGATATTATTTGTAACCTATGACATCGCAACTAATCGACTTAGAAACATATTAATCTGGTCTTTCCTAGTATGTGCGACTGTACTCATCTCTGGGCTTTTATTAGAATAAAATAATAGCGTTAAAATGACCTGATGTAGCAATCAGGTCATTTTAACGCTATTGAGATGAATGTTTCGAGTAAGGAACGAATTCAATCTGCACAGTACATGATAAGCTTTTCAAACATCGTTGTAATGAATAGATACGTAAAATGATTTTACGGAGTAATCATCACCATAACGAAAAAACATACAACAGCCGCTAAAATAGCACCTGTTATCATTTTGAAAACAAATGCCCAGTAAGATAAGGATTGTCTGTTATACCGATCCAACTGCCGGATAGGTAAATTAAGTACGAGCAGAATAACTCCAAATGTTAAAATCATAAAAATATTTGTGTTGAGTTCATAGCGACCAATTAGCATTGTCGTGATAAACAGTATAAAACAAGCAATATAACACCGTATTAATAGTCCTTTATTCACATATCCACCTCACGGTTCAGCATGATTGTTTCCACTTTCATATTATTGGATTACTATTAATGACTCCTACAAATTTGCCTACAATCCATGAGAACACGGTTTATAACCCATTCTGAATGACGTACATGATAAGTGTGCCACAAATCATACCTACAATTGCTAATAGTACTTTTTTCATCATTTCTTACCCCCATCGATTTTTGTATTCTGTGCTGTAATGACTATTAATCTTTTAATGTTCTCTTTCGATAGATCATGAAGACTAAAGCACTAGATAATATACCAGCAATCAAAATAACGATTAGATTAATGGATAGCGAAGAGAAAGAGGCACCATTCTCAACCTTTTCAGCTAGCTCTAACAGTTGTAAGTTCGGCAAATAATCGACAATCGAAAGTAACGGATATTTATCAGAAACCTGCTGGAGTAACGTTCCGAATCCGAATAAAAACATGACAGGTAATACAGCGACAGAAGCTTCCATCACAGAGGAAGTCATCAATCCTAGAAGTGTCCCTAAGGCAAGGTAGAACAAGCAAGAGACGAGAAGTCCAATTATTATGATGAAAGGATGTGACGGAGCATAACCCGTAATGACGGCACTGATGACTATGGTGAAGAGTGTGATCAGTGCAGTCAATATACTTTTGCCACCTAGAATCTCTAGAGTGGAGGCAGGTGACAGCATCAAGCTTCGTAACGTGTTCTTCTCTTTCTCTTCTGCAATCAATGTGCATTGAACGAATGCTGCTACTGAAGAGAATGTCAAATTGATGACGGTGTAGTGAATTTCTAACGTCACTTCGCCAATATTCTTATAGACAATCGCCATCAAGATAGGTACTAGCAGTGTCGTACCAACAAATACGTTTCTTGACACGTCTTTTACATCCTTCTGAAAAATGGCCATTGTACGATTGATTGAAAAGATCATCTGAGGTCACTCCCTGTTACTTTTACGAACACATCCTCTAGAGTCGGTTCGTTAGAATGGATAGATACAACCTGATTAGTACGTAACATTTCATAGATATGACGAGCATCTTTCTCATTCGATTCGAAAACGTGTTCTAGGCCGTCTAATGATTCGAGTGTCAACGTCTGATCAGCAAAACGCTGTTTGATCGATTTTGGTGATCCCAACAACTGGATATGACCACGATTTAGGAAGGCGACACGATCGCAAAGGGTGTCCGCTTCTACCATATCGTGAGTCGTTAAGAAAATCGTCGCACCGTCTCGATTCATATCTTTAAGGGCAGAATAGATGGCTTGAGTGTTGACAGGATCTAATGCAGAAGTAGGTTCATCTAAGAATAAGATTTCGGGTTGATGTAAAAAAGTTCGAGCGAGCAGTACCCGTTGTTTCATCCCTTTCGAAAGTAAGGCAACTTTCTTATTCTGCTCATCACCTAAATTGACTAACTCCAGTGCACGATGAATACGGTTTTCAGAGACAGAAAAAATTTTGCAAAATAACTTTAAATTGTCTTTTACCGTCAAGCGATCGTAGAGACCACTATTGTCTGTCATGATACCTACTTTCTGAAAAGTGTTCTTTTGTTTGAGTTTTTCAGAGGGAATTCCAAGTAAACTGGTTGAACCCGTGGACGGTTTCATTTGACCAGTCAATATTTTGATCATGGTAGTTTTACCAGAGCCACTGGGACCAAGTAGCCCGAAAATTTCTTTTTGCTTGATATAGAAACTTAAATCGTCAAGAGCCGTCTTATCTGAAAAGTGTTTCGTCAATGATTCAATTTCGATTACCTTTTCCATAGTATAGTTCTCCTCTCGTTTTCTAACCTTAGAATAGTAGAGAGCGCTATACATCGCACTATTTTAACGATGAATGGAGTTAATAAGCTTATGAAAAGAGTAATTAGCTTGCTAGAAGATCGTCACTTAATGCCGAGCATTTCTTTAAGAATGTGTATTTTATTCTTAGATAAGGGCACTTCAGTACGATCGTCGAGAACCAGACTAAAACTGTTCCGTGTCCACGTGACAATCTCGCGTACTTTCTTCAGATTTACAAGATAGGAACGGTGACATCGGAAAAAATGCCGGTCCTGAAGAGTCGTTTCATACTCATTCATTGTATATAGACCGGGCAACATCGTATCCGCTACATGAATTTGAACATTTCCCGATGCGCTCTCGAAAAATTTGACCTCATCTATATCTAGTAAAATAAGATTACGTTCAAGTTTAGCAACAACCTTGTTCAGTTCGAGAGGCGAAAAGGGAGCGGATTTTTCAAGTCCATTGATCTCTTCATCATTTTCTGAGATTGCTTTCTCTTCTTCTTCCTCAATTTCTGTATTGATGCGTGTAAGCCCAACACTACTTAATACATAAGATTCTTCGGATAAAGTAATTGCACTCTCCGTACTTCCTGTAAGTATTAAGAGACATTTTTCTTCCTGTAGCAACAATTCGATAACTTTAAATAGAATGTTCTTGGTATATTGATCAATGTTTTGATCCGGCTCATCGAAAACGACCACCGGTGTATCTTGTAAAATAAGAATTGCGAGTTGCAGACGTTTCTTTTGAGAACGATCTAGTTTATTTGTTCTTTTCTTTGCTATCTCGATTAATTGTGTAACTTCGAGTGTGTCTGAAATCGCTTTTGAGCTGTTATACAATTTTTTATAAAAAGCAAGATGGTCTAAGATGGTTAATCTATCGTATGTATATGGATGCTCATAATAGAAACTGATTGACGAACGATATTGTACAGTATTTCCTGGGTGATGATTGTTTACATGAACATGTTTACTTGCACTGCGGATACGACCTTCAAGTATCTTTATGAGTAGCTGACGATGGGTAATATTAGAACTAATCGCCAATGACTTTCCTGGAGAAACAGAAAACGTGAGTTTTTCGAGTACTGTCGTTTTATCTTTCTGGTCTATGTAATTAAGTTCGTTAATAAATAAAGTCACGCTATTCCCCCCCTCTGGGATGAATTCCCCCTTGAAAATATACATCCACCTTATCATAAAAATTACATAATTTAGGATTATAAAATAGAGGATACTAGAACAATAACTAAATATAATGTGTTACAGCTATCTATGATTTATTACTGTAGACGTTAATAAAAACAGCTTAGGTCCGTTTAAATAACGAACTTAAGCCGTTTAAAGAATCCTTTAAATACTTTTTCAACTAACAGAAAAAAACACTTTCGCTGCTTTTACTATTTTTCAAGCTCTTCTAGCTCCACCCGCGAACGCGGGAACCCATTCGCTTGCCACTCAGCTCGATAGATGGAATCGAGTTTCGTCAATCCGACCTCATCCGGGTCCTTCGTAGCATCCGGACTCGGATCCTGATCGAGATGCGCTAAATATTCACGTAGTGCATCTGTTTGTGTGCCCTGTTCCCGCTTCCTTAACAAAAGTAGACTCGTTCCGGCAATGATGCCAGCTCCAAATAAATACCGTTTTTTCAAGCCCATACGGTTTCCTTCTTTCTTTTCTTAAACCAACCCACCACCGTCACGCAGGCGAGGATGCGCGATGCGTTTGACCTTTCCCTCTTCGACCGTCAGGACATGATCGGGTTGTCGCTCGAAGTAACCGGTCTCAAGCACTCCAGACCAGCTCTTCACTTCTTTTGCGAATAATCGAACGTCCGAAATGGCTGATACATCAACGTCAAGAATCACGTGACCTCCATCTGTAACGAAGGGACGATCATCTTTCACGCGTAGTGTTGCTGATACATGCTTATCACGTAGACGTTGCCGCACGTAAGGTAAGGCAAACGAATCCAGTTCGACAGGTAACGGTCCACTTAAATGATGGACGAACTTCGAGGAATCGGTCAGATAGAGCAATTCGCGACTCATCAGAGCGACAATTTTTTCACGAAATAGTGCACCGCCACCGCCTTTAATGGTTTGAAACTGACCATCGATTTGATCAATTCCGTCAACTGTCACATCGATTTCCATTCCCTCTTCCAGATCAATCAATGGGATTTGTAACTGATCAGCGAGCTTTACCGTCGCAAGCGACGTCGCCACGCCACGAATCTGTAATCCAGCCTGTACGAGTGGACCAAGCGCCTTGATAAACCGTTCCGTCGTCGAACCCGTCCCAAGACCCACTATCATTCCATCCTTGACGTAAGTTAGTGCTGCCTCAGCGACTAATTGTTTCTCCTGTTCATACATCCGCATCCCTCCCTACTTTTCTGTTCCCGTTTCGATTCGTCTTCAATCGACGGAGAGAGAGGATTCCGTTAACGACAGATACTGCTCAATCGCCTGGACGAGCGGTTGCTGAGCTTCGACCCAAAACGCGATAGATGTTGGATCGGCGTCGAGGTGACGTTTAACGATTTCATCGATCGTCGCTTGACCGGAATCGTGCATGACGGCATCAAAAACTGTCGAAAATTGACTCGGATCCGCTTGAACCGTCTGATAAAGACTATTGCTAAGCAGATAACCGATCGTATACGGAATGTTGTAGAACGCAAGGTTCGGATTAAACAGATGACTGATGTACATCCATTTGTAGCGCGCTGGTTCAGGCAGCACTGGACCATAGGCTAAGCGCTCTTCCTCTTGTAAGAGTTCACTCAACCTTTCAGCATTGATCGTACCATGCTGACGTTCCGCATAAAAACGTTGCTCGAAACGGAACATTCCGGGAACGATGCTGGCATATTTCAGCCCCTCTCGAATCTTGACCTCTAGAAGAGCAAGTACTTCCTCGCGCTCCGTCGTCTCTTTGATCGCAGCATCGAGGACGAGATTCTCCATGAATGTTGAAGCCGTCTCCGCGATACTCGTTCCTTTGACTTGGTTTAAATACGGTTCATCTTGCAGAACATAATTATGATAGGCATGACCGAATTCATGAGCAAGTGTCGCGACGTCTGGATAACTGTCACGGTACGTCATGAAAATCCGGCTCTCTTTTGCAATCGGAAAGGCAGCGCAGAATCCGCCTTCCGCTTTTCCGGGACGATTCTCCGCATCGACCCATCCCTCGTTAAACACGTTTTCAGCAAAAGCACCGAGCTTTGGATTCAACTGTTTGAATTGTTTGCTTACGATTGCCTGTGCCGTCTCAAACGGAACATGCCGCGCGGAACGATACGTATTCGTCTCAAAATCATGCCATTCTCCCGTCACCTGCTCTGCCTGGGCAATCTTGCGGGCATAATAGGCGTGAAAGAGGTCTCGGTGCTGATCGAGTGCTTCGATCATCGCTTTTAAGCTCGCTTCTGAAATCCGGTTCTGCTCAAGCAACTCTGTCAATGGTTGCTCCCAGTTCCGCATCTTGTAGGATTGCAATCTGAAGCCGGAGATCCGGTTCAAGATCGTCGCAAACAAGTCAGCCTCTTTGGCACAAGCGGCGTCAACTGCAATTGCTGCCGCTAGACGAGCCGAACGATCAGGCGCGAACATCGCTTCATGCAATCCTTGACCGATCGTGACCTGCTTTCCGTTCAAGTCGACCCGTAACGCCATGAAGCGCTGATCGTAGAGTTGTCCCCAGCCCTGGAATCCATCCACACCGAGATCCTGTAACAATTGTTCTTGAATCAGTGGTGCACGACGGGACTGGATGTCACGGCGTTCGTTTAAGAAAAAGGCGTACGGTGAATCCGTAACGAGCGCTTCCCACTCTTCTTGAGACAGTGCTGCGATCTTTGTATCGAGTGCTGCCACTTCACTGCGTACCATCGCTTGGACGACTTCGATCTCTTCAAGCAATGGATGGACTTCAACACGCGTGACATCTTCAGCGTACAGGCAATAAATGAAGTCGCTCCATTCCTCGACGTCGCGCGCGACTTGCTGATAACGCTCGACCTGTTCTGCCACATCAATCGGCCGATTCGACAATGCTGTTTGTATGGAAGCGATGCCTGCTTTGACGTCATCAATCATATAGAGTGTTTCTAATTGCCATCGTGTGTGTTGCATGTGATTTCCCCCTCTTCGTGATCTTTCCGTTCTTTCATTCGTGAGGACACTCGACTTCTCCTGTATTTTCCATATAGATACAAAAAAACTCCTTCAGTCATTGACTAAAGGAGGACATCATCATAACACGAAGAAGTAGACACATAGGAAATGCGCTAGACTACCGAGTAGTACGAAGATGTGGAAGATTTCATGGAATCCGAGATGTTTAAACGATAAGACACGCGGCTTGAATCCATAGATGATGCCACCGATCGTATAGAAGATACCACCAAGGAACAATAGACCGATGCCGAGCGGTGATAAGACTTGCGCGAGTGGTGTGATCGCAAACACCATGATCCAGCCCATTCCGATGTAGAGCGTCGTCGATAACCAGCGTGGACTGTTGAACCAGACTAATTTGAAGGTAATTCCGGAAACAGCAATCAACATGACGATGCTAAACAAGACCCAACCCGTCGGACCATTCAGACTGACAAGACAAAACGGCGCGTAGGAACCGGCAATCAACAAATAAATCATCGAGTGATCCAATCGTCGCCAGATCGCAATCGCCCGGTCGCTCGCAAGGACCATATGATACGTTGCCGAAACAGCATAGAGTGCCATCATGCTGACCCCAAAAATAATCGCTGCGACGATGGCGAGTGATGCTCCGCGTTCTAACGATGCTTTAATGACGAGTGCGAGTAATCCGACAAAAGCAAAGACAGCCCCTCCCAAATGTGTTAATCCATTAATCGGTTCTCTCATATAAGCTTTCACTTTTGTTCCTCCCCTGATATGTAGTTTTGAATACTACATGGCGTTATATACATATTCTATCATATGATGAAGAAGTAGAAAGTCCTATTTTAACGATTTTGGAGGTTTTTTTATGACACGTTCTGACGACACGAGACATGATCGTCAATTACAGCTCGCAGATATCCCGAACATTGATCTTTATATGGATCAAGTCATCCAACTGTTTGAGCGAACATTCGAGGAAACGACGCGGAATGCGGATGAGACAATCCTGACGAAGACGATGATCAACAATTATGCCAAAAAAAAATTATTTTTTCCGGTTACGAATAAAAAGTATACGAAGGAGCATTTGATTTTAATTAGCTTGATTTATCAGTTGAAAAGTTCGTTTTCGATTAACGATATCAAGACGATCCTAACGCCCTTGAACGAAGGCATCGAACAGAATCAACTCGATCTGGAAGACTTTTATCGCACTTACCTTGAACTGACAGAACGAAATACAGCCCGTTTCATCACCGAACAAGATGCTCTTACCGCCTCGACGACCGATCCACTGGAACAGATTTTAGCGCTGGCTCATATGAGTAATCTGTACCGGCGTGCAGCGGAACAATTGATCGATACCCAACTAAAAAAATAAGATAACGCTTTCACTGCGTGATACACTATAAGAAAAAACAGAGGAGGAACAGTCATGGAGATGGCGACGACTTTCTTGCGACAACTGGATCATATCGCACCAGAATTCAGAACGTATCAGGACGGTATTCTCATCGAATTGGCATTTGACCGGACGATCGGAACGGAGCAGGTATCCGCAAGCACGTTACTTGAGACAGCAGACGATTTAACGACACGATTGCGCACGCAAACTACGCAGGCTTTGCTGCTCGCTTCAAAAATCCATGCTTTTGACGCTCATGCACCGAGCCGCATCGCCGAGATGATGTCGCTTCACGGCTATTTTAAATCCCATCGTTTGTCGCATCCCCTGAATGCCTACTCCACTGCGCTGTTCATTAGTCGTATTTCTCCACAAGACATGGTACTCGAGCGGACCGTTCAGTTATACACTCTTCTTAAAAAACAGCATCGTTTCATCGTATCACCGCTGTTGACCTCCTTCGTCTATTTTCATGCTGCGACACGCGGTGATTTAGACGAACTCGCTTCGCGTATTGAAGCAGTCTATCAACGACTGAAACGACGTTTCGGTCGCGCTCAACAGACGTATATCGTCGCCTTGTTATTCTCTTTATTACCAGAGGACGATTGGGATCGTTATATCGCGCAATTGGAGTCGTCCCGTAAATTACATCGTAAGCATCATGTCCCGCTGTCATTCCACGGAATGCTTGCACTACTCGGCGACCCCAACATCCATGCTTCGGCACTCCAACAGATGGCAGAGACGTTACGCTCCGATTTACGTTTTAAGTACCGGAGGGACTTGGTCTATTTGACGGCGATCCGATTATACTTGAGTCAACAAACGATCCTGCAACAACTCTTCCCATCTTCGATTCTTCCGCCGGATAGCGCCGATGCGACTCCGTTCTTGCTCTTCCCTGTTGATTTGACCGATACGTCACATGCGACAGATGGCGGAATTGACGGTGGATTCGATGGTGGAAGTGATGGCGGTGGGAGTGGCGAGTAACCGTTTAAAAATAATACATTAAAAAGGGCAATCGACGTGTGGCATTTCTGCCGGACATCGATTGCCCTTTATTTTAGTCATTTTTAACCTTGTTGGTTCTCTTCATCGGATGGCTCGACATCGCCATCTTCATCAGAAGCATGCGACAAATCGGGTGCCTCTTCACTTGAAGCTTCGTCATCTGGTCGTTCTGTTTTCTCAGCTTCTTGATCTTGATGCTTCGTTTCTTTTTCATCCTTCGATTTTTCCGGAACCTCCGTATTGTCTTGCGGGTCACGTCCGGCAATCTCATCCTTCGTCATCCGGTTTCCTGAAGTAATCGGGTCCGTCTCTTTATCATGTTGATCAGCCATTTGGCATCCCCCTTAAAATGTACTTGTTCCACATTTTAATGTATTCCCGACTGAAGAACGGTTAAACCTCAGCACGCCCTCGAACGATGTCCTCGATGAGTAATTGTTCAATCGGCTGAGGGTGATGGACCTCGTAGCCTTGCACATAAAGTTGCTCATCCAACACTTGAATCTGTTGCAATTGCGACGCGGTCTCGACTTCCTGAATCACGAGCGCGATGTTTAACGTCGACGTCAAGGAATGAACAGAGCGAATCATCGAACGCTCTAACTGATTTTGCACGAGTCGACGTGTAAAGATTGGATCGAGCTTGACTGCTTGGACTGGTAAACGCAATAACGAATTAAGTGACGCGTAGTGACTACCGAAATGATCGACCGTCAGACGGTAGCCTGCTTGGCGCAGCTGCTCCAAACGTTTGATTGCAAAACGACGACGCGTCTGCAATACTTCCTCCCGGATTTCAAGAATGAGTCGTTCGCCCGGGAAATACGATTCTTCTGTCAGTCTCAGTAATTCTGAAAAGAGTTGATCCGACTCGAACTGACTTGCCGATAGATTGACGGCGACGGAAATCTTACGTCCAAATGTCTCCTCCAAGCGCCGTTGATCCAGGATCGCCTGACAGATCGTAAATCGACCGATGTCTGGGAAAATCTCCATCTTCTCGGCAATCGGAATAAAATCCGTCGGACTGACGAACCCAAGCACAGGATGATTCCAGCGTAGAAGCGCTTCGACCGCGACGTAGCGTTCTTGTTTCGCATCAACGATCCATTGATAGTAGAGCTCGAATTGTCCCCGTTCTAGTGCATGCGAAAGCTCTGATTCAAGAACTGATGCAAATGGATGCTGTTCCGCATTCCGATTTGGATTAACAAATGAGGTTCGCTGTTTCCCCTCGTGTTTGACTTGTTGCATCAAGGCTTCTGCTGCGTAGATTTGTGTCTGGCGACTTGCCATATCACCGGTCAGAAGACTGACGCCAGATGATGCCGTCACCTGAATCGGTTCGGCTGCAACACCAACGATCGGTTGCTCAATCGCTTCCGTGACGATGCGAGCGTAATCTTCCGCATATTGTTCGAATTCCTGTTCCTGTTCAAGTGCTGCTAAGACGACGAATTCATTCCCATCCATTCGACCGACGACATGATTCGGTAAAGGAACATATTTCAGCCGATTCGCGATTTCGCGTAGCACTTCGTTCCCTGCCCGGTACCCATGCGTCGCATTAATCGCATGGAAACGGTCGAGGTTCAACACCATTAAGAAAGCAGGATGAATCGTCACACTCGAGATCAGTCGATTCATGTATCGTTCGTTATAGACATCTGTTAGCGCATCCTTGATGACATACGTTTCGACGTTGATCGATTTACTAATAATATCCGCATACCGCTCGACGAGTGCGATATCCTGCTCCTTGAAGTCGAATGGTTGATCATCAAAGGCACATAATGTCCCGATTTTTTCATTTTCCGCATTTTTGATCGCTACTCCTAAAAAGCTACCGTTCCCAAGAGCTTTTGTGACCGGATGATTGACGGTCAATGGATCGTTGAGCAATTCATTGATCGAGACCTTCCCGTCCATCTCATCGACGACCAGCTTACAGAGGACATGTTGGAAGACATGGGTCGAGCCTTCTTCGATCAACTGACGTTCTTGATTGATTGCCTTGACGACAAAGTTGCTGTATGAGTCGTTCAATGCAAAAAATAACGTATTGACGCCAATTCGTTCACTCAGCTTTTCAAGAATTTCCTCAACGAGTGGATGTAATGCTTCATAACGAATATGTGAGTTATTCACCGTGTCTTCCTCCTTTCTGAGTCTGTCGTCGGTCATACGCCGATCGGAAGTTGAATGATGAAGGTACTGCCTTCCCCTTCCGTCGATTGGACGGAGATTGCTCCGCCATGATCGAGGACGATCATCCGACAAATCGCGAGTCCTAAGCCCGTTCCGCCAATTTTGCGCGTATCCGAGTTATCTGCTCGGTAAAACTTATCAAAGATGTAAGGGAGCGCTTTTTCTGGAATACCAAGCCCTTCATCTGAAATCTCAATTCGTAATTGATCTGACTGATTTGATCCTTTGATCCGAATCGCGCCGCCTTCGGGCGAATATTTAATCGCGTTCATGATCAAGTTCGTAAACAGTTGTTTCATCTTCTCACTGCTGGCTGAAATCGTATAGGATCCCGGACTAAATTGGACACTGATGCGATGTGCGCGACTCGCAAGATCGAACATCGGCTTCATCTCGAACATCAATTGTTTTAAATCAAGTAATTCTTTTTGTGTTCCGTGTGTCGAGTCTTCCCCTTTTTGAATTTCCAAGATGTCATTGATCAATTCCGCCAATCGAACGGTTTCTGAATGAATCGTCTGCAAATAGCGTTTCTGCCGCTTCGGATCGACTTCTCGTTTCATCAATAACTCCGTGAAGCCCATGATCGAAGAAAGCGGTGTCCGCAACTCGTGCGAAACGATCGAGACGAACTCTGCCTGCTTAAGGTCGAGCTCCTTGTCTTTCGTCACGTCACGTAAGACAAGCATCATCCCCCATTCAACGTTCGCAATCGCAATCCGTTCAGCATAGGCACTGAGCAACAAGTTCCCCCTGAATGCCGATAACTCGATCGTTTCTCCCGGAATATCCCCGTTCATCAGTTGACCGATGTAATCATGAAGTGCTTCCGGCTGATCGACATGTTCAAACAGCGACGTCGCCCGTTCATACGCGTGACGGAACCCTTGCGCCTGATTGACGAGCTTTGGTGGAAACATGTTCAATAAGGCTTGGTTCGCATAAATCTGCTCCCCGCTACTCTCGATATATAGGACAGCTTCCCGAATCGAATCAAGTAGCTGATACGTCTTGATTTTTTCATGCTCCATTTGATGGAACAGGAGATGGCGTTCAAGCGTCATCCCAAGTTTTCGTGATAGATCAAGTAAATCCCCGACTTGTTCTAAATTGAACTGGGCGAAGGCATGGCGGATGTATAGCAGTCCGACGACTTGTCCGTTGCTTGGAGACTGCACGGGAATTGCTGACTCGAACTGGTCGCCGAGTGGCAATTGGACCGATTTACGCATGACGAATGCGCGACGCAAGACCGAATATTGATCGAGATCTTTTTCGATCAGCTCCATATCGTCGATCCCTTGTGCGACGAAATGATTTAACTGCTCCCGCCGGTACAAGAGGATAGCTCCTTCTTCTACCTCGAGCAGTTGCAACAAGATCATCAAGACAGTCTCACAGGCTGCTTCAACATTTTGTGTCGCCAACGCTTCCATGATTTCATTGCGTTGCTTCAATTTCACTTCGACGTTTCGTAAATTCTGTTGTAATCGATTGATTTCACGTTGATCGAGTGATGTGAATCGTGCCTCAGTTGATGCCGGAACCGTTCCTTGGCGCAATCGGTAAGGGCGATCCTTCGAGTGGTCGCGTAAAATTCGTTTCAACGTGTATCCTCCTTTCTGAATTCATTCATGCTTCAAATTATATCACGGTCCGTACCGTATCAACAGTTCCAGCACTGTCTTCCTTACATGCTGGTTTGCACTAATGTACGAAATGATTCTTCAAAGGAACGGTCCGCATCACGCGTCCGTTTTTTCGGTCCCTTCGTACGCCCGCCTGCTCGTCGGATTTGTTGTCCGACATGGCGAGTGTGGAGCAATAAATCGATATTATCGTTCGTGAACTGGCGACCATTTTGATCAATTGCGAATCCCCCTCGCGCTAAGACGAGTGCTGCCAGACCAAAATCCTGGGTCACAACGAGATCGCCACGTTTCATCCGATTGACGATCGCATAGTCGACGGCATCTGGTCCTTGTCCGACGGTAATCGTCGTCGCTCCTTCTCGGATCATCTGGTGTGCCGTATCACAAACTAAAAAGACGTCACGTCCCTGTCGGTGTCGAATGACAAGATCGACAACGGGACATCCGTCCGCATCTACGAAAATAGACATTTGAATCCTCCCTTATTGTTTCCACTATCAGTGTCACAAATCGAAAGATTTTTTGTCAAGTCGCGCTTCCCATTTGACCGTCTCTTCGTTCTTCCGGACAATAGAAAAGAAAGGATGTGTTGAAATGAACGCTGCGACGTTCCAATCTTTTTACCTGTTATTGAAAAAAACGAAACCACCGGTCGGTTTATTATCTGCTGCCGTTTCCGTCTCCGTCATCCAAGCGCTGGCTGCGCTCGCCATTCCTTGGTTCTTAAAGACGTTGATTGATGGTTTTACTGTCGATCGACTGACACCACAATTGATCAGTCTATTTGTGATCGTTTTCCTCGTCCAAGTCGTCGCGAACGCTTTATCGATCTATTGGTTACAGATCGTCGGTCAACGGATCGTCGCCAATTTACGAACGCTTCTATGGAAGCATCTATTGACGCTATCGATTCCGTTCTATGATGAGACAAAATCCGGTGAGCTCGTCTCACGACTCAATAGTGACGCAACGACACTTCAGCAATTGCTATCGGAACAACTCGTCCGTTTGCTGACGTCACTCGTCTCAATCATCGGAGCAATCACGATCCTATTCTTCCTCGATTGGCAAATGACGCTCGTCATGGTCATCGCTGTCCCCGTGACCTTGTTGATCATCATTCCGCTCGTCCGCAAATTACACAAGATTTCTCGTGAGACTCAGAAGGAACTTGCAGGATTATCCGGTTTTTTTGCCGAGATGCTCGGTGAGGTCCGACTCGTCAAATCACAAGCAACAGAAGACTATGAGCTGGGACGAGGAAAAACGCGGATTGAGAACTTATACGGATATGGTGTGAAGGAAGGACGAATTCAAGCCCTCTTGTTGCCGATCTTTAACGTCACTCTAACGACGATGCTGATCTTGATCATCGGTTTTGGTGCCTACCGCGTTGCGACGAACCAGATCACGGCGGGTGAACTCGTCGCCTTTTCGCTCTATTTGTTCCAAATCATGACACCGCTCGTGACGATGACTGAATTCATCACGAAGTTACAGAAAGCACGCGGTGCGACAGAGCGAATCATCGAGCTTCTCGATGAATCACCGGAAGCACCTGGAACGCTTGTAGCATCTCGTCCGTTTACGGACGTGACGGTCGAACACCTGTCATTTGGATACAATGAGACGTCGATCTTACAGAATGTCAGCTTTACGTTACCACGCGGCAAGACGACAGCAATCGTCGGTCCGAGTGGCTCCGGTAAAACGACATTATTTGCGTTACTTGAGCGATTTTATCAACCGACGTCAGGACAAATCCGTCTCGGAGATCAACCCATTTCTGATTTGACGTTATCGTCTTGGCGACAGGCAATCGGATATGTCGCGCAGGATTCCCCCGTCTTATCAGGAACGATTCGTGACAATCTCGTCTACGGTCTGACAGATGACATCAGTGAACACAAAATCCGTGCGGCTGCACGGATGGCGAATGCCGATACGTTTATCGAACGATTCCCGGAAGGTTATGCGACTGAGATTGGAGAACGGGGTGTCAAACTGTCCGGTGGTCAACGCCAACGAATTGCGATTGCACGTGCACTCCTCCGTGATCCGGAAATTCTGTTGCTTGACGAAGCGACATCCAGTCTCGACTCCGAGTCGGAACGTGTCGTTCAAGAAGCACTCGAGCGATTAATGGTCGGACGGACAACGTTTGTCATCGCCCATCGTCTCGCGACGGTCCGTCATGCCGATCAAATCATCGTTCTTGAAGATGGTCAGATTTCAGGTATCGGGACACATGATCGACTTGTCGTCGACAATCCATTGTATAATAAGCTCGTAACGCAACAATTCATCGGCACGGAACGTGCAAGGGGGAATCACGTATGAATACAGTCGGTTTCATCGGATTAGGTGTCATGGGACAAGGCATGGTCCGTAATCTGCGTAAGGCAGGTTTTACAGTCAAAGGATACAATCGCACGAAAGAGAAAGGACTCGTCCTTGAAGCAGATGGTGTCGAAATCGTCGATACGATTCAAGATGTCGTCACGGATGTCGACGTCGTCATCTCGATCGTCGGTTATCCGCAAGACGTCGAGCAGATCTACTTCGAAGACGGCATACTCGATCATGCGACACCAGGAACGATTCTGATTGATATGACGACGTCTAGTCCGGCTCTTGCTGAACGAATCGCGCAGGAAGCGACAGCACGCGGTCTTCAGGCACTTGACGCACCTGTCACGGGCGGTGATCTCGGTGCGAAGAACGGAACACTCGCGATTCTCGTCGGTGGTGAAGAAGCGGCTTTCGCACAAGCGAAGCCATTATTCGAGGCGATGGGGAAATCGATTTCACTCTTCGGTGGTCCTGGTAAAGGGCAATCGGCGAAGCTCGCGAACCAAATCGCAATCGCCGGATCGATGATTGGAACAGCGGAGATGTTGTTGTTCGTCACACGATCCGGAATCGATCCGACACAGTTCATCGAGACGATCAAATCTGGTTCTGCCGGTAGCTGGAGTCTTGAAAACTTGATTCCGCGCGTCATCGCCGAAAACTACTCACCTGGTTTCTTCGTCAAACACTTCATCAAGGATATGCGTCTTGCCCTCGAACGCGGCGCTGAGATGGGTGTCGCGACACCTGGTCTCGCACTCACGAAAGACTTATACGAACAACTTGCTGAGCTGGGTCACGCCGATTCCGGTACACAAGCGCTTTATCTATTGCTTGCTGAGCGTTCACGCGCTTCGGTGGAATAAGCAAAAGCCTGTACGCTACGTCTACTGACGTAATGTACAGGCTTTTTTACGTTCATCCCTTAACGGAACGTGTTGGTTTCAAGCGTTCATAGAAGTGTGCCATCGTCGTATCGAAGTATGGCGTCAAGAAGATGACACCCACTGTACTGAGTAGTGCGAGGATCCCCCAGCCGATGAAACTCAAGTAAAGCATGATCAGTTCACGCTTATGCCCTTTCATCATCCGGCGGCTTTCACCAAGTACTTGCCAAAACGATAATTCCGGTCGATCGACTAAAATATACGGAACGAGACGATATGCTAGGTAAAAGTATAGTGCCGGTAAGATCAAAAATGATCCAACATAGACCAATACCGTTACGATCGCATATGCGGCAATTGTCCGGAAGGCACGTCGAAACGAAGAGAACCCTTCGAACAGTGTTCCGATTCCGGCAGACTCCCCGCGGGTGAAACGTAAGTAAGCAATCGTTCGACCAACTGTCACTGGAGCCAGGACGATCGTGACGACCATGTTCAGTGCGATGAATCGAACCATACTATCAATGTCATCTTGATCAAATGACATCCGGCTTGCAGCGAGCGCAAAAATAAGGAAGTAGATGATCGAGATGCTTAATCCGACCAACCATTGTCCTTTTAACGTACCAAGAGCAGCTTGTTTCAATTGTTTAGGGTTCATGTCGTACTCCTTTATATCCACTATTTCCACTTTTGATTTTAGCCCAGTTCCTTTGAAAAACCTAGTTCTCCCACTCTGCTTTTCATCTGCTTGAAGCGAATCGTCGAAAAGTCGTCACGAGCGCATGAAAAAATCCATTTCCCTCATCTCAACAGATCAGAAAAATGGATTGATTCACTCGATGATCATCCTAGGAGTCGTGTCAACGCCTCAACGCGTTCTTTTTGAATGGCACCGTCTTGTAAGACCGCCGATCCTACATGCAGCTCGGACGCCTTCGTTGCTTCAAGAAGTGCCTCTGCATTTTCAAGTGTGATGCCGGATCCTGGTAAGATGATCAAGTCCGGATAGTCTACAATCAAACGTGCGATCGTCTCTTTACCTTCTAGTGCCGTCGCTTGACCACCTGACGTCAAGATCCGGTCGACTTCCGGAAAATCAGCGAGTACTTCTGCCGCTTCAAGAATATCACGACTACTGTCGATTGCTCGGTGGAACGTCAATGACAGTTCCCCTTTATGTTTGATGATGCGACCGAGGAAACCTTCGTCGACACGACCGTCTGCTGTCAATGAGCCGACGACGATCCCGGCTGCACCGAGTTCACGGATCAAGTCAATATCCGTGATGATTGTCTCCTCATCTGATTTCGAGTAGACGAACGATTTGCTATGTGGTCGCACGAGGACGTGAACCGGAATCTCAACCGTCGAGACGACTTGACGGATCAGTCCGTAGCTCGGCGTCAATCCCCCTTCGGATAATGCGGAAACGAGCTCGATCCGGTCCGCTCCGGCTTGTTCTGCTGCGACCGCTTCTTCTACGGTCGATGCAATGATTTCTAACATGATACATCCCTCCCGCATCAGTGTATCATGAGACGACCATCCAGTTCACGCGTTCGTTGAACAGTTTCATCTCCCATGATGGCGGATAGGAAGCTGGGCTGAGGACGATTTTCGCGCGTCGGAACTCTGCCACTTTATATTTTCGGTTTCCTTGGAACTCGTCATTGGCTAAGAAGGCGTAGACATCTTTTGTGCAACTAATGACCGCTTTTTGGATAAGTGACGATTCGATATCATCACTGACGAAGCCTCGCTCAATCTCAGCACCATCAAACGATAGGAAACAGGCATCAAAAGCATAGGCATCCAGCGCTTGCAATACCTCGACCCCGACCGTCTGTCCGTATGCATCGACTGTTCCGCCTAACAATCGAATTTCCCCAGTGAACGGTCCCATCTTACGGCACTGCTCCAAATGACTGGCGACGATCAGTGAATTCGTGACAATCGTCGCGTTTCCCGTTAAATAAGGTAACAAATGCTCGACCGGTTCTCCCCGTCCGAGAAAGATACAGGAATAGTCACTGAGCCACCCTTTCGCATAGCGCGCTAAACGGCGGGACAGCTGATCCGTTCGCCGTGAGATCGGCGTCTCCCGTTTTCCTCCTTGATAGATAGCACCGCCATAGACACGCTTCAATTGACGTTCGCGTTCCAACTCCTCTAAGTAGCGTCGTACCGTTTCTCCCGAGACATCGAGACGTTCGATCAAATCCTTCGTCATGACTTTCCCTTCCTCTTCCAGCCATTCCATGATGCGTGATTTCCGCTCTTCTCCTAACAACGACACGTGCGCTTCCCCCTTTACAGACCAGTTCTAGTTCTAGTGTAGCGAACGTCTGTAAAGGTCTTGTAAATCCGATGTAAATAAACGTGTAGTTCCTATGAAATGTCGTTGAATTCGTCCGTTATCCGACTCTTTCATCAAACGAAAGACGCGCCTGCCTCTCAATGAGTGAGATGCAAACGCGTCATTAGTCGTTCATTCAGATGATTTCTTTGCAAAGAGTGGAATCTTAGACTCTGTTCCTTGGCGAATCCGTTGGATGTTATCACGGTGCTTGAAGATGACGAACAACGCAAGAACCGTAAAGAAGGTCGGAACGATCCAATCGTTCGTCAAGACGCCGATCGTGATCGACACGACAATCCCGACACTTGCTGCGACGATCGAACTGAGCGAGACCATCCGGCTCAGGCGAAGTGTCGTCAAAAAGGATACGAGCAGAAAGATGAAGAGAATCGGACTCGTCACGAGCAACATCCCACCAGACGTCGCGACTGCCTTTCCGCCCTTGAACTTTGCGAAAATCGGATAGATATGACCGACGACAGCCGCTAATCCAGCAAACAGCGGATGCACATCCGCGCCCATCAAGATCGGAACAAGGCTCGCGACGGCTCCTTTTCCAAGATCACCGATCAAGACGATGATTCCTGCCTTTTTCCCCAAGACACGGAACGTATTCGTCGTTCCGAGATTCCCGCTACCTTGTTGACGAATATCGATTCCGTGTCCCCATTTCCCGACAAGTAATGCGAACGGAATCGAACCAAGCAGATAGCCAAGAACCAAAATCCCTATGATTTCAATCATAGTCAACCTCCAACCTCTTAGTGACCGACTTTCATATATTCCTCAAGAGTCTGTCCGTTATTTTTAATTTGTGTCGCGACATCGACTCCGACATAACGAATGTGCCATGGCTCATACGTATAACCCGTCCGCGACTGGAAACCACGGTCGTAACGAACGATGAAGCCGAACTTCGCTGCGTTATTCGCGATCCATTTTCCTTCTTTCGTATCGCCAAGAGCGGCAGTTAATCCATTACCTACGCTTGGTGCCGAAATATCAAAAGTGAGACCGGTCTGGTGTTCACTGTGACCAGGGCGTGCTGAATATTGATCAGCAGCTGCCTTGCCGTCACGTGCGACATAATTATTATACAATACTTTTTGACGTGCACCGGAACGGAATCCGCTGACAGCGTTCAATGTCACGCCTTCTTTTTTAGCAGCAGCGAACATCTTTTCCATCTGTTTCGCAGCTGGTGCTCGCATGTAGCTTTGTTCAAGTACACCCGAATAGGAGAAGCTGACGTTTGGAACGACGAGATCCGACGGCTTGTAGTCGATTGGCAAGCTATACTTCTTGTTGACGACGACGAGCATTCCAAGCGAAAGATCGGCTTTGGCATCTGCTGATTTATCGACGTCTGGCGTCTCATCTTCTGGTTTCGATGGTTTTTCCTGCTCTGGATCCTGAGACGAACTATCCGGTTTATCCGTCGATTCGTCCTTTTTGTCTTCTGTTTTGTTCTCTGCTGCAGGTGTATCCTCTTTCTTTTCTGTTTCATCCTTCGTTGCCTCATCCGTAGATCCTTGGTCCTCTTGTGTCGTCTCATCGGATGATTTGTCTTCAGATGACTTGTCTTCTTGTTTTGCATCTTCTGACGTATCGTCTTTCGTTGTTTCATCTGTTTTGTCTGTTTTGTCTGTTTTGTTTGTTTCTTCTTTGTTCGTGTCTTTTGCTGTGTCTTCTTTTTTCGTTTCGTCTTTTGATTGTGTTGTCTCATCTGATTTCTGTTCAGTTTTCGTCGTATCGTCCGCTTGTTGATCTCCAGGATTACATCCTGCAAGGAGAAGCGCTAACGTACTAACGGTTACGATTTTTTTCATGAGTAAGACCCCTCTTCTTTTTATGCTTCTCTATGTTACCGCTAATTGTTCCATCCGTCGAGCCTACTTCCAACAGATGGACTAAGACCCTACCTTACTTCAGCTTCTTTATTTTCGCAAATGATTCTGACTTTGTCATCGGTCGTTAGTACCAAGTGCTAATTTTTACTGTTCAGGGTGCAAATAAAAAAAAGCGGAACCGATTCAATAAAATCGATCCCGCTATTGTTGTACATCTTCACGCTTCCGTTAAGAGTGCTGCGTCCGTCTCACTCATCTTCTCGTAGATATCGTGCCAGTTTGGGAACACCTTCGGCAAACGAATCGGTCGGAAGTTTTCCTTCTTGACGACGACATGTGTTGTCTTTGCCGATACCGCAAGTTTTCCGTCTGGATGCTTGACGGTATAACCATAAATCGTCCGTAAGCCATCGTAATGATCAATCCAGACCGTGACGACCGCCGTATCACCGTACGTCAACGAGCGCTTATAATCGAGATTGACATTCGTAACCGGGGAGACATAACCCGCATCTTCCATCTCCTTGTAATTAAGACCCAAGGACTGGATTAATTCTGTCCGTGCCAGTTCCAGATAGACGAGATAGTTCGAATGATAGACGATGCCCATCATGTCCGTCTCGGCGTACCGAACAGGTATTTCAATCGTATGCATGTAGCTTCCCCCTTAAAAATCCTCTTTTTCAAGATAGGACCATTCTGAACCGGATAAGCTAACTTTGTCAATTAATCGCATCGATTGTTTCGCGATCGCCTGTTCGACAATCGTGATCGCCGCCCGTGCGTTTCCGTTCGGAACGACATCGATTTTCTCGGTAAGCGTCTGTCGCGCGTCCTCCGTCAGCTCATATCCGAATCGTGCCGCATATCCTTCAATGATTTGAATCAACTCGTCTGGCGAATAATTGGGGAAGTGGAACGACCGCTTGAAGCGCGACTTCAATCCCGGATTACTCGCGAGCAAGGCGTTCATTTGTTGCTCGTAACCAGCAAGAACAACAACGAGATTGTCTTGATGTTTCGTCATCTCATCCACAAGCGTATCGATTGCTTCCTTCCCAAAGTCATTTGCTCCACCATTTAACGCATAGGCTTCATCAATGAATAAGACACCACCCAGCGCGTCTCGAATCGCGTCGCGTGTCTTTTGCGCCGTCTGTCCGACATATCCGGAGACGAGGTCAGCTCGGCTGACGACTTTCAAGTGTCCGCGTTTTAAATAGCCGCATTGTCGTAAGACATCGGCATAAAGCTGAGCGACAGTCGTCTTACCGGTTCCACTATTGCCGCTAAAGACCGCATGCAGTTCGACCGGTAATACCTTATAACCGGCTTCACGACGGCGTTTTTGCATTGATAATAAGGCTTCGATCTGTTTCAATTCATCCTTTAGATCAGACAATCCGACGAGCGAAGCGATCCGTTCTTCCACCGTCGCGTCCGGTTCTTGCACCATCTCGAAATCTTCTTGTTCGAGTAAGGCAAAGTCTTCGTGACTGGCACTCTCTCCAAGGCTTGCTCCCTTCTTGAAGATCGCATCAAGCACGATATTGCGAACCGCCCGTCCGTTTCCGAAACTCGCGTCGACGCGCTCCCGCTCGAGCCGACCGAGCAACGCCCGCTCTGCTTGTTCCGTCAAGACGTAATCATTTGCCGTCGCAATCGAGCGTCCGATCGCGAGCAGCTCTTGATCCGTATAGTCTGCAAGCAGATAATGATTCGATTCCGGGAAACGGCTTCGTAGTCCGGGATTTGCCTTCAGGAAATCACGCATCTCTTCCGGATAACCAGCGAGGACGACTGCAAACCGTCCCGCATATTCCCCACTCGTCATCGCAGCGACGAGCGTATCGATCGCTGCCTGCCCATAGTCGTTTCCACTTTGTCCGGCACGCTTTAAGGCGTAGGCTTCATCGATGAAGAGTACACCTCCGACAGCTTCCCGGACTTTGCTCATGACTTGTTCTTCCGTTTGTCCGACGAAGGCACCGACGAGCGACGAACGATCCGTCTCGACGACTTCTGGTCGTTCGAGTAGTCCAAGTTCATGATAGATCTTCGCCATCAAACGGGCAAGCGTCGTTTTCCCGGTCCCCGGGTTCCCCATGAAGATCATGTGTAGCGATGGTTGATCACTTGAACGATAGCCGTCTTCCGACCGTTTTTGTTGGTACTTCAAAAAACGATACATGTGGTGGACCCGTTGTTTAATGTCTTCGAGACCAATCATCGCGTCGAGTTCCTCGAGTGCTGATCGTTCAACTTGTTTGCTTTCGACGGGAAGTAAGGCAACGACACGCTTAAGATCCTGAATCGTCGTCGCCTTCAATTCCGTCATCTCACGGAACGCTTCTCGGGAATAGAAGCGTTCTTGTAAGCTATCGACGAATGTCTGCGCCGTCTGCTCGAGCGTTGCACTCGAACGTAGCAATGCCGTTCCAGCATCGAACAGTTCCGTCCAGCGTTCGGCATCTAGCCGACGAAGTCGTTCTGTCAGTTCGACGATTTGATCCGTCTCCTCGACGATTTGGCTCGCTTGGAGAATCAGTTCCTTTGTCGCAGATCGTTTCGCGTTTGCATTGTCCGTCTCACGAATCGTCGGGAACGTATGCGCGACGAGACGCTGATACGTACTTTGTAGTTGTTGCTCCGTTAATAACTGCTCAAGACGTGCTGGCAAGCGACCATGCTGACGGATTTCTTGCATCCAGCTCTCAGCTAAGGCGTCCAGTCGTCCTGTCATGATATAGCGATGCTCGACAAGTAACGCTAAGATACGGACGAGTGCTTCCGTTTCTCCAAGTAGCCGACTACTTTGGGCATAACGTAGCGCAAGCACCTCCTCAACTTTCGCGCCCTCTTCCCACGCCTTGATTTGATTGAACATCTCCTCTTTCGAGAATGCTTCCATGTTGAACCTCCTGCGTCTCGAAAAAACCGACTTTGTCCGCTACCGTTTCGTAGCGTCATCGCCGGTCGTTTCTTGTTTATTTTGCTTTTAGCCATTCCTTATCGAACGTATCAATTGTCTCAAAACTCTTCATCTTGACAGAGTAGAACAATTTACCATTATTGCGTGATTCGGCACCGAGGACTTTCGAACGGTCAGATGCGATATAATACGTCGCTTGTTCCTGGTTGTTTTCTTTATCGAAAATCGATGGATACTGTTTGATCCATTCTTCAGGAACCGTGCTCGATGGTTCTTTTTTCACGTAAACGTCCGCAGCCATCCCTGCAATGTCTGCTTCTCCCTCGACTTGTCCAAAGTCCCCTTTTTTAATGAAGGCGAGAATCTGTTCATTGAATCCACGAGAGAGGAATGGACGCGGCGCACTGACGCTTTTGCCTGCTTTCGTCTCATTGACTAACTTCCCTGTCGCATCATACTCACGGAACATTGTGCCGTTCCAGATCGCAAGCGATCCTTTTGACGGTCCGTCTACGACTTCTGTCCGAAAATGCCCTTTGTCGTCAAACACGACTTCATATGTCCGGGCTTCGAGCTCATCTTTTTTCGTTGCGAGTTTCTTCTCGACATATTGAATGCGTGTCATCGTATAAAACGGTTTGACCGTTGCGGCTTTTTCATCGCTTGCGGTCTGCGTCTTGTTCAAGAGATAAAAATTGTAGGCAAGGAGAATCGCCATTGCCACGATTGCTACTGCAATCCACGTGCTCGTTCGTTTCGTCATGCCATGTACACCTTCCTAGCTCAAGTCTCTATTCCCTATCATCGTATCGGTTTTAAAGGGGAAATACAAAGGGTTTGTCCAAGATTTCACGATTTCTGAGTAAATTCGTCAGACTTTTGAACAAATCAGAAAACGTTCAGGACGACAGAAAAAGGCGAACCGAATGAATTCGGTCCACCCTTGATTACGTTTACGCTTCCTTCGGCGTCAGCGAGACGATCATCGACTCATCGACCAAGTAATAACTATGATGTGGCATTTCACGTAAATAACCATCCTGAAACAACATCGCACAGTCGACTTGAAACGTTTTGCTATACGGTTTTAAAGGAAGTTTTTTCACCCGGTCAAAATAGCGATCGACAGCAACCTGGACATGATCCATCTCATAGACGAGTTCCCGGTCTTTTGCTTCCATGATGGTGAATGTCTCACGCGACATGTAAAACACTTGTGTCGAGCGTGCTTTCAAATACGGCTCCAGCTGTTTCAGGTCGATCCGCTGCTCATTATCCAGAAGCACTGTCCGATTCGTCCCTTTCGGTAGTTCAGATTCAAACGCATGCGTCGCTTGTTTGACTTCATCAAGCGTCACGTCACGCATCGGCAACGGTCGGTCTTCCTTCGGTTGAAACCACTTCTTGAATCGATTCATCGAATTCCTCCTCTCGTCAAAAAAAGGTGGGGTTTCCCCCACCTTTGATTAGACAACTTATGCTTGTTGGAGACGCTCACGAAGGACCATTGGTAAGATCCCGCCGTGACGATAGTAATCGATGTCGACTTCTGAGTCGAAACGAGCAATCGCTTCGAATTCAGTGACTTTTCCATCTGCCGCTGTTGCCGTGACTTTAACGATGTCACGTGGACGAACAGACTCATCGATTGCGATACTGATCGCTTCTTCACCTGTTAGACCAAGTGTTTCAGCTGTTGTGCCTGCCACGTATTGAAGTGGAAGAACACCCATCATGACGAGGTTTGAACGGTGAATCCGCTCGAAGCTCTCCGCGATGACGGCTTTGACGCCGAGTAAGTTCGTTCCTTTTGCTGCCCAGTCACGTGAAGAACCCATACCGTAGTCTTTACCAGCGAGGATGACGAGACCTGTACCATCTTCTTTGTACTTCATCGCAGCATCGTACATCGCCATCGTTTCGCCTGTTGGCCAGTACGTCGTGAAGCCACCTTCTGTACCTGGTGCTACTTGGTTACGGATGCGGATGTTCGCGAACGTTCCGCGCATCATGATTTCGTGGTTACCACGACGTGAACCGTACGAGTTGAAGTCTTTTGGTGCAACCCCTTTGTTGACGAGGTATTGACCGGCTGGTGTCGTTTTCGAGAATGAACCAGCTGGTGAGATGTGGTCCGTCGTGACTGAATCAGCGAACTTACCGAAGACACGGAGTCCGTTGAGTGCTTCGACTTGACCCGCTTCCTTCGCCAAGTTCTCGAAGAATGGTGGGTTTTGAATATATGTCGACTCACCGTCGAAGTCATACTGATCGCCTGTTGGCACGTCAAGGTTGTTCCAGCGTTCGTTTCCTGTGAAGACTGAATCGTATTCTGCACGGAAGCTTTCTGGTGTGACGACCGTGTTGATGATCGTTTGGATCTCATCACGTGAAGGCCAGATGTCAGCGAAGAAGACTTCTTGTCCGTCTTTGCCTGTCCCGAGTGACGCGTTCATGATATCGACGTCGACTGTTCCTGCAAGTGCATACGCGACGACGAGTGGCGGTGAAGCCAAGTAGTTCGCTTTGACGAGCGGGTGGACACGACCTTCGAAGTTACGGTTTCCTGAGAGGACAGACGAAACGAGCAAGTCTGAACCGAGGATCGCATCTTCAACAGCGCGGTCAAGTGGACCCGAGTTACCGATACATGTCGTACAGCCGTAACCGACTGTGTTGAAGCCGAGTTCGTCGAGATACGTTTGGAGTCCTGATTTCTCGAGGTAATCCGTAACGACCTTCGATCCTGGCGCAAGCGATGTTTTGACGTATTTCGGAACTGAAAGACCGAGTTCGATCGCTTTTTTCGCGACGAGTCCCGCACCAATCATGACGTATGGGTTTGATGTGTTCGTACAGCTCGTGATTGCAGCAATCGCCACATCACCAGTACGCATCTCAACCGCTTCGTCTTCGAACTGAACGACTGCGACTTTGTTTGCTTCTTCTTCTGCAAGACCAAATCCAGCGTTTCCTTGTGGAGCCGTCAACGCTTTTTTGAATGATGTATGGACATCCGTCAAATCAATCCGGTCTTGTGGACGTTTTGGTCCAGCAAGCGCAGGAACAATCGTGGAAAGATCGAGTTCGACCGTTTTCGTGAACGTTGGATCTTCGTTTTGTGGCGTGTAGAACAAACCGTTTGCTTTCGAATAGTTCTCGACTTTTTCGATCAATGCTTCATCGCGACCTGTCAAACGAAGGTACGTCAATGTCTCTGTATCAACTGGGAAGAATCCACATGTTGCACCGTATTCTGGCGCCATGTTTGCGATTGTTGCCCGGTCAGAAAGTGACATTAAGTGGAGTGATGGACCGAAGAACTCGACGAATTTACCAACGACGTTCTCTTGACGGAGCATTTCCGTTACACGAAGGGCAACGTCTGTTGCTGTCGTTCCTGGGTGCATCTCACCTGTAATACGAACACCGATGACTTCAGGTACTGGGAAGAATGACGGCTGTCCGAGCATGCCCGCTTCCGCTTCAATCCCACCGACTCCCCAACCGAGGACGCCGAGACCGTTGATCATCGTCGTGTGTGAGTCTGTTCCGACGAGTGTGTCCGGATAGACATCAACTGTACCGTCTGCTGTTTCCTTTTCAAGGACGACAGATGCCAAGTACTCGAGGTTGACTTGGTGAACGATTCCTGTTGCTGGTGGTACGGCACGGTAGTTGTCAAATGCTGACGTTGCCCAGCGAAGCAATTTGTAACGCTCTTCGTTACGCTCGAATTCGAGATCCATGTTTTCTGCAAGTGCACCAGCAAAACCGTAGGCATCGACTTGAACCGAGTGGTCAACGACGAGGTCTACTGGTACTTCTGGGTTGATGACCGATGGGTCTCCACCGAGATCTTGCATCGCTTTACGAAGTGATGCGAGGTCAACGACCGTTGGAACACCTGTGAAGTCTTGAAGGATGACGCGTGACGGTTTGAACGGAACGTCGACATCATTCGAAACTTGAGCTGTTCCCCATTTCGCCAAGTTCTCGACGTGTTCACGTGTGATCGAACGACCATCTTGTTGACGAAGTACTGACTCGAGTAGGACACGAATCGAATATGGAAGGCGTTTGACTTCCGTCAATCCGAGTTCTTCCAATTTTTCAAGACTGTAGTACTGATAATTCTTACCGTTTGCTTCAAACGAACGGCGTGCGCCAAAGACATCTTGCGACACATCTGTTTGCTTCATGGTGATTCCCCCTTTAAGTGTTCACGACATCAAGCCCCTGATACCGCTTACTTGTACAGTTCTATCATAGTATAATATGGATTCCGTTACAATTTGAAAGAACAAAAGACTTTCGATAAGTTTTACTTATTGCCGATATTAGAAAATTATTCTGTTGTCCTGTTCTTGCCATATTTCTAGTCATGCGTTTCCATTTAGAATGTTCAGGGTACTTAAAAAGTGTAGTATGATATCCGATTCTTGTGGAGGCGTTTATTATGGCGAAATATAAAAGCGATGCAACGCACGTCATTACGACGATTATTTTCAATGATTTAGAAAAAGCGCAAACAGGCTTCGCGATGATCAAAGACCTCGAAGCGATCAAGGAAATCGACATGGACCAGATGGTTCTCGCCAAACGCGACGAAGCAGAGGGGTTCTCTTTCATCGATGCGATCGACTTCACGCAACAGGATCAATCGTTCAAGGGTTCATTGATCGGCATGGCAATTGGTGTCATCGGTGGTCCGTTCGGGATGCTCGTCGGTTCCGTCGCTGGCTACTTGATTGGTGCGAATCGGGATGAGAAAAACGAACGAGATTCGTTTGATTTGTTTAACCGGACACTGAATCAGATCAATCCCAATCATTACGGTGTCATCTTGATCAGTGAAGTCAACGAAGATTCAGAAGCCGTCAATGCGATTGCCGCTGAACTCGGAGCGACGATTCGCCGGACAGGTGAGACATTGCCGGATGGTGCCGTCTAATCAAATCAAAGTTGTCATCTTTACGTTCTCGTTTTAAACGGGAGCGTTTTTTAATTCGTGAATCACCTGTTTTGCTGCCTCCTGCGTCGTGTCAGGATCGACTTTATATAAAGCATTTTGTTGCACGGATATGAGGATGTTTTTGTAGCTGATGATGATAAGATCAGACTGATTCGATAGCTTTTGATTAAGCCCTTTGTAGCCATCACTTGATTGATACTGCATCACGTCATTGCCTATGTATCGATCTGTATAAGTAAAATGGATCGCTAACCGCGTATCTTGTTTTTGATTTTCAAAATAAAGTGTCTCTTGTGTCGACGGTGTGTCTATCGTTCCGTCAACGGTTAACCAACGTCTCTTCCCAAAACTCAAGGATCGATCTACAGCCGTGAAATCTGAACCTATCGTACTTGCCTGCAACTGAAATTGATCCATCTTCAGGTGTTCATCCATATACTTGAACAGCTTTTCATACTGAACAGGATGTAAGATAGGATGTTTTGTCTTCTGATTCGTATGAGTAGTAGTTTTGACTTCTACTTTTTTCTGTTCCGTCGTGACCGCCTCATCCGTACATCCTACACTTAAAAATACACTCGAAAATAGGATCGCCATGTTTCTCTTATAGCGCATACACTATCCTCCCCTTTTGAAAACACCCTGATATCACTTTGCCTTAAAGTTGTATAGCGGTTTAATGATCTCGACGACATCGACCGTTTCTTTCGTATTGCGAATGATTTCGTCCATCGGTTTATAGACGAAAGGCGACTCGTCACGCGTCGACGCGACGACAGAACTTGACCAGACATCGGTCATCGTCTTTTCGAATGCATCGAGTTCAACTGTTTTGAACGCTTTAGATCGTGACATGATGCGTCCTGCTCCGTGTGGCGCGGAATAATTCCAATCAGGGTTTCCTTTTCCGACGACGATCAAGGAGCCATCGCGCATGTTCATCGGAATGATTGCCCGCTCGCCGGCTTTCGCAGAGATGGCACCTTTTCTTAAAATCATCGCATCAAGATCAATGTAGTTGTGGATCGTATCGAACTGATCCACTACCGTCCATCCCATCGCCTCGAAAATGACTTCGGTCATCGCTTGACGGTTTAATGCTGCGTATCGTTGGGCGATCTTAAGATCATGGAGGTAACGCTCCATCGTTTCTCCGGAAACAGATGCTAAATCTTTGTTAAACGTAGATCGTTTTTCCTTCAATTGCTGCAAGGTCGCCTGAATATCCGATTCGCGCCCCTGCTGCTTTAATTCCTCAATGATTTGACCCGCATCAAATTGGAAGCGTGCCGTCTCGGCTTCTGCCTGATAATGTTCAGCGATCGTCTTCCCAAGGTTGCGACTGCCGGAATGAATCACGAGATAGCGCTGTCCTGCTGCATCCTGGTTCAGTTCGATGAAATGATTCCCTCCACCGAGCGTCCCGATCGACAACCGTGCCCGTGTCTCGTTGAACGGTGCAAGTACTTGATCAAACGGTACCTGTTCTGACAATGGATGGGCTTGCTGACGCACCGACATGCCACTTGGAATGAGATGCTGGATCGTTGCGTCAAGCTCTGCAAAGTCGATTGGTCCCTGTCCAGCAAGTCGTGTACATAACATGCCGCAACCGATATCGACACCGACGAGATTCGGTACGACCTCGTCCGTCACATGCATCGTCGTTCCGATGACGGACCCTTTTCCAGCGTGACAATCCGGCATGATCCGAACGCGACTATCTGTCGCAAATTGTTCCTCCAACATGGCTGTTACTTGCTTAATCGTCAGTTCGTCGACGTTGTCCGTGAAAATCTTTGCTTCCCCATATGTGCCTTGAATCGTTTTCATTCGATTGTTCCTTTCTTATCCATTTAATTATTTTGCTGTTTCTTGCATGATTTCAATGAATTGTTTCGTCAGTGTCGTCGGTCCCGTCTCCGTCAACCAGACAAAGGCTGTCGTACTCGCGGCACCTGACAGGTATGTCTGATGCAGTCCTGCCGTGTCCAGTTCCCGCAACGTACTCTCCGGCAATACGGTCACAGCCTTCCCCTTCCGAACGAGTCCGATTAGCGTCAAGACGTCAGAACACGTCTCTTGCGATACGACACCAAGCCGTTGACTTAATGTCTGAAAGACACCAAGTCCTTCCTGACTTGGAATGATGAGATCCGCTGTCGGATGATCAGGATGCCAGACTTGATGAAACGGTTCTTCCTCCATCCATTCAATCGAGACGCCTTGCGCATCAATCGGCAGACGGACCAACGCTGCATCAAGCGACCGCTCTTTTAACCGTTCGATGAGCGCACTCGATTCTCCTTGGTGGACTTGTAAGATAATACCAGGATGTCGTCGTTTCATCTGTTCGATCCAGTCAACAAGCCGACTGGCTGATAACGTGTTGACACCAATCCGCAAAATTCCTGTTCGTCCGGCTTCGATGTCGCTTAATTCCATTCGTGTCTCCTGCTCAAACTGTAGCAATGAAACCGCCCTTTCATATAAGCGGTTGCCGCTTGGTGTGATCCGGATTCCGCGCCCTGCCCGCTCGATTAGACGAACGCTTAACTCTTCTTCCATTCGTCGGATTTGTTGCGTCAAGGCAGGTTGTGCCATTCTTAAGCGCTCCGCTGCTCGTGTGACAGATTGTTCCTCGACGACCGCACAAAAATAGCGGTACTGACGTAAATCCATACTCATCATCTCTTTCATATGTTTTCATGTATAAAGATATATGAATCATAACATCAATCATATGCTATGATGCAGGAATATCTTCAGTTTAAGAAAGGAGCTTTTTCATGAAACAAACGACTTCTACTTTCCAGTGGATCGTCTTCTTACTTGCGAACACGATTGCCTTACCGATCGTCGTCGCTAGTCTGTTCGACCTCTCCTCAGTCGAAACAGCTGCCCTTGTCCAACGGTCGTTCTTTGTAGGCGGGATTGCCTGTTTCCTACACGGCGCTTTCGGCCACCGGCTTCCAATCGTATCGGGACCTGCCGGATCATGGGTCAGTATCTTCGTCGTCATCGCCGCACTACCGGTCGATTCAAAAACAGCCTTTACGATTGCGATGGCAGCCGTTGTAATTGCCGGTATCGTCCTTATCATTCTCGGTTTGACAGGATGGACGAAATACTTATTACCCGTCTTCACACCGCTCGTCAGCGGAACGTTTTTGCTTTTATTATGTATTCAATTAACAGGCGTCATGCTTGGTGCCGTCCTCGCCGTCGAAGCAACACGTCTCGCTGGTATCATCACGTTCTTACTTGTGCTCGGACTCAGCCAATTCGGACCGAGTCGCTTACGTCCGTTCGCCTTGATGATCGGAATTCTCGTCGGTTGGCTCGTCAGCCGTCCGTCACTTCCTACGTCGTCTAGTTTGTTTGCACCACCGCAAGCGTTACCGTTCGGATGGCCACAGTTTGACGGCAGTGCATTCCTTGTCGCGATTCCGTTCGCGATCTTGCTCGTCGTCAATTTGATCGCTGCCTTAAGCGCCGTCGAAGCAACGCTTCAAAAACAAGGACGTCTGCACCAAGGCTTGTCGATCGAAGGTGTCATTCATTTACTCGCTGCTACGTTCTCGACGCTCGTTCCCGTGCCATTACCCATCACGAGTGGATTCATCGCACAAACGGGAAGCCGGAAACGTCGCCCGTTCTTGATTGCCTCACTCGTCATCGCACTGATTGGTTTCTTCCCAAGCTTGATCGGGATCATAGCAACATTGCCGCGGAGCGTCGCGAGTGCAGCGTTGCTTGCGACATTGCCGCATATGTTTTTAATTGCCTGGCAGTCAGCGGAAAGTAACATGGAGAACAGCCGTCGTCGCCATGCGTTTGCAATCAGTGCCGTCATCGGCATCAGTATTTTGTTGCAATCGACCGTCATCGCTGAAGTCCTGCCTTTGACGCTTCGTCCGTTTCTCAGTAATGGATTGCTCGTCGGAACGATGCTTGTGCTCGGTTTCGAAATTGTCGAAAAGGTTCGTTCACGTCGTGCAAAACAAGCGGATCGATTGGCGAGCTGATTTAAATGGTAGTCAATCTTGATGACGGACGATTTCGTTATCCTCGCTTTCCTCAGGCGGGAAGTAAGCCGCGGCATCTCGCATTCCATGCAATACTGCCGGGTCTTCCCTTTCCCTGACGGAAGCGTTAATCGCGCTCCCTTTTCCTGTAAGAGTCGAGGATGAACGTCTCATCCAAAATCATTCAAACAGCAAGGGAGTTCGATTCCGAAGTACATTTCAGTTATCGAGCTCCCTTGCTGTTTACTTATTTAATTCGAATGACACGATCATCTATCAATTCCGTCCTTCCACCGTCATCGATTATTAAAAATACTTCCTTAGCGTTAAAGGTTGTCGCTTGAATATATTCTCTCACTTTATCTTGAAGACGATAGTCATGATGTTCTGGAATTTGTTCTAGTTCCATGATGTGAATACTAAAAACTAAACTTACATCACTGTAATTTTTTGTAGCTTTTTTATCAATGTTTTTTGGTTTCTTCTAAAAAGTGTTTCCGTCTCTCTTCTAATGTATCCAAACTGCTTAAACGAGTTCTCCATATACCCTTTTCATTTAAGGATTTTGCAATTTCAACTTCTCTCGGACCATCTATATAAGATGTAAATTCGAGTTTTTCGATTAAACCGTCTTCTAATTTCATCAATGCATCATATCCTTGGTTCCCAATGATAATCTTAATTTGAGCATTTTCAGGAAAATAAACTGATTTCGAAAAAATATAAGCTGGAATGTATTCCTCGATGAACTCTTTAAACCTTCCTTTTTTCAATCTGATTAACTCAGTGATCTGACGATTTTTACTAACTTCTTCTTTTTATGTAGTTATAGTATTCATCCATCTGTTTTTTATTTCGAAAACTTGATAAGTCATCTAGCACTTTGAAGTATTCTTGCAATCTTCTCACTCCTTTATTAGATATAATAAAGAACGCGATTGTTAAACCGCGCTCTTTCATAAAAACTTGTGAATTAGATTGGAAATCAACTATTCAACGCACTTCCCGCCACCATTTTCGTGTCGTGCTCTCGGGTGTCACACTCTCCCCAATCATTGGTGTCAGAACAGGAATCTCATCGCGTTTTGCTTCCTTGAGCAACCGTTCGACCGGTTCGAACCAGGCATGAAACGCGAGGATAAATGCAGACCAGTGAATCGGCATCAAGACGCGACCTTTGACATCACGATGTGCTTGAACTGTTTGTTCCGGTAACATATGCGAGTTGGACCAACGGACATCATACTGCCCACATTCCATCATCGTCAGATCAAACGGACCATATTGTTCACCAATTGCTTTGAAATGCGGACCATACCCACTATCGCCACTAAAGAAAACTTTTTGCGAGCCTTCGATGACCCATGATGCCCATAGCGTCGAAAATTGATCAAAACCATTTCGTCCTGAATAATGACGAGATGGGGCTGCCGTCAGTTTAACACCACCAACTTGCGTCGACTCATGCCAGTCGAGTTCCGTGATCCGGTCCGCTGAGACGCCCCATCCACGGAGACGACTCCCGACACCGAGCGGCACGATGAAGCGACCGACTCGATTTTTTAAGGCAAGGACGGATGGATAGTCCAGATGATCATAATGGTCGTGTGAATAGACGACGACATCAATCAACGGAAGGCGTTCAAGATCAACTTTCTGTGTCGTTTGAAACCGTCCCCCTCCCAGTTTCGGGAATGGCGACGGTGCGCGACCGAGCATCGGATCAAAAAAAATCGTTTGTCCATCGAGTTCAAGTAAAAACGCCGAATGTCCGAACCATGTCACACGTGGTGCCTCACTATCGTCTTGCCGTCGCTGATATGGAAGCGTCGGCAGCGCTTTGACAGGACGCAGATTTGGAATGTTTCGTCCGTAGTCCTTTAAGATGCTTTTCATCGAGTCCCATTCCATTTTCAACTGGAAGTCCATCTCATTTTTGAATTTCCCGTCAACAAAACGATCTGATCGTTCAAAACTCAGTCGTTCCGCACGGCTTGGTCGATTTCCGAACACCGGGTATCGGTTGATGAACCAGGCAGTCGCGAGACCAATGCCTGCCAAAGCTGTCACTATTTTTTTCATGTCTTATCACCTCTTCGATGCTCTCAGTATAGCACCACGATTCCTCACATATCTTGCCCAGCGACTTCGGATACGAAAAAAAGTGAAGATCACCAATATGGCGTCTTCACTTCTAGGTATTAGTCGAGATCGTCGGCTTTCCATTTCGCCCGGTCGCTCTTCTCACCTTCCTCACGGTGATTGGATTCATAGGCGTTGTTCCCTGGATTTTCGACTTTATTATCGTCGTACCGATGATCGTGGTCATGGTTATGATGATGCTCATGGTCATGATGGTGATCGTGGTCATGATCTCGATCCTTGACGAACAGTGCAAGACCACCTCGCTCGACTTCCGCGTAATGCCGTTCTGCCTCATCATCCGAATGTCCGACACGTTTTAACGTCTCACGGAGCGGTGGTTCTTTAGAGAACGTTGATTTGACTTGATCAATCCAACTCGCACCTGATGCTTCTTCTGCTGCATCATCTCGACCGACGACAGAAAAGTCCGAATCATGATGTCCTTGCTGTTTCAATTCTTCAATTTTTCGTTCCAGACTCGATTGATCCTGATAAATCCCAACAAACCGTTTCGCCATCACATGACACCGTCCTTTTTCATATGAATTCAAACACGCTCTATTTTTACCCTTGTTCGATTGTCATCAAACGAGATTTCCAGAACGAAAAAACGGACCACTTCGAAAAGTAGTCCGTGAAAACATTAAAGTTGTTGCGGTGAATCGACCAATGTGATCGTTCCTTCGTTTTTCTGAACGAATCGCTCGTAGACGAAATCATTCGCAAATAACAGAACGGCATTCTCCCAGCGGTCATAGACGAGAACCGTCCGTGAATCCGTCAATTGTTTGACAGCAGCGACTTCTGCTGGCTTGATCCACTTGGCGACTTGGAAGTTCGCGGCATCCTTCAAGATGTCAACGCCATACTCACCTTTGAGCCGGTGCTCGAAGACTTCGAATTGGAGTTGTCCGATCGCTCCGAGGATGATTTCGTTGTATTCCGTTTTGTAGACCTGGATCGCACCTTCTTGTGCAAGCTGTTCGACACCTTTTTGGAACTGTTTCGACTTCAAGGCGTTTTTCGTGTAGACCTTCAGGAAGAGTTCTGGTGCGAACGTCGGGAGTGCTTCATATTGTAACGATGGATCGCCATTCGTGATCGTATCACCGATTTGATAGTTGCCTGAGTCATATAACCCGATGACATCTCCTGCGAACGCTTCGTTGACCGTTTCACGCTCATCCGCCATGAATTGAGTCGATTGCGACAGCTTCATCTTCTTGCCTGTCCGTGTCAGGACGACGTCCATCCCACGATCGAACTTACCTGTACAGATCCGGACGAACGCAATCCGGTCGCGGTGGTTTGGGTTCATGTTCGCTTGAATCTTGAAGACGAAACCACTGAAGAAGTCTTGCGCCGGCTCGACTTTTCCTTTGTTTGACTCACGTGGTGTCGGTGAAGGAGACAAGTTCAAGTAATGTTCAAGAAGTGGTGTGACACCGAAATCGACGAGTGCTGATCCGAAGAAGACCGGAGTCAGTTCACCTTTTGCGATCAATTCTTCATCGTATTCGTTACCTGCGCCGTCGAGTAAGTCGACTTCATCCATCAACGTCTCGTACATTTCCGAGTTGATCGTCGTCGCGAGTTCTTCGTTCGCGAGACCTTCCTCGCCGAGTTCGATCGTCTTACGATCGTTCTTGAAACAATGGAATTGTCCTTTGACGCGGTCGTAGACCCCTTCGAACTGTTGACCTGAACCAGCTGGCCATGTCACAGCAACCGACGGGATGCCGAGGACTTCTTCGAGTTCTTCCATCAATTCGAGTGGGTCACGCGCTTGACGGTCCATCTTGTTGATGAACGTAAAGATCGGAATCCCGCGCATCCGACAGACTTGGAACAGTTTCTTCGTTTGTGACTCGATCCCTTTCGCCGCATCGATGACCATAATTGCTGAGTCAACAGCCGTCAGGATGCGGTACGTATCTTCACCGAAGTCCGAGTGACCTGGTGTATCCATGATGGAAACGATTTTTTTATCATATTCGAATTGCATGACCGAAGACGTAACAGAGATTCCCCGTTGTTTTTCAATTTCCATCCAGTCCGATTTCGCGAATTTCGAGTTTTTCCGTGCCTTGACAGAACCTGCCTCACGGATCGCACCTCCGTGTAGGAGGAATTTTTCAGTTAGTGTCGTCTTACCCGCATCCGGGTGGGAAATGATGCCGAAAATCCGACGCTTTTCGACTTCCGTTTGTAGAATATTTGTCATGTATGGTAGTTCCTTTCACCGATATATTCAAAAGTCCGATCAATCTTTTTCGCAACTAGTCTATCATACCGAATTTTCAAGGTCTCGTCCATTTCACTTCATTGACTTAATTTTCAGATTTAAAGTTGACAATTCATCACTATCTTCTTTACGATGACTAGGAAGTTCACTATTACAGAAGGAGGAGACGTACAATGGTATTCCATCAAGCCCGGACATCTGTCCACACTGTCTTTGTATCGGCTACAACTGTACGTCACCCAATCGTTTAATTTTTAATTAAGCAGGGTGTGCGTATGCGTATACGTACATGCTGCCCTCTTATATTTGGACGGGTATGCCCATATTTGTGCGTATCCGTCTTTTCTATTGTCTAAAAACGGAATATAAGGGGTTTTCACTATGTTTAATGCACTCAAACAGCTTGATCGCAACATCTGGATCCGGTTCGTCGGGGAAACGATCACCGGAATCATGATGTTCATGATTGCACCATTTTTAGTTCTCTATTACGCGGATCGACTCGATTCCTACTTCCTAGTCGGCGTCATCATGGCGACTGGACCGATCATGTCACTCGTCGGCGCCGTTCTCGGTGGCCACTTCGCTGATAAATTCGGTCGAAAACCACTGATGGTTCTCTCGATCATCGGTGACGTCATCGCGCTAATCGGTTTCTCGTTCGCCGATTCATTCGGACCGCTGCTCGCTTTGAACGCGTTGCTCGGTTTATCGAGTTCACTGTTCCATCCGGCAGCAAGCGCGATGGTCGCTGACGTCACACCACCAGAACGCCTGAATGAATCGTTCGGTCTGCTTCGGATGGGACATAATGTCGGCGCAGCGTTCGGACCACTTCTCGGAAGTGCTGTCCTGTTCGTCGATCGTTCGCTCATCTTCTACTCCGCTGCCTTCGTCTTTTTCCTATATGGACTCGTTCTTTACTTCTTCATCGAAGAAACGAAACCGGAGTATATCGAAAAGACAGACGAAGTCAAAGTATCACCGCTCACTGTATTGCGGAAGGATCACGTCTTTTTAATCTTCATCGGTGCGGGTGTCTTCATTTCGATGGGGTTTGCCCTCGTCGAAAGTATGTTACCGGTCTTCTTGAAAGAAGCACTGCCAGGATTACCGACGAAACAAAATCCTTTTCCTTACTTGATGGCACTCAACGGAATCATGGTCGTCTTATTCCAGTTCCCGATTGCTGCTCGCTTGTCAGGGAAGGCATTCGGAAAAGTCATGTTGCTTGGTGCCTCGATCTTCGGAATCGGCATGATTTTCCTCGCATTCGTGCCGTCTTACCTGTTCTCACTCGGAACGAGTTATGTCGTGCTCGTGACAGTATTGCTTGCGATTTATGCATTCTATACACTCGGTGAGATGATCATGTCCCCTGTGCAGATGACATTCATTGCCTTAATTGCCCCGGAACATCTCCGCGGAACGTACAACGGTGCTGCGAGTCTTCAGTGGTTGATCGGTGGCGTCACCGCCCCACTTCTCGGATCCTTATTCCTTGATACCGGAAAAGGTGATTTTGCTCTCGGATTCGTCGGACTGCTCTGCTGTGTATCAGGTGGGGTCTATCTCGCACTCGATCGTTCGATTCAACGAGCGAAACGTTTAACGAAATCAGCCTAAAAAAAGCGATGTGTCATGCTCCGACTTCTGTCAGAACCTGTCACATCGCTTTTCTCGTTAAGATGGTAATTGATTTGCCGCTACGAACGGACCGAACAGGACCGGTAGCGGATCGAGTCGTTGCTGGATGTCTGCAATGAAGTTCGTCGATCCACTGACGAAGACGATCGGATCATTCGCTGTGATCATCGTCAGGAATTCCTGCATCTGCTGTTCCCATCCTTCTTGACGAATGTGGTGGACGATCATGCCTTTCGTCGTCAAGGAGAGGACATTTGCTAACATTCGTTCTGCCAGTTCTTCAGCTGAGACATGTAATAAGGTCGTTTTCCGACCGCTCAAGAGAGCATGCCTTGCTTCATCAATGACGGCTCCTAGATGATGTTCTTCTGCGATCAATAAGATATCTTGTTGCCGCCAATTTTCAGCACGGCGGTATTTACAAAAATGCCGACATGTATCGACGAGTTGATGGTGAACAATTGCCCATGCTTGAAGTAAAGGTGCATTTTCTTTAAGGTCATATTCGATTTGAATAGCTTGAAGAATTTCACGACTGATAATATCCGGGTACGTCAACAGAAACGATTTCGTTTGATCGATTTCATTCAGTAAAATCAATTTAAACAGTTCACTCGATTCATGCTGGTTTGTAATCTGATTCAATAATTGACTCAGGCGTAAAATCCGCAGTGCCCGAGTTCCGTCCTGAGCTCCCGCTTCTCGAAGCGCGCGCAATTCTTCTTCGTACGTCGCCTCGAGCGAGTCATAGAAGCGCGTCGCGATCCGCAATCCCTTTTGCTCCATCGATGGACCGAGCTGTTGCAAAAGGTGTAATGCCTGATCGAAATGCATAATTTAACCTACCTTTCACCATCCATTATGCGTGAATCCACTCTCAAAAACAATCTCTAAAATGCATCTTATTTTTTGCACATTGAAAGTTGTAAATGCTTGCGTCCCCCCCTAGTATGTGTGTTAAGTAGGTGATGAAAATGCGCATGACACGTTATACGGATTACGCGATTCGGTCCCTGCTGTTCGCAGCAGCCAATCCCGATCGTTTAGTCCGAATCCAGGAAGTAGCGGATTGTTACGACATTTCTAAGAATCATTTGATGAAAGTAGTCTATCGTTTGGGACAGAGTGGTCTAATTGATTCTGTCCGTGGTCGTGGAGGTGGTTTCCGCTTAGCAGGTCCTCCGGATGCAATTCATATCGGTGACGTCGTACAACTGTTTGAACCAACCGTTCATTTTCTCGATCCGCAAGAAGGCATTCACGAGGTCCCTTCGCTTAATCCGGCACGTGATGCTTTCGATGATGCCATTGCGGCGTTCCATCAAGTACTCAATAGTTACACAGTACATGATTTGCTACATCCGACAGCTAATACTCATCCCCAAATACTTGAAATGATTCCGAACCGCAATTGAGCGGGTTCGGAATCTTTTTTTATTCCGTCCTCGCTCAATTGCGATTTCTTAAAACGCTCGTGGTATACTTATATAAGAAAGGAGGGGTACAGATGAACCCTCAAGAAGAACTCCATCTTTTATATCTTCGCTTAAAGGAAGAAGAACCCTCCGTTACACGCGGTGAGGCCTTATGGGCCATCTTTGAGGAAACAGCTGATGATTCACTCCGCTTCCTCTCCTTATGGACGTTTTCACAAAATCAATTTGACCTAGGACACTTCCGGTCATTTCTCGTGTCCTTCACACTCTTAATGGAATGGATCCGAAAAGACGAGATGACACTGACTCCAAAACAAGAACTTGATTTGTACTGGAACTATAAGTCCTATTTGATCTATATGGCAGAACAAGAAGACGTGACGGTATCGCTTCTCGAAGAAGATCTTGACCGCTTCATCGATTTTTGTGACGCGCATGGATTCGCGCGCACACGCGACTATATTAGCTTCATGGTTTACAGCAAGCTTGGTGACGAGGAGCAAGCCGATCACTATTTATCGGAATGGGTCGACGCACCAAGCGACGAACTCAGTGATTGCCCATCCTGTGAAGCCTTCAGCCGGATGACGTATGCAATCGAACGTGGATTCGAAGATCGCGCCTTACTTCTTTATGCGGCACTGCGACATGAACGCGGTTGTTCACGGATGCCAGATCAGGCTCATCCATACATCCTGCCATTATTCCTTAGTCGCAAAAAAGAGCGTTTTGATTGGAGCGAACGCTTGATTGAAGAAGTCAAACGTGGCGAAACACTCTTTACCGGTGGCGATGAGCCCTATCATTTATATGCGAAGATGTATTACGACACAAACTATACCTGGTTGATGGAAGAGAAAAAACAATTGATTCCATTCTTAACCGATCGTGGATATCTCCAGTTCCTACTCGCTCACTATGCATTTGCCCATCGACAATCCCTTGGTGAGGAAGCGTCGTATCTCGCAGCGCTCCGGACGAACTTATATGAAATCGCTCAATCTCTTGATCGTCGGATCGAAGGTGCCTTCTACTTGAACCTCGTCGAGCGTGAACTGAAACGGATCACCCAGTTCGTTGCTTAAATCTTATTCGTAAAGGAAGTGTCTTCATGTTAGATCATGTCCAACTCGCTATGCCGAAAAACGAAGAAGATCGCGCCCGTGCATTTTATGCCGGGCTTTTACATATGAAGGAAGTCGATAAACCTGCTGGTGTTCAAAAAAGTGGTGGTGTCTGGTTTAAAGAACACGGTACAGCGCTTCACCTCGGCATCGAGGATCCATTCTCTCCTGCTAAAAAAGCGCATCCTGGATTGACTGTCGCTACATTTGAAGAAATGAGTGATCGCTTGCAAGCCGCAGGTTATCCCGTTGAGCATGATACACGACTTGCTCCGCGCCGTCGTTTCTTTACAGCGGACCCATTCGGTAACCGATTGGAAATCATCTCCGCTCATCTTCCGACCTTAACGCCGAAGAAGCTGACAGATGGTTCACATATCCGCCTAGTCGCCCCCGCTTCGAGCCTCTCGACAGTCGAGCTGAGGATCATTGACGATGCAATCGAGACACTCGAATCATTCGGATTACGCGTCTCAATCAGTCAACATGCGCGTGCTGTCAATCCGTTCGGCTCCAGTGATCCCGAGTTACGCGTTGCAGATCTCCACGCCGCGTTTGCTGATCCGAACGTCGATGCGATCCTTTGCGTTCGCGGTGGGTTCAGTACGAATGAACTCGTCGATTTACTCGATTATGAACTGATTCGGACGCATCCGAAGATTCTTTGTGGCTTCTCTGATATCACGGCGCTCAGTCACGCCATTTTGACGAATACAGGTTTAGTGACATACTCTGGACCAATGTTACGGGCTTTCCGTGATCGTGACGCCTATACGATTGATTATTTCAAACAAGTCTTATTCGGAACGGACCCGGTTACAATCAAGCCGTCGATTCATTGGCGGGATTCGGATCGCGGACATGTCATCACGTTACCGAACAAAGGACCGATACTCTTATCTCCGGGACAAGAGAGCGGTCGTCTGATTGGTGGAAATCTTTGCACCTTGAACCTCCTTCAAGGCACGTCGCACTTCCCTGATTTGCGGGATACAATCTTGTTCCTTGAAGACGATTACGAAGTCCACCCAGCGACGTTCGCCCGTGATTTTGCCTCTTTGATGGCGCAACCAGGCGCCGAGGCAATTCGTGGGCTCGTCTTTGGGCGGTTCCAACTCGCGACGAAGATGACGGAAGAACATCTGCGCTACTTGATTTCACTTTACCCATCACTAAAACAGATCCCGGTCCTTGCGAATGTCGATTTTGGACATACGAGTCCTTTATTTACGTTCCCGATCGGTGGACAGGTTGACCTTCATGACGAGGTCATCCGACTTCATATTTCTTAAATATCAAAAGAAGGAGACGCGGCAATCCGCATCTCCTTCTTTTTTAATAGTCGAGCAATCTCGAAGCGTCGATTTGACGTTTCGACCCATCCGCGAACATCTCGAGTGTCGCAAAAATCTGGTCATTTGCCCATTCATAGTGAAGTAATGTGAAGTCTTCGAGTGTCGAGACCGTCTTGAACGTTTTCCCGACCGTAAACGCACGCTTCCGGCTCGCATCTTCTGCCGGAACGGTGACGAAGATGACTGTGATCTCCTCACCCTTTGTATCATAATAGAATTCAACGATCCGACCGTCCGCTGTTTCAGGTAAGACACCTTTACGGGGCTGTCCGGTCTCGTCCAATTGTACATATGGTTGCAGCATTTTTTCGCCTCACTTTCTCCGTCATTCATCATAGCACGTCCACCTGATTTATGCTAATCTATATTTGATGTGAAAGGGGGATGAGTCGCGCATGGAATGGTTCATGAACGGGATTCTGCTCTGGGGCTTTATCATGATTACACTCATGGCAATCGGCGGGTTTTTCATGTTCCGGAAGTTCCTTAAGAAGTTGCCGAAAGAAGACGGTAAATCGATGATGGACTGGGAAGATGAGTACATCGACAAGACACGACACCTTTGGACGGATGAGACAATGGAGTTATTGAACGCTCTCGTCATGCCGGTCCCATCGGCATTTCGTGATGTCGCACGCCGCAAGATTGCCGGGCGGATCGGACAGTTCGCACTCGAGGAACGGGCGACAGAGATGACATCTGAACTGGTCGTCAAAGGGTATATTTCTGCGACGCCGAAACGCGATCATAAATTCTTGAAAAAAGCTTTGACGGAGCACGCCATCGACTGGCGAGACTACGCATTATATTTCCAAAATTGAAGGATGCACGAAAAAACCGCCGAAGTCACCTTCAGCGGTTTTTTATTGGGGTAAATGTGCTACAGACACGGTGCCCGATTTCACCTTTTTGTATTTGAGATACATCGCGAAGCGCCACGGGGCAATCATACCGAAGGCGACGAGATAAAAGATCCCACCTGTCTCGAAGATGTCGATTTGCCCTCCGATAAAGAATTTCGCAATCGTCCGAATGAATAAGATGCCGAATAAGACGATGAAAAACGCTTTCGAACGTTGCAGATAAATCTGCCCTTCCGCTTCATAAAAATTGGATGTCTTGATCAAAAAGATACTGAAGATGGCTCCAATGAGCAATGCTTCTGCTACCTCCGTCCATGTCAGACGGGAAGCTGGGTATAGAAACTGTAGCATTCCCGTTGACATCGCAAACGGTGGGATCAAGATTTTTTTAGCGTTCGTCGGTTTTGCTGATGCCTTCACGCGAATAAAGCTGATCAGCAAACCCATGACGAGCGCTACCCCAGTTGATATCCAAATCATCCGATCACTTCCTTGATTAAAATCCTGTGAATCCGACGATGTCACTCATCCATGCCGCGAATTTACTGAGACCGTCAAAATACAGCATGACACCGAAGACCATCATCAAAGCTCCACCGAATTTCGTTAATTTCAGACTATACTGCACGAACAGACGCGAACGACCTACGAAAAATGCCATTAATAAGAAAGGAATCGAGAACCCAAGGACGTACGCGAGCATGTAGAACATACCTTGGCTCGGATTGGTCGCAGCTAATCCGATGACTCCTGCGAGAATCGGACCTGTACATGGTGTCCAACCAGCCGCAAAACCGATTCCGACGAGTACCGTTCCGACGTATCCCCCTTTTCGTTCCCCAAGATTCAGTTTCTTTTCACGCATCAAGAATGTCGGTTGCCATAACCCGACGAGAACGACACCGAACACGAAGATGACGAGTGCCCCGACCATCCGTAACGTATCCCGATATGTGATAAAGACATCTGCGAACAAGGATGTCGAGAGTCCGAGCACAGCGAAGACCATCGCAAATCCAACGAGGAAAGCTAACGTGTGAAACAGGGATCGCCTTTCCCGTACCCCTCGTTCCTTCAAATCCGTGACCGACACTCCTGTAATATAGGAGAGAAATACAGGATACAGCGGCAACGTACACGGAGAGACGAATGATAACAAACCGGCTCCGAACGCTAACCACAATGAGAGCTCCATATGAGCATCCCCTTTCTTTACTACTATAGAAGAAGTTCCTTCTCTATTTTGCCAAACTCCTCTGCATTTAGCACCTATTATCTCATAGAAAGTTGCAAAAGATTCGTGTCCGCCAAAATTACAAAAAAATTACATTTCGTCAATTTTACTGAAATCTCGTTGCACCTAGTAAATGGACTTGCTAGAATATGGATACGACACCAATGTAAGGGAGACCGCTATGACGACACAACAACTATTGACGTTAGCCATTGAAGCCAAACGTAGCGAATTATATCATCAAGCTGACCAGTCCAGCTTCACCTCCCCGCGTGTTTTGCAACTTAGCCATGAACTCGACGTCCTACTTTTAGAATATTCACGGACGGTCCAAAACTATACCATTCACGGTTCAAACGAACCGCTCTTATCCTAATGCACGATCCAGTCAGCATTCGAGTGCGAATGCTGACTTTTTTATGACTTCTTATTTCTGATGGAGGTGTTTTATGTCTGCTCTTACGTTCTTAGCTAGTTCCCGTCCCTTTTATGTACCTGACGATCTTCCTCGATTATACGTAGATGAAGTCGAACCGCTTGAATATGTCTCCTTGAAGCAAGGACGATTCACGATGTCTTACCTTTATACGATTGATGGTGCTGATCAATGGGAGTTCATGATTTACTTAGAGCGTTATATGGAAGAAGGAGATGTCCTCGAATTACTCTACATTGAAAATCAAAATGACAGCATGCATGACCATCTACCGTCCGCTCCACTAGTAGAGCCGATTGACATCAATATTCAACAACGAACATACCAAACGATTCACGGCACGTTTCAGCTTTCCGCTAACGATTGGATGCAGGAATTGTACCATCGTTCCTATCTGACAGCGTTTGGTGTGACGACGATCGTCAAGTATTGATCTGCATATCACCTATTTCACTTTTTCATCACTAGACGATAAAAGGATGACATAGTTTCTATATTTAAGTCTTTTTCCTTTTAAATTGTTCGAATATTTCATCGAAAGTAAGTCAAAAGACCTATAAATGTCTATTTTTCATAATTAGTATGTCCTACCGATGACAAAAACCGTTCTTTTGCAATCTTCTTGTCATACAAGCTCAGTTTGTAACTCGAATGACATTGACCTGTAAACGCACAAGTCAGATTTGCCGTGTAAAGTAGGAACAGTAAACACAGCATATGTCAGGAGGACATCAATAATGAAAAAAGCAGTTTTCGCTGCCGGTCTTGCAGCAACAGCTCTATCAGTAGGATTTGCCCAAGAGACAGAGGCTGCCTCAGAAACGGTAACAGTAAATACACCAGTACTCAACGTACGCACAGCACCTACAACTGCATCAGCAGACGTAGGCAATGTATATAAAGGTCAAACATTAAATGTCGAAGGACGTTCTGGCGCATGGATCCAAACACACATTAACGGTCAAAAACGTTATGTCCATGGCGCGTATACGTCTGCAGCAGGCTCATTCGACTTTAAAAAAGCTACAGTTACTACGGCAGTATTAAATGTCCGCACACAACCAACGACAAGCTCGAAAGATGTCGGTAACCTCTACAAAGGTGAAAAAGTCAACGTAGAAGGTAAAGTTGGTGCATGGATCAAAACAACAATCGACGGTAAAACACGCTATGTACACAGTGCATATACAACACTCGGTAGCGTAGCGAAAGCACCAGCAGCTCAACCAGCTGCGAAGCCAGCGGCTCAACCGGCTGCGAAGCCAGCACCAAAAGCAGCAGCTCAACCAGCAACTGCAACAAAACAATCAACACCTGCAAAATCAGGTACAAAAGTGACGATGAACGTCAGTGCTTACACGAACGACCCATCTAACAATGGTAGCCAACTCTACAATGGTCGTGCGTTGACAGCAAGCGGTTATGACGTTACAAATACGATCACGTACAATGGTATGCGTATCGTAGCAGCTTCTTCGCAATATCCAATCGGTACACGTATGCACATCGAAGGCATTGGTGAAGCAATCGTACTCGACCGTGGTGGCGCAATCCAAGGTAACCGTCTTGATCTTCTCGTTGGTTCACAACAAGAAGCACTCAACTGGGGTCGCCAAAACGTCACAGTTACAGTCTACTAATCAAAATAAACAACCTGCCGGGCGAGATCTCCTGGCAGGCTTTTTTTATAGCTATTTTTTTAAGAGACCGTGACATGACCAGATTGCAGTTGATACATCTTCTTATACAGTCCATCTTGCGCGATCAATTCTTGATGGTTACCTTGCTCGATCACTTCCCCTTGATGCAATACAAGAATCAAATCAGCATCTTGAATCGTTGATAATCGGTGGGCAATGGCAATCGTCGTCCGACCCTCGCGCATCCGTTCGAGCGCCACTTGGACTTTTTCTTCCGTTTCCGTATCAATCGAACTTGTCGCTTCATCGAGAATCAGGATTTTCGGATCCCGTGCCATTGTGCGTGCGAAGGAAATCAACTGACGTTCTCCAGCGGAGAATGTCGCACCCCGCTCGGCGACGGGACTGTCATATTGCTGATCGAGTTGATTGATGAATCCGTCGGCTTGAACGAACTGCGCGGCCGCTTCAACACGATCAAAGGAAATCGAACTGTCGAACAATCGAATGTTATCCGCGACCGTACCCGTAAACAAAAATGAATCCTGCAGGACGAGTCCGACATGCTTCCGAAGTTCTTCCTCCGATAACTGCTCGAGCGGTTGACCATCGATCAAAATCCGACCCGATTGGTAAGCGTAAAATCGCATCAGGATGTTGATGATCGAACTTTTTCCGCTTCCCGTATGACCAACGAGGGCAATCGTCTGTCCTTTTTTCGCCTCGAATGAAATTCCTTTCAAAACATCTTTCTCTCCATCATAACTAAAGCGAACATCTTCAAAGACGATATGTCCTTCCGACACACGTGCATCCCCTTCGAGCTGTTTCGTTGGTTCCGGTTCATCCGTATCGAGCACCTTGAATACACGGTCTGCCGAGACGACAGCTTGTTGGAACTCAGACAATTGTTGCATGATTTGCTGAACCGGTTGGAAAATTCGCTCCATGTAACTGATGAAAGCGTAAACGACACCGACTTGGACTGTTTGCGAGAATGATAAGACACCAAAGTACGTCACAAGTGTCGCAATCGAAATCGCCAGTAACAATTCGATGATGGGTCGTAGTAACCAGCTATCAAGCTTTAAGTTCTTGTAACGACCGTTTTGATGAGCGACGTTCGTCTCTTCGAATTCTGCCATTAGACGCTTTTCTTGGCGGAACTGCTGGATGATCGCCATCCCGTTGATCGATTCATTCAGTTGGGCATTGATTTTCGACAGTAAATCGCGGACTTCCGCGTAATACTTCGTCGAATACTTCCGGTAAATCCAAATGATGAAATAAAACAGTGGTAACAACAATAACGCAATCGTCGCGAGTCGCGGTTCTAACAGATAGAGGAAGATATATGTCCCAATCAACTGGACACCGCTTTGCACGAATGTCGATAAGACACCGATGTAAAGTTCTTTAATCGCTTCCGTATCGTTCGTGATCCGGGAGACGAGTACCCCAGCAGGCGTTCGATCAAAATAAGCGAGTCGTAAGTGCATGACGTGTCGGAAAACATCGATACGCAAGCGTTGAATGACTTGTAAGGCAATCTTTTGGAACTCAAATGCTTGCAAGTAATCGACGATGATCCCTGTCGTATGCAATAACAAGTACGCCGTAAACAAAAGTGCAACTTCCTTTACCGGATACGTACCCGGTGCGACATATTCATCGATAAAAATCTTGACGAGATACGGTCCCCCGAGTTTTGCCGCTGTCGTTATGAACAGCAGGATGAAAGCGATGCTGACTTGCTTTTTGAACGGTTTGACGAAATCAAGCAATCGTTTCAGGACGGCTTTTTCATTGATATCATGATTCATTCAGAACGCCCTCCTTGTTCAACAAGTGATTCTAGTTGCTGGCGATCGTACGTCTCTTTATACCAACCGTCATGAGCGAGTAATTGCTCATGTGTTCCTCGCTCGATGATCCGACCGTCTTCAAGGACGATGATCTCATCGGTATGCGACACAGCCGATAATCGGTGGGCAACGATGATTTGCGCTTGATCGTGATCCGCCGTACGGAAGTGGTGGATGATCGCTTCTTCGGTTTTCGCATCGACCGCAGACAAGGCATCATCGAGTACTAAAATCGGACAGTCTGCTAGTAACGCCCGGGCAATCGAGATCCGTTGTTTTTGACCACCAGATAACGTGACACCTCGTTCCCCAACCATCGTCGCGTATCCTTCCTTAAAGCCGAGAATGTCCTCATGGACTGCTGCGATACGTGCCACTTCCATGATGTCTTCCATTGATGCATCTGGTTTTGCAAAGGCGATATTATCAGCAATCGAAGCAGAGAACAGGAAATGATCCTGCGGAACGATCGCTACTTGACGACGGACGGTATCTCGTGTCAATTGTTTGATATCTCGTCCGCCAATCGTGATTGCGCCTTGTTTAACGTCATATTCACGCGATAACAAACGAACGAATGTCGATTTCCCAGCACCCGTCTTTCCGACGATCCCAAGCGATTTCCCAGGCTTCAACGTCACATCGATCTCTTGAAGGACCGGTTGCGTGTCATAGATGAATCGTTTAATCCCGACATGAAGTTCTGGTGACGAGACACTCGTTGCTGCTTCCTTCGCATCTTTAATTTCTGGTTCGATCGCAAGCATCCGTTCGATCCGGTCATAGGAAGCACGACCCCGTTCAACGATGTTGAACAACCAACCGAAGGCGAGCATTGGCCACGTCAATAAACCAAGATATGTAGTGAAGGAAACGATATCACCAATCCGGATTTCGCCTTGTCGTAACAAGTAGGCGCCATAGCCGACCGCGATGATATACGATAGACCGACTAATCCAAAAATCGTCGGATCAAACAGTGCATCAATTTTCGCCACACGACGATTCTTTTGAACAACGTCATCAGACAGATCGGTAAACGTCTGCACGTCGGATTCGACTTCCCCTGTTGCTTTTAAGACACGGACACCACTGATGCTCTCCGCGACCTTATCGTTCAAATCAGAGAACGCTTCTTGCGCGTCATGAAAACGGGAATGTAACATCTTACCGTAGCGTGACGTCAAATAGACCATCAGTGGCATTGGCAAAAGTGACACGAGCGTTAATTTCCAGCTGATCGTCGTGACCATTGTGATGATGACAAAGCTCCCCATTGTCACCGAGTCGACGAGCGTTAGAATGCCGGCTCCCGCTGTCATCGAAACAGCTTGTACGTCGTTTGTCGCATGTGCCATCAAATCTCCGCTGCGATATTTCTTATAGAACGATTGATCCAAATCTGAAAAATGACCATACAGTTGACTGCGTAACAATCGCCCGAGGCGAATCGATGCACCGAAAATGTGAAAACGCCAAAAATAACGAATGAAATACGTCGCGACCCCGATGAGTAACAATGTACCAGCTAGACGAATCAAATCATTCTTCGTCAAGCTTCCTTCACTCAGACCATTGACTGTCGTTCCGATGACCTTCGGTGGAATAAGTTCTAACCCTGCTACAAAAATCAAACAGATGACCCCAAGACTATACGCTTTCCATTCTCGTCGGAAAAACCAACCGAGTTTCCTGAAGACTCCCATTCAAGTCTCCCCCCTTTTTTAAATCCTATGATTATTTGAAATAGTCTCACATTTTAGATTAGTTCTCTTTCTAAAAAATAGCAAATAAAAAGGAGACCGTTTGGTCCCCTTTCGTACAGCTTATTTTTTAGGTGATTTCATTGAACCACTCATTGAACGCATCACTTGGTTGACTTTCTTTTGTGATGGCTTTTGACCCATTTGCATCATCAATGTCTTAATCATATCTTCGTTGATTGGTGGGTTTTGCTCCAAGTAGTTCATCATGTATCGACGAGCGATATAGAAACCAAGGGCGACACCTGCTACCAAGCAAAGAAGGGCAATTAAAATCCAAATCCATGTAGCCAAGTTGCTTCCTCCTCTAACTTAAAACGTCGCTTTTTACTATACTATAATTCCAATTGTTTGCATAGATGATAATAGATGAAAAACGAGTCCGACGTAAGATCGGACCCGTTTTTCCGGAAATGATTATCCGAGTTGCTTGACAGTCGCTAAAACGTTCTCAACAGACATGCCGTATTCTTTCAAGAGGAAGTCTCCAGGAGCAGATGCGCCGAAACGATCGATTCCGATGACTTGTCCTTCTGTTCCTACATATTTGTACCAACCGAGTGAAGCCCCTGCTTCGATTGCTACACGTTTCGTGATGTGTTTTGGAAGAACCGATTCTTTATACTCTGCTGATTGTGCTTCGAATACTTCCCATGATGGAAGTGAAACGACAGCTGCTGATTCACCAAGTTCTTTTTGTGCTTCGACAAGAAGGTGAACTTCTGAACCAGTACCGAGCAAGAGTGTATCAGCTTTCGTAACGTCACCAGCGATGACATAACCACCTTTTTCAGCACCCTCTGTCGTCGTACCTTCAAGTTCAGGAAGACCTTGACGTGTCAAGACGAGGAGTGTCGGTTTATCTTTTGCTTGAACTGCTGTTTTCCATGCTGCGATCGTCTCTTTTCCGTCTGCTGGACGGTAGATCGTGACGTTCGGCATTGCACGGAAGCTCATCAAGTGTTCGACTGGCTCGTGTGTTGGACCATCTTCACCGACAGCGATCGAGTCGTGCGTCAAGACGAAGATTGATGGAAGTCCCATTAATGCAGCAAGACGAACCGCTGGACGGAGGTAATCCGAGAAGACAAAGAATGTCGCGCCGTAAGGAATGACGCCGCCGTGAAGTGCCATACCGTTGACAGCTGCTGCCATTGCGAATTCACGTACCCCGAACCAAATGTTGCGACCGCTTGGATCGATATCAAAGTCTGCTTCGCCTTTAAGCATCGTGTTGTTTGATCCTGCAAGGTCAGCTGAACCACCGAACAATGTCGGAACGTTCTTCGCGAGACCATTCAAGACTTCACCGCTTGTTTGACGCGTTGCTTTTTTCGACGACAAGTCGTATGTCGGAAGGTCTGCTTCCCAGTTGCTTGGCAATTCGTTTGCAATCGCGCGAACGAGTTCAGCATGCAATTCTGGGTGCGCTGCTTCGTATTGTTTCATTGTCTCGTTCCATGCGTCTTCTGCAGAAGCACCACGTTGGACGATTCGCTCGTCAAACAATGATTTGACTTCTTCAGGTACGTAGAACTCTTCGTGATCCCAAATGTAGCTTGCTTTCGTCAATTTGATTTCTGCTTCACCAAGTGGTGCACCGTGAGAAGCCGACTTCCCTGATTTGTTCGGTGAACCGAAACCGATGACTGTTTTGACTTCGATCAATGTTGGTTTTGTCGTCTCTGCCTGTGCCGTCGCGATTGCTTTCGAAATCGAATCGATATCCGTTCCGTCTTCTACGCGAATGACTTGCCAGTTATACGCTTCGAAGCGCTTCTGGACGTTTTCAGAGAATGATTTGTCGAGATCGCCATCAAGTGAGATATCGTTTGAATCGTACAATACGACTAATTTTCCAAGACCAAGGTGACCTGCGAGTGAAGCCGCTTCAGCTGAGACACCTTCCATCAAGTCTCCATCTCCACAAATTCCGTATGTGAAGTGATCGACGACGTTGAGATCGTCACGGTTGTATTTTGCTTCAAGATGACGTTCTGCCATCGCCATACCAACTGCCATCGCGATCCCTTGACCAAGTGGACCCGTTGTTGCATCTACACCAGCCGTGTGACGGTATTCCGGATGACCCGGTGTTTTTGATCCCCATTGACGGAATGATTTAAGATCATCCATCGATAGATCGTATCCCGATAGGTGGAGGAGTGAGTAGAGAAGCATCGAACCGTGTCCGGCTGAAAGTACAAAACGGTCGCGGTTGAACCATTCTGGATTTTTAGGGTTGTGGTTCATATGATCCGCCCAAAGCGAGAATGCCATTGGCGCTGCTCCCATTGGCATACCTGGGTGACCCGAGTTCGCCTTTTGTACGGCATCAATCGATAAGGTACGAATCGTATTAATTGCTAATTGTTCTACTGTCGTCATGTTCGTCAAAACAATCATCCTCTCTCTTTTTCACAAATTCCTACTCATTTTAGCACACTCTTAAATGTGATACAACTTTTCTAAATAGTATGTCACATTAAAATGAATGCGCTATCTATAGCCGTTCTGTCGACTCATACAGGATGCATGAATCCATGAAAGATCACTATTAAGATGTATTGCTATCGTACAATGTTTCCTCATCTACTCACTTTAAACAAAAAAGATACTCGCTCTAAACAAAAAAGAGGTCCGCTTGACGCGAGACCTCTTTCTTCTATAAAAGAAACGAACGATTATTGTTTATTCCGTTCTTCTTCTTGTGCTTGTTTCAATTTCTCAGGTGTTACGTCCGTTCCCTCTTCATCGACGATTTTCATACCCATGAGTTGGTTTTTGAACGATCCACGGAATGCTGCGAGATACGCTGCACGTAATTCTTTTTGCTCTGCCGTTTCCGCTTCCGATAACGGCTCAACTTTTGATTTATTCGCTAATGCATTAATTCGATCTAATTGTTCTTGTGATAACATGGAATCCCTCTTTCTTTATGACTCAAACTTGAGTAGTTCAATTGTATTCTTACTGTAAAAGAGCTTATAAAAAAAAGCAAGTTAACCGCGTCAGTCGACGGGTTACTTGCTTCTCATTCCGGGCTAGGTGTCAGTTCGCGGTATTCAAGATATCGACGATTGACCGTTGCTTTTGAAATATCATGCCCCATCCCCCGCAAGGTGATGGCGATATCAGAAAACGTCAATCCGAGTTCTCGAAGACGTACAATTTCTTCGATCGGTACGTCTTTTCGACTACGTCCTGCGTTCTCTCCTTGGCGATTGAGATTTCGTTCCGGGCGAAAACCTTGTTCGACTGCTCGCCGCATGCCACGGGCGATTTTTGCATTATGCAGTTTCCGTTGGTATTCTTCCACGAGTGAGACGATCTCAAGGACCATCGCTTCTGCATCCGCAAGTTGATATTCTCCATCTGAATCAAGCGTCATCAAGCGGACCCCATGTTTTTTGAATGTATGCAAAATAGCGATTTTTGCATTCCCTCGACCAATCCGTGTATCATCCGTCACGAGGACCGCATCTACCGTATCGCGTGTCACATAATCAAGAACTGTTAGCATCCCTTCCCGATCAACATCATATCCACTCTCTTTTTCAGAGACGATATCTACGACATCAAACCCCTTTTGAGACGCAACCTTCGAAAGCTCCATCCGTTGGCGTTCAATCGAACTATCTTGTGCTTCTTTTTCGGTCGATACTCGACAATAAATCACGACCTTCATCGTACCTCACATCCCTGTTCGTTCTTTCACAACTTTTCCATTTTGTCATTGTTGTGCGATTGGTACAACGATTTTGCTTTTTGAGATGACATGTTTTGTCTCAACATCATTATTTTTGATCAACCAGTTGACGTATTCCTCATCTGACATCGAACCGTCATTGTAGACTTCAGCAATTTGTTCGACTGTAGCGTTCTCATCGACCGTAACGGAAGCCGTCATCAATTGTGCTACCTTTTCATCTGGGCGTGGTGTGAGTAAAAAGATCACGAAGGCAATACTTAATGCATAGAAGAGAATAGAAAAAGCATGAGTACGAATCGTATGAATCATCATGAATCCCTCCAAATATGAAATGAATGAGTTAGAATAAACGTTCGCGGAACAATTGTTCGCATAATTCATAATAAACACAGAACCCGTGTTCGGTCAACACAAAATGTCGAACAATTGTTTGTACGCTCATTTGTTCTATGTTATAGTGAATTTAGAAACATATATTCTTACATTTCAAACTTCAATCCAGAAAGAGGTGGCAATTCGTATGCGGAAAATGTCTAAGCGCCAACAAGAGATTCTCGACTACATCGTCTCTGAAGTGAAACTGAAGGGGTATCCACCATCAGTTCGTGAAATCGGAGAAGCAGTCGGACTCGCGTCTAGCTCGACGGTACACGGTCATTTGGATCGACTCGAGAAACGGGGAATGATTCGCCGTGACCCGACGAAACCACGTGCGATTGAGATATTGCTTGATAAGCCTGAAGAAATCACGGAAGCTATCGTTCATGTTCCTGTCATCGGGAAAGTCACAGCTGGTCTTCCGATTACAGCGATTGAAAACATCGAAGAACAGTTCCCGCTCCCTGCACATTATGTAGGAAACGAAACGGTCTTCATGTTGACGATCGATGGTGAATCAATGATTAACGCAGGTATTCTTGACGGCGATCGCGTCATCGTACGCCAACAAAACACAGCAGAAAACGGAGAAATCGTCGTAGCTATGACCGAAGATAGCGAAGCGACGGTGAAACGGTTCTTCTTAGAAGATCAACAGGTACGTCTACAACCAGAAAATGACTCGATGGATCCGATGTATTTCGATAATGTCTCCATTCTTGGTAAGGTAATCGGCGTGTATCGGACGATTCATTGACGGAGGGACCAGTTACGACTGGTCTTTTTTCATGCCTTCAGGAAATGTACATGATACCGTCAATACCGTCGCACTGACGGGTTACGTTGCGTATTCGGTCGCAACGCAACAAACGGATTGGTTACCGACTGCCATCGGTATCGCTGTCGGTACGCTTTGGTTGTCACCTGACCTCGATTTAAAGTCAGAACCGTATTATCGCTTTGGACCATTTAGAGTCCTGTGGATGCCTTATGTCAAGATCATGCCCCACCGCTCGATCTGGTCACACGGATTGATCATTGGGGATGTCATCCGACTCCTTTATAGTGCTGCACTTGTGATTCCCTTATTATTTCTCAGCTTGTATTTTCAAGTCATCGCATCAGAGACCATTGATTCCTGGTTCGCTTCCCTACCCGCTTTTGTCATTGGTATCATGGTAGCTAGCACAATTCATATCCTACTAGATTATTCCAGTAGTTGGTTTCGACCTAAAAAAAGAAAAAAGCGTCGTCGTTAACACCTCTTTTGCTTGCTTGCAGGCAAGACGAGGTGTTTTCTTATCCACTTTTTCGTATCTTTAAACATTAAAATAAAAAATTTCCATTCCTATATTTCAATTATATGTATTGAAAACGTTATCAAATCGGAGTAATTTAAAGTAGAAAGACCATTATTTGCTTTAATCCAAAGGGAGGGTTTTTGCATGAATAACTTTGTATTGGAAATGATCGGTACGATGATCCTCATTCTGCTCGGGGATGGTGTCGTCGCCGGTGTCGTCTTGAGAAAGACGAAGTCCGAAAACAGCGGATGGATTGTCATCACGTTCGCTTGGGGTCTTGCCGTCATGACAGGAGCATTCGTCGCTGCTGAGAGTGGAGCGCACTTGAACCCCGCTTTAACAATTGCACTTGCTTTAAACTCTGATTTACCGTGGGCAGACGTTCCTGTCTATATTGCCGGACAACTTGTCGGAGCTTTCATCGGCGCCATTCTCGTTTGGCTTCATTACATGAAACATTTTGAAGCGACTGATGATCAAGCTGCAAAACTCGGTGTGTTCGCAACAGGTCCAGCGATTCGCCATACGCCGTCGAACTTGATTTCTGAAATCATCGGGACATTCGTTCTCGTCTTCGGTATCTTGGCGCTCGGTTTAACGACATTTGGTGACGGCTTAAAACCACTTATCGTCGGTTTACTCGTCGTCGTCATCGGTCTATCACTTGGTGGTACAACAGGATATGCCATCAACCCGGCCCGTGACCTTGGACCGCGTATCGCACATGCTATCTTACCGATTCCGAATAAAGGGTCATCTGACTGGGGCTACTCATGGATTCCAGTTGTTGGTCCAATCATCGGCGGAGCGCTTGCCGTGTTCATCTATCAATTGATCTACTAAGATCACGTTTCACAAACACATACCGCTCAAGGGGGATTTCGAAATGGAAAACAAGTATATCCTAGCACTCGACCAAGGTACGACAAGCTCACGTGCGATCATCTTCGATCACGACGGGAAAATCGTCAACTCGGCACAACGGGAATTCAAGCAATACTTCCCGCAACCAGGCTGGGTCGAGCACGATGCAAACGAAATCTGGGGTTCGATTCTTGCTGTTATGGCTGAAGCACTCGGAACAGCAGATATCAAACCTGAGCAAATCGCCGGAATCGGAATCACGAACCAACGTGAAACGACAGTGGTCTGGAACAAAGAAACAGGTAAACCGGTTTATCACGCGCTCGTTTGGCAATCACGTCAAACGTCTGGTATCTGTGACGACTTAAAAGAACAAGGTTTGAATCAGAAGTTCCGCGATAAAACAGGACTTTTGATTGATGCCTACTTCTCTGGTACGAAAGTCAAATGGATTCTCGACAATGTCGAAGGCGCACGTGAGCAAGCAGAGAACGGTGAATTACTCTTCGGTACGATCGATACGTGGCTCGTTTGGAAACTGTCTGGTGGAAAAACGCATATCACGGATTACACGAACGCTTCACGGACATTGATGTACAACATCTATGAGCAAAAATGGGATGAAGAGTTGCTCGATATCCTCGGTGTTCCTGCATCAATGTTACCAGAAGTTCGTCAATCGAGTGAAGTCTACGACAAGACGGTACCATATCACTTCTTCGGTTACGAAGTGCCAATCGCTGGGATCGCTGGTGACCAACAAGCTGCACTCTTTGGTCAAACGTGTTTTGAAGAAGGTGAAGGAAAGAACACATACGGAACAGGTTGTTTCATGCTCATGAACACAGGTGAGAAAGCCGTTTCTTCTGACCACGGACTCTTGACGACAATTGCTTGGGGCGTTGATGGAAAAGTCGAATATGCGCTCGAAGGCTCTATCTTCGTCGCCGGTTCTGCAATCCAGTGGCTCCGCGATGGACTCCGTATGTTGAAACACGCGAAAGATTCAGAAGGCTATGCAACGAAAGTCGATTCAACAGACGGTGTTTACGTCGTTCCTGCTTTTGTCGGTCTTGGTGCACCGTATTGGGATTCAGATGTTCGTGGGGCGATCTTCGGATTAACACGCGGAACAGATAAGGAGCACTTCGTTCGGGCAACGCTTGAATCACTCGCTTATCAAACACGCGACGTGTTGACAGCGATGGAACAAGATTCTGGAATCGAACTGAAAACACTTCGTGTCGACGGTGGTGCTGTAGCCAATAACTTCTTGATGCAGTTCCAATCGGACATCCTCGGCGTTCCTGTCGATCGTCCAGAAATCAACGAAACGACAGCACTCGGTGCAGCATATCTTGCTGGATTAGCCGTCGGTTACTGGAAAGATAAAGCGGAAATCAAACAACAATGGAAGCTCGATCATCAGTTTAAACCAGAGATGAAAGAAGACGATCGTGAACAACGCTATGCTGGATGGCAAAAAGCAGTGGAAGCGACAATGGTCTTTAAACCATCGAAATAAGTTAATTAATAACCCGATCCCTTTTACAGAGGGACCGGGTTTTTGATATCTTATAGAAAATATAGCGTGAGGTGCCTCATGAATACCATTTATTCTGATCAACAGCTAAAAGAATACATTCAGTTCGCGCTTGATGGCAACATCACGCATGAAAAACTGGCAGATTGGTGTTACCGGTATATGATCAATGTCTACCATAATGATTATTATCATCTTGCAACTGACGGACGTGGAACTTATCCATTAAGTGAACAAGCGACTGAAGTAGTAAACGATATCGATGCACAATGGGATCTCTATCTTTATAACACGTATTCTTTGGATGCATTACAAACACTTGATTTAGCTACAGTTTGCTTACCGAAGGAGTGGTTAGAAGAGTGGCTCCGGTCGTTTTGATTCATGAGACTCTCTACTAAGTTTTAATCTGAATAGAAGTAATTGAAATAAATCCCCCTCGCCTATTCGCGATGGGGGATTTATTACTCATTTGCCAAACTCATTTTTTAATCCGTCTTCAATCTCATCGACGGATTTCGACTGTCCACTTAAAACAGCTGCTAGAAAAGCACCTTCGACGAGTGGTGCGTCGATAAAACGTACCGTCCGTTCGCCACTGTATAATTCAAGTGCTAGTTCCGTGTTCATCGTCGCAGAACCAATATCCGTTAAGACGACTCCATCGTCGTCTAGTGTATTCAGTGTTTCTTCGATTCGTGTCGCGTCTGTTCCAATGCTACCATCTTCAAGACCGGCTGCTACTAAGACTGGCGTATCTGGTGCCATCTCTGCCAACAGTTCTTTCAGCCCAGCCGCGAGTTTTTCACTATGAGAAACAAGTACAAGATTAACCATGAAGCACCTCCGCGATTTCGCCGAGTAGCAAAGCACTCGATAAACTACCTGGGTCCTGTACGCCTTCCGTCGCTTCACCGAAGTAGGACGCGCGCCCTTTCGTTGCGATACGCGCTTTTGTATCAGCAAGTGCTTGATCGATTGCCGCTTTCAAGTCCCCTTCTTGCGAGAGCGCTTCTTGGAACGGTGTCCAGATATCAACCATCGTCTTTTGACCGAATTCCGATTTCCCACGCGATTTGATTCCTTCTGTCGCTTCGCGGAAAGCGTCTGCAAGATCCGCACCTTCGACTTCTGTTTTCCCTTTGAATGCACCGGCGAACTTAACGAATGCTGTCCCGTATAAAGGACCGGATGCCCCACCAATCGTTTTGATCAGCGTCATCCCGACTTCTTTGGATAAAGCTCCTAAATCCTCATATTCGCCGTGTTCTTCTAGCGTCTTCTGGACTGCTTGGAAGCCACGCGACATGTTAATTCCATGATCTCCATCACCAATTTCCCGGTCAAGGTCCGTCAATTCATCCTTATGCTGTTCGATCTGTTCCGCTGCTTTGAGGAGCGCGCTTTGCAACTGTTCCGTCGTCAACTTCATGTTTTTACACCCCGTTTATTTGAATTAGAATCCAATCGCTTTCGTTTCTGCATCGAGATATCCGAGCAGTTCATCATCCACTGGTAAGAGCGTGATTGAGAACCCGTGCATCTCAAGCGATGTCATATAGTTTCCAACGAATGAGCGGGCAATCTCGTAACCATGCGCCTCAAGTTCTTCCGCGACATATTTATACGTGATGTACAGTTCGGATTCTGGTGTTCCGCCCATCCCATTCACCATGACGGCGACTTTTTTGTCTGGTACTTCTTTCGTCAAACGATCGAGCAACTCTTTGACGATCGCATCAACGGAAGCGACTGCTTTTCGTTCAAGTCCTTTTTCACCGTGGATCCCGATTCCGATCTCCATCTCGTCATCATGCAACTCAAAGCCTGGCTTGCCGCTCTCCGGCATGTAACATGGTGAGAGTGCCATTCCAATCGAACGAACGCCCTTGATGACTTTTTCCGCAACTGCTTTGACTTCACTTAGTGATTTTCCTTCTGCCGCTGCAGCACCGGCAATCTTATGGACGAAGACGGTTCCTGCGACCCCACGACGATCCTCTTCCTTTTTGATCGCGATGTCATCATTAACGACGACCGTATCAACTTCAATATCCTCGAGTTCAGCAAGTTCCTTCGCCATATCGAAGTTCATGACGTCACCTGAATAGTTCTTGACGACGAGTAGGACACCTTTTCCCCCATGAGCTGCCTTGATGCCTTCAAGCACCATATCGGGTGTCGGTGAAGTGAACACTTCCCCACAAACAGCCGCAGCAAGCATACCGTCCCCGACGAATCCAGCGTGTGCCGGTTCGTGACCGCTTCCCCCACCAGAGACAAGACCGACTTTTCCGTCCAGTGGTACTTTCCGCGCAACGACGTTAACACCTTCGACTTTTTTATACAAATCAGGGTGAGCAAGTACGAGTCCGTCGACCATGTCTGAAACGAACCGGTTTGAATCTTTCATTAATTTGTGCATGAAAAACGCTCCTTTACCTAACTGATTTTGCCGTACCACTTACTCTTTACCACCAAATCAAGTCGAGTATGTCGAAAAAAATCATGAAAATATTGACCAGTTGGTGACGATATACCGCACGAATGCTATGCTCTTAAAAAAGAGGAGGAATCAAATGTCATCAGCCTTTCAAGCAGGTGTCCGCGCCTGTCTACCCACCGTCCTTGGCTATATCGGCATCGGCTTTTCCGCAGGGATCGTCGGTCGTGCCTCCGGCTTATCCCCTCTTGAAGTCGGATTCATGTCCGTCTTCATCTATGCCGGCGCCGCTCAATTCATCATCACGAGTCTCTTGCTGTTGAATAGTCCCGCCTCTGCCATCATTCTGACGACATTCATCGTCAATCTCAGGCACTTGTTAATGAGTCTGACGCTCGCTCCGCACGTCGAGACACGCCACCTTCGTGATCGACTCGGTACCGGGACGTTACTGACGGATGAATCGTTCGCTGTCGCAATGAATACTGCGCAAAAAGGGAAGATCTCCCCGTCCTTCATGCATGGCTTAAATCTGACCGCGTATCTTAGCTGGATTATCGCAACCGTTCTCGGTGCACTTGTCGGTAGCTGGTTTCCTGATCCCGAGCGCTTCGGTCTCGACTTTGCTCTGACGGCGATGTTCATCGGTTTATTGTACTTACAATTTGAAGGAGAACGTACCCGCATTGCCGTGAATAGTTGCCTCTTATTGATCGTCTTACTTTTGCTTTACATCACCATGCGCTACTTTTCTGCGGAAGTCGCCGTTCTTTGCGCGACACTCGGTGGCGCTAGTATAGGAGTCGTGATCACACGATGGAAATCCGCCCAGAATTAATCGGTCTCTTTTTAGCTTGTGGACTCGTCACTTGGATTCCACGTATCTTACCGTTTCTCGTCCTTCATGGACTGACGTTACCGCGCCTTGTAACGGAATGGCTCTCGTTCATTCCCGTCTGCCTGCTTGGCGCCCTCTTCTTTCAAAATTTACTTATCGCGCAAGACAACGCGTTCCCGACGATTTCGACGCTTCATGTCTTCGCCGCCCTACCGACGATGGCAGTCGCGATTTTCAGTAAAAGTCTTTCTTGGACGGTCATCACCGGTGTCGTCACGATGGCGTTTCTAAGGATTTATCTGTAAGCAAGTTATTCATCTTTAACATATTCCGGTAAATATTTTGTGTTATCCTTAAAATAGAAATACATAGATAGTGAAGGAGGTGCTGATGTGCCGAACAAGTGGCTAATACCCTTTTTAATTTTATCGTGCGCTAGTTTTCTACTTGTGAATCAAATGGATCTACCTTACATGCTAAAACAAGGACTGGTCGTGTTGTACGTCATCGCCTATTTCGGTGCGATGGTTGTTTCTCGCAAAATGAAAGTCAGAGATCACAAACAATGACTCGAAAAAATCTCCTCTAGTCTTGAGAGACCGGAGGAGATTTTTGTGATCACGTATTTGCTTGTACGTCCTGATAATCCGATTGATGTTCGAACTCTTTTTTCGCAAACGGACATAACGGCAGTAGCTTGACGTTTGCTTCCCGTGCCCAGTTGACGATCTCGGCAACGAGTTGTTCCCCAATCTGTTGGTTCCTGTGCGCGGGATCAACATACGTGTGATCGATGATCCACATGCCGTTGTTCGTATCGCTGTAAGTGATTTCTCCAATCACTTCACCTTCCTGATGGGCTTCGATTTTACGTTCCGCTCGTTTCAGCTCCATTTGCTTCCCTCCGTTCGTAAGATAAGGCGCCGCTTGGACAACCATCGACGACGCGCATGACGTCTTCCACCGGCGCCCCGTCCGCTTCAATCCACGGACGCCGTTTGACATCAAAGACGGTCGGTAGACTTCGTACACAATGACCGGAATGAATGCAGACTTCCGAATCAAAATAGACCGTGATCTCTTTGCCTTCATATCCTTTTTTCATGATGTATCGTCTCTCTTTCTTTGTACTCTTGTATCTTTCCATATCCTTGACTCAATTCCTGTCGACGACATGAAAAAAGCACTTCCAGACAAAAGTCCAGAAGTGCTTGAGTTGGATTAGAACAAGACCATGTACTGATCGCGTTCCCATTCCGTGACTTGCGTCCGGAACATATCCCATTCGATTTCTTTCAATTCAACGAAGTGCTCTGCGATGTGATCGCCGAGAGCGTGCATGATGACGTCATCCGCTTTCAAGACTTCGAGTGCGTGGCTGAGTGTTGATGGAAGATCATCGATTCCGTTCGCAACGCGTTCCGGTTTGTCCATGACGTAGATGTTACGGTCGATTGGAGCCGGTGCTTTCAAGTTGTTCTTGATTCCGTCGAGACCTGAAGCGAGCAATGTCGCAAGCGCGAGGTACGGATTCGCTGCTGGATCGACTGAACGAACTTCGATACGAGTCGAGAGTCCACGTGCTGCAGGAACACGGACGAGTGGTGAACGGTTACGGGCTGACCATGCGACGTAGCAAGGCGCTTCGTAGCCAGGAACAAGACGTTTGTATGAGTTGACTGTCGGGTTACAAACCGCTGTGAAGGCACGTGCGTGTTTGAGGATACCTGCTGTGAAGGCACGTGCATCTCCCGACAATTGCATGTCTTCGTTGCCTTCATCGAAGAAGACGTTCTCGTTGCCTTTGAAAAGCGACATGTTCGCGTGCATTCCTGATCCGTTGACTCCGAAGAGTGGTTTTGGCATGAATGTCGCGTGCAAGTTGTGCTTCGCCGCGATCGTCTTGACAACAAGTTTGAACGTTTGGATGTTATCCGCTGTCGTGATCGCATCCGCATATTTGAAGTCGATTTCGTGCTGACCTGGAGCGACTTCGTGGTGTGATGCTTCGATTTCAAAGCCCATGTTCTCGAGCTCGATAACGATTTCTTTACGGCAGTTTTCACCGAGGTCGACTGGTGCGAGGTCGAAGTATCCACCTTGGTCGTTCAATTCAAGTGTCGGGCGACCTTTTTCATCTTTCTTGAAGAGGAAGAATTCTGGCTCTGGTCCAACGTTGAATGATGTGAAACCGAGTTCTTCCATCTCTTTAAGTACCCGTTTGAGCTGACCACGTGGGTCTCCTGCGAACGGCGAGCCATCCGGATTATGGATGTCACAGATTAAACGTGCAACTTTCCCTGTTCCATCTTCTGTCCATGGGAAGACGACCCATGTGTTTAAGTCTGGGAAGAGATACATATCTGATTCTTCGATCCGGACGAATCCTTCGATCGATGAACCATCGAACATCATTTTGTTATCAAGTGCTTTTTCCAATTGGCTTACTGGAATTTCAACGTTCTTGATCGTTCCGAGGATATCTGTGAACTGTAAGCGAATGAAGCGTACATCCTCAGCTTTAGCGATTTTCAAAATGTCTTCTCGTGTAATGTTGCGACGTGTCATGTGACAAATCCCCTCTCCGATTCGTTTTTATATGGTTACAGGTCCTTACTTGAAGAAACGCCCGAGCTCACCTTGGATGAGCGACGTCTTTCCATGTCGTCCTGCTTCCTTCAATTCATTTTTCAGGAGTTTATACAATTCGCCGTCAGATAGTTCCGGACGCGTCTCGACGACGCTCTCCGCAACGCGTTCGCGTTTGACGAGATCGTTTTCAAAAATCAATTTGATCCCTGCGATATTCAGTCCCTGATCCAGGTATTCCTTAATCGACAACAGGCGATCGACATCGTTGAACGAATAGAGGCGACGCTTCGTCTCTGTCCGCTCCGGCTTAATCAGTCCCTGTTCTTCGTAATATCGGATCTGGCGGGCAGATAACGCGGTCAACTCTTGAACGACTCCGATGGGAAATAGTGGCTTGGACTGGCGTGATGAGTCTGCCATGTGGTTCCTCCTTTTTCCTTACTCCATGAGAATAAACCTCTGTCAGGCAACTTGTCAAGCGATGTAAGAAAAGTTAACACAACTTTTTTAATCACTTTACTCGAAGTCGTTCAGAGGTCGTTTTCACGAGATATGCTAGTATTAAACGTTTTTTTCTGGAATTAATTGTTTTTCCATCAAGTGATTGACGGCTGAGATAATCGCGATCTTGACGTGGCTATACGTTAAACCACCTTGGACGTATGCAGTATAGGGTGCACGGATCGGACCATCCGCTGACAACTCGATCGATGAGCCTTGTACGAACGTTCCTGCTGCCATGATGACATCGTCCGCATATCCCGGCATATAATCTGGAATTGGTAACGCATGTGCATTGACGGGTGAAGCAGCTTGGATCGCCTGACAGAAAGCAATCATCGGCTCCGGCGCATGGAACGAGACCGATTGAATCAAATCCGTCCGTTCTGCCGTATGGTGCGGTGCCGTGTCAAAGCCGAACTGACCGAGCATGCTTGACGTGAACATCGCACCCATCAACGCTTGGCTAACCGTATGTGGTGCCATATAGAAACCTTGATACATATCCGGAAGTGCGGATAACGATGGACCGGCTTCGGCGCCAATCCCTGGCGTCGTCATCCGGAACGATGCCCGTTCGATCAAGTCCGTTCGACCGACGAGATAACCGCCAGTCTTCGCAAGACCACCACCCGGATTCTTAATCAACGACCCTGCCATCAAGTCTGCCCCGACGTGCGTCGGTTCGATCGTCTCGACGAATTCACCATAGCAGTTATCGACGAAAATCAAGACATGGGGATGAGCGTCTTTGATGGCGGCGATCGCTTCACCGATTTCATTAACCGGTAGACTGCGTCGCGTCGCATACCCTTTTGAACGCTGAATCCCGACGACCTTCGTCTGCGGTGTGATCCGTTCGAGAACGGCCGGTACGTCGATCGTCTCGGCGTTTTTCATCTCGACGACATCATAGTGGACGCCCAGTTCCTTTAATGAACCGCGTCCATCACCACGAATTCCGACGATCTCTTCGAGCGTGTCGTATGGTTTTCCTGTGATATAGAGCAGTTCATCGCCCGGCAACAATAAACCGAACAATGCGATACCGATTGCGTGGGTGCCGCTGATGATTTGTGGACGACAAAGACCGGCTTCCGCACCGAAGACGTCGGCATAGATCCGTTCGAGCGTATCGCGTCCTTCATCGTTGTAGCCGTAACCTGTTGACGGCATGAAATGAAAATCACTGACCTTGTGACGCCGAAACGCATCGAGGACACGGAATTGATTGTATTCCGCGACCTCTTGCGCCTTCTTGACGTACGGAGCGATCTGTTCCTCCGCCCGGTCAATGAGCGGACGAAGCGTTTCGTAATGGGTTAATTCTGAAAACATGTTTACACCTCGTATTGTTTCAATGTCGCATATAGACGCGTATCTTTACGCAAGTAACCTTTAAGAATGACAGAACCATCTTCTTCGAACGATTCCTTCAAGTTCATCATGACTTCCTTTGCCGGATTGTAATGAGCAAAACCATCAACCGGGATGCGGATCTCGAGATACTCGAGGATCTCACTGATTGACCGTTCGATCTCTTCAATCAAACGCTCGATGTCCTGCGGATCAAGTGCAGAGATCAACAGTTTCCCGCCTGTAAACAAACGGTTCAGCTGGTCCTTCTTGTTGTAGACTTCTAGCTGCGGGATGTCACCGGCACCGAGTTCATCGAGAACATCGTTCGTCGTCTGCATCTGGTTCAAGTAATGCTCACTCGACGCATCGACGACGTGGAGGATCAAGTCCGCTTCTAGCACTTCCTCGAGTGTCGAACGGAACGCTGCGATCAACTTTGTCGGCAGATCTTGAATGAAACCGACCGTATCCGTCAGGAGGATTTGCCCACCTTCTGGCAAATCGACTTGACGTGTCAACGGATCGAGCGTCGCGAACAACTCATCCTTTTCGTATGTGTCGGCTTGAGTCAATCGGTTGAAGATCGTTGATTTGCCGGCATTCGTATAACCAACGAGTGCGATTTGGAACGTCTGGTTCTCTTTGCGACGTTCCCGGTAACGGGCACGATGCGCGACGGATGTCTCGAGTTGTTTCGAAATCTCATCGACGCGGCGCCGGATATGACGACGATCCGTCTCGAGTTTCGACTCACCTGGTCCACGTGTTCCAATTCCGCCACCAAGACGTGACAGTTGTGTTCCCTGCCCAGCAAGACGTGGCAACAGATAACTCATCTGTGCCAGTTCGACCTGCAATTTCCCTTCGCGTGATTGGGCACGTCCAGCGAAGATATCGAGAATCAACTGCGTCCGGTCGATCAACTTGATCGCTTCCGGGTCTGATAAGGCAATCCGGATATTTTTCATTTGACCGGGCGTGACTTCAGCATTGAATATGATTAAATCAGGTTCAAGTTCGTCTGCTAACGCAACGAGTTCCTCAACCTTTCCTTTTCCGATGAACGTACGGCGGTCAATTGCTTGTCGTTTTTGATCCAAACGACCGACGACGACACCATGCGCAGTCGTTACGAGTGCTTCGAGCTCCGCGACCGATTCTTCATAGACATGATCCGGGACACCGGGGAGCTGGCAACCAACGACGATGACGCGTTCTGACATAATATCATTCCTTTCACGAGTAAAGACGTACTGCGCCCCTTATCATACCACAGCCACCGGTTCGTCTGAACTTTTTTGGACAGGAAACATCCGTTCGGTTTATGATGGAAGAAACACCATTACGAAAGGGAGGAAAACGATGGCACGCGAACAGTCGTATACGCTTCCAGAGTTCATTGAACGCTACCTATTTTATTTAACGACAAGCGGACGACAACTTTCGACCGTCCGGCGCTATCGGTACGATTTAATCGAAGTCCACCGCTACATGACGGATGTCGATCAACCACTTGAGACGATCGATGATTTCAAGGCGATTTCGATTGAGACGTGGAAGACGTTCATCAATGAGTACTTGATCGAAGAGAAACTCTACCAACAAGCGACGGTCGCCCGAATCGTCACCGTCATCAATCAAGTCAATTACCAAATTCGACAAACGAAGGCGAAGCTGATCGAATACGCACAACCGACACATGAATTGACGGCAAAACACGTCGCTTCCTTTAAGGAATACGAGCAACTCGTCCGAACGAATCAATCCGATCGCGGCTTGACGGAACATCAATTGAAAGCCCGTCCGTATTTGATCGATCGAAACGAACTCATTCTCCGCCTGTTTTATCGCTACGGTTTACGCGTCCATCACATCATCGGCTTAAAGATGCACGATCTCAACTTCGCCCAGCAAGAGATGACCGTCCACGATCGACTCGGCAACCGCTACCTGCTCCATCTCGCGCGGGAAGATCAAGATATCATGTTGCGTTACTTGAAGACGATTCCGGAGCCCGTCCGTCCTCGTTATCACAGTACCGACCCTTTTTTCGTCGCGTTCGACTTCGCCCGGATGACATTCCGCTGGGTTTACAGTAAGAATGCACCGAAGCAATTGTCGATCGTCATGATCACGAAGATGATGCGTCAGCTGAATGAACGGTCGGACAACAAGCGGGTCTTGACGCCGTCGATGTTACGCAACAGCTTCATCCTAAAAACGTATCAGGACGAGATGACGAAGGAAGAACGCCTGCAGAAGACGTGTCTTTATAAGGATGTCTCGCTTCGACGTTATGAAGAGGCGGTCGAGGAACTGACACCATTACTGTAATGACACATTTACGCTGAGAGCAAAGTAGCTGTCATTTTTCACTTCACTTGCGAAGCGTCATTCTTCTTTCGTTATTCGTCTCGAATTTTTAATACGACCCACACCTGAATGAAACCTAAAAAAAAGACGACCCCCCGGTCGTCTTTTTCATTAGCGAGAAACTTCTTGTGTCTCTTCTTGTTCATATAACGTCACGTTGCGCGCTGGTGCGAACGTCGAAATTGCGTGTTTGTAGATCAATTGCTGTTTGCCTTCCGACTCCAAAATGACCGTGAAGTTATCAAATGACTTGATCAGCCCCCGTAATTGATACCCGCTGATTAAGAAAACCGTCGTTGGGACTGCATCTTTCCGTAATTGATTTAAAAAGACGTCCTGAATGTTGTATGTCGCTTTCATGATTCCCCGTGCCCCCTCTTTTTATCTGTTTCTGTCTTCGGGCAACTCTTATTTAACCGCTTTCAGAAACTCTACAGTTCTATCATAGATAATTTTGAACGTTTCTTCAAATGAAAACTTTCCCATATCTACCCAAACGCCATCAAATTGATGACGGAACCATGTCAATTGACGTTTGGCGAAGCGTCGTGTGTTCCGTTTTAGCATGTCAACAGCAGGAGCGAGTGGTGCTCCGTCAAGAACAGGTAACATCTCTTTATAACCAATCGCTTGCAACGCCTTCGTCTGTCGATACCCGGCAGCGTCCAGACGCGCCACTTCCTCTAGAAGGCCACTGTCGACCATCATGTCTACCCGCTGATCAATCCGGTCATACAAACGATCCCGGTCTTTCATGTGTAAAACGAACAACAAACTCTCGTAAAGTGCCGGTTGACTGCCAGTCGTTTGTGTCTGACCAGTCCGCGCGACCTCGATCGCCCGAACGACCCGCTGGATGTTATTCGGATGAATCGCTTCTGCGCGCACCGGATCGAGTTCCTTTAACTGATCATGTAGTGCAGTTGCTCCATGTGTCGCCGCATACGCTTCGAGTTCAGCCCGTAAGGCTGGATCTTCTGCCTGCTCAGTAAACTGGTAGTCATATAAAATTGAACGGATGTAAAGCCCTGTTCCGCCGACGACGATCGGCAACTTACCACGGCTCGCGATCTCATCGATCGTTGCTCGGGCAACCGTTTGGAAACGGGCTACACTCATCTCGTCGTCCGGTGTAACGAGATCAAGCAGATGATGCGGCACTCCTTCCATCTCTTCGGTCGTCACTTTTGCCGATCCGATGTCCATCCCTTGATAGACTTGAACCGAATCTCCGGATAAGACCTCTCCGTTTAGTCGTTTTGCGAGTTCAATGCCTGTCTTCGTTTTTCCGACTGCCGTCGGTCCGACGATGACGATAACTGGTTGTTTCTTCATTCTGCTTCACCCATTCTTTATCTTTTTCATTTTTGATTCGAGTGTACCACAGCCACTTACTCGGATTAAAAAAATCCACAAAAAAACCGCCCTCCTTGGACGGTTCCACACTTACTTGTCTTATACGCGACGGATGAAATCGTCATAGATGGCACTAAAGATGCACCATCCACAAATGACGACGCCTGTCAGCATGATGCCCCAATCTGCCATGGTCGTTCCTCCTCTAGTCATCGTTATTCTCTCTTTTGACGGTTTGAATGGTTTGTAAACCCTTTCGAGCAGGTTTGACACCAATTCTTGGAATCAGTATGATAAAAGTACGATTGGTACGTAGCGCGGAGGCTGACCTGCATCGGCTTCCTATTAGAGGCACTGCCTCTCGATTCCATGTCTTGTGCTGGCACGAGGCGACATAGGAAGATTTCCTTCTTCCACAGAACAGGTCCGGCATCATGCCCGGGCCTGTTCTGTGTGCTAGTAGATTATTTCGAAAGGAGCTGGTTCTCGTGCGCATTCAAATCATTGGTGGGTCTGGTACTGGAAAAAGTACACTAGGTGCATTCATCGGACAATCGGAACGGATTGCGTGGATCGATACTGACCATTATCTCTGGAAAGATACGAAGTTCACTGAAAAACGTGACGTCTCCGAGCGATTTTCCATGTATGAAGCAGATATACTGTCTTACCGTGATTACGTCGTCTCCGGTTCCGTCTTCGCCTGGCACCCGGATGGTTTCACCAATCGGGACTTGCTCGTCTTCCTGTCGCTCGACGAATCGCTCCGGATGGAACGGCTCATCGCACGCGAAGCAGCACGTTATCCTGACTTTTCAGGATCAAATGAGTTCCTCGACTGGTGCCGGACGTATCATACGGCGACGGACCCGAAGATGATCGGCACGTTCGCGGAACACCAACTGCAAATGGAACGGTCGGTTTCCCCCGTTCTAAGTTTAGACGCTTCAATACCAACACAGCTTCAGTATCAAAAAATAATGGAAACATACGACAAATTGCCTTACAAATCATGACAAACGGGTCCCCCTCTTCAGGTGGACCCGTTTTTCTTAATACATATCTTTTTGCGTGAAGTTCCAGAAGGCAACGATTAGTGCCGCGACCGTCCAACAACCGAGGACAGCAAGCGAGAACGGAAGTGTCATCCCTTCGATCGGTGGCGCTTGACCATCGAGGTAGTTAATCAGTCCAAAGTTGACGTTGACGAGATACTTCGAACTCGTCCAGCTTGAACCGAGCGTCGTCAGTAAAGTACCGGAAATCAAAACTGCCATCATGATCCCGATGCCTGTCGCCGTATTCTTGACGAGAACGGAAACCATCAAGGCAATCGTCCCGACGACCGCCGTGACGATCCAGGCTAGACCGACCGCCATCAACAGATACTCCCACATCGGTAACGTATGCACGAATTCAGTCGAGAACGTTCCGCTCGGTGAAGCTTGGAATCCGGTCAAGATCGGTGCGGTCCAGCCGTCATAACCGAGGACGATTCCGGATATCGCATAACAGACGACGACGGTCAATGCCATCAGCATCGATGTATAAAGTAACACCGTCAACCATTTCGCCATGAGGATCTTCCAACGCCGGACCGGTCGCGACAGCAATGTCTTGATCGTTCCGTCATTTTGTTCCCCGCTGACGATGTCCGCCATGATGACGATGATGAACAGCGGTAAAATCAGCGTCAATCCTTGCGAAAAGAATATCCGGATGAACGTCGGGGCTCCCGGATAATTCGGATTGATGTCGTTATCGAGATAGTATTGGTTTTGTTTTAGGTCGAATTCAAGGAACTGACGGAACTCATCTTGAATACTGCTAGAAGCAAGACGGTTCTGTGTATCGACGATATCTTGTTGAAGTTCAACCCGCCAATCGAGTGTTCCTTGCTTTTTGATCTGTTCTTGAATGTCTCGATACTGTGCGTACGTAAACATTGAGACGAGGACGATGAGGATGATCGCAACGACAGCAAACCGACGTTTCGAAGCGATTTTCGTAACTTCATTTCGGACGAGACCGATCATGTTCGGATTACGCAATGTGATCGCCTCCCGTTAACGTGATGAACAGATCTTCAAGCGTCTGGACTTTCCGTTCGATCGTCCAAACTTCAACACCTGCTTCAAGCAACTGCTTGTTGAGTGCCGGCGTCTTACTAGCATCCATCAAGGTATGGACCGTATTCGCATCGACGACTTCGGATACTTGGACTAAATCAGAAGCCGATAAAATCTCGTTCGCCTTGAAGGCATCGTCGACACGCCAATCAACACCAGGAGCAAGCGACTCGACCAGCTCCTTGACCGTTCCGACTTGGACGATTTTACCGTAACTCATGATCGCGACACGATCGGCGAGCATCTCGATTTCAGCGAGAATATGACTCGAGACGAGGACCGACAGTCCCGTTTCCTCGACGAGCCGGCGGATGAATTGACGCAAATCCCGAATCCCCATCGGATCGAGACCATTCGTCGGTTCGTCGAGAATCAAGACGCTTGGTCGTCCGAGTAGTGCTTGGGCGATACCGAGACGCTGACGCATCCCGAGCGAGTATGTCCGGACTTGATCGTCGACCCGCGCCGTCAAATCGACGAGATCGATGACTTCCTGAATCCTTGCCTCGTCGACATTCGGTAACATCCGGGCAAAGACTTGTAAATTTTCACGACCTGTCAAATATTTATACAACTCCGGGTTCTCAACGATCGAACCAATCCGCTCCATCGCTTGGACGAACTGTTTGCGGACATCGAAGTCACAGACTGTGATTTTACCGGACGTCGGTTTGATCAGTCCGACGAGCATCCGGATCGTCGTCGTTTTCCCTGCCCCGTTCGGTCCAAGGAATCCGAAGACCTCACCCGGTTGAATTTCAAACGAGATATTATCGATGATCGTTTTTTTTCCGATCACCTTTGTTACACCTTCTAATTTAACTGTTGGTTTCACGTCTCTCACCTCTTATTGTCTATTCTAGCGGAATAATGAATCATTTGACTTGTCAGAACACTTCATTTCCGCACATTCTTTCTACATTTGCTACAATCAGGATAGAACCTAGAAGGAGGAACGTTCATGAAGCGATTACGCTGGCCCCTGTTTTTAACCGTTTCACTCTTACTGACCGCACTGTTTGGTTACGGTTTCGTCAACGCCTATAGTGACGTCGTCAATCCACCGAAGCGTGCCGTCCTCACACCAACAAAGGAAGAACCTGTCAAAAAAGGCGGAACGTACGTCGCGCTTGGTGATTCCTTGACGCGTGGTGTTGGAGCATCTAACGGAAATAGTTATGCTGCTCTTGTCGGACGCGACCTTGTCAAAGCGAACACGGTCGAGCGTTTTCAGAATCTTGCCGTCAGTGGTGCCCGGACGGAAAATTTATTAAAACAACTCAAACAAAAAGAAGTCCTACGCTCAGTCAGTCAAGCGAAAGTCATCTCGGTGACGATCGGCGGAAATGACTTGTTCAATCGTGGCGAAGGTGTCACGAATTTCGATGCAAAGAAAACGGCCGCGACGATTACGACGGCTCAAGACAACTTAAAAAAGACGTTCCGGATTCTGCGCGAACAAAATCCGGATGCTGTCATCTTCTACGTCGGACTTTATAATCCTTTCCGTGCAACGGAAAACGGTGAGGCGTTCGATGCGATCGTGCAAGACTGGAATGCTAAATCCCGGACGCTCGGGATTGAATATGACGTCGAAATCATCGACACATTCAATCTCGTTCGCGACGTCAAACGTGATTTATCAAGCGATCAGTTCCATCCGAACGACTCTACCTATGAAGAGATCGCAAAAGCCTCATTACTTGCTGTCAATAAACGTTTCTAAAACAAAAAGCCGCCTAAATGGCGGCTTTTTGTTCCGATTCATTTCAGGCGTTTGGCCAAGGCGATGAGTCCCCATTGAAGCGGCAAACGTGTCCAGAGCAACCATGATGGAAGACGCTTCCCATTGACCGGTTTCGGATTGACGGCCATATTGACGTTTGCCGGTAAGACCGCGTACAAAAAGGCCGGAAGCGTCTTACGAACGAGATGTACTCCTTTTCCTGTCAATAGCATGAGACCATAAGCGATCTCAATCACACCCGTTACTTGGACGAAAAAGCGCTTGAACGGAATGAACGACGGCATGATGCTGACAAACCCTTTCTCGTTGCGGAAATGACCAACTCCCGCAAACAATAATCCTGCTCCATAGACTAAACGTAATAGCATGATCTTTCACTCTCTCTTTCCACTTTACGGATTCATTCGAAACAGCTTCAGTGTATCGAACTGATCCGATTATCTCAACTTTTAGAAATTGTCGTCGAATTATGGGGAATGATGAGTCATTTCGGAATGTCTCCCGTAATCAGGTGACAAGTCGCTTCATTTGCTATGATGAAGTCAGAAATCATACAGGAAGGGATGACGACTTATGGCTGGAAAAACAAAAGGACTTTTACCTGGATTGACTGGAGGAATCATCGGTGCCGTTCTGACGGCAACGATCGCGTTTCCGATTTTACTCGATCAAGAACAACAGGTCGCGGACACACCACTCTCAAACGGAATGCCAAAACAAGTCTCGACGACGTCGAATGATCCAGTGACGAATGCAGTCGCCACTGCTCAAAAATCCGTTGTAACGGTGACGAATTATCAAACCGGTAATGCGATGTCGCAAAAAGAAGCAGCTGCCGGCTCGGGATCTGGTGTCATTTATAAAAAAGAGAATGGAAAAGCATACATCATTACGAACCACCACGTCGTCGATGGCGCATCAAAACTCGATGTCACACTTAACAACGGTAAAACACTGCAAGCCAAATTACTCGGTAGTGACGAAACGTATGATTTAGCCGTGTTAGAAGTCGACGCAAACGACGTTCCAGGCGTCATCACACTCGGGAAATCGGCTGACTTAAAAGCCGGACAGACTGTCCTTGCGATTGGTAATCCGCTTGGTGAATTCCAAAACTCCGTTACCCGTGGAATCGTCAGTTCGAAAGACCGGACTGTACCGGTCGATACGAATAACGATGGACAAGACGACTTTAATACAACGGTCATCCAGACGGATGCCGCGATCAATCCTGGTAACTCAGGCGGTGCCTTGATCAATGAACAAGGACAACTCGTCGGTATCAACTCGATGAAAATTGCCGAGTCGGGTGTTGAAGGTGTCGGTTTCAGTATTCCAATCGATGATGCATTACCAATCCTCAAACAACTTGAGACGAACGGTAAAGTCGAACATCCGACACTCGGTGTTTCCTTACAAGATGTGGCGGCGTTCCCTGCTGGTTATTTAAAAGATCAAGTTAACTTACCAGACAGTCAAAAAACAGGTGTCGTCGTCATGTCAGTCGAACCGAACAGTCCAGCCGCTGCGGCTAAACTGAAAACAGGTGACGTGATCACGAAAATCAACGACTCCGAGATTAAAGGATTCGTCGATATCAAAACGGCACTCATCAAATCAGACGGTCCACTCTCACTGACAATCATCCGTGACGGAAAAACGATGACGGTCGAGACAAAAACAACGACGACCGACCAGCTGTAAACTTCAGCCTGACGTTTCGTCCGCCTTCCTTTTCGGGTATTGTTTTAGAACAATATCGAATTGGGAGGCTTTTTCTATGTATGACTTAATCGGCATCGGCATTGGTCCGATGAATTTAGGGTTGAGCGCACTGGCTCATCCAACAGATTTAAAAACGTTATTTTTTGACGAAAGCGAACAATTCTCATGGCATCCCGGCATGATGATTCAGGACTCGATGATGCAAACAAGCTTCATCTCCGATCTCGTCACACTTGCTGATCCGACGAGCGCATTTTCTTACCTTAATTACTTACGATCGATCCAACGTCTCCACACGTTTTACTTCTATGAAAAACTTCTGATTTCAAGACAAGGTTACAATGATTACTTACGCTGGGTGGCGACACAGCTTGATGATTTACGATTTTCAACCCGCGTCGTCGATGTGCAAGATACCGGTGATAGTTTTGAGGTCCTCGTCGAAGATGTCACAACTGGTAAACGGGAAACGTTCGAAGCACGGAACGTCGTCATCGGTACTGGCTCAAAGCCCGCGATTCCAGACACGTTTGACGAGCGTGTCATTCACAATACACAGTATGTTATGAACAAGGCAGAACTGTTGCAGCGCAAAAAAATCAGTATCGTCGGCTCCGGTCAAAGTGCTGCCGAGATCTTCCTTGATCTTTTGACGACGCCTGCTCCAGAGCGTCCTGAACTCGAATGGATTGCGCGTTCGACACTGTTTGAGACACTCGAGACCGGTAAACTCGGAGAAGAAATTTTTTCACCGAGCTATGTGACGTATTTCAACCAACTCCCACTCGAAGTAAGACAAGAGTCGGTCAAGAAATTCGCCCGGTCTCAGAACGGCATCAGTCCAGAGACCCTGCAATCGATCTATGCCCACCTCTATGATTTGACGGAAGAAGAACAGCAACAAGTCGCGATTCGCGCGAATCTTGAAGTGAAAAAGATTACCTATGACGAACGGTTCACGATTGCGATGCAACATCAAGAGCTCGAAGATGAACGCTCGTCCAAAACAGATGCTGTCATCGCGGCAACCGGCTTTTCGCCATCTCTTCCAAGCTTCATTGATCGACTCGATATCGTGTTCGAAGCACCCAACGCTTGGAAAGTCGACGCGGACTATCAAATCGTGCGTTCCGTCGAGACGGCGCATCATCTTTACGCAACCGCTAATTTAGAGTTATCACATGGTCCAGCAGCTGATAATCTCGGCATGTCTGTTTCGCGGAATCAGTTGATTTTGAACGCTGTCGCCGGTACGGAACTTTATCCGGTCGAACAACATGCGACGTTTACGACGTTTGATTAAGTCAGATGAGCATACAGTAAAACGGACGAGGTATGGTGCGCGCCATACCTCGTCCGTTTTGTCTATTTCAATGCTTCACGTCACGGTTTTTTCGTTAGTTCTAGTGCAGCCAGTAACAATAACGTAGCTTGCACCCGTGTCACTCCTGATTTAGCCAGTAACAGATGAAAGGCAATCAACCAGTTGACTTCGTCTGAAAAACGATTCCGTGCTCGCTCCCGATCGACGATCCGGGTCACGTAAATCCAATCAACACGTTCCATCGATGGTAATAACGCAAGAAGCGGCATTAAACGATCCCAAATAATGATTTCTCGCCGTTCAAGTAGTTCCCGCCAAGCAACGATTCGTTCTTGTTGCGCTGACGCATCCGGATGCGCTGCTAAGATCTGCGCCGTAATGACACGTTCACTCGTCCGTTCCATATATTGCGCAAGCCACTCTTCAAACGTATCAACGCGTTCTAAAAACGTATCTGGTAGTGGGTGCTGTTCAAGCAAAGTCGATGTCACGACATACTGCTTCGCAGCATTCAGATGTGGTCGTGTCGCATGTAAGCGTTCCATGTAGGGAAACGCATCAATCCCTTGTCGACGGTTCAGTACTTCATTGAGTGCAAAAAATGGTCGGACTCCTTTATCACGAATCAATCGATGTTTAATCTTCTTTTCAGCGACGATGATTTCTTCGATGAGGACATCAGGATCCGTGCTATTCAGTTGAACATGGGCAACGAGCAATGGTGTATAGCGACTCCGTAACGCTGAAAAGCGAGATGTCTTGTGTTTGATCGTTCGCATCAGACGTTCGTAGACATTCTGCTCAAAGACAGTATCGTGAATCGTGTAGGACAGCGCAAAAAAACGATGGAAATCATGTGACGATTCCTCCCGCAAGACGGGATAGCTCTCATCATAATTCTCACAGAATTGACCGTACATCCTTCCACCTCTCCTTCTTTTCTATGCATCGTTTTCCCTAAAAATGGTTTGCACAATCATATTTTTAAACGCACAAAAAAGCAATGGAACATGTCCATTGCTTTTACATTCTTTCAAATCGATTCAAACTCGTTGTCTCTCTAACAAACGGGAGAAATAACCACCTTGATCCATCAACTCGTCATGCGAGCCCTCTTCGACGATCCCGTCTTTCGTGACGACGAAAATCTTATCCGCATTCCGGATCGTCGCTAAACGGTGCGCAATGACGAGGGTCGTCCGGTTCTCAGACAGTTCGGCCAGCGACTCTTGGATGAGTGCTTCCGTTTCCGTATCAAGGGCAGACGTTGCTTCGTCCAGAATCAGAATCGGTGGATTCTTTAGGAACATCCGTGCGATGGCAAGTCGTTGCTTTTGTCCACCCGATAACTTGAGTCCCCGTTCGCCGATTTGTGTCGCATACCCATCTGGAAGATCCGCGATCATCGGTCCGAGGTGGGCACGTTCCGCCGCTTGCACGATGTCTTCGTGCGTTGCATTCAGATCACCGTAGGCGATGTTCTCAGCAATCGTCCCTGAGAACAAGAAGACATCCTGCTGGACGATACCGATTTGTTGACGTAGTGACTCCTTCGTCATTTGCCGGATATCAATTCCGTCAATTGTGATTGCGCCATCTAGAACATCATAAAAACGTGGAATCAACGAACAGATCGTCGTCTTCCCTGCCCCGGATGTTCCGACGAATGCGACCGTCTGACCAGGTTCGACCGTCAGATTGATGTGTTCTAAGATTAGACGATCCGCTTCATATCCGAATGCGACATCCTTGAACGTGATGCCACCGTTCAAGCGATCAACGACGAGCGCATCTGGTGCATCAGGTAAGGACGCATCTTCATCAATCATCGAAAGGAATCGCTTAAAGCCCGCCATCCCTTTCGGATACATCTCAAGCAATGCCGTAATCTTATCGATTGGCTTCAATAAGATATTCATGTAGAGAATGAAGCCGACGAGTTCTCCTGCCGTTAAGGCTTCGCGATATGTCAGGTACGCACCGACGACTAAGACGGCAAGTGTCATCAAACGAGTCGTCAAGTAGATGCCGGACAGGCTCTTACTCATGACCTTATAGGCATTGATCTTCGACTGACGGAACGTTGCGTTGTCTTTTTCAAAACGCTCGATTTCGTAAGCTTCGTTCGTGAACGACTGGACGACACGGACACCGGAAACACTGTCCTCGACGCGTGAATTGACTTCCGCGATGTTACCGTACATCCGGTCCCATGATTTATTCATCCGAACGTTCGCATAACTGATCAACCAGATCAGGAATGGCACAGCAATGATCGTCACGAGGGCAAGCGGCACATTGATCGTCAGCATGATCGAGAATGCACCAAGCAAGGTCATGACGGCAATGAACGCATCTTCCGGACCATGATGGGCTAGTTCCCCGATATCGAACAAGTCATTTGTGATCCGGCTCATGATATGACCCGTCTTTGTATTGTCAAAGAAACGGAACGACTGTTTCTGGACATGACTAAACAACTGACGACGCATATCGGTCTCGATATTAATCCCGAGCTTATGTCCGAAATAGTTGACGACGAATTGCATCAGCGTACTGATGACGTATAACGCTAATAATCCGACGCTGACAAGGATGATCCAGTTCATCTCTCCGTTTGGTAACAAGGAGTCGATGAACCATTTAACTGCGAGTGGAAACGCAAGTTCTAAAACCCCGACGAATAAGGCAGACGTGAAATCGAGCCAGAATAAACGTTTATGTGGGATATAATACTGATAAAAACGGTGTAACATGTGTAGCCTCCTTCCGAGTACTTCTAGTGTACTTGAACTTTTTTGAAAATACTCCTTCTACCTATTCGTTTTTTTTTTGAAAAACGGTATTACAGTTTTCCAGACAAAAATTATATTTTTAATTCAGGGGAATCAGCACTTTTTATGACAAAATGGTAACAACGATTTTTACCTATCTCTTGGAAGGAGCTATGTCACGTGAAAAAGACCGTTCTAGCCCTCACGACGCTCGCTTTGGTCGGTACCACAATTCCGGTTTCAGCCGCGTCAACGACACTGACTTTGACGGATAACGTCAACATTCGCACGGCTGCCTCGACTTCCGCGAAGGTCATCACGACTCTAAAAAAAGGTACGAAGCTGACAGCTGTCAAGAAAGTCAACAGCTGGTATGAAATCCGCTATCAGTCGAAACCAGCTTTCATTACTTCAGCATACGTCAAAGCAACGACGGAAAAGGCTCCGACAACTACGACCTACATAACGAACACCGATGCCGTCAACGTCCGGCAAAAAGCAACGACGAGTTCGAAATCACTCGGAAAACTAGCAAAGAATACTGTCTTGACTGTTCAGAAACAATCAGGTGATTGGTACCAAATCACATATAAGAAACAAACGGCCTATGTCCATGCGACGTTAGTCAGTAAAAAGACATCAAACGTCATGACGGATTCCAAACCACCAGTGACGACTCCCGTCAAACAAGTCGTTAAAGCGGTCGATCGATCGAAAGTCTACACGGTTAATGCGAAGGAAGGCTTGAATGCTCGGACTGCTGCAGCGACGAATGCAAAAATCTACAAGACATTACCGCATCAAACGGTTCTTGATGTCACAGGTGCCGTTGATTCATGGTACCAAGTCAAGCTCGACGGAAAAGAAGCATATGTCGCTTCGACCTATGTCAAAGCTTCAACAAAAGCATCACCACCAACAACGCCGACGACGCCTGGAGTCTCTTTGACGCCGGTTGATGCTTCGAAGACGTATCGCGTCAACGCACCAACTGGATTGAATGTCCGTACGTTACCTTCGACGTCGTCTAAAGTCTTCACACAAGTCGGACACGGTTCGACAGTCAATGTCACGGGTGAAACGACAGGAAAAGATAGCGGCTGGTACCAGATCAAGATTGGAACTGGTCTTTACTATGTCGCGAAGAGTTACATCACGACGGGATCCGTCACGACGACGCCTCCGGTCACTCCAACGACACCCCCGGTAACGACTGTTCCTGGTTCAACATTGATGGAACGTGCGATTTCGATTGGGCAACAATATCTTGGAACGCCATATCGCTGGGGCTCAAGCAATCCAGTCAACGGTGGCTTCGACTGCTCTGGTTTCATCAATTACACGTTGAATGCTGCTGGCTATTCTGTCGGACGGACGAACGTCAACGGTTACTGGAACGATGACCGTTATCTTGGGGTAAAGCTTTCGAAACTTCGTCAGCCAACACGCGGCGATATCATCTTCTTCGAAAACACGTATGCCGCTGGTCCAACACATATCGGCATCATGCTGAACAACGACCAGTTCATCCATGCGAATGAACCAGCTCTTGGCATCAGCCGTCTTTCAGAACGTTACTGGACACAAAAACTATTAGGCTTTAAATCACTTTAAGACATTTTTCATCCATCCCTCGGGGTGGATGTTTTTTGTCTTACCGCTTCTCTTTTGGATATACTGGATATGGAAAGGATGTGTCTGCATGTCTTATAAAACACTTTATATCCGGCTGCTCTTTCTTACCTTATTGATTTTTGGTGGTTCGATGCTCTTGCATTATATCCAGACGGGAGACGTCTATATCGGTCACTTGATCGTTTCCGTCGCCGCATGCGTCTTATTGATTTTCAGAAGAACGACATCCTCACACGAACAGGCATGAAGCGAGTGCGCTTCATGCCTGTTTTTTCGTCATTGAACATTAACCAATGCTTGTATCTCTCGCTCAAGATCGCCTTTGAGCCGTTCACTTTGAAGGTCATCCTTCAATCGTAAAACATCCTCCAGTCGTTCCTGACCAATCCCTCGTTGCATCGCCAGTACGAGCGTCTGTAACATCATCGCTTGGTCGAATCCACTCGCAGCAAGCCAGGCATCTTGCATCTCCCATATCTTATCGACGCTCTGCTGCAGCGTCTGATTCGGTAATTCGATGCCATTGACAAGGAGATGGACTTCGAGTTGTCCGATGTAATGTTTCGCGTCATCGATCGCTACAGTAACGAGTCTTTCCCACGCCATCTGCATGCCGTTCGTATCATTTTCGAAAATCGCGATGAGTCCTTTCGTCAAATCGACTTCGATCCGTCCAACGGCAGTCGTTTCACTAAATGCAAAAAACTGCTCCAATCGATCAAACTCTTGCCGTGATTGTTCGATTTCCCCTTCTAGATATAAAAACAATCCGAGGAAACGTTGAAACGAAATGACATGATAATAGACATCTTGCTCCCGCATATACTGAACCCCTTCACGCAATAAGGCGATCGCTTCTGTATAGTGATCATCGAACAAACTTGCTCGGAGCGCACGCAAGATTTGGAAATTTAAATAGGTTTTTGGCGCCAGTGGAATCTCGCGTGGTACATCCATTGCTTCGATCAGCTCATACGCTTCCTTTGTCCGTTTGAGATTGAATAAAAAATAGACTTTCGAGATCTGAACGAGCAACTGCTCATCTTGACGACCGAGCTGTTGAAAAATCCGCTCTGCTTTCTCATAATATATCAAACCAAGCTCCGGGTCAGACGCTCGGAGGGCATCGCCGTATTTATGATAGACCTGCCCTTGCCAATAGGAAGTCGTTTCCGGAACCAAGTAAGGTTCTAGAAGTTCCTGAATTTTTTCGTCTGAAAAATATGGGGTATGCCGCGAACGGATTGTTTCGATGAGTTCCCGCATCTGAACATCTCGCGGATCGAGCATTAATTCTTCGACTGTCACCTGTAATCGCCTAGCAATCGCCTGTAATGCGGGCACAGACGGTGTCGCTTTGCCGTTCTCGACCATACTGAGCATTGACTTCGTGATGATGCCGGTCGCAACATCCGTTTGCGTCATTTTTTTCTGTTTTCGGATCTGTTTGATACGTTCCCCTAACACACCGGTCACTCCTTTTATCATAAAAGTTAAATTATATTGAACTTTATCTTTACATTTTTCTTCCACTCCTTTATTCTACACTAAAGTTCAATAAAATTTAACTCTGAAGGAGTGAACAGGATGTCATTTAATTTAAAGCGTGTCTTATTCGGAAAGTTTTGTTCATTATTCGCAGCTAGTCTCTTTACGTTCGTCGCCGGACTGACCGTCTTACGGGAAACGTCGTCTGGTTTTCAGTTTGCGCTCGTCCTGCTTGCAGGATCAGTGCCACGGATTTTGCTCTCACCGGTTGCTGGTGTCCTCGCTGATCGTTGGAACCGGAAACGAATCATCGTCATGACCGAAAGCTTAAGTGCACTCGTCTTGTTTGGACTTTTGCTCTATTCGTTACAAGCCCCTCTACATACCGTTCATTACATCATCGCTAGTGTCCTTTTGACGAGCCTGTCGACGTTCCTGTCCGTTACCTTATCAAGCTCGTTACCGCGACTCGTACAAGAAGAGGAGTTACAACGCGGGAACGCACTCTTCTCGACGATTCAATCGATCTCAACGATCACTGCTCCACTCGTTGCGGGACTGCTTATCGCCACTGTCTCCATCACGCAATTCTTGATCTTACCGTTTCTCTTGTTTGCTTCTGCTGCCTGGTGGAATAGCCGCCTCCGCTTTCTTGCAGTGGATACCTCTCCTCTGGTTACTACCGATACTCCGTCTTTCATCTCGGAGTTTAAAGAAGGCTACCGCTATCTGTTCCGTCAACCAGTATTGACGACACTCGTCCTGATGGCGATCGTCCTGAACTTCTTTTTTGTTGCTTTCGAAATCTTGTTACCGATTATTTTGCTCGATCGACTGCAATTCACGCCATTTCGGTTTGGATTGGTCGAGTCCGCACTAGGTGCCGGTCTTCTTGTCGCTTCGTTGCTTCTTGCCTTACCTCGCTTTACCGTGAAACGTCCGTTACGGACGATATTCGAGTCGCTCTTTTTGATCGCCTCTTGTTATGCGCTTCCTGCACTTGCTTTACTCGGCTACGTTCCCTCTGCTCTACTACTACCTTTTTTCATGATTCTATTGTTCATCGACGGCATGCTCGTCTTACGGATGAACATTCCGCTACAACTCATCGTGCAAAAACAGACTGATCCAGCTTACCTCGGGCGTGTCATCGGTGTCCTTGAATCGGTCGCCATGGCGATGATGCCGATTGGTACCCTATTGTTTGGTTTACTGAGTGATCATGTGTCTATCATCGTGCTACTTGCAGTCGGTACAGTCGGCTTGTTCGGTGCAGCGTTATTCGGATTCTTCCGATTGCGTAAAGACATCGTATCCGAACGCATTCCAGTAGTAGACGCAAAAAACACGTCCTCCCTCACTTCGTGAGAAAGGACGTGCGTATAAATCAGACTGTCGCTTTGACAGCGTCCATGATTAATTTTAATGATTGTTGTTTTGCTTGTTTGTCTGCGATCATCGAAGCAATCATCACTTCGTCCGTTCCATATGAATCGGCAAGCTCTTGTAATTGTTTCGCAACGGATTCCGGGTTACCGACGATCATCCGTTTCCGATTTTCAGCAATCCGGAACTGATCTTGGAACGTATACGGATACGCTGCTGCTTCTTCCGGTGTCGGCGTTCCTGTTGACGAGACCCCTTTTTCGAGTAAGAGCAGAGATAAATCAAGGCTTGACGCCAAACGTTCTGCTTCTTCCGTCGTTTCGGCACATGTCACGAAGATCGAAACGAGTGTTTGTGGTGTCTCATTAAACGACGTCGCCATGAAATTATGACGATAGTAATCCATTACTTCCTGACCACCCTGTCCATTGATGAAGTGAGCAAAAGCAAATCCGAATCCGCGTTGTGCGGCGTTCAAGGCACTACCACCACTTGATCCGAGCAACCAGCCTTCTGGTGTCGTATCGACTTCTGGTGTGGCGACGAGTCCCGCGAACCGGTGTCCGGCAGGTGCCCCGTCTTTCAGGTAGTCGACGAGATCATCAAGTTGCTCACCATAATCAGCTCCACCAAACCGTGGCGACGAACCTTCTTGTAACGCACGTGTCGCAAGCGGCATACCGCCCGGTGCCCGACCGAGACCGAGATCAATCCGGTTCGGAGCAAGTCCTTCGAGGACACGGAAGTTCTCCGCAACTTTGTAGGCACTGTAATGTGGCAACATAACACCTCCTGAACCAAGGCGAATCTGTTTTGTCACGGCTGCCATATACGCGATCAAGACTTCCGGACTCGAACCGGCTAGTGTTTTGGCAAAGTGGTGCTCGGATACCCACAGGCGATGATAACCGAGTTCGTCCGCGATTTTCGCGAGCTCGACCGTTTCGTGTAAGGCATCAGATGGGGATTGTCCTTTAGAGACCGGGGATTGGTCTAAAATACTAAGTTTCATATATGTCTCTCCTTTTTCTTTCGAATGCGTACTTACACTGTACGCCTCCTCGTTGTACCGTGCAACGAAACTGCTTCTTTCTGTCATGGGGACGTTTTTATTTTAAAATTCAGGGAACAATCCTTACGTGAGCATAAAAATCTAACGAATGAGGTGGAGCTACATGTCAACGCATACTACGAATCAAGAAGCAGTCGAAACGGTCAAGAAACTGATCGATAAAATCGAGACAGCGATGCTGACGACGATTGCAGCAGAAGGACTCGTATCGCGTCCGATGCAAACGCAGGATATTGAATTTGATGGTGACCTCTGGTTCCTCACTTCAAAAGAAACGGACAAGTATCAAGAATTACTTAAGAATCCGAGTGTTAACGTCGCGTACGTCGACAAATCATACGTCTCGATTCGTGGAACAGCAGAACTCGTCGAAGACATCGAACGAAAAAAAGAGCTCTGGAGCCCACGTTACGAAGCATATCTTGGAACGACATACGAAGATCCGAAAGTCGTCTTGATCAAGGTCAACACGGAAGCTGCTGAGTACTGGGAAACAGGAAACACGACAAAGTCCGTCAAACAAGTCTTGAAGAAAGTCGTCGGCAAAGACGATGAGAACGAAATCAATAAAACAGTCGACTTATCTTGACGAGTTAAACCCGCGCAGCTTGCGTGGGTTTTTTCATGTGAAGATAGTCGTTTTTCTCAAAATGATGTAACATAATAAAATGAACTAATACGTAACTTAACTAAAAGGAGTACAATCATGGGAGAATTTTTTACGTTATTACGCCGGGGTAACCGGTCTGCGTTGACGGCAGGCATCGTCAACTCTATCATCGCCATCATCAAGGCAATTGCCTACGTCCTGACGGGAAATGTCGCGATGTTCGCCGAAATGATGCATACGCTCGGGGATGCTGCCAATCAATTTTTCGTCTTCATCGGTTCTGCCCTCAGTAAAAAAGCACCAACGAAACGGTTCCCGAATGGCTTTGGTCGTCTCGTCAATCTCGTCTTGTTAGGCGCAATCCTCTTTGTCGGCATCATGGCCTACGAAACGATTCATGAAGGGATTGCCCACATCATCGAACCGACAGAATCGACAGGCTTCTGGATCACGTTATCCGTTTTATTCGCAGGGGTCGTCTTAGAAAGTGGTGTGTTCTTTAAAGCAATGCAGGAAATCGCGCATGATGCGAAATTGGACTCAAAAGGACCACGCCTTATCCTCGACAGCTTCCGGTCACTGAAGCAAGCAAAACCAGCGACACGCCTTGTGTTCCTTGAAGACTTAGTCGCAACGGCTGGCGGAATCGTCGCGATGATCGCCGTCATCATCTCACATGTGACACCGTTTCATCAGGCAGAAGGAATTGCTTCGATCCTGATCGGGCTGATGATGTTTTACGTCGTCGGAAACGTCTTCCTGCAAAACGCAGCTGGTGCACTTGGTGAAGCCGATGAGACGATGGCAGCACGTCTCGGCGGACTGATCATGAAAGACCCAGACGTCAAAGACATTAGTAAACTGGAAGTTATTAAAGAAGGCGATCATTTCCACGTCGAAGTTGAAATCGAAGTTGATCCGACGTTGACGATCGCTCAAGCAGACGACATCAAGGACCGCCTTGAACTGCAGATCCGTTTGCAACAAGGCATCATCGATGTGACGATCGGCTTTGACGAAGACGATAAGATTCAACAGTATGTCGTTGCTTCTGACGAGTCATGACACCGTTCACGCAAGATGTCCTGACCATCATCCGTTCAATCCCTGCTGGTCGGGTCATGACGTACGGGCAAGTCGCTCGACTCGCCGGTCATCCGCGTAGCGCACGACAAGTGGCGCGGATTCTTCACAGCATGAGTACGACGGAACGTCTACCGTGGCACCGCGTCCTTGCTGCTGGCGGAAAACTATCGCTCGAAGGCGATGAACAACGGCTAGCACTTGAAGCAGAAGGTGTCGAGTTCCTTACAATCCGTCAACTCGATTTATCGCGTTATCAAGTAAGAAGTGAATAGATGAAAAATAGAGGGATGACCGGTGTATGTACCAGTCATCCCTCTTTTTGTTGTTTTGAATCAAGCTTTTGACATACTCGAAGCCGCAGCAATTTGTCGACGTACTTCTGCTTCAAGCTGTGGTTCCGGTGGTTGCCAGCCTTCTGGTTTCATGACCTTTTGGTCAGATTCTCGGAAGATTGGTTTTCCGTCCGGTCCAAGCTTCGCCATATTGGCACGTTGAACGATCTCAAACAATGGAGCCGGATCAAGCCCGATCTCAACAAAGCTTCCCATGATGAAGTAGAGCGCGTCCGTCAAGGCATCCCCTTGTCCAACGAGTCGTTCGACATCTGTTTCGGGTTGTTTCATCTGGAGCGATTTTTCGACCGCTGTATCAAGCCCTGACTTGAAACGTTCGATTGCCTCGAGGAACTCTGCTTCACTTGTCGCCGTTTGATGCAAGAACTCAACGACCGCTTCTTCTGCCGTCCAGGTCGAGCGTTTGATTCCACGATCGACCGTCATTGGTGTTGGCGTCGTTGCACCAGGGTGTGAAAACACACGGTGGAATTCCTTTACGTCTTGATAATAATTTGTCATACCGATCATCCCCTTTTACCGAATGTCTCCATTCTAACAGGTTCAGAACCGGAGTTCGACTCATTGATGAACGACGTCGAGTAATGCCATCCCGCGCGTGATTAATTCATCTCGCTGTGCGGACGTTGCTTTTAAACGCTCGAGATCAGCGACCAGACGTGGTTGGTCGACTTCATCCGCTAACTCAAGTAATTCGAGGCGGAGTAACCAAGCGTCCGGTAACTGGACGAGTGTCTGGTCGATTAGTTGCGGCAACCGTTCCCGACCGGCTCGTCCTTCGCGAATCTCACGAACAACTTCAAAGATTGGATCAGCCGCTGTCAACGGACGCTCGATTCGTTCGAACTCCATCGTTTCTGGAATTGGCTTCAGTGCTTCAACTTCCGTTCCCGGGAATGCTGACGTGATGTCACCGACGATCAATTCCATCCGGTCCATCGTCATCGTTTTCCCATCGTTAGAGAGCGTTGCTGCTTCTAAGACGACGAGTGCCCGATTTCCATTGACGTTTTGAATTGCTGTGATGTCACCTGTGACGTGAACATTTCCTTCCGCCCAGTCGAGACGTTCACCGACTTTGACTTGCATCAATACTTCGTTCAATTCCTTGCCGTGAAGGAGTGTAAAGCCTTCCGGATGATCTGCAAGTCCTTGACCTGTCAACACTTCATCGTTTGCAGCCAACGCTGTCGGTCCAGTCAGTTTGACGATATGCAGCGAATCGTGAATTTCTTGCGTTTCAGGAACACCGACGAGTGAGAGACCGCTGTCGAAAACGAGCGTCGACAGGTTGCCTGATTCAACGGCTTTCGTCAGTCCGTGGATGCCACCGCGAATGTAGGACATCGATTGAGCGAATTCTTCAAGTGCGTCGCGGAGTTGTTCAAACGATTCACAGACGAAGAGTTCTTTTTGCATGCTCGTCACGTCATGTTTCGTCGCAAGTGCTTTTTCAAGCGAGAATGGATGTTTAACGACCGCGTCCGTCAAACAATGGCGACTTTCACCGACTGATGATAGAAGACCTGCCCCGTAGATTTGTGGGTTGTCGATATCACCGATCAAACCGAATTCAACCGTCCACCAGAACAGACGTGAGATTTCGTTCGCTTCCGAAATCCCTTTGACGTGTGTCCGTGTCTCTGCAAGCTCAATTTCAGCTTGTTCGATATCGGCTGACGTCGAGAATGGACTCTCTTTGACGATCGTCAATTTCTTTAGTGCCTTGAATACGTCATGCTCGGCTTTATGATTAAAGGCATGTGCCCCGATCTCACCGAAGCGACGAACGAATTCCGCGTAGACCGGATTCATCAAGATCGGTGCATGCCCCGCTGCTTCGTGCAGAATATCCGGTGCTGGTGTATAGAGAATGTTATCGACCTTCCGGATGTCGGTTGCAATCGGTAATAAACCATGTCCTTGGAAATCGAAGAAAGCGACGCCAGGAATGAGACCATCGACAGCGACTGTTCCCCAGCCTCCACGGCTTAGGTTCGCTGTCATCTCACGTACATCTGGAATCCGTTCCGGGCTGATGCCCGATGCAGCAAGCCCTTCGAGGTATGCTGGATGTGCTGTATCTTGTAACGTATTTAAATTCAGTCGCATGACGTATCTCCAAACGGCATGATCTGTTGGCGTGTAGTCTTCGTAGTGCTGTGGTGCGACATGTGGACGTAAGTGACTTGGAATGATTGGTGTAGACATATGAGTTCCCCCTTGAATGAATGTAAGATAACAAAAAAGCCCCTGCCGAACGTATCGTTCGACAGGGGCGACGAAAGCCGCGGTACCACCCTGATTACCCAGTCATCAACTGAGTCACTCATGATTGGGATAACGGTTTGCTCCGCTCGCTTACGCAAGAAGCTCAGAAACTGTAATTCAACACCATCTGTGTACACGTTCGCAGCGCCACGTGCTCTCTGAAACAGGGAGATGGTCTTTACTTCGGTTTCATCATCGCTTAATCTTTCGTTCTGTTATGCTGTTATACTGTTATGCTTTTAGCAAGTAAAGTATCGTTAAGGAGGACTATACGCTTACTTTTTACTTTCGTCAATGGCTTTTTTACGTTTAAATCGATTAAATGTTTTATCACGGACTGATTTTTGTTCGATCGTCAATGATGTGATATGGCGACGAAGCCCACCATTGAGGCGTTTTTCAAAGGATTCGAGTTCTTGTATCCACTCATTCATCGAGACGACGATCGGTAAAATTTCCATGATGACTTCTTCCTCGAGTTCATCACGATCGAGGAAAGAGTGCTTGACGAAGGCAATGTTCTCTTTGACGAGATCCTCCATCGCGAGCGGTTCTTCCGTCAACAGGAGATCGTATGTCAGCAAGACTTTCTCTTGTCGCTGGGCGATATGCATCAAATGATAGAACAGTTCACTTCGAAGATCGTCTGCAATCGAATCAAGTGCCTTCTCTCGTTCTCTGAAGCGCTCTGCCGTCGCGACACCACGTTCGAGGCACGATTGCATATGTTTGAGGATCAGCAGGTTTCGTAGAAGCGAGGCATGCTTCTGACGCGTTCCTCGAATTTCTTCCTTGTGTAGGTTGAACAGGTTTTGTGTCTCAAGGAGCGAACGCCCCATCTTATCGATTGCTGCCCGATATGGGGTGACCTTGCCTTCAAAGGCAATTGCTCGCGTGACGACGAGTAGTTTCTCAAAGAGTTTCGTCGCTTTCTGGTAATAGACATTGCCGTAACGTGGCGGGAAAATCAACGCATTGATGCCGAGTGCACAACCGATCCCGAGCATGACGAGCAAGTAGCGGATCAAAACGACTTGCCAAAGTGGTTCGGTCGCAGTCGCGACACTTTCGAGAATGACGATGATCATCAAGACGACGTGTGGAATCGTCCGCCCGAAACCAAAAGCTAGCAAAATCGAAATTGCTGCCATGATGACAATCCCGATCGCAAGCGGATTCGCCGGATTATCGCCTAAAATCCAAAGTGCGAGTAACGTCAAAAAGGCACCAATCAAGTTGGCCTCTGCTTCTTCGAGAAATTGTTTCCATGTCTGATAGACCGAAGGCAGGAGTGTCGTCGCTGCCGAGATCGCAGGCAGGATTGGGCTGAGGTTGAACAGGTTACTGATCAACAGCGCCAAGATGACCGCAAGACCTGTCTTAATGGTCCGTGGTCCGATTTGTAAGGATTGTCCACCCATGTCCATCCCTCCTTCTTATTCAGTATGCCCTCTATTCTTCACCGTTAGCCGTCAAAATTCAACAAAAAATCCCCTCCGCTTAAAAACGGAGAGGAGATTTAGGTGAATTATGATGCTTTCGTACCTGTTCCTTCTGTCATTTCCGCTTTCGCGACCGATTGGTCAACAAGCGGTTTTTTGAGGAAGGATAGGATTGCCGCACCGACGAGTGAACCGATGAGGATCGCACCCGCGTAACCGACGATTGCCATGACCGTACCTGATGGACCATCAAGTAACGGGAAGACGAAGATACCGCCGTGTGGTGCAGGGAGCAAGACGCCGAAGACGATCGTCAACGCACCAGCGATCGCTGAACCGATGACGCTTGACGGAATGACGCGCAGTGGATCGGCTGCAGCGAATGGAATCGCACCTTCAGTGACGAACGATGCGCCCATTGCGTAAGCAGCGATACCTGCTTCACGTTCTTGCGGCGTGAATTTCTTACGTGCGAACAATGTGGATGAGAAGGCAACGATGAGTGGTGGAACCATACCACCTGCCATGACAGCTGCCATGACTTCCGTGTTACCTGCTGTAAGAGCAGCTGTACCGAAAACGTATGCTGTTTTGTTGATTGGACCACCCATGTCGATTGCCATCATCGCTGCGACGAGCATACCGAGGAGGATTGCGTTTCCACCACTGAGTCCGTTCAATGAATCTGTGAGCCATGTCATGAACTTCGCAATCGGCTCATTGATGACGAGCAACATGATCATTCCTGTGATGAATGAACCAAACAGAGGATAGAGCAAGACTGGTTTGATTCCTTCAAGTGCTGCTGGAAGACCTTTGAATACTTTAACAAGCAAGAGTACGACGTACCCGGCAAGGAAACCGGCAATCAATCCGCCGAGGAAACCAGCGTTACCGTTGCTTGCAAGGAAACCAGCGATTAGACCAGGAGCAAGACCTGGTTTATCAGCGATCGACATCGCGATAAATCCAGCGAGGATCGGAATCAAGAGACCGAACGCGGCTTTCCCGATCGTCATCAATTGCGCAGCGAATTCATTGTACGATGGATCTTTTGGGTTCGCAGAGTTGATACCCCAGAAGAAGCTGATTGCGATCAAGAGACCACCTGCAACGACGAGTGGTAACATCGCGGATACCCCACTCATCAAATGTTTGTAGAATCCGCCACGAGCTGGTTTTGAGCTTTCGCTTGAACCGCTTGCTTTGTAGACAGGTGCATCCTGTTTGACCGCACGGTTGATCAATTCTTGTGGTTTCCGAATTCCTTGTGCAACTGGTACTTCAACGACGTGTTTACCGTTAAAACGATCCATCTCAACTGCTTTATCCGCTGCGACGATGATGGCTGTCGCATCGTTGATATCTTGTTGTGTCAAACCGTTCTTGACGCCTGTCGATCCGTTCGTCTCGACTTTGATACGGACACCCATCTCTTCCGCTTTTTGACGAAGGGCATCAGCTGCCATATACGTGTGTGCGATTCCTGTCGGACAAGCTGTGACGGCAAGGATATATGGTGCGTCTTGATCGACGTTGTCGCTTGAGACGTCAACTGGACCTTCTTCTTCGCGTTCCTTCGCTTCGATTGCTGCGATGACTTCGTCTTTCGTTTTAGCCGCAAGGATCGTATCGCGGAAGTTCATATCCATTAAATAAACGGATAGTTTCGAGAGTGTTTCAAGGTGTGCATTATCTGCGTTCTCACCCGCCGCAATCATGAAGAACAACCGACTTGGTTGACCGTCGAGTGCTTCGTAGTCAACGCCTGCCGAACGCCCGAAAGCGATTGCTGGTGTTTTGACCGCTGCTGTTTTTGCGTGTGGGATGGCAATACCTTCTCCTAAACCTGTCGTACTTTGCGCTTCCCGTGCGAGAATTGCTTCTTTATATGCCGAGCGATCGTTTAGTTTTCCTGCCCGATCGAGGACGTTGACGAGTTCATCGATGACAGCGGCTTTAGATGACGCTTGTAAATCAAGTTGAATCGTATCACGTGTCAAGAGATCAGTAATTTTCATGAGTAGTCACACTCCTTTTAGGATTGAATGAGTTCAACGACGTTGACGTCTACGAGGAGACGATCGATATCTTCTTTCGTACAAAGACCGAAGGAATAAGCAGACGCGCTGCCAGTCGTTACCGCATAGCGGAACGCTTCTTCTGGTGATTTGCCGAGCGCGTGGCTGGCGACGAATCCAGCGACGAGTGAATCTCCGGCACCGACGGAATTGACGAGCTTTCCTGCCGGTGTGTTTGCCGTGTAGGCACCTTGACGATTGACGAGCAGTGCTCCGTCTCCTGCAAATGAGATGACGACATTCTCGGCACCACGCTCGACGAGCTGTTGCGCGTATGGAACGGCCATCTCCTTCGACGTAATCTCGACGTCGAAAATTTCACCGAGTTCATGGTGATTCGGCTTGATTAAAAATGGACCGAGCGGTAAGACTTCAAGCATCGCTTCCTTCGTCGTATCGACGGCGAAGCGGACGTTCCGTTCATTCAAGATCGTCGCGATATGACGATAGAGATCATGCGGTAGACTGCTTGGGATACTGCCTGCGAAGACGACGATGTCACCAGCTTGCATCGTCTTGAATCGGGATAATAAATGCTCCAGCTCTTCCGGTTGAATCTTCGGTCCCGCTGCATTCAGCTCAGATTCTTGATCGGCACGAATCTTTACGTTGATCCGCGTCTCATCTTGAATCGGTGTGAAGTCCGTTAACACGCCTCGTTTCTCGAGTTCCGTCCGGATGAATTGTCCAGTACTTCCTCCAAGGAATCCGAGTGCTTGTGTTTCTACCTCATAGTTTTTTAGGACGAGAGAGACGTTGATTCCTTTCCCTCCGGCCACTTTTTCCGCCTGTTCGACACGATTGACTTGTCCTGCCTCAAATACCGGTAACGTGACATAATAGTCGATTGATGGGTTGAGTGTCAGTGTATAAATCATTTCGCGTTCACCACCTCTGTGTATTGACTGTATTTCGCTGCTTGCTCACTGGATGTCGTCGTGATGATCGTCGCCGCTTGCAAGGACGCCACCCGACTGAAGCTGATCGCATCCAGCTTCGTCTCATCGACGAGTACATACGATTGTTTTGCTAATTCGATCGCTGTCTTCTTTACGAGTGCCTCTTCCGGATCTGGTGTCGTGAAGCCTTGTGCCGGATGAACACCGTTCATCCCAAGGAACGCGACATCAAAATGGTAAATCAACATTCCTTCACGTGCGTTGTAACCGACGAGTGCCTGCGTTGAATGCTTGAGTTGCCCTCCGACGACGAACGTCGGGATACGGTGATAGAGTAACGTGTTCGCTAGAGGAAGACTGTTCGTTACGACCGTAATCGCCTTCTCTTCGAGATACGGAACGATGGCAAGCGTCGTCGTTCCGGCATCGAGATAGACATACATACCGTCTTCAATCAGGTCGGCAGCCGCTCGCGCGATCCGTTCCTTCTCTTCGACATGCTGATCACTCTTCTCGAAGTAACTCAGTTCTTCAATTTGCAAATGGTTTGCTGTTGCTCCCCCGTGCACTCGACGCAGGTGACCTGCTGTCTCGAGTTGTGATAAATCCCGACGAATCGTGGATTCACTCGCACCGGTTTGTTCGACGATCTTTTGCATCTTGACGACTTCTTCTCGGGCTAAAAGCTCAAGGATGAGTTGATGGCGTTTTTTGGTTAACATAAGGTTTCCCTCCGCATCTTTAATATAAAGCGTTTACATATAAAAATCAATCAAAAACGTTCAAAATTTATATAAATTCTTTATAAAACGTTCAAAATACGACTTTTTTCGACATGAAACCGTTCTTATAGTTTCATTATACATCAAAAACGGTCATTTTATGACTGTTTTTTTTTTTGAAATCAATCATTTTTTAAATTTTTGACGATTTTCACAAAATAAAAAACCACTTTCCAAAGTAATTTGGAAAGCGGTGAATGCAATTCAATCAATTCGGTCATCTTCGTTCACTGGACTTCATTTTGTAAACGACCGATTCCTTCAATCGATACTTCGACGACATCCCCTGTCTGAAGGTAGACCGGTGGTTTCATACCATGTCCGACACCAGCTGGAGTTCCTGTCGCGATGACATCTCCGGCTTCAAGTGTCATCCCACGTGACACTTCCACTAAAATCGTTACGACGTCACGCAACATTAAGGCGGTTGATCCTGACTGTCGGAGTTGCCCGTTCACACGTGTCTCGACAAGGACGTCACTTGGATCAAAGCTATCCGCTGAGACGATGACCGGTCCAAACGGACAGAACCCATCGAGTGATTTACCACGGAAGAACTGGACGTGTTCTTTTTGTAAATCCCGTGCCGTCACGTCATTGACAATACTGTAGCCAAACACATGATCAAGCGCATTTTCTGGTGTCAGATCACGCCCCGTCTTGCCGATGATGATGGCGAGTTCTCCTTCATAATCCAGTTGCTTCGTCAAATCCGCATGCCGTTCGATTGGTTCGAACGGACCGACGATCGACGTCGGTGCTTTCGTGAACAAGACGAATTTCCCTGCTCCCGCCGTATCCATCTCTTTGATATGATCAGCATAGTTCTTGCCGACGCAAATGACATTTCGTGCTGGTACATACGGTGCGAGTTGTCGCACATCCCCTTTAAGTAGTGGTGCGATATCTAAATCAAGATCAACATCAAACTCACGTGAAATCACTTCAAGCAATGAATCGGTGTAGACTTGCCCTGTTACATCATATGTAGTGCCCTGTTGTTCAACCCCGATGCCAACTTTTCCATCTTGCTCAAATCGAAACCATTTCATCTTAAATGCCCCCTTTATTTTTAGTATAGCGAAACGGATAACCCGTCGCACCTAACCTCTTCAGCCTATATTCAGTCCTAAAATCATTTTACTATTATTTTCAAAGATAGAGCACCCTCTATACATGTTACTCAATCGTTCCTCGATCTTGTTGTTCGTTTTATCTGGTGAAAAATTATGAAATCATCCGTTATAAATAGTTATCTCATGAATCATATTGAACAAATAGTACATTTAAATATTGAAACATCCTAAAATTGTTTATTCTTGCGATAAGAAGTTAAACTTTTCTATAGGAATATGATCAACGTTTATTGAACAATTGTATTTTTCTAATATGTTTTGAAGTAATGGAAAAATGTCGTTCAAATTATTTTTTTTTTTAAAATCATCAATAACTTCAACATCAAAGTTCCATCGACATTCTTCTTTATCCTCAAAAAAACCACCCGCCACTATACATAACTCATCATACGTTTCTTGAGTAACTTCCTCAGATGAAATAAGGAGTGCCTTAATATAATTATCATCTCCGAATTCGTCTTCCGAGATTCCATCAATATTTTTTAAATAAGGAAAATCGTCAATTGTGCTAGGACGTCGATAATCAATCAGTATCATGCAATAAATAGGTGGTGTTAAATAACCAGTTCTCAAAAAATATGCTTCGACCGACCTTAAATTGATTATTCTATTCAGGTGGTAATTTTTCATTTAGTGAACCTCGTTTATTTATTAGAGTGAGTTTAATTAATATTTTTAACGTTAGTTCAGATAACTTTCTTTAATAGTTTACACCTTATCACATCATACAACTATCGGATATATAGTACTTATATGACTCGTCAAGATAATAGAAAGGGGTAGCATTCCCATGTACCTAGGAATGCTACCCCTTTGATAAAATTCATTATGCAATCCGTTGCGCTAATCGATCAACAAGAGCCTGAGACTCTTCATTTAATCCTACCAATTCAACTTTTTTGCCGAGTCGTTCATATTTCAAGACGACGTTCTCGATCGCTTCGATGGCTGAATCATCAAATAAGTGACACGCTGAGAAATCGAGCGTGATGATCGATGATAGATCAGCATCGAGCTGGAACTGTTCCGCAAATGCAGTCGTCGACGCAAAGAATAACGGTCCACGGATCGTATAACGGACTCGTTCTGTTTGCTCCTCACGCTCGACTTGGATGCGAGAAATTTTTGACGCGAATAATAACGCTGCAAGCAAAATCCCGACAAGGACACCCATCGATAAGTCATGCGTCAATACCGTCACGAACACGGTCGCGAGCATGACCGCGGAATCACTTTTCGGTGACGTCTTGAGCATCTTGAATGAGCCCCAATCAAACGTCGCATACGAGACGAAGAACATGACACCGACAAGTGCTCCCATTGGAATCGTCATCAATAGATCGTTCATCGTAAACATCAATAGCATCAAAAACACACCTGCTGTCAACGTCGACAAGCGACCGCGTCCACCGGATGTGACATTGATGACTGATTGCCCGATCATCGCACAACCTGGCATTCCACCGAACATACCGGCGATAATGTTCGCAATTCCTTGTCCGCGCGATTCCATCGCTTTGTTCGACGTCGTATCCGTCATTTCATCAACGATTCGTGCTGTCAGTAACGATTCGATCAAACCAACGAATGCGAGTGACAAGGCATATGGGAAGATGATTTGAAGCGTCTCGAGTGAGAACGGGACATCTGGCAAGAAGAAGCTTGGTAACGCCGCTTCGATTTGTCCCATATCCCCGATGACACGGGTATCAAGCGAAAAGACGACTGTTAATACCGTCATGATCGTGATCGCAACAAGTGGCGCCGGAATCGCTTTCGTGACCCGTGGAAATAACAAGATGATGGCCAGTGACGCGGCGACCATCGCATACATGATCCAGTTTTGCCCTTCGAACTGTGGCAATTGCGCCGAGAAAATCAGAATGGCGAGCGCATTGACGAATCCGACCATGACAGCTCGAGGAATGAATCGTAATAACTTGGCAATTCCTAAAAAGCCGAACGCGATTTGTAGAATTCCGGCAAGTATACCGGCAGCTAGTAAATAATCAACACCGTGATCTTTGACGAGCTGAACGACGACGAGTGCCATCGCGCCAGTCGCAGCCGAAATCATTCCAGGGCGACCACCAGCAATCGAGATGACAATTGCAATGATAACGGAAGCGTATAGCCCAACCATCGGGTTGACACCAGCGATCAGCGAAAACGCGATTGCTTCTGGGACGAGTGCTAAGGCAACGACGATTCCGGACAACAAATCCGCTTTTGGTTGCAAGAACCACTCTTTTTTCCATTGAGTAAACATATGATGATTGAGACCCCTTTTCTAACATGAATGATCTCAGTGTAATGGGATTAGTTCCAAAAAGCAACCTTTTTAGGAAGTTTTGGTCCGAATGCGGGCAATCTCATCGACCATCGTTTTATAAGTCGCCATGATTTCCTGGCCCGCAAAGACCGGATCTTCATCCATCGTCTCGAGTGCCCGGCGCAGGAGATGGATTTTCGGTTTCTTACGTTCGAGCAATTCCTCATAGATGAAATCGAGAACTTCTTCATGTGCTTCCTTCGATTCTTCGGAAATCGAAGACAAGGTGATCAAACGCTTCATATGTGCGCTCGTCTTTTCGAATAAATCCTTCCGGATGACGACTTCATCTTGTGGACGATCGAGCCAGACCGATAGGAATCGTGGCGGAATCAATTGTTCCTCCGTCCGACTGACGTCTTCGACGAGATGCGTCAACCGATTGAACACATAGCGGACGACCCGTTCCGGTTGAGTGTTCGGCTCAGATTGACGGAAGAAGTACATTGCATATTGCAACATCCCCGTGTAAATGACTGCTAAATCTAGAAGGTACGGTTCCTTCGTCTGACCGAATAAATCACGTAATCGTTCGAACGTCCACTCGATCTCAAGAAGACGATTGTTTTCCATGAACGTCTTGAGTTCTTTTTCGTTCGAAGCAATGGCCTCTTCGAACAATGTATATAGTTTATATTTTTGCATCAATTCCAAATAACAGTTTCCTTGTTGAATGAACGTCTCGTAATCCGAGACATCCCGTCCGACGAGAATTTCCTTACGCGCGATCCGCATTTTTTCAAAGACGGTATTAAAGACATCAATGAATAATTCGTTTTTAGAGGAGAAGTAATTATAGAACGTCCCTTTAGAAACGTTACTGTGTTCGAGAATATCCTGAATGGATGTCGATTGATAACCCTTTTCGACGAATAGTTGATAGGCAGCATCTAATAATTGTTTCTTTTTTGGATTCATGGTCTTGTCCTTTTCTGTTCATAATTGGTTCGACAACCACTTATTTTAGTGTATGAAGCAAATAATTTGAACTCATTCGACTTCTGCTGGTAAGATAGCCAAGTCAGTCATAGAATTCAAGTCTAACATTTTAGACTCGTAGTACAAAAGGAGCATAACGAAATGCAATCAAGCAAGCAATCATCACGACTTTATTTAATTTTAGCTGTCCTCATGGCAGGTGCGTTCGTTGCGGTCCTAAACTCGACGTTACTCAACATCGCCTTACCGTCGATCATGAAATCGTTCGGTATTCAGGCAAGCACCGCCCAGTGGTTGACGACGGGATATATGCTCGTCAATGGAATCATGATTCCGACGTCAGCATTCCTCGTCCAAAAGTTCTCAACGCGCCAACTGTTCTTGACGGCGATGACATTGTTCTCACTCGGAACGATTATCGCCGGACAAGCACACATCTTCCCGCTTCTACTCGGTGCGCGCATGATGCAGGCGTCGGGTTCCGCGATCATGATGCCACTGTTAATGAACGTTCTCTTGACCGGTTTCCCAATCGAAAAGCGTGGGCAAGCGATGGGAATCTTCGGACTCGTCATCACCTTTGCTCCAGCAATCGGACCGACATTGTCCGGGTGGATTCTTGAACATTATGAGTGGCGGATGTTGTTCCATCTCGTCACACCGATCGCATTGCTCGTACTCTTCACGGGTGCCTTCTTATTGAAGAAAGAGACGGTTCAAAGTTCACTTAAGCTCGATTTGTTCTCACTCGTCCTTTCAAGCTTCGGCTTCGGTGGTTTGTTGTATGGATTTAGTTCCGCCGGTTCTGCCGGATGGGGATCTTGGACGGTCATCGGATCATTGATCATCGGTGTAATCAGTTTGACTTCCTTCATTATACGTCAATTCATGCTCGAAGAACCGATGCTTGAGTTCGGTATTTTCCGGTATCCGATGTTCGCTTTATCGCAAGGGATTTCAATGGTCTTGAACATGTCAATGTTCTCCGCGATGATCTTGATGCCGATCTACATCCAGACAATTCGTGGCATCTCACCATTTCACTCTGGTCTCTTGATGTTACCGGGTGCGATCGTCATGGCGATCATGTCACCAATAACAGGTCGTCTCTTCGACCGATTTGGTGCTCGCATCCTTGCCATCATCGGCTTATCACTGACGGTCTTGACGACGTTCTCATTCAGTCAGCTAGCTGCGGATACGTCATACGCGTTCCTCGTCATCATGTATACGTTACGTTTCCTTGGAATCTCGATGGTCATGATGCCGGTCATGACGAACGGATTGAATCATATTCCACAACATTTGACACCTCACGGTACGGCATTAAACAACACGTTGTCACAAGTATCGGGTGCGATTGGTTCAGGTCTGCTCGTGACGATCATGACATCGCGGACGAAACACCACGTTCCGGAACTCGCTTCACAACCTGAAGCTGCAAATCCGGAATGGTTGCAGATGCAGGCGATGATTGAAGGAATCAATGATACGTTCTTTATCGCGACATTACTCGCACTTGCTGCTTTGATCTTATCGTTTTTCATCAAAAAACGACGGACAACGACACTCGCAGTCGTCGAATCCGTCGATCAAGAACAAAAATATGCATGATTTGATTCTCCCCTGTCTAAAAAGATGGGGGAGTTTTTGTCTAATCCAAACGTTTGTTTAAATGCTGTCGATCATACATTCGTTGATTCGTACTCCCCCGAAAGCTTGTCGTTCGGTCAAGTTTCGATAGGATGAACGGACCATCAATCAATCCATCTAGTCGGCGTAACAAGGGGTGCCATTCTCGATGCTTGATGATCTCTTCCAACACATAGCCCGTATACAAGATCACTTCATAGTCTGGTCCGAGTCGTTCTAGTAGCCGATAGAGCGCTATTGCTTGTAACAACGGTTCCCCACCGGATAGCGTCAGGCGCCGGTGACCGGTTGCTTGAATCCGCGCGACCGTCTCGTCAATTGTCCAAGCTACGCCACCTGCAGGATCCCAGGAGGACGGATTATGACAGCCGGCACAGTGATGCGGACAACCGGCAAGAAATAACACCGTTCGTAAACCGGGACCATCGACGACGGAGTCAGGAAGAAGCGAGAGGACCCGTAACATCGTGTTTCACCCGATTCTGCTCTTCTGCCCGTTTCGCTTCATTCCAGCGGTCCAGCGTACCGACGAGATATCCGGTGATGCGCCGAATGCGTTCGATCGATCCACTCCCGCAAACTGGACATTGATCCTCGATCGTCTGCTCCGTTCGGCAATCAAGACAGCGATCGACGGGATGATTGATTGATCCATAACCGATTCCAGCCTCCGCCATTAAACGAACGATGTCTTCGATTGCTTCCGGATTTCCAGCAAGCGCACCATCCGTCTCGACATAGGTGATATGACCGCCATTACATAATGCATGGAACGGGGCTTCGAGTTGAATCTTCTCACGGATCGTCACGGGCGCATCGACAGGAATGTGAAAGGAATTTGTATAATACGGTCGATCTGTCACTCCTTCGATCTCACCAAAGTCACTGACATCGCGACGTGTGAACTTACCGGATAATCCTTCGGCCGGAGTTGCGAGTAAACTAAAGTTCAACCCTGTCTGTTCGCCAAAATTGTCGACTACCGTCCGCATCGCTTGAATCAATGCAAGACCAATCCGGTGTGCTAGTTCGGAATAACCATGATGACTCCCCGTCAGAACGGACAAACATTCAGCAAGTCCGATGAAGCCGACCGCTAACGTCCCGTGTTTGAGGACCGGACCTACCTGATCCGTATTTCTTAGCGTCTCACCGTCTTTCCAGACGTGTTGATATAAAAATGGAAACTCGTCAGCCGTTCGACTTGCCTGGAACTCATACCGTGCGATGAGTTGCCGGCATGCAAGTCTTGTCGTATCTTGGACGACTTCGAACATTTGATCGACGGTTTGACTCTGGAGTGCCAAACGGACGAGATTGATGCTCGTGAAGGATAAATTACCACGACCTGTGACGGACGGTATGTCTCCACGATCCTCGAATACACGGGTCCGGCATCCCATATACGCGACTTCCGCTTTTCCCGGTTGCTCCTGGTGATTAAATGGTGCATCGAGAAATGCAAAGTTGGGAAACAATCGCTTTCCTGTTACACGTGTAGCGAGTTGAAACAAATCATAGTTTGGGTCCATTGGTGACAGATTGATTCCTTGTTTAACTTTATAGATCTGAATCGGAAAAATCGGTGTCTCACCCTTGCCCAGCCCACGCTCCGTCGCTGTTAGCAAGGCACGTTGGAAGAGCCGCCCTGCATACGTCGTATTCGTTCCATAATTGACGGATAAAAACGGAACCTGTCCACCACCGCGCGAATGCATCGAATTCGTATTATGAATGAATGCTTCACATGCTTGAAACGTTTTTTCATACGTCTCCTGCCATGCATGTCGCTCCCGCTTACGCCGCTTCCAATGCGGAACGAGGTCATTTAGTTTCGTCCATTCCCGTTGATAGGTCTTTTCGACGAACGGCGCTAAATCATCATCAAAGGTTGCGAAGGCTTGTCCGCCATGCTGCATGTTTTGATTCGCCTGGACGATGATTGCCGCAAGGGCGAGGGCAGAACGAATGTCTTGCGCCGGACGGATTGAACCGTGCGTTGTCTGAAATCCGTTTGAGAGTAACTGACCGAGCGGAATTTGGGCACAAGTCGTCGTCCCAGTCACATAATAATCGGCGTCATGAATATACAAAATGTTGTCGTCAAGCGCCTGCAAGACATCCGCTTCGAGATGTCGTCGCATCATCTGCCGTGCTGCTTCCCCAGCAATCCGTTGTAACTTCGCAAGTGGTGTTTTGCCATCAATGTTTGCATTCTCTTGTTCGATCTCTTGCGGTGGTGTGAGTAACGCTTCTAAGCTCTCCATGATTCTTCTTCCTCTCACGCTTTTTTGTAATCACTATAGCGAGAGTACAGAAACGTTAGCAATCCCTGCACAATTTACGATTTTTTCAACTGTTTCAGCCGTTCTGTCATCAATCTGTTCGATTTATCGTTCAAATGTCTGCATCTTACTCGTTTTAGCCAAGCGCATGAATTTGGACGAATCTCACACGTGAAACGACAAAAAAGAAGAGGCGCATGATATCGCCTCTTCTTCGTCTCTTCATTCTGCTTCGAGTAACGCGTCCGTCGCACTTGGTAACTTGACCCGAAAAACCGTCCCTTCTCCCAAGATCGATTCGACTTCGATGTTGCCATCATGCGCTCGAACGATTTCCTTACAAATCGATAATCCAAGACCTGTTCCGCCGATTTTTCGGCTGTCTGAGTTATCGACACGATAGAACTTGCTGAATAGATGCGGCATCGAATGACTCGGAATCCCGATTCCGAAATCACGGACGCTTAGTTCAATCTGATTGTGCTGATGGGTCAGCGTCACAACGACATCCCCACCGTCCGGTGAGTATTTGACTGCATTATTCAATAGATTTCCAAGTAGCTGTTTCATACTGTTCGCATCTGCTTCGACCATAAAGTCCTGTTCGTCATTCAAATCAAGCTGCAGACTATGTTGTTCCGTCGCTGCTTGATAAAACTGAATTTGTTCCTTGACGATTTCTTTCAGATCAAAGATTTGTTTATCATACTCTTGCTTTCCTGACTCCATCCGCTGGACGTTCAAGAAGTCGCTGACAAGATTGGTCAATCGTTTCGATTCATCATGAATCGTTTGCAAGTATCGCTTGTTCCGCTCGGGATCCAGATCCCGTTTCAACATCAGCTCCGTAAAGCCATAAATCGAAGAGAGCGGTGTTCGAAGTTCATGCGAAACCGTCGAGACGAGTTCTGATTTGACCCGATCAACCTCTGTCTCAGCCGTGACGTCACGAAAGACGAGGATCGTTCCCTTCGACTGTTCTCCATGCGCGATGGCTTCGGCATAAACTTGAATGAAATATTCACCCTGGTCGATCGACAAAGAGAACATGCCCTCAGGGATCTCTCCCGATAAAACTTCTTCAAAGTACGCTTCAAAAGCTTCTTTCTGGTCCATCTGCTCGAACATCGTCTCTGGTTGGACCTCAAGAAACGTCATTGAGTCATTATCTTCCTCGACCTGTAACGACTGGAAGATATCAAATAATGCCTGATTCCCTAAGATCGTCTTTTCCTCATGTTTGATATAAAGAATCGCTTCCCGAACGGAATTCAACAGTTGCGCCGTCTCTTTTCGTTCGTATTCCATCTGTTCATAGAGTGACATCCGCATCAATGAGATCGCGATTTGTTTCGAGAACGATTCCAGTTCCGCTAGATCCTGTTGGTTGAATGGTGCGTCAAACCTTGCTAGATAGAGACAGGCAATCAATTCTTCTTTTGCCGGATCCATGATCGGAATAACACCTTCATAGACGTGATACGGATACTTGATGAGATCGTCGTTCGCGACCTTTTTTGAGGAATGTGCGGTTTCCTTTGAAATCATGACTCGTTTCAGCAGCAATGATTCTGTTTTTAAGCTCTCCTGCTGATCCTCCGTCATCTCCTTAGGAACGACTTGGGCGATCTCATTATTTTTGATCAGCAACAGGGCACCAAATTCCGTCTTCGTCAATCGGACGATCGTACTGATGACAGAAGAATAATCAAATAAACTCTCTTTTGAGGCAAGTGTTTCGATTAATTCGTTCCGATCTTGTAGATGCAACTCGTTCGTCCGGGTCACTTCCAAAGCGTGCTCAAGTTCGTCTTGCTTTTGCGTCAGTACTTCCTGATTGCGTTTCATTTCTTGATTCTTTGCTGACAGTTCCGCATGTTGTGATGAGATCGACCGTGCCATCTGGTAAAACGATGCCGTCAATTGACCGACTTCATTATGGCTGTCGACATCATGCTCGAGCGAAATAGACTTTCCTTCCGCAAGACGACGACTTTTGACATTCAATTCGCGGAGCTGTGATGTCACACGATGAATCAACGGACGGACGATGAACAATAGACAAAATAAAAAAACCATCAAGTTCAAAAACCAGAACCATTGTGTCTTTTGTAACTGGTCGAGTACCTGTTCTTTCGTCCGACCGTCTGCATTGTCCACGTATAAATAACTGGCAACCGATGTGATGACACTTAGTGCAAAGACACTATAAAAAATCGCCATCAACTGCCTGCCCAATTTCTCAGTCATCCAGTGTTTCATATTCATAAATCCTCCTAGCAATAAGTTGCCCTTCGTTCAAGATTGTTTCCTCCTCATCTATTATCATCTAATGATTCCCGGAAACATCTTTCTTGAATCCTTTATGGTCGGGCAGGCGAGAGTCCGATCCCAGTCACGAGGGCAATCGCATCGACAACTTGTCCTTTTGTCAGATCATCCGTCTGAATCTGTTGACTGAACAATGGATCGGTCAGTTGACGTAAGCGTTGTTCTGCCTGTTGACCACCCCATGAATTCGGATGCTCGAAGCGGCTAATCAACCGACGTTTGACAGTCGTCTCCTTCGCCATCAAGGCGATATGACGGACGTCATGACCGTTCGCTCGTAACGTCCCGATGATTTCCTGAAAGTACGCTGGATTCGTCAATGTCATCGGTACGATGATCCGTGCCTTTTCCGTATCGAGCTGCTCGAGGAGCTGTCGATTGAACGCACGCCACAACGGCTCATCCTGAAAGTCATCTTTGTTTGTCGGCAGCTGTGCTCGTAAAAAATAACCCGTCTCTTCCGGGTCAAAAATGTGCGAGCCGTTCCAACGTTGTTGTAATCCGTTTGCTGCAGTCGTCTTACCAACGCCAAACGTACCGTTAATCCAAATAATCATCTTGTTCTCCTCCACCCTGTTTTTGTTGTACTATACTGCTAAAACAGTCGACAAGTTTCAATCGACGATAAAAAAACACTCTGCTAAAGAACAGAGTGTTCACCCATATAACCATGTGATTAAAACCGGTGCGATGACACTGGCACAGACGGCCGTCAAGACCATCGTCAATAGACCGACCGCTCCTTCCCGTTGATCGAGACTCATCGACTTCGTCGCGCCCATGACATGAGCAATTGATGCTAAACCGACCCCACGGCTGACGAAGTGGCGAATCTTCAATCCCGTCATGAGCTTCGGACCAACGATCGATCCAGTTAACCCCGTCAATAAAACGAAGGCAGCCGTCAGCGTCGTCGTCCCACCAGCTTTTTGTGAAATTGCCAAGGCGACAGGTAACGTGACCGACTTCGGTAACAGAGCAAGATTCGTTGTCCGCTCAAGATGAAGCAATAGACCAAGTAACAAATCAGAGCTCATGGCAATACATGTTCCAAGCAAAACACCAAGTCCGATTTCTGGTAGAAAACGCCGAACGTGATGCCGGACGCGGTAGAGCGGAATCGCAAATGCCGTGATTGCCGGACCAAGCATCTTCGATAGATATTGTCCACCTTGCATGTATTCTGCGTGTGAGACTCCAGAATAGACGAGAATTAAGATCAAAACTACCGTTACCGTCAGGATTGGTAACGTCCAGACACGAGGATAACGTTGATAGATGAACATTGCGATACTAAACAATGCAATTGACAGGATGATCCAAAACAGTGCCTCATTCATGTCGTGTCACCGCCTCTTTTCGGTGTGCTAAACGATCGACGATATATGCTGATCCGACTAATGTCAGAAGGCTACTGACGATGACGATCAACACGACCTGTAAGCCGGACGTCCGGAGAAATACGGTATAATCCATGATTCCGGACAGTGCTGGAACAAAGAACAATGGCATGACGAACAGAAGAAATGTCCCGCCCCGTTCAACAGCAACGAGTGGGAGCAGACGGCTTTTTAACGCCAGGTACAGTAGAATCAAGCCGATGATGTTACCGGGTAATGGTAATTGAAAGGTTTCGCTCACCCAGTCCCCACTGAGTGAAAAGCAAAAAATGAGTGCGATTTGAGCAATGATTTGAATAATACGCATAACGCGTGACAGCATGATAAAGGTCCCCTTGTTAACAGTTTCGGGTCCTATTATCCGCCTCTTTCCTTCAACAATCAATGAAATCTAGTGAATCAACCGAGGTAACCGTTCTCATGAAAAACCACACTTTTTTTGTATTAGAACAAACAAAAACTACTCAATCGTGTATCAGTACAATAAATGATTCGAGACGAACGAAAAAGAGGCTGACTCCAAAAAAGAATGACGCGTCTTTTCACGCACTTTCCTCAGGCGAGACACAAGCCAGTTTTCCTGCTTTATACAAGCAGGAAAGCGGGTCTTGTTTGTCTCTGAAGCGCATAAATGCGCTTTTTCCTGTAGGAGTTGCGTATGACGCGTCATTCTTTGTAGAAACTAACTTTTGAGTCAGCTCCCTTTTCTATAATCTGAGACGACACCTGAATGGGATCGACTCCTCTTCTTGATCACATGACCCTTTTGAATAACTTCTCGAGTTCATATGTCGTCCATTCAATGATGACTGGACGTCCGTGTGGACACGTGAACGGCATCTCTGTCTTCGCTAAATCATCAATCAACCGACGCATCATCTCATCGTTCAACGGATGATTCGCCTTGATCGATTTCTTACATGCCATCATGATGGCGGCATCTTCCCGATACGTCTCAAGATCGATTTTCCGTTTCATCAATGCCTCATCGAGTAATTCTTGAATCGTCTCTTCCTGTCGATGGGACGGGAACCACGTCGGGACTTCTCGGACGATGAAGCTCTGTGGACCGAACGCTTCGAATTCAATGCCGACGTCTTTTAGTAACGGAAGGATTTCCTCCATTCGTTTCATGTCATCTGACGAGATTTCAAACGTATATGGTAAGAGTAATTGCTGCCGTTGCTCCGGTGGTCGACCGAACATGACTTTATACGTCTCGTATTTGATCCGTTCCTGAGCCGCGTGTTGATCAATCATATACATCCCTTCTTCTCCGGCACAGACGATATAGGACGAATGAAGTTGTCCGATGACGTCGAGGTGTGGAAAGCGCGGACGCGCGTGGGATTCCTCCATCGGTTCGACAACGTCCTGCTTGACCGGTTCGATGGGCTCGAATAGATCATCCTCGTTACTAAATGGCAATGGTTTCTCTACAGAGGGTCGATCGTCCTCTTGCGGTTTTTTCGGAATCGGATAATTCCAGACTGCTCGCGATGACGTCTCCTCGACCGGTTCCGCGACGTAAGAAAAATCGAGTTTCTCTTGACTACTCGGATCCTTTTTCGGTTTCGGTGGCGTCACCTTCGGAATCAACGTCTCTCGGCTGAGCGTCATCTTGATTGTCTCTTGAATCAACTGGCAGAGTTCCATCTCTTTTGAGAGACGAACTTCCCGTTTCGCCGGGTGGACGTTGACGTCAATCAGGAGTGGATCCATCGTCACCTCAATGACGGCAATCGGATACCGTCCAATCGGTAAGAGCGTATGGTAACCGTTCAAGACCGCTTGCGTCAGGGCGAAGTTTTTGACCGAACGTCCATTAAGAATCAACGTGATGTAATTCTTCGAGGCACGGGTCACTTCCGGTTTGACGAGATGACATGTCAGTTGATAATCGGCATTCGCTCCCTTAGCGACCAACGTCCCTTGGATCGTTTGATGACCGTAGACACTCGCCAGTGCTTGCCGGACGTCTCCCGATCCATTCGTCTGAATCAGCGTCTTCCCTTCATGGGTAGCCCGAAGCTTGACGTCCGGATGGGCGAACGCCATTCGGTTCAACACGTCCGTGATTGCGGCAAGCTCCGTATGCGTCGTCTTTAAATATTTGAGCCGAGCCGGTGTATTGAAGAAGAGATGCTCGACTGTCAATTCCGTTCCTCGGTTCATGGCAGCTGGTGTCCGCTGAACGACCGTCCCGTACTCAAGCGTCACTTGAATCCCTTCCGCGTCCTCGCGTTTCGTCTTCAACGTCACTTTACTGACGGACGCGATCGAGGCAAGGGCCTCTCCGCGAAAACCAAGTGTCTTGATTCGGAACAAGTCATGCTCGTCCTTAATCTTACTCGTCGCGTGACGAACGAAAGCCAGTTCAGCGTCATCCGGGTAAAACCCGTGTCCGTTGTCACGGATCGTCATCCGTTTCATTCCGGCTTCTTCGAGTTCGACATCGATTTGGGTCGCACCGGCATCAAGTGCGTTCTCGACCAGTTCCTTGACGACCGACGCTGGTCGTTCGACGACTTCTCCCGCCGCGATCCGGTTCGCTAAACTATCGGATAATTCACGAATGATTCCCACTGCATTCTCCTCACTTTCTCGCTTCGGCTTGTAGACGATACAGCGTATTCAATGCCTCGAGTGGCGTCATATTGATCAAATCAAGACTCGCCATCGTCTCACGCAGCGGATCCGCATCTGAGAACAGACTGAGTTGATCAATCGGCTCCTCCTGAACAGGAGCTTTTACAGGTGCTGCGACCGGAACAGGCTCAGACTGCTCGAACTCGGACAAGAGGACTTGCGCCCGTTCGATCAGACTATCTGGTAAATCAGCTAACCGTGCGACATGGATTCCGTACGATTGGTCGGCTTTTCCGTCGCGTACTTCATGTAAGAAGACGACACGCCCATCTTGTTCAACGGCACGGACATGAACGTTCGCTAATCGATCAATCGATTCTTCGAGCACCGTCAGTTCATGATAATGGGTCGAAAATAGCGTCTTCGCTCCAACGTGCCGGGCGATGTGTTCAACGATTGCTTGTGCGAGTGCCATCCCGTCGTACGTCGAGGTCCCGCGACCAATTTCATCAAGCAGGATCAAAGACCGGTCCGTTGCACGCGTCAAGGCTTCTTGTGTCTCGACCATCTCGACCATGAATGTCGACTGTCCACTGACGAGGTCGTCTGCTGCCCCGATCCGGGTGAAGATTTGATCGAAGATCGGCAGTTCCGCTTGAGCAGCTGGTACGAACGAGCCAATTTGATGCAATAAAGCAATCAAGGCGAACTGTCGCATATAGGTCGATTTACCGGACATGTTCGGTCCAGTGATCAACAGCATCTCGCGTCCTTCGTTTAAGGTAATCCCGTTCGCGACGTATTCACCGCGCGGTAAGACTGTCTCGATGACCGGGTGACGTCCTTCCTGAATATCAACCGTTCGGCCGGTCGTCGTGATTGGTCGGACATAGTCGTGTGTTTCGGCAATCTCAGCCAGTGCGACGAGGACGTCGAGTTCCGCAATCCGGCGACTGACGCGCTGTAAGCTTTCGATATGTCCTTTGACTTCGTCACGCACTCCACAGAAGAGATCGTACTCGAGCGTGACACTTTTCTCTTCCGCACCAAGGATCAGCGCTTCTTTTTCTTTTAATTCCGGTGTGATATAACGCTCAGCATTGGCGAGTGTCTGCTTCCGTTCATACCGTCCTTCCGGTAACAGTTTGGCATTTGCACGCGAGACCTCGATGTAATAGCCGAAGACACGGTTGTAACCGATCTTCAACGTCTTGATGCCGGTTGCTGCTCGTTCATTTGCTTCGAGTGTCGCAAGCCACGTCTTGCCGTCTTTTGAAGCGACAAGTAACTCGTCGAGGTCTGGTGAATAACCGGACTTGATCATCCCGCCCTCTTTCGTTGAGATCGGTGGGGCTTCAACGAACGCACGATCGAGTAGATCGCTCAATTCGTCGTGTGGATCGAGTCCGAGACTAAGTTGACCGAGACGTTCGCTCATCATCTCTTCAAGTGCTGATTGGATACGGGGAATCAATCGCAACGTCGACTTCAATTGAACGAGATCACGCGCTGACGCTGTTCCGTAACCGACTTTTGCGACGAGTCGCTCAAGATCATAGACTTCCCGTAACGTATCTTTTAATTGCTGACGCTCGAAATAGTGTTGCAACAGTTCCTCGACAGCGTCGAGCCTTTCCGTGATGACTCGCTCCGATAACAACGGTTTTTCCAGCCAGCGTTTCAGCATCCGTCCACCCATCGCTGTACCTGTCACGTCAAGTAGACCAAGCAACGAACCCTTTTTGTCTCCTGTCCGTGCCGAGCGGACGAGCTCAAGATTCTTGACCGTATTCGGTTCGAGTTGCATGAAATCGCTCGCTTCGTAGACAATGGCTGGTTGCAGATGTGTCAACGCTCGTTTTTGTGTATCGTGCATGTAGGCATAGAGGACAGCAAAGGCTTCCGCTTGGGCTGTATCAATCGCGCGATCTCCATGTGGATGTGTCTCGCGTCGTGAACTGCGCGTTAGCGGGATCCGTAAGGACGCAAGTGCCGTCTCATGTTCCTCTGTCGTGACGATGATTTCCCGTGGCAAGATAATGCTTAATTCTTTGATTACACCATCGAGTGTTGCAACGCTTGTCAAGGCACTCTCACCCGTCGAGACATCTCCTCTGGCAATCCCAAAGCGACCGTCCTGTTCAACGACCGCAACTAAGTAACGATTTTCTTTTTCTGTCAAGGCGGACATCAACGTTCCCGGTGTGATGACTTGGATGACTTCGCGTTTGACGAGTCCTTTCGTCAACTTTGGATCCTCGACTTGATCACAAAGCGCCACTTTATAACCACGCTCGATCAACTGTTCGATGTAGCCGTTCGCCGCGTGATGGGGCACGCCACACATCGGAATCGGATGCTCCGCGTTTTTACCGTTTTTCGCCGTCAACGTCAACTCCAGTTCATGGGCGACTTTCTTGGCATCCTCAAAAAATAATTCATAAAAATCACCGAGCCGATAAAACAAGAAAGCGTCCGGATAATCTGCCTTAATCGAGAAGTATTGTTTCATCATCGGTGTGTTGTGTACTGCTTCCATTCTTCCACCTCATTCGTCGAAAAAGCCGACGGATGTCCGTCGGCTTTTCGTTCATTTCGTGATTAGTAGCCGCAACCGCCGCTTTTGTTTTCTGCTTCCATACCGCTACCTGTCTTACCTGCAAGAACGTCTCCGTCCGTTGCTTCGATGATTTGATCCGTAATCCCGTTCGAGATCGTCACCGTGATGTATTGGAGAAGTCCGTTGACTTCTTCTTGCGTTTCTTGGAACTGTTGGACGACAGGCATCTCATCAAGCTCAGCGAACAATTTATCGAGCTTCGCTTCGACACGTGCGAGTGCTTCTGTTTTGCCGTAATGTTGGCAGTTAACTGCCTCTTTTTGAAGGAACTTGATTTGTTTCATCATCTTTTGGACTTTTTCATTCCCATTGATGTTGGCTTCTGCCGCTTTGAATCGTTCTACTTCCGGTGTCTCTGAAATCATTTTGGCGATTTCATTGGCTTTTTCGATGATTTGTTCATCTGTATACATCCACATTCGTCCCCTCTATCGTTAGCGAACACGTCGCTTCCCTTAGCATTTCTGAACGATTCCTCGTTCTATCGCATTCATTATACCGTTCTGACGATAGAGTGACAAGAATAGTTCCTTATTCAATCGAACGCCATAATAGATAAGCAGCGTGACTGCGAACAGGAGCGAATTCCTCTGCCAGTCGCGTCGCTTCTTCTACTGTCGGTCGATATCCAAGTAATCGTTCAAAAGCCCGTAATATCCCAATGTCCGATGCCGGGAAAAGATCCGGACGACCGTACCCGAACATCAGGACGTTTTGAACCGTCCATGGTCCGACACCTTTCAGTGCAATCAATGTCTCAGCGATTTCTGCGTCGGTCGCTGACGTCAATTCCTCATAATTAATCTCTGCTGTTGCTACCCCGAGTAGATAATCGACTTTACGTCCTGATAGTTGCAGAGCGAGCAAGTCCTCGCGACGCGCTGCCGCTAGTTGGCGCGGTATCGGCGGTAGGATGATTCCATCCTTGACCGTTCCGAATGTCCGAAAGACACGTTCCGTCAACGTATGCGCAAACGACAGATTGATTTGTTGATGGATGATCGAACGAATCAAGGCCGTGAACGGTGAATGATCAAGAACGAGCCGTTCGTCGCCGAACTGTTCGACGATCGCATGTAATGACGTCGTCTTAAGACGCTGCGCAGGATTCGGCTCACTGAGTCGAAAGCGTCGCTTGAGTTGTGCCAACACCGCTGCTTGCGGTCCTGAACCGTCAATCCGTAACGTGAAGCCGTCGATATCTTCAACCGTCGTAATATACGCCTGTTCTTCAACGAAGATTGGAACAACGAGTCGCCCATTCTGTTCGATTTGTAACGGGTCTTCCGTCAAACGAGACACGATTCCTTTAAAATCAAATGCTTCCGACAACGTCAGATCATACGTCCACCGACTCATCCGACGAACACCTTGATGGCACCGAGGATCAAACCGATGATGAATCCACACAATGCTCCGTTGACCCGGATCCATTGCAAGTCACTGCCAACCTTATCCTCGATCATGTGAATGAGTGTCTCGGTATCGAACCGATTCAAGTTCTCGCGCACGAGTCCGCCGATTTTTTGGTGATTTTGTTCGACGAAACGCACGAGTTGCTCCTTCATCCACTGATCACTGCTATCCTTGAACGTCGGATGCTGTTCCCAGTCGTCTAAAGCGCGCGAAAGCATCGGCATCGCCCGTTCCGTCCAGAAAGCGTCTGACGTCAAATAGCGTTCGAGCTCGATCAGACCAGCGTCATATGCACGTTCAATGACCGGAACGAAGTCAAACCGGTCGACCTCACTTGCCTTCCAAGCATCGATTTTCGCGAGACGCTCTTCATCAATCGACAACTGTGCCAGGTTACGACGCAGATGATCGAGAATCGCGAGTCGATTCGGATGATGGACGTGTCGCATATCTTGAATGACCGTCAACAAGACGCCTTGAATGACCAGACTGAGTTTTTCTTCCGAATAGACTTTTTGGACGGTGCGCGCCGTCACCCGCAAAAACGTATTCTTTTCTTGGTCAATCATTGCCGTATAAGCAAGGCGGCCAATCTGATCGCGAATGATCGGATCTTCGAGAAGACGTTGGCCGTAATCGAGTAACTGATCCATCAGCCACTCGTCGAGTCGACGTTCCTCATTCAACTCCATCGCCCGGACCGCCAGCCGTTTGGACGGATACGCTTTGATCGTCTCCGTCACCCGTGTATTCGCAAACTCAAGAATTGCCTCTTTCGGTAGTTTCCGAATCAAACCCATCAACAGCTCGGTGACGGTTGCTCGAAAGGCAGGTAAGACCAGAATCGAACGTAAAATTTTGATGACACGATCTGCAAGCGTCATATGTTGCAGCTTCGCAACGATACTTTCTTTGTTCAGTAAGTCCGTCTCGAGCATATGAACAATCGATTCGATGACCCGTTCCCGATTTTTCGGCAATAGGTTCGTATGGGGAATCTTTAAGCCAAGCGGATGACGAAACAGCGCCGTGATCGCGAACCAGTCGGCAATCCCACCGACGAGTCCGGCTTCAAAACCACTCTGGAGCCAAAAGACCCACGCATTTTCTTTAAATGGCAATGAGACGACGAATCCGACCGCCATGAAAATCAACGAAACGGTTGCAAGCCGCCGTGTCGATGTTTTAGGTTGTTCAAATGATGACACATCGTTTCCTCCTTCAACTGAGTCACTTATCTACCTTACGAACGGGACAAGGATTAGGTTTCGACACGAAAGAGCCCCAGTCATCGACTGGGACTCCCTATGTACTTAAAACGTGTATTCACCAAAACGGTCGCCATCCCATGTCGCGGTTGCCGTTGAGACAAAATAGACCAGTCCGTTGCCGAATGTATTTTCCATTAATGAAACGAGTTGTTGACCATTTGTCTGTTCAACGAACGCTAATCGGACTTCTTCTTTCCCTTGATAAATCCGTTCGTAGACACTTAAACCGCGTGCATTGAGAAACGTACGCGCCGACTCGAATTGAATCGGACCGACTTCAGGTCGTCGTTCCTGAATGAACGACTGACATTTTTGCTCGAATGTCTCCATGGTTCTTCACTCCTTCTCTCTTTGTGTTCATGGATATCATGTTCCCGACTCTTCCTCATCATAATCCTCAAATGTGAAAAAAGCGACAGATGCGTCGCTTCTTTCATCATTTTACGACGATTTCTCACAATCTGACTCCAAACTGTCGGGCAGCATGGATCGCAGACGTCGTCGCACCGATCGTTCCAGCACCCGGAAAGATGGTATCGCCGATTGCAAAGAAGTGATTGACACCTGTTCGAAACGGTGCCGCGAATAGGAGACTCGTACTCGGACGTTGCGGATATCCACCGACTCCACCATCCGGACGGAACGTATAGCGGACCCATGCACCTGGTCCACCCGGATGGCGTTCGATTGCCTGTTGCGCGAAGCCAGGAAACTGCTGTTCGAGAATGGCTTCGAAGATCGCCGACATCGTCTCGACTTGTCCGTCATAGCGTTTCCGGTTCGTCTTATCAAACGTACCAATCGGAACATGGCATGACATCGTCAGCGTCCGCTGACCAACTGGTGCACGTAATCGATCATCCGGACGGGACAGCGAGATGAAGGCATGACCTGAAGGTAAGGACGGATCATGAACTTGCCGGAATGCTTCGTCAGACAAAATGAGTGCCTCTGGAATCGCCGCATAATACGTAAAGGTCGCCCATTGCTGTAATTTTTCCTGTCGTCGGTACGTTCGTCGTAACGTTCGTCGCATATCCATGCTGACGACTTCCCGGATGCCTTCAAGTGGAACCGCACAGATGACAGCATCAGCAAGCATCAAGCGTCCTCGGCGATCCTCAATCAAAAATCCATCTGATGTCTTTCGAATCGACGTGACTTTTCGCCCAAGGAGACAGGTTGCCCCGCTCTCCTCTGCTGTCTCTTTCAATTGCTCAGCTAGTCGGTACAAGCCTCCCGGAACATAATAGGCACCTTCATGATAAATCGATAAGGCGACGGCTCCTAGTAAAGCTGAGGCCTCCTGCCCTGTCTGCATGCTGTCGAGCAAAATCCCATCGATCACTTGTGCGAATAACGTATCCGCTAGTCGATGTTTTCGTAACAAATGACCAATCGTCAGCGGAACATACGGCAAGAGAACAACACTTTTCGCGTGACGGACTAACCGCCGGACGTCTGCTGGATCTTGAAGTGGTAATGCTGGAAGTTCTGCCATTAGCGGACGAATCATCTCGTGAATCTGCTCGATTTCAGCAAAGAAAGCCTGAATCGACGATGCCTGCTCCGGAAAATGTGACGTCAATTCGGTTAGAAACGCAGCACGATCCTGATAATAATGAATCGTCCGTCCTGCGATGCGAATCGTCATGACGACGTCGAGCGACTCGACCTGATGCGTTACTCCAAGATGATCAAGAACACGGGCGTGAATACCACCGGGCTCAAACCCCATTCCGAGTGTCGCCCCTACCGGATACGTCAGGTCCCGGCGCGTGAACTTCCCGGCTGATCCCCCCCATTCACGACTTCCTTCAAGGACGGTAACAGTATGGCCTTCTTGTGCGATCAGAGCCGCAGCCGTTAAACCTGCAATTCCTCCGCCGACGATGACGACGTGTTTCATGATGATTCCTCCTCCGTGACCCGATTTTCTTTAAATAGGAAATTGCGGATTTCGCGGAAGACCGGCTCCCGGCGATGAATCGTGAAGTGATCATATTTATACGATTTTGTCTGGATATTATCCGTGTAGTTCTCGAGTGCAAAGGAACTCTTTAACGAAATCAGATTGAAATCGCCTCCTTTGGCACCAAACGAATAGACGAGTACATCGCGCGGCCACGTCTCGAGCCGCTTAGTTAAATTGTTCATCGCTGGTGAGCCCTTCGCGAGATCACGAATGGCGGGACTGTTCGTATTCGTGCCAAGCGGTGCGAGCGTCAACCCGAGTTTTGCATAATCGGAGCCGGCGATTGGTGAGTCGAGCGTCACAACTTTTCGGACGTGATACGGCATCTCTTCTTGGACCGTATAGGCGACGACATCCACACCACCCATGCTGTGCCCGACGAGCTGGATATCGGCAAAGGTCGCTTTTTGTTTCGCATCATACGCAGCAATCGCTGCATTCAACCACTTTTGTTGATCGGCAAGGCTCGCCTCGTCGTCTGCAAAGACGATTCGGACAAGCGGGTAGCCGGTTGGCGAGGGTGTGACGCTACAAGTCGCTTTCCCAGAACGAGTCACGTCACATCGACCGCCATCATCGGCAACTTTTTTTTTCGTGAAGTTCTGAATCATTGGGACGAACGTCCGCTCTGTACCGAACAATCCATGGACGAGGAACGTCGGTACGATTTCACTCTTTCCTTGCGTAACGATCTGACGCGTTGGCGGTGGAGCACTCGATGTATCTTCCGCGAATAGCCACCATGCCCCTCCTCCGACAATCAAACAGACAAGGAGCGAAATACTGATTGTCTTCAACTGTTGCCGACGCAAACGACGGACACGGTGAAAGATCCAGTAAAGCAATAAGCCAACACCGATCAATAATACAACACCGGTGATGATCCAGCCTGTCGGATTTGGTACATAGGCAATCAACTGTAGTTGGTTTGCTTTCGTTCCGTATAATTTCCATGACACATCATGGTAATTCGACCAGTCGATCTTTTCTCCGTTTTGGAGACCAATCACTTTCGGACCGTGGAGCTTGATCTCGATATCGGCTTGGCGAATATAACGATCAGCAAGTTTCTTGACTTGACCCGTCGGTTGATACCCTTTGATGTTCAGGCGATCGATACTTAGATCGATGTTCGTATCAAGTCGATACGTATCAAACCAAAATCCGTCTGATTTTTTCATGTCGAACTTCGTATCAGGTGGAATGAGAATCCCACCGATGCCCGTCTTCCATTCGTCTTTGATCGACGTCATGTCCTTGAAGTTCGCAAATGTCTTCTGCATCCGGATGCCTTCGTAGTCATCCTTCGTCTTGAACGTCTTTGCCGCATAGCCATTCTTTTCTGCCTGTTTGACATAACCTTTCCAATTCGGATTTAGATTCAGTAAACGCGCCACTGGATGTTCCTTTGCGGCATATGTCGTTTTTAAGGTGACGCTCTGATCGGTATGGATCGTTGCATCGTACTGGATGCGAATACACCCCCCAAGGAGTAGTGTCAGCATCAAAAATGAGAGCAGTATCCCTTTCTTCTTCATACTCATCAGGTCACATCCTTTCCTCATCTATTATTCCCTATCTCGCAAAAGTAAAAACGGTCGACTTTGATTCTTTCGTCATGACGCACTTCAGGCAGCGGATCGCTGATCCGCTGCCTGAAAGTATGCGGACCTGGTTCGTCCGTGATCGATATCAACCGATCAAGTTTAATTCACGACCGACTTTTTCGAACGCTGCAAGCGCTGTCGTCAAGTCTTCGCGTGTATGTTCCGCCGTTACGATCGTCCGAACACGTGCTTTTCCTTTTGCAACGGTCGGGAAGGCGATTCCTTGAGCAAAGACACCTTCTTGACGGAGGCGATCGGATAATTCGTGACAACGCGCCTCATCACCGACGATGACCGGTGTGATCGGTGTCGTAGACGTCCCGATATCGAATCCAAGATCCCGTAATCCTTGTTTGAAGAATTCCGTGTTTTCCCACAGACGATCAAAGAGGACCGTTTCTTCTTCCATGACACGAAGTGCTTCCCGGTTTGCTTCAACGACTGCTGGTGGATGTGATGTCGAGAATAAGAACGGACGCCCTTTATGGATCAAGTAATCTTTGACGTGTTGTTCACACGCAACGTATCCACCGAGGACTCCGATTGCTTTTGAGAGTGTACCGACTTGCAAGGCAACACGACCGTCAAGACCGAAGTGATTGACCGTACCGCGTCCTGCTTTCCCAAGAACACCTGAAGCGTGCGCATCATCGACCATGACGAGCGCGTCATAACGCTCGGCTAATTCAACGATTTCTGGAAGTGGTGCGATGTTCCCATCCATCGAGAAGACACCGTCCGTGACGACGAGGCGCGTCCGTGCGTCTTGTGTTTCTTGTAATGCTGCTTCAAGATCCGCTAAGTCAACGTGTTTATAAATCCGGCGTTTCGCTTTTGTCAGACGGATCCCATCGATGATCGAAGCGTGGTTCAACTCATCCGAGATAACAACGTCTTCAGGACCGAGTAACGCTGATAAGACACCGAGATTCGTTGCGAATCCCGACTGGAAAACAAGTGCCGCTTCCGTATGCTTGAATGTCGCGAGTTCCCGCTCAAACGCTTGGTGCATCTCGAGCGTTCCAGCAATCGTTCGAACCGATCCTGTTCCGGCACCAAACGTCCGCGCTGCTTCCGCTGCTTGTTCAGCAAGACGCGGATGTGCTGCGAGTCCGAGGTAGTTGTTCGACGACAGTTGGATCAGTTCCTTCCCGTCAATCGTCACGCGATTGTGTTGCGCGCTCTCGAGTGCTACAAGGTTGCGGAACGTGCCCGCCTGTTTCATCTCTTCTAATTCTGTCCGTAAGTGTTCAAATCCCATTAATTCGTCCCCCTTGGTTGTAATACGACTTTCCCGCATTTCCCTTGACGCATCAATTCAAATCCTTCTTCGAACCGCTCAAGCGGCAACGTGTGTGTAATCAACGGTCGGACATCAACTTTTCCACTTGATAAGAAAGCAGAAACCTGACTCCATGTCTCATACATCTTCCGACCGGTGATGCCTTGAACCCGGACGCCTTTGAAGACAACGTGGTTCGTCAAATCGATTTCGACCGGTTTGACCGGCAGACTGAGGATGTTGACGTCTCCACCTGCTGTCACCATTTCGAATGCTTGACGAATCGCAGCCGGATGTCCACTCATCTCACAGACAACGTCGATTCCGTCGCCGTCGGTCATACGCTCGATCCGCTCTAAGACATCGTCATGACGTGAATCGATGACGACATCCGCCCCCATCGTCCGTGCGAGTTCAAGACGATATGGATTGACGTCGATCGCGACGACTTCCGCCGCACCGGCTGCTTTAGCGACTGAGACTGCCATCAAACCAATTGGACCACAACCGACGATTGCGACCGTTTTAGCGCTGACATCACTCGCAAGAACGGTATGGACAGCATTTCCCATCGGCTCTTGAATCGAAGCGATTCCCGCTGGCATATCTTCCGGGTTGACCCAGAGGTTTTCTTCCGGCATGACGACGTATTCCGCAAAACAGCCTTGTGTATCGACACCGATGATCTTCGTGTTCTTACAGATATGATATTGCCCACGAAGACACTGTTTACATTGATGACAGACGATATGCGTCTCAGCCGAGACACGGTCACCAAGTTTCAAGCGTTTTGTACCCTCCCCGAGCTCGACGACTTCGCCCGAGAACTCGTGACCGAAGACATACGGCGGATTGACACGTGACGCTGCCCACGCATCCCACTCATAGATATGCACGTCCGTCCCACAAATTGATGTTGCCTCGACTCGAATCAAGACTTCTCCACGATCCGGTACGGGTACGGGTACTTCTTTCAGTGCCGCACCGAATCCGCGCTCTTCTTTGACAAGTGCACGCATCGTTTTCGTCGTTGTCGTCTCTTCTACCGCTGTTACTAATTTCGTCATCTTTCCCCGACTCCTTCGCGGAAGCTCACGTTTATTTATATGTGGCGAACTTCCAAATGTTTAGCATCCCCAAAAAACCAAACACATCTTTCCTCTATCTTACATGAATTCTGCCGCTAGTTTACCGAATGTTTCTTCGTTTAGCTCAAGATCCGCATACGCGAGACCGGATTCTTGGTACCCATCGATTTGTGACTGGTAATCAGGACGTGTTTCATCCTGATAGATCAATCCCATGACGAGACCATCGTGTGCATGAACGGTCTGTTTCGCAAGATCCAAGTTCGACGGATCGTATCCTTCGATATCGGACAGCTTCGTCAAGTTCTGCTTGAACCAATCGTACGTATTGACCTTGTTGAATGTGACGCATGGACTGAAGACGTTGATGAACGCAAATCCTTTATGTGCCGTCGCTTGCTCGATCAGTTGCGTCAAGCCCTTCAAATCATTCGAGAAGCTCTGGGCAACGAACGTCGCGCCAGCCGTCAAAGCAAGTTCAACCGGTGAAACACTCTTTTCAATCGATCCTTTTGGCGTCGATTTCGTCTTGAATCCAGGTGCAGAAGTAGGTGACGTCTGTCCTTTCGTCAAGCCGTAAATCTGATTGTCCATGACGATATACGTCATGTCGACATTCCGTTTGAATGCATGAATCGTATGTCCCATGCCGATCGCGAATCCATCACCGTCGCCACCAGACGCGATGACCGTCAATTCGCGGTTCGCCATCTTGACACCTTGGGCGATCGGTAAAGATCGTCCATGAACGCCGTGGAAGCCATACGTATTGATGTAACCGGAAATCCGACCAGAACAGCCAATCCCGGAAATCAATGCTAACTCTTCTGGTTCGAGCCCGACGTTTGCGACAGCACGCTGAATCGCTGCTTGAATCGAGAAGTCTCCACACCCTGGACACCAGTTTGGTTTGACATCATTTCTAAAATCCTTAAAGGTTGCCATGATATACCCCTCCTACGACCTGCTCGACGACCTCTGCCGGGTAGAACGGGTCGCCATTGAATTTCAGGATATGCTCGATCTTCGATGCATGTCCACAGTTCATCTGGATCAGCTTCGCCAGTTGTCCTGTTGCATTGTACTCGACGACGATGACTCGTTTTGCCCGCTCTAAGTGCGGCGTGACGAGTTCACTTGGGAACGGATGGACTTGACGGATATGCAAGTGATCGACCTTGATCCCTTGTGTTTTGAGTCGTGGCATGATTTCCTCAATCGTTCCACGTGTCGAGTTGAAACCAACAAATAAGATATCCGGTTCTGCATGATGCTCCGTTACAAGAACGGCATCCTGTAAGCGGAACGTATTCAGCTTGCGAAGTCGTTTCGTCATTTGATCGACCCGGTTCTTCGTCGCTTCCGACGGACGCCCTTCCTCATTGTGCTCAACACCCGTCACGTGATGAATCCCGTGCTTGACGCCTGGAATGACACGTGGGCTGATCCCATCTTCCGTCACTTCGTAGCGTTTGAAGTACGCTTTCCCTTCAAGTTCCGGTAAGTCTTCCTGAATCAACTTCCCGCGACGGATCTCAACGCGTGACATATCTGGTGGCTCAACCGATTGTTTTCCGAGCGATAGCATCAAATCCGTCAATAGAATGACAGGACATTGGTACTCTTCTGCAATGTTAAATGCTTCTGCTGCATCGTAGAACGCTTCCTCGACCGTTGATGGTGCCAAAACGACCTTTGGAATTTCACCATGTGTACTATAGATCATCGCCATCAAGTCAGATTGTTCCTGTTTCGTTGGTAGACCTGTTGACGGACCACCCCGTTGTGTATCGACGATGACGAGCGGTGTTTCCGTCATCCCGGATAATCCGATCGCTTCCGCCATTAGTGACAATCCTGGACCAGCAGACGCCGTCAAAGCACGGACACCTGCATAGTTGGCACCAATTGCCATCGTGACCGCTGCCAGTTCGTCTTCCGTCTGGACGACCGTTCCACCGAACTGCGGTAATTTCTTGATTAAGTATTCCATGATCTCAGATGATGGTGTGATCGGGTAAGCTGCCATCAGACGCGCTCCACCGGCAATCGCGCCAAGAGCAATTGCATCGTTTCCGATCATGAACATCCGTTGTTTTCCGTCAGCCGGTTCCAAGACGAACCGTTCGCCCTCTCCTGCAAGAGCTTCAAACGCTGCTGCTCCTTCACGGATTGCTGCTAAGTTCTTCTCGACCATATCTGGACCTTTTCGTCCGAAAATCTGTTCGACGACGGCTTGGAAACGCTCTGGTACAATGCCGAGAATCGCACTCGATGCACCAATCGCGACCATGTTCTTCATCAAAGCCGTACCGAGATCAGCTGCGATCTCCGTAAATGGAATCGCATACAATGAGGCACGTGCTTCGTCCGGATTCGTCGGATTGAATTTCGCATCCGCGATGATGATGGCACCTTGACGCAATTCATGGAAGTTGACGTCGATCGTCTCTTGATCGAATGCGACCAAAATATCGAGATCATCGGAAATCGTCCGGACTTCCTGTGTCGCGACACGAATCTTATTATTCGTATGTCCTCCCTTGATACGTGACGAAAAGTGACGGTAGCCATACAGGTAATAGCCGAGTCGATTCAAGGCAATCGCAAAGATTTCGCCTGTTGATTCGATCCCTTCTCCCTGCTGACCGCCAACTTTCCATGATAACTGATTATACATCGACGTTCGCTCCTTCTCTGTCCCCTGAAATGATAGTTCTCTCTATCCTCCCTCATGATACCGATTTACCGGAAGTAGTACAATGCTCCCTCGGTGGAAAGGTGAGAAAAATTCGAAGACGCAGCAAAAAGACCATCTACTCCAGTCGAGTAAATGGTCTACTTGTAAATATAGGACCTATGTCCAATTCATCATCTTGGTTCGATGATGAGTTTGATGGCGGTTCTTTCTTCTCCATCAATTAAAATGTCTGTGAAGGCTGGGATACAAATCAAATCGATGCCAGAAGGCGCCACGAATCCGCGTGCGATGGCGACGGCTTTGACAGATTGATTGAGCGCTCCCGCACCAATGGCCTGAATCTCGACGGAACCTCTCTCTCGAATGACACCCGCGAGTGCACCTGCTACCGCGTTTGGATTCGACTTAGCTGATACTTTCAGGACGTCCATGCGTGTACCTCCCCATCCAGAAATGGCAATCAGTCGAAGAATACTGACTGATCCGTCAGATGAATCCGTTCAATCTTCGTTGCTTTTTTTGTTGTGTCATCGATATGAATCAAGACTCCATTAAGTTGTTCCCGTCCTTCGGCAACTTCAAACCGCGTTGGGAGCTGTGTCTTAAATTTTCGTAGGACATCTTCCTGACGCATCCCGAGCACACCGTTCAACGGACCTGTCATCCCGACATCCGTGATATAAGCCGTTCCTCCGTCAAGAACACGCTCATCTGCTGTCTGGACGTGCGTATGTGTGCCAACGACAGCTTGTACACGACCATCGAGGTGATAACCCATCGCGATTTTTTCACTCGTTGCTTCCGCATGGACATCAACGAAGATCGCATCGACTTTTCCTTCGACTTCCGCAATCAGTTCATCAACGGTACGGAACGGGTCACCGAGAGGTGGTAAGAAGACCGTTCCTTGGACGTTGATGACGGCAATCTTTTTATTGCCTGCCTTAACGATCATCATCCCACGACCTGGTGTGCCTTCCGGATAGTTCGCAGGACGGATGATCCGGTCCGCGTCGTCAATCCAGTCAAAGATGTCACGGTTATCAAACGTATGGTTCCCCATCGTGATGCCGTGGAATCCGAGTTCGAGGAATTGATGATAAATCGACTTCGTGATGCCGCGTCCGTGTGCTGCATTTTCACCGTTGACAAGCATGACGTTCGGATTGTATTTCGCTTTCAAGCGTGCTGTAAATTGTTGCAGGATATGTCGACCGGGTGCACCGACGACGTCTCCGACGAATAAAATCTTCATTGCTGTTCCTCCGTTCATTAAAAAAAGTGGCGGTCGCCCGCCACTCCACTTATTTCGCGTATTCGACTGCTCGTGTTTCCCGAATGACCGTGACTTTGATGTGTCCCGGATAATCGAGTTCTTCTTCGATTTTTTTCCGGATGTCACTCGCCATCTTGTGAGCCAGTACATCATCGACGACGTCAGGTCGAACGATGATGCGGACTTCACGACCCGCTTGGATCGCAAATGATTTTTCGACACCGTCGAACGATTCCGAGATTTCCTCGAGGCGTTCGAGACGGCGGATATAACTTTCGAGTGTCTCTTGACGTGCACCTGGACGAGCAGCAGATAATGCATCCGCAGCTGCAACCAAGACAGAAATGACAGATGTCGCTTCCGTATCTCCGTGGTGTGATGCGATCGCGTTGATGACGGTTGGATGCTCTTTGTACTTCGTACCGAGCTCGACACCAATCTCAACGTGACTGCCTTCGACTTCGTGGTCGATCGCTTTCCCGATATCATGCAGAAGACCTGCACGCTTCGCAAGCGTGACATCTTCTCCAAGTTCAGCTGCCATCATACCTGCAAGGTGGGCAACCTCAAGTGAGTGATACAGGACGTTCTGTCCGTAACTCGTACGGTACTTCAAGCGACCGAGAATTTTGACAAGGTCCGGATGAATGCCGTGGATTCCGACATCATACGTCGCTTCTTCCCCGATTTCTCGAATCCGCTCGTCGACTTCACGACGGGATTTGTCGACCATCTCTTCAATACGAGCCGGGTGAATCCGACCATCCTGAACCAATTTCTCGAGCGCCATTTTAGCGACTTCGCGACGAATTGGGTCAAAACCAGACAAAATGACGGCTTCCGGCGTATCATCGATGATCAAGTCGATCCCAGTCAAGGTCTCGAGCGTACGGATGTTGCGGCCTTCCCGTCCGATGATGCGACCTTTCATCTCATCGTTCGGCAAGTTGACGACCGATACAGTCGTCTCTGCGATATGTTCAGCGGCGAACCGTTGAATCGCAAGTGACAAGATGTTACGTGCTTTCTTGTCGGCTTCTTCTTTTGCTTTTTGTTCGATTTCTTTTTGAAGAATGGCTGCGTCGTGTAAAGCAGCCTGTTTCGTCTCATCCATGATGATTGTTCTTGCCTCGTCTTGCGATAAATTCGCGACGCGGACAAGCTCTTGACGTCCCTGTTCATACAGGTCCTCTACTTTGCGCTCTAGTTCTTCAGCTTGATGCTTCCGTTTCGCGATCTCTGCATCACGTGTATTGATTTGATCTTCCTTACGGTCGATAGCGTCAACACGGCGATCGAGTGTCTCTTCTTTCTGGAGCAACCGGGCTTCTTGTTTCGCTAGCTCTTGGCGACGTTCACGCAATTCTTTTTCCACTTCGTTACGAAGTTTGAATGCTTCATCTTTCGCTTCGAGTACGGCTTCTTTTTTCGTTGCCTCAGCCGATTCACGCGCACGTTCAACGATTTTATTCGCTTCCGTTTCTGCGCCTTGAATTTTCGCTTCTGCAATCGATTTCCGCAAGAAGTAGCCTACGATGAATGCGATCAGCAAAGTGAGGAGAAGTATGACAATCCAAGTCAGTGTACTCATGGGTTCACCTCCCCTTTGCAAGGTGTTTCTTAGTTCATTTCGGTATTTCATCGAAGCTGTCTAAAAAACGTACATCTATATTGTAAGGATAGCACTCGTTCATTGTCAACGAACGGACGGGAAAGAATTCCACTGTTTTCCTCTTTTACACTAAAAAAGAGAGGATTCGTATGCGAATCCTCTCTGAAACGGTTTATTCAGCAAATAGATCTTCTGGTTGTTCTGCTTCGAAATCAACCGGCTCTTCGCGATCGACGAGACCGTGATGTTCACGAATCAAACGTTCGACCTCTGCTGCGACTTCCGGATGCTCGACCATGTATTGCTTCGCGTTCTCACGCCCTTGACCAAGACGCTCTGAGTTGTACGAATACCATGCACCACTCTTTTGAACGATATCCAGATCCGTTCCGATGTCGATCAACTCACCGACCTTCGAAATACCGAGACCGTACATGATATCAACTTCTGCTTGTTTAAACGGAGGAGCAATTTTGTTTTTGACGACCTTGATCTTCGTTTTGTTACCGACGACGTCCGTACCGTTTTTCAACGCTTCCGCACGACGCACTTCTAAACGAACAGACGAGTAGAATTTGAGTGCTCGACCACCTGGAGTCGTTTCCGGGTTACCAAACATAACACCGATTTTTTCACGGATTTGGTTGATGAAGATGACGATCGTTTTCGATTTATTCGTTGCACCAGACAACTTACGAAGCGCTTGGCTCATCAAACGCGCTTGAAGACCGACGTGTGAGTCACCCATCTCGCCTTCAATCTCTGCTTTTGGTACGAGTGCCGCAACAGAGTCGACGACAAGAATATCGACCGCACCAGAACGAACGAGTGCTTCCGCGATTTCAAGTGCCTGCTCCCCAGTATCCGGTTGTGACAAGAGGAGCTCATCGATGTTGACACCGAGTTTATTTGCGTATGCTGGATCAAGCGCGTGCTCTGCATCGATGAATGCTGCTTGTCCACCTTGTTTTTGAACTTCTGCGATTGCATGAAGCGCTACCGTCGTTTTACCTGACGATTCAGGTCCGTATACTTCGATGACCCGTCCACGTGGGTATCCACCTGCACCTAGGGCAATATCTAATGTAATCGATCCAGAAGAGATCACTGATACCTTCTGATCCGCATTTTCTCCGAGTTTCATGATGGAACCTTTACCGAACTGTTTCTCTATCTGGCGTAACGCCATCTCAAGTGCTGCTTTACGATCACTCACGTAGCAGGCCTCCTTTTAATTATCTTACTGAGATTATTGTACTTCTTTTGAGACCGAATGACAAGCATTTTACGAACATTTATTCGCATACTTGCACTTTGACCAATTTTCTCACTCGGATGCTTTTTCGAGATGTTTCAGTAGAAGGAAATAGGTATCCTTGACGGCGCGCAGTCGAATCATTCCCCGGTCGAACGATGGATATTGCCATTCGACGATGCGTGTTCCATGTGCGTCCGCAACAGCACAATAGACGGTTCCGACCACTTTTCCGCTGTTGCTTGTCGGACCTGCTTCCCCTGTCAAAGCGACGGCGATATCGGATTGATACAGTTCGCGTACCCCTTCAGCCATCGCGATTGCGACTTCTTTACTGACAGCAGTATGCTCTCGTAACAAAACTTCTGGTACCGATAATACGCCTTGCTTCGCTGCATCATCATACACAACGGCGCTCCCACGCAACACTTGACTCGCACCGCTGACATCAACGAGTCCACTTGCGACAGCTCCTCCCGTCAGTGATTCGGCGAGTGACAGTGTCAATCCTGCTTCTTGATACCGTTTCAGTACGACTTCCGGCAGGCTTGTCTCGCCATATCCATAAAAGTACATGCCCACTTCAGCCAGTACGTGTTGTTCCAGTTCATCGAGCATACGGTCGGCTTCCTGTTGATCGAGTGCTTTAGCAGTCAGACGCAACCGTACTTCAGCGAGTTCCGCATAAGGGGCGACCGATGGATTGGTTGCTTCTTTGATTAACGTTTCCAGGCGATCGTTTAGAGCCGATTCTCCGATTCCGAAGAAACGTAGTGCTCGGGAACGGATTGTCTCTTGACCGAACAAATGACTGAAGTGATCTTTGAGGATTTGCTTCATCTCACGTGGCACACCGGGTAAAACGATATACTGGTGGTGCTCCGTCTGCACCGACATACCGGGAGCAAGACCCGCATCATTGCGTAAAACCGTCGCGCCAGCGATGACTAATGCTTGTTTCCGTTCATTGTTCGTCATCTCCCGTTGACGTGTCTTCAAGAATCCTTCGATTCTTTCGTACGCTGCTTGATCGAGAACGAGATCGCGCCCAAGCAGGTCAGCGAGCACCTCTTTCGTCAAGTCATCCTCGGTCGGTCCAAGCCCCCCTGTGATGACAAGGAGATCCGCCCGCTGTTGCGCCTGACGGAACGTTTCCTGCATCCGCTCGCGGTTGTCACCGACGACTGTATGATAATGAACGTCAATTCCTGCACTGGCTAGCCATTCGGAAAGGTACTGTGCATTCGTGTTGGCGATTTCTCCAAGGAGAAGCTCACTTCCGACTGCGATGATTTCTGCTTTCATGTCGATTCCTCACCTTCTTGAAGTATAAGAAAAGACTGTTCGGTATGACGAACAGTCTAAATTGATCCAACTTACATGGATTTCGTAATTAACTTGATGTTTTTCGAGAAATACTCGACGCCTGAGTAGATCGTCAAGATAAGAGCAAGCCACATCGTGATGTCTGCGAATGGAATATTCCACATCGCAAAAACGATATCGTGCAATAAATACGCTGTAATCGATGTCAACTGGACCCATGTCTTTGCTTTCCCAGAGTTTCCGGCAGCAAGAACGATGCCTTCGTCAGATGCGACAAGACGAAGACCTGTGACAGCGAACTCACGGCAGAGAATGATGACGACGATCCATGCCGCAACGAAGTCAAGTTCCACAAGGTAGACGAGCGCAGCAGCGACTAACATCTTATCGGCAAGTGGATCCATGAATTTTCCAAAGTTCGTTACTAGATTTTGTTTGCGGGCGATATACCCATCGAGCCAATCCGTCAGTGAAGCAACAAGGAAGATGATGGCTGCAACGAAGTGTGAGACGGGAAGTTCAGCTCCTAGTACATCCCACTGTCCCCAGTTCGGATCAATCGCAAGTACGATGACGAACACGGGAATTAATAAAACGCGTAATACTGTCAATTGATTCGGTAAGTTCATGTAACGCCCTCCTCCTTCATTTCATATGTAGATGAATATGCCATCTAAAAGAAGGCACGCCGGTTTACGGCGTGGCTACTTTCTTCAGATAGATGTTTTGGACGAGAAGCGAACGGTTCAGTTTCAGTTCTTGGTCATTGACGACGATTTTATCAATCCCTTTAATCGAACCGATCCGGATCCGGATCAAGTCCGTCTTCGCGTCCTTCACGACGATCGGATTCGGATCCGACGCGTTGATGTGATCTGGCGCGAGTGCTTCTCCTTCAAGGGATGTATCACGCACACCAACGAATGGTGATGGAGAGGCATCTTTCTTGATTTGAATCGAGACACTCATCGTATCTTTCGTTGCGACTTCATAGGTGACATCTTGACCAGATGTCGACTTCGCAGCAAGCGCTTCTTTTTTAGGTTTTTCTTTTGTTTCTTCTTGTTTCGCCGGTTCTTCCTTCGGCTTTTCTTCTGTCTTCGCAGGCGCATCCGTTTCTTTACTCGGTGCGTCTCCTTGGTCGATCGTGACATCGTTTTGCTTCGGTGCAGACGTTTTTGCCTCTTCGTTACCGTCGAGGAACATCTGAAGTCCATAATACAAGGCAGCACCAATCGCAAAAATCAGCACGATGATGATGATGTTCGGAATCCAGCGCTTTGCAACGCTTTTCTTCGGTGCACTTGATTTCGAATACGTCGCGCGTCGTGATAATTCGACGACCGGTTGTGCCTCCGGTTCCGGAAGATCACGCTTATAGGTCGTGAAGACTTCGTCGACGTCAAGACCGAGTGCTTCCGCATATGTCTTGATGAAGGCCCGGGCGTAAAAAGCACCTGGTAATTGATCATAGTTGCCTTCTTCAATCGCGACGATGTAACGCTTTTGAATCTTCGTCGTCGTTTGAATTTGTTCGAGAGAGACGCCTAGCGCCTCTCGTTGTTCCTTTAAGTAGGTTCCGAGCTCGGTCATCGGTAACACACCTTCCATTTTTCATACTTATTCAAAGTTGAACCAATCATTTCCCCCATGGGAACGAGGCAGTTCAGTCACAATGATTTCTTCTGTCGTGTTGCGTAATTCAATGATGTAATCAAAATCATCCCACGTATATTCACTTGATTTGACGAATGCATCCGGATGTTCGACGATTTTCGTCGCCGGTAGTCGCATGACTTCGCGTAAAATCTGCCAGTGCCGTTCATCGAAATTCCGTTGCGACACCAAGGCATCGATGATGTAGACGTAATCCCCAGTCCGTTCGTCATCGAATAACGACGTTCGTACCGTCTGTTTGATCAGCGTCGAAGAAAGGAACAACCATTTCTTGTTCGCACTGACGCTTGCAGCGACGATCGATTCCGTCTTCCCGACTCGTGGCATACCGCGGACACCAATCAACAAGTGCCCATCCTGTTTACACAGCTCTGCCATGAAATCGACGAGAATCCCTAAGTCTTCCCGAACGAAGCGGAACGTCTTTCGTTCATCACTGCTTTGATCAATATAACAACCGTGACGAATCGCGATCCGATCACGCAGTTTTGGTTTTCGTAGTTTGATGACCTCTATGGTTGACATCGTCTTGAGAATAGCAGCGAGTCGTGGAATTTGATCCGGTTGTTTCGTTTGGAGCAACATACCGCGTCGTTGATGATCGACACCATTGATCGTCACGATCGAAATATGTAACATTCCCATCAACGAAGCAATGTCCCCGAGTATACCGGGACGGTTGACCTTTAATTCATATTCGAGATACCATTGCCCGAACTCACTCACGCGCCCATCCTCCTCTATTGATACGATTATCCATTCCTCATGTTAAATGATTTTTTGAAAAATGAAAAGCATTCCTGAACTGAAATTCCAATGCTTACATCCACGCACCATCTATTTTAAGGATGGCTCCCGACACATAACTCGATTCTGGTTGCACCAAGTAACGGATCGCGGAAGCTACTTCCTCTGCTTTTCCGAATCGTCCGGCAGGGATTTCAGCAATCGCTTCTGCCTTTTCATCCTCAGAAAAAATCGCGTTCATCGGCGTATCAATCCATCCTGGCGTAATCGCATTGATGCGTCCATGCATTGGTCCAAGTTCTTTACTGTATGCTTTGACGAAGCCCAGCTGTGCTGCCTTGCACGTCGAATAGGCAACTTCACCCGCGACACCTTGTTCCCCTAATACACTACTGATGACGACGATCGCCAGCTGCGACGTAAACGGTTTTGTCCGCGTCACGGTTTGACTGATGCGCATCAACGCATCGACATGTATTCTCCAAAGTTCACTCATTGATGTTGCCGATTGATCGAGCAACAGACCGCTATAACTCGTTCCGGCACAATGGACGAAGGCATCGACGACAGGTAACGCCGTACAAAATGCCTGCAAGTCCTCATCATCCGCTAAATTCGCCGTCAGGATGTAGTGCTCTCCTTGCCACTCCTCTATCATCCGTTCCAAAACCGCTTGCTGTCGATACGTCTGAAGCACCAATTCATGTCCGGCGGCAGCAAGTTGTTTTGCTGCCGCAAGACCAATGGCGCCACTCGCACCGGTGATGAGGATTCGCATCACGCGTACGGTTTGACGATTGAGATCGCCCGGTTTTCAATGGCGAACAACTCGTCGAAACGGGCTTCGATCTCTTCTTTCGTAATCGAAGCAATCAATGTCGGAAGCGTGAACAGATTCGTACCGGCAAGTGCGTGACGCGAGAACTGATTCGCAATGAATTCCGGTGAATTCAAGGCACGGAGGAATTTCCCTTGCATCATGTTCCGCTTGCGCGTGACCTCGTCTTCCGTGAAGTCAGGACGCGTTTGCAGAAGTGTCTCATATGCTTGGATAAACTTGTCTGGATCCTCTGTCTCCATGCCGAACGTCGCGAAGGCGAACTCTTCCTCACTCGAGTAATCAAAGCTGAACGTATCGTCGATCAGACCGTCTTCATACAATTCCAAATACGTCGATGATGTTTGATCGAATAAGAGGTGCAATAATAATTCACTCGTCAACTCACGACGGACTTGTGCTTCGCCGCGGACAGATTCGTCCTTGTAACCGATTAATACCTTCGGTGTCTTGACGTCGAGCTCGAGTTCGAGACGTGGACGATGCACGCCGTGCGGTTCTTGACCATAATCCCGCTCGATCGCCGGGCGATCCGTATAATCCTTCTTCGCCTGATTCGCCTTGATCAATGCCAGCGTCTCTTCCGGGTCGATGTTTCCGACAACGAACAACACCATGTTCGATGGATGATAGAACGTGCGATAGCACGTGTATAGGTCATCGGCTGTGATTTGATTGATCGATTCCGGTGTTCCTGCGATATCGATTCGGACCGGATGCGTCGCATACATTGATTCAATCAGACCGAAGAACAAGCGCCATCCCGGATTATCTTGATACATCTGGATTTCCTGCGTGATGATCCCCTTCTCTTTTTCAACGCTTTCCGGCGTGAAGTAGGGATCTTGTACGAAATCGATCAATGTCTCGAGGTTTTGTTCGATCAGTGACGTGGCTGAGAACAAGTACGCTGTTCGTGAGAACGAGGTAAAGGCGTTCGCTGAGGCACCGAGACGACCGAACTCTTGGAAGACGTCACCTTTTTCGGATTCAAACATCTTATGCTCGAGGAAGTGGGCGATGCCGTCCGGTACCGTGATCCATTCCTCTCCTTTTTTAAATCGTTGATCAATCGAACCATAACGTGTCGTAAACGTCGCATACGTCTTTTCGTATCCTTTTTTTTGCAACAGATAGACGGATAAGCCGTTATCGAGTTGCTCGTGGTATACCGTTTCGTCTGTATCGTGATAAGTCAGTTGTTCCATCATGCTTCACCTCGCAATAGATATACGGCATCTAGATCGATTGCCGTTGCTAATCGAACGACGTCTTCACGTGTCGCCGTCTCGATGATGTGGATCTCATCTTCAAGTGTCAGTCCACGCATCTTCGAACCATTCAACCAACCAATCAATTGCCCCGGCTGATCAAGAATTTGACGGCGCGCATTGATCAACATCGCCTTCGTCTGTGTCAATTCTTCATCCGTGAACTGTCCCGCCTTCAAATCAACGAGTTGCTCTAGGATGATTTTCTCGGCACGTTCCGCTTCTTTTGTGTCAACCCCTGCATAGACGTAGAGTGCACTGTTTAATGCCGCATATCGTGAAGCCGCATAATACGCGAGACTCTCTTTTTCACGGACATTCATGAACAGTTTCGAATGTGGGAATCCACCGAACAGACCGTTGACGATTTGCATCCGGATTGAATCGGCAGACGTCGGATCGACCGCTACCCGGTAACCAAGGTGCAGCTTCCCTTGTTTGATCGGTTGCGTTTCGCTCGACCGTTTCACACCGTTGACCGGTTTTTGTTCAGGGATGTAATGGCTGACTTTTTCTGAGTGCGATGGCAAGAAGGACAACGCATCTTCCATTTCCTCCTTCGTCACCTGTCCGACGACGAAGACATCGATTCGATCGTCTTCGATCATCGAACGGTATGTATCACGCAAGGACGATGGAGTGATCCGTTCGAGTTCTTCGATTGTCCCAAGCGATGGTAACGAGACGGCTTCACCTGGTGCCATCAATTCAAGGAGACGCTGCTGTGCGTAGCGCATCTTATCGTCGTACAGCGAGCTGATTCGTAAGGCATGCAGTCGCTTTTCTTGTTTGACGAACTGTTCGCGGAAACCACTTTCCGTCAAGTCTGGATACAGCACCATTTGCTCTAGCAATTCAAGTGCTTCTTTTAATAACGACGGGTGATGGACGAGTTCTCCACGGACGACATCAAGTTGGAACGAGATGACGTGCTCTTCTCCGAACTTCGACGCGTCCGCATAAAGCCCCGCATCATATAATGTCTCAAGTGGCTCACGTAATGCTTTCATCGACGGATAAGCAGCTGTCGATTTTTCCATGATGTATGGTAAAATCGCACGGCTAGTCAGTGTTTTCGCCTCTAGCGGTGCTGAAAACGTGACGAGGATCGTCGTCGTCTTGAATTTATCGGTCGGAACGAGGTGGAAGCTCGTTCCTTCCTTTTTCCATGTGCTAAATGACTGACTCATTACTCTCCATCCTTTCGTTTGAACACATGCGCACTGCGAACGTATTCAATATCTGCTTTTTGGTTAACGGCATTCTCATAACGGGCTGCTGTAAAAAAGAAATCACTGAGCCGATTGATGAACGGTAACAAATGAGCCGCTTGGGGAACATCGATCATCGAACGTTCGACGCGACGGCAGACCGTCCGTGCCACATGCAATGTCGCGGCCGCTTCCGTTCCGCCTGGTAAGATGAACTTGTCGAGTGGTGGCGATAATTCCGTTAAACTATCAATCCAACTTTCTAAATCAACTGTTGCTTCCTGACTTAACCGTGATGGACGAGGTTCGACATACATCAAGTCACTGCCACAGTCGAACAACGCATGCTGGATGACCGTCAATTGTTCTCGTACTTCGATCGATGATGCTTTGGTCCGAGCAAGTCCGACGAAGCTATTCAATTCATCGAGTTCTCCCATCAAGCTGATCAATCGATCATTTTTTTTGACTCTCCCACCGACAAGGGATGTTTCTCCTTCATCGCCTGATTTCGTATAAATTTTCATGTTTTATTCACTCCTATAGCGAAAGGAAGCGACTCATAATGTTCGCTTCCTTTGTTTTTTTGGTAATCGGATTCGGAAAGTCGCTCCTTCTCCTAAGCGGCTGTCGACTTCGACCTCTCCACCATGAGCACGGACGACGTTCGCGACGATCGCAAGACCAATTCCTGTACCGGTCTTACCGCGCGTTCGTGCCTTGTCCGCCTTATAGAAACGATCAAAGACGAAAGGTAAATCTTCTTCCGGAATCCCGTCACCTGAATCGATGACGGATAATGTAATGTTTTCCCTATCTTCGTCAATCTTAATCTTGATTTCTCCGTTCTCCGTATAACGAAGGGCGTTTCCAAGAAGATTCGTCAAGACTTGTTCCATCTGATCCGGATCGGCGTCAAATATGATGTTCGGACCGGAAACCGAGAAAGTGACCTGCTTATCGCGTCCCATTTGTTTGAATTTCTTGATGACTCGCTGTGCAAACGAGACTGTTTCGATGGCTTCAATCCGTAACTCCTGATAACCGGCTTCCATCCGCGCGAGATCGAGTAGATCATTGACGAGACGGGACAAGCGTTGCGATTCATCATAGATGATTGATGCAAATTCTTTCGTCGCCTCGTCACTTTCCGTCATCCCGTCGACGATCGCTTCCGAATACCCTTGCAACATGACGAGTGGCGTCCGCAGTTCATGGCTGACATTCGCGACGAAGTCGGCCCGCATCTTCTCCAGTTGTTGTGCTTCCGTCATGTCGCGCAGGACAGCGACCGCTCCGATCTGCTCTTCTTGTTCGAGTAACGGACTGACGATGATGATGTAAAAGCGTCCTTCCCGTTCAAACGAAACCGTCATCTCCGTCTCTTCCTTCATGACTGTCTGGAACAGTTCAATCAGTTCATCCGGTACGGGAGAACCTGCAAGAAATGCTTCAGCTGGTGGATTCGTCGCGAGTAGCTCACCTGATTTTGAGAACGTCAACACGCCGTCTGCCATACAGCGCAGAATCGAGGAGAGCAAATGCCGCTCCTTATCGAGATCCGTGACGTATTGATTGAGTTGGCTACTCATCTCGTTAAAGGCAAGCGCTAAGTCACCAATCTCATCACGTGAACGTTGCGTCAGGCTTTGATCGAATTTCCCTTCACCGGCCTCAACGACGGCTTGACGAATCGTCCGTAGTGGTGCGGTGATCCGTGTCGATAGGAAGAAAGCAAAGACGGTTGTCCCGATGATCGCTAACAAGACACAGAGCTGAATGATTTGACGTGCGCCTTCATTCGCTTGCTCGATATTCGTCAATTGTTCGATCAAGTAGATCGTTCCGTTGCCGCTATTCGTAATGAGCGGTGCTCGATACGCGAGTGCCGCCTTTCCATCGAAGGTCTCGTAATTACCGATTGCCGTTTCACCTTCTTCACCATCGATCGCTTTCCAGTTCTGACGTTCGAGCTCCTTGATGATCCGGTTCGCTTTCGCTTGTGAAATATTCGCTTCGACAGAATCGTCCTGGGTCTTCGCAATTAATGTCGCGCCATATATATCCGTGATTTCGACAGCAGTACTCGATCCTTCCTCGATACCGGAGTGCGCCTGAAAGACGGTCTCGACTTGTTGACCGAGCTTTGCAAGGTGCCCCCGCTCCTGTTCGATATGAAAAGAGTTGAAAAATTCAAGTAACAAGATCGTCAAGGCGATCAAGACGACCGAGACAAGCAATAGGATCGTGCCCCATAGTTTGATGACTACACTTTGCAACCATTTCATCGTCAGGTCGGACTATTCTCGAACTTGTATCCGACACCCCAGACCGTCGTGATCATTTGAGCAGCGTTCGGAGACAAACGATTCAGCTTTTCACGCAGACGTTTGACGTGTGTATCGACCGTCCGAAGATCCCCAAAAAATTCATAGTTCCAGACTTCCTTGAGTAGTTGTTCCCGTGAGAATACTTTGTCCGTTTGTTTTGCCAAGAAATACAGGAGTTCATATTCTTTTGGTGTTAAATTGACTTCTTGTGATTCAACCGTCACGCGGTGTGCGTCATTATCAATCGTCAAATGTGGGAAGACGATGACATCTTTTGTTTTCGCATCCGTATGGAGGAATTTCGTTGCACTCGCTCGACGAAGGATTGCTTTGACACGCAAAACGACTTCACGTGGACTGAATGGTTTGACGATATAATCATCTGCCCCCATTTCAAACCCATGGACGCGATTCGTTTCTTCACCTTTTGCCGTCAGCATGACGACCGGCGTCGCTTTCGTTTTCCGTAGTTCTTCACAAACTTGCATCCCGTCCATCTTCGGCATCATCAAGTCGAGGAGAATGACATCGTATTCTGTCTCAAGCGCCATTTCAAGCGCCGTCTCTCCATTGTCTGCTTCCTCGATCGTGAAATTTTCCCGCTCTAGATACATCTTCAACAGGCGACGAATTCGTTCCTCATCGTCGACGACTAAAATACGTGCTTCTTCTGACATGCTGTCTCCTCCTATAAACTAAACTCTACTCCTCTATCCTACTACTCTTTTAGTATACTATGAAACGAAAAGAATGGCTTGCACTGGCTGATTTCCCCTAAATGATACTCTTTTGTCAGAGAAACATGAAAAAGCAGCGGACCGTTTCCGGATCCGCTGCTTTTCTTTTCCTTATGCGTACGAGTGTAATCCCGCTACGACAAGGTTGACGAAGACAAGGTTGAACATGATGACGGCAAAACCACCAACACATAACCATGCTGATTTTTTACCGATCCACCCACGCTGGATGCGCATGTGGAGATAGAACACGTAGAAGAGCATCGTGATCAGTGCCCAAACCTCTTTCGGGTCCCAGCCCCAATAGCGGCTCCATGCCATTTGCGCCCAAATCATTGCGAAGATCAATCCGCCAAGGATAAAGATCGGAAGACCGATCGCGATCGCACGGTAACTAATCTCATCAGCTGTTTCTAGATCAATCTTCCGCGCGATTGGTTTCAGACTCTCTGCGACACGCTTACGGAGAACTACGAAACGTAGCAACACATATAAGACGACCCCACCAATGACTGACCATAAGACCGTATTGACCTTATTCGCATTCAAGAAGTTCGGCAATTCAATGACGGCACCTGAACCAGATAAGACTTTTCCGTTCTCAGGACCTGTCAGAACCGGCATCGTGTATTCATGTGTCATCTTCGCACCATTCTTCGCGACGTATTCGATCGTTGATGCAGAACCTGTTGCTTTGAACAAGAGGCCGACGAGGATGTAACCAACGACACAAACGAGTGAGAACATGACGATCTCAAGCCATGTCCGTGTTTTCGATTCTTTATTGAAATCCGTCGCGTGGACCAGATAGAGCAATCCGGTCGCAAAACTGACAGCGAGAATCCCCTCACCGAGTGCTGCCGTCGTAACGTGGATTTTGAGCCAGACACTTTGAAGTGCCGGAATCAAGGGTTGGACCTCATCCGGGAACATCGACGCATAAGCGATGACGAGCAAGGCAACCGGCATTGCAATCAAGCCAAGGACATTGTTTTTATAGATGGCATAGACGATTAAGAATCCAAGGACCATCATCATACCAAAGAATGTCGTGTATTCGTATAAGTTCGAGACCGGAACGTGTCCAGCACCCGCCCAGCGCGTAAAGAAATACCCTAACTGAGCCAGGAAACCGATGATCGCGAGCGTATAGGCGATCTTACCAGAACGTGTCGGACCTTTTTTACCACTCGTCGCAACAGCGAAAAAACCTGTACTGACGAGGTAGACGATGAATGACGTTAGGAGCAGATTACTGCTCAACTGAAGCATGTTCATTTAGCTTCCCCCTCTTCCCGCAACTTTTGTCGGTCCTCAAGTTCTGGTAGACCAACTTCCGTCAACGCGAGATTGGCTTCTTTTTGAAGCCCTAATGCGTTTTTGTTCGTAAATCCAGCAATCTGAATGCGACCGTTCTTCTCACGTAACCAGAGACGACGGTGCGGCCAGTACATCCCGATCAATAGACCTGCCATGAAGATGATGCCACCCGCAAAGAGGAATGGGAGCGTCAAGTCTTTCTTGATTCGGACACCTGAGATGTTTGAGAGCTCCGTACCGGCAAACGCCATCTTGTACTGGTTCTCATCCCCACCGACATTCAGCTTGATACCAATCAAGCTACGCTCCCCTTTTGGGTGCTCCGGTGATTTGATATTAAAGACGAACGCCGGATTGACAGGACGTCCAGAATTGGTCGTCGGCTGTCCATCCTTGACGACGAAATCAGGCAAGAAATCCTTCAATTCGACATCATAGCCGTTTTTCAACTTGTAGGTCTCTTTTGGTTCACGTAAATCGACCTTGATCGTATCCACGACTTTACCTGTCTTTTGGTTGACGATGCTGAACGACATCGTCTTAAATTCTGGATCTGCCGCGTATTGTTCTTGGAAGACTTGGAAATCATCGAATTCGAATGGACGGTTGACTGCCGTCTCACCTGATTTGACTTCTTCGAGTTTCGGTTTGAAATCACTTGTCTCTCCGACTCTTTTATAGAGCGTCATCTTCGTGTCGTAGTTTTTCGGTACATTTCCGCCCGCTGCTTCAAGTGATTTCTTGAATTTTGCGTCCACCTTCTCAGGATCATAGAACTCGATATTGAACGCCTCATTCTTCAAGTAATACTTGTTGTCCGTCGCCTCGATCGGTAATGTTTCTCCTTCACGAAGCCAAAGCAGTTCATCTTCATGCATGCCCGGTACGACCCGAAGCATCGCCCCTCCAAAGAATAGTACAAGACCGATATGGTTGATGTAAGGACCCCATCGTCCAAAACGTTGCTTTTCCGCTAAGAGCGCCCCGTCTTGCCGACGAACTTTATAGCCCTTTTTCTCAAGTAACGGTGCGATCGCATCGATTTTTTTGACGTCTCCAGTCGCTTCAGCGCCAAATCGCTGACCATTCATGAAACGGTCCGACTGGATGACCGGTTGTTTCTTCAATGCTCGGTAGAGCGGGAAGAAGCGGTCAATCGACACGATGATGATCGATAAGAGTAACAGTGTGATTAATCCGATGTACCACCATGATTCAAACAGGTTGTGGAATCCTAACGTATAGTAGATATCCCCTGCCGTACCGTATTCTTTTTGATAAAATTCTTCCGGTGGTGTTGCCTGCGGAATATACATCTCTTGCGGGAAGATCGTACCGACCCCACTCGCGATGATGATCAGACCGATCAGCCATAACCCGACCTTGACGGACGAGAAGAACGTCCATGCCCGGTCGATCCAAGATGGATTTTTACGTTTCGAACGAAGTTCTGCTTCCTCGTAACGCATGTCCAGTTGTTTAAAATCTTCTTGCTCCTGCATCCTAAAATCCCCCTTCGATGCGTTACTGGTTCGCCTTCTTCACCATCTCTTCCAGCTTCGCTTGATCAATCTCACCTTCGTATTTCTCGACGACCTCACCTTTTTTGTTGATGATGAACGTCACAGGTAAGTTGTAGATCCCGTAAGCCTTCTCGACCGAACTATTCGTATCCATGAGGATCGGATAATCCGTTCCGCCGATATCTTTGATGAAGCTTGAGACTCGAACCGGTGTTTCTCCGACATTGACCGCTACGAAATTGACACCTTGATCCTGCATCATCTGATAGTTGTCATTGATCAAAGGCATCTCTTTCTTACATGGTTCGCAGAATGTACCCCAGAAATTGAGTAAAAGTCCTTTTCCTTTGTATTCATCCATTGAGTGCTGTTTCTCACCGTATAGATCGACGAGCGCGAAACCAGGAGCATCATCGCCTGCCATGACACGTCCGTTTTTATCGCGTGTCGCTTGATCGACGAATTGCATGATGACAACTGCGCCTGCAAACAAGACCATCGTCATGATCATCAGACGCCAGAAGGAGCGTTTCTTCTTTTTTTGCTGGGCCGCTGCTAAGCGTTCTTCCGGATTTTGTTTTGTTTTTTTCATATTTTACCGCCTCCACCCATATTGTACTTGAAATCGCTTAAACGTTGATAAAATGTGAAATTCGTTAATCGTTTTGTCACAAAAAAAGAAAACTCAACCCGGAGGATGAGCTTCTCGCTTTACAAATTAACGTTTTTTTGTGTTCTTACGTCTTTTCGTAGGTGGAGCGGCTGGATCCGCTAGCTCACGCAATTGATTGACTTCTTTTTTTGAAAGTTCACGCCACTCGCCAGAAGTAAGGCCTGCCAGTGTCAAGAAACCAAACTGTTCACGTTTCAACTTCAAGACTTCTGAACCGAGTGTCTCGACCATTTGACGGACTTGGCGGTTATGTCCCTCGTAGATGACCATTTCGAGGATAGCCGTGTTTTTCTTCTTATCGATGTCACGCATCTCGACGCGTGCTTTCCCTGTCTTAAAGCCGTCCGGCAAGACGACGCCTTTTTCAAGACCTTTGACGTGGAAATATTCCGGTACGCCTTTGATTTTGACGATGTAACGCTTCGGTACCTTATACTTCGGGTGAAGCAGAAGGTTTGAGAATTCACCGTCATTCGTCATCAACAGAAGACCGCTCGTATTGTAGTCGAGACGACCGACTGGGAAGACACGATGACCTGGTGGTACGAGATCGACGACCGTCTTACGTCCTTTATCGTCTTCAACCGTCGAGACGACACCTGTTGGTTTATATAGCATGTAATAAACGTGTTCTTCCCGCTCGAGCTTGACGCCATCGACTTCGACTTCAGCACGCGCTCCAACTTTCGTTCCGAGCTCCGTGATGACTTTCCCGTTGACCTTGACGCGACCTGCTGTGATCAATTCCTCTGCTTTACGCCGTGAAGCGACACCTGCTTGTGCGATGATTTTTTGTAACCGTTCCATTAATTCACTCTCTCCTCTAATGAAGGATCATTCCGGAAGAAGAGATCTCCATCTGATTCGAACGTTTCTTCGAACTCGAGTGGTGGTAACTCCTCAATACTATTCAGACCAAAGTGGTCCAGGAAATGATCCGTCGTCTTATACAATTTCGCGCGACCAACGCCTTTGGCGCGTCCCGCTTCTTCAATCAAACCTTTTGCACTTAACGTATGGATGACGCGTTCCGTCTTGACGCCACGGACGACTTCGATATCAGCACGCGTGACGGGTTGTTTGTACGCGATGATGACGAGTGTCTCCATCGCTGCTCGAGACAAGGAGTCTTCTGCAAGTGATCCCGCATACGCCTGAATATATGGCGACATCTCTTTTCGTGTCACCATCTTAAAGACGCCACCTGACTCCACGATTTGCAACACCCGTTGCTCCGCTTCGAACGTCGTCTGAAGAGCCAGTAACTGTTCACGCGCCGCCGCTTCACTGATCTCTAGTGCTTGACTGAGACCACGTGGGTCGATGCCGTCATCGCCGACGACGAATAACAAGCTTTCAATGATTTGTTCATACGCCAATCTGACTCTCCTCCTTCACCATGCTACGCAACAAAATGTCATCGGTCATTTGTTCACAATCAATGACGCGTTGCTTCACGAGTTCTAGGACGGCGAGGAAACTGACGACCAGTTCTTCGACCGTCGGCTGCTCCACAAAAAAGCCAAAGAATGTCGTACGCTCACGCGTCGCGACGTAACGGGCGACAGACTCCATCTGTTGCTCAAGCGACCGTTCTTCCCGTTTGACCGTCTTCGAACGACGTACCTTCCAAGCTTCCCGTTGACGCATTTTTTCATATGCACGCAATAAATCACTTAGTGATAACGTACCATTATACTCTTGTGCGTCCGTATCGAGATAACGCATCAAATCCTCTGGTTGTTTCGAGAACAGCTCAAGGCGTGCCTCTTCCTTTTCCTTCAGGACGAGGGCTGCTTCCTTATATGCCTTATACTCGATCAACTGTTGAATCAGACCTTCTCGTGTCGGTTCTTCCTCGAAATCGGGAATCTCATCATATTCCGTCTGTTCGATCGGCAAGAGTTGTTTGCTTTTCAGTTGCAACAGCGTCGCTGCCATGACAAGATATTCACTAGCAACATCTAGTTCAAGATGTTGCATCGCACGGATATAGGACACATATTGATCCGTCACCATGGAAACGGATATATCATAAATATCGATTTCTAATTTACCAACCAAGTGTAACAGCAAGTCCAACGGGCCTTCAAACGCATCCATCTTTACACTGTATGATTCCATGATTCTCCCTGCCCATCAACGTTTTTTGCGCCTTAGTATACCATACAACGGATGGGTTCGACTATGTTATATTCAAAAGGAAGAGGTGATTCCATGAATCCGATCGAGCGATTCGTATTCGAATTCAATATCCGGCACGATTACTTCGAGTGCCATGAAATCTTAGAGGAAGTCTGGCAAGAAGGACAACGCCAGGACGAAGCGCTTGTCGGTCTGATCCAGCTGGCCGTCGCCCGCTATCATCACCGCCGCGGCAATACGACTGGGGCACAGCGGACATATGCGAAAGCATTTGATAAAATCGAACGCCACCGGGCAACACTGATTGTGTCCGGGATCGACGTCTCATATTTGCTCGATCATCGCGACCATTTTACGGAGCCGGTCTATCGGCACATCCCGTTACCTGTCTTCCCGGACGTCATCCGAACCGTCGCCTTGGAAGCGACAGCACCTGATCTCGACTATGTGACGCATAAACATCGTTTGCGCGATCGTACGGATGTCGTCACGGCACGACAAGAAGCGCTACAAAACCGAAGAGACCGGTCCATCTGAGCCATGGACCGGTCTTTTTATTGATTTTTCCATTTGTCGACGAGGCGTTGCGTCTCTTCGGTCGCACCCGTAATATCCGTTCGAAGCAATTTGGCTGCTTCATCGAGTAGGAGATACGACATCCGTTCTCCACGGAAAGACGGTGATAATGCGATATGTTTCAATTCAGCATGGCCATCCATTAATTGAAACCCGATGACACCGACGAAATCCTCATCTTGTTTGTACAAATACAAGCGTTGGTCTTCTTCCTGTTCATAGGCTTGAACCGTTTCAAGCAAATACTTCGGATCCTTCACTTCGCACGAAAAGGCGATCAGCCCCATCGCGGTCCGTTCATTCAACTTCTTATATTTTACTAGCATGTGATTCTACACCTTCCTAATTTCAACAACTCTCAGGAGCATGAACGACTGAGACTCATTCATTCTACACCTTCTCACACAGAATTACTGCATTTTTTTCATAATCCATGAAAAAGGCAGGAGACCGTCATGTGACGTCCCCTGCATCTGAATCATGCTTGTTCTTCCATCACTTGGATGAAAGCACGCATGTAATCTGGTAGATCAGGCGGGCGACGGCTCGAGACGATATGTCCGTCGACGACGACGGCTTCATCGTGCCAAATCGCACCTGCATTCGTCATGTCATCCTTGATTCCTGGCGTACTCGTGACATTAACACCTTTTAAGATGCCAGCAGAGATCAACACCCAACCAGCGTGGCAGATTTGACCAATTGGTTGTTTGTTCTGGTCAAAATGACGCACCATGTTCAGGACAGAGTCAAAGCGGCGTAACAGATCGGGTGACCAACCACCCGGAACAAGAATCGCATCGTATTCTGCTGGATTGATCTCATCGAACGTCTTATTCGATTTGATCGGAACACCGTACTTCCCAATATACGTCTCATCTGCCTTCTCACCGACGATGTCAACGATCGCGCCTTCTTCACGCAAGCGATGGACAGGATACCATAATTCTAAATCCTCGAAGTCATTGCTGACGACTTGGATGATTCGTTTTCCTTCTAAACGCATGACAAACACTCCTTTACAAGTTGAGTTCCCTTACTGATTGTACCCGCTTCTAAAAAAAGAAAAACTCCTCTTCAAACGTTTGAAGAGGAGCAAGAACTTATGCTTCGACGCGGATTTCTTTGATGCCAGCGCCTTGCTTCATTTTTTGTGCATGTTCGAGACCTGAAGTCACTTGTCCGAAGACTGTGTGTACACCGTCGAGGTGCGGTTGTGGCTCATGTACGATGAAGAACTGGCTTGATCCAGTGTTACGACCAGCGTGTGCCATCGAAAGTGAACCCGCTTTGTGTTTGTGTGGGTATGATGTAGACGTTTCGCAAGGAATCGTTTTTCCTGAACCGCCTGTACCGTTTCCGATTGGGCATCCGCCTTGTGAGACGAAGCCTGGGATGACACGGTGGAAGTTCAATCCATCGTAGAAGTTCGAGTTTGCAAGATTTTCGAAGTTTTCAGTCGTGATCGGTGCTTCATCGTTGAACAATTCGAATTCGATTTTATTTCCATCTTCTAATAAGATATGACCAGTTTTTTGCATGTTTGACCAACCTTTCGTGCTTTTCAGCAAGAGATTCGTCACGATTCAAGATCGTGATTCCATGGTACAGTGTACCAAATTTCAGGACGTCGTGCAGACCTTTTTACTCGACGGCTGCCTCTAACACATCGAGTGTCACCGAATCCGTTGCTTCGACACGAATCCGAATTCCATTCGCGAGTGTCGCAACAGGATCCGTATGCCCGAAGTCCGCATCGAGAATGATCGGGAAATCATAGCCCCGCGTCGCGCGCAGAATGATGTCTTTGAGCGGGAAGTCCGGATCAAAATCGACCTTGCTCGGGAAGCGTCCGACGACGAGCGCCGCAATCTTGTCATACGCACCCATGTGTCGCAATTGCGTGAAATACCGGTCGATCGTTTCTGGTGTCTCACTTTCGTCATCCTCAAGCATCAAGACGACACCGTCAAATGATGGCAAGTATGATGTCCCAGCAAGCAGCAAAAGTGTTCCCGTGTTCCCCGTCAGAATCGGACCTTCTGCGACACCGGTCTTAACGATCGTATATCCCGCGTTCACTTGATGCTCTCGTCTTCGGTCATCTGCGACGTCCCAGCGTAAAATCTCGTCCGTCCACTCTTCCGATGCTTCGATTCGACCGATCGGTTCCGTCTGCATGAACGTACGATTAAACGACTCTTCCGTATACGGATCAAGACCATCAAATTGACCGAACTGTGTCAGTAGCGCTGGTCCGACGAACGTCGTCAATCCTGTCTGCTGATAGATGCCAGCAAACAATGCGGTGATATCACTGTATCCGACGAAGATTTTCGGATTGTTTCGGATCAACTCATAATCAAGTTCATCGAGTAATTGGTGCGAGTTAAACCCACCGATTGTCGAGATGATCGCCTTAATCGACGGATCAGCAAACGCCATATGTAAATCTTGCAGCCGTTCGCCGATCGTTCCTGCCGTATGACTATGGACAGCTGTTGCGTTCGGCATCAAGACGACCTCGAACCCCATTTTTTCAAGTGTCGCGATACCGCGAGCGAGACGACGTGGCACGTATGCAGCAATTGCAGACGCCGGTGAGACGATAGCAATCTTATCTCCTTTTTGTAAGCGTGGTGGTTTCATGAAAGTTCCCCCTTTTTCATTACAAGTATTTCCAGTATAACAAATCGAAAGGGAACCGCGCACTCTCGTTTTTTCAATCTACTTTATAACGTCACGAAGAGTGAATTTCCGTTTTCCAGTAGTTCACCCTTTTCTGAAACATAATCGACCTTGACCGTCATGTATTGAAGGATCTTTTGTTCGCGCAACGACTTTGCCCACGCTGTAATCTGCGTTTTATCCTGTTCGCTTTGCTTGCGTGGAACGCTAATTAAAATCGTCGGAGCGACTTCCGTACGTAAATAAGCCTTTGAATCAAAACGCGCATTACCAAGCTGTTGAATCTTATCGTTATCAAACAGTACCACCATATCTAGTTCCGCGTTCACATCATTAAGAGTAGGCAACGTGATCCGTCGTTCTAACTGATCTTCCCAAAGTGACGCATGATACGTATCGACGAACCTTCCCGACTCCTCATCTTGATATACGAAAAACTCAGTATTCGTTTTTTCGTCAATCGCTCGTGCTGCATACTCAAACGAAAAATTTCCCATATTGTCGTAAATACTACCGGTCACCTTCGCTTCCGGAAGATGCTTCTCTAAGTAAGTCTTTGCTTTTTGTTGTATTTCAGCCTCTCTCGTTTCATCCGAGTCTATGTCCTGTGTAAAAGCGTATGTCATCATCAATGCGCCACCCCCGATGACTCCAACTAAACTGGCAATTACTATGAACCAACGTTTCATGCGATCGCTCCTTTAGATATATCCATATTTTTACACTTTCGATTTTATCACAAAAAAAGAGTAGCGGACGAAGTCCACTACTCAGATATTGCTTATCGGATGGATTATTGAATGACAGCGTGAACGAGCGGACGTTCTGCCGGTTTCATTTCACTGATGTGGTACGCATGGTCCATTTTTTCGATTGCTTGATCGAGTGTATCTTTGTTTGAACGAAGTGTTGCGATGACATCGCCGACTTCGACACGATCGCCGACTTTTTTATGCAGCGTAACGCTTGCTGCGTGATCGATCTCATCTGCTTTCGTCGCGCGTCCTGCACCGAGGATCATTGCTGCAACACCAACTTCGTCAGCGATGATTTCAGAGACATAACCTGCTTTTGAAGCGACGAATGTTTTTTCGTATTTCGTTTCAAGTGCTTTTGTCATATCGTCAACGAGTGACGCGTCGCCACCTTGCGCTGCGATGAACTTCTTGAAGACGTCAAGTGCTGCTCCGTTACCGAGACGTGTTTCGAGATCCGCATATGCTTCGTCGAATGTCGGGTAGAAATCACCGAGGACCGCCATGTGTGATGCAATCGTCAAGGCGATGACTTTCAAGTCACGGACATCTTTCCCTTGAAGGACTTCGATCGCTTCCTTGACTTCGTTTGCGTTTCCGATTTCAAAGCCGAGCGGCTGATCCATGTCTGTAATGACAGCAACCGTCTTACGGTTGACACTCTTACCGATTGAAACCATCTCTGTCGCGAGTGCTTTTGCATCTTCAAACGATTTCATGAAGGCACCAGAACCTGTCTTGACGTCGAGTACGATGCTGTCTGCTCCTGCTGCAATCTTCTTCGACATGATCGAACTTGCGATCAATGGGATCGAGTTTACTGTCGCCGTGACATCACGAAGTGCGTAGAGTTTTTTGTCTGCAGGCGTCAAGTTACCTGTTTGACCGATGATCGCCATCTTGATGTCGTTGACTTGTGAGACGAATGCTTCTTCTGAAAGTTCAACGTCAAAACCAGGGAACGCTTCGAGTTTATCGATTGTTCCACCTGTGTGACCGAGGCCGCGACCGCTCATCTTCGCCACCGGAATACCGATTGACGCAACGAGTGGTGCAACAATCAGACTGATCTTGTCACCGACACCGCCAGTCGAGTGTTTGTCGACTTTTTTTCCGTGAATGCGGGAAAGGTCGATCACGTCACCCGATTTGACCATCGCCATCGTCAAATCAGCGATTTCACGATCTGACATTCCTTGATAGAAAATCGCCATCGACATCGCTGACATTTGATAATCTGGAATTTCACCATTCGTGAATCCTTTTACCATTGCTTGAATATCAGCTGTTGCGAGTTCGCCACCGTCTCGTTTTGTTGCAATCAAATCTACCATACGCATAATCTAGTTCCTCCTCAGGAGTGGTTTGTGAGTTTTATAAACAGTCGTTACATTTTTTTGATCGAACCGCGAACGAGTGATAGGAAGTGTGCCCGGACACGTTCTGTCGTTTCGATGACTTCATCATGATGTAACGGTTGATCGAGAATGCCTGCTGCCATGTTCGAGACACACGAAATCCCAAGGACACGCATATCTGAATGACGGGCAACGATGACTTCAGGGACCGTCGACATACCGACGACGTCTCCTCCAAGCATCCGTGCCATCTTGACTTCTGCTGGCGTCTCATACGTCGGACCAGTATTTCCGAAGTAGACACCTTGACGGACACGAATTCCGAGCTCGTCCGCTGTTTCCTGTGCAAGACGAAGTAATTCCGCATCATACGGCTTCGACATATCCGGGAAACGTGGTCCCATCTCGTCGACGTTCTTACCGATCAATGGGTTCGTACCGAAGAAGTTGATGTGATCCGTGATCAACATCAAATCACCTGGTTCGAACGCTTCGTTACAAGCACCGGCTGCGTTCGTGACGATCAATGTCTCGACGCCGATCGCTTTCATGACACGGACAGGGAATGTGACCATGTCCATTGAGTATCCTTCGTAGAAGTGGAATCGTCCTTGCATCGCAACGACTTGTTTCCCTTCAAGTGTTCCGAAGACGAGTTGTCCGGCGTGTCCTTCAACCGTTGAGACCGGGAAGTTCGGGATTTCATGGTATGGAATTGCGATCGGGTTTTCGATCTCATCAGCGAGGACACCCAGTCCTGAACCGAGAATCAATCCGATTTCCGGTTTCGCCTGCATCTTGCTTTCTAAAAACGAACGTGTTTCATTCCAGTTGACTGTCATCTGAATCGCTCCCTCGAATTATAGTTCTGTTAAAAAGCTTGTTCCGTGTGCCGGCATTTTGACACCGAAGTTTTCAGCAACCGTTGCCCCAAGATCAGCGAACGTCTCACGGATACCGAGCGGTTTTGCGACACTGTTTTTGTGATAAGCAAGCAACGGTACGTATTCTCGCGTGTGGTCTGTCCCAGCATGAACCGGATCGTTTCCGTGGTCAGCCGTGATGATCAAGAGATCATCTTCTTTCAAGCGATCAAACACTTCCGGAAGACGGGCATCGAACTCTTCGAGTGCTTGTCCGTAGCCTTGCGGATCACGACGGTGTCCGAATAACGCATCGAAATCGACGAGGTTCAAGAAGCAGAGTCCGTTGAAGTCTCGATCGAGTTGCTTCACGAGTTGATCCATGCCGTCCATGTTCGACTTCGTACGGATCGCATCGGTCACGCCTTCGCCGTCATAGATATCAGCAATCTTACCGAGTGAGATGACATCAAGTCCAGCTGTCTCAAGTTCGTTCATGACTGTCCGGTCGAATGGTTTAAGTGCATAGTCGTGACGGTTCGCTGTCCGAACCCATGCTCCTGCCTCACCAAGGAATGGACGTGCGATGATACGACCGAGCATGTACGGGTCATCCCGCGTAATATCGCGTGCATATTCACAAATCCGGTACAGTTCCTCTAATGGAACGACTTCTTCATGAGCTGCGATTTGAAGGACAGAGTCTGCCGACGTATAGACGATCAAGGCGCCTGTTTCAACATGTTCTTGTCCAAGTTCGTCTAAGATTTCCGTACCAGAAGCCGGTTTATTCCCGATGATCTTCCGCCCTGAGAACTCTTCTAAGCGATGAATCAAATCATCTGGGAATTTTTCGAAGACACGGAATGGTGTATCAATCCGCAGTCCCATGATCTCCCAGTGCCCTGTCATCGTATCTTTCCCTGCAGATACTTCCTGCATTTTTCCGTATGCCGCAAGCGGTGCTTCTTCAGCTGAGATACCTTCGATCGGTTCGATATGCGAGAGACCGAGTTTTGCCATGTTCGGCATGTTGAGTCCGTTGCGTTCACGCGCGATGTGACCGAGCGTATGCGAACCAAGATCTCCGAACTGTTCAGCGTCCGGTGCTTCTCCGATTCCTACGGAGTCCATGACGATCAAAAATACACGTTTAAATGATTGAGCCATTTGCTGTTCCTCCTATATACGAGCTGTAGTTGTGCGATTCCCGTTACGATTTTTCCCGGAAAGGGACTAGACAAAACGCATCATTTGTCTGAAGTCAGACCTTTAAAAGATAGAACCATCACGCCCGTGGATGATGTTTCTTATACACGTCGTGGAGTCGTGCTTTGTTGACGTGTGTATACATTTGTGTCGTCGACAAATCAGCGTGTCCTAGCATTTCTTGTACGACGCGTAAATCGGCACCATTTTCAAGTAGATGGGTCGCGAACGAATGGCGCAGGACGTGTGGTGTGATCTCTTTTTCAATACCCGCTTCCTTTGCCCGTCGCTTGATCATCTTCCAAAATCCTTGCCGTGATAAACGATCACCACGACTGTTTAAGAAGACATCGTCCGTCTGTTGACCACCGAGACTGTTGCGCGCGAGATCAAGATATGTTCTGACGCTCTCAATCGATGTCGTACTCATCGGGATGATCCGGGATTTATTCCCTTTCCCAAGACACGACAGATACCCGAGTTCGAGTTGCAAATCGTTCAACTTCAGTTGGAGCAGTTCGCTGACGCGCATGCCTGTTCCATAGAGAAGCTCAAGCATTGCTGCATCTCGTCGTGTAAGCGGATCGACACCGACGACCGAATCAAGTAAACGTTCGACGTCGGTTTGACTCCAGACGACGGGAAGCTTCTTCTCCGGTTTCGGTAAATCAAGATGACGGGACGGATCATGCGTCGTTAGTTTCTCTTCGACCAGATATTGATGGAACGAACGGATTGAGCTCGTCGCCCGCCGGACCGTCGATCGTGACTTGCGAGCTTCAAGCAATCGTTCAATGTGGTCGACGATATGATGTCGGTGAACCTGTTCAAACGAAGAAACTTCCGCTGTTTCGAGCGTCTGTAAGTATTGATTCAAATCATTTCGATACGCAGCTGCCGTATTCGCGGACATTTGCCGTTCAATCACTAAATAGTTGATAAATGCTTCCAGTTGTTCACGCACTGAACTCATCCTCTTCGTTTACGAAATCGCTTACTTTCCCATCATATCAAAGGTGTAAACCGTTGTGAAGAGGTCTGACCTATAAAAATCGAAAAAGAAAAACCATCCGAAATTTCCTCGGACGGTCAGACTGTTTGTGTTTGCGATTGTTCCAACGCTTCCCGAGCGTGACGCTCTTGGCAGACACGGCAGACGCCATGGAATGTCAGGCGGTGATCCTTGATTTTGAAATGGAATCGGGACACGATTTCTTTCTCTACTTCTTCAAGCATATCGTCTAAAATCTCTTCGACGGATCCACATTCGATACAGACGAGATGGTGATGCGAATGACTCGCACCTTCTTGTCGTAAATCAAACCGGGATACGCCATCTCCGAAGTTGACCTTATCGACGACTTCGAGCTCCGTCAATAATTCGAGCGTCCGGTAAACCGTCGCAAGTCCGATGTCGGAGTTCTTTTCTTTTACAAGGAGAAAGACATTTTCGGCACTGAGGTGATCCGACTCATGTTCGAGCAGGACACGCACAGTCGCTTCACGTTGGGGAGTCAGCTTATATCCTTTACCGCTTAGCTGTTTTTTGATGCGTTCTACACGACTTTCCATCATAGCGCCCCCTTTGTTCGAACTGATGCTATTATCATAGCTGAAACTCAGTCTTTTTTCAAATTAAAATGATTATCAACTGAAAATCATTTAAATGAGAATCATTTTAAAGTACGGATCTGCCAATGCTGAATCGCCATGATCGTCTTCGCGTCGACAATCGTTCCGTTTGCTACGAGTTCGAGCGCTTGTTCAAGCTTCAATGTTTTGTTCTCAAGGAACTCATCTTCATCGAGCTGACGATCACCGGCAGTAAGACCAATCGCTTCATAAATATGTACACGTTCGCTACAGAAACCAGGCGCACCGTAGAAATCAAAGACATGTCGTAACTCTTTCGCGACGTAACCTGTTTCTTCCTTTAATTCACGTCCGGCACAATCGAGTGGATCTTCACCTTTCTCGAGTTTGCCCGCTGGTATCTCGATCGATAGACTCTCGAACGCCTTCCGATATTGTTCAACGACAATCAGATCCCCTTGTTCATCAAAAGCGATGATGGCGACGGCACCATTATGATAGACCAGTTCACGAACCGAGGTATTACCGTTCGGTAACGTGACGACATGTTTCTCGACATCAAAAACTTTTCCTTCATAGATCACTTCACGTTCAATCGTTTTTTCTTCCATCGGTAGTGTTCCCCTCTTCTATCCTAGTTTACGTTCTCTGTCATGATTAGTATGCCGTTTCCGACGTATTGCCGCAAGACTTCAAGCCGTCTTTTTCATAAGATATGATACACTAGAATGCAGAAGTTCCAAACTTACAGTTCATTTAAGAAAAGAGGGAATTGAACATGTCATTAGGATTAGGTACGATGACGATCTTAAAACGCGGACAGGAAGAAGCGGCAGCAATCCTGCGGACGGCACTCGACGCGGGTATCACCCATTTCGACACAGCGGATGTCTATGCAAACGGAGCCGTCGAATCGATTATCGGTCAAACCTTCGCGCAAGAGGATCGTAGTCGATTGTTTCTTGCCTCAAAAGGTGGCAATCGAATGAATGCGACCGGAACCGGTTGGACATGGGATCCGAGTTATGACTATTTGAAGCAAGCCTGTCTTGAAAGTTTAAATCGACTCGAAACACCTTACCTCGACCTATATTACGTCCATGGTGGCACGATGGACGACGATATCGACGCATCGATTCGCGCGATGGAAGACTTAAAAGCAGAGGGGAAAATCAAGGAATATGGTCTCTCGTCATTGCGACCGAACGTCATCGAATATTGGCTTGAGCATAGTAATTTCTCTTACTTGATGACGCCTTATTCATTGCTCGATCGTCGCATCGAAGAGTTGTTACCACGCTTAAAAGAGAAAAACATCCAAGTCGTTGCCCGCGGTCCACTAGCAAAAGGACTGTTGACACACGAAAGTGCCTCACGCCTGCAGTCGGTTGATCGTTTCGAACAGTTCGATAAAGAGACGCTCGAAGCCAGTCTACAACAATTACAAAACTTCCCGCTTCCAGCGCTTGCATTGCAAGCAATCGATCAACAGGTCGATATCGTCCTTCCAGGTGCGTCAAGCGTGTCGCAACTTCAAGCAAACGTCCAAGCGATGAGAGAGCCGGTTTCGCAAGCTCAGATCGACCAGGCGCTTGCTACACTGCCAGTTCATCACTATACCGAACACCGGTAAGGTTTAACACTCCATTTCTCCGGGAATCTCCTTCTTTGTAACGTTCATACAGAGGAGGAGTTTTATTATGGCACGTATTTTAATCGTATCAACAAGTGCAGATGACATGAATGGTCACAAAACAGGATTATGGTTCGAGGAGTTCGCAGCACCCTACAACCTGTTCAAAGATGCAGGACATGACGTGACGGTCACGTCCATCAAAGGCGGAGATGTTCCAATTGATAAAGCATCGATCGTCAAAGAAATCTTACCGAAATTCCAAGATGCTCGCCGTGCGTTGCACGATACGAAAGCACTTTCTGAAGTAGATCCAGCATCATTTGACGCTGTCTACTTCCCAGGTGGTCACGGTGCGGTCGTCGACTTCCCGAATAACCCACAAGTGGCGAGTGCTATCGAAGCTGTCATCAAAAAAGACGGCGTCGTCGCATCGGTCTGTCATGGTCCTGCTGCCTTCGCGCACGTCATGATCGATGGCAAACCCTTCGTATCAGGTCGTCAAATCAACGGCTTTACAGATGAAGAGGAAAAATCAACAGGTCTCGAAGATAAAGTACCATTCTTGCTCGAGACGACACTTCGCGGTGAAGGGGCTACTTTCCTGACATCGGATGCTGGTAAAGAGTTCGCTGTCATCGATGGCAATGTCGTTACAGGACAAAATCCGGCTTCAAGTGAAGCAGTCGCAAAACTAGTCCTTGCGAAACTGGCTACACAGGCTTAATCGAGTAGTCTCTATACAAAATGGAGCAGGCGACATCATGTCGTCTGCTCCATTTTTTGACGTAAATTATAAGCGGTGAAGCGAATCCAATCGTTCGAGATCGGCTTCTGTCTCACGCTTTTTTCGTTCAAGTCGCTTTAACTCGTTCTCGAGTTGTTGCTGTTGGGCTCGCAGCATTGATCGTTCTTCCTCTGTAAAGGAACGAGCTACTTCTTTTTCTTTGAAATACCACCACTTTTTAATTTTCTCAGGTGGTGGTCCGATCTCAATCTGTTGCTCATGCTGTTTGACCTCATCCATTTGTTCAGCATGGGCCAATTGAAGCTGTTCTAATTCTGTCTCATAAGCTGTTTGTCTAGCTTCAAGAATCGGTGTCAGGTACGCAAGGATATGCGCCGTCAAGTCTCGCTCGACGACCCGTCGTAATACATCTCGACGAAGTGAGGCTTCCGAATTGCCCGAAGCATTCTTCCAGACGGTTGGATCCGCCTGTTCTAGAATCTCCTCTTCTTCCGCTTCTCCGAGCCAGCGTAATTTGAGTAATAATGGCTCGAGGAGTGCCTCCTCTACATACGCCGTAAATTGCGAATACGACGTCGCTTCTCGCGTCAACGGTTCTTCATGTAGGTGAAATAACGCTTCTGCCTCTTCTTCGATCCAGTCTTCGTAATCATTAAAGTACATGGTTTAACTCCTTACTTCATCTCATCAAAAACAAGACTGGCTCGAATCCGCCATCTACATGACAGTCGAGCCAGTTTTGTTAGACGTTCGCTCCGTTTTTTTTGATTTCCGCGATCGCCCAATCACACCAGTCCAAGTAATTCAACATCATACGCAAGCCGTATTCACTCGTCAAGGTCTCACCTAGTGTCGCACCGTTCTCGAGATGGTCGTGACGCCAACTTTGCATCATCTCGACGGCAAATTGATGGTGTCGCTTCGATTCTTCTAGATAAGCGACAGCTTCCTCTGGTGGGAGAAGATGCAAGAGCGAGACACGCATCAAGTTCTCATCCTTCATCTTCGGTTTGAATTCATTTGGTGTCCGTAACCATTCGACGAGCTCCGTCCGCCCTTTATCGGTAATCGAATAGACTTTCTTATCCGGCAGATCTTCTTGAACGATATGAACGCTCGTCACGAGTTCTGCCTCTTCCATTTTCAACAACTCTCGGTATATTTGTGTATGATGTGCGGTCCAGAAGTGGATCATCTGTTTTTTAAAAGTCGCGCTCAAATCATAACCGGTCGCTTCCCCTTGGGTCAGCAGCCCGAGTAGTGCAAATCGTAATGCCACTGGCTGCACCTTCTTTCCTTCTTTTGTATATATACTTAATTATCTCAAATATACCTGAATTTCGCTACTCTCGTGTCGAACAAATGTACGAATGAAAACGACCTACGTCGACATCACATTCGATCGTAGGTCGTTCTGTGTCATGATTCTCAAGATTAGCTTAGGTTACGTAATCTTTCGATTCCCTGTTGGACATGTTTCCAGTAAGAAGAAGGATGCGGAACGAATTGATGACGATCGAACCATTCTCCTGTTTTATCCTGAATACGCTCAATCGTCACGTCAGCGATGCGATCCAACTGCTCAATCGAAAAAGCGATTAATCGTTTCACTTCGGTTTCCTGGAGCATATACGATTCTAACGCTTGATCACTTTGTGCGAGAAACACATGGCATCGTTCACAATCCCAAAGTGTCGCATCCCGAAACTCCTCCTCCTGAACTCCAAGAGGTATTAGTTGATCAAAGGTATAAGCTAAACCAATCTCTTCTTCGAGTTCCCGGACACCATCTTCAACCGTCTCATTTGCAAGCAGATGACCGGCTGCCGTGATATCGAGCATTCCCGGAAAGTCCTTCTTTTGTTCAGAACGTTGCTGGAGCAACACGACGTCCCGCGTTGGATCATAGACGAAACAATGAAACGTTTCATGCCATAGACCTTTTGCGTGGACTTCTGATCGCGGACGCGGTCCGAGCGGATTCCCAGCTCGGTCCACCGTCATGATCATCTCTTGTTCACTCATCGTAACACCTTCGATGCTTGATGGAATCGTTCTCCAACCGTATAGAGTTCAGCGATCAAGAAGACACTTGCGATCCAGATGATAGCACTTGGAAACAGAATCATCGCCGTCAAGAATAGAAATCCTTCCGTTCGTTCGATGAGTCCTGGTTGATATTGAAACGACTTGTAACCGTAGTTCTCACTAACTGCTCCGATCGCAAGGAACATCGTCATCCCAATGACGAATGATGCGACAAGTAACAGAATCACAACCTGCGTTTCCGGAAACCGGAGTGCGAGACCAATTAACACTGACAGTTCGACAATTCGGTCGAGAACAAGATCAAGGATCGTACCAATTGGTGTTGTCTTCTCTTTTCTTGCCATCGTGCCATCAATAACGTCGAGCATACCCGAGATCCACAATAGGACAATTGCCGTTCCCATCATGTCGTTATAGACGAAAAAGCCTGTCGCACCACCGATGATGCCCGAAATGATCGTCACCTGCGTCGCTGATAATCCAATTTTCTTAAATAAGGTCGCCCCTTGATCAAACAGGGGTTGAACGATTTTACGCGCACGCGTATCTAACATGTCACCCCTCCTTTCTAACGATATACCCTTCTATCGAATGAATCGTCTCGTCTGAAGAAAGTACGAGCCGTTCGCCTGATGGCCGTTCCACTTCGTAGAACCGAACGCCATATTGAATGAGTTCTTTCGTAATCGTAACACGCTCATCCGTTTCCTTCGTCGGTCTTGAGACCAAGTTAACTGACGTCAACGGATACCAAGTCGCTTCGATGTAGATGCCTTCACCGAAAAACGGACTTGTCTGACTGAGCGTGATCGGTGTGCCGCGATCCACGATCCGTCCTTGTTCCAAAACATAAATGACATCTGCCATCGCCATTGCCTCTTCCCGGTCATGCGTGACAAGCAGTGTCGTGACGCCTTGTTCCTCGGTCAACTTTCGGATCAATGTCCGAAGTTCTCGTCGTCTCGGTACATCTAGACTCGAGAACGGTTCATCGAGCAACAAGAAGTCCGGCTGACTCGCCAGCGCACGAGCTAGACTCGCACGTTGCTGTTCACCACCTGAAAGTTCGTGGATGGCACTTCGTCCTCTCCCCTCGAGTCCAACGCGATATAACCAAGAATCAAGTTCGATCGGTGTTAACTGTTTCGCACCGAGGCGAATGTTTTGTTCAACGTTCAAATGCGGAAACAATAAAGAGCGTTGAAACATCATCGTTACACCTCGTTGATTCGGAGAGAGTGTCGTGACGTCTCGTTCCCCAAATCGAATCACTCCACTCGTCACACGTTCGAGACCCGCAATCAGGCGGAGAAGCGTCGTTTTCCCGCTACCACTCGGTCCGACTAAAGCCACGCATTGTCCAGACGCGATGCTTACATCGATATCAGACAACACTTGTTTGCTTCCAAATCGTTTATTGACTTGTTGTATCGTGACTTCCATTTAAACGCCTCCGTACGATTCGTATCCAGCTAGAAAAAATAACGGCTTGTAATACATAAAAAAGAATAGGTAATCCAATCAACCAAAGTGTCGCCAGACGAGCTACCTCCTGGGAATTACCAGAATACGCCGGGAACACTTCCAGTGCGATCATGCGGACGATTCCGCCTCCAATCAACGCAACAAGAGCATATTGACTGATCGTGATCACGGTGACGAGCAACGTCACGGACTGTAATGTCGATCGTAACATCGGTCCCGTCAAATAAAACCAACGTTTGAATCGATTTCCTTCGAGCAAGACCATCTGTTCGAGCATCCGCTCACCGAGCGTCTGAAATCCGTTCGTGTACAAACGGACTGTATATGGCAATGTCGGCAGAAGCAACACGAGCAGTACACCGAAAAAACGATCTGCCAGACCGAGCCGGATCCATGTCAAATAGAGACCGAACGACAACAATAAGACGGGAACGAATAGCGGCAAACTAATCAAGAACTCTGCTATACGAATGCGTGTCCCGGTTTGAAAAGCGATCGCTTTTCCTGCCATGTATCCGAAGAGATGATTTAACAATATAACGGCACAGACCATCGCAATGGTCGTACCAAGCGTTGCTTCAAGACGCGGATTCCAATTCCATTCTCCCGGAATTAAACCGATCAATGGAACGTTGAAAAGAAGAACAATACATACGATGACGCTAGTTTTTTTCATTCACTTCGCCCCCTACTGATCTTCGTTGCCAACGGGCGGGTTAAACCCGTCATGAGCACTAGTAAGAGGAAAAGTCCACCCGTCAAGACGACACTCATCGCAAAAGCGAGCGGTTGTTCCGATAAATCGCCTTGTGTATACAAATCGAATGCATAGACTCCAAGTAATTTCGGATAGGTCACGCCGAGCAGTGCTGGAATCTCATATGCGAACAGGATGAAGGCAAGTAAGATAAAGCCGGCTTCAAGCATGGGAACGAGCAGGAACACACCCCGTGCATGCCAGAATCGGCGCACTGGCGATAAATCGAGCATCATACCGAGTTCTTGGTAACGTGGATCGAGACGTCGTACAACCGGTAAGAGATAAAAAAAGACGAACGGAATTTCTTTATATAGATACGTCAAGATGACACTGATGTGGTTCCCTTCATGCGGTCCGATGACCGGCACATCACTGAGGTAGAGGATTGCGAGATACGCCGCTCCTAGATGAGGAATGAATAACGGAATCGCGAGCAACGCCGCTAGCCGTGTTCTGCTCAAGATTCGTGCGAGCATCACACCGATGATCAAGGCAATGCCCGTACTCACGATGGCAATGTAACTACTGACGGTTAGACTCTCTAAAAAGACGTCATCCGTCAGTAGCTCATGATAGTCGGCGGGTGACGTCATTGAAACACTGACCCACAGCCCGTATAAGACCATCCCTGCCATCAGAATTGCAGCAGGATATACGTTACCGCGCCACACGAGACGGCCATTCCTTACGGATCATCTCGAAGACCGATGGATCTAGTTCCGTCCGGACTTTCCCTTCAAAGACACTCGGCTTCGGTGTCGACGGTGCGGCCGGTACATCAGCGAACTGCTTTTGTTCTGCCTGATCAAGTGTCGACAAATCGAGACTCGTTCCATCGCCCCAGTAAGTCGCATCATATTTTTTCAATTGTGCCTCTGGTGACAACAGCGTATTGATCGTAACGAGTGCACCTCTCGGGTTCGGTGCATTGAATGGTACGGAAAGGAAATGGGTCGATGCGATTGAGCCATCCTTCAAAACAATCGGACGCGTTTGTTTCGGAAACGTTCCTGACTTCACTTCTTGTTCTGCCCGTCGTTCGTTGAAGCCCATCGTGAAGTCGACGTCTCCCTTCGCGTATAACTGATCGAGTTGCGCAAGCGTCTTCGGATACGTCTTCCCCTTTTTCCAGAGGTACGGTTTGATTTCGTTCAGGTAAGCCCATGTCTTCTTGAAGTCTGCTTTTGGGTCTTTTAGGGTCGCGTTCGATTCGACACCATACATGACGTGACGGACGAAGGCGTTTCCTGTAAAATCCGTCACTTCTGGATACGTGAAGCGTCCTGGATTTTCCTTGACCCAAGACTTCAACGCTTGTAAGTCCTTTGGTGGCGACTTTACATCAGCTGCGTCATAGTGCAACGTATATTGGACTTTTCCCCATGCGGCTTCGAGCCCGTCTGTTTTCGTACCGCTATCTGAACTTTGGGCGGCAGCATCAACGTATTTCATGTTTGGAAGAACTTTTGTAATTTCCCCATAAAGTAACTCATCTTTTTTAGCATTCAAGAAGTTATCGCCATTAATCCAGACGACATCGATGACGCCTTTTTCCTTACCTGCCTTTTTCTCAGCACGTAATTTTTGAATAATGTCTGCCGTCTCGATCGGAACGCGTTCGAGTGTAATATTATGTTCCTTCTTCAGACGGGGCGTCACATATTCATCGATATAGGCGTTGATTCCGTCATCGCCCCCCCACATGTACATCCGAACCGTTGATTTTTCTGCTTCTTTCTCAATCGTCTGATAAGCGGTTCCTAAAACGTTTTTCGGTTCCGGTGTCGCATCCGGTGTCCCGCACCCGGCAAGCAAGGTACCTAATGCAAGAAAGCTCATTACTTTTGTTTTCATTCGTTGTTCTCCTCCGTCATCACTTTTTGTCAAAACCTGATTTTCCTAACCATTCAATCAGCCGCGGCATGACGCCGTACCCTTTTGCGGAAAGCTCCATCCACCACGGCGCATTGACCTCTCGCTTTCGGCGACGCATCGCCCGAACGACGGTCAGTGCGAGTTGTTCTTTCGATAAGACGATCGAAGCCACGTTTTTTTCATATTTTCGGCTGATGTCAGCTCGAACAAAAAATTCCGTCGCAATCGGTCCTGGGTTGACCGTCATGACGTGGATGCCTTTTGGACGTAACTCCAGACGTAACGCATTCGAAAACTGCAACATAGCAGCTTTTGTCATGCAATAGATCGTCGACTTCGGTGTCGGCAACTTTCCTGCCTGACTCGCGACATTGACGATCATGCCGCCTTCTCGAAGTAACGGAAGGCACGCTTTCGTTAGACGAACAGGACTTAAGACATTGATTCGGTGCATCGATTCGATTGTTTCAATCGAGGTATCGTCTAGGAAGCTGAATTCCCCGAAACCTGCGTTATTAATCAAAATATCGATTCGTCCATAACGATTTGCGAGTGTTTTCGCAAGAATTTCGGGCGCCACTTCCAAATCGTAGACCAGGTAGTCTGCCTGGAGTTCAGATGCTAACGTTTGTAATCGATCCTCGCGTCGTGCGATTAAAATCAAGTTTGCCCCTTCTTTATGCAGAGTGCGCACCAGTGCTTCCCCGAGTCCACTTGAAGCACCGGTGATGACGATCGTCCGGTTGATGAGTTGCATTAAACTTCCTCCATTTTCGAATAGTAGAGGATACCAGATCGTTTCTCAACCGTAATCGCACCACGTGCGACGAGCGTATCAAGACGTGCCTTCATTTCACTCATGACGAGTGGGAATGATTTTTTCAATCGATTCCCATACGTCACTTGTGCTAATTCAAATAACGTATGCTCTTCTGAAAAATACTTTAACAGTTGATCGCCGCGTGCCTTGCGTTGCATCAATCGTTCTTCAACGAGTGCCGCGACATCGCGAATCGGATCACCATGACCGGTATACGCAATTCGGATCTGTTCTCCTTGTAGTTTTTCCAAGGAGTCGAGATACGCAAGAACGGGTCGTTTCACGAGCACGTCATCACCCGGTTGCGGTTGTTCAAGCAACGGGTTCGGTTCGACCCGGTCCAGCAAATGGTCCGCCGCGAACAATATACCATCGTCGCTTAAAATTCCGATTTGGTCACTCGCATGACCTGGCAGTTCGATGACGCGATATCGCCCAGAAGGTGTAATTGCGTCGCCTTCCTTTAATATGAAATCAAGCTGACCTTTTCCAAGCCATTTTAAGGCAGATTGATAGCTCGGTAACATCTCTTGAATCGCTGACGGAACACCAAATGAAGTCGCCAGTCGACGTAAGAACACGTCCCCATTGTTTAGGAACGTCTCGTCCTGTTCCAAATACGGGCGCAACCGCGCATGTCCATAGACAGGAATGCCTTTCTCTGAAAATCGATGTGCCATCCCAGCATGATCCGCATGGTGATGCGTCACGATGACACGATCTAAATCCTCAACCCGCAAATCGTGTCGCGCAAGCGTCTGTTGCATCATTTGCCACGCCTCGAGTGTATCGGGTCCACAATCAATGAGGATGTTTTCCCCTTCCGTTCGTAACACATAACAGTTCACGTCCCCTACAGGAAATGGTGTGGGAATCGGAATCGGGATGATTTCGTCTGATACAGTCATGCCTACACGCCTCTTTTCTCTCGTCCATTTTCTTTCATTATAGAGAGAATGAAGCTATAGCGCCAAACTTTGTGCGTCAACGGATGATATTTGTTGTCTAGCTTACGCTAGAGTATAAGAAATGGATGCACAAAAAACCGACCTTTCCGCAGATTGAAAGGTCGGTCAAAAACTTATTTTAAGTTGAGGACTGTTAATTTGTCGCGTGTCATCGAAGCTAAGCTACGTCCGACACCTTGAACGCCAAGACCCGATGATTTAACACCGATGAATGGGAAGTGGTCAGGACCACGTTCCGTACGTCCATTGATTTGAACAGAACCTGTTTCAAGCGCGTCCGCTACCGCAAACGCAGCATCGATGTTTTCCGTGAAGACACTTGCTTGAAGACCGTATTCTGATTCGTTCGAGTATGCGATCATTTCGTCGACTGAGTTAACACGAATAATTGGAAGAACTGGTCCGAACGGCTCTTCCCAAGCGACGCGCATGTCACGTGTCACATTGTCAAGAAGTGTTGGTTCGATCAAGTTCGCTGTACGTCCGCCACCTGTGACGAGCGTTGCGCCCTTGTCTGTTGCGTCCGTGATCAAGCCTTCGACGAAGTCCGCTGATTTCGTATCGATGAGTGGTACGACGACACTTTCTTGTTCAGGTGAACCGACTGTCAATTTTGCAATTCGAGTCTTAAGTTCTTCAATAAGCGCATCCGCTTGGTGATCGAGAACGAAGACACGTTTGATTGCTGTACAACGTTGACCTGAGTAAGAGAATGCACCACTGATGATGTGATCTGCTGCAAGGGACAGGTTCGCATCCTCAAGAACGAGTGCTGGGTCTTTTCCACCGAGTTCAAGGACAAGTGGAATCATTGCAGATTGACGTGATAAATGTTGTCCTGTTCCTGTACCACCTGTGAATGTGATCATGTTGATTCCCGGATGAGCTGTCAAGTAATCACCGATGACTGATCCACGACCTGTGACGATGTTTACGAGTCCAGCTGGAAGGCCTGCTGCGACGAGTGCCTCGACCATTAAGATACCGCTGATTGAACCTTGTGTTGCCGGTTTAAAGACGACGGCGTTCCCTGTCATGAGTGCAGGTGCGAGTTTCGCTGCTGCCAAGTTAACTGGGTAGTTGAACGGTGAGATGGCAAGCACGACACCGAGTGGCGCTTTTTTGATGACCGCAATTTTTTTCGCGCTACCGCCTGGGAACGAATCCCCTTGCATCATCTGACCGTCGAAACGGAGACCTTCTTCCGCAGTGTAGCGAATGATTTCAGCTGTCCGTTTGACTTCTTTGACGCCATCTGCACGTCCTTTACCGACTTCGCGCATGATGACTTCACCGATTTCGTCCGCACGTTTCTCGAGTTCCGTTGCCCAAGCGTGAAGCAGTTCAGCCCGTTTGTTCGCTGGTTGCTTTGCCCACTCTGCTTGTGCCGCTTTCGCTGAAGCGATGGCACGATCGACTTCTGGTTTTGTCATCGCTTGAACACGACCGACAAGATCCTCTTTATATGGTGAAGAGATTTCAATCGTCTCTTTTGATTCACTTTCATGCCATTTTCCATCTAGTAAAAACGTGTAGGTTGTTGCTGTAGTCATTCCACTCTACCTCCATTTATTTTTATCTCTCTCATTTCAGTGTGTGGCTGCATAGCTTATTGTAATCAATTGGTCTGACAAATGCCAAACTTTTTGCTTAACATATTATGAAAGCGATTACAACACTTTTTTTGTCGATTCAGAACTAGAATTTTTAACGTAGCATGCCGATAACTAGTCAGAAGTGAAGTGAAGGTAATGGAAAGGGGCACAACCATATGTACAATCAGCACGATATTTTATTAGAAGCCGGCACGAACGAACTCGAGATCGTCATCTTCCATTGTGGTCCGTATACGTTCGGTATCAACGTCATGAAGGTTCGGGAAATCATCGTTCCGCTCCCGATGACACCACTTCCGGGTACACCGGATGCTGTCAAAGGATTGATCGAACTCCGCGGCGAAGTCATGACGGTGATCGATTTGCCTACAGTCATCGGTGTTCCCCACGACGAAGCAACCGAGGATCGACTGATCATCTGTGAATTCAATGGGGAAAAGAGTGTCCTACGCGTTGATTCCGTGACGGAAATCCGCCGTATCTCATGGGAACAGATCGATACACCAAACGAACTCGCTCGTGGCATCGAAGGGTTAACGAATGGTGTCGTCAAAACGGGAGACAAGATGATCATCCTGCTCGACTATGAAAAAATTGCTCTTGAGCTCTCACGAAAGGATATCTTCGCCCGCGAAGAAGGACGTCGCGTCCAGTCCCGTGACCGGTCCGATAAAATCATCTGGATTGCCGAAGACTCGGAAATGCTCCGGACGTTGATCATCGAAACACTCGAGGAAGCCGGTTACCATGGTCTAAAATGGTTCATCAATGGTAAGGAAGCTTTTGATGCGTTTGAGAACGGAAGCAACTGTGACCTCCTGATCACCGATATCGAGATGCCGAAGATGGATGGACTACACTTGACGAAACGACTCCGTGAAGATGATCGTTATGCGGAATTGCCGATCATCGTCTTCTCCTCCTTGATTTCCGACGATTTACGCCATAAAGGCGAGTCCGTTGGTGTCAATGCACAAATCACGAAACCGGAAATCGGTCGATTGATCGAAACGGTTGATTCATACGTCTTATAAGAAAAAAGAAAAAAAGCCGACGAGATGTCGGCTTTTTTAATCTATTCGATTCCTCAACGCAGTACGTCAAGATTTTTTCCAGTAAACACATCGAGCCAGATGACCCGGAATTCAACCATGCTGTCTTCAATCCGATCGACGATTTCTTGCGTACCGGTCATGGAACCGGATTCTGCTTCTTTTTCAAGCAGTTCGAAATCATCGGCTAAATCATCAGCGGCAACGGAATAGGAAGCACCTTTTAGCAAGTGAGCGAGCTTTTCAGTTTGCTCAGCATCTTGTTTGGCGACGGCATCTTTTAGTTCAGGAAACTTTCGATCGAACTGTGCGATATACGTCTCTCCGATTTTTTGAAGGAACGCGTGATCCCCACCCGCGATCGATTGAAGTTCTTCGAGCTTCTTAGCATTAAAAAAAGGCATGTCTTCCCCTCCTCTGTTTTCATCTTATCACTAATCTTCGTAAAAAAAAATCGGAGAATCATTTACACGCCATCGTTTCTATTTCTATAATGAGACAGTGAAGAGCAGGAGGGATAGACAATATGTTGACGATTTATCGAAGCGATGTCACTGGGGCAGTCAACGAGATACAGGAGTTTACGAAAGGTTCCTGGATCCATCTTGTCAATCCGACCAAGGATGAAGCCGACCAAGTCATCGCTGCTACGAATATTCCAGAGGATTTCATTTATGACCCTTTGGACGTGGAAGAAAAACCACGTTTTGAAAAAGATGAAGAAGGTCTACTGATGATCGTCGACGTTCCCTACATCGAAGAAGAATCATCAGGACGCCGTTATAATACGATTCCGCTCGGTATCATCGTGACATCCCGTCATTTCATCACCGTTTGTTCGCAACAGCTCGATGTCCTGACGTTATTCTCGAGTGGTAAGTTGCGAGGATTCCGGACGAATTATCGATCGCGCTTCGTATTTCAGATTCTCTATAAAGTCAGTTCCTCGTATCTCCGTTTCCTACGCCAAATCGATCGACGGATGGATGAACTCGAGGAAGAATTACAACGTTCGATGCGAAATCAAGAAATCTTTCAACTCATGAACCTTCAGAAATCATTGGTCTATTTCATGACATCCTTGAAATCGAACGATGGTGTCCTCGACCGAATCATCAAGACACCGAGTCTTGAGAAACACGAAGACGATGAAGACTTACTCGAAGATGTCTTCGTCGAACACCGGCAAGCAATGGAAATGGCACAAATCTATAAAGACATCATCAGTTCGACGATGGATACATTTGGTTCTGTTATCTCGAACAATGTCAACTTCGTCATGAAGTTCCTCGCCTCGATTACGATCGTCATCTCGATTCCGACGATGATATCAGGGATGTTCGGAATGAACGTCCATGTCCCTTGGGAAGGAGAAGTCATCGGTTTTTGGATCGTCTTCGGCATGATGATCTTCTTCTCTGGTCTTGCCGCATTCATCTTATGGCGGAGAAGGTTCTTCTAGTTCAAGTAAGCGTAAGACTTGTATGACCCAAAAAAGACTCAGTGACGGTGTTTCTGTCGCTGAGTCTTCTTCATTTACATGTTAATTGATTTCGACTGTCACGAGACAAAGATCATCCGCTTCATCGCTCTGATCCGGTTGAATCAGCTGATGGATGTTCGGTCCTTGTTGTTCAATCAGATTTTGGATGGCGTGAATTCCTTCATCAATACCTTTACTGTACAATTCCATGAAACCATCCGTGTACAGATAGACACATCCTGGTGAGACGATGTCGATCGTCTTGCTCGAATACGTCGAGTCTTCGAACATACCAACAGGAAGTCCCGTATTCTCAAGCGGAATGATTTGATCGTTCATCCGCAACAAACCAGGTGGATGCCCCGCGTTCGCATAGCTGAGTTTCATTTCATCTAAGTCGATATAAAGGTAGACAGCCGTGAAATAGATTTCTGTCTCGTCTCCCGGAAACAGTCGACTCATCTGTTGATTCAATTCTTCAAGCACTTGAGCCGGATCACCAATCCGGTGCACGAGTTCAAACAAGATTGAACTCATCCCCATCGTAATCAATGCAGAGGAGACACCGTGTCCCATGACGTCAAATAAGATGATGCCGTATTTATTCTGAGAGATGCGATACCAGGCATACATGTCTCCCGCTAGTTTCTTAGACGGGATATAGGTCGCCATGATGCGGATCTCATCGTCTTCGATATTGGCACTAAGCACACTCTGTTGCAGTTTTTGCGCCAAATCAAAGTCTTCTTGTAGCACTTTTTCATATCGTTTTCGTGCATCGATTGCTTGCTTCAGACCGATCGCATTACGAACTCGTGCGAGCAATTCCGTTTTTCGAATCGGTTTCGTCGTGTAATCAGATGCCCCTGCATTCAATCCATCAACGATATCTTCTTCGTTTGATCGACCCGAGACGATCAGGATTGGTAGTTCATCAAGACCAAACCGTTTTCGGATCAAACGTGTTGCCTCGATTCCGCTGATTCCCGGCATCTCAACGTCGAGCAGGACGACATCTAATTGCTCAATGAACAATGGATCCTCCATCAATTCGATTGCTTCTTCTCCACTCATGGCTTTGACGACGTCATATCCTTCATTTTCTAACAATCGCTCTAAGAGCATTAAATTTGTTAATTCGTCATCTACGACCAAAATACTCATCCGTCGTCACCTCGTTCTATTTAACATGTTTATCTGAAATCAGTTTAGCACACAACCTACAATTTCGTTTAGACGGATGCTGCTTTTTCCGTCATACTAGAAAGTGAATGAAAGGAGGAGTGGACTATGTGGCTATATGTCGTCTCCATTCTCATCATCGTATTCGTCTTGGTCGCCTCGATCATTGTCATTTCAAAAGGATATGGCTATAAGGGCAACAAGGACGATATCGAAATCGATTATGATGAAATCAACCGAAAACTTCGTAATGAAAATGATGATGATTCATCCAACAAATGAACCTCTAAGACCATCATATCACGGTGGTCTTTTTAAATTCATTTCAAATACATGTTTTTTTTTAGATGTTTTTGATTTGCTCACAAGGGTATATCCATATCATGGTTAAATACTATCTCAAGGGAGTGTTTATTATGGAACCGAATCTTCAACATGATCCACACGCAACGCACGCAGAACATCCGAATCGTCAGTTTGATCAGGAGGAATCATCAGGTCGTCAAGTTAATCTTGTCACAGGGATGTTATTCGGTGCCCTTGTCGGCGGACTATTGACGCTACTTAGTTCTTCGTCCCGTCAAAACACGAAACAAAGCTTACGTGGTGCGAAGGATTCCGTCTCGACACTCGCGTCTTCCATCAAGGAAGATCCGTCGGGCAAAGCGTCGCAAGTTATCAATCAGGTAAAGAGTGCTTCAAGTATCATCCAAGAAGTGGCGTCTGACGTTCAAAACGTCTATGACAAAGTGAACACAGAACTTGAAACAGTGAAGTCTGATGCTTCGACTGTGAAAGATACAGTCAATGAGACAAAAGGTGACCTGAGTTCTATCAGCAATAAAGTCGTCGAAGCGAAAGATGTCGCACTTGGCAAAGAAGAACCACCTGCTGAGCACGATGCTTCTAATCAACAAGCAAATGATGCTCAATCTTCTGAGGAAAAAAATAAAGGTGAAGGCATCTAATCGTTTGGTGTACTTCTTCATTCTCCCCGATGTGTTCAACACGTCGGGGTTTTTTAACGTAGGAATTGAACAAGAATCGCGACGCGTTCACGCATCCCGAAACGAAGGACACCTGAAAGAGGTGTCTCTGCCGGAATCGCGTCCGTCAGTAACCCCAGTTGTTTCGCCTCTTTTCGAGCGCGGTACAGATGAAAATCTGACGTGACAATTGAGACACGTCGGACATTCTTTGGTAACAAGTCTTTTGAATACTGTAGATTTTCCGTCGTCGATGTCGAACTGGACTCAAGAATCAGTCGCTCCGCTTCAATGCCAGACGCCACCATTCCGCGTCGCATCGCTTCTGCTTCCGAGATATCCTCATCTGGTCCTTGTCCACCACTCAAGATGAAGCGGACATTCGGGTGTTGTTTCCCATATGCGGCTGCCGCCTGAATCCGATTATGTAAGATTTGCGACGGTTTCTCCCCTTTGACACCTGCGCCAAGAACGATGACATACGGCGACGACCCATCCGCAAGTGGTCGTTCTCCTCTGTTGACAAAAATCCCGACACTGTACCAGAAGGCGACACAAGCGACGAGTCCTCCACCAACCATCCATTTGATATTTCGTTTGTTGAACGTGCGTTTAATCATACCGTACGACCTTTCTGCTAAAAAATGGGTTACGGTATGCTGTACGAATGATGCTTGCAAAAAGTTTCAACCTGACGGGCTTTACCTCCAAAAAAATGCGATCTTCTCTGAATCGAGAACATCGCATTTTCCTATTGATTGACTCGTCATCAATTTCCCCAAATTGATGTCACGTATTCCGGATGATCAATGAATGGATTCCGGTTTTTTTGCCACTTCTCGAAGATGACGTCGTTACGACGCATTTCGAAGCTATCGACTGGATCAAGCTTATTCCATGCTTTCAGTGTCGATAATTTTCCATGTAATGGGTTCGTTCCATTGTTGATGTTTTCTGAGGCTTCGAGATCGATTTCTCCGCCACCTTCGTAACGAACTGCCATGTAGAAGATCATCCGCGCGATGTCACCTTTGACTCGGTTCGGTGGTTCCCACGAATCGCCATCACGGTAGCAATCGCATCCACTATATTTCGTACCGCCATTGTCGAAATCAAGATTCCCACGTGCGCTGTTGACGACGACATCTTCCGGACGCAAATGATGCAAGTCTGTTCCCGGTCCGTTCGTCGTACCAAAGTCACCGTGCGACTTTGCCCAGACGTGTTCCCGGTTCCATTGACCGACATTTCCACCATTGCTACTTTTCGCAATCGATTTCCCCGTGTATAACTCGATAACGTTGTTCGCATTGTTTGGATCTTGATCCGTTTCTTTCAGTGCTGTCCATACTGTGTCGTATGACACTTGTGTATGGTTGTCGATGATATCATGCAGCGATGCCTTCAACGCTGCCCCTGTCTTTCCTGCTGCCGGTAGATAGTACGCATCGATCGTCGATTGAGGTGTAACCATCTGCGGACCTGCCGCTACTTGTTTTGGATCGACTGTTTTTGCAGTGACCGGTGTAAAGACGATTGACCCGAGCGCAAGTGTTGCGGCAAGTGCACCTGTGACCTTTGACTTCCAGTTCATGCGTGTTCCCCCTCGATTGGTATGTATGAAAACGGATGTTACACGCTCATTTTCACATCGAATCCATTCATGGTGGAAGATGGACGATAGACCTGCTTTTTTGAAGATGAGTCGTCGTTCAGATTCTTTATCGAAAGACAACGGTTAGATGGTCCTGATTTTTTTCGTCCAAGACATCAATTGCATCAAAATAATTCTTCGAAAGAAATATTCTAGGGTCAAAAGTCACGAACGAAAGACACTGACAAATAAGAATCCGGGACGATATTCCTTTCCTCTAAGGCTTCACTATAATGAATAATGCAAGCGTTTTCATAAATCATAAGGAGGTCTTTTCGTGAAACAAAAAGGATGGATTTTAGCAACCGTCGCTTCAGCTGCATTTTTAGCGCCACTTGCGCAACCGATTGCAGTCGGTGCAACAGCTGACAATGGTACGATGATGCAGTATTTCGAATGGTATGTGCCGAATGACGGTAACCACTGGAACCGTCTCGGGAGTGACGCAACAAAGCTTGATCAGCTCGGAATCACATCGGTCTGGATTCCCCCTGCTTACAAAGGTACCTCGCAAAATGATGTCGGATACGGCGCCTACGATCTATACGATTTAGGTGAGTTCAATCAAAAAGGAACGGTTCGTACGAAATACGGCACAAAGGCGCAATTAAAAACGGCGATCGGACAATTGCATACCGCTGGAATCGATGTCTATGGTGATGTCGTCATGAACCATAAAGGTGGCGCCGATTTCACGGAAGCCGTCACGGCAGTCGAAGTCAATCCGGGTAACCGTAATCAGGAAGTCTCGGGCGATTATCAAATCCAGGCATGGACGGGCTTCAATTTTGCAGCACGAAATAACCTCTACTCGAACTTCAAGTGGAAATGGTACCACTTCGACGGCACGGACTGGGATCAATCGCGTTCAAAAAGCGCTATCTATAAGTTCCGCGGTACCGGTAAAGCATGGGATACGGATGTCTCAACTGAAAATGGTAACTACGATTACTTGATGTACGCGGATCTCGACTTCGATCATCCAGAAGTCCAGCAAGAAATGAAGAACTGGGGCAAATGGTACGTCAACGAACTTGGTCTTGATGGGTTCCGTCTCGATGCCGTCAAGCATATCAAACATGGTTACTTAGCGGACTGGCTCGCGAACGTTCGTCAGACGACGGGCAAACCATTGTTCACAGTCGCAGAGTATTGGCAGAACGATCTCGGCACGTTGCAAAACTACTTAAGCCGGACGAATTATCAACAATCCGTCTTTGATGCGCCGCTTCATTATAAGTTCGAACAGGCAAGTAAAGGCGGCGGGTATTACGACATGCGGACGATCTTTGATGGCACTCTCGTCAAGAGCAATCCAGTCCAAGCCGTCACACTCGTAGAGAACCATGATTCGCAGCCTGGACAATCGCTTGAATCAACGGTTCAGTCATGGTTCAAACCGCTTGCTTACGCGATGATCCTGACACGTGAACAAGGGTATCCGTCGGTCTTCTATGGTGACTACTATGGTACAAAAGGTACGTCGAATCGCGAAATTCCAGCACTCGCTTCGAAGATTGATCCGTTACTCAAAGCACGGAAGGACTTCGCGTTCGGGAAACAAAATGATTACCTCGATAACCAAGACATCATCGGTTGGACACGGGAAGGTGTCTCGGATCGGGCAAAATCCGGTCTTGCAACAATCCTCTCAGACGGCCCTGGCGGTAGCAAATGGATGTACGTCGGCCTTCAGAACAAAGGAGAAGTCTGGACGGATATCACTGGAAACAACACGGCATCGGTCACGATCAACCAAGATGGCTACGGTCAATTCTTCGTCAATGGTGGTTCGGTCTCCGTCTATCGTCAACAATAAGCATTCAAAAAGGTCTTTTCCGTATGACGGGAGAGACCTTTCTTCTTCATTCAGCGAGACCGACACTCGATTTGATATGATCTTCTGTCTCGATTGCTTGTAAGAGGAAATGCGCCACATCTGCGCGATTGATTTGTTTTGCATCTTCCGGAACACCTGTATCTGCTTGACGATAAAGCCCCGTCAACGGACCGTTCAGTAAACGGAGTGGTCGGGCCACCGTATAGTTCAAATCCGCTTGTTGCAAAAGCGCGATCGCTTGGCGGTGATCCTTCAGTGGATTTTTCAGAATCCGCTGAGCGAGCATCCCTTGTACACCCGGTAATTCATCATCAACACCGGCAGACGCGACATAACCAATCCGCTCTACTCCTTGTTTTTTCATCGCTGTCACGATTCGAACGAGACTTCGTTCTAAAAAACCACTATACGCAAGACTCTCTGTGCCGAGAGCTGTCAGGACAGCATCTTGTCCGGCAACAGCAGCTGTTACCGCTTCTTGATCGAGCACGTCGCCCTTTACGACTTGTAACCGTTCGTCATGTAGTGTCAGTTTTTCTGGACTGCGGACAAATGCTGTGACCTCATGCCCGTGATCAATCGCCTGTTTGACCAGTTCTTGTCCAGTTTGACCAGTCGCTCCAAAAATAATCAGTTTCATACGAAACATCCTTTCTCTTTCAAGATCCACTGATTCAATCATACCCTTACCACTTGAAAATGAATCGTCTCACCTTGTCTTTATTTTCAGAAAATTGTTTTTATTTGTTAAGCGTGTATGCTAAAATCTTCCTAAGTACATATGGATATTTTTTCCTTAAAAACAGGAAGGAGGATCGCTTGTGTTACGGCAACGCTTTATCATGTCGCTTGGTGTCATTCTAATTAGTCTGTTCTTGTTTCAAACTACCGCGACGTATATTTACACGCATTACATCATGCCGGATCCTTTTAAAAAGCCATTGATTGCAGAAACTGAAGCGAATGGCGAAATTAGTTTTAAAAACGGTCACTCACCTACTAACACAAAAGGCAAGATGCCTTTTGAACCAATCGATCCACGACCTGGTCCAAAAGAGCTCTGGAAATCCCTTAAAGCGGATGCCTCTGACTCCCCTTTTTCTTATCTACAATATGTCATTTTAATCAGCTTATTTAGTTTCATGGTCTGGAAACTCGTTCAGTCGCGTCGCGTGAAAAAACGGCGCAGGTCTACAGGAGACGTAACGGATGACGTTCCATTCGCTCAATCAATCTTTCATCCTGCTTCTTTAAGAAAATCATCTTATCTGTATGCATCGTATTCGTCTTCACGTGTCCGTGATCTCGTCATCCGTTTTGAGCAACACTTACCGCGCAGTCAGCAACGTCGTCCGAACGAAACGCTTGAAGACTGGTTACGTCGAATTGAGGTCCCTGTCGATTTTCAGTTGTATCGGAATATCCGCTACGGTGACATGTCGGAAACGATCGTCACGGACGATGAGATTCTACGCTTCGAACAACAACTAGCACGCTACTCAACCATTTGACCTTGGAGGGATTTCCTATGAAACTACAACAATTAAAAGATCAACTCAATTCCATCTATCTCGGTAAACCGGACGTCATCGATCTTTGTCTGACGGCACTCATCGCAGAAGGACATATTCTATTAGAAGATGTACCGGGAACAGGGAAAACGATGCTCGCCAAAGCGCTCGCTCAGAGCTTTGAAAGTGCCTTCTCGCGGATTCAGTTTACGGCGGATTTGCTTCCGTCCGATGTCATCGGTTCGGATTTCTTCAACTTAAAGACACAGGAGTTCGAGAATAAACGCGGTCCATTGTTCGCGAACGTCGTCTTGATTGATGAGATCAACCGTGCTGTTCCGCGGACACAATCCGCACTGCTTGAAGCGATGGAAGAACGTCAAGTCTCGATCGGTGGAACGACCTATCAGATGCCCGCCCCATTTTTCGTCATCGCGACACAAAACCCGATCGAGTCAGCAGGAACGTTCCCATTACCGGACGCCCAACTCGACCGGTTCATGGTCGCAATTGAAGTCGGTTATCCGGATTTCGAGAACGAACGGCGCTTATTATCTGAGATTCTGACGAACGTCCGTCGGTCAGCTGTCGGCATCGCGTCAGGCGGTGACTTGATTTCCTGGCAGGAAGAGGCACGCCGCGTCCATGCATCACAAGATGTGCTCGATTATCTATTACACATCGTCCAAGCGACACGGAATCATGACCTCGTTGAAGTTGGCGTTAGTCCACGAGGTGCGATTGCGTTGCTCCGTGCTTCCCAAAGCTATGCGTTCTTGAATCAACGTGATTTCATCATCCCGGAAGACATCAAACATCTTGCAAAACACGTTCTGTCCCACCGCTTGACGTTGACACTTGAAGGTGGAATCAAGACGACGAAAGCGGCTGTCTTGACGCATATTCTGGACGACGTGCCGGTTCCGGTCGAGATGGGGTGACGAATCATGCAGATTGAACGTTCCGTCCCATTTTGGCTTGAACGCCGACTCTTTCCACTGTACGTCGCGATGACGTTCATCTTCCTCTTCATTCCACGTCTGTCGATCCTCGGTTTTCTGTTCGCCGCCTTGGCGACGATTCATTTCGTCGTCGGTCGAACAGAAAAACAGCTCCGACGGGACGTGGCAATCGAATGGAAGCATTATGAAGCGTTGATGTTCAACCAAGAACAGACATCGCTCCATCTACAAGTCTTCGGTGTCGAATCTTTAAGTCAGCTCGGACTCGAAGCGACGCTTCGTTTGCATACGGATGGTGGGGTCATCTTCCCGGAGATGGACCCGCTGCATCCGGCGACGTTTCATGCGGTGATTGACTCTGAAGACGCGGTAACGATACCGATTCAGACGGTTCGCCGCGGACCGGCGGAGTTCGATGAAATCATCTTGACGATTCGTTTGCCTTGGAAGATGGGCGTCTATCTCTTTACGTTCGATACATATCCGTCGTTTACAGTCTTACCGTCCTTGACGGCGCAAGCGACGCCGCTTCTTTTACAGCGTTTACGGATCGGTGATCGACCGGACCGTTACTCACCGCTCAAGAACAAACTGGTTCAACTCGGTGCAAAACCCTATACGGCGGAACCGTCAAAAGAGATCGATTGGTATGCGACGGCGAAGACCGGTCGCTTGCAGGCAAAAGTATTCGAAACGAGCAATCAAGATACGTTTACGATTGCCTTGAACTTATCTGCCCCGAGCGGTTACGGACTCCACCAACAATTTGAGACGTTCATCGAACAAGCGGCATTCCTGATCAGTGAATTAATCAAGGAGGGCTGTAAGATTGAACTGTTCTTGAATCGACTCGACGGAGCAAACCGGATGACACATCTCTCGTTACAAGAAGGACAACCGCAATTAAAACATGTCCTGATGACCCTTTCGACGGTCTCGACGCGTGATTCGTTCATCGCGACACAACAGTTCGAACGCTACGTGCTTCGCCGTAAGCATATGAATAGTCAGTTGATTCAAATTGGGAATGACCGGATCCTCGCCATCGGTTGAGGACCCTAAAGAAAGGAGTTTCTCACTTCATGGCTTTTATCGCCCGAAAATCGATGCAGCTCATCGTGGCTTTTTTTGTCTTGATTGCGATCAGCGCCCTTCCGGCGCTCGTCGCACAAATGAAATTCAATCCAGCAAGCTACATAGAAGGTCTGAAACAGCAATTCGCTCAACTAGCAAAGCTTGATGAGATCACTTATTTTAATGTGTCTGCTCAAAAAGAAGTCTTATTACTCCCTTCTTTACAGCCCTATATTCAAGAGACGTTGATCATCTTTACAATAGCAATGATCGTTTCCGCGATCAGTGCGATTCTTTACGCCTATCTGTTTTATCGAAGTGGTCAACGAACACGGACACTATTGAAACAGGCGACACGCACACTTGAGATGGTTCCAGACTTATTTTGGATCATTTTTTCGCAATTCCTCGTCATCTATTTATTCAAAATGACAGGATATAGCAAAATCGAGATTGCAGGAACATATGCTGACTCGATTCGTTTCTTACCGATTACCACCTTAACGCTGACAACATTATTTTTCTTTATCAAATGGCTGACGACACAAGTACTGGAACAAGAATCTGCACCGTTCCTTGAACTCGCAAGGGCAAAAGGTATTCAGCCAACCGCTCTTTTCTGGAAACATTTACTTCCGACGATGGTCTATCGGTTTTATTTATTTTTCAGAGCCAATATTATTACAATTCTATCAAGTTTGTTAATCATTGAGTACACTTTTCAGGTCCAAGGCCTGTTTCGTTTCGTTCTTCAATTTGGGCAAATGCCGATTTTAATGGTCGTCTTGTTCTTAATCTATTTACCAATCTTCATCATGGATTTACTTGCAGAATGGTTGATCCCGAACGCCTGGAAAGGAGGGATTTGATGCGTCGCACCCTAATGCGAGATCCTGTCTTCTGGCTATGTCTATTTTTGTTCACCGTTTTACTGATCCTAAGTTTCGGAAATACGATCTTACGTGATGGTCAAGTTGATCAAATCTCGAATCGTTACGCTGAAGATGGCACATTTCTTGCTACGTCTCCCTTAAAACCGTCAAGTGATCAATGGCTAGGTACGGACCGTTCCGGCAACGACCTCTTTCAATTGATGATTGAAGGGTTCAAGTGGACGGTCGGTATTTGTATCCTCGTTGCTCTTAGTCGGATGTTTCTTTCACTGGTCATCGCGATTCCGCTAGCTTTTCGAACTGCTCGTGTCAATCGATACTTGAAACTTATTCTTGATGGGTTTTTAGTTTTACCACTGTCTCTCGTTTCTTTACTGCTTTTATTTTCATCTCTTGTTTTCATAGATTCGACGGTGGTTCCATCATTATTCGATCGTGTCTCGTTTGAATTGATCATCCTGATTTTACTCGGTCTACCTTCGTTATCACTCTACCTGATTGCTGAGACTCGTCAGTTGCTTAGTCAAGAGTTCATGATAGTCGCCCAGACGCTTGGTGGTAGTCCATGGCATCGTTTCAGACGCCATATTTTGCCACACCTCATTCCGACGTTGATGATCGTCTTCATGCAACAATTCATCCAAACGCTAATGTTGCTGATCCATTTATCGCTCTTAGGTATTTTCTTCGCCGGAACAGTCAATTTATATGAGGGTGTCATGCCAACAATCTTTGAGTGGTCCTCGATGTTCGGCTATTACTACAACCAGTTTTCAGCGACGTCGTGGCTCAACCATATGTTCCTCGTTCCACTGATTGGACTAGCATTGATTGTCTTCTTCAGCAATCTATTCATGAGTCGACTCGAACGGGCTTTCCGATTCCGCCAGCAACTAAAACCAATCAAGCTATCGGCATCTCGTGCTCAAGACGAAGCTGCCGCGACATCGATGGTTGATCCCTTTACACTCGTTGCCCGGAACTCCCGTCACGGTTCTGATTGACAATCCATTTTTTTCCTCTTACACTAGAAAAAAACATGAAATGAGGGCGTCCAATGTAAGTCATTCTGAATTCTCACTCCTAACTAAATACGTACGATATGGAGGTCATTCAGAATGAACCGGTTTACGCTTTTATTGGTCAGTCAATGGATTGCGAATGCGGGAGATGCGCTCTATATCGTCTCCCTGATCGCGATGATCTATCAAACGACAGGGCAAGCGAGTCTCGCTGCCCTGTTTCCCGTTCTCGTCACAGCAGGCATGACAGGAAGCGGCTTCTTATTCGCCCAAGTCGCTCAACGTGTTCCCCATGCCTCGTTGTTGTTCGGCAGTCAACTCCTCAAGACGATTCTCTTAGGCATCATCTGGGGACTTGATTTACCACTGCCACTTATCCTCGCACTCGTTGGATGTATCGCTTTCTTCGACGGATTTGCTCGTCCGATCGAAAGTGCCTTCATCCCTCGACTGTGTCAGGATGTCCAAAAGGCTAACAGTCTCGTACAAGGTTCGAATCAAGTGATTCAGCTCATCATGTGGCCGCTCGGCGCCATTCTGGTCAGCTGGTTATCGCCGCTTTCCGTCTTGTCCGTCTCGGCCGGTCTGTTTTTAGGTGCGAGTCTCATCAGCTATCTGTTCTATCGAAGCGTCCGCTCTCTACCCGACCCTTCGATGGAAGGGGAAGACGTTTCCTTCCGGTCGAGTATTCGCTACACGCGAGCGCATCCATTCGCGAAAGCCAACACGTATCTCGTCGGAATCGATGCGTTCGTCAGTACGGCTTGGATTTCTGCTCTGTTCCTCGTCTACATCGATACACATTTCCAGCTATCGGAACGCTGGTGGGGCATTCTAAATGCCTTCTATCTGCTGAGCATGATTGCCGGTAGTTACATGATGTTACGTCATCGTGGAACGCGTTCGTTGCTTTATCGCAGCATCGGCTTTTCGATTGCTGCGACCTTCTTGTTTGCTTTCGCTCCAATCGTCACACTTGCCGTGATCGCTTGTCTGTTCCAAGGGTTTGCCAGTCAAGTCCGGGCGATCGAGCTGAATACGTTGTTGCAGACGACGACACCACTCGAACGGTTACCGTATGTCTATAGCGTGCAACAAACCGTTTATGCACTCTGTTTCTGCCTCGGCAGTCTATTGTTCGGATGGCTTGCCGATGTGTTTGTGATCGAGCTTGTCTATGCGCTCGCAGGAGCCCTCTCCTTGTTGATGTGGCAACCGGCTCGCCAGCTATTGGCACATTCCTCTCAGGAGCAACGACACGTGTCGTAATAAATGACAGTCAAAAGGACAAAGGTCAATGCACCTTTGTCCTTTTTTTGATTCAGTTCTGACGCGTGCGCGTCACACTATACAACAGAAGCAACATAAGTGAGACGAGACCGAGCGCGGCATAGGTCATCTGAAGCGAGAAGACACGTTCGACGAAGACGAATAGCGTACCGGTTCCAAGCACAGCTAAACGTTCAATGACTGAGATCAGCGACGTAAACGTTGCGCGTCCATTTGTCGGCGCAACATCTTGGATAACCGTGGTCACATAAGGCTCAGCCCAGCCATAGCACAAGTACAGCATACCGAGTAAACCGATACTGACGAGCGGAGAGGCAACCGACAATCCGGCAAGACACACGATATAGATCATCGCCCATCCGACGGGCGATCGGAACCGAGATAAGGACGCACCAATCGCCTGCATGATTTGGAATAACACGAAGACGAATCCGAAATGGACCATCGGTATCGTTTGATCCCGTAGATAGAGTTGCCAAAACTCATCAACGAAATCAATCGTCGCCCCGTATAACAAGACAAGACAAAGAATTCGGACGTAGACGCGTCGAAACGAGAGTCCTATTAGCAATGTCTTCAACGAACTCGTCTCTCCGTCTTGTTCTCGCGCTGCTTCCTTTAAGAAAAACGTCAGGAGTACTGTTCCGAGCAAAACCCACCAAGACACGTGATAGTGCCAGATCAAGTCTACCGATCGCACGGCGTAACTCCCGACGAGTGCCGCAAGTCCAGACGTCAACAAACCACCGATTGAAATCACTCGCCAGACCGTCTCGAATCGCTCTTCTCTCCTATGCATTCGCAATGTTTCATAGACGTGGGCTTCAAGCGCTCCACTAAGTGCTGCGCCACCGATGCCAGTAAGGACCATCGCCAAGAGGAAAGCAGGTAATGAGTAGGCTTCAAGCAACACCGTAAACGATAACCACTCACATACGAAACCAGCCAGAATGAACGTCTTTCTGCCCCACCGATCGGATAACAAACCGAACGGAACCTCACCAATCAACATGACCCAAGCAAAGACGATTTCTGCGATGACGACGTCGGAAATGCTCATTCCCCGGTCTTCCCAGTAAAAGCGCTCAATCACATACGCTGGAATGAACGAACTACTGGCTTCGATCAGGATCCAAAGAATGAACGATCGTCGGACTTAACAAGGCCATCTGCTTCGCCGCATCTCCTCACTTCCTTTCTATTTGATAGTAGTTAATTCCCGTTTTGCAGATGAAACCAACAAAAAAACGCCCTTTGATTAAAAAATCAAAGAACGCTTTTGACATTAACATTCATCTGCCGATTCCGTGACCGGTACGACGGACTGGACGATCGGTAGTTCGACGATGAACGCGGACCCGACACCTTCCGTTGATTCGACATGAATCATTCCTTCGTGCGAACGAACGATTTCCTGACAAATCGCAAGACCAAGTCCGGTACCACCGATTTTTCGACTATCCGAATTATCGACTCGGTAAAACTTACTAAACAGTTGTGGTAACGCGTGACGCGGAATGCCGATTCCCTCATCTTCGATCTTCAGCTGGACACGATCTTCGACTTGACGCATCGTGATCGTGATTTGACCACCATCCGGTGAATACTTGATTGCATTGTTGATCAGGTTCGTGAACAGCTGACGCATTTTTTGTTCATCAGCATGAATCCGCCCCGTCGTCGTTTCTTCAAAATCAAGGACTAGCTCGTGATCTTTTGCCGAAGCCGTATGGAACTCGACCGTTTCCTGAATGACTTTCGTCAAATCAAGCGGTTTGAAGTCATACTGCTGCTGACTCGATTCCATGCGCTGGACATCGAGGAAGTCGTTGACGAGGTTCGTCAACCGTTCGGTTTCCGCATGAATCGTCTCGAGATACCGTTGACGTTTTGATTCCTGGACGTCGCGCGCGAGCATCAATTCCGTGTAGCCGTAAATCGAGGCAAGCGGTGTCCGCAACTCATGCGAGACGGTCGAGACGAATTCCGATTTCATCCGGTCGATCGCTGTCTCTGCCGTCACGTCACGTAAGACGAGCATCGTACCGCGGAAACAACCACCGTAATGAATTTCCTCTGCATACAGCGTGACGAATCGCTCTTCCTTATTTAAGGACAACGCCAAGCTCTCCGTCGGAATTTCCTGACTGCAGACATGATCCATGTAGGTTAAGAACGCCTCATGTTGATCGACTTGCACTGCCAACTCTTCGATTTTGACGTCGAGCGTCATCAGTCCTTCTTCCGCCACTTGATCGTGCGCCGGATGATGGAATAAAGCGAGCAATGGTTTATTGGCAAAAATCGTCTCTCCTTCGATATAGATGACCGCTTCCCGAATCGAATGGAGAAGTTTGGACGTCTTTTCCCGTTCTCGTTCGACTTCTTCGAAGACACGCATCCGGAGCAAGGAGAGTGCCAATTGACGGGAGAACGACCAGATTTCGTTCGTCTGCTCTTCCGTAAAGGCATCCCGGTAACGGACGAGATAAATGCTTGCAATCATTGTGTTCGTCGCTGGATCCATCACCGGTACGACGATTTCGTACATCGCGTACGGATATGGGAGCGGATGATGACTCGCGACTTGTTTCGTCGAGCGAACAGCACGCTTGTTTTGACGTGTGCGTTCGAGTAATGACGTCGAAGCATGTAATAACTGGTGCTCCTGAGCTGCCGTCATCCCGTAAGAGACGAGATCCGTATAGCGGTCTTGCTCTAGGAAGACGATTGCTCCGAGCTCCGCATCGGTAATCGTAATCAATTTTTCGATGATCGCCGGATACGCCGTCAACGTTTCGCGAGACGCAAGTGTCTCGGTCAACTCATTGCGATAACGCAAATGGGTCTCGTTACGTAACGTGATGTCGAGTGCTTCTTCGAGTTCTTCCTGTTGCGATTGAAGTTCTTCTTGCTGGGCAATTAATTCTTCCTGTTGACTTTGTAGTTCGTCGTTACTTGCGACGAGTTGATGTTTTTGCCCGGAAATGGCGGCTGCCATCTGGTTGAACGTCGTCGTCAACTCACCAATCTCATCTTGACGATTCGTGATGACGATCGGTGTCGCATCCTCACCTTTAGCGAGTCGTCCACTTTCCCGGTTCAACTGACGCAACTGACGCGTCAAGCGGCGGACGAATGGTCGGACGAAAACGAGAGTAATCAATAAGAGGATTGCAATATTGACGGCTCCGAGAATTTGCGACGAGTTGACTTGTTTACCAAGCTGCTCTTGCGCCGCCATCTCTTGATCGTTTAAGGAATTACGATATTTTGTGAAGACCGTCTCCATATCAACGATACTTGAACTCATATCAGCCGCACTCTTCGTCTTGATGTTGAACTTCCGCTGTGGATCGAGTGGTTTTGATTTCGTAACCTTTCCAAGCGTCGGCATCTTCAAGAACGGTTCCGTCACTTTGCCGTCTTTTTTCGCCGCGACATAATTGACGAGGCTCGGCATGACGCGTTGGGTATACGCTGTATAGAGTTCCCGTGCGTCCGTTGCATACTGCCGTTCTTCTTTGAAGCGTGCATTGCGCTCGAACCATGTCGTTTGTCGATTGATGCCATTTTTCTTTGCTTCGATTTCTTTTAACATCTCTTCGTCACCAAGCAAGACGAAGCCACGCATCTCGTACTGCATGCTTTGCCATGATTCGTACAAATCGGTCGCCCGTGTCCGATGTTCGTTTAACATCTTTAATTCTTGGCGTGATTCATCCACCTGTTGTTTCGTATATAGGTAGACACCACCTGTCGTTAGCAGCAGTGTCAGAAAAATCACATAAAACGCAGACATGATTTGCCGTCCAATCGTTCGATTCAGCCATGTTTTCATTAAAGGAATTCAACTCCTTTCCCTTTATCTTTCTCCAGCAATAAAGGTATTCCCGTCCATTCATTGTAAACTTTTTTCAATCGATACACAGCATTCTGCTCAAAAAGATTTCAATTTCATACAACTTTAATCTAAATCGTTGTATATGACAATTAGATGTCACGATTCAATCGTTTCCAACAAAAAAAGAGCCCAGCAGGACTCTTTTCAATGATGATGGTGGTGACTATGGCTCCGAACTGGCTGTTCATCCGCTAAATGATCCGCATCCAAAATGCCAAGTCGTAAATACTGGGCTAAGACTTGTTTTTCAGTCGTTTCAGAAATCTGATCTGCTCCTTGAATGAGCCTTAAAATACCGGTCGCAATCCGTAACGGTTCAAGGTTCGTCTTTTCGACCGGAAAACTTGTTAGCGTTTCTAAGTAAGCGACGTAGTTTAGTGCATCTGATTCCACTGGACTGACAAGACGCGCTGCATGCTCGCGCAGTTGTTGCGTCAATGAATTTGTTGAGATTCCTTTTGAGGCTGAAGAGATGACTCCGAACAGAATGAAACCGATGATGAGAACGAAAAATCCGACCATGAAAATCGGCATACCTGAAAAGAAGCCGTCGCCTCCCAGTTCGCTTTCCATGAATGCTACTGTGAACATGATGAGCCCTCCAAATGAATAGAATAATAACGATCACTTATCCTACGTTATCCTCTTCAAGAAAGTTTCACCTAGTTAGGTAGTTTTTGTAATTCGGCTTGGAACCAGTCTTCAACGAAGAACCGTTCCGTCTCCGTCTCGATTTGATACGAATACAACACCTCAAAGTCACCCTCTGTCAACATCGGTAACGTCAATTCGCGTACGAGTTGACGTAACTCCTCCGTCAGTTCAGCTTCATAGCGGATGAATCCATCTTCCCGGTGCTCGACTTCCGTCAAGTATGGGAGGAGGATATGCTTGCCGAATGATTGTGGATCATCGATCACTTCTGCTGTCACACCGAATAGTTCTTCTGCTTCTTCGACGAGTCCTTCTGCTGACTGCACCTCAATATGATCCGGAAACCAGACCGTTAAGCGGTGCCCTTCCTGTAAAAGTCGTTCAAAGACAGGACGAAACGTTTGATTTTGAATCAGTTCGTATTGCATCAGTCTTCCCCTTTCGTGAATTCAAATTTTAATTGTTCGCGTTCGAGATAAAGCATCGCCTTGAACTGGCGGGCATTCTTCTTCATCTCGAGTGGCTTCGTTTTTTGTCCAGCGAGTACCTTTTTGACTTCCGTTTGTGTCAATCGAGCACCAAGGATCGTTTTCGGTAACGTAAAGCCGCAGTTGTTTTTTTGATACCCACTACAACCATAGAACTTCCCACGATCAAGAACCGCTGATTGGCACAGCGGGCACGGACCAACCGGACGATTTGTCGCACCACGCGGGGACTTACTCTTGACTTGCGTCGGATCAACAGCGAGTTGTTCGATCCGTTGCTTGGCATCAACGACGAGATGCTCCGACAGTTTCTTCGCCTGTTCAATGAACTGGGCGGCAGACGCTTCCCCTTTACCGATTTGCTCGAGACGGCTCTCCCACTTCGCTGTCATCTCTGGCGAAGCAAGAATACTCCCCGTCACGGCATCGATCAAGATCCGACCTTTTGGCGTCGGATGAATCTCTTTTTTGACGAGTTTGATGTATTCCCGCCGTTTTAGTCCGTCGATGATCCCGGCACGGGTCGCTTCCGTCCCGAGTCCCTCGACTTCCTTCATGATCGCTTGCAGCTCGTCTTCAAGCAACTTACCAGCTGTTTTCATACCGAGGATGAGCGTCCCTTCCGTATAGCGTTTCGGCGGCTCCGTTTGTTTCTCGAGCAGACGACAGCCTTTGATCGGCATCTCTTGTCTTCGTTCGACGGCTGGCAATTCGACTTCTTTTGACTCGATTTGTAAGACTTGTTTAAAACCCGGATCAATCGTCCGACTGCCGCGTGTCAAAAAACGGTCCATCTCACGCGTCGTCACGATTTCCGTCTTCTCCGAGACGGCGTCCGGTGCAAAGGCAGCAAGGAAACGGCGAACGATTAAATCGTAGACTTGCGCATCTCGTCCAGAGAGCTTGGCGACGGCACCCGCCTCTTCTGTTGGAATGATCGCATAGTGGTCGCTGACCTTCGCCGGATTGACGTAGCGTTTATCGTTTGCTGGATTGTTCGTCAGGACATCCTTGATTGGACTATATTCCGCTTGTTTTAATAACCGATCAAGAATGACTGGGAACTGTCCCGCTTCCTCTTTGGTCACGAAGGACGAGTCTGTTCGCGGATAACTGATCCAACCACGGATATAGAGTTTTTGCGCGATATCGAGCGTCTCTTTTGCACCGAGACCAAACCGTCGGCTCGCTTCGGTTTGTAAGAGCGATAAACTGAACCAAAATGGCGGTCGTTCCGTCTGCCGTTTTTTCTCGATGGAGGCGACGATTCCGATTCCTTTCGTCCGATCCACGATTGCTTGTGCCTGTTCCCGATCACTCAGCTTCGTCTGTTTCTGCGCATTGATATATTTTCCTTTGTATCGCGTAAAATCCGCCTCGACTTCATAATATGTCTCCGGTCGGAAATCCTCGATCTGTTTTTCCCGTTCGACGATCAGTGCAAGCGTCGGTGTCTGGACTCGTCCGAGGGAAAAGACGTCGGCGATGCCCTTCTTCTTCAGTAACGTCGTATACGCACGGGACGCATTCATCCCGATCAGCCAATCGGCGCAAGCGCGACTCATCGCCTCATGGAAGATGTTCTCTGTTTCCTTTCCATCAAGCAGATTCGCAAACCCATGGTCAACGGCTTGCGGCGTCAGACTCGAAATCCAGAGTCGTTGCAGTGGTTTTGCGTTGTTCGCGAGACGTAAGATCAATCGGACGATTGCCTCTCCCTCTCGCTCGGCATCCGATGCTATAATGATGGAAGTCGTCGTCCGCTCATTCAATAATTTTTTGATGACTTGGTACGGTTTACTTTTACCTTTTGCCAGTCGGTAATCAAATCGTTCCGGGATAATTGGCAAATGGTCATAGTTCCATCGTTTCCACTTGGCGTCATAATGCGCCGGCTCCTGCAGTTCGCATAAATGTCCAACCGCGTAGGCGAGTTTTGCCCCTTGCGGAAATCGGTCACACGGTTTGATTTCGATATAGCCGTCCCGCTTCACAGACGGATACGGAGCTGCCAGTTTTTCAGCTTGTTTTGGTTTTTCAGCAATGATCAATTGCACACGCTTCACCCTCATTTCCTTACTTCAGACATGTGGAGGTACCCATGCCCTATTTTACGTTATTCATGGCTTTATTCTTTATTTCAACATCGGCAATCTTCGTCAAATGGGCGGAGACCCCGATCGAGGCTGTCGCCTTTTACCGCATGCTGTTCTCGACCTTATTGTTGCTCCCACTCATTCGCTTGAAGGAACTTTTGCAACTCAGTTCGTCGACGATTCGGCATATGCTATTAAGTGGCATTTTGCTCGCCGGGCATTTTTGGCTGTGGTTTCTCTCTCTTGATTATACGACAGTTGCGAGCTCAACGCTCTTCGTGACCGCAAGTCCGATTTTTGTCCTTGCCGGTAACGCGTTATTTTTCAAACAACACCCGTCGCGCAAGGCACTCCTGTTCGTCGCTGTCGCCTTGTTCGGTGGCGGTCTCGTCGCTTACGGAGATATCGCCGTCGGCATGCGCGCCTTGATCGGGGACGGTCTTGCTTTGCTCGCAACGATTTTAGTCGCTGGTTACTGGTTGCTCGGTCAACACGTCCGCACAAGCGTTTCGACGAATCTCTATTCGTTCGGTGTCTACGCTGTCGCGTCGCTCGTCTTGCTTTTGTTATCATTGATTCAATCAACGAATCTCGTCGCTGCGTTCCAACAAGACTGGTGGCTGTATATTCTTCTTGCCGTCTTCCCAACGTTACTCGGTCACAATTTATTCAACTGGGCGCTCGCTCGTGTCAGCGCTAGCATCGTCAGCATCACGATCCTTGGCGAAGCGGTTTGGGGCATGATCTTTGGGTATTATCTGTTTAACGAGAAGTTAACATGGATTCAAATCACCGGTGCTGCTTTACTCTTGATTGGAATCGGATTGTTCCTCCGACGCAATGAACGTGATATTCGTGAACAGCTCGCCCAGCGTGAAAGTGCCACTAGTCAATCTTCCTCATGACAAAAGCGAACCAGGATGATGATCATCCTGGTTCGCTTTTTCGTTACGATCGTGGATCGTCAGGTCGAACTTTCGGTAAACGCCATGTCATCACAAACGCAAGAATCGCACAAAGGACTCCGCCAATGAAGACGTAACGTAATCCATGCGACAACGCAATTTCTGCCGCATACTGCACGTCTTGCCCGAACTTTTTAGCCGTACTTGATTGGAAGAATGGATCAATCGCGTACCCTGAAAGCGTGTCCGACGCTGCAAACGAACGAAGGATGGATAGGTTGAAGATCGTACCGAAGATCGCAACACCAAGCGTCTGCCCCGTCGTACTCAAGAACGAGTTGACGGCCGTCGCTGAGCCACGAAGTGACCAATCGACGGAAGTCTGCAAGACGACCATAAAGACGGGTTGCGAGAGACCAAAACCAATTCCGATCAGCGAAACGGCAAGATAGATGAAAACATCACTTGATTCGCGCGTGATCAACGATAAAATTACTGTACCGACGATCAGCAGCCCCATTCCTGTCATAGTCCGGTACCGGGGTGAGGCGACACCAATCGTCCGTCCACCGATGATGGCGGTCAGCGTCCAAAAAAGCGACAGTGGCATCAACATGAAACCAGCTTCGGTCGGACTCTTCCCGAGTACCCCTTGGGCAAAAATCGGAATATACGCTGACATCGAGACGAGCACCCAGGCGGAAAAGAAGACCGCTAAGTTGATCACGAGAATGACCGGATGGCGAATGACTGCTGGTGGCAAGAGTGGATCGCTCGCCTTTTTCTCGACCCGATAGAACGTGAACAATAATACGAAACTAATGAAAAAGCTCGCTAGAATGATCGGCCGCAAGAACGTCTCCGACTCACTGCCCGACAATAAACCGTACAGAAACGCACTCATCCCGAGCGCAAACAATAAGGCACCCCGGTAATCGATTTTCCGCTCCGTTTCCCTGACCGTCTCTTTGTAGTAAACGACGATCATGAAAAACGATAACAAGGCAAACGGTACGTTTAGTAAGAAAATATACCGCCACGAAAGCGATTCGACGAGGAATCCACCGACAAGTGGTCCAGCGACACCCGAAATCCCCCACACGGCACTGAGCACTCCTTGGATTTTCCCTCGTTCCTCATATGTATACAAATCACCGATGATCGTCATCGCGATCGGCAATACAGCTCCTGCCCCGATTCCTTGAACGGCGCGGAAAACGATCAACATCTCCATCGATTGAGCGAGTCCACAGGCTAACGAAGCGACGGTGAAGACGCCAATCCCGAATAACAGAACCCGTTTTCGACCATATAAATCTGCCATCTTGCCGTAAATCGGCGTTGATACCGCCATGAACAATAAGAACCCGGCAAAGATCCAACTGACTAATTTCGCCCCGTTCAATTCACTCGCCATGACAGGTGTTGCTGTTGCAACGATCGTCCCCTCGATCGCGGCTAAAAACGTCGCGAGCAACAAGGCGACGGTTACTTTTTTCCTCATCTGTTCCACTTCCCCTCTACTGTTCTATCATACTGGTTGGACCAGTGATAAGAAAAGTAAATGCTTACTAAACAGGATTCGCGGGAACGGTATGGAATGGTATACACTAGACTCAGATTCACGATTTCGAATGGAGGAATGTCCTATGTTACGAAAAACGGCACTGATTACCGGTGCATCAGGTGGAATCGGACTCGATCTCGCTGTTCTCGCAGCGCGCGATGGTTTTGATTGTGTCCTTATTGCCCGCAATGAGAAAAAATTGAAGGAGCTTCAACAGATCCTTGAAAAACGCTATCAGATCAAGGTCTATGTATTCGCTGCTGATTTATCACTAAGCGACAACGTTGATCGTCTCGTGCAATACTTAGAGGAACAAGAATTGACGGTCGATCTATTGTTCAATAATGCCGGCTTCGCCACGTCGGGACGCTTTGCGGAAATCGATCCAACAGAAGACATTAACTCGATTCAGGTCAACGTCGTCGCCTTGACGGATTTGACGAAACGTCTCTTACCGGGAATGGTCGAACGTGGCTTCGGACGCATCTTGAATGTCGCGTCGGTCGCTGCCTTCATGCCAGGACCATACATGAGTGTCTACTATGCAACGAAAGCCTATGTCCTGTCGTTCTCGGAAGCACTTGCGACAGAAGTCGACGGCTCGGGTGTCAGTGTGACTTGTCTCTGCCCAGGACCGACCGATACGAACTTCTTCGACCGGGCGAACATCACGCTACCGTTCAAGAGTATGCCGTCACACCTCGTCGCATTCGCTGGGTACCGTGGCATGCTCAAAGGACGCCGCGTCGTCGTTCCAGGTGTAAGCAACCGGGCCATGGTTTCCTTGTCTCGTCTCCTGCCGCGTCGTCTCCTAACGGAAGTAACAGGAAGAATCCAAAATCCTGCACGTCAGCAAGAATCCTCGACAGAAGAAGATCTCCTGTACGCGAATTCATGAAAAAACGGAAGAGCCAGATATCTGGTTCTTCCGTTTTTGTATTTACGCTTCGCGATGACGAAAGCGTCGCGTCACATAACGTTTGACGCGATCAAATGTCATCGTATAATGATACAGATAACGAACGACGAGCGCACCCGTGATTGAGACGAGGTACCCCGTCGATAAGACGAGTAACCAGGAAACAATCGCGAGGAACCATGAACTCTCGAATCGTAAATATTGCCATTGTAATCCTTCTGATGAGGTAATCAACATGGCGCCCGGGAAAACGGAGGCAGCGAGTAAGTAACAAGCGGCGTAGCGTCCTCTAATGGTACCTTTCATCAACAAAATACTACCAAACACTAAGCCGATGCTCGAGACGATGAGTAACATGACGACATAAGCAAGCGAAATCGATGATCCCAGCATATGCCTTCCCTCCTGTTCGGTATGTTACTATTCTGTACCCCTCTTTTCATCGAATGAATGCAAAATTCGTAAAAAAATCGGAAACAATATCCAGATGAATACCGCGTTACTGAATCCATGAAGTAAGTCAAACGTTCCCCCGGTCACAAGTAATGTCAAAAAGGCTTGCCACGAGAACCCGGTTAATACCAAGAAACCGAGATTGCTCACCCATCCATATAAAAAGCCAGCAAAAAAACCATACCCGGTCAATACGATTCGGGATCGAAGAAACGGAATGAATCCTAAACTGGCAATCGTTGCATACGCCAGCGCCTGAAAGAGGACGAACGGACCGCTTCCTAAAAATAAACTCGTCAATACGACGATGAGCATCCCAGAGATAGCACCGGCGATTGGATGAACGAAGACGGCTACTAATAAGACGAGGGCCGTTGCCGGCTGAATGTTCGGCAAACTGGAAAACAACAAACGTCCAACGATTGCCGCTGCCGTCATGATAGCGATGAACCGTAATCGTTGATCTGTCACCTGAAGTCTCTCAAACATGATCAAGAACAAAGAAACGATCAGAACCGTTACGACGATCATACGAACAACCGACTTTCTTGTAAAAAGTGCTTCGTTGGTCCATCGAAAGCCACTTCTCCGTGCACGAGATAGATGATCCGCTGTGCTGCCCGAATTAGAACTGGATCATGCGTCGCCATAACGATCAGATTTGTTGGATTCTTCTTCCACGATGCGACAAAATCCATTCGTGCGCTGTCATCAAGTCCAGCCGTCGGTTCATCAAAGTAATAGCTGTCTTTACTCCATTCGATACCGTCCAAGAGACGTTTTTTTTGCGTCGTAAAACTACCGCTTCGATCGTCTAATGGCGCAAGCATCGGATGCGCTGGTACATAATGCGTCTCCCCCGACCGCCGGACTTTTCCGTATAGCGGGCGCTCGACACCGAGCGCGAGTCGTAGTAACGTCGATTTCCCACTACCATTCGCACCGACGATCGCAATGCGTTCACCTTGGTGAAACGACAATTTTTCTGTCACGAGTGCATAGCGTGTCTGTAACGGATAACGGTGTTGGACGTTTTCGATCCGATTCAGGATACGACCTGTCAGTTCAGTGGCGCGACTCGTGATGGACAAGTCGGATTGTATCGTCATCGAGCAATGGATCTGACAACCAAACCGTCGTTCGATTTCTTCAAGCAATCCCATTAATCTCTTTCGCCTGACATGATCAAGAAAGAGGAACGGTTCCGACAAGAACAGGGTATTTGGTGACGAAGACAAGGCATGACCGAGTCCGACGAGCTGTTGTTCCCCAGCCGAAAGTTCACTCGACTCCGCTTCAAAAAAGGCTTCTAAGCCAAGTAAGGTCGCGAGTTCTCCGGCTCGAAACAAGGAGACGGTCGCAAGCAAGTCCCGGACACGTCCATGTAGGAGGCGCTCTGGTGTCAAGACTGATTGATCATGCTCGATTGCCTGATGTCGCAGTCGCTCTTCTCGATCGTTGTCGGTATACATGATAGGCATCCCGCATTCCTCCCTTTGTAACTAATAATGATATTGGTAGCAACAGAGCCGAAGCGATTGCCCATGATGTGAAACAAAGCAGGACTCCCATTGTTAGCAGGACTCCGGTCTGAACATCCCGTCGCGCGAACGGTCGTAAACGAGACGGTGCCGCTTCGATCGGGATGATATGATAGGCCGCCATCCGTTCCAGACGAATGCCAAGCGACGCATCAGGATGACTCATCTTAACCTCCGGCCAAGTCCGTAAAAACGAGGGAATTAGTGCCAGGACCATACCCGTCAATCGTGTTAGTCGGGGTAGGAAACGAAACAACGGTCCCATCTGATCAAGTCGAACTAACGTGAAGATCCATTGACTTGAGGTGACGAATAATGTCACCTGGATCGTCGTTTCATATATGGCAAACGAATCGATGCTTGCTCCATATAAGAGTGGTACACACATCATGACGGCATAGAGAGCAGGAAGTAAGAGATATCGAAAAATAGTCCGCTCTTGAACGAATAAGAACAAGAGTAGATGATAGACCACGATGATCGTTTGATCGTGTGTGAGGACGAATGGAATCGTAATCATCCCGATGAAAAAGAGAGCGACGTTCACTGGGTGAAGTCGCTCCCGTTCTGGTTTACTCAAAATAAGCCATTGCATCTTTTTCAAACCGCCATTCGAGACGGTCTCCTTTTTTCAGTTCATAACTCCCGGCACCGACTTCCCCGGGTTTTCCGTTGACACCGAAGACCCAGCCACTCCCTGCTCCAGCTGACTTTTCACGAATCCCATCGACTGCCGTTACATATGCCATCTCACCTTTACCTGTTTTAACGACATCAAGCGTTGTATCTTCAAGCGCATCCAGTGCTGTATCTTTTTTATTTAAACACACGTCTTTATCGAATAATGTCTTATCCTTGACGTGATCCACGACCGACACCTTGACTTCGGTCTCACAAGACGCTGTTTGTTGTTCCTCTTTTGCTTCTGCGCAACCGGCAAGTAACACGATACTTGCAGCAAATAACCATTTTTTCATCGTACGACTCCTTTTCGCCTTGAGGTCTCAAAGCTGTAATTGTATAACAGAATGGTTTTGTCTCGTAATGATTGACCGTCAGACCGCAGATAGGTCAGGCGAATCGCATTCGCTAAGACATCGTCCCCTGTATTAACATACGGAATAAGTTTTCCTTTGTCATCAATCAAAAATACTGTCGCATCCTGCAGACTAAACGTTTCGTAGAGCCCATCGAGATCCATCTCGACATAGGGGGTTTTGGAATCATGTAAAATCTCATGCATCGAGAGTTTTCGTAACGTCTCAAACGATTGGTTCGCATCAATCAGTTTTTGATAATACGATATCAATGATTTCGTTGCCAACTCTTCACGTGGTCGATAGGAAATCGTTCCGGTCAACTCTTGATAACTGACATCATAACGAATGAACCGTTTCGGAGTTTGGACGAGCATCTCAAACGAAGCATTCCGTAGATTCCCGCCTCGATCGAACATTAGCTGGCTTTGTTCCAACCGTAATCCGTCTTCTCCTACACGGCGTTCGACTTGTGCGAGAAAGCGATCGAACGAATCATCCGTGATGGTCACGCGACCAATCTGTTGAGTTTCTTCCCGCAACGTTCCGGCATCAAACGGTCCGAGGAACAGTTGAAACAGGAAGAACAAGAACCCGAATAATGCCATGTATCGTTTATAACGTGAATTCTTTTTCGGATGCAACACGATCAAAAAGATGATGATGCCGAGCGGTAATTGAATATCATAGACTGGAAACGACACGGCGCCGAGGCACGCATAAAAAATGAACTTCATATACAAGTATGTTTCTTTTTCCGTTCGCCGTTCAAGTAAAAACGCTAAGCCACTAGCAGCCAGTAAAAAGAGTGCCCATAAAATGAGAAAGTCCATCTTTTACCCTTTGACCGGGACGACCCGGTGATCAAACATGAGATGGCTGTTTGCAAATACTTCTCGTGCCTCTTGTTCCAGTACTTCTTCTTGATCGACATAACGCGCAGATACGTGCGTCAAGAGGAGCTTTTTTACCTGCGCCGTATCCGCGATGACAGCTGCCTGTCGAGCAGTCGAGTGACCGAAGCGTCCCGCATGTTCGACTTCTCGATCGGCAAACGTTGCTTCATGGACTAATACATCGACATCTCGCGCGAGCTCTATCGACGCCGCGCACGGCATCGTATCGCCAAGAACCGCTAGCTTGACACCTGGTTTGGGAGATTCTAAAAAGTCAGACGATGCGTAGACCGTGCCATCGAATTCAAAGGTTTCTTCCAGTGTGATTCGGCGATAGAGTGGACCGGAAGGAACTCCAAGTGCCTTCAGTGCATCGACACGCAATGCCCCACGCTCTTCTGGTCCTTCTAGGCGGTACCCGAACGCCGGAAAACGGTGCTCAAGTGACCGCACCGTCACGCGGAAACCATCTTGTTCGTATGTTTGACCATCTTCGACTTCAACGATCTGGAGTGGATAACGTAAATATGTTCCTGTAATCCTTAATGTCGCGTCCATCCATTCCTTAATCCCTGTCGGTCCATAGATCGTTAGCGGTGTCGTTCCTTCTAAGGCAGCTCGCGTACTGATAAATCCTGGTAATCCAAAAATATGATCCCCATGTAAATGGGTGATGAAGATCGCGTTGACTTTTCGTGGTTTAATCGGACTGTGTAAGATTTGATGTTGCGTCGCCTCTCCACAATCGAACAACCAGGTCATTTTGGGGTGTAACAAGGCAATCGAAGTAACGTTCCGTTGTTTTGACGGCATACCGGCTCCTGTCCCTAAAAAATAAAATTCCATCTTTTTCCCCTTTTCGTAAAATTAGCATTTTTTATACACAAAATACACCTTTCGTCTGTTGAAGCATGGTAAACTGTACCTATTCAGATTTGGAAGGTGGTTTTTTCCATGACTAAGATTGAACGGACATATGCCCGGATCGTCCGGGAAGCCCGTAAACTAAACGAGAGTTATCGGCAAAAATACGGAAAGTCGATTCAAATCGATGAAATCGCTTCGACCTTATTATGTACAGAAGAACTCGTTTTAGAGTCTATGGAATATGTGGATCGTCCTCAAGTAGTTTAATCGTACAATGATAAAGAGTGTATCGCAATGTCGCGATACACTCTTTTTGTGTTCCATCAGCTTATTTGTTCGTGATGTAATCGACTAACGTCACACAAAGTTCCGCTGTTTTGACGAGTTCTTCGATTGGCATCTTCTCATTCGTCGTATGGATATCTTCATATCCGACCGCCAAGTTGACCGTTGGAATACCGAAACCAGCGATGACATTGGCATCTGATCCGCCACCAGAATGCAAGAGACGTGGTGTACGTCCAAGTTGTGTGATGGCTGCTTTTGCGACTTCGACAACTTGATCTCCATCTTCGAACTTGAAGCCTGGGTACATGACTTTGACTTCCACTTCGGCACGACCACCGAGTTCTGCCGCTGCTTCTTCAAACGCCGCTTTCATCTTCTCAGTCTGCGCTTCCATCTTCGGAGCAACAAGTGAACGTGCTTCCGCGAAAATTTCTACATAATCACAAACGATGTTCGTTGATGGACCACCACCGCTGAACCGTCCGATGTTAGCTGTCGTCTCTTCATCAATCCGACCGAGTGGCATCTTCGCGATGGCTTTTGAAGCAATCGTAATCGCCGAGACCCCTTTTTCTGGTGCGACACCAGCGTGAGCTGTTTTTCCAAAAATCTTCGCATTGACTTTTGCTTGGGTTGGAGCAGCGGTGATGATGTCCCCTACTTTTCCGTCTGAATCGAGTGCGAAACCGTAATCCGCATCAATTTTCGATGAATCAAGGACCATCGCCCCAACAAGTCCAGATTCTTCACCAACTGTAATGACGAACTGGATTTTTCCGTGTGGTTGTTTTGTCTCATTGAGTACATGAACGAGTTCAATTAGTGAAGCGAGTCCCGTTTTATCATCTGCTCCAAGAATCGTCGTGCCGTCCGTCTTGACATAACCGTCCTCGATGATTGGTTTGATTCCTTGACCCGGGAATACTGTATCCATATGGGAAGTGAAATAAATTTTATCGATCCCGTCTTTTGTTGCCGGAAGCGTGACGATCAAGTTATTTCCTTTGTGTTCCGTCTTAGACGAAGCGTCATCCTCAAAAACGTCACATCCGAGATCCTCAAACGTTTTTTTCAAGTGAGCACAAATCCGTGCTTCCTCTTTTGATTCCGAATCGATCTGGACAAGCTCTAAAAACGTATCCAATACGCGTTGTTCATTGACCATGACAAAAACCTCCTCTAATATACTTCAATCCAATAGCGCTTTATTAGTATACCATCCTGACAGCCATTTGCACTTCTGAAAGGTTGTTTGTACAATGGCAGTAATCAGTCGATATGAGAGAGGAGGACATGACGATATGGCAAGACCATCGAAACAACAACGGATCATTAAATGGACGACGATCGGAATCTTAGCGATTTTCCTACTCGGAACATTCGCTTCAACGATGTTCTATTTCTTTTGATTGACGTAGCGTTGTTTGAGACGCAAATATTGCTCTGCTTCCTGCAGCATATGCAACAAGGCAGATCGAACCTCGAACTCCTCCCGCGTGACGGGTAAGGCAGAGGCACGAAAACGCGTCAATAGCGCTTCTAGTTCTAAAATGTATACCATTGCGTCGGCTTCAGGTCGGACATTGTCGCCAATCGTCCGAAAGAAGGCGGCGACTTTTTTTCCTTCTTCGACAACGAGAACAAGTTCCTCCGCATGATGGACGATGCCACGTAGGAGCTCGAATTGTTGTTCGCGCATCCGGAAATAGGCATAGTCCTCATCGTCATTACGTCGACCGATCGCATTCCCCATCCGTTTTAAGGCAGCATCTTTTCCCTCATGTAACAGACGTTCCGTCTCGTCAAGCGTCAACGCATGATGATTGACTCTCCCTGTCTCGATCGCGGCCGCGACTTCATAGAATAAGGACGCGATCCGTTGATCAATTTTTTCCCGTCGGTCGTCGATCAACAAATCAAGACTTGGCATGTACATGTTGACAAGCATTCCGACACCAACACCAATTCCGAGCAATAAGGATTCATTCAACAGGATGTGTGCGTTGAGCTGACGTTCAGTATACAAATGTGTCAGTATGACGACACTCGTGATGAAACCGTCCTGAAGTCGGAGGCGTTGAACGGATGGAAGGAATAAAATGAAATAGATCAATAACGTAACCGGACGATAACCGATGACTTCGAACAGAATGAATCCAAGTACGATGGCAAGTAATGACGCCATGATCCGTTCGTAAGACGACCGAAACGTCTTCTTTCGTGTCGATTGGATACTCAAGATCGCAATGATCGCAGCAAAGACGTAATAATCGAGCTTAAGTCGCTCCGCAATCCACATCGCGAGCGCGGCAGCGACTGCCGTCTTCAGCGTTCGATAACCGATTTGCATCAGGTTCACCTCCCTTTTGTTTTTCTTTGTTAGACTACCTACGTTGGACACGAATGTCCATTGCTTTTTAAAGGACGTGATTTTCTTTGACGACACGCACTATCCGTCCTGGTCGCCCCGTGCGCCGGACTAGCTCACTAAAAGGATTACTCTTCTTTTTCCTCATCGGCATTCTCTTGTTCTTTTGGCTTCGTGAGGAACCGAAGACAGTTTTATCCCCACCGGCTCCTTATACAGCTGAGCGCTATGAGAAAGGTACAATCAACGAACAAGACTTCCAAACGTTCGCCGAGGCAAAGGAGTATGCGGGTCAGCGTGGTGCTGTCAAGCGTTCATCGGACGACCGCTACGTCTATCTCGGTGGACAAGGTACCGGAATCGTCGATGATCGCGGTATTCTGTCGATTCATCATGACGCCGATTTAAAGAAACGGCTTACCTATGTCGCTTCCGGCACACGCGTCCAATTGCTTCAGTTCGGTGAACAGACGAGTCGCGTCAGCGTCGCAGGCGCAACTGGTTATGTCCCAACGGATCGCTTACGTCCGTTCCCGGCAGAACGTGTCTCGAATCCGTCGTACTATCAGACGAAGGGAAATCGACTCCTTCACTACATCGTTGCTGACGGTGGACTTGGTGGATTGATTGTCGCTGGTGAAGCGACGAACGCGACGTCTCGGACGAGCAAATACGTCGAATCGAAGACACTGACACGTGATTTGACGAAACCGACGCGCCTGAGTGCCAAACAACTCGATGCGTTCATTAAGGAGCAAGCGCCGGACAGCCCTTTGGTCGGGAAAGGAAAAGTCTTTAAGTCCGTTGAAAAGAAATACCGGGTCAACGCGGCCTACCTGCTTGCACACGCCATCCACGAATCCGACTATGGACGGTCTGAGATTGCCCGCGAAAAAAATAATCTATTCGGCGTCAATGCGACGGATTCTGCCCCGGGAGAAGATGCAACTGCTTATAAATCCTTGACGGATTCAATCGAGCAGACCGGCCGATTCATCGCAAAGGATTATCTCGATCGGGATGGACGTTATTTCCGTGGGGCGTACCTCGGGAACAAACAAAAAGGCATGAACGTCTTTTACGCGTCAGACCCCTTCTGGAGTGAAAAAATCGCTGGTATCCTAGTGAAAATGAACGCCTTCTAAATCCGAGATATGATACACTATAGGGCGAGACAACAATCATTGAGGAGTGAACACGTCATGGAAAAAGTTTTAGTATTTGGTCATAAAAATCCTGATACCGATACAATCACATCGGCAATCGCTTATGCAGAATTAAAGAAAGCGCTCGGTGTCAATGCCGAAGCAATCCGTCTTGGTGAGATGAATGATGAAACGTTATTCGCGCTCGATACGTTCAAAGTTTCAGCACCACGTCTAGTGACAGAAGTCGCGACAGAAGCGTCACACGTCATCTTAGTCGACCACAACGAACGTCAGCAAAGTGCGAACGATATCGACGCTGTTACCGTAACAGAAGTCATCGACCATCACCGAATCGCAAACTTCGAGACATCGGATCCTGTCTATTACCGGGCAGAACCAGTCGGTTGTACAGCAACGATCCTTAACAAACTCTACAAAGAGCATGGTGTTGCAATCAAACCAGAAATCGCTGGTCTGATGCTATCAGCGATCATTTCTGACTCGCTTCTGTTCAAATCACCGACTTGCACAGAGCAAGATATCATCGCAGCTCGTGAACTCGCAGAAATCGCCGGTGTCGATGCGAACGTCTACGGTCTTGAGATGCTCAAAGCTGGAGCTGATCTCTCGAAGAAAACCGTTCCTGAATTGATCTCACTTGACGCAAAAGAATTCACGATGGGAACACTCAAAGTCGAAATCGCTCAAGTCAACACGGTCGATACAGCTGAAGTCTTGCTTCGCCAAGAAGAACTCGAAACAGCGATCAACGAAGTCATCCTTGCAAAAGGTCTTGATTTGTTCGTCTTCATCGTCACGGATATCTTGACGAACAACTCAGTCGGACTCGTCCTCGGGAAAGAAGCGAATCTCGTCGAACGTGCTTATGGTCTTGAAGCGACGAACAACCTCGTCTACCTCGAAGGTGTCGTTTCACGTAAGAAACAAGTCGTTCCTGTTTTAACAGATACAGCTCTTGCAACACAATAAGTAAAAAAAGAAGGAGTTCGCTCCTTCTTTTTTGAATAAAGAATATGAATGGTCGTTCATTCATTACATAAAGGAGGAATCAATATGACACAAACAATCATGGTGACGGGTGGAACAAACGGTATGGGAAAAGCGATGGCAATCGCTTTAAAGGAAGCTGGCTGGAATGTCGTCGTTACAGGACGTGACGCAGAACGCTTGCGACTGATGGATGAAGCATTGGAACAGATTCAAGGCGAGCATCTGACGATTCAGATGGATGTCCGTGACGCGGACGCTTGTCTTGCTGCTGTCAAGCAAGCACGCGAACGGTTCGGTCGTCTCGAGGCATTAATCAACAATGCTGCCGGGAACTTCATCTGTCCAACCGACGAATTATCGCCGAATGGATGGAAGACGGTCATCGATATCGTCCTCAACGGGACATTTAACTGCTGTCACGCTCTTGTCAAGGGTTGGCAGGAAGATCAAGTCGCTGGCGGTCAAATCGTCAATATCGTCGCTTCTTATGCATGGCAGGCCGGCGCTGGTGTCGCTCCGAGTGCTGCTGCAAAAGCCGGCGTGCTGAACTTGACGCGGACGCTTGCCGTCGAATGGGGCTATAAATATCAAGCCCGTGTCAACGCGATCAGTCCGGGACCGATCGAACGAACGGGTGGTGCCGATAAACTCGCTTTATCACCAGAACACGCGGAACGAATTCGCCGCAACGTCCCACTCGGTCGATTCGGAACACCGGAAGAGATCGCGACGCTCGCAAGCTGGATGGTATCAGATCAAGCCCGCTACTTGAACGGAGAATGCATCGCTCTTGACGGTGGTCATTGGTTAAATAAACAACCATTCTGATGATTGAGATTTAATCACTTAAGAAGTCGTTCTCCACAAAGATAAGAATGACGCGTTTCACGCCACTCCTACAGGAAAAAGCGCATTTTTGCGCTGTCAGAGACGAACAAGATCTGCTTTCCTGCTTGAATGAAGCAGGAAAACTAGCTTGTGTCTCGCCTGAGGAAAGAGCGTGAAAAGACGCGGCATTCTTTTTTGGAGTCAGCCCCTTACATTTGTCTCGAACTATTTTTCTTTCTTTTCGCTATGTTTATGAATTATATAGAACAGGTAGAAAGTACAAGAAGGAGGCGATCATATGTGGGGTGCGTTCGGTTGGGGTGCGTTAGCAGGTGGCGCCGTTGTCATTGGCGCCTTGTTTGGACTGTACTTACCCTTAAAACAACGACTGATCGGTTACATCATGTCGTTTGGAACAGGAATCTTGATTGGAGCAGCGACATTTGAGTTGCTCGATGAGGCATTAAAGAAATCAACAACGTTCGTCGTCGCGATTTCCTTTATCGTCGGGGCACTTGTCTTTACGGGCTTTGACTTGTTCGTCTCGTCACGCGGCGCGAGTAAACGGAAACGCTCGTCTGGTGGGAATGAGGGCACGGGGACGGCGATTTTCTTTGGGACGATTCTTGATGCCATCCCAGAATCAATCATGATCGGTGCCAGTCTGTTATCTGGAAATGTCAGCGCGGCACTCGTCGCGGCAATTTTCGTCAGTAACATCCCGGAAGGTTTATCGAGTACGACGGGGTTACGAAAAGATGGCTTTTCGAAGAAAAAAGTCTTGCTGATGTGGGGAGTCGTCTGGTTAATCTCCGCCCTCGCCTCACTCGCCGGCTATACGGTTCTCGCAGAACTACCAGACATGCAGTTCGCCATGATCGGTGGCTTCGCAAGTGGTGGGATCATCGCGATGCTCGCTTCGACGATGATGCCGGAAGCTCACGAGGAAGGCGGCGCGATCGTTGGTCTGTTCGCAGCACTTGGGTTAATTACTGCCATCATCCTTAGTTAAATACAACATAAGGCGCGTTGTCTGGAAAACGAACCGGACAACACGCCTTATGTGTTAAACAATTTAAAACTCACCTGTTCCTCCCGTAACCCCCTCCCATTCCTCCTTAAAACGAGCCACGAACTCTTCCATGTAGCGATGCCGTTCCTCCGCTAAATGATGGGCCGTCTTCGTATTCATTAAATCTTTTAGTCGGAATAACTTTTCTTCAAAATGATTCAGGGCACTTGTCTCGCCTGTTCGATCACCCGGCTTTCGTGGTGTTAGTCCTGGCACATGCATTGGCTCCCCGAACCGACCAGCGAACTGAAACGTTCGCGCAATCCCGATTGCGCCGATCGCATCGAGACGGTCGGCGTCTTGGACGACTTGTCCTTCGATCGTTCGCATTGGTGGACGTGTGCCATCTTTATAGGACAGGCTCGTGATAATGTTTAAAATCTGTTCCTGTTCCTCCTCTGTCACCTTTCCTTGCAAAAAGGTGGCGACCGTCTCTGCCGTTCCCCCGAGTTTGCTATCTGCTACGTCATGAAGTAAGGCTGCTAATTCGATGATCCGGGTATTCCCGCCTTCCTGTTTTGCAATATGTAACGCTAAACGGCGAACTCGTTCAATGTGAGCATAATCATGACCTGAAAAGTCCGTCGCATGAAACGACCGGACGAACGCTTCCGTTTCTTGAATCATTGTCGACCCCTCCATTCCGGTTCAAGTAATCCATACAGTAACATGTCATGCCGCTCTCCGTCTCGTCGTAAAAAAGCACGGTATCTTCCTTCCTGCACGAACCCAAGTCGCTCGTATAATTTAATTGCACGCAAATTATAATCAAAGACCGTCAATTGAATCCGGTACAGATTCAGCTCCAAGAAGGCGTATTCGAGGATCGTCTGTAGCGCATCCGTCGCATACCCTTGCCCTTCACAATCCGGATCGATGCCGATCATCAACCACGCCGTTCCGTGTGTCGGTAAAATATCTTCTAATGCGACCACCCCAATCATCCGTTCATCTTCAAAGTTCCGAATCGCAAATCGAAACGTCTCCGGTGCATCCGTCGCCATCATCTTTTCAATCTTATCCATGGATAAATGACGATATGGCGTTGCACTAAAATGACGGGCGAATGTCGCATCGTCAAGCAATCGTTGCATCACTTCGGTATCTTCCGGTTGAAAACGTGTCAGACGAGTATGATGACCTTCCAGTAGTTTTTTCATTCTTATCCCCCTCTATATTAAAAATCGAAAAACGCTAACCCCTTTTCAGAGTTAGCGTACGGTGATCATAAAACTTTTTCGAGGAATTTTTTTGCCCGGTCCGTCTTCGGATTGTCGAAGAGTTCGACTGGTGAACCTTCTTCCATTAAAATTCCTTCATCGAGGAACAAGACACGATCGGCGACTTCTTTTGCGAAGCCCATCTCGTGCGTCACGATGACCATCGTCATTCCACTCTCAGCAAGCTGCTTCATGACGTCTAGCACTTCGTTGACCATCTCTGGGTCAAGGGCTGATGTCGGTTCATCGAACAGCATGACGTTCGGTTCCATCGCAAGTGCGCGGGCGATCGCGACCCGTTGTTTTTGTCCACCTGACAACTGATTCGGGTAATTATCACGTTTTTCCGCTAAACCGACACGTTCCAGTAACGTCTCTGCTCGTTTAATCGCCTCGTCCTTTGAAATTCCGAGGACGTTGATTGGTGCGTACGTCAGATTATCAAGGACAGACTTATGCGGGAACAAGTTGAACTGTTGGAAAACCATGCCGATGTTCTGACGTGCTTTCGAGATGTTCGCCTTTGGTTTTGTCAGTTCAAAACCATCGACGATGATCGTCCCACTCGTTGGTTGTTCAAGTAAATTGATACATCGTAGAAATGTTGATTTACCAGATCCCGACGGTCCGATGACAGCGACGACTTCACCGCGTGTAACCGTCGTCGAGATACCTTTTAATACTTCTAATTTTCCGAACTGCTTATGCAAATCGGTGACTTGGATCATAGGTTCCATCTGATTACCCACTCTTTCTCATAGCTTTTTCGACTTGTTGGCCTATCAAGCTCAATCCCATGACAAGAACAAAATATACGAATCCGGCAAACAATAACGGTTCGAAATAGATTGCCTTTTCTCCTCCGACGATTTGCGCCCGGCGCATGACATCAAGTACGCCGACCGTCGAGACAAGCGCCGACTCCTTCGTCAACGTGATCAATTCGTTCATGATCGCTGGGAGGATATTTTTAAAGGCTTGCGGCAAAATGATCGAACGCAGTTGTTTGAAATACGAAATACCGAGCGCGTCTGCTGCTTCCCATTGTCCACGATCAACAGCCTGAATCCCTGCCCGAATGATTTCCGAAATATACGCTCCGGAGTTCAAAGAGAAGGCGATGATTGCTGATTGGTATCCTGTCGTGACATATCCAGTTAGTTGCGGTAATCCGAAGTGAACGATTGCCAGTTGCAAAATCAGTGGTGTACCCCGGAAAATCGCTGTGTAGGCATGACCGATAAAACGGAGGATTCGACTTTTTGTGATTTTTAGTGCCGCGACGACGATTCCGATCAGCATCCCGGCAATGGCTGCTACGATGACGACTTGGAAGAGGACCGGAATGCCCTCGAGAATATATGGAATTGAATCTTGAATCTTTGTAAAGTCTATCATAATCAATCTCCTAACGTCGCACAAAAGGGATGAGGTTACCCCCACCCCCATGCACTTGACTTATTTTGCTTCTTTTTGGAACCACTCTTCTGCTAATTTATCGATTTCACCACTGTCAATCATTTTCTTCAGCTCTTTGTTGAAATCGTCACGCATCTTATCCCCTTTTTTGAAGGCGATTGCTGAACCAGCTGGACCATCTTCTTTAATCTGGTACGTTTTCAGGGAGGCATCTTGATCCATGTATTTGACGGCGACTGCATCCTCGATAATGAGGGCATCGATCCGACCTGTATTCAATTCTTGAATGATTTCTGGAATTTTGTTCAATGGAACCGTTTCGCTGTCTTTAAAGCGGTCTTTCGCGAGTCCCTCTTGAATCGAACCAAGCTGGACACCGATTTTTTTACCTTTGAGTTCATCTTCTGAACTGATCGCTTTATCCTTCGTCATGACTAAGTTTTTCGATTCGAAGTAAATGTCCGTGAAGTCAGCATTTTTCTTCCGTTCTTCCGTTGGTGTCATGCCCGCCATGACGAAATCCACACGACCTGAGCTAAGCGCACCAAGTAGACTACCGAATTCCATATCTTCGATTTTTAATTTATATCCAAGATTTTTCGTAACTTCTTTGGCGATCGCAACGTCGAAGCCGACGATGTCTTCTCCTTTTTTCGTATCGATGTATTCAAATGGGAAGTAATCCGCTGATGTTCCCATCGTCAATACTTTATCATCCTTACTTGATCCACCTGTTGATTCTTCCGACGCGCCACATGCTGCCATTGTGACTGCCAGAATGCCTGCCATTGCCGTTGCTAATAATTTTTTCATTCGAGTTTTCCCCTTCCAACGCTCAATTGTCAGAACTTTAACAATAGTATGACTTATGTGTATGTCCAATTCAATACCGAAAAGCCTGACCTGTTCTATTGCTTTTAGGATATACGAATATTTATTCACTGTAAAGCATAAATATATAAATTTTTTTGACTTTCTATTCATAAATCATGCATAAATGACTGTTTATACAATTTTGCAAACGTTTTCAAATTTAGAATTTATTATTTTAGTCTTATGAATACACAAAAAAAAGACTCCTTTTTCAGGAGTCTTCTTCGCTTAGGCGTAGATTTCAATTAATGATTCAAGTTTCTCGACGACTTCTTCCGCCGTGAACGATTCGATGTCGAAGCGCTCGACCATCGAGAGGATGTTTCCATCTTGCATTAACGCAAAGGATGGAGATGAAGGTGGATAACCTTCGAAATATTCACGCGCACGGTCTGTCGCTTCGCGATCTTGTCCAGCGAATACCGTGACGAAATGATCGGGCTTGATGCCCTCTTTCCGATTGACGTACGCTGCTGCAGGACGGGCGATCCCGCCAGCACATCCACAAACAGAATTGACAAGGACAAGTGTCAGACCTTCCCGTTTCATTGCTTCATCCACGCTCTCTGGCGTCGTTAATTCTTCAAATCCAGCAGCTTGCGCTTCTTTGCGGGCTGTTTGGACGACATCTTCAAAATACATTTGGAAATCCATCGTATTGCCTCCTTTGATTCGTTCTCCTTCTTATTGTACGAGTTTCGGTGAAATCTGTCCAAGTCTGCCGCTTAATTCATTTTCTAAAAATGGTCGTGCCTGCAACAGATCACGGAATGCGATGTACCGGTCGATTTTTTCTTCCGTTGGTCGCTTGTTTTGTTTGTACGCACGGATCAAGATGTTCTTCGGTGTGTGCTCAAGATCGATGAATTCAAGCAATTGCGCTTCATATCCTACAAGCGTCAATAACTCGGCACGAATCGAGTCCGTCGCAAGTGATGCGAATTTTTCTTTGATCAGTCCGTGCTGGAGCATGACATCAAGCGGAGCGCAGTCCAATTGACGGTTCAGTTCCTTTTGACAACACGGTACACTTAGGATGACTGATGCATTCCAGTCGACAGCTCGCGCGAGTGCGACGTCCGTCGCAACATCACAAGCGTGAAGCGTCACCATCAGGTCGACTTCCGTTTCCCCTGTATAATCATGAACGTCCCCGACGCGGAATGTCAGATCGGTATAATCCAGATCACGTGCAATTTGCGTACATTCTTCGATAACTTCTTTCTTTAAATCAAGACCTGTCACTTCAAGGTCGAATCCTTTGACGACTTTTAAATAATGGTAGAGAGCGAACGTCAAATACGATTTCCCGCAACCAAAGTCTAAAATCCGCAGTTTTTTTCCTGTTGGTAAGGCGGCGATGCTATCCTCGACGAATTCAAGGAAGCGATTGATTTGCTTGAACTTATCGTACTTCTGTTTTTTGACTTGCCCCGCTTCCGTCATCACACCTAGACGAATCAGAAACGGAACCGGTACACCGTCTTCTAATAGATAGGTTTTTTTTCGGTCATGCGACAAGAGTGCTTTCATCGGTTCCTTTTGGGATGTCTTGATCGCGACTTTCATCTTTTTCGAGAGCTGGAACTGCCATTCTTCTTCTTCAAAACGGAAGAGGAATTGCCGGAATTCCGTGAACCAGTCATCGAGTCGACCGATGAAATCCTCCACTAAAATATTTTCATGCTTCATGACGCGTTCAAATTGAAACTCAACCTGCATCATCACCGTATCTCTTAATAGAATCGGTTTTACCTTGATTCGTCGGAGATCATTGGATTTTTGACGCGGATTGCTCATCGTTGCATGGATCAGTACTCCTTGCGTGATTTTCGAAGCAAGGTTCGCTTTTAATTCATGTAGTTCCACTAGTCGTCCCGTCCTTTTCTAATGTTCTTTCGAAACTGTAGCAAATTCGTACCTGTTCGACAAGTTTACACGCTTCATCATTCTTACGTAATCAAAAGGAGGAATGCATCATGTTCAAAAAAATTCTCTCACAAATCGGAATCGGTGCTGCAACGGTCGACACACGGTTGACGGATGATCGCTGTGAACCAGGCGGTCAAATCCACGGTGTCGTCCATATCAAAGGTGGAAACGTCGATCAAGAAATTGACCGGATTTATCTTGAATTCAACACGCAGTACAAACAAGAAGTCAATGATAGTACGACGTTTACGACCTTTACGCTCGACCGGTTTGCCTTAAATGAAGCGAAGTTCACGATCGAAGCGGGTGTCGAGCGGGAAATTCCATTCACATTACGTGTGCCACTAAATACGCCACTCTCCGTCAGCCAATCGAAATCATGGATCGAGACCGGACTTGACATCGCACAATCCGTTGATCCGTCGGACCGTGACGCTGTCATCGTCGAAGCAAACCGTTACCAAACGACGGTCTTAGATGCCATGGAGTCACTTGGCTTCCGGTTAAAGAAAGCCGATACAGAAAAATTACCTGGACGATTCCGTAAAGATTTACCGATTGCTCAGGAACTTGAATACTCAGCACGCAATACACACTACGCTCATAAACTGGATGAGATCGAAATCATCATGCTCCAAGACAGCTCAGGGATTGATTTAATCGTCCAAGTCGATCGTCGTGCGCATAGTCTCGGATCATTGTTCAGTGAAATGGCTGGAGCGGATGAGTCGATGATCAAACTACGCCTATCCAATAGTGAACTGCAGGATCAGTCATTTGTCGAACGCCAGCTGACAAACATCGTGGAGCGCTATAGCTAATCGATCGAATGACTAAAAAGTGATTCCTCTTTAAGGGGAGTCTTTTTTTTTGTTCAAATCGGAATGCACAAAAACATTATTAAAACTTATTTGCTAATGTAATCGTTTTCAAATAAAATATTGTTTTAAAATAAACACCTTGCTATACTGTCCGTATTGAAAAGAATTCCAGTCGTGGTTTGACTAGAGGAGGATGTACATCATGAAAAGGATCGGGCAATTCACGTTAACAGCAGGACTCGCAGCAGTACTCGTTTCAAGTAGTTTGCCTGTCATGGCAGAGGCAGGATCTTCAGTAGATCGGATCAGTCAAAAAATCGACACGATGACACTCGAACAAAAAATCGGACAGATGATCATGCCGGACTTCCGGCAGTGGAATGGCAGTAACCATACGTCGCTTGCTCCGGAAGTCGCGAACATCATCGACCGCTATGATTTAGGTGGCGTCATTTTATTTGCTGAGAACGTCAGTGAAACCGAACAGACGGCAAAACTCGTTCATGATCTACAAGAAGTCGTCAAACAAGATGACAGCAACGATATTCCGCTCTTTGTCACGATCGACCAAGAAGGTGGCATCGTCACTCGGCTCGGAACAGGAACGAACTTACCCGGCAATATGGCGTTAGGTGCGACCCGTAGTAGCGCGTATGCCAATGATGCCGGTCATATCATCGGTTCCGAACTGCATGCGCTTGGCATCAATGTCAACTTCGGTCCGGTTCTTGACGTCAACAGTAACCCTGGAAATCCCGTCATCGGTGTTCGCTCGTTCTCAAGTGACCCGGAGCTCGTCGGAACGCTCGGTTCCGCTTTGATGAAGGGTATTCAAACTGAAGGCGTCGCAGCGACCGCGAAACACTTCCCGGGTCACGGCGATACCGCGACCGATTCCCATTATGGCTTGCCGGTTGTCGACCGGTCCCTGGAGGAGCTGGAACAAGTCGAGCTCGTCCCGTTCAAGCGAGCCATCGCCGAAGACATCGATATGATCATGACAGGACACATCGGAATGCCGCAAATCGAGTCTGAAGTCGTCACGTCAAAAAATGGCACTTTCCCTTTACCTGCGACATTGTCGGATGATGTCATCACGGGCGTACTGCGCGAAAAACTCGGCTACGATGGCATTGTCATCACGGATGCATTGAACATGCAGGCGATCGCCGACAATTTTACGGAATCAGAAGCCGTTCTGAAAACATTTGAAGCCGGTGTCGACATCGCGCTCATGCCGACGATTCTTCGTTCCGAGCAAGATGTCATAAAACTCGACCAGATTTTCAAGGACGTGATTGCGGCAGTCAAAGACGGACGTCTGTCAGAGGAACGGATTGATCAATCGGTCGAGCGGATCCTGACGCTGAAGGCAGAACGCGGAATATGGAATGGCACGACGGATACGACATCCTTAGCTGATAAACTCGCGCAAGCGAACCAAATCGTCGGTAGTCCCGAACATAAAGTAAAAGAACGCGCGATGACGGAAGCCGCGGTCACACTCGTGAAAAATGATCAACGGACGTTACCCTTCAAGCCGAAAAAGAATGCAAATGTTCTTGTGATTGCCCCTGCGACGGATCAAACGGACAGCATGAAAAAGACGATTGCTTCCCTGCCTAAGAACCGGAACTGGCACGTAACGACAGCGAATTACTCGGCTACTACGCTACCGCTCGACCAAAACCCGACACTACGGGCACAACTCGATGCAGCAGATTACATCATCGTCGGTTCAAACGTCAATACGAGTGCCAAACTACTGCCTACTGCACCAGAACAAGCGATTCCGGCTTCAATCTTCCGATATGCGAAACAAACAGATATACCATCCGTCTTGCTTAGCCTCCGCAATCCATACGATGTCGCCGTTCAACCGGACGCACCGGCACACGTCCTCGTCTATGGTTTTAAAGGGGATCCGAACGGACCGGACTCCGAAGCAGGCAATCTGAAATCAGCGGGACCGAACCTCCCTGCCGGTATCCGAGCGATTTTCGGAACGTTTAAGCCCCAAGGCACTCTACCTGTTGATGTACCAGTCTTTCAGAACGGTATCTTTACCGATCAACTGCATCTCGAATTTGGTGACGGCTTTAAAAATTGGAAAAAATGAGAACATGATACACAAAAGACCGAGACTCCTTTAAAGGATGCCTCGGTCTTTTAATGATTGATACGGATATTCCGCTTCTTCTTTCGCACGATCGTAGACGCGGTATAACCAATAGGTCAGTAATGCATAGACGACAATGACAAGAACAGCAGAAATGTAGCTCCCCATGCTATATGCTACCTTGAAGTTTCGAGTCGTAGCGGATATACCGGACAACACGATTAACGTTGGAATGATATATCCAATAAATTTTACTTTGACTTTACCCAGCATTCGTTGCACGGCATACGCGGCGCTGATCGCGAGTACGATCACGATGATTTCCATTTCTACCCCTACTTCCGCTAAATGTTATACCTAATTCTACCATTCAACTCTTTAGGAAGATACCGTCCGTGCTGGAATCGTCTCGTAAATCGACGTAAACGTTTCTTCCGTCCATCCCATATGCCAAAACAGCAACTCATAATAACAGCTCGTCACGAAATGCCGTTTCATCCGCTCTCGTTCAGTCGGGCTTGCTTGTTCCGCCAACGCATCAAGCCGTGCAATCTGTTCAAAGACGACCTTTTCGAACCATTCCGAACTATATGTGTCGATCCATTGCTGATAGATTTTTTCATCCGGTGTACACGTCAACAATTGTTGCCCAACTTCATAATACAACCAGTAACATGGCAAGATGGCAGCAATCGTCTCACCAAGCGTCCCTTCACTCGCATGATGCATGTGTGAGACGTAAGCATATGCCGTTGGTGCCGGTTCAAATGCTTCAAGGTCTGCTTCCGTGATACCGAGCGGCTCGAAAAATGATTGATGCAAGCTCAGTTCTGCCCCATATGTCGAAGTCGCGTGCTCGGCAAGTGTCGCGATCGTCGCAAAGTCATCTGCTTTTGACGCTGCCTTCGCTTGAATCTTCGCAAAGTGTTTTAAGTAATACGCATCCTGCATGACATAATGTCGAAATTTCGAGAGCGGTAACGTTCCCTCGCCGATTCCTTGAACGAATGGGTGCGTAAAACTACTGTCCCAATACGCTTGTGCTGCTTGTTTGATTTCTTGTGTGAATGTCATGATCTCATCCTCCTTGTTTTTATGAAACGAAAAAACACCACCCCGAAACACACGGGCATGGCGCAAGAAGAACAAGACTTGACGCCACTTCCCTCCGTAAGTACGAACTTAATCAGGTTCAAAGGGTCCGAACGTCTTCGTTCGTCTCAGTCGGCCTACCGACTCCCCTAGTGGTCATTATTCGATTCAAATCCACTATAGCATGCTGAAAATGGAAGTCAAGTTGTCCTCTTTTCGCTATACTATGGAGTGTCAGAAGGCGGATATCGTCTCCATCTACAGACCGATTCCGAACTTCTTTCGTTCTCGTACACTAATTTTAGTACCTGATACTATAATTCATTCTGTTACTTACAATTGGAGGATTTCATTATGCATACACCAACAAAAATCATGGCGTCAGCCGTTATCGCTTCTGCTTTATTACTTCCGACAGCCGCATCCGCCGAGCAGGTCGTCGATAAGACAATCGTCACTCTCGGTGAGTCACTCGGCGCAAAAGATAAGGCTTGGGTGCTTTCACGTCTCAATGCACCGGAAGGTATCACACCGATCATCGCAACCTCTGCAGACGAAGAAAAATACCTCGGGAAAAACATCCCCCAGTCACAAAAGGGCGGCAACATGTATTCATCCGCTAAGATCGAATTGACGGAAAAAGGTGACGGACTTTCCGTTGCGACGGAAAACATCACGTGGGTGACGAAGGATATGTATTTGAACGCTCTCGTCACGGCAGGTGTCAAAGATGCCGACATCACGATCACTTCTCCTTATAAAGTGACTGGAACATCGGCACTGACAGGAATCATGAAAGCCTATGATCAAACTTCGGCTGAGACCGGAATCAAGCTGAGTGACGAACGGAAAGATTTAGCACAGCAAGAATTATCGGTCACATCAGACGTCGGGAAGACAGTCGGGACAGATAGAGTCGCTGATTTGATGAATGAGATCAAGGCCGAAATCGCGAATCAAAAACCGGAAACAAAAGTCGAGATCGAAAACCTGATCGTCCAAGTCATTCAAAACAACAACATCCAACTGTCTGATGCACAGATGGATCGGTTGACGAATCTATTCAATCAAATGGAGCAAGCGAACATCAACTGGGGGCAAATCGAGAGTGGACTGAAAAATGCTGGTCAAGACATCCATGCGTTTGCAACGTCCGAGGAGACAAAAGGATTCTTCGCTAAATTATTTGATGGTCTGAGTGACTTCTTCAGCTCGATTGCTGGTGTGTTCAAATAATTCAGACTTCCGCAATTAACAAGATAATGGTAAACTGGTTGTATCTGAAACGAAAGGTGGTGTGAAATGATGGACTTTGCTGCGTGCAAACATTGGTTAATGGAACAATTGTATCTGTTGCGCGCGATTTTTCATGGAATGGCGTTCTAAGGCACCCGTCTGCCCTTTTTTAGAACTTCATGATTGAAAAATACAGCAAAGCGCATCTTTCACACACTAGGGAGAGTGCTATTTGCGCTCTCCCTTTTTTTAATGCGCGCGAAAGGATCAACTTATTATGATGATTTGCGACATTCAACATCTGACAAAACAATTCGGAGGCGAAACGATTTTAACGGACGTTTCCCTCTTCTTAAACGAACACGATCGTGTCGGTCTGATTGGACGAAACGGGAGTGGTAAAACGACATTACTCCGCTTACTTGCTCGCCTTGACCAACCGGACGGTGGAGTCATCTATCAAAAGAACGGTTTGACGATTGGCTACTTGGAACAACTTCCCACTTATGCCGAGACAATGACCGGACTCGACGTCCTTTGGACGGCGTTTGAAGAGATCCTCGCAATCCGTTCTCGGATGCAACAGTTGGAGCTTTTGATGGCGACAGCGCCAGATGATCTGGATGCACTACTCGTTCGATATGCGGAAGCGACAAATGCATTCGAACAAAAAGATGGCTATCTACTCGACTCGAAGATCGAGCGCATGGTGAACGGATTACATTTACGTCCGTTACTCACTCGCCCTTTCCATCAGTTGAGCGGCGGTGAGCAAACGAAGATTTGCCTCGGTCGCATGTTGCTGATGGAACCACACCTCCTAATCCTTGATGAGCCGACGAACCATCTTGATTTAGCTGCCGTTGAATGGTTAGAACAATTCTTACGGGACTACACTGGAACTATCCTGCTCGTCTCTCACGACCGGGTCTTCTTAGACGCCGTCGTCACCTCGATCGTCGAGCTTGAAGATGGTGAACTGACCTCCTACCTAGGGAACTACAGTGCGTTCGTCGTCGAACGAGAACGTCGCTTGATGGAACAGTTCCACGCCTATCAGGAACAACAGAAAAAAATCAAGAAGATGAAGGAAGCGATTCGTCGACTACGGCAGTGGGCAAACGAAGCATCTCCACCGAGTGAGAAATTATTCCGTAAAGCAAAATCGATGGAGCGGGCACTCGAGCGAATCGAACGGATCAAACGACCGCAACTCGAAGCCAAAACCGCTGATGTCTCTTTTTCTTCTACCGATCATACGAGTCAAGTCGTCTTTCGCGCTGAAGAGCTCTCTTTCGCTTACGATTCCCGTCGCATTTTCGATGTTGTCTCGTTCGAAATCATGGCTCAAGATCGGGTTGCAATCGTCGGAACGAATGGGAGCGGGAAATCGACGTTGCTCGCACTGTTGCTTGATGAATTGTCACCAGACGCAGGCACGCTCACGCGTGGACCATCGAACCGGATCGGTTACTTGTCCCAGCATGCCCATTTCGAGGAGGATGCTCGCTTAATCGACTGGTTTAGAGACCGCATTGCCGTTCCAGAAGCGGAAGCCCGCCATATTCTTGCCCGGTTCCTGTTTTTTGGACCGACTGTCTTTCGGTCTATTTTGTCACTAAGCGGAGGAGAACGTGTTCGATTGCAGCTTGCCGTACTCGTTCATTCGTCGATCAACGTTTTGATTCTCGATGAGCCGACGAATCATCTAGATATTGAATCAAGAGAGACGCTTGAAGAAGCACTCGAGAATTTTTCTGGTACATTGATCGCCGTCTCACACGACCGCTATTTCTTGAATCGTCTTTTTTCAAAAATCATTTGGCTTGACCATCAAATTACTTCGTATACTGGAAACTATGCTTACGCAGTGGAGAAACGACATGCCAGTCATGACACACCACCTCAGATAAATCATGAGAAGAAATCGAAAATTTCAAAGCGTTCGAAAGCACCTGCGAAAGAACAGTCCATTGAACAGCAAATAGAAGAGCTGGAACTTCAAGTCGTACATCTTGATGCCGTTCTTTCTCATGTATCCGCGGAAGAAGAATGGATGACGGTCGAGATGGAAAAAGAAGCATTGTTACGAAAAATTGAAGGTTTGTATGAACGTTTAATTTTAGAAACTTGAACTAAAATGATTAGTCCTTCTTTGACTCGGGAAAATAGGAACAGATACGTCAAAGGAGGAATTCATCTTGTCTCAAGCTATGTTGATCATCAACCCGTCTTCTGGTAAAGAACTCGGAAAAAAACACGCGACGCTCGCTGAAGAGACGCTTGCTACTCGCTTTCAAACCGTCGACGTTCGATTCACGGAAAAAGAACACGATGCAACGGAATTCGCACGTCATGCCGCCCAGTCTAATTACGACGCCGTCATCGCCATGGGCGGTGATGGAACGGTCAATGAAGTCATTACTGGAATTGCCGAGCAACCACATCGTCCAACACTTGGGATCGTACCACTTGGGACGGTCAATGATTTATCACGCGCGTTACACATCCCGACGGACCCCGAAGAGGCGATTCAGATATTAGCTGATGCCCCTGCCCGCCCGCTTGATATCGGTAAATATGATGATCATTACTTCATGAACGTCATTGCGGTTGGTCTGATTGCGGAAGCCGTCGAAGAAGTGAGCATCGAACAGAAAACGTCACTTGGATCGGTCGCTTATTTCATTGAAGGTCTGAAAGCCTTTAAGGATCATAGTCCTTATCCAATCGAAATCAACTCTGCCGAAAAACAATTTGATGGAGAAGCCCACTTGTTAATCATCGCCTTGACGAATTCCGTTGGTGGATTCGAATCGTTTGCGGAAGAAGCAAAAGTCGACGATGGATTACTGCATGGATTCATCATTACGAAGCTCGGATTCTTTGATGCGCTTCAAGCATTACCTAAACTCATCACGGGTGGGTTATCAAAGGCGGATCAAATCGAACACTTCACGACGACACGTGTCGAGATTCGTTCGAAAGAAGAGTTACCAATCAATGCCGATGGTGATACGGCAGGTCATGTTCCTGTGACTGTCGAGGTACTCCCTCAACATCTCACTGTATATTCACCATTCTCTGCTGACTAACGTTATACGAGTAAAAAAAGAAATCGACGATTTGTCGGTTTCTTTTTTTACTTTAAAATCCATTACAATATATGTTAACAAAGCGTAATTTTGAAATATATTTGAAATATTTTTGTGTTATTGACGATGCTATAATCATCTCAGGCGAAAAATCATTCTTTAAAATAAATAAATATACATAAAATCTTACAATTTTGTAATGATCAGTTCTGGCGCTTCAGATTTTTAAGGAGGAAATACACTTAATGAAACGTTTGCTTACAACAATGACAATGACAGCTTTGGTAGTTTCAGGTTTTGCTACAACGAGTGCTTCGAAAGTTGAGGCCGCAACGACATATAAAGTAAAAGTCATGGCAGACGGACTACGCGTCCGGACAGGTCCATCAACGGCTTATAAAATCGTCGGTAGCGTCAATACAGGACAGACATTCAATTATCTCGGTGTTTCTGGTTCATGGACAAAAATTTCATACGGCGGCGCATCACGCTACGTTTCTTCTACATATGTTAAAAAGTACAGTACGACGACTTCAACAAAAGCAACGACTGGTTTTTCGCGTCCAGCAAGCGGTCCGATCACACAAGGATACGGTGCGGCAAGCGGTGTTTATGGTTACACGTTCCACAATGGTATTGATATCGGTGCTCCGACGGGTACACCCATCTATGCTTCAGCTGCTGGAAAGGTCATCACGTCTCGTTACTACGGTGCATACGGTAATCATGTCATGATGACGCATACGGTTAACGGCATCCAGTACACGACAGTTTACGCACATATGAACAGCCGTGCTGTTTCTGTTGGACAAACGATTGCTAAAGGAACAAAAATCGGGACAGTCGGCGCGACAGGAAATGCCTTTGGTGCTCACTTGCATTTTGAAATGCACCGCGGCTCTTACGTCTACAGTGGAACGTCTGCAGCAAACAGCGTTAATCCACTCAATTACTTCAACTGAATCAGATTCGCCGGACTTCTCATCTTGAGAAGTCCGGTTTTTTGTTTCAGATGAAATCTTCTGACAGGAGTGGTACGGTATATTCATGGCTCTCATGCATATAGGAGGCGAATCATATGAAACGAACCATTCCCTTGATTCTATCGGCATCTTTCGGCGTGACTCTGCTTGCCGGTTGCCAAGATCAACCGACACCTGAAGAACGTCTTGATGCCTATATCAAACTTTGGGAGAAACAGGACTACGATAAAATGTATACGTACGCGAGTACAGCTACTAAAAAAGAATACGGTAAAAAAGAATTCATCGAGCGAACGAAACAATTGTCGAAATCACTTGATATTCAAAAGTTATCCGTCGAACGAAAGAAAGCGGAGGAAGCAACGGATGACGAAAAAGCGTCCCTTCCCGTGCGGATTTCCTTTGATACGGTTGCAGGAACCGTTGCCTACGATAAACAAGTTCCACTGACATTTGAGAAACAAGGTGAGACCGAAAACTGGTTCATCGACTGGGATACTTCTTTTGTCCTAAAGGATTTTAAAAAGGATGACAAAGTCCAGCTACAAACCGTTGAAGGCAAACGTGGTGATTTACTCGATTCGAATGAGAAACCGCTCGCAACCTCTGGAAAAGGATTTGCTGTCGGCGCGACAGCCGGACAATTAAAAGACATCGAGAAAGTTGCCGAATTGCTCGACCGCCCGACCTCTTCAGTCGAAGATTCCTTAAAGGCAAGTTGGGTCAAAGATGGACAGTTCGTTCCGCTCAAAACGATGACCGACGAAGCAATGGTTGAAAAATTGCGTGACATTCCTGGAATCAGTGTCCAAGAAACGGAAGTCCGAACGTATCCACTTGGTAAAGCAACCTCTCATTTGATTGGATATATCGGTTCAGCGACAGCAGACGAGATTAAACAATCAAAAAATCAAATCCAAGCTGGCGAGCAAGTCGGGAAACGTGGACTTGAACAAGTACTCGATGAGCGCTTACGTGGTAAAGCCGGTGCGACAATCACTTTACAGAAAAAAGACGGCTCAAACGTTACTGTTGCCGAAACGAAACCGACGGATGGCGAAGATATTGCGTTGACAATTGATGCCACTCTTCAAAAAAAGACTTATGAAACGATGCAGGATGATCCCGGAACAGCATCAGCGATTGATCCGCGGACCGGCGAGACCCGTGTCTTACTCAGCTCTCCTGGCTTTGATCCTTCTGAATTCATGTCAGGAATCTCACAAGCACGACTCGATGAACTGACGCAGGACCCGGACCAGCCATTATTGAACCGATTCACAAGTGCCTTCGCACCCGGTTCGACTCAAAAACCATTGACGGCTGCTGTCGGATTAAAGAGCGAAACGCTCGACCCGGAAAAAGCCTACACAATCAATGGGCTGAAAAATAAGATCGATGGTTTTAACGTCACCCGCATTCATGAGACACCGGCCCCGGTCAATCTGCATAATGCGCTCGTCTATTCCGACAACATCTATTTCGCCCGTTCGACACTCGAACAAGTCGGAACGAAAGCATTTACGTCTGGTCTTGAAGCGCTCGGATATGGTGAAAAGCTACCGTTCACGTATCCATTACGTGCCTCACAGATCTCAAACGACGGCACGATTTCTTCTGATGGACAGCTGATGGACACGTCTTACGGACAAGGTCAGATGTTGACGAATATTCTACACTTAGCATCGATGTATGAAATTTTCCTGACGGATGGAACAATCTATCGTCCGACACTCTTACAAGAGGAAAAAACGAAGCAAGTCTTTAAGAAGGATTTACTCGACGCAGACGACGCGAAGATGATCCGCGATGATTTGTATGATGTCGTTCATAACGGTTATACGCTTCCGGCTGATATCAAAGAAGTCGATGTTGCCGGTAAGACAGGTACGGCAGAATTGAAAAAGGCAGGCGAAACCGACGGCAAAGAGAATGGCTTCTTCGTTGGATACGACAACGACAAAAAAGATCTTCTCGTTGCCATCATGATCGAGTCAGTCGAAAAAGAAGATCGTGGCAGTCCGTACGTGTCGGGACTTGTCGCCGAAGTACTCAAACAAAATCGATGATCGGAGTGATCGCTTCTTGATGATCCGCACTAGCTGTACTTCAGACCTCCCTGCCCTGCTTACACTGACGGCAGAGACATTCGCGCATCACAAGCGGTTGTCGCCTCACTTTCACCCAGATGTAACGACACCATACACGCTAGAGTCTTTAAGTCAGATGATAGAAGCAGAACAACACCTCTGTCTGACAGTGCTCGATGGAGAAACACTCATTGGTTACTTGTTTGGTAAGTGGACGGCACCGGCACCCGACCGGTTTACGCCTGTCCGAATCTTGAACATCACTGACGTCGGTGTCACCTTTTCCCATCGTTCATCAGGAATCGGTCGCCAGTTGATGCAGGTTGCGGAAGAACTCGCACTCGAGCAAAAGGTGGATGCTGTTCGCTTGAATGTCTGGACCGTCAACGACCGGGCCGCAACGTTTTATGAAGAACTCGGATTCGAACCGCTGTATACGAACTTGCAGAAGTCACTCGTTCAAAAGTGACATCTATACGAAAAAGAGCGGATGATCGTATGATCATCTGCTCTTTTTCATTAATGTGACGGCGTTGCCGCAAGCCGTGCTGCCATCAACTGTTGAATCGTTTCTCGATCGTTTTGATGGAGTAAGTCGACGATCTTACTGCCGACGATGACACCCGCGACTGGTCGACTCAACTGTTTGACGTGTTCCGGTGTACTGATTCCGAACCCGGCAAGTACCGGTACCGGGCTATGGGCTGCGACATTTGCTAAATGTTCTTTAAGCGCCGTATCAAACGTCGTCTGTCCGCCAGTCGTCCCATTGACCGTAACGGCGTAAAGGAACCCTTCGCTTTTATCGGCAATCTTTTGAATCCGTTCCATTGGACTCGTCAAGGAAACGAGTTGAACGAGCGCGATATCCGACTTGTCCTCTCGTTCTAAGAACTGTTCACTCTGTTCAAGTGGTAAATCAGGAATGATCAATCCGTCAACCCCGACTTCGCGACATGTCGCTAAAAACGCTGTTAATCCATAACGGAAAATCGGGTTTAAGTACGTCATCAAGACGATTGGAACATCGACGGTCTGACGGGCAACGCGAACCGCCTCAAGAACATCCTTCAGTCCGACGTTCGCTTCTAGCGCCCGGAGTCCCGCTTCTTGAATGACTGGACCGTCAGCGACGGGATCCGAAAACGGAACGCCGACTTCAATCGCTGTCGCTCCGGATTCAGCGAGAAACGCTAAGATTTCCGGAAGGCGATCAATCCCTCCATCTCCCCCCATGACGTACGGGATGAAGGCTTTTTCGCCCTTACTTGTAACGTTACGAATCGCTGTTTCTAATCGCATCATTCTTCCCCCTTTAGTGCGTTTCTGACAGTAACGACATCTTTGTCGCCACGTCCTGATAAGCAGATGACGAGAATCTCTTCCTTGTCCATCTCTGCAGCGAGTTGAGTCGCATAGGCAATCGCGTGTGCCGACTCGAGTGCCGGGATGATTCCCTCCTTGCGGCTCAACAGCTGTAGTGCTTCGAGTGCTTGTTCGTCGGTCACCGCTTCATACTGAACACGACCGATATCTTTGAGCAAACTATGCTCGGGTCCGACGCCCGGATAGTCAAGTCCTGCTGAGATCGAGTGCGCTTCTTGTACTTGACCGTGTGCATCCTGTAAGAGATACATCATCGAACCGTGCAAGACACCGACCTCTCCTTTTGTCATCGTCGCTGCGTGTTTTTCTGTGTCGATTCCGCTGCCCGCTGCTTCAATGCCATACAATTTTACATCTGTATCATCGATGAAAGGATGGAACATCCCGATCGCATTACTACCGCCGCCGACACAAGCGACGATCGCCTCTGGCAGACGCCCCTCTTTTTCGATGATTTGACGTCGTGTCTCTTTTCCGATGACCGCTTGGAAATCACGCACGAGTTGTGGGAATGGGTGTGGTCCGAGAACAGAACCCATCAAGTAATGCGTGTCTTCGACATGTTTGACCCAGTAACGGAGTGCTTCATTGACGGCATCTTTGAGTGTCCGACTGCCTTGTGTGACCGGGATGACGGTTGCTCCAAGTAACTCCATCCGGAAGACGTTCAACTCTTGACGACGGACGTCCTCTTCGCCCATGAAGATGACACACTCGAGGTCGAGCAAGGCACAGACCGTCGCTGTCGCGACACCGTGTTGTCCTGCCCCTGTCTCAGCAACGATTTTTCGTTTCCCCATCCGTTCAGCCAGTAACGCTTGACCGATCGTATTGTTGATTTTATGGGCACCGGTATGGTTCAAGTCTTCTCGTTTCAAATAGATCTTTGCGCCACCAATCGTTTGCGTCAAATGTTCGGCAAAGTAAAGTGGTGTTTCACGTCCGACGTATTCTTTCAGCAATTCGTCCATTCGCGCTTGAAATGCTGGATCTTCTTTTACGGTTTCGTATGCTTCTTCAAGTTCGATCACTGCATGCATCAATGTTTCCGGGATGTAGCGTCCTCCGTATTTACCGTATTGCCCGAGTGTGTCCGGTTGTGCGTAGCTCATGCTTATCTCTCCTTTACGGCATCAGCGAATGCCTGCATTTTGATGGGATCTTTCCGTCCGTCCGTCTCGATGCCACTTGAGACATCAACGGCGAACGGGCGATATCGTTTGATTGCTTCTCCGACGTTTCCTGCTGTCAAGCCACCGGCAATGAATAGTGGACGTTCTGCTTGAATGTCTCGTGACCAGTCGAATGTCTCGCCACTTCCAGCAACCGGTGCGTCGACGAGTAAATACTCCGTCTGTTGCTCTACTTCTGCGATGTCCGTCACGGGAATCGCTTGAATGATCGGAACCGGTAGCTTGCCGTCCGGAATCGTCCCATGAATTTGGATGAGGTCCAGTTCGACTTGCTCGACGGCGTCGGTCACCTGCTGGTAAGTCGGGGAGACGAAGACCCCGACGACCTGGACCGTACTTGGAATGTCGCGTCTAAGACGCGCTGCTTCTTCTAGCGTGACCTGTCGTTTACTTTTAGCAAAGACGAAACCGATGTAGTCCGCTAAGCGAACTGCCGCTTCGACATGTTCTCTTTCCCGGAGACCACAGAACTTAATCCGTGTCATACGCGAACGCCACTCACTTCTCGGATGAAGACTTGTGGATCGTCTGCCCGCATCAATGTCTCACCGACGAGGATCCCGTCTGCACCTGCAGCATGTAACAACTGTGCTTCCTCGACCGTCTTGATGCCACTCTCACTGATGTACCGGACGTCTGGTTGTTTCTGTTCGAGTAATCCGACCGATGTCTGTAAATCAACTTCGAACTTTTTCAAGTTCCGGTTGTTGATGCCGATGATTTGCGCACCGATCGCCTCTGCCCGGCGTAATTCCTCTTCGTCATGGACTTCGACTAAGACCTCAAGCCCTTCCGCGTAAGCATACGCATACAAGTCAGCAAGCGTCTCCTGCTCGAGAGCGGCGACGATTAAGAGAATCAACCGTGCTCCATGTGCTTTTGCCCGGTCGATCTGAACCCGGTCGATCATGAAATCCTTACAGAGGACGGGGATGTCGACCGCTGCAGCGACTGCCGCTAAATCGTCCATCGATCCTTTGAAGTACGTCTCGTCCGTCAAGACAGAGATGACGGTCGCCCCACTCGCTTCATATTGTTTTGCCTGAGTGACGACATCGACGTCGAGTGCGATGGCACCTTTTGATGGCGACGCTCGTTTGATTTCCGCGATGACGGATAAATCCGCTCCCGCTAGTCGTTGCTTAATCGACGGCTTCAATGCCTCTCGATCAATTCGTTCGACCCCGTTTAATTTTAATTGCAGGACTTCTGCTCGTTTCGTTTCGATGATGCGATCTAAGATATTCATCCGATTGCTTCCTCCCGTGTCATTTGTCGTAATTGGTTCAATCGTTCCATCGCTCGTCCTGAATCGATGCTATCTGCTGCTAAAGCAATCCCTTCCTCAATCGTCTTCGCTCGATTTGCTGCAAAGAGTGCAATTCCGGCATTGAGTAGGACCGTGTCGCGATAAGCACCATGCTCGCCACCAAGGACTTGCAGTAAAATCGTCGCATTCTCTTGTGCACTACCTCCACGGATCGCTTCAAGCGGTGCGGTCTTCAGTCCGACTTCCTCCGGGTGAAGACTGAAGCGGATCAGCTCACCTTCGTCAAGTAAGACGAGTTGGTTCGTTCCGGCAAGGGATGCTTCATCCATTCCATTCGCACCATGCAAGACGATTGCCCGCTTCCGACCGAGTCGATGTAAAGTCAACGCCATCGTCTCGAGCATATCCTCCCGGTAAATTCCTAATAGTTGTGTCTTGAGTGGGACCGGATTCGTCAACGGACCGATCAAGTTAAAGATCGTTGGAATCCGCAGATCGCGTCGAACCTTCATGATTTGCTTGACGCGTGGGTGCATCCGTTGCGCAAACAAGAAGGCGATTCCGTTCGACTCGAGCTGTTCTGCTAAACGTTCTGGTGTCGCATCAAGTGACACCCCGAGTGCTTCGAGCACATCAGCGCTGCCCGTTTTACTCGAGACACTCCGATTTCCGTGCTTCGCGACTTTCATACCGGCACCGGCTAGGACGAAGGCGGCTGTCGTACTGATGTTGAACGATTGTGAGCCGTCGCCTCCCGTGCCGCAGTTATCCATGAAATCGCCGGTGACCGGAATGTCGAGGGCGACCTCGCGCATGATTGAAGCGAGACCAGCTAATTCTTCTGCAGTCTCCCCTTTTGCTTTCAAGGCGACGAGAAAAGCAGCAATTTCGCTATCGGTCACGTCTTCTGCAAACAGTTCGCGTGCTGCCTGTTGCATCTCTTCATATCGTAAATGTTTTGCTTCTGCTAATTTCAATAACGTCTCTTTCATCGTTCGTCACTCCTTCGTCAATTCAATGAATCGTTTAATCATCTGCTGTCCTTGTGGTGTTCCGACGGATTCAGGATGGAACTGGATTCCGAAAGTCGGATGCGTCCGGTGCTCGAGTGCCATAATCGTCCGGTCATCCGTTTCTGCTGTGATGACGAGCTCCGTCGGTAAGTCGTTTCGAGCGACGATCAGCGAATGATAGCGCATGACCTCTAACGTTCCTGTCATTTCGTCGAAGAGTTGTCCCGATTGTCGGATCATCGATGTCTTCCCGTGCATGATGACCGGTGCTTCAACGATGCGTCCTCCGAATGCTTCGCCGATTGCCTGATGTCCGAGGCAGACACCGAGAATTGGTACTTGACCCGATAATTGACGAATTAGATCGATGCAGATGCCAGCATCAGCCGGGCGACCGGGACCGGGTGAGAGGATGATACCGTCCGGTTTCATCTCGCGGAGCTCTTCGATGCTAACCGCATCGTTTCGAATGACGTGGACGGCCGTATAAACCGATGCGTATTGATATAGGTTATAGGTAAAGGAATCATAGTTATCAATCAGGACGATCATTTCCAAACCTCCAGTAGTGATTTCGCTTTGTGTAACGTCTCCTGGTACTCAAGGCGTGGAATCGAGTCGTAGACGATACCAGCCCCTGCTTGAACAGAAGCGACACCATCCTTGATGACCATCGTCCGGATAGCGAGAGCAAAATCCATATTCCCCCGAATGTCGAAATAGCCAACAGCTCCAGCGTATACTTCTCGTTTGACCTGTTCGTACTGGTCAATCAACTGCATCGCTCGAATTTTCGGAGCTCCTGTGACCGTCCCAGCCGGTAGACAAGAGACAAGTGCGTCTGCTCCAGTCTTCCCGTCTGCTAACGTCCCTTCAACGACGGAGACGAGGTGCATGACGTTCTTGAATCGTTCGATTTGCATGAAGCGTGTCACTTCGACGGTACCAATCTGACAAATCCGTCCTAAGTCGTTGCGTCCAAGATCGACGAGCATCCGATGCTCGGCCCGTTCCTTTTCATCGTGAAGCAACTCTTCTGCTAGCCGTTCATCTTCCTCTGTCGTCTTCCCCCGGCGACGTGTGCCGGCAATCGGATTCGTCGTCACTCGATTCCCTTTGACTTGGACCAAACTTTCCGGGGAGGCCCCAAGTACGATTGCTTCGCCTAAGTCGATATAAAAGAGATAGGGACTCGGATTATCCTTACGGAGTTTTCGGTAAAATTGGAACGGGTCACCCGTAAACGTCGCATCGAGTCGTTGCGAAAGAACCAGTTGGAAGACGTCGCCTTGCCGAATATGTCTCTTCGCTTGTTCGACGAGTCCTTCAAACGTCTCTTGATCCATCAACGGTTCATAAACGACATCCCGGAGTGGACGCTCGATGTCTGTTCGCTCTCGCGATTGTTCGAGTTGCGCTTTCCGATCTACTAGACGTTGACGTAATTCATCACGATCGGTGATGCCACCAAGTGACGTTTGAATTAAATGAACACGATGTTCGAGATGATCAAACAGGATGATTTGGTCGTAGACGGCGAGTAGCGCGTCCGGTAGTTGGCGCGTTCGTTCCGGAATCGCTCCGAGTGTCTCATACGCCCGCATCATATCGTAACCGACATATCCGATCCCGCCTGCTAAAAACGGAAGATCTTCTTCGACGCCCTCCCGGAGGATCAACTGTTGCATCAGTCGTACTGGATCACCTGTTTCTTGTGTCAATCGACCTGTCTTCAACTGTTCCCGTGTCACGGTTCGTCCTTCTGCGCGGATCATTTCCACCGGATCGACACCGATGATCGAATACCGTCCATGATCCGTATGGGCGGAGCTTTCAAGTAAACATTTCTGTGTTCCACTCAGTTGTTGGAAAATCATGATCGGCGTCATCTCGTCGCCGTTTAGTTCAAGTTGTTCAATGATAAGTGTGTCTGTCTGAACCATCTCTGTTCGCCTCCTGGAATAAAAAAAGTCCTCCACACAGCATATGCTGCATGGAGGACGATGATCTCGCGGTGCCACCTCTCGATTGGAACGGTTCGATCGTTCCCACTCTGTCTGATGCGTCTAAATAAGAGACATCATAGCCTACGATAACGGGGGCATCCGTCGTGACCTACTTCTTCGTTCAGCCACGCTCTCATGAGACCATTCACGAAACCTCGCCGTACGGAAGTCGCACCATTCTTCCGCTCTCTGAAACGCCGATGTTGCCTCGCTACTTAACTCACTCTACGATTTATTCGATTCAATTGTATACGAAAAGGGTCTTCTCGCCCATTCATGTAGAACATGAAGGACGGGAAGACCCGCGGTACCACCTTCGTTGACGATGCTGACATCGTCCCCTTTGAAACGAACCGGACCATTGTCCTGATTCGTCGACCCCAATAACGGGAGGAACCCGTCAGAGCCTACTACCCACTTAAAGGATTCGGTCTGAAGCTCGGAAGGCCATTCGCTTGTTACCCGATACTGATTCACACCACCCATCAGCTCTCTTAAATCGTTTCACAAGTTACTTCTCTTCGTCTTTGCTATCGTGTGTTGAATTGTTTCTTATATTACGATGCTTCTACTTCCCTGTCAACTGGAAAATCTCAGTATAAGGAAAGTTGGTTTGGATCGATGGATTCGAGCGCTTGTTTGACAGTTTGTAGGAACTGTCCGGCGACGAGTCCGTCGAGCACCCGGTGATCGATCGACATACAGAGGTTGACCATGTCGCGTGCTGCGAACATGCCGTTCACCCAAACTGGACGTTTGACGATTGATTCAACGGATAGAATCGCTGCTTGCGGGAAGTTAAGGATCGGTGCTGATTGGATTGAACCGAATGAGCCCGTATTGTTGACCGTAAACGTCCCGCCCTGCATCTCTGCAGACGACAACGTGCCGGCTTGTGCCCGTTTCCCGAAGTCATCAATCGCGCGTGCAATCCCCTTGATGCTTAGTTCATCTGCATTCTTGACGACTGGTACGAACAGAGCGTCCTGCGTTGCAACAGCAAGTGATAGATTGATCGCTTTCTTTTGAATGATCTTATCTCCCGCCCATGTCGAGTTCATGATTGGATGTTTCTTCAATCCTTCGACCGTCGCCTTCATGAAGAATGGTAAGAACGTCAATTTGACCCCTTCTTGTTTGAAGAACGCATCTTTATGACGATTACGTGCTTCGACCAAGTTCGTGACATCGACTTCGATCATCAACCAGGCATGTGGCGCTTCGTGTTTCGCGCGTACCATGTTCGAAGCGATTGCTTGACGCACACCGGCAGTCGGAATCTCGATGTCGCCCGTTTCAGTCGCTTGTGGTGCGCTGACCGGACGTTTTGGTGCGGATGGTGCTTCTGTTGGAGGCGCTACCGGAGCCGTTTTCGCTTCCGGTTTTGGTTCAGTTGTTTGTGGTGTAGGAATAGCACCGGACTCAATCAGTTTCAACAAATCTTTCCGAGTAATCCGCCCGCCGGCTCCTGTACCCGTCACTTGTTCGAGATCGATGCCATGCTCACCCGATAGTTTCAAGACTGCTGGTGAATAGCGCTTTTTCATCGAAGTATCAGCCGTCGTCGTCTCTTCGACAGCCGGTACTTCTTGTTCAGTCGCAGCGACTTCCGTTGATCCCCCGTTGACTTGCATCGTGACGATCGCGTCACCGACTTGCAACGTATCGCCTTCTTCTGCAAGCAGTTTTTCAATCACACCATCAAACGAAGATGGGACTTCTGCCGTTACCTTATCGGTAATGACTTCTGCAATCGGATCATATTTTTTGACAGTATCGCCCGGTTTGACAAGCCACATCGAAATCGTTCCTTCAGTAACACTTTCCCCAAGTTGTGGCATCGTAAGTGTTTCAGTCTTCATCGGTCAGTTCCCCCTTAGTATGCGTGTAACGTCCGGATTTTATCTTCAATTTTCTCGCTTGAGATGTTGAAGAACTTCTCCATCGTCGGAGCGTATGGCATCGCTGGGACGTCTGGACCACAGAGTCGTTCTATTGGTGCATCGAGATCGAACAATGCTTCTTCTGCAATGATCGCCGACACTTCACTCATGACGCTACCTTCTTTATTGTCTTCCGTGACGAGCAAGACTTTCCCCGTCTTTTTCGCTGCTTCGACGACTGCTTCGCGGTCGATTGGATAAACAGTCCGCAAGTCAAGGATGTGGACGTCGATTCCGTCTTTTTCAAGGCGTATTGCTGCCTCAAGTGCCATATGAACACATAGCCCGTAAGTGATGATCGTCACGTCTTCGCCCTCACGCTTGACGTCTGCTTTACCGATTTCGACCGTATAGTCGCCTTCAGGAACATCCCCTTTTAACAGACGATAGCCTCGTTTGTGCTCAAAGAACAAGACCGGATCATTCGAACGAATCGCTGCCTTTAGCAATCCTTTTGCATCATATGGATTCGATGGGATGACAATTTTCAGACCAGGCGTCGAGTTGAACATCGCTTCGACCGACTGAGAATGATAAAGTGCCCCGTGAATACCGCCGCCGAACGGTGCGCGGATGACGATCGGACACGTCCAGTCATTGTTCGAACGGTACCGAATCTTCGCTGCTTCACTGACGATTTGGTTGACCGCTGGCATGATGAAGTCAGCGAATTGCATTTCAGCAATCGGACGCATGCCGTACATCGCAGCTCCAATTCCGACACCGGCAATCGCACTCTCAGCGAGCGGTGCATCGATGACACGTTCTTCTCCGAATTGTTCGAGCAATCCTTGGGTTGCCCGGAAGACACCACCACGGACACCAACGTCTTCGCCGAGGATGAAGACGGACTCGTCGCGTTCCATTTCTTCTTTGATTGCACTATTGATCGCTTCGATTAAACTTAACGTCGTCATTTCGTTTCCTCCTCGTCGTACACGTAACGTAATGCATTTTCTGGTGCATCGTAAGCCGCTGCTTCCGCATAAGCCGTTGCTTCATCGACTTCTTTCTCCATCGCTTGTTCGATTTCAGTCGCTGTTTCTTCCGTCAAGACACCCATTTCAATCAGACGCGCACGGAAGAGTTTGATGCCGTCACGTGCTTTTAAGGCATCGAGTTCTTCAGCAGAACGGTATGATTTATCGTCATCATCCGATGAATGTGGCACGAGGCGTTCGACTTCAACTTCAATCAAGGTCGGACCTTCTCCCCGTAATCCGCGCTCACGCGCTTCCTTGACGACCTTATAGACAGCGAGTGGATCGATGCCGTCTACCGTATAACCAGGCATTCCGTAGCCGATCGCACGATCAGCGACGTGTTTCGCTGACAGCTGTTTCGAGAGAGGTGTCGAGATCGCGTATTTATTGTTTTCACAGAACAAGATGACCGGGAGCTTATGAATTCCGGCGAAGTTCGCTCCTTCATGGAAGTCTCCTTGGTTTGAAGAGCCTTCTCCGAACGAGACGTAAGCAACGAGTGGTTCCTTACGCATCTTCGCAGCAAGTGCGATCCCGACAGCATGCGGGACTTGTGTTGTGACCGGACTTGAACCTGTCACGATGTTCAAGGCACGTGAACCGTAGTGTCCTGGCATTTGACGACCACCTGAGTTCGGATCTTCTGCCTTTGCGAATGCCGACAGCATGATATCGCGTGACGTTTGACCGAAGTGCAAGACGACACCTAAATCACGGTAATATGGCAAAATGTAATCTGTTCCTTTTTCGAGTGCGAACGCTGCACCGACTTGAGCCGCTTCTTGTCCTTGACACGAGACGAGGAAGGGAATTTTACCTGCTCGGTTCAACTTCCACATCCGTTCATCGATTTTCCGCGCACGGACCATCGTTTCGAACATGTGAATCGCGTCTTGTTCCGTTAATCCGAGTTCTACCAATTCTTTGAATTCTATCTTTTCCATCCGTAATTCCTCCTTAGGCGTGAACCGCAAGTCCGTCGACTGCAAGTGCTGCTTCTCCAAATGCTTCTGATAAGGCCGGGTGCGGATGCACGAGCTGTCCAACTTCCCATGCCGTTGCATTGAGTACGAGCGCTAACCCACCTTCACTAATCAGTTCCGTTGCTTTTGGTCCGACGATGTGAACGCCGACGAGATCATCTGTCTTCGCATCCGAGACGAGCTTGATGAAGCCTGCTGCTTCTCCTTCAATCCGCGCTTTTCCTAAACCATTGAACGAGAAGCTCCCGACCTTAACGTCCATTCCGGCACGTTTCGCTTCGTCTTCCGTTAAACCGACCGATGCCGCTTCCGGTACGCTGTAGATACAACGTGGTACGAACGCATATTCAAGTGGTGTCGTCGTTCCGTTTACGATCGCCTCGACTGCTTTGACGCCTTCTGCTGACGCGACGTGCGCGAGTTGCAAGCGACCGATGACATCGCCGATTGCATAGATATGTTGATCCTTCGTCCGGAAATGGTCATCCACTTGGATGAAGCCATTTTCGACGACGATATTTGTGTTTTCGATTCCGATACCTTCGACATTCGCCATCCGACCGATGGCGACGAGCAACTTATCCGCTTCAAGCGTCGTCTGTTCTCCGTTACGGTCGATCGCGATCGATACGCCGTCTTCTGACATACGGAACGTATCACTTTGTGCAGCTGCGCCCGTATGAATCTTGACGCCCCGCTTTTTTAGTTGGCGGGCGACTTCACGACTGACTGCCGCATCTTCTGTCGGTAAAATCCGGTCGCTGAATTCAACGACCGTTACTGCAACGTCAAAATCCGTCAACATCGATGCCCATTCGACACCGATGACGCCGCCGCCGATGATGACGATTGATTTTGGCAAATCTGCCATATCGAGCGCATCATCCGAACTGAGGACATACTCTGAATCAAAAGCAAGACCGTTCAGTGGACGTGGACGTGATCCTGTCGCGACGATCAATTGGCGTGGAAGAATCAACTCGCCTTCGCCTTCTTCCGGCTCGACACTGATTGTTCCGGGCATCGGTGAAAAGATACTTGGTCCAAGAATCGAACCCCGACCATGAAAGACTTCAATCTTTCCTTTTTTCATCAGGTGCTGAATGCCTGCCTCTAATCCATCTACGATCTCTTGTTTGCGTTGTTTGACCTGTTCGAATCGTAAAAACGATTCCGGTACGTCCACGCCATATGTAGTAGCGTGTTTGACCGTCTGATAGACTGCTGCTGATTTCAAAAAGGCTTTAGAGGGGATGCAGCCACGATGTAAGCATGTCCCGCCTAATTTTCCTTGTTCTACGATTGCTACCGACTTCCCGGCTTGTGCTGCACGGATCGCGGCGACATATCCACCGGGTCCTCCACCTAGGACAACGACGTCGAATTCTCTAGCCATGTTGGTTCGCCTCCATATTCCTTAACTTCCTCTTCCCCACGTAAGACACGCAACACTCCTTCTGCGAGCGCCTGCAACTCATCTTCACCAGGACTACGCACGACTTGACCAAGGTGGGCGACGCGTTCTTCGATCATACGCGTCAACCGATCACTATAAGCAAGTCCGCCTGTTAGAATGATCGCGTCGATCTGACCGAACAAGACAGCACTTTGACCAGCGATTTCTTTCGCGATCCGGTACGCCATCGCTTCATATAACAATGCCGCTTTTTCATCGCCTTCTTCAATCCGGCTCTCGATCTCAACCGCGTCAAACGTACCTAAGTGCGCAACAAGTCCGCCTGACCCAACGACCAGACGCTTCATCTCTTCAAGTTTATACTTGGTACTATAACATAGTTCTACTAGTTGACCAACAGGTAGCGATCCGCTTCGTTCTGGCGAAAACGGTCCTTCTCCATCGAGTCCATTGTTGACATCGATAACACGCCCTTCATGGTGTACGCCGACTGTAATGCCGCCACCCATGTGTGCAATGATCAGGCGCAGTTCCTCGTATGGACGTCCGATTTCCTTCGCGTACCGTTTCGCAACAGCTTTCTGATTCAAGGCATGGAAAATACTTTTTCGTTCAAGTTCAGGTAAGCCTGTAATACGCGCAATCGGTTCTAGTTCGTCAACGACGACCGGATCAACGATGAATGATGGGATGTCGAGTGTCCGAGCAATCTCATCCGCAAGGAGTCCACCGAGGTTCGATGCATGAACGCCAAAAATACCGCTGAGTAAGTCTTCTCGCATTTCTCTGTTGACCGCATACGTACCGCTGACAAGCGGTCGGAGTAACCCACCACGCCCAACGACTGCAGTAAGCGCTTTCAAATCAATCTGCTCTTCAGCTAACACTTCGAGTACTACATGACGACGCATCTCCAGCTGCGCTGGAAGCGGTCCTCTGACCGCTTCCGCTGGATGGCGTAACGTCTTCATGAACACCGGGTTTGGTCCTTCGAAGATACCGATCTTCGTCGAAGTCGAACCGGGATTGATTGTCAAAATACGTTCGCTCATGGATATCCTCCTCTGATCAGCCGCGTGATCCTAGAATGTTTTTATCACGACGTAAGAATTGGCTGCGGGCACTACGCATCGTTGCGATACGCTCTTCTGCCATTTTCTCAGCAGCACGATATGTCGGTAAATGATCGCGTTTTGCGATCTCGAATACTTTTGTGACCGCGTCGTAGACGAGTTCAACTTTTTTCATGGCACGATCACGGTTGTATCCGTCGAGTTCATCGGCAACGTTGATGACACCACCCGCATTGATGACGAAGTCTGGTACGTATAAGATATCGCGTTCTTCGAGCATGTCACCGTGACGGTCTTCTTTAAGTTGGTTATTTGCCGCACCAGCGATGATTTTGACTTTCAATTGTGGAATCGTCTCGTCGTTTAATGTCGCACCGAGGGCACATGGCGCAAAGATGTCCGCTTCGACGCTATAAATGTCTTCTGGTGCGACGATCAAGGCACCGAATGCTTCTTCTGCACGTTGCAGTGCTTCTTGATTGATGTCCGTGACGATCAGTTTCGCCCCTTCTTCATGCAAATGACGGCATAGATTGAAGGCAACGTTACCGACACCTTGGATCGCAATCGTTTTGCCACCAAGTGAATCTGTTCCGTACACTTCTTTTGCCGCTGCTTTCATGCCACGGTAGACACCGTATGCCGTAACCGGTGATGGGTTACCACTTGATCCGAATGCTGGGCTGACACCAGTGACGAAATCTGTCTCCATATGGATATAATCCATGTCTGCAACCGTTGTATTGACATCTTCTGCTGTAATATAACGACCGTTCAGTGACTGGACGTAACGTCCGAATGCCCGGAAGAGTGCTTCTGATTTTTGTGTCTTCGCATCGCCGATGATGACAGCTTTGCCACCACCAAGGTTCAAACCAGCGGCTGCATTCTTATACGTCATCCCTTTTGATAAACGGAGCGCATCAATCAATGCCTCTTCATCAGATGCATAATTCCACATACGAAGTCCACCGAGTGCCGGTCCGAGTGTCGTGTCATGAATCGCGATGATTGCTTTTAATCCAGATACTTTATCGTGGCAAAAAACAACTTGTTCGTAATCTTCCATCTCCATTGTTTCAAAGATACTGAAGCGTGCTTCTACATTTGTTTCGACCATTTTAAGTTCCTCCTCAGATTGTTTGTTTTACTTTTTTCGTCTGTTGAGCATTTAATAGCGCAAAGGCTAGTGAGTACATTTTTGCTTCTGCTGTATCGGCGCGGCTTGTCAATACAACTGGAGCCCGCGCTCCGACGAGAATCGCCGCCACCGAGGCATGTGCGAAATACATGAGCGATTTGTAGATAACGTTCCCAACTTCGATTTGCGGAACGACGAGTAAATCCGCCTGCCCTGCTACGTCTCCCGTCAAGCCTTTTTGCTGGGCAGCGACGAGATTCACGGCATTGTCGAGCGCAAGTGGTCCGTCTACAAGGCAATCCTTGATTTGACCACGTCGGTTCATTTGCGTCAGTAGGGCAGCGTCTATCGTTGCCTGCATCGTCGGATTGACGACTTCGACGGCTGCTAAGACTGCGACTTTCGGTAATCCGTATCCAAGCGCTCGTAAGGCGGAGACACCGTTTTCGATAATTTTTACCTTATCTTCGAGTGTCGGTTGGATATGAATCGCTGCATCGGTCAATCCGATCGCTGATTCACGCCCTGGCACTTCGAACAACGCGACATGCGACAGGACATTTCCAGAACGCAGACCCGTTTCTTTGTTCAAGACAGCTTTCATGAACATCGCTGTCGGAACAAGACCTTTCATCAAGACGCTCGCATCCCCTTTGCGAACGGCATGAGCGGCACGCTCTGCCGCTTCTTGCGATGTAGAGGTGTGGGTGATCACGAACTGCGACTCTCGTAATGTCCGTTTTTGAATCATCTGTTGAATCCGTGTCGCATCCCCGAACAAATGAAAACGCGCTAAATCGTTTTCAATTGCTAATGCGACAGCATCCATCACTTCTTCGTCATCCGCAGCTGCAATCGCAACGACGGAATCTTCGAGTCGAGCTGCCTGCTCGACCATTTCACTGAATCTCACTGTATTCCCCCCTTTACCTGTCATACATAAATAGTAATAGCAATTTTCGTGCCAATTCAAAAGAGACGGTAGGATAAGCAAGAACGTCTTTAATTTTGCACGCTTTTGCATTTTTTGCAATATATTGCACGCAAAAATTTGCGCTTCATGAATAAATGTTAAATCGTTCCACTTTGTAATAAAGTGCCCGGAGAGAAATCCCAAGTTGTTTTGCGGCTTCTGTTTTGTTGCCATTAAAAGCAGTAAGCGCTTCCCGGATCAATCGTTCTTCGACGTGAGACATCTCGTCGGATAAATGTTTGATTTCCTTTTTCTGTCTCGTCGTGACTTTTGTTGTTTGTGGCACGACAAGTTGAAGATGTCCTTTTCGTAAGACCGTTTCTGTTTTATCCGTAAAAATCAATGCGCGACCGATGACATTTTCAAGCTCGCGGACGTTTCCTTTCCACGGTTGCTTCTTCATTGCTTCGAGTACATCATCCGAGATCCGTCCGACCGATCGTCCATAACTTTGATTCAATTTGCGGAGTAGGTGTAAGGTTAACGGTGCGATATCATCCGGACGCTCACGTAGTGCCGGTATGTGAATCGGTAAACGATTAATCCGGTAATAAAGATCTTCTCGGAACTCATTCATGATGATTTTTTGTTCGAGATTGGCATTCGTCGCCGCGATGATGCGGACATCAACCGGAATCGCCTTCGTGCCACCGACACGGACGACTTCATTTTCCTGTAACACCCGTAACAGTTTGGCTTGGACGTCGAGTGGCAATTCGCCGATCTCATCTAAGAATAGCGAACCTCCGTGTGCTTCTTCGAAGTATCCCCGTTTCCCGCCGCGCCGCGCTCCTGAGAACGCGCCTTCCTCGTACCCGAATAGTTCACTTTCGAGTAACGTCGGTGCAATCGCCGCACAGTTGACGCGGACGAATTGTTCATATTTGCGTTCGCTCGCTGCATGGATCGCATGTGCGAACAGTTCTTTACCGGTTCCGGATTCACCGCGAATCAAGACGTTGACTGGCATCGTTGCCGCAAGCTTCGCTTGATCGACGACGAAGCGCATTGCTTCACTCTCGGCGATGATATCATCGAATGTATATTTAGCTTCGAGTGTCCGGATTTTTTGTCGCGCTGCCTTTAATTCTTTTGCTAGAGCCTTCATTTCCGAAATATCTCGAATGACCCCAACGGAACCGCGGACTTGTCCATCGACGATGACAGGTGCTGCGTTGACGATGATATCGCGTTGATCTTGTCCGATCTTCATACGAACATCTCGCACGTTCTCGCCTGTATTCAAGACTTTCAAATGAACGGATTCTTGCATCCCGATATCGGCGCTAGCCGGTTTTCCGACGACATCTCGTTCTGTGAAACCGGTCATTCGCGTATACGCCGGATTAATCAGCATCGTCTGTCCGTCTTGATCGGCGACGGAAATCGCTTCGCTCGTACAATGAATGATTGCTTCGAGCATTTTCTCTTTTTCAGTCAGACGCTCAAGTAACACTCTGACGAATTCACCCGGTAAGACCGCCGCTCCCGGAAAATCATGGATTAATTGTTCGAGTACGCCACTTTCTCCCGTAGCGTCAATGATGAAATCGACGTCTGCTCCTTCGAATGCTGACCAGTTCGTTTCGATCCGAATGTCCGCGCGCCGTGCAAGCGCTACCCCAGGCGCCTCCATGTTTGGATCAACAAGACCGATGACCGTTAATAGTGGTGAACGTTGAAATGCGTGCAAGACCTCTGTTCCCCCTTGACCTGCTCCGACGACGAGTAGATGATGCATATAAATTCCCCCTTTGAAACTGCTTACATTTCTATCCTACTCGGAATAAAAAAGGGAAGCAAACCCGATTCGCAGAACGATCGATTTTTTGATACAATACGCTTGGAAAGGAGTGGCGTCCTATGCGTATCATTGGTTTGCTCTCATTATTAATCCCCGGCATCATCGGCGCGATTGGTATTAAGCTCATGCGCGACAGTGTCTTTCTAATTGCGCAAGTGCCGTTTAAATACTTAGGCGATGCGGCTTACGTATATGTATTGCAAGGTCTCGTTGGGTTGATTCTTGCGATGGGTGGTATTGGATTTGTCGCAGGATATGTCTTTTATCGCGATCGAAAACGTGGAAAAGTCTCCGACCGCTATCAAAAAAAATAAACACAGAAAAAGGTCCCCATCTCTTGAACTCATTTCAAGCGCGGGACCTTTTACTCGTATAAAATTGGTTTCACTTACGGATGAACTCCTCTCATAGTTAGAACTATTCGTGTACTCCAAAACCTTAGGTGTTCCTCTTAATGAAGAGGTGGAAAGAAATCAGATCTGGCTATCGAGCTAACGATAGAATGGTATTTCAGTTCCATCATCTGACTGTACTCGGGACCTAGGTGGAGCGTAATGTCATCCGCTTGAAGCAGTCAAACATTCGGTTGCTAACAATCACTGCTAGACAACACTCCTTTTCACGAACTGTACTTTTCATTTTAGACGATCCGTTACCTTCCACTTTTCCCTAGCTTCGAAATCATGGAAGCTCCCATTCATTCGAGATTTCCCATCTAGAATGAACAAGATACCTTGGTACGACTTCTACCAAGAGAATGTCGTCCGGCATTCTTGAGCCATTTACAGTTGGCGTTCTGAGATGATATTCATCAACGGGATTTCCGGAGTCCTCGCCGACTCGACGTTCATCTGACGTCTTGCCAAATCATTTGGTACCTTTATTATAACAAACATTTCAGTTTATGCAATATTTATTTGCAAACGCTTTTATTTTTTTTGACCTCTACGGTATGCTGTAGAAAGAGTGCATTCGAAAGGAGATCTTGTATGCGAAAAATCATCGTATTCGAACATCTATCTTTAGATGGTGTCGTTCAAGCACCGAGTGGAAAGGAGGAGGATGTAAGCAACGATTTCGAACATGGTGGCTGGACCGTTCCTTTTCAACATCCTGAGATCGGTCAAGTCATTCGCGGATGGATGCATGAGGACTGCTCTCTGTTGCTCGGTCGTGCGACTTACGAACAATGGGCAAGTTATTGGCCACTCCACTCAGATGTCTGGCCGATTGCCGATCATGCCATGAAGTATGTCGCCACGCGTCATGCACTACCTGTCCTTTGGCAGCCGACAACTTGTTTGAAGCATCCGACTTCTGAACTAAAGCTTTTGAAACAACAGGATGGCCCACCGTTTCATATCTGGGGCAGTAGTGAACTCGTTCATACACTTTATCAAGCGGATTTGATCGATGAGCTTCGCTTGATCCATTATCCTGTCATCATCGGTTCCGGTAAGCGTCTCTTTCCCGATCAAAGAATGGTTCCCCTCACTTGGAACGTCATGGATCAACACACGTTTGATAACGGAGTGTCAATCATTCGCTATGAACGAAATAAGAATCAAATATAAACCGTTATCGTTTAGATTCTGCCTTTTACCAGAAAGAAAGAGGAAAGAAGCGTAGCGATTCGAGATGGACAAAAAAAGTGCAATCTTTCTCGTCAAGAGAAAAACTGCACTTTATCTTCAGTCTGGCGCCTTTTATGAATTAGACGGTATATGGCTTCAACCGGATTGTTCTTGATTCATATGACTCGATACATACGAGATGAATTCCGAGTTCTTTGGACTCTTCTCTTGTTCGATCCGACCGTTAAACAACTCGTGTTGCTGCATTCCTTCGTTCCAGGCGGACTTGATGGCATGACGCATCGCTCGTTCGACGCGAGAAGCTGTTGTTTGATGTTTTTTCGCAATCGTCGGATAGAGTTCCTTTGTGATCAATCCGAGTAGATCTTCCCTTTCAAGCACCATTAAGACAGCGTCTTTCAAATACGTAAACCCTTTGATATGCGGAGCGATCCCCACTTCTCGAAGCGTCGAGCCGACTTTTAGATCAATCGTTTCGATCGCCGGAGCTTGTCCTTGATTCGTCACGAGACGAATTTTTTGAACGAGCTGATCCATGCTGAACGGTTTAAGTAAGAAGTATGATGCTCCAAGGGTGACCGCCTGTTGTGAGACCTCGTCCTTACCGAAAGCACTCAACATGATGACAGCAGGATTCTTCTTTTTCTTCATCAATTCTTCGAGCACACCAAGCCCATCTAAATGAGGCATGATGATGTCGAGGAGCAATACATCCACCTCATGTTCTTTCATGCGTTCGAGACAACTCTCGCCATTGTAGGCGACGCAAACGACTTCCATGTCTTCTTGCGCAGAGATATGCTGGCGAATCAGTTCGACCATTTCGCGATTATCATCTGCTATCCCGACTTTAATCAATCCTTACACCCCATTTTTAAGCGATTCTTTCATCGTCTTCGCCTGATCCATCAATTCCTCGGCATGCCGTAATGTCAAATCCGTCATATGGGCACCGGAAATCATCCGTCCAAGTTCGTTCCCTCGATCTGCTTGAGACAAGACGTTGACTTGGGTCGTCGTACGATCCGTCTCCTCAATCTTTCGAATATAGAGATGTTGATCCGCCATCGAAGCGACTTGTGGTAAGTGCGTAATACAAAGCACTTGTCCGTCTACCGACAAACGATAGATTTTTTCTGCCATCGCTTGTGCAACACGACCCGAAACACCCGTATCGACTTCATCGAATATGATTGAGGCGACTCCGACCGAGCGCGAGAAGATTGACTTCAGTCCAAGCATGATACGAGATAATTCCCCGCCCGATGCAACTTTTCCGAGCGACTTGAATGGCTCTCCCGCATTCGTCATGATGAAGAATTCCACATGGTCGATCCCGTTCTTGCGTAGCATCGGTGTCTTTCCGTCTTGAAGAAAACGAATTTCAAACCGCGCCTTCTCCATGTAAAGCTCACGCAACTCCAAATGAATCGCTTCACTTAATTGAACTGCCGCTTTGCGACGCTGTTGTGAGAGTCGACCACCAATTTCAAACAATTCGCTTTCGAGCTGTTCGACTTCGGTTTTTAAGCGTTCAATTCGTTCATCTCGATTTGTCATCGTATCAAGTTCAATCCGAATTTTCTCACCGTAAGCGATGACTTCCTCAATCGTCGCTCCGTATTTTCGTTTCAGCTGTTGGAAGACGGACAAACGTTGTTCGATCTCATCGAGTCGATTGGAATCGAACTCAAGTGTTTCGAGTTGATCTCGAATGGCATAACCGACTTCTTCTAGTCCATAAAAGGCGCTTGCGATCGCGTCACTTTGCTGAGAAAACTGTTCGTCGATGCTTGATGCTTGTTGTAGTTCACGCATCGCGTCTCCAACGGAATCGATGCCGCGCATCTCATCGTGTAAGGCGTCATAGGCTGTCTTCAATGACGCATATAACTTCTCGAAGTTCGCAAGACGATTCCGCTCGACGAGTAACTCATCTTCCTCATGTGCTCGAAGTTTTGCGCCCTCGATCTCTTCGGTCTGAAACGATAACAAGTCGATCCGTTGGGCGAGTTCTTGCTCGCTTTGTGCGAGCGATTGTAGCGCCGTCCGTTTTTCTTCATACGTTTGATAACCGGACTGATAGGCTTGAAGGAGTGGCGCGATCGCCTCTTGCGCGAAGTCATCGAGAATCGCTTGATGGTACGTACTGTCCATTAAATGCTGATGTTCATGTTGCCCGTGCATATCGACGAGGACACGTCCGAACTCACGTAAAATCGTCAGTGTGACCAGCTTATTGTTGACGCGACAGACACTTTTTCCTGTCGCGAACAGATCACGTCGCAAGATGATCAATCCGTCTTCGATATCGATGCCATACTCTTCTGCAAGATCATAGACGAGATGGTCGTCTTCAATCAGAAACAATCCTTCTAGTTCCGCCCGATCTTCCCCGTATCGAACGAATTCCGCGGATCCACGTCCACCAATTAATAATCCGATCGCATCGAGAACGATCGATTTACCGGCACCTGTTTCCCCAGTCAAGACGGTCATTCCTTTTTTAAAGTCGATCTGTAGCTCGTCAATGATCGCAAATTGTTTGATCGATAATTCAGCTAGCATCCTGTCAACTCCTTACAGCATTTCTAAAATTCGTTCCGTCACTTCTTTCGCTTGTCCCTCACTTCGTGCAATCAATAGGATCGTATCGTCCCCACACACCGTTCCAAGCAGTTCGCTCCAGCTCAAATGGTCTAGTAAAACAGCGACTGCATTCGCATTTCCCGGCAGGACATGCATGACAATCAGATTTTGAGCAGAATCAATCGAGATGAAGCTATCTCCGAGCAGACGCCGCAATTTCCCGAGTGGGTTGAAGCGTTGGTCGGCGGGTAAGCTATATTTATAACGCCCATCATTCAACGGGACCTTCACGAGATGGAGTTCCTTGATATCTCGTGATACCGTTGCCTGTGTCACCTTATATCCTGCATTCCGTAATTCCTCTACCAATTCATCCTGGGTTTCTACTTCTGATTGGGTGATGATCTCCCGAATCTTAATCAACCGTTGCCCCTTTGTCATTCCTGCACCTCACAGTATTCTTCGATGTTACTATTGTAATCCAATAAATCATCAAAAGTCCACGTTTCCCATTTTATTATCCGGTTTTCATCGTGCCACACAACAAGGAAGACGGACCCATGAACCGGATCCGTCTTCGTTATCATCTGTTCGTTTAAAGACTAGCATGCGCTAGCTTGACCGTCTCCGTCGCATGAACGGACGGATCAAGCCCTGGTTGACCAAGGCGTGCATGCAACAAGAACTCAATGTTGCCCTCTCCACCGGTAATCGGAGAATAGTCGAGCTGCTTGACATAGAACCCTTGTTGAATGAAGAATTCGATCATCTCATCGAGAACTCGGACATGAATCCGCTCATCACGCACGATGCCTTTTTTACCGATATCCTCACGACCTGCTTCGAATTGCGGTTTGACGAGCGCCATGACGTCTCCTCCTTCAACGAGGATCATCTTCAATGGCGGAAGCATCAAACGTAATGAAATGAACGAGACATCGATCGTCGCAAACTGCGGCGCGACAGGGAACATGTCTGGTGTCGCATGCCGGAAGTTCGTTTTTTCCATCACCGTCACGCGATCATCCGAGCGAAGCTTCCAGTCCAGCTGATTGGAACCGACATCAAGTGCATACATATGTGCTGCTCCATTTTGTAAGGAGCAGTCGGTAAAACCACCTGTCGACGATCCGATATCGAGACCTGTTTTACCCGTGACATCAAAATCGAATACTTGAAGTGCCTTTTCCATCTTAAAGCCACCACGCCCCACGTAAGGCATCAACTGACCTTTAACGTGCAAATCGATATCGGACTTGACCTTTTCACCGGCCTTCTCCAATCGTTCCGTGCCACTAAAGACGAGTCCAGCCATGATCGACCGTTTCGCTTTTTCACGCGTTTCAAACAAACCGCGCTCGACGAGAAGAACGTCGAGGCGGATTTTCTTTACATTTTCCATGAATCGTCACACACTCTGTTTCTTTCCTTGATTGACGAAAGCGCGTACTTCTTCTGCGATTTGTCCAGGTAATAGTCCAATTTCTTCCAGCAACTCATTCACACCGCCGTGCTCGATATACCAATCCGGAATACCGAAGCGTTTGACGCGTGGGAATGCTTCCTGCTCGTTCGCATGCTCAAGGACAGCTGATCCGAATCCACCTTTTAGGACGGCTTCTTCCAGTGTCACAAGTGGAATTCCCTCTGCGTAAAGAGCGTTCAGCATCTTCTCATCAAGCGGTTTGATCGTCCGGGCATTGATGACACGAACTGATAATTCGCCTGCTAAGAGATCCGCGATTTTGAGCGCGTCTTGCACTTGTGGTCCGAATGCAAGGATGGCGACATCTGTTCCTTCACGTTCAACTTCCCACGTATCGAGCGAAATTTCATGCAATGTCTCATCCATTGGTACACCAAGTCCTTCGCCACGCGGGAAACGAACGGCGATTGGTCCTTCGTATTTAACAGCTGAATAGAGCAAGTGCTGTAGTTCATTCTCATCCTTTGCCATGACGATTCGAATATTCGGAACGTGGCGCATGAAAGCAATATCGAAGACCCCTTGGTGTGTCTCTCCATCTGCTCCAACAAGACCTGATCGGTCAATCGTAAACGTTACGTCCAGATTTTGACGCGCCACGTCATGCACGAGTTGATCGTATGCGCGCTGGAAGAACGTCGAGTAGATTGATACAACGGGTTTCATGCCTTGCGTCGCTTGACCAGCTGCGAACGTAACAGCATGTTGTTCCGCGATCCCAACGTCAAACATCCGCTCTGGGAATTCTTTTTCAAAACAATCGAGTTTTGAGCCAACACTCATAGCTGGTGTGATCAACGTCAGCTTTTCATCGTCGCGTGCCATCTTCGTCAAGGTATCCGCTACCGTAAAGGAATAACTTGGTGCTTTTGATTTTCCTTTGATGACTTCGCCGGACTCCATCTTGTATGGTCCAAGACCGTGCCATGTGCCGACACCATCGAACTCTGCCGGACGATAGCCTTTCCCTTTTTTCGTGATGACATGAAGCAGGACAGGACCTTCTTCTTTTTTCACGTAATTGAGCTGTTCGATCAAATCATTAAGATCGTGTCCATCGACCGGACCGTAATAGTTGAAACCAAGTTCTTCAAAGAACATCCCAGGAACGAGCGCTCCCTTGACGGCTTCTTTCAATTTCTCGCTTCCTTTTTCCAAACGTCCGCCAATGACCGGAATCTTTTTGATCAATGCTTCAAGCTCGTCTTGCGCAAAACGTACTTTTCGCGATGAACGAATCCGTCCTAGCATTTGATGCATCGCACCGACGTTTGGTGCAATCGACATCTCGTTATCATTTAAGATGACGATGACGTTTTGTTGCTCTGCTCCGATGTGATTCAATGCTTCGAGGGCCATACCGCCTGTTAACGCCCCGTCACCGATGATCGCGACTGCGCGGTCATCCTTACCGCTCAATTCGTTTGAAACAGCAATCCCCATTGCTGCTGACAAGGACGTCGAGCTATGCCCTGTCTCCCAGACGTCATGCTCGCTTTCATTGCGTTTCGGAAATCCACAAAGTCCTTTATGCTGACGGAGCGTATCAAACTGGCTCGCGCGTCCTGTGAGAATCTTGTGCACATAGGCTTGGTGTCCGACGTCCCAGACGAACTTGTCATTTGGACTGTCGAATTCACGATGCAGTGCAAGCGTTAACTCGACGACTCCAAGATTCGGTGCCAAGTGCCCACCTGTCGTCGCTAATTCTTCAATCAAAAAGCGTCGAATATCGCCTGCGAAAACTTCGAGTTCGGAGACCGACATACGCTTTAAAAATGACGGATCCTGTATTTCTGTCAATTTCATACCTTACCGCCTCTTTTCCTTACAATCTTATAGGGTTTGTACCCTACATTGTACTAGAACAATCTATCGAGCGCCATTGTCAGCATAGAAAAAGACGACGCACGATGCGTCGTCCTGCTTAATGGTCACGCTTGACCACGAAGTCTAGCAGTTCCTTAAGTGTCGTCGCTTCGACCGATAGTGCTTCAATCGCTTGTTCTGCTGCTTCTACCTGAGCTGTCAGTGCACGTTTCGCACCTTCAAGGCCGAGGAGTTTCGGATACGTCGCTTTTTCATTTTCTTCATCGCTACCAACCGGCTTGCCGATTTTTTTAGCATCTCCTGTCACGTCTAAGATGTCATCTTGAATTTGAAAAGCAATGCCGAGATGGCGACCATATTGATGCAGGTGCTCAAGATCTGTCGGACTAACCGCGGCGAGCAACCCGCCTGCTTCGACCGCAAAGACGAGAAGTGCTCCTGTTTTTCGACGATGAATCGATTCTAGCTCCGCTACATCATTTATGCCACCACGCTCACCGAGCATATCATCGAGTTGTCCACCGACCATACCAGAAGCTCCTGCCGCCGCCGCTAATCGTTCGACGAGCGCAAGCTTCACTTCTGGCGAAGCTGGTGTCTCAAGGAGGCAGCTGAATGCGTTCGTGAGCAATGCGTCTCCTGCTAAAATCGCTGTCGCTTCATCAAAAGCAATATGATTCGTCGGACGACCTCTACGGAGATCATCATCATCCATTGCCGGAAGGTCATCATGAATCAGCGAATATGTATGAATCATCTCAAGTGCCGCAGCAGCAGCATCTCCTTTTGAGCGGTCGATTGAAAAGGCATCGAGTACTGCATAAATCAAGGCCGGACGAATCCGTTTCCCACCGGCATCAAGTGAATACCGCATTGAGTCACGTAAACGGTCGGGTGCATCGAGTCGCTCCATGAACTCTACCATTTTGTTTTCGACTTGTGTCTTCCATTCATGCAAGGCAATCATTGTGCTCCTCCTTTTTCCCGCAGCGTACCATCTTGCTCCAGGATCTGATCGAGTTTTTTCTCAGCAACTGATAACTTTCCCTGGCAAAGAGCTGTCAATTTGACGCCCTCTTCATAAAGAGCCATCGCTTGTTCTAGCGGAGCTTCGCCCTCTTCGAGTAACGTGACGATCTCTTCTAGTCGTTCTAGTGCTTCTTCAAAAGATTGTTCCGTCTCCATCCTTACTCCCCATCCTCTCGTTTGGCACGAATCGTTCCATCATGGAATCGGATATCGAACGAAGACGCTGTTAATGCCTTCGCGGAACGAACAATTTGTCCATCCTGTTCGACATACGTATAGCCGCGCATCAGGACATGCGTCGGACTGACGGAGTCGAGTCGCGCGAGCACATGACGCACTTGTTGTTGTTTCGATTGCAAAAGCCGACGCACGATTTCGAGTCGACGACGCGACTGTTCAATCGTTGCTCGTTGTTGTACGAATCGATCACGTACTGGTATTCGCATTAAACGTGTGTGAAGACGCTCCACCTGCTGTCGGTTTTGAGTCACGATATACTGCATCTCTTTTTGGAGCAACATTTCCGTCCGGTCCAGTTGTTCCTGCTTTAGTCCGAGTAAAACACGTGGCGATTTAAGACCGTAACTCGCGGCTAGACGTGTCACTTGCTCCTGTTTACTCTTAAGGAGTTGTGTATACGTTCGTTCCAAACGTCGCTCTACATCCTGGACACGACGGACGAGTGCCTCTGCTTCCGGAGTGACAAGTTCTGCCGCCGCTGTTGGTGTAGCAGCACGAACGTCGGCGACGAAATCACTGATCGTAAAATCAGTCTCATGTCCGACAGCAGAGACGATTGGGATACGTGATTCAAACACGGCTGTCACGACAGACATTTCATTGAATGCCCACAACTCTTCGATCGAACCGCCACCACGACCAATGATCAACACATCACAGGCAGCATGCTCGTTCATCAGTTGAATAGCACGACTGATTTGGGGTGCCGCGTCTGCTCCTTGTACAAGAACCGGCGCGAAGACGATGGCTGCTTGCGGATAACGACGCCGGAGTGTCGTTGCAATGTCATGAAGCGCCGCTCCTTTTGGCGATGTGATGATCCCGATCCGATCCGGAAAAGCAGGCAACGGTTGTTTGATCGCAGGATCAAACCAACCACGTTCTTCAAGATCCATTTTCAGGCGAGAAAACGCCTCGTATAACGCGCCCACACCATCTTCCGTCATCCGTTCGACATAGAGTTGCATTTCTCCAGAAGAGACGTAGACAGATAAGCGTGCCGTGACGACGACACGCATGCCGTCGCGTATGTCTGTCTTGACCCGACTCGCATCCCGAGCAAACATGACGGCTTTCATCCGTGACTGTTCGTCCTTCAACGTAAAATAAAGGTGACCGGAAGAGTGTCGTTTAAAGTTCGACACTTCTCCCACCACCTGGACTTGTTGTAGAAGGGCGTCACCTTCTAGTTCACGTTTGACATAGTGGACTAAATCGGAAACGTGAAGAGGTTCACTCATTGCGCGGCCTCGATCGTGTTATGCAGTAACATCGTGATCGTCATTGGACCAACGCCACCCGGAACAGGTGTAATCATCGATGCAACGTCTTGTACCGTATCAAAATCAACATCACCGACGAGTTTACCATCGACACGGTTGACACCGACGTCAATGACGACAGCATCCGGTTTCACCATATCTGCAGTAATCAGCTTCGGTACACCGACTGCGACGATCAAGATATCCGCTTGGCGTGTCATCGCACCGAGGTCTGCAGTTTTTGAATGACAGTATGAAACGGTAGCCGATTCATTCAAGAACAACATACCGACGGGTTTTCCGACGATTTGACTCCGTCCGACGACAACGACGTGCTGACCCGCGATCGGTACATTCATCTCTTTTACGAGATGGAGAATACCATTTGGTGTACATGGTAAAAATGTCGGTTCACCAATCATCATCTTCCCGACAGAGACAGGATGGAAGCCATCGACGTCCTTTTCAGGAGAAATCGCAAAAATGACCTTGCTCTCATCAATATGGTCTGGCAACGGCAATTGAACGAGAATCCCGTGGACACTCGCATCTACGTTCAGGCGTTCAATCAAATGAAGGAGTTCTGATTCCGTTGTTTCTGCCGGAAGTCGGATCAACTCTGAATCCATTCCGATTTCCTTCGCTGCCTTCTCTTTTCCGCGTACATAAGATTGACTAGCTGGATCTTCACCAATCAAGATGACAGTCAATTGCGGTTGAATCCGCTGTTCTTTCAGACGTGCGACTTCTTCTTTCAGCTTCATACGATATGAATGGGCTACCTGTTTTCCATCGATTACTACTGCCATGATTTGTCCACTCCCCCAAAAAGTTCGATTCACTCTTCTGTCTGTTTGTCTCTATTCGGTTTTAAATCGGTTTATGAATTTTCTTTGACGACGCCTTGTGCCACTTTACCAAGAACACCGTTCACAATTTTCGTTGCTTCTTCATCTGCGAACGCCTTCGTCAATTCGATGGCTTCGTTAATCGTTACTCGAACCGGAATGTTCGTTTCGAACAACAATTCATAGACGGCTAAGCGAAGAATCGTCCGCTCGATGTTTCCAAGTCGCTCGAACGACCAGTTGACGAGTGCTTCTCGAATATGCTGATCAATTGTTTCTTTGTTCGTTTCGACACCGTTCACCAATTGCTCGACGAATGTATCGTATTCCTTACCTTCTACCGCGAATTCAATGGCCTCTTGTGCAGTCAGATCCGAAAGTTCCATTTGGAACAAAGATTGGACTGCGAGTTCGCGTGCCATGTGTCGTTTCATCATGATTTTGCGTGCTCCTTTTTTTGTCGTTCTCAATCAGTTAGTTTAGCACATTCCTCTTTTAAAAAACATAGAGAACGCCAAAAAAAGACGGGAGTTCGTCGCACAAACTCCCGTCCTGATTCAGTTTACGATCGTACCTTTTAACTCACGCTCTGCGAATTTCGTCGTAAATGTACCACGACGGAATACCGGGTGACTGAGAACCCGTTCGTGGAACGGGATCGTCGTTTTAACACCTTCGATCCAAAATTCAGCTAGCGCACGTTCCATTTTCGCGCATGCTTCTTCCCGTGTTTCTGCATGAACGATCAACTTTGCAACCATCGAGTCATAGTATGGTGGAATCATATACCCTGGATAGACCGCGCTATCGATGCGCACGCCCATTCCGCCCGGTGTCACATATTGTGTGACACGTCCAGCAGACGGACGGAAATCATGGTCTGGATCTTCGGCATTGATCCGGCACTCAATCGAATGACCATGGAACTTGATATCCTTTTGTTTAACGGCAAGTGGATGATCGAGCGCGACTTGGAGTTGTGCTTGAACGAGATCGAATCCTGTGATCATCTCCGTTACTGGATGTTCCACTTGAATGCGCGTGTTCATCTCCATGAAGAAGAATTCTTCCGTCTCTTCGACGAAGATGAATTCGATCGTTCCAGCTCCTGTATACTGAATCGCTTTTGCTGCTTTTACAGCAGCCTCTCCCATCTTCAACCGTGTCGCTTCACTGACCGCAGGAGATGGTGCTTCCTCAATCAGTTTCTGCATCCGGCGCTGAACGGTACAATCTCGTTCCCCGAGGTGAATGACATTGCCATGACGGTCAGCAAGCACCTGTACTTCAACATGGCGGAATTCTTCGATGAAGCGCTCTAAGTATACGTCTCCGTTTCCGAAGGCTTGTTTCGCTTCACGGCGCGTCTCACTTAGACCATTGATCAACTCTTCTTCCGAACGAGCGACCCGAATCCCTTTACCACCGCCACCTGCTGTCGCTTTGATGATGACCGGATAACCGATTTCTTGCGCCAGCGCGACCGCTTCTTCGTCTGTGACCGTTCCATCTGAACCAGGCACGACGGGTACACCGCATTCGATCATCGTCTTTTTCGCGACATCCTTGATCCCCATCTGACGAATCGCATCCGACGTCGGACCAACGAACTTAATCCCACACGCTTCACACATCTCGGCAAAATCGACGTTCTCAGCTAAGAAACCATAACCCGGGTGGATCATCGTGACTTGACGATTTGTTGCGATCGCAAGGATGTTCGTAACGTTTAAGTAGGATGAAGCAGAACTTGCTTCACCGATGCAATATGCCTCATCTGCTAAGCGAACGTGTAACGCTTCCTTATCCGCCGTCGAGTAGACAGCAACGGTTTGTATTCCAAGTTCCTTTGCCGCTCGAATGATGCGGACGGCAATTTCTCCACGGTTGGCAATCAATAATTTTTCCATGCTGTTCACCCCCGCTTACGGACGGATCCGGAAGAGTGGTTGACCAAATTCAACGAGATCTCCATCGGCGACAAGAATCTCGACGACCGTTCCAGATACTTCCGAGTTTAAGTTATTGAAGAGTTTCATTGCTTCAAGGACACAGACGACTTGACCGACTTCGATCTGATCCCCGACTTTGACGTATGCCGGTTTATCCGGATTTGGACGAGAATAGAACGTCCCGACCATTAACGCATTGATTGTGATCGTATCGTCAGCGACTGCTTCTTCTTCAACAGGTGCTGCTGTTTGTTTCACAGGAGCAGGTGTTGCTACCGGTGCAGCGGGTGCTTGGTGTGAGACCGTTACCGTCTCTCCTTGTTTCTTTAACTCCAATTTATACGTATCCGTCTCAAGTGTGAGTTCGTTTACACTCGACTGATCGAGCATTTCGAGTACTTGTTTCAACTGATCGATTTTCATCTGTCATTCTTCCCCCATCTATGCTGTATTCACAATTATTATACCAGGTGCTAATGCCTACTCAAATACTTATATTAACTGGTCATACCATTGGATGCAAGTCACGCTGGATGAAAAAAGACGCCTCTCGACCTAACAAAAGGTGAAAGACGTCTTGTCGTTTCGTTCTTATCCGTTGTAACGACCTGTGAAATCACCTGTACGTGTATCAACCGTTACTTTTTCGCCCGCTTCGATGAAGAGTGGCACTTGAATGATGTGTCCCGTCTCTACTGTCGCGTTTTTCTTGACGTTCGAAGCTGTATCGCCTTTAACGCCCGGCTCCGCTTCAACGATCGTCATGACGACCGTGTTAGGTAATTCAAGACCGAGGATTTCGCCGTTATAAACAGCGATTTGAACTTCCATGTTTTCAAGCAAGTATGGAAGAGCTGCTTCGACTTGTGCCGTCGTCAATTCCAACTGCTCGTAAGATTCTGTATCCATGAAGACATATGTCTCACCCATTGGGTAGAGGTATTGCATCTTGTTACGCTCAATGTGCGCACGCTCGACACGCTCACCGCCGCGGAATGTCATCTCTTGGATGTTCCCGTTACGGATATTACGCATTTTCGTCCGAACGAACGCTGCCCCTTTACCTGGTTTAACATGTTGGAATTCAAGTACTTGCCAAATCATACCGTCTGAAGTTTTGATCGTTAATCCTGTTTTTAAATCGTTTACTGATACCATGAATGGTTCCTCCTAAAATGTCCCGTCACTCTGAATTAGAGAGTGATCAGTTCTTTTGGTGAAGACGAAAGAATTTCTCGACCTGTTTCCGTGATCAAGACGTCATCTTCAATTCGGCATCCGCCGACTTGCGGCACGTAGATACCTGGTTCGACCGTGACGATCATGCCCGGTTCAAGTTTCGTCTCAGAGCGGAAAGATAGACCAGGTCCTTCATGTACTTCTAGACCAATGCCGTGTCCCGTCGAGTGACCAAAGTACTCGCCGTATCCTGCTTCTTTGATGATATCACGCGTCAATGCGTCCGCTTCTATCCCTGTAATACCTGGTTTTAAACCATCAACACCCGCTAGTTGCGCTTGTAAGACTGTATCGTAGATTTTCTGCAATTCAGCATTGATCGGACCGACTGCTACAGTCCGTGTGATATCTGAAACATAACCGTTCAGAAGCGCCCCAAAATCAAGCGTGACAAGTTCGCCTGTCGCAATGACCTTCGAACTGGCAACACCGTGCGGCAAGGCAGAACGATAGCCCGATGCAACGATCGTATCGAAAGAAGAAGACGTCGCTCCATGCTTACGCATGAAGAATTCTAGTTCATTTGATACTTCAAGTTCCGTCCGTCCTGGTTGAATGTACGTCAAGATATGCTGGAAGGTCGCATCTGCGAGCTCCACCGCTTCCTTAATCATCTTAATCTCTGATGAATCCTTAATCAAGCGTAGGTTTTCGATGATTCCCGTCGTCGGAACGAGTTCGATCGAAGAAGCTTGATCATACGCTTCAAAAGCACCGAGTGTCATCGCATCTTTTTCGACGCCGACCGCGCGAACACGTGCCCCTGCCATCAATTCACCCATTGTCTCTGGAATCGAACGTTCAATTTGGACGATTTCCATTCCTTTGACTTGGTCTGCCGCTTGCTCCGTGTAACGGAAATCCGTCACGAAGTACGCTTGCTCTTCTGTTACGAGACATGCACCGCTTGAACCTGTGAAGCCGGAAATATAACGAATGTTCTCTGCTTTCGTGACGAGTAATCCTGGAAGGTCCCGTTCCTTTAAAGCTGCTTGTAACGCCTCGATCCGTTGTTTCATGATTGATTTCCCCCTTATTCCGATTGTTGTAAAGCTTGGAGTGCTTCTGTTGCCAGACGATATCCCGTCATGCCAAGTCCAGCGATGACCCCCTTGCAGACTGGTGCAATCATCGAATGATGCCGGAAGGATTCACGTGAATGGACATTCGATAGATGGACCTCTATGACGGGTGCTTCGATTGCAGCAATCGCGTCACGTAACGCGATACTCGTATGCGTGTAGGCAGCCGCATTGAAGACGATGCCGTCCGCCCCTCGTTCCTCGTGAAGAACATCAATCAGTCGTCCTTCATGGTTCGATTGCTCGAACCGAAACTGAATGTTCGGAAAATAAGCGCGAAGCTCGTGTTCTAAATCAGCTAACGTTGCCGTTCCGTATGTATCCGGTTCGCGTGTTCCGAGTAAATTCAAGTTTGGTCCGTTTAAAATCAAGACACGCAAAAAAACACCTCCTCGAATTCTTTTTCATTGTATCATAACCCGATTTCCGACTCCTAAAGATTACCTCGTTTTGACGAGTCGAACATAGTTTTTTTGTCGTAAATCAAGTACACTGACGATACACCTAATTTTAATGAAGACGGGATGCGTTCTATTATGAAAACGACTAATCCGCCGGTCGGTGGTCAAGCCATCGTCGAGGGCGTCATGTTCCAAAATGCGACCCATGCGGTCTCTGCGATTCGTCGAAATGATTCGTCGATTGAGACGTTTGCACAACAAAAACCGATTCGACCACGAATCGCCAAAGGAAAACGAATTCCACTCCTGCGCGGTCTCTTTGCATTAATGGAGTCTTCAGCGAATGGCGCAAGTCACATGAATTTCGCAAGTGATCGCTACGGCGTTAAACCCGGTGAAGAACAACCGGAAGAGTCAACGGCTAGTCCATTGACGAAATGGCTCGGAGTGGCTGTCGTCGGAATTCTTTCCTTTTTCTTTGGGAAATTACTCTTTACGCTATTACCTGCTTTCCTTGCGTCTTTGTTTGATGTGTTTCCGCTCTTATCGGGACATGTCGTTCAAAATGTCATCGAAGCAGTGATTAAATTAACGTTACTATTTAGTTATCTCTACGTGATTTCTTTGACTCCACTCGTCAAACGACTCTTTCAGTACCATGGCGCTGAGCATAAAGTCATTAACTGTGTCGAATCCGGACGTCCACTCACCGTCGAAAACGTTCGTGTTAGCAGTCGACTCCATTACCGGTGTGGCTCGAGTTTCTTGATTTTCACCGTCATCGTCGGTTTTTTCGTCTACTTGATCGTCCCAACAGATCCGCTTTGGTTGCGTCTCGTCTGCCGGATTGCTTTATTACCGGTCGTCATCGGTCTCTCATTTGAAGTCTTACAGCTAACGAATAAAGCACAACATATCAAAGGACTTCGTGTTATCGCCTTGCCTGGTCTATGGTTACAGTACTTGACGACGAAAGAACCGGATGATGCTCAAATTGAGGTTGCGATTTATGCGTTTGAAGCCTTAGAAAAACAGGAACATAACCTACATGAGAATGCACTGGGTTAATCGATAACAGGGGTGATATTATGATCAGACAACGCATTGGTTCTACATTCGCACTCGTCGTGTTACTGTTCGCTTTTGTCGGCTTTGGATATAAACTCGTCAATAATCCAAGTAGTCTGTTTTCACAATTGCTGTTCTTCGGCATTACTGCCGGGATCATCTTCTTACTCTTTAAGTTCCTGACTCGTAATCGAAGCGTCGGAAACGGTACGAACGCACAGTACCGTAAATCGGTCGCTCAATCCAAAAAAATGCATGGTCCTTCGAATTCTGTTCGCCGGACAGACTTCAAGAAAAAACCAGTCAAGTCTTCGAAAGCACCTGCATCGAATAAAGTCAGACCGTTACGTGATCGTTCGAAAGCGCCTCATCTGACGGTCATTGAAGGAAAAAAAGGCAAAAAGAAAAAACGTGCTTTTTAATGTTGAAAGCATATTAATTAAGGAGGTTCGTCGCCTATGACGAACCTCCTTATTTTTCACTCCGTTTCGACCCAACCGATGTAAGGAAGATTGCGGTATTCTTCAGCACAATCAATCCCGTACCCGACAACAAAGTAATCCGGAATCTCGAACCCGACATAGTCCGCATCGAGTTCTACTTCACGACGTGCCGGTTTATCAAGTAACGTACACACCTTCAGGACGCCTGGCTGATGCAATTTCATATGATCACATAGGAAATGAAGCGTCCGTCCTGTATCAATGATATCTTCGATGACGACGACATATTTTCCTTGAACATCGAGATCGAGGTCCTTCTTCAATTGAACACGACCTGAAGAAACGGTCTTTGTACCATAAGAAGAGCACGCGACCGTATCAATTTGGACGCTTCCTTTGATTTCGCGCATCAAATCCGCAGCAAAAACCATCGATCCTTTCAATACGACGACGAGAACGATTTGACGTCCTGCCGCATCTGCTTCGATCTGCTGTGCTAACTCACGAACTTTTTCTTTCAGTTGTGATTCCGACACTAACTTTTCTTTAATCGTGATTTCCATGACAAGGTGCGAACACCCGTCACCCCCTTCGTCCATTTTCAGGATCAGTATAGCATATCTACCTCATAATGCGTACTTTACCATGAAATTATAATGGATTGTTCGTGTTTAAGTGTATCTAATAAGAAATTATATAAAAAAACAAGCCTCAATCCTCTGGATGGGCTTGTTGATAGCGATGTAACTCTTCTTTCAGACCAGGACGTTCCGCAAAGAACTGAATCATCCCATTGATTTTATCCAATGCTTCGATGCTAATATGGTGTTCGATTCCTTCGACATCCTTGTAAATCAATTCCTCATCCACACCAACGAGACGAAGAAAATCTTCAAGTAATGCATGTCGTTCTACAAGACGCTTCCCAATCTTACGTCCTTTAGGCGTCAGCATGAGCCCCCGATATTTTTCATAAACGAGATAGGTCTCGCGGTCGAGCTTTTGTACCATCTTCGTCACAGACGAAGGATGTACACCTAATGACTCCGCAATATCCGATACACGGGCATATCCCTTATCTTCAATCAACTTATAAATTTGTTCCAAATAATCTTCCATACTCGGAGTTGGCACGACATCACCTTCCCATTTCATTCATTAGCGTTTCCAGTTCCACTCATCACTACGGTATTTCTCGGCAAGACGCTCAATCTCCTGCCACTGCTCACTAGTGAATGTCAACGGAACGAACGACAAATCAAGTGCTTCTTCAAACCCTTTCGTGAACGCTCCTCTTACTTCGTCAAATGCTACAGCGCGACCTGCTAACTCGTTCAGAGCGACAGCCTTTCCTGAAAAACGAGCCTTCATCCGCTCGCGCGTCGACTCATCATCGTACAAGAAGCAATCAAACAGTTCGCCTTCATCAACAGAGAGTGGAACAGAACCATGCTGTAAGACGACGCCTTGATGACGGACTTGTGCACTTCCGGCGACTTTTCGTTTACCGACAGCGAGTTCATAATACGATGCTGCATCAAAACAGACAGCCGATTTTGGCTTCCGTAATTCTTCTTTTTCCTCTTCCGTCAATGGAACTGAAAATTCGACTGGAATGCCGAGGTGATGGTATCCCTTGCGAATCCCTTCCGTCAACATTCGGTAACTTTCGATGACCGTGCGTGGTAACCCTTCCGTATCTTCAGGGATGACGATACTGTATGTCAACTCGTCTGCATGCAAGACAGCTCGCCCTCCTGTCATCCGACGCACGATCGGAATGCCGAGCTCCGCGATCCGCTTTCGATCGATATCACGGGTTGCTCGTTGGAAATGACCAATACTTAATCCACGTGGTTCCCATGAGTAAAAACGAAGCGTCGGTGCGATCTCCCCCCGCCCGACGAACTGAATTAATGCTTCATCGATTGCCATGTTCATTGCCGGCTCCATTGCCGGCGTCGTCAATACTTGCCACTCTCTGTTCACTTCAGCACCCCCAAAACGTTTCCGTATTAGTGTATCAAACCCTTTCTCGGTCGCGCAATCACGAGTCGATTGCCGAAATCGATTTCGTTGACTATAATGAAACAGAGGTTAAACGAACGAAGGGGTTGGAAGTCGAATATGGAAACTGGAACTATCGTTACGATCGTATTATGGGTCGCGCTGATCGCCTACATCGCTTGGCGTTTCATGCCGGTCAAAGGTATCACGAAATTGTCACAGGAAGAATTCCGTGCGAACTATCGCAAAGCACAAATCGTCGATGTCCGCGAGACACAGGAATTCAAAGGTGGACACATCGTTGGTGCTCGTAATATCCCGGTCAGCCAAATGAAGATGCGCTCGAAGGAATTACGGAAAGATATGCCGATTTACTTGTACTGCCAAGGTAGCATGCGTTCTTCACAGGCTGCAAAAGTTTTGAAAAAAGCAGGCTATACGAATCTGTATCAATTAAAAGGCGGATTCAAGCAGTGGTCAGGAAAAATCAAACGGAGCTGATGCTTCGTTCATCGCAAAAAAAGGATCCCTCCGGAAGGAGAGATCCTTTTTTTATGGTTCTTGCTTATACATGTACTTCTTGTTTTGGTTCATAGCGTAAGACGGGCTTGCGAGCAGCAAGTGTCTCGTCCATCCGTTTGACGACCGTCGTGTGTGGGGCGTTCAAGACGACATCCGGTGTCTCTTCGACCTCTTTTGCAATCTGGAGCATCGCATCACAGAAGGCGTCGAGTGTTTCTTTCGATTCCGTTTCCGTCGGTTCGATCATGATACACTCCTCGACGTTCAACGGGAAGTAGATCGTTGGTGGATGGTATCCAAAGTCAAGCAGACGTTTAGCGATATCAAGCGTCCGGACACCTAATGCTTTTTGACGTTTACCCGACAAGACGAATTCGTGCTTGCAATAGACGTCGTATGGCGCGTCATACGCACCTTTGAGACGAGCCAACATATAGTTCGCATTCAAGACCGCTTCTTTCGAGACGCGAGCGAGACCTGCCCCACCCATCGTCCGAATATAGCTATAGGCACGAACGTTGATGCCGAAGTTACCGTAGAATGGTTTGACGCGACCGATCGCTTCCGGGCGATCGTAGTCGAGGACATAACGCTCTTCTTCTTTGCGGACGATTGGTTTCGGTAAATACGGAATCAAATCTTGTTTGACCCCTACTGGACCCGATCCTGGTCCGCCGCCACCGTGCGGTCCTGTGAACGTCTTATGCAAGTTCAAGTGGACGACATCAAAGCCCATGTCCCCTGGACGAGCAATGCCCATGATCGCATTCGAGTTCGCACCATCATAGTACAGTTTTCCGCCTGCTTCATGAACCGCTTGTGCGATTTCGACGATATCCGACTCAAACAAACCGAGCGTGTTGGGATTCGTCAACATGAGTGCCGCTGTATCGTCACCGACTTTTTTCTTTAAGTCTGCTAGATCAACGAGACCACGTTCATCCGATAAGACCGTCACGGTATCAAATCCAGCTACTGATGCCGATGCCGGGTTCGTTCCGTGTGCCGAGTCCGGTACGAGGACTTTCGTCCGTTTAAAGTCACCACGCGCATGGTGGTAGGCCTTAATCAGCATCAAACCTGTCCACTCACCGTGTGCTCCCGCCGCCGGCTGGAGCGTCACTTCATCCATTCCTGTGATGACCGCGAGTTTTTCTTGCAGATCATACATCAAACCGAGTGCCCCTTGAACACTTTCGACTGGTTGAAGCGGGTGAATGTGTGCAAACCCAGGGAGGCGCGCCATATCTTCATTGATTTTCGGATTGTATTTCATTGTACATGAACCAAGTGGATAGAATCCAGAATCCACACCATGGTTACGGTTCGAAAGTGCCGTGTAGTGACGGACGAGATCCAGTTCAGACACTTCCGGTAGTGCCACGTCTTCCTTCCGTAACATCGAGGTCGGTAACAATTCTTCTACTGCCACCTCATCGACAGTCGGTAACGGTAAGCTATAGGCGATACGACCCGGTTTAGAAATTTCAAAGATCAATGTTTGCTCATTCATGTGTGAGTCCCCCTAACGCTGTCACGAATTGATCCAACTCTTCATTCGTCCGTAATTCCGTTGCACAAACAAGCATTTCATTCTGACGTGCCGCGTCATAAGCGCCTAACGGCAAACCGCCGATGATCCCGTGATCGAGCAATTGTTGACTCGCACGTGTCGCGTCGATTGGTAGCGTAACGACGAATTCATTGAAGCTCGGTCCATCGTCAACGATCGTAAAGCCAGCCTGTTTCAGCTTTTGTTTTAAGGCATGTGCCGTTTGCAAGTTACGTGTCGCGAGTTCCCGGATACCCCGTTTTCCGAGTGCACTCATCGCGATCGAAGCAGCGAGTGCATTCAACGCTTGGTTCGAACAGATGTTAGATGTCGCCTTGTCACGGCGAATGTGTTGTTCACGTGCTTGTAACGTCAGAACGAAACCGCGTTTCCCATTCTCATCGACGGTCTGTCCAACGAGACGTCCCGGAATCTTACGCATCAACGCTTTTGTCGTCGTGAAATAACCACATGTCGGTCCACCAAAGCTTTGTGGAATTCCGAACGGTTGGCAATCTCCGATCGTAATGTCAGCGCCAAGTTTACCTGGCGCTTCTAAGATACCGAGTGCCAGTGGATTCGCAGAGACGATGAACAGCGCACCACGAGCATGAGTCGCATCGGCCAATGCTTGTAGTTCTTCGACACGACCGTAGAAGTTCGGATACTGCACGATGACACAGGCGACGTCTTCGATGGCATCGAGTTGATCAATTCGCGTCACACCTTGCTCAAGCGACAACGTCTCGACGTTTAATCCTGGACCATTCGCATACGTCCGGACGACATCGTGCGCTTCCGGGTGAACGCCATCTGAAAGAACGATCGTTTTTTTCTTCGTATGGGCACACGCAAGCATGGCCGCTTCCGCTAACGCCGTAATACCGTCATACATTGACGAGTTCGCGACGTCCATCCCTGTCAATTCACAAATCATCGATTGGAATTCAAAAATCGCTTGTAGTTCACCTTGCGAAATTTCTGGCTGATATGGTGTATAGGCAGTGTAAAACTCTGAGCGCAGTAACATATGATTGACGACAGCAGGTGCATAGTGATCATAGATGCCTGCGCCAAGGAACGATGGATATTGTTTCGTATTCATGTTTTGGTCGGCAAGCTTCGATAGAGTCCGAATCAAGTCTGTTTCCGGAAGTGGCACACCGACTTCTTCCAATGTACCGTTATCACGGACGGATGCCGGGATATCAGCGAGTAAATCTTCGATCGATGCTGCACCGATCGTCTGTAACATCGCCTGCTCATCTTCTGCTGTCATTGGTAAATAACGAAAATCCATAGAAATATCCCCCTTATTTCGTGCGACGATAAAACGGTGTCGCTGTTCGTTTCGCTGCTAAACGTTTTCCGCGTACTTCCACTTCAAATTGCTCTTGTTCCGCTACTTCTGCAGGAACGAGTGCCCAAGCAATAGCTTTTCCGACTGTCGGCGGCAACGTACCTGTCGTCACCACACCAACGACTTCCCCGTCATGCCAAACCGGTGCATCTTGACGCGCAATCCCTTTATCGAGTAATTCAAGACCGATCAAGCGTCGCGGTGCTCCTTGTTCTTTCTGTTGCAACAATACCTCTGAACCGACGAACGGTTTGACTTGTGGTTTGACCGCAAAGCCCATTCCCGCTTCGATGGGTGAAATCGTTGCTGATAATTCATGTCCGTAAAGTGGCAGACATGCCTCAAAACGTAATGTGTCACGTGCCCCGAGCCCGCATGGTACGACACCTTGCTCAAGCAGTGCTTGCCAGACAGCAGGTGCGTCACCAGCTGCCATGTAGAGTTCGAATCCATCTTCCCCTGTGTACCCACTGCGTGAGACGATCATTTCCACTCCTGCAACCGTCCCCCGTTGGAACTTGAAAAATCCGATCTCTGATAAGACAAGTGGTGTCATGCCGGAAAGGATGGCTTCCGCACGTGGTCCTTGGACCGCAATTTGACCATATTGTTCCGATTGATTCTCAAGCGTGACGTCCCCTGTTAGATAGTGACGTAAATGTTGTTCGTCTTTTTCAATGTTCGAAGCATTGACGACGAGAAGATAGTCCGTTTCTGCCAAACGATAGACGAGTAAATCATCCACTGTCCCACCGTCTTCTTGGCATAAGACGTTATATTGCGCTTGCCCCACCGCAATCTTCGAAATATCGTTCGATAATGTAGCTTGTAAAAACGTCAGAGCATCCGGTCCGCTGACGAACAGTTCTCCCATGTGCGAGACATCGAACATGCCGACGTTCTCCCTTACTGCAACGTGTTCTTCTTTAATCGAGGAAAACAAAACTGGCATTTCAAATCCCGCAAAATCCACCATCTTACCGGTTTGCGAAACCGTCTCGAATAACGGTGTTCTTTTCAATGTCGTTTGACTCATACAAATCCCCCTATTTACGAACGTTTTCGCTCTCTCTTCTCTTTAATGTTCCATTTTCAAATCCATCTTACCAATTAAAATCATAATTATCTAGTATTATTCGGAAAAAGGAACATACGAAAAAGAGAGAAAGGACCCTGTCCCTTCTCTCCTATTGTTTCATATTCTTCCCATGAAAGCCATTTCAAAATTGTTTGATTCCGGCAGTTCGTTTGATTTCCTCCTGGAGTCGACGACCTTCCGTCACCAATTGGCTTGTTCCCTGCTTCACACGATTTCCTTCTTCGGTGATCCGGTTGATGTTCCCTTTGATTTGATCGATTCGGTGCGTTGTATGATCGATGTTCGTCTGCAAGGTTTTCTGACGAATCGTAAAGCGCTCCATCAATTGCTTTAATTGTTGAATATCCTGAGATAGCTTCTTTTTGTAAAGAATGAATCCGAACAACACAAGTCCTACGATGGACAATAAAATAATACCTAACGTAATCCAAATCATGACTTTTCCTCCAATACAGTTTCAATCGCATGAACCAACCCTTCGATTGATGTCGTTCCTTCAATGCGAACAGTGGCAACTCCAGCATACAAAGAATAGCGACGATCGAATAAATGCTTCACCTGTTCCCGTTCTGTCACGAGTGGACGATTCGAGTCAGAAGCAATCCGTTTCCAGATGACATCAAAAGGCGTATCAATCCAAATGACTGTCCCTGCCTTTTTCATGAACAGTCGGTTCTCTTCTCGTTCGACGATTCCACCACCCGTGACGACTACTTCCGCGTTGCTGTTCCTTAACAATTCGCTCTCGTGTGTACGAAACCCTGCTTCGCCATACTCAGCAAAAAAAGAAGGAATCGTTTGTCCATGTTTCTGTTCGAAGTGTTCATCCAATTCGTCGACCGTGTATCGTCCACGTAATCGATGTCCGACGGCTGATTTACCAGTTCCCATAAAGCCAATCAAATAAACCTTACTCATGTGTAACGACCGCCTCGATTCTTTGACCATTATCTAATCTCGCTTCCATTTTAAAGCCTTTATCGGTCACTGTACAGCTGACTTGCCCGATTGGATAGCGGAGGGTCTCATCCTTCGTACAATCTGCTTTTGCCGCGCGGATGAGAGATTCGAGTTGTAGTGCTTCTTGTTCCAACTGATGATGGCGCATTTCTTCGTCAATTTGCTGACAAGCGATTAAGAGCACGACTCCCATGCCTAGAAGCAACAGTAAGGTCTGAATCAAGATGAATCCGTCTTGACGCATCGGAAGGAACGTTTGCTGTCGTTCAACTGAATTGAGAGGATCTCGGCAGTGCTTGTCACAGTGTATTGTTTGACATCGCGAGCGTATGTCAGTTCACCTCCTTGTTCTTTCTTGAGGCGTAGTTGATCCTGCACACGGACGAGACGCCATTTCTCAGCCATCTCTCCCGGATTAACGTCCATTCCGCGAATCTCATCTCCAACGCGTTCACACATCGTACTCCGCCACATGAGCCGTTCTACGGTATGAAAGAACAGTTCCTCATTCATTCGATTGACTTCTGGTGGGCGAACGAGTGGTGTCAGCGTCAAAATCGCCAACAGGAGCAACGGACTGATCCACAGGACGAACGATAGTTCGAGGAGGGTCATTCCGGATTCTGCTCGCAAGACATGTCGTTTCATTGCACCACGCTCCTTGCTTCAGAACATAGGACACTGTTCGGTTTTCAACTTGATCCGTCGCCATCTGCTCAAGCTGTTTCGTCTCTTGTTCCCATTTGATTTGTTTCGTTCGTAAATCGAGATAAGGATCGATCGCTAGCATCATGAAGACACCCATCGCAACGATAGAGAGAATCACTTCGAGCAAAGAGAAACCCGCTTGTCGTTTGTCCTGCATACTTCTCACCTCACTTTACGGATTGCCATTTGATAGTTCCCAAGTAAGAATTTAATTTCATACTCGGCTGTTGCCGAACGGCAAGACCACGTCGCTGCATAAATCGAGTGATAGCTCTTAAAGTAGATGATGCGGTTTGACGGGGGGACGGCACATGTATGCCCATTCTGGAACGTTCGTTGCCATAACAGCCGGTCATCCGCAAGTACAAGGTATCCTGTCCCGTCTCCTCGAAATCGAAACTGCATCAATGCTTGATCTTGTTTCGAGTACTGCATGAGCCGAAGCGTCTGAATATCTTGTTCCATTAGACGAACCTCTTGTTCAAGCGGAATCCAGTCCGGTCGTTTTTCAAATAGTGCCGGCAACAACAAAACAAGTAAACAAGCAATGATTGTCAGTACCGCCGTCATCTCAAATAAGGTAAATCCTTGTTCACTTCGTAAGTTCGCCAGTCTTCGGATCATACGTATACGTCTCCTGATCACAGACGAGGGCATTCGGTTTATCGGCGGTTCCCCGATTGATCGTCTGAAGCGATTCCGGGTATTTTTTCTCTTTCGCATAATAGAGATTGACCTCCGAACGAATGACTCGAATATTCGCCTCACAACTCACACCTTTCGCCTGATCCTTTCCACTTGTCATCGTTGGAATCAAAACGAGCAGTAACAACGAAATGATTAATAAGACGGCTGCCATCTCCAGTAAAGTGAATCCGTCCTGTCGTTTTAAGAATTGTTTCATCGTATCGTCTCCTCTGTTTAAAATGGAAGCTGCTGTATCGCTAGCTGAATCGGATAATATAAGATGAGAAACAACGTTCCTGTCATGATCGTTAATCCCCCGTACAAAATCGGCTCGATCCATAACAACTTTTTCTCTAACTCCTCTTCCATCGACTCATGCAAGAGCGTCGCTTGTTCAAGCAACAACGGACCAAGATCTCCACTTTCTCGCGCTAAATGGACGATTCCAATCGTCTCGGCTTCGATGATCTCATCTTCACCAAGCGCTTCTGCAAGTGGTTCCCCCGACTGTTGTTTAGCATGCAAACGAGCGTACAAATGACCTTTTTTATTCGCTTGTCCTTGCTCTAGATGACGAAAGGTCTCTTCGAGCGAAAAGCCAGCATCGATAAACGATCCTACTTCGATCGTGAATAAATAGCTGTAGTAGAGACGAATCAAACGCTGTAACGGTTTCAGTCGTAAAATACGGTTTAATGGAAAGAAGCGAAAGAAGAGGTAACCGGAGGTTAACAAAATAACGGGAATACTTGCGAGCATATATTTCGCAGAGGGGTGAAGAAGAAGATGAAGAAATGAGGGGAGAGTTTTCGGGTCCGACATCTCGAGGAGAGATGGAAATACGTAGAGGGCGTAAAAGAAGAACAGCAGGAATAGACTGGTCGCTAGAACAAGCGGATATCGGATCATCTTCCAAAACTTCGATCGCATTTCTGTTTCGAGGTCGAGCAGTTTCACGATTTGGCGAAGAACAAGCAACGGTCGCTCTGTCCTTTCTCCAACAAAAAGAAGTCGTTTTAAGGTATTCGTTAACGCAAGCGGTTCAAGGGATGCTGCAAAGGAGTCTCCTTTTTCAAGACGTTGCTCCATTTCTCCGACCACTTCCGAGAACGGATGACGCTCGAATCGTTTTAAAATGAGTAGCGTCTCTTTCGCGGAAATTCCTTTTGATAACAAGCGATGATATCGTTTTAAGAACCGACTTTGATCGCGGCTTGTAAGTTTCTGACGGTACAGCGGACATCCTCTCCTTTTCGCTCGAGATGAATGATGCGTTGACAGACAGCTAGCTCTGACTCTTCGATACCTAAACTGCGCAATCGTAATCGCGCTTCATCAATACTTCCAGCGTGTAGCGTAAACAACACGACGTGACCACTAAGGGCGGCATTCATCGTCAAACGTGCTGCCTCCCTTGTCCGCACCTCACCAAAAGCAATCCAATCTGGATCCGCTCGCAGTATTTCCTCAAAACATCGTGTAGCAGTGAAGCCTGCTTTTTCATTTAGTTCCAGTTGTAAGACGTTTGGTACCGTACATTACACCGGATCTTCAATCGAGATGATTCGTTTTTCTTCCATTGCACTCATCAAGGAATATAACATCGTCGTCTTTCCTGCACCTGTCGATCCGGAAATGACGATACACCCATGTCGTTGTTCAGCTAACCATGCGAAGTCCAATTGATCATGTAACGTTTGTAAAGCCGTTTCTCGAGAGACTGTCGAACGATAAAAACGCCACGACATCGCATCCCCTTGTCGACTCGGTAACAACGAGACACGCATTCCCTTTTTCCCATGTGGATACAAGCCACTTTGCGGAATTCGTTCATTTTGTTCCTTTAAGTTCGCCTCATAGCGAATATGGCTGACAAGCGTCCGGTAACGTGTCAGTTCTACGTCATCTTGTTCACACAGCCCATCGCTCGTTCGACAAACGATTCGGACGCGAGTCTCGTTCGGAACGAAATGAACATCTGTTGCACCGAGTGCTTCGAATCGTTCCATGAGTTGTGTCGTCCATTCCTTCATTTCTACTCACCTCCCTACAGCAAACAATACACAAAAAAAAGAAGCCGACCAAACCGGCTTCTTTATGATACGTGTGCAATTGTCCGATGTTTACGCTTCGCTAATGTCTCAAGACCCGGTTTATCATACCCGATAACGAGTTGTTTTCCATCAGTGATGATTGGACGGCGTAACAACTTCGGATTGTCACTCATGAGGCGTAATAACTCACTGAGTTTCATGTCTTCAATATCAATGCCGAGATCTTTGAAGGCTTGACTGCGTGTTGCGAGCAAACTTTCAATCCCGTCTGTCGATAATTTTAACAGTTCCATGAGTTCATCAACTGTTGGAGCATTTCTGAACAGATGACGTTCCTCTACATCAACATGTTCCTCTTTTAACCATGATTTCGTTTTACGACATGATGTACAGCTTGGATATGTGAAAAAGACTAACTCATTCGCCATTTTTGCTCCTCCTCTCAAAGTGTGGGGTTTCATTACAGTTACTATAGCACGACATTTTGACTTTGTACACCTTTTGTACAACTATTGTACAACTTTTTTTGAAACTTCATCTTTTGTTCACAGTTATTCCTTAACAATCACTAGAACAGGATAGACGAATGATTGTTTGCTTGGTAAAATAAGTACGTATATTGACTATCTGTCGGATTTAGGGGGTTATAGGAATGGGGAGAATGTACCGCGTACTCGGTTTCTGGACTGGTATCATCGCAGTCATGGCATTTATCGGCGCATTGGGTGGCGATGCAAGCTCAAGTGAGCATACGGATTCATTTTTAGTCATGGGCTTCGTCTTCTTGGCACAAACTGTCTTTTTTGCAGCGCTTGGTTACTTGCGTTTAACTGAAAAAACGTATGTCTATATCTTTGGAGCTTACTTAACTGTATTTTTCATCGTCTTTACGTACTGGTCGAACTTCCAGATGTAATGAAAAAAACTCGTCATCCTCTTGGATGGCGAGTTTTTTTGCTTATAGAAACGGATTGGTTTTCATCTCTTGTCGGATCGTCGTATTTGGACCGTGACCCGGATAGACTGTCGTGTCTGCTGGTAGTTCCGCAATGAGTCGATCAAGCGAACGCATCAATACGTCTTGATTCCCACCATAAAGATCCGTTCGCCCGACGCCTTGTTGGAATAGGAGATCCCCACCGAATGCGATTCGTTCTCCCTTGAAATAGAACGTCACACTTCCTGGTGAGTGTCCTGGCGTCTCAAGTACATGCATTGAAAAGTTACCGATTGCCAATTGTCCTGGTTGTAACAGATGATCGGCTGGCTTCATGCGCATCGGCGGCATGCCGAATTTTGCCGAACCATTCCATTCTGGATTACCAAGCCAGCCTGCCTCTTCCGCATGAACGTAGACAGGAGCTTCCGTGAAGCGTCGTAACATATCCACACCACCAATGTGGTCAAAGTGAGCATGGGTCAAAAGGATTCCTTTTAAGGTTGCTCCTCGACTTTCAATTTCATCGAAAAAACGCATATCTTCTGTTCCTGGATCAATGACGAGACACTCCTTGTCCTTAAATAACAAGTAGCCATTCTCAGATGCCATACCGGAAGTGATCATGACGATTTCCATTCTATAAAACCCCTTTTCAATAGACTCTTCCCCTACTATACACGAAATTGTCGAAAGTTCCTGCAACGCCCTCTCGACTTTATCCCGAGAGTCGGATAAACTAAAAAGTGAGATTTAAGTGAAATCTTCGTGAAATTCATAACGTGATTGTTTAAGGGGGAGTACGTCATGCATTTGGATCAACCAATCGGTTGGCTTTTCTTCTTCGTCGCACTCGTCGGTGTTTGGGCCGTCGTTCGTTCACTTAAGAAACGCCAAATGTTTCCACTCGTATTCGCAGCCCTAACTGTCGTCTTATTCGGCTGGTTTGGGATTGCGACATTGATTTACGGCGGTATTCCATCGTAATCAGAGTACGCTAAAAAGAGAGGTGCCTCGAGCATCTCTCTTTTTTGTTATTTTATAAAAAGAGTAGACCTACTAGAACGTAGACCTACTCTCAGTATTATCTTACTTATTTTGAAGTTTGAAGGAAACGTAGCAAGTCGCCATAGATGACTTTATCTGAGAGTCCTAATTCTTTCTCAGATTGTTTCGTAGATTGTTTACACATTTCCGCTTGTTCCCCGTCCTTCACTTCTTCTCCTGTCTTACGGTCATAACATGTTTCTTGCGTGTAGACCGTCTTATCTGTTACGACAGAACCGTCACGGAACAACGCATAGTCTTTATGTTGTTTTGAGAAGAGATCGGTACCGAACAAGATCTCATTCTTGAAATCATGACCTAACAGGTGAAGCAATGTTGGTTTAATATCGATTTGACTCGCAACATTTTCGTGTTTGACACCTTTCGTTTGACCCGGTAAATGAATGACAAACGGTACACGTTGCAGTTGCGCAACATCATACGGAGTCAACTCATCTTTGTTCATGAGTTCTGCCATTGCAGCATTATGGTTTGTTGAAATACCGTAATGGTCACCGTATACCATGAAGATCGTATCATCCCACGTACCATCTTTTTTTAGACCTTCGATGAACTTACCGAGTGCCATATCTTGATACGCTAGCGCCTGAACGTAGTGGTTCAGTGTCGTAGAACTCGTTTCAAGCGGTGGTACGAGTTCATCTTCTGGTTTTGGCATCTCGAATGGATAGTGGTTCGTTAACGTAATGAATTTCGAATAAAACGGACGTGGTAAATCTTTTAACATCGGAAGTGACTGTTCAAAGAACTTGTCATCGAGTAAGCCCCACTCCGTCAAATCTGCTGGATCCCCTAAATCATAATCCGTCTCCGAGAAGAAACGATCTACGCCGAAACTGTTGTAGACGATGTCCCGGTTCCAGAATGACTTGTTATTCGCATGGAAAACAGCTGAGTAATAGCCATCTTCTTTCAACATCTCAGGTGTTGCACGGAATTCGTTCTCTCCGTTCGTAAAGAATGCAGATCCACGACCAAGTGGATAGATTGAATTCTCAAGAATGAACTCAGCATCTGACGTTTTCCCTTGTCCTGTGTTGTGATAGAAGTTATCCCATGAATGGGATTCCTTGATCAATTTATTCAAGTTCGGTGTAATTTCTTGACCGTTTGGTGCTTTTAAACCAACGGCAAATGATTGAGCTGACTCAAACGAGATGACGATGACGTTCTTACCTTTATACTTGCCGAACATCGCCGGATTGGCTGCAGCATGCTTCGAATCGATGAAGTTTTGGACTTCTGATAACTCAGAGCTATCCGCAAGTGCTTTTTGCGCAGATGTCTTCGACTGGATGAGTGCGTCATACATATGGAAGTTAAATGTTCCGATGTTCTTAACGAGTAATTCCCGGTCAAAGGCACGTGTCAATAATTCTGGACGTTCTGTCTCAGCAAGCGTCAAGTTTCCAAGGAAGACGACGACTGCTGCGACGAATGCAAGAATTGCGCGCCCACGTGACGCGACGTTTTTGGACATATCCATTTTCCGTAAGAAAAATGGTAAGATGATCAAATCGCCGACGATCAGTAAATCAGCCCAACTTAAAAGCGATGCGAGTGAAGCGGAAACCGTCTCTGCATTCGAAGTTTGGAACAATACTGGCAACGTCAAGTAATCATTAAAGAAGCGGAAAAAAATGATGTCCGCATATAAAATGATGGTTGCGACGAACAGTGTACCGTAGATGAACCATTTTTGGACATTTCCTCGGAAGAAGAAGCTAAATCCAAACATGAAGAGCGCTGAACTAATTGGATTAATTAGTAGAATGAATGCTTGCGCGGAATTCGTTACGGGAACGTTGAAGAAAAGCGTATACGCTAAATACGTTTTTAACCAAATCAATAAGGTCGCAATCCAAAAAAGCTTATGCTCTTTATAAGTACTGCGAACGCCTTGACCCATCTTTAGGCGCATTCGCGACCAGATGTTTGCGTCTTGCTGCATAAAAACCTGCCTCCTAATTTACATGTGCCTTCTGCTTTCAGTTCACACAACTTACATCATAATGTACATATACCCATATCACGTGAAAATTTTACGCTTAGTTTTACAAAAATGCAACCGGAATCCGGAAGATACTTAACAATCACACAATTACTATACATTTGTAAACAAAAAAAAGATTCGCCGGAGCGAACCTTTCATTGAAATTGAATATTATCATTTTTTCAAGAACATTTGCTTAGCAAGCCATGCACACCCGATGACTCCAGCATCGTTTCCGAGTTCAGCAATCTTGAACGTCGTTGATCCAAAGACACGGGGTAACGCAAACCGTTCAAATTGCTGACGTAGTGGTGCAAGCAGTGTTTCACCTGCTTTCGAGACACCACCACCGATGACGATGATTTCCGGATTGATACTATTTGCTAGATTTGAAATCGCAAGTCCGAGGTGGAACGTCACTTCCTCTACAACATCCGTTGCGATACGATCGCCTTTCTCATACGCTTCAAATACATCTTTCGCCGTCACTGCTTTAATGTCATTCAGTAGCGATTCTTGTCCTTTACGTTTCTCAAGACCAAGACGGGCGATACCCGTTGCTGAAGCAATCGTCTCAAGGCATCCTTTACGTCCACATCCACACATGACGCCACCTTCAGGCAACATCGTGATATGACCGATTTCTCCTGCCATTCCGACCGTACCGTGAACGATTTGTCCGTTCGTGATCAGACCACCACCGACACCCGTACCAAGTGTGACCGCGAGTAATTCTGTTGCGCCACTACCGGCACCTTTCCACATCTCACCGATCGCTGCTGCGTTCGCATCATTTTCAAGTACTGCCGGTAAACCTGTCAACCGTTCGAATTCACCAACGAGTTCAAAATTATGCCACCCGATGTTGACTGCCTTTTCAACGACACCCGTATTAAAGTCGATGAATCCTGGCGCACCAATACCTGCTCCGACAAAATCCTCTGGTCGTTTGTTGCTTTCTTGACACTTCTCAAAAAATGATTTTGCAATATCTCCTGGAATTTGTGCACCATCATTCAGGATCACCGTCTCAATTTCCCATTTTTCTACGATGATGCCTTGCAAATCCAAAATTGCCATCTTCACTGTCGTTCCACCGATATCAATGCCGAGTAACCATTTCATTGCTCTGTCTCCCCTATGCTCATATAATGTCTACTTGTTCATTTTAACGGACACACTCGTATTGCGCAAAGGGTTGCGCAACCTTAAACATTATCGGATTGTGAACGTTTTAATTCATGTCGTAAGATGAGTTTTGCTGAATCATACTGACGTTGCTCCAAAACGCCTGCTTCTTGCAATTCATCAAGTTCGAGCATCATCATCGCAATATCTGATGCTCGATCTCCTAGATAGATGAAGGTTCCATACGTCTTAAGTAACTGTTGTACATCATACAGTGTCTTCATCGACCATCGGCTCCTTTACATACGCATGTAGCAAATCATAGGTCGCTTGTAATGACGTCTCATGTGTTCGTTCGTAAGAATGGCTCGATTCGATCCCCGGACCAAATAGTCCGTGTCGAACATCATGTCCCGCACGCACTGCTGCCGAAGCGTCCGAGCTATAGAACGGATAAATATCAACTTTATATGGGATACTATTGCGTTGTGCTAGACGTGTTAGCTGATGACGTAACGCTAAGTCATACGGACCGGAACCATCTTTTGCACAAATCGAGACCGTGAATTCGTCAGAATGCTGACCATCTCCTAACGCACCCATGTCGACCGCGACATATTCTGCGACTTCTTCCGTGAATCCAGCATTTCCACCGAACCCAACCTCTTCGTAATTTGAAATCAGGATCTGGACCGTGTGTGGCAGGTCGATGGTTTTCCATTCTTTAATCAATTCAAGCAACAAAGCAACCGATGCTTTATCATCGAGATGGCGCGATTTCACAAACCCAGTTTCCGTATAGAGGAAACGCGGATCAAACGTCACGACGTCTCCTACTTCAATCCCCGCGACGCGCGTCTCTTCGGCTGTCGTCGAACGAATATCAAGTCGGACTTCAATATTATCAGCGGACCGTTCCGTTTTGTTCGTCTCGCGTGACGTATGGACACTCGAATGATGGAAAACAATCGTACCGGAAATTGTTTGACCGTCCATCTTATGCACGAGACAGTTCTCTCCTTCGATCGCTGTCCAAGCATAGCCCCCTAATTGTGATAAACTGAGTCGTCCCGTTGGTAAAATCTCTTTTACCATTGCCCCTAATGTATCGACGTGTGCCGTCAGTAACCGCGTGCGAGTTGAAGCACCAGGCAAAGTCGCTAAGATGGCTCCTTTCTCGAGTTTTCGATACGTGATGCCTTCTGCCATCAATCGCTTTTCTACGTATGTAATCGCTTCTTTCGTCGAACCTGTCGGACTTGGAATCGAGACCAGCTCTTCAATCGTACGTATGACTTCTTTCATGTTCATTCGCTCCCTTTCAATCGGACTACAACGTGCTATCCGCTTTGTTTTCATGATAACAAATATTCATTCTTTGTCGGTACTGATATCCTACATGAACTACGCGAAAAAGCTGTAGCACTTTTTTGCTACAGCTTTTTGTCCACACCATATAATGAACTTAGACGTATTTTTTCATCCAAATATCATCGCGGTATGTGCCATCTTCTAATTTTACGGAGTCTGGATCTTCGGCATATACTTCAAAGCCGAGCGATTCGTAAAGACTTTGCGCTGCTTCATTTCCTGATAATACGGCAAGAATGACTTGCTCAACGTCTGGTAACTTCTTCGCCTCGTCGATCAAGGCCTCCATTAGAGCACGACCGGTCCCTCCACGATATGCAGGCGAAACATATACTCCGGAAATCATCGCTTTGTGCGATTCACGTGACAGTTCATATGGCTTGACCTGACCAAACCCAAACAATACATCGCCGTCGAACATACCGAGCCAAATCTCATCGGAGTCGGGTTCTCCTTCTAGACCTTCTCGTACTTCGCGGAGCGGGGTTTGCTGTTCATCGTCAAACGAATGACCGAACGCATCTGGATGATTCTTTAATCCCTCAAGGCGTAGATTCCAGTATTGTTCTGCATCCTCTTTAGTTAATTTTCGAAAAGTATACATGACTGTCGATTCTCTCCTTTTTTGGGTTTCATGACGTACAAATAATAACGGAAAAACGCTTCTATCTCTTACTTAACCCTTTTCTAGTAAAATAAAACCTAGATTTTTTTCTCTTTTAATTTCACTTAAATACAGTAGTGATGTTTGCCTCTTTTTTCTCATAACAAAAACTCAAAGGTGGACACTAAGATACAGGATCACCATTTGAGTTTTTAAGCTCTCTATTTATGAGGTTTTCGTCATGCTTTGCGCCGTTAATCTTGCAAGACAGGTTCGAGTGTCTGACGCAATACATCAGCAGAATGATGAAACTTCTTCATTTCTTCTTCCGTCAACGCGACTTCAATGATTTCCCGCACACCTTGACGATTGATGATCGCCGGTACTCCGATGTGAATGCCGGAAATCCCGTACTGCCCATCTACATACGCCCCGACCGTCAACAAACAGTTCTCGTTCCCAAGGATGGCACGCACGATTCGAACAAGTCCAAGTCCAATCGCATAATAAGTTGCTCCTTTACGTTCGATAATATGGTAGGCAGCATCCCGAACGTTGATATAGATTTGATCAAGGTCTGCTTGAGAATAACGATCGTCCTCAGCAAGTAGTTCATCAATTGTTTTTCCATAAATACGGCTATTACTCCAGGCAGCGAATTCCGTATCTCCATGTTCTCCAAGAATGTAGGCATGGGCATTGCGAGAATCGATGTGAAAGTATTCTCCAAGCATTTGACGCAGACGTGCTGTATCGAGCACCGTTCCTGATCCAAATACGCGTGATTTTGGAAGACCGGAATATTTCCAAGCCAGATGTGCCATGATATCAACCGGATTGGAAGCCACGACGATGAGACCATCAAAACCAGAATCCATAATCTGACGAATCATTTCTTTCATGATCAATGCATTCTTTGCGACGAGATCGAGTCTCGTCTCTCCTGGTTTTTGAGGAGCTCCCGCCGTGATGACGACGACCTCAGCCTCTCGGCAGTCCATATAATCTCCAGCCCAGATCCGCATCGGTGAAGAACTAAACGGGGTTCCGTGGTTCAAGTCCATCGCTTCACCTTCTGCTTTTGCTTTATTGACGTCAATGATGACAAGTTCCTCACAAAGTCCGGCTGTTGACATCTGATAAGCAAAGCTTGAACCGACCGCACCTGCTCCGATTAACGCCACCCGTGTTACTTTCGCATGTAATTCCATCTCGTTATGTCCACCCTTTCATTCGTTCTAAGAGTTTGTTAACTATCTCACAAATAAATTGTAACATCTTTCACATTCTTTGTAATATGTGAAATTAATCACATTTGTCCATTTTGTGTCATCGATATCCTAACATAAGGAATTACCCTGTCATACTTTTCACTTACCAGAATCGGACGATGATAAACCCGATTCCACTCGCTAGACCACTCGTCATGACGTTTACCGCATCATTTCCAAGAAACCAAATACCCGATACGTAAGCTGTCGGTTGTCCATGATGCTCTCGTTTTTCCGTACGTTCCCCGCAAACTGAACATTCATACACGCGTTGCCACATTGCTCCAAATAGTGTATCGAGCAGACTTCCAAGGACACCGATACCTGTCACAAGTAAGGCCTCTGTCAAAGAAAGAGAGAAGATCCACTGCGCTGCTAAAGCGATGAACGCAGCTCCAGCAATTGTTCCGATCGTTCCGATTAACGACATCGCTCCGCTCGTTCCTGCTGGTACCCGTCGTAATGTTTTCAAAGACCATGGATCACGTCTTGAGAGTGGACCGATTTCCGAAGCCCATGTATCGGCATTCGATGCCGCGATGACGAATAGGAATAACAAGAGATACGCAAAATTCATCGTCATGGCGTAGGCTATAGCAGCGACGAACGCTACTCCTCCATTCGCAAGTACTTGCCATCCGTCACGTGCACCCTCTTTTTCGACGATCGCGTCCACGGATTTTTTTCTAGAACGCCCAATTTTCGATAAAAGACTCGAGCTGCCAAAGAAGAGTAAGAGCACCACTAAACCTTTCAAGCCGAATCCAAATGAGACACCACTACCGACGAGCATTGTCAAGACAGCCCCGCTTGTCGTCAACAAGCGAAAATATCGTCCAGTCCAGGCGAGAATGAGACAAAATAAAATCGTAACACTTAACATCGGATAACCTCTTGATCCGTGACGATGAGATCAACTGGGATATCGAAGTCTTCCACTTCAAAATCTGGAAAGAGCTGTTCTGAAAAGGCGATGGATACTTTACAACCTGTGTATGTCACGAGTGCACGATCATAATAACCGCCTCCCCACCCTAAGCGATAGCCATCCCGTCGATAGGCGCGTCCCGGAACGAGACAAAATCCCGCTTGATCAAGTGTAGTGCGACGAGCTGAATCCATTGGTTCTGCGATCCCCATCTGATTATGCTGCAATTGATCTTCTGGTCTGTATTCATAAAAGACCATCTCTTCTCCGACTACTTTCGGTATCAAGACCGTCTTGTCCTCTTGCCACGCTTGTTTAATCAATATGCTTGTATCACATTCATTTCGAAATGCTAACGTGATTGCGACACAAGTCGCTTGTTGCCATTCAGGCAATAACAAAACATGTTCGTGTATTAACCGTTCCTTTTCAGCACGGTTCTCCATCACATCTAATCTTTCTTTGATCAGACGGCGTACTTCTTGTTTGTTCATAACTGTCTTCCTTTCCACAAAAAAAGCCATCACACGAAGTGACGGCTTCCATCTCAATTATTTCACTTCACGGTGAAGTGTGTGTTTACGGAGACGTGGGTTGTATTTCTTCAACTCAAGACGCTCTGGGTTGTTACGCTTGTTCTTTTTAGTGATATAAGTACGGTCACCAGTTTCAGTGCAAGCTAATGTGATTTTAACGCGCATGGAATTCCCTCCTATCTAGCTCTCGATGTATCAAGTGATTTTGCTTTACATAAGGTTAAGCATACTCAAGTATCATACCAAGAAAGGAAAGGAATTGCAACTGTTCATCCGTTCTTTTTCGGATTCGTCACGTGTTGATATGGTTTTTCAAGGTTCTCTTCAAAACGAAGGGGTTTCTTTTCAACGTGATACTCCTGTTCCACCCCGTTGCGTGACTCTTCCCGTTCTAGATAAACGACAGCCGATTGACGCAATGCGTCTCCTTCAAGTCGTTTTAACGCAACGACCAGACCACCTGAACGATCCGGAGAACGCTCACTCTCGACATCATAAACATTACTGACGAGTGGCAACTCTTTCATCTTGGCGATTGCCTGGGCAGCTGACGCTGTTTCCATATTGAAGTTATGGACGACTTGGAAGTCAACGATCTTCGCCAAGGCTTGCGCCTGACGCAAGAAGGCTAGATTTAACGCAGCCAGTTGATTGTATGTTTGAACGAGCGGTAGACCTGTCACTTGTACCCCGTATACATGCACACCCTCCTCGAATCGATACGCTTCAGGATGTTCCGTTACGACGTAGACGTTCTCTCCCGCTGCCGCTAGTCGTCTAGCTACATCACGAACTGGACGGTGAGATTGTTCGTAATCCCGAGTGAACATTAGAATACCATCCTTGTTCAAAGCAGCATCGCGTTTGACCGCAACATAATAGTCATGAGCCGTTAAGAAAACATCTGGTTCAATGTCTTCATCTTGCAAGAACGGATATTGTTGATAACGCCCTTCCAACCAGTCCATCGTTAATTCTTGTGCATCGAGACGACGTTCGGTTTCTTCAAAACGTAAGATATGTTCACGGAACCGGTTCGCAGCGTACTGTGCTGTCGTCTGTCCGTCTAAAATGAACGGCCAGTCACTTGAGACAGCAAGTAGATATTCTCGAATGAGCTGGCGTTTCGCCTTGACAGTCAATGCATCTTGATGACGATTTCGCGCAACGATTCCTGCTAGTCTCTTTTCGAGCTGGTGGAGATGGCGAATCATCCAGTCGTTGCGCTCGTTGATCCAGACTTCCGCATAGCCTTTTCGTCCCCACGTTCCCATCGCGACATGTGCCGTATCGATGTCTTGGAAGTGACGTTCGAGGAACATAGCTGGTGAAATCGACTCAATCGCCTGATCCTCTAGACGTTCCATCGCTTTACCAAGGAAATCAGGTCCTTCGAACCACCAGTGACCAAACAATTCAGCATCAAATGGTGCTGTGACGAGAAATGGCGGGAAGTCTTGTCCTTGATATGCATCTAAATGTTCACCAAGTGCTTGAGCAAAATCTGCTGCATGCTCACTTGTTCGTTGCCATGCCCAGTCACGTACGTAATAGTCTTTTTGATCCGTCTCACCTGTTACACGATGCAATTTCAAACCGGTATCATAACGTAAGCCTTCCGGATGCATGAACTCAGCAATTTGATCCCATTCCCGATCATACGCGAGATCCCGATAAAACTCACGATAATCAGGATGTCCCGGATACCCGATGACAGAACTCCAGATTTTTCCGGAAATGATTTGATCACGCGGGAAGAGTGCTACGCCGTGTGGAGAATAGACGGGTGCTCCGATTCCGTGTTTTGGTGCTGGATCGGCGTTTAAAATCGAATGTTCATCGACGAACGTATAGCGAATGCCTTCCTCATATAAAATCCGATCAAGTCCTGGCGTATAGGCACATTCCGGCATCCAAAGACCTGATGGACGGAATCCGTAATGGCGTTCAAAACAGTTCAAGCCTGTCTGAATTTCAGAGCGCGCCGCTTGTTCAGACAACATGTGAGGACTGAACCCGTGTGTCGCCGTACAGGTAATCAAATCAAGATAGCCTTGCTCTTTGTAATGGCGGAATGCCCGGTTCAAATCTTTTTCCCAGTGAAGGAACGTATTCAATAAATCTTGATAGCGGTCTTGATAGAATAAAAGAGCATCTCGTTCCTTTTGGTCAAGCTCTCGCTCCAGTTCCTGACGAATCAAACGTAATGTGTCCTCGATATGCTCGATGTAGCGGTCTTGAATCAGTGGATCAGCAAGCATCTCGATGACCGGCGGTGAAATACTGACTGTCCAACCGAGCGGACGTGATAAGCGGTCGACTTCCCACAATAATGGAATGTAGGTTTCTGAAATCGCTTCATACATCCACCGTTCCTCGAGACGATGCGCCTCTTCATGACGGATATATGGTAAGTGTGCATGTAAGACGAGTGAAAAATATCCTTTTCGCATAGCTTCTCTTCCTTTCCTCTCTCTAATTCCATTATCGGACGCGATCGAAATAAGAATACGGGCGTAATACCTCGACCCATTCCGGCTGTTCGACCTCACCGTATTGCCAATGATGCACGACTTCGGCGAAGCGTCCGTCTGTGACTGGTTCGTCACGTGGTGTCTCGACTGGTTTCGAACGTAGTACTGGAACGAAATCTCCATCAATCGTTTGAATGCCCCATTCAATGATGTATGTAGTATTCGGGGCAACTGGTCGAACGAACCAAGCATTCGTCATCTCAGGCAGTTCGAACTGATACGTACGATTCGCTTGTCCTTGTTCGTAATCGACGAGTGTGACGTCAATGATGCGTAACTCTTTACGGAACGAATCAAATGTCGTGTGATAATGCGTTTCTAACAACTGTTTCGACAGTTCAGACAATTCCCAGTAGACATATAACGCAGTCGGTGACTGAACGATCGCATGGAGAATATCATCTTCATAATGCGTCGCCATTCCAAACGCATCACGTTCGAGTGATGGCATCACTTGCACAGACGGTACGACATCTAATACCGGTGCAGTCGACTTTTTGGTCTGTTTGACAGTTTTTGATTTTACTTTCGGTGCTTCTACAGTTGGTTGATTTGTCAATGATTTACGATATTTGGTCCAAGCATATTTAATTTTTCCTTCAGTCGTATCCAATTGAGCTGCGATTTGTTTTGTTGTCAGCCCTTGTTCTTTCATTTTAATGATTTGCTCAAGCATTCCCAATCACCTCTCTGTCATTATTCACTTCTTTCCTATTCTACAAACGTGTTTCGAATCCCTTTACAAAAAAAGTAGGCAGAGGAAATTCCTCCTGCCTACTTAGTTCACCCATTTAAATCATAATGTTTTCCTTTTTCGAGATAGATCAGATGTTCCCCGACGTTCGTCAAGTGGTCACCCATTCGCTCGATATATCGGCAAATGTTCGTGAATTGCATGACTTCATCGACAACGATCGGTTGCAAGGACATATGACGCATATACTGACGGAGCGCCTTGTATGTCGTCTCATCGATGACATTGTCGAGATCAGACAGTGCTTTTGCTTTTTCGACATCTCCATCACGATATGCAACGATTGCGGTTTCCGTCATATCGAGTAATGTCTCAAACGCTTCCTTCAACAAGGAGATATCGATGACGTATGGAAATGTTTCGACACGAAGGACTGCTTTTGAAATATTTCCTGCATAATCCGCAATCCGCTCGAGATCCGATGAAATCTTCATCGCCGTGATGATCCGTCGTAAATCCGTCGCAACTGGTTGTTGCTTCGCGATTAAGAGGATCGCATCATCGTTGATTTCGAGTTCAAGATCATCGAGTTCATTGTCGTTCGCAATGACACCACGTGCGATATCTTGATCATATTTTTCGAGCGCCTCTGCTGTCGTTGCGATTTGTTGCATCGTTTTTCGTGCTAGTAAAAAGACTTTTTGATCGAGTATTGCAAGGTTTTCTCCAAAAATTGTACGGTTCGCTGCCATTCGTCTCGTCTCCCCTTCTTATCCGAATCGTCCTGAAATGTAATCTTCCGTCCGTTTGTCGGTCGGATTTCCAAAGATCCGGTCTGTTTGATCGAACTCGACGACTTCACCATTCAAGAAGAATGCTGTTTTGTCAGATACACGTGCAGCTTGCTGCATGTTGTGCGTGACGATGATAATTGAGTAGTCCGATTTCAACTCTTGGACGAGTTCTTCTACTTTTAATGTAGAAATCGGGTCCAGTGCCGATGTCGGCTCATCCATCAAAATGACATCCGGCTCGATCGCGAGGCAACGCGCGATACAGAGACGTTGTTGTTGACCACCCGAAAGACCATAGGCATTTTCATTTAAGCGATCTTTGACTTCATCCCAAATCGCTGCTCGGCGTAAACTACGTTCCACGATCTCATCAAGGATTTTTTTGTTTTTAACGCCATGGACACGTGGACCATATGCGATGTTATCGTAAATTGATTTTGGGAATGGATTTGGTTGCTGAAAGACCATTCCGACAGACGTCCGTAATTCTTCAACACCATACTCTTTTTCAAAGATATTACGTCCGTGATACTCAATGACACCATTCGTCCGCACGATCGGAACGAGTTCGACCATCCGGTTCAATGTTTTGATGAATGTCGATTTACCGCATCCTGACGGCCCAATAATTGCCGTAACTTCATTTTTTTTGATATCAAGATTGACATCTTTAAGCGCGTGATCGTCACCGTACCATAAATTTAAATTTTTAACGTTATAGACGCTCTCGCGTGCTACTACTGGTTGGTTCATACGCTCTGCCCCTTCTGTGACGACTGATTTCGTATTCAGCTTCGTATCCATCATCTGTCTTCCTCCTTAAAAGAAATCCCTTCTATCTCGTTCGATTAATAGCGTTTAGAAAATCGGTTCCGGATCCAGATCGCAAGCGAGTTCATCGTCAAGAGAATGACCATCAAGATGATGATTCCTGCTGCTGCAAGACCTTGGAAGTCCGCTTGTGGACGACTTGTCCAGTTATAGATTTGAATCGGTAATGCCGTGAACTCTGAAAAGATCCCTTCTGGCGCACGGGCGATGAAAATGGCAGCTCCGACCATGATCAACGGTGCTGTCTCACCGATCGCTCGGGATACAGCTAAGATGATTCCTGTAATGACTCCCGGAAGTGATGCCGGAAGAACGACTTTGAACGTCGTTTGCCATTTCGATGCACCGAGTGCGAGTGATGCATGGCGCATCGCTTGTGGCACGGCGCGAATTGCTTCTTGAGAAGAAACGATGACGACCGGAAGACTCATCAATGCGAGTGTCAAAGCTCCAGCAATCAACGTCGAACCGAAGCCCATATTACGTACGAAGAACGTTAATCCGAGTAATCCAAAGACGATCGACGGAACACCTGCGAGGTTCGAGATATTGACCTCGATGAACGATGTCATCCGACTCTTTTTTGCATATTCTTCTAAATAAATTGCTGCTCCAACACCAATGATGAAAATCATCGGGATGATCAGGAGCATCAAGAAGATCGATCCCATTAACGCTGGATAGATTCCGGCACGTTCCGCACGACGAGATGGTGCGTTTTGTAGAAATTCAAGTGATAACCACGAAGCACCGTCACGGATGACGCCGAATAGGAGAATACCTAAGACGACGAGACCGAAAAACAGACCGACGAGGAAAATGACTTTCGTTACATTGTTGACGACGAGGCGTTGGCTAATGGATTTCTTAACTGCGACCGGGTCGATGAATTTTTTTGTGACAGGTTGCTTTTCTGGTAAGGCCATCTTAATACTCCTCTCTGAAGCGGCGTGTGATCCAGTTCGCGAGTAAGTTCATCAATAACGTAAAGACGAACAAGAGCGTACCAACCGCATAGATACTGTAATATTCAACTGTTCCAAATCCAGCATCGCCTAAAGCGACCTGAACGATATACGCAGTCATCGTCTGGACCGGCTCGAGTGGATTAACAGCAGCTGTCGGATTCGAACCACCAGCGATCGTCACGATCATCGTCTCACCAATTGCCCGAGACATTCCGAGTACGATTGAAGCAATGATTCCGGACAAGGCAGCGGGAACAACGACTTTTAATGCGACTTCAAGACGTGTCGAACCAAGAGCAAGCGCACCGTCACGAATTTTTTTAGGAACAGAGCTCATCGCATCCTCAGAAATCGAGGCGATCATTGGAATGATCATGATACCGACGACGATCCCCGGACTGAGAGCATTATAGATTTGAATGCCTGGAATTAATTTAACGAGTAGTGGTGTGACGAACGTCAACGCGAAGAATCCGAAAACGATCGTCGGAACACCAGCTAAGACTTCTAAAATCGGTTTTAAGATACGGCGTGCACGGTCTGACGCATATTCACTTAAATAAATCGCAGACGTGAGGCCGATCGGCACGGCAACTAGCATCGCAATCACGGTAATCTCAAGTGTACCGACGACAAGCGGCCAAATCCCATACTCTGGTTGAGAGTTCAGTGGATACCAGCTCGTACTGCCGAAAAATTCCTTGAACGGAACGACTTCAAAGAAATGCTCGGTTTCAATGACTAACGTGAGAATGATGCCGATGGTCGTAACGACCGAGACGAACGCACACAGAAATAAAACAATCGGCATGATGCGTTCCATGACGTTTTTCACACTGAATTTTTGCTGTCGGTTCTGTTGAATCAGCTCGCGAACCGATTTATTGGGTGTTGAATTCATCCTTCTTCGCTCCCTACTCCTTCTTGACATGAGAACGGGACCCAACCGGTACAGACTTCCCCGGTTGGGCCATCCTCATGACTCGATGATTATTTCATTGCATCTTCGATTGCTTTTGTGTTTTCATCGTAACGATCTTGTGGCATTTTGATATAGCCGACTTCTTCAGCTAAATCTCCAGCGTTTTCGTTCGTGAATTTCACGAAGTCTGCCACCTGTTTTTTATCGTTCAATGATTTGTTGTTGACGTACGTGTAGATTTCACGTGACAGCGGGTAAGATAAATCCTTGATTGTTTCTGGTGTTGGATCGACAGCATCTTTTCCTTCAGCTGAAAGTGGTACTTCTTTTAACTTATCTTTATTTTCAGCGTAGTAGGCATAACCGAAGTAACCGATCGCACCTTTCGTTCCTTCAACCCCTTTGACGAGTACATTATCGTCCTCAGACAGTTGAACGTCTTTACGCATGTCTTTCTTCTCAAGTACTTTTTCAGAGAAGAAGTCGAATGTTCCTGAATCTTTCCCTGGGCTGAAGAACTTCAGTGGTTCAGCCGGATAAGAAGAATCAACATCTTTCCAAGTCTTAACGTTTGGATCGAGCCAAATCTTTTCGAGTTGATCAAGCGAGAGTTCTTTTACCCATGTATTATCTTTGCTGACTGCAACAGTTAGACCATCATATGCAAGTGAAAGTTTTGTATATTCGATGTTGTTCTTTTTCGCTTCAGCTGCTTCTTCTTCTTTAATTTCACGCGATGCGTTCGAAAGATCCGTTTCACCGACGACGAAGCGTTTGAATCCGCCACCCGTACCAGAGACACCGACTGTGACATTTACGTCAGGTTGTTCCGTTGAATATTCTTCACCGACAGCTTCCATGATCGGGAAGACTGTAGAAGAACCGTCGATTGCGATTTTCCCTTTTAAATCAGATGAACTAGCAGAACCGCCTTTATCGTTACCACATGCTGCCCCCACTACTGCGATTGATGCTACCGTTGTAATGAGTGCTGTTTTTTTCATCCAAGACATGATTAATTTTCCTCCTCGAAAGTATGTCGCTGACGATGCTACGACTTTTTATCCGTTTTCCTTACAAGACTTATACTACGGATGAACTATTAAAACGAAATGAATCCAACGTAAAAGAATTGTAAAGGCGTGTTTTTTAGTGTTTACAATTCGAAATCCATTACAAAAAAAGGTCAATACAAACAAAAAAAACGAGAGTGATTGCTCACCCTCGCTTAGTTTCTAGTTAATTTGGCTTAGTCTGCCATGGTACGTCCTTTACGTTGAAGTACGCTTTGACAAGATCATGACCGATTTTCGAGTTGACAGTCTCTTGTTCCATATAAGGAAGGAACACGGCCCACGCCATCTCTGGATTGTCATACGGTGCCCAACCGACAAGATTCGAGTTCAATGAACGAACCGGTTGCCCGCTTCCGTCACGTAAGGCGATTCCGTCATCCCCATAGACGCTGACCTGTGCAGTACCTGTTTTTGCTGCAGCATCGATTCCAGTTTGTGCGATGACTTTGGCTGTACCACGCTCACCTTTTACAACACGGTGCAACCCTTCCCGGACATGATCAATATTATCTTGACTGACTTCAATCCGGTTCAGATAATTCGTTTTAAAGCTGTAATCGACTTTTTTCGTACCCTTTTCAATCGAGTTCGACGCCAATACTTCTTTTAAGAAGTGAGGCTGAACTCGATAACCACCGTTCGCAAGTGTTGAAATGTACTGCGCGACTTGAAGCGGCGTAAAGGCATCGTACTGACCAATGACTCGGTCCATCAACAACGTGACACGGTCTGGCGTCCCTTGAACACCTTTTGCTTCGTAAGGCAAATCAACACCTGTCGTCACCCCAAGACCGAACTGACTATAGTAATTCTGCATGATGGCAGCTGCTCCATCCACGCTCGCACCAGCAATCCCATTGCTCGGATATTTCGCCATCCGCATCGCAATGTTAAACATATAGACGTTCGACGAGCGCTCAAGCGCCGTTAAATCCGTAATCGGTCCCATGTTAACATATGATCCTTTTTTTGTACCTCCGATTGTGATCGGCGCATCGTTGATGACTTCGTTTTGACGAATGACACCTTCCTGTAGTCCCATCGCAACTGTCGCACCCTTGATCGTTGAACCGATTTGAAGAGACGTCAAGACATTATTAATCGCTACATCCGTGAACTTCCCAGTCGAAGGATCAAGCTTTTGACCTGACATCGCTAAAATCTCACCAGTTTGTGGATTCATGACGACGGCATATCCTTCTTTTAAATAACGACTACCCATGCCACGACCCATTTTGATCGCTTGTTGCATGATTTGATCTACTTTTTTATTGTATTCCGCATCAACGGTTAGAACGAGGTCCTTCCCGGACTCGCCTTCTTCACGTTTTGGATCACCGACCGGTTCTCCATTAAACGTTTCGTACACATCGTATGCCGGTTTCCCGCGCAGAAGATCTTCGTACTGTTGCTCAAGGAACGAAGTCCCGACACGATCATTCAAACTATATCCTTTTGCTTTGAACTCCGCTTGTTGTTCTGCCGGAATCTTCGAGTACTTTCCGAAGATGTTTCGAAGTGTTCCTTCATACGGATAAGAGCGTTCGTAAAACGGTTCAACCGATACACCTTTCAAATCTTCTAAATTTTCATCGATGATTGCCATCTCTTTTGCAGACGCACCGAGCTTGACGAGTTGTGGATCAAGCGCATAACCGACTTCCATGTTATGTTTGATCGCAATGACTTCCATCGTCTTATCATCGTAATCAATATCTTTTTTCGTGATCGCATCCAGGCGGATTTGATCTTGTTCCGCAATCGAAAGCTTACTTTGTGCTTCCGTTGAAGGATACTTCTTTTTCACTGCTGCTTGGTAACGACGATCCGACTCTTTCGTGTTCGTCGCGACCCAAAAATCCTTGATGTCACGTTCCGTGACTTTCCAGTCTTTTTTAGGCAGATCAATGATTGCTGCGAGACGCTGCGCGATTTCAATACGTTCATCTACTTTCGTCGATTGTGCGCGACGATATACAATGGAGTATTTAGAAATTGTATCGACAAGTAGACGACCATCCCGGTCATAAATCTTACCACGTGGTACTTCATACTTTGATGCAGTCATCTCCGTTTTTTGGACTTCCCGCGAAATTTTTTCACCATTGACGATTTGAACGACTCCTAGACGGAAAATCAAAATCGCAAACAATAAAAAAACGACGAAGAACATTAAATTCAGACGAAGCGGCAGATGATTACGCCGTCTTCCTCGTACGGTGATTCGTTTAGCCATGGCGTACTCCCCTATCGTTCAAAAGTCATCTTGTTTCATTATATAGAAGGAAACTTTCCATAACAACCTATCCCATGATTTTCCGCATTAAAAAAAGCGTATCGTTCACAATTGAACGATACGCTTCTTTCCATTACTTCGCGTCAGCGTAAAGCTTCGCTACGTGGTCCCAATCAACGACGTTGAAGAATGCATTGATGTAATCCGGACGACGGTTTTGATAGTTGAGATAGTATGCATGTTCCCAAACATCAAGACCAAGGATTGGCGTTTTGCCTTCCATGACTGGTGTATCTTGGTTTGGAGTCGAAACGACTGCCAATTTCCCACCGTCAACGATCAACCAAGCCCAACCAGAACCGAAACGAGTTGTTGCTGCTTTTGCGAACGCATCTTTAAATGCATCAAATGATCCGAATGCTTCGTCGATTGCTGTTGCAAGTTCCCCTGTTGGAGCAGCGCCATCGTTCTTCTTCAACAATTTCCAGAAGAATGAGTGGTTCCAGTGACCGCCACCGTTGTTACGGACTGCAGTTTGAATGTTTGCTGGGAGAGCATCCAAGTTTTGAAGAAGTTCTTCAAGTGACTTTCCTTCATGTTCTGTACCCTCAAGCGCCGTATTCACGTTCGTGACATACGTGTTGTGGTGTTTCGTGTGGTGAATCTCCATCGTACGAGCATCGATATGTGGCTCAAGCGCATCATAAGCGTAGCCGAGTTCTGGTAATTCAAATTTTGACATGTTCATGTCCCCCTTTGTGCTATTTTCGAAAACTTCAATACCCTTTAAGACTAGCAAAAGTACCTGTGTTGACGCAAGTCAAGACCCTCGGATTTACTCGACTTCTTGCGGAGCAAAAACAGAGACGCCTCCGCCCGGAACCGGGAAGACACCAAATCCTTCTTCGTCAATCACGACTGGATGATCTTGATGGTTTGTATAGTCGAACCATTCTTGACCCGCACGCTCTTCACCGACGAACATGCGTTTCTCGCACATGTCGGCGTTCGAAAGCAACACGGCACAACCTGAGTTCTCGATTTCATCGACACCAAGACGAACCCAGCCTACACAGTGCGGGTCATCAAGATAATCCTGTTGTTCTCCGTATGCTTTATGATAGCGCGTATAGAGCAGGGCATTGATCATCTCTTTTTTTCCTTCGACAGGGGTCGGTCCTTGGACGCCATAGTAATCCCCGTAAAAGACACATGGATATCCGTCCTTACGTAACAAGATCGCTGCATAGGCATGTTGCTTGAACCAGTCATCCACCCATGATTCTAGCGACTCGCCAGGCTGTGAATCGTGATTGTCGACGAACGTCACGGCATTCGTCGGATGCGACTCGACGAGCGTATCCGCAAACAATGTCGTTAAATCAAATTTTTCTCCCTGCTTGGAAGCTTCATGGAATTTATAATGAAGCGGAACATCAAACAAATCAATCGTGTAGTCGACACTGTCTAGGAAATGACGGCAATCGTCGAGATCTGACTTCCAAAACTCGCCGACCATGTAAAAATCGCCTTCGCTGCTTTCCATCATCGATTTCGCGAATTCACGGACAAATTCATAGTTGATATGCTTGATTGCATCAAGACGGAAGCCTTGGCAATCGATCGTGTCCTTGAACCAGTGTCCCCAACGGATCATTTCTTCCCGTACCGTCGGATGATTGTAGTCGATGTTTGCAAACATGAGGTAATCATAATTGCCGAACTCATCATCTACTTGGTTGTTCCAATCTTTATTATTTCCGGAAATCTTAAAGATCCCTGTTTTTTCTTCGCGCGCGTCAAAATCCGTTCCATTGAAGAATTCGTGTGTCCAGACGAAATCCGAATACTTTCCATTACGACCTGGGAAAGTAAACTTCGTCCACGCATCGATTTCAAACTCTTCTGAAATTTCTTTCGATCGGTCTTCTGGATTGACTTCCACTACTTTAATCGTTTCGAGTTCGTCTGCTGCAGCTTTATGGTTCATGACAACATCCGCATAAACAGCGATATCGTTCTCATGGGCAACTTCGATTGCTTCGACCAGTTCATCCTTTGTGCCATATTTCGTCCGGACCGTTCCTTTTTGATCGAACTCGCCTAAGTCATAGACATCATAGATGCCGTATCCTGTATCTTCATCCGACTGACCTTTCGATGCTGGGGGAATCCACACGGACGTGATGCCAGCAGCACGCAATTCAGGCGCTCGTTCTTTCAAACGTTGCCAGTGCTTTCCATCATTCTCTACATGCCACTCGAAAAACTGCATCATCGTATGGTTACGTTCCATCTCTCTTCGCTCTCCCTTAGTTACTATAGTATGAATATTATTACAATACCTTTACTATTCCCCGAGCGAACAAAAATAAACGCTTCCCGTTTGCAACGAGAAGCGTTCAACCAAATGGACCCTGCAGGACTCGAACCTGCGACCGGACGGTTATGAGCCGTCAGCTCTAACCAGCTGAGCTAAGGGTCCTTAAGTAATAGTAGCGGCGGAGGGAGTCGAACCCACGACCTCACGGGTATGAACCGTACGCTCTAGCCAGCTGAGCTACACCGCCATGATGTATGTTTCTTACTCTTATTAGATTACGAGATGTGACGAAACTTGTCAATATGCTATTTCAAAAAAATAAACAGCTGATTTCATTTTTTTCGAAATCAGCTGTTTTAAAATAAGTCTACGCTTAGTTCATTAATGCTGTCCGCTGTTCAAGGACGAGATCCGTGATGTTCACCGCGTGATCGCCGATTCGTTCAAGGTTTGAAAGTAAGTCGACGAAGATCATTCCCGCTTGTCCTGTACATTCACCAGCATTCACGCGAAGTACATGCTGTTTACGGAATGAACGTTCGAATGCATCAAGTTTCCCTTCAAGTTCAAGAACTTTTCGTGCCCGCGTGACATCGTCTTCTTCGACGGCGCGAATCGCACAAGCGACGATTTCTTGTGTCAGGACATACATCTCATCAAGCTCTCGCTTCGCAGATGTGGTGAACTGAATCCGGTTGACGATCTGGAAGTCGATTAATTCAACGATATTCTCAACATGATCACCAATCCGCTCAAAGTCATTGACGGCGTGCATCAATAACGAATGATCGTTTGATTCACGTTCTGATAAATCATGTGCTGCTATTTTAACGAGATAACTCGTCACTTCTGTATTCAGGTAGTTGATCGCATATTCAATCTGCTCGGATTCTGAAACATCTTTTTTATCATGCGATTGCGTGTAACGGTGTGCTTTTGCAAGTGCGTCTTTTGAGAATTCACCCATACGCAAAACTTCAAGTTTCGCTTGGTTTAAGGCAAGCGCAGAAGATTGATTTAAGATGTTTTGATCGAGATGACGCGGTTTTGAATCGATCGTCGTATCCGTACCTGGTACGATTTTTTGAACGAGCCATGCGATTTGTGCGATGAACCAACATTGAATCAATGTGTTGACGACATTGAACGTTCCGTGTGCAAAAGCAATTTGCATTTTCGGTTCTAAACCAAGCGCGTCTGTAATCCATGCGATGAAGCTTGAGAACACTGGTAATGCGATCAAGAACAAAATTGTTCCGATGATATTGAAGATGACGTGTGCGGCGGCTGTCCGTTTGGCTGCGATCGACGCACCAAGTGCTGCAAGTACTGCCGTAATCGTTGTTCCAATGTTATCACCGAACAAGACCGGTAGTGCCGCTTTGATATCGATCATGTCACCAGCATACAACTCCTGTAAGATACCAATCGTCGCAGATGACGACTGAACAAGAACTGTAAAGATAGTTCCGACGAATACACCAAGCAATGGGTTATCCGACATCGAGACAGTCAACTCTCGGAACCAGGCACTTGATTCGAGCGGAGCCATCCCGTCCCCCATCAATGTGAGACCGTAAAACAATGCACCGAAACCAAAGAAAATCTGTCCGATATACTGAACACGTTCTTTATTGAAGAAGAAGATCAAGAAAGCACCAATGGCGATTGCCGGAAGTGCCGCTTCTTTAACATTGAACCCGATGATAAAGGCCGTGATCGTCGTACCGATGTTCGCCCCCATGACGACACCAATTGCTTGTCGTAAATTCATCAGACCTGCACTCACGAGTCCGACGACGATGACAGTCGTACCGGATGACGATTGAATCAATATCGTGACGACGATACCTGCTAAGATACCTAATAGTGGATTCGTCGTATACTTATCGAGGATATAACGTAATCGGTCTCCCGCTGTTTTTTGGAGACCATCTCCCATATACTTAATACCGAAAAGGAAAATCCCAAGTCCACCGATGAAGGTAAAAATCATTTCCTGCAAATCATAGTTCATCTTGCCAGCTCCTTTATTTGATGTGGATTGATGTGTTTGTAAAGTTTATTTTTTCGACCCCCCTATTATGTAAAGGTCTAATGAACTTGTAAACAGTTTTCCCGACATCCAATTGTTAAGGTTTTATTAATCTGTACCACTACAATAATTCCTTTATTTATGAACAAATAGACAAACCAAAAAATCTGTTATAAAACAATGGAAAGAGTGATATTCTTGTCTTTTTTACGTCAACTCATTAATTACTTACAAACTTCATTAATTCCAAACCGCTCGTTTTTACGACTTCGTCTATCAGATGTTTCTTTGTATTTCTGTGGATTGGCTTGGATTTCACTATGGACGACGATCATCGATTCCTTCTTTTTACAAAAAAATATTCCAATCGTGATTTGGTTCGTTCTCCACTTCATCTTCATCGCTATTGCGGTCTTACTGTATTTGCTCTTCATGGCATATCTGACGAAAGGATTCGTTCGTCTGTTACTCCCCCGTCCATGGGCATATCGTCAGACGTTCCCTTATACGGTTGCAACGAATCTATGGACCTTCCCCCTTGGCATGCTTCTTTACCAATTGGGGCATCATCAAATAGGAGTTGCTTTACTCATCCTCGGGCACTTCATTTACACGTTGGTGCCATTATGGATTGCCCGTTCCCCGAAACCTCGCGCGTCACGTAAATCTCGATGAGTATCAAAATCAGGCGTCCGACGGATTGACGGACGCCTTACTTTCATTAAACAATTGTAAATGTTCGATTTTCGTTCTTGTTTCTCGATTTTTAGGGAATAGTTCGATATGATAGAAAAGGTAAACATAAACAATATGGCGGTATGCCACAAAAGGAGATTTTCGATATGCCGAAAATGGTCCATCGCTCTAAGACTCGTCCCGTTCGTGTAGGGGACCTTGTCATTGGTGGAAATAATGAAGTCATCATCCAAAGTATGACGACAACTAAAACACACGACGTCGAAGCGACAGTCGCTGAAATCTTACGTCTTGAAGAAGCTGGTTGCCAAATCGTCCGCGTCGCTTGTCCAGAAGAACGTGATGCGCTCGCACTTGCAGAAATCAAAAGCCGAATCAACATCCCGCTTGTCGTAGACATCCACTTCAACTATAAACTCGCGCTCATGGCGATCGAAGCTGGCGTCGATAAAATCCGGATCAACCCAGGTAATATCGGTCGCCGCGAAAAAGTCGAAGCCGTCGTGACAGCAGCAAAAGCGAAAAACATCCCAATCCGTATTGGGGTAAACGCTGGTTCACTCGAAAAGCACATTCTCGAAAAATACGGTTATCCAACAGCACGTGGTATGGTCGAAAGTGCCTTGCACCACATCAAGATCCTTGAAGACCTCGACTTCCATGACATCATCGTTTCATTGAAAGCATCAGACGTACAGTTGGCGCTTGAAGCATATCAACTTGCTTCTGAATCGTTTGACTATCCACTTCACGTAGGGATTACGGAATCGGGTCCACTTCGTTCTGGTTCATTAAAATCAGCAGCAGGACTTGGAGCGATCCTCTCACGCGGAATCGGAAATACGGTTCGTGTATCTCTTTCAGCGGACCCTGTCGAAGAAGTAAAAGTCGCAAAAGAAGTCTTGAAATCATTTGGTCTCGCAGCCAACGCTGCGACATTGATCTCATGTCCAACATGTGGTCGGATCGAAATCGATTTGATGTCGATCGCTGCAGAAATCGAAGACTATATCGAAAATATCCAAGCGAACATCAAAGTTGCTGTTCTTGGTTGTGCAGTCAACGGTCCTGGTGAAGCACGTGAAGCCGATATCGGTATTGCTGGCGCTCGCAACGAAGGATTGTTGTTCCGCCACGGAGAAATCATTCGTAAAGTACCAGAAGCAACAATGGTCGAAGAATTGAAAAAAGAGATCGATGCCATCGTCCTCGAAAAACAGGCTGAAAAAGAAGCCGAAAAAGCAAATCACGTATAAGATAGGGCTCCTCTTTGATGAGGAGTCTTTTTTCGTATCTCGATTTCGACTATGTTATACTAAGTGAAGAAAAATTCTTAGAACGTGGGTGACTGTAAATGAAAATTGGAATCGACATCGATGGAACGATCACACATCCATCCTCTTGCTTCACTTACATGAATAAACATCTCGGAACGTCGATTGACTTCAATCAGGCGTCTGAATATGAATTGCATACGTATACGGATATGAATCAAATCGAATTTTGGGACTACATGGTGAACTCCGGTCACGAGTCAGGAATTTATCGTGAGTCCATCCCTCAAGAACATGTTCGCCACCACTTATGGAATTTGCGGAAGCAATATGATCTCCATTACGTGACAGCACGATCGGAACTCGTTCGTCCTGTAACTGAAGAGTGGATCAAACAACATGAACTTCCTCTTGATTCCTTAATCATGACGGGATCACACGACAAAGTACAAGTCGTCCGTGATTTATCACTCGATTTGTTTATGGAAGATCGATTAGAGAATGCTGTGCAGATTGCAGAAGATACATTCATCCCTGTGATTTTGTTCGACGCACCTTATAACCGTAAAGCCGTACCGAATAATGTTATTCGTGTCGCTTCATGGAATGAGGCTGTTCAAGAGATTCAAAAATTTGCACCGATTCGTTAAAACAGCCGATTAGGCTGTTTTTTCCGTTTTTCATGTTATTGAACTCTGAGATATCTTACAATGATTTTCGTTTTAAATTTTAAAATAGGAAGTGCTTCATGATGCTTGCTACAGTGAATATCTTTTTTATTAATATTTGTATTATTTTTCTCGTTTCTACGTTCGCCTTTTATCTGCTTCGTGATCGTTTACCGATTCAACCCGACTCGATGATATCTACTCGGCTGTATTTTGGTTTTGCTAATGGGATCACCGGTATTCTTCTTATGCATCATGCGATTGATCTAAACGGCGCACTGATTGATTTGCGTTTGTTACCTCTCGCTTTATCCGCTTTATTCGGTGGTAACATCAGTATCACAGTGACGGGATTAATGCTTTTGATTTATCGTTTTTTAATCAATAATGGCGATTCTATAAATGCCTTACTTAGTTCTGTCATGACGCTACTCGGTTTTTTGATGCTGTCATTTATTTGTCGTCGGTTCATTACACGGCAAGGATATTTTTTTACCGCCATCGTGACAGTCGGTTCTCTACTTGTTCTTTGGCGACTGATTACGAGTAATTCCCCTGTAGATGCCTGGAGGACGATTTATATTCCTTATTTCATCTTAACGATTGGCGGAGCCGTTTTGTTTTATCGTTTGTCACTACTCCTGCAACAACATTTTGTTCTTTACTCTTATCAATCCTATCTCGCTTCGACCGATCAATTAACAAGGCTTGCGAATCGACATGTCATTTTGGAAAAGGTCACGACGCTTGAAAAAAACAGAGCTTCTTGGGGCGTCATCTTGTTTGACTTAGATCACTTCAAGAGTGTGAATGACACACATGGTCACGCCGGCGGCGACGCCGTCTTGCGCCATTTTTCGATTGTATTGAATGAACATTGTCCCGCACCTATCACGGTTGGTCGATATGGCGGTGAAGAGTTCATCGTCATCATTCCAGATTGTGACCTTTACGAACCTATTCATTTAGCAGAAACAATCGTGGCAGCCGTTCAACAAACGCCATTTGTCATGCAGGATCACGCTGTATCGATCACGGTATCTGCTGGAATTGCTTACGCTCATCATCAACCCGCTGAAACGGTCTTCAAGCAAGCAGATATTGCTTTGTATGAAGCAAAAACACAAGGTCGAAATCAATATCGACTGTACCAATCATAAATACTGTATGAAAAAGCCACTTCTCTCCGAAAGGTTCGGACTGAAGTGGCTTTTTAGGGATTAATGAATCGTTCCTTCATTCGTTTTTTGTAGTAGACAGATGATTTCTTCGAGTGGTACCGGTTTAGCGAAGAAGTAGCCTTGGAACAAATGAATCCCGATTTCTTTGGCAATGCGTACTTCTTCTCCCGTCTCTACCCCCTCGACGATACATTCGACATGCATCGACTGACTCAATTGAAAAATCGACTCAAGGATCGATTGTCGTTTCTCTGATGCTCCGATTTGTTCAATGAATTGCTTTGGAATCTTTAATTGACGTAACGGTAATAAACGTTCGAGGACGTGATACGAGGCATGACCAGTCCCGAAATCATCAAGAGAAACTGGAAAATCGAGTGTTTTGATGCGCTTGAGCGCTCGATGAATCGATTGACTCTCAAAATCAAGCGACTGACTTTCCGTGATCTCGATCTTAATCTGTTGCGGCTTTAGTGCATACTTGAGTAGCGTTCGTTCAATGAATGGCATGAATGACTCACTCGTCAATTGTCGTGGCGATACGTTAACCGATAAGGTAAATTCATCCGGAACGAGACCGATCAATGCTTTACGCGTCTTACACCCTTCCTCAAAAATCCATTCTCCTAGACGAATCATCAAGTCACTTTTTTCAGCAATCGGGATGAAGACGGATGGTCGATCAGCTCCTTGCAACGAGGTCTTCCAGCGAACCAATGCTTCAAGACCAATGAATTGTTCTGATCGAACATCGTACTGCAATTGATAGACGAGGTGAAAGTCCGTTTCAATATTAGCCTGTGCTAATGATTGTGCTGCTTTGACTCGCAATTCTTGATCCTTTCGCCAGGCTTGGTCAATGCACATCACACGTTCATTTTGTTGAGCGGCTTCCTGTAGCGCAGTCAATAACTGCTGTACTCGACGCTTCCGATTGTCCGTCGCCCCTTCTCCATTATCGATGACTATGGATATGTTGACGTAGACATGATGCCCTTCGATTTCGTAAGGTATGGAAATTTCTTGACTCAATTTTTCCATCGCTTCCTTACATGCCACCTTGTCCGGCTTTTTCATGACGATCAATAACGTTCCTGCTTCGATTCGAGCAAACGCTTGATAAGGAGGTAGTTTTCGCTTGAGCCGTTCAATACATGCTCGTAACACTTGTGACTGAATGTCTTCTCCAAAATACCGTGCCAACTCATAATAATTTTCTAAATGAATCCCGACAAAAATGAGCTGTTTTTCAGGTCTTGGGAAATCGACTTCGTTCAATCCTTGACGATTCAAAACACCTGTTTCTTCGTCACAGCGTGCCGTATCGTGTAGTTGTATCGCCAAATCATTCAAACGATTTAAATTACGGATATGCAAGTGATTGATGACAAGGGCGATGGAAACACCAATTATAATCATGCCAATTCGTCCATAATGATCAGTCGGATCAATTTTCACCGTCACGGTATCGGCATTCCACATGACGTAAAAACTAGTTGCGATGGCAAGGATGATGGCGTACCACATCATGATTCGTTGATACGAAATCAAAGCGATCATTAAAAACAAAAAACTGCTAGCCCAAACGGTGACCGCCGCATAAGGTAAAAAACTAATCGAAGTGATTGGAAAAACGAGCAACATCAAGGACAATAAGTGGGTTTGCAACACCACGTCCATCTTACGTCGACTGATATAAAAAATAAAAATCCCCATGAGGACTAAAAATGAAATAATGACAGAACGACTTAAATATGCATTCTTTATCGTCTCTTCCGTCGTCGTATAAATGATTAAAGCGCCAACAAGCATCATGAAAAGGGCAAAATTTCCGATCCACCATTGTTGTTTCCGAACAATGTCCTCCATGTATTTCCCTCCTTTCCATTAGTTTTTTCGTATATAGGTTTCGACATCGCTTGATGATACTCCTATCGTATCGAATGTGTCAATTCTTTCCTAAAAAGAAAAGTCTTCCCTCATACATGTCGTGGAAGACTTTTCTCTAACATTTATTGTCCTATAACCCAAATCGTCCTAACTCTTCGATGACATCCGTTGCTAACAAACTACTTGGATGTAATCGTCGTTCAACTTGTTTTGAAGCACACGCATACCACTCCGCTCCTAGCGCTAGCGTTTTTTCGACATCTCCTGATGGATGTTGCGCAAGGAGACTCGTTAAAATTCCAAACAAGGTATCCCCGCTTCCTCCCTTTGCGAGACCACTCGATGCACCAGAGATGACAAACCCACCTCCATTTGGTTTAGCGATTAAAATGACATGGGATTTCAAAACGACAGTTACTTGATGCAAGACGGCATACTCAGTTGCTTGACCGAATAGATCATCTTGAATACTTGCAACAGTCTGATTCGTCATCCGAGCGAATTCGCCAATATGCGGTGTGACGATGATCGGCGCGGTTCGTTCTGGGTAACTTTCTTTTATTAGTGCTCCGGCATCTAATACTACCGGTAAATCACTCTCAAGTAGATGGTCCACCCATGTTTCGGCTACTTCTTGCGATAAACCAGGACCGATTCCAACTGCTGATATGGAAGATAGCACGTTCTGAATCGCCGGTAACGTCTGGTCCACGACCATCGCTTCCGGTGCTTGGACGACGATCCCCTGTTTCGCAAGTGACGTCGTCGCGACTTGTAGTTTACCGACTCCCGTTCTTAGGGCTGCCCGTGTCGCAAGTTGAATGGATCCCGGCATCGTGTCACTTCCTCCAATCAATAATGCCGTTCCGTATGTCCCCTTGTGACCGTATGGTTCCCGCTTAAACAAGGAAGCCAGATCCTTCGGTGAGACGCGCCATTCACCAAAAGCCGGTAATCCGATATCTAGCGTTTCTGATTCTCCATAAAACGGTGCCGTCCGTATCAAAAAGGTAGATCGTTTCATCGCATGCAATTGAAATGTCGCATCTGCTCGAATCGCTATCTCTTTGAATCCTATAGTATGGTCCGTTGGCACACCGCTCGGTACATCTATTGCATAGATGCGTGCTCCTTGCTGCTTTTGTTCCGATACGAATGTACACTGCGCCTCGAATTCCGGATTAATCCGACCTGGATCAAATCCAGTACCGTATAAGGCATCCAAAATGACATCATATCGACCACATGGTTTTTCGGCTACAAGTCCGAACGCTTCTGCATAATGAGTATGAATCGTTGCAATATCCGAACGACTCTTTCCAAACGGAGTGAATAGCGTGACATCGAATCCGTCACGTATCAGTTCGCGACCAATGACATAACCATCCCCACCATTATTGCCGGTTCCACACAAAATTAGTATTCGTTCCCTCTTCGAATGGCGCGTTTTAATCTGTGTTGCGATCTGACTTCCGGCTCGCTCCATTAACACCTCGAGCGGTAGCCCAGATGTCCGTGCCCACTCATCAATTTGTCGTGCTTCCTGTGTATCATAAATCATCATCTCATCACCTCTGTTCGACTATTCCCGTTTTAATCAGGACTAGTCGTATAAAAACAAAAAAGAGAACGTCCCGAATGGACGTTCCCTTCTATTTAAGACGTCAAGCGTTGACAATTCGCACAACGTCCATAGATTTCGAATTTATGATCTTCGACTTCAAAACCAGTCTCTTGAGCAGGTGAAATCCACTCCATCGGGCAGACATTCAACGTCTCCGTCTTGCCACAGATTCGGCATATCAAATGATGATGGTGATGACCGGAAGCACAGGCAGCCCGATATTTCATCTCACCGTCTAATTCCGTCACTTCTAATAAATCGATTTCCGAAAAATCATTCAAGTTTCGATAAATCGTATCATAACTTAACGAAGGATGAGACGTCCGGAGAGCTTCTGCCACTTCCCGCGCACTGACATACCGATTCACTTCAAACAGATACGATAGCAAATCCAGACGTTTCGGTGTCATTTTAAACCCAGAAGCCTTCATTCGTTCACGCGCTTGTTCGATGTTCGTCTTCATGTGTTTTACCTCCTATCCAAAAACGTTCTAATAGCATGACGATGATCAGTTCGAGCACGGCAAGTAGGACAATCATTCCGCCGGGTGCTAAATCAAACTGATAAGCCAGGATGAGTCCAAGTACTGTTGCAATCTCACCGAAGATGATAGCTAAAAAGATCGTCGTCTTAAAACTTTTTGCAATTCGAAGTGCTGCCGCAACCGGCAACGTGATTAAGCTCGAGACAAGTAAAATCCCGACGATTCGCATACTAATCGCGATCACAAGCGCAACGACGATCATAAAGAGAATGTGAACTAAACGAAGTCGGATTCCCGAGACACGTGCCTGTTCCTCGTCAAATGAGAGGAACAACAATTCCTTATAAAAGGCAAAGACGAAGATGACGACCACGACCGTCACGATAAGAATCGTGTACACATCCGTTAAGGCAACAGCCGAAACCGTTCCAAATAAGAAGGAGACGAGATCCATTGAAAAGCCGTTCGCAAGACTAATGAATGTCGCACCGAGCCCCATCCCTGTTGCCATGATGATCGGAATCGCGAGTTCTTGAAAATGCTTATATTTAGCGCGCAACCAATCAATCGTCAGTGCCGCGATGACCGACGTCACGATTCCTAAGTACAGTGGATTTAAGTCCGCTAATTGCGCGACCATACCAGAAATCAAGAGACTGAGTGCAATCCCAGCTAACGTGACGTGCGAAAGTGCATCTGCGATCAGGCTCATCCGCCGGACGACGACGAACGAGCCAATCAATGGGGCCGTGAATCCAATTAAAATGGCAGCCACTAAAGCATACTGTAAAAATTTTAACGTCATGAATGCTTCGATCATTGGACACTCTTCCCTTCGTGAACGAGGACACGTCCCGGAACTGGATAGAGGGAGCGGATCGTCTGTTCATCTAGTTCCCAATACTCTTTAATGCCACAGTTACAACCTAAACGTCCATCGACCAAATGAATGACATCCGTGACGAGTTTGCTGACGAAATGGATATCATGTGTCACAAGGACGAACGTTCGCCGTTTATCTCGACGCAGTTCTTCAAGAATTTCATAAAATTCTTTCACGTATCGCTGATCGACACCAACAGTTGGTTCATCTAAAATCATTAAGTCTGGATCGTTGACGAGCGCACGCGCGATGAAGACGCGTTGTTGTTGACCGCCGGACAAGTCGCCGACTTTTGAATCACGGCGTTCCCACATTCCGACTGTTTCAAGGGCAGTCCGTACTTTGTCTCGATCATCGCGTGACAAACGACGAAAAAGTCCTTTTTTAGCATACAACCCCATCTCGACGACTTCTGCGACAGTTACCGGGAAACCCGAGTTAAACGAAGCTGCTTTTTGCGAGACATAGCTGATTCGCCACCATTCATTGAATTGCGATTGGGGTTGTCCGAATAAGCGAATCGTTCCTTTCGGTTGCAATAAACCTAAGATACATTTGATCAGCGTCGATTTCCCAGATCCATTTTCCCCGACGATTGCTAAGAATTGTCCTTGTTGAACCTGAAACGAAACTTGATTCAATACCCGGCGATCTGGATAATCATAGCTGACTTGATCAATCTCGATGATTGGTGTTTCCATTTATTTTCACTCCTTCCGTTTTCGTAAAACGGAATAATTACGTCTTAATCAACTGTCTTATTATAGCGTTCGCTAATTATTGGTGCAACTCTAGCAACTTCCTATCCTCCTTTGAAAATAATCAAGGTACAATAAAGACAGAAACTAGCTGTTTCCGGCTTGTTCAGGAAGGGAAATCTTTTAATGCGCGCATCGCAGAGAGGAGTCGAGGTCACTTGAAACAAGAACTTGCAGTTATCGATATCGGTTCCAACTCAATTCGTTATGTCATCTTCCATCCGATCGCTTCTGGTCGTTACATCGAGAAGATTAACATTAAAGTCGTCGCGCGTTTATCTGCTCATATCAATAAAGACGGAGCACTTGACGACGCAGGCATCTCGTTACTCGAAGAAACGTTACATCGATTTTACGAAGTCGGTGTCACCCATGAGGTCGAGGAGACGATTTGTGTCGCGACCGCTGCTATTCGTAATGCGACGAATCGAGAAGCAATTGTTAAATCCGTTACTGAAAACACACCTTTTTCCATTCAGGTTCTAACAGACAAACAAGAAGCATACTATGGTTATTTTGCTATCATAAATTCGACCTTCCTGACAGATGGGTTTTCTGTCGACATCGGCGGTGGTTCCATGGAAGTCACCTTGATCGAAAATCGCGAGATGGTAGCGTATCATAGCTTTCCATTTGGCGCCGTCACATTGACACGGCAATTCGTTTCCGACGTGACACTTAGTGCAAGTGATAAGAAGAAGTTGGTGAAATTCTTACGGGAACAATTCGAATCGATACCATGGCTAAGTGATAAAAAGCTTCCTTTAATCGGTGTCGGTGGTTCTGCCCGAAACTTCGTTCGTATCCATCAATCCAATCAGGATTATCCGCTTCGGAGCGTTCATCAATATCAAATCAAGGCGAAGGAACTCGCGAAGATGGTCGATGATCTGGAAGGGAAATCAGCGAAACAGCTATCGAAAATCGAAGGGTTATCAAAGGATCGAATCGATATTTTCCTGCCGGCATTGATTGCGATCCAAGGGTTAGCTCAACACATCGAAGCGGAAGAATTCATCATGAGCAATCTCGGTCTTCGTGAAGGTCTTGTTTACGAGTTCGACGTGCAGGACGAAGCATACCGCCGGATTGAAAACGTACGTGAGCAGAGCCTCTATCAGCTTGAAAGTGATTATAAGGTCAATCGTGATCGTGCGTCGTATATCGGAACACTTGCTAAATCGATGTACCGTCAACTCGTCACGTTAGACCTGGTATCAGAACGAGCGTCCGATTTACGCCTCCTCGATTCCGCAAGTCGTTTGTTTTATTGCGGTCAATACATTAATCCGGACACGCGATCAGACCAGACGTTTTATTTGTTGACGAACACCGAAATGAATGGCATGACGCATAAGGATCGCGTTGCACTCTCCCTTGTCAGCTCCTATTCTTCAGCGAAACGGATGCAACAATTAGCAAAGCCGTTCAAAGAATGGTTCACGGAAGAATCACTGGACCGCTTCGACTTACTCGGTTCTTTACTCAAGTTAAGCCATGCCCTCGACGTGACGGAACGAAAAGCTGTCGATCATTTGGAACTGTTCCTTAAAAAGGACCAACTCCAATTCGTCCTCGATACAGGCGATCACGATTATGGATTTGAAGTCGAAAAAGCCGAAAAACAAAAGAAACACCTGGAACGAATCATTGATTGTACGATTACCTTCGAAACGAAAGGAGATCTTCCTTCATGAAGCTCGACATACCGGAACATTTCAATAATCGTGAGCTCAGCTGGCTCCAGTTCAATGAACGTGTACTGGGTGAAGCTTTTGACACACGCAATCCATTAATGGAACGTTTTAAGTTTCTCGGTATCTTTAGTTCCAATTTAGACGAGTTCTATATGGTAAGGGTCGGTGGCTTAAAGGATGAAGTGCTCGCTGGGTTCAATAAACCGGAAAATAAACAACAGATGACACCTAAGCAACAGTTACGTGCGATCGCGTTGAAAACAAAAGAGTTAGTCGATCGGCAATACGAAGCATTTCAAGCAATCAATCAGACGTTATCAGATGAAGGCATTACATTCTTAAAATACGACGCCCTGACTTCAGAACAAACGACCTATGTAAAATCCTTTTTCCGTGAACAAGTCTTTCCGGTACTCACGCCTGTTGCTGTCGATGCCTATCGTCCGTTCCCGATGTTGTCTTCAAAATCACTTAACATCGCAACGGTTCTTGAAGCAGAAGATGGGACGAAACGAAATTTGGCACTCGTACAAGTACCTGCTGTTTTACCGCGATTCGTCGATTTACCGGTAGAAGATGACGAGACAACGGCTGTCATTTTACTCGAAGACGTCATCATCGCCTTCATTGACAGTTTATTTAAAGGCTATCGCGTGTTGTCTGCCATGCCATTTCGGATCACCCGGAATGCCGACCTTCCGTTTCACGAAGAAGGGACACACGATTTATTGAAGTTAATCGAAAAGGAATTAAAAAAACGGCGTTGGGGGGTAGCAATTCGACTTGAAGTCCAAAAAGCTGCCATCAATACTGAACTACTCAACATGCTACGTGATGTACTTGATTTGCAGGAACGCGATATCTTTGCTGTGGATGGTCCGATTGATTTGACTTTCTCCTTCGCCTTCTACAGTCAAATCGGTGTTGAATATGATCATTTGATCTATCAGACGATCATGCCGGTCGACCCACCCGCACTCGATAGTTCAAAAAATCTGTTCAATCAATTACTGGAACGCGACTATCTCTTGCATCATCCGTATCATACGTTTGATCCTATCGTCCGGTTCATCGTCCAAGCGGCTAATGATCCGAACGTCCTTGCCATCAAACAAACCCTTTACCGCGTATCTGGTGACTCACCGATCATTAAAGCCTTAAAAACAGCAGCCGAGAACGGGAAACAGGTCACTGTCCTCGTCGAACTCAAAGCTCGATTCGATGAGGCGAAGAACATCGAGTGGGCAAAGCAGCTAGAAAAAGCCGGCGCTCATGTCATCTACGGATATAGTGATTTAAAGACACACTCGAAGATCACGCTCGTCGTCCGACTCCACGAAGGAAAGATTCAGCGTTTCGTCCATCTTGGTACCGGCAACTATAATGATTCGACGGCGAAACTATACACGGATGTCGGATTATTGACGGCTCGAGAAGAAATCGCCGAAGATGCGACAAACTTCTTTAACTGGTTGTCCGGATACGGGGAACAACCCGAATGGAACGTCATCCAAACTTCACCGAACGCGATGCTTGAGAAGTTCCTGTCATTGATTGATGAAGAAATCCATCATCATCAAAAACACGGAAACGGTCGAATCGTCGCCAAGATGAATAGTTTAACGGAGAAAGACATCATCTTACGTCTCTATAAGGCATCGCGCGCCGGTGTACAAGTCGAACTTATCGTTCGTGGCGTCTGTTGTCTGCGTCCTGGCATTCCAGGTGTTTCGGAGAACATTCGCGTCATCTCGATCGTTGATCGTTATTTGGAACATTCACGCATCTTCTACTTCCATCATAACGGGCAGGATTTGATGTATGGATCAAGTGCTGACTGGATGACACGCAACATGCGAAAACGGATTGAAATCTTGTTCCCGATTATGGACGAAGAACATAAACAATATCTAAAGGATTGTCTCGCCCTCGCCCTTGCTGATAATGTCAAAGCGCGTGAGCAGACAGCCGCTGGATCCTATTATTACGTTAAAGACGGAAAACAGAGCTGCGAATCACAGTTGCTGATTCTAGATTATACGAGCGGCAAATTAAAACAAAAACCAAGTTTTACAGCTCCATTGAAACAAAAGTGGATCACAATCGAAAAGAAGGATGACAAAGTCATTCTTGATCAAAATGCCACCTGACATTTAAGATATACTTTACTTCAAATGCTGATTACAGCAGAAAGGACGAAATGTATGCTTCAGCAAATCTTGTTATCCCTTCTCGCAGGCGTCATCTGCGGAGTCGTGTTCACCGCATTGAAATTACCAATCCCTGCTCCACCCGTTTTCCCAGCCGTCGTCGGGATCTTTGGTGTCTTCCTTGGGATGAAAATCTATCTGTTTTTAGTAGAACGCTTTTTCTAATCTAAATGAAAACAGTTCTCTTTACTGCCAGCGCAGATAGAGAACTGTTTTTTTGATTCTTTTAAGGTTTTAATGATTGGATGATCAGTCATACGAGCTCTGCTTGAATAGAAAAAGCTTTTACTCACTATCTTCCGACGCCGCCGCCGTATCCATAGCATGCAATACCCGTTGATGTAACCACCGGTGACATGTCGGACACACCGTCTGGTATCCTTCTGATGTCAAATGCCATTCGAGTAACGACTGCCTAGACTCTTCACAATGAACACATTGACGCGCAATTTGTTCTAGATGATTTCGCTCCTTGAAGCGCTCGATTCGACGTTGTTTAGATTGTTCGAGTGTCAGCACATCGGTTTCGAAATACCCATACTGCCATGAATCAAGCAGACGTGTGCGAAACGCGCTTTCGACTGGTCCGGTTTTAAGACTAAGTTGATCGAGTGGTCGTCCAAGTAACGGATGTCGTAAATCCACACTGATGAGATCAAGACATACATAAGATCCTTCCGAATCGTCAGCAACGGTCAACCAAAACGGATCCTCTGGACGTGTCGTATACTCCGTGAACAAGACTTCTGCATACGCAATGATTCCATCAGACGTCGCAAGAAATACTTCTTCTCCCTCTGCCAGATCTGCCGGCAAATAAAACGGTTCCTTTGTTTCATAATAGTGGACAACAGCTTGTCGTATCGCAAAATTAGTCTCATCGACGACGAGTATATGACACATCACTGACACCCCTTTATGAGTTATTCGACCGGTGCTCCTAGAATCGGTAGACGCCAGTCTGCATCAAATGCACCCGAACGTAACATATCGATTTCTTGTTTATACGGTGCTACTTTTTTCTTTGGATCGAGACCAATGTAAGGTGTCTCTAGAATTTTGGGTAAATGAGCCAGGGCAGGATGATGCACGACACGGTGTAAGGCATCAAATCCAATCTCACCAAAACCAATATTTTCGTGACGGTCTTTCCGCGCACCGCGGACATTTTTCGAGTCATTCACATGGATGACACCAAGACGATCCAGTCCGACGATTCGGTCGAATTGTTCGAGAACACCATCTAGGTCGTGCACGATATCGTATCCCGCATCATGCACGTGGCATGTATCAAGACAGACGGACAGACGATCATGATGTGTGACGCCTTCGATGATCTGAGCAAGTTCCTCGAAGGTTTTTCCGATTTCCGATCCTTTTCCAGCCATCGTCTCAAGCGCTATCTTCACCTGTTCTTCGCCTGTCAATACTTCATTGAGTCCTTCAACGATCCGTTTGATTCCAACCTCTTCCCCAGCACCTACATGCGCACCTGGATGCAATACGATGTGTCGTGCTTTCTCTAGAGCTTCTGCTCGTTTGATCTCAGCTCCTAAAAACGAAACCGCGAGTTCGAATGTCTCGGGTTTTGTCGTATTCCCCAGGTTGATGATATACGGTGCGTGTACGACGATTTCTTCAATTCCATTCGCACTCATATGTTGCAACGCTTCCGGAATTCGTAACTCTTCCATCGGCTTACGGCGTGTATTTTGAGGTGCTCCTGTATAGACCATCATCGTCGTTGCACCATAAGACGCTGCTTCCTCACTGGCACCTAACAGCATTTTTTTCCCCGAAACGGAGACGTGTGAACCTATTTTCATGTTGTTTTCCACCTTTCTCTTTTTACAGTGTACCAAATCTTGAAAACAACAAGACACCCGAAAAATGTTTTTTCATTTCACGGGTGTCATCAATGGAGTTATTTTGATTTGCGGGCGTTTTCTTTACGTTGCGCGCGACCGACACCACGTTGTTCTTTGATGCGTTCACGTTTTGCTGTTTCTTTCAGCTTATATTGATGTTTCTTCTTATAACCTGGTTTAACACGTTTTTTCGCTTTTGCTGCTTCACCCGAAAGGCGACTATGCGCTGTCTTCGAGACGGCAGTCTTCATGTGCGGCTTCGCACGGCGACGTTCTTTGACTTCGACGATTTGACTGCCTTTGACATCGACGTTCGTAAATTGAATGCCACGATCCTCTAAGCGATTGATCATACCGTTCTCGTGATCTTCAAACAGCGTGTACGCCAATCCATCTTGATCGACACGACCTGTCCGACCAACACGGTGAACGTAGAAGTCCAAGTCTTTCGGAATACCGTGGTTGATGACGTGTGAGACACCTGAAATATCGATTCCACGTGCAGCAAGATCCGTCACGATGACATACTGGTACTTCGCATCGTTGATTTCCTTGATCGCTTGTTTCCGGCGACGAGCCGGGAGATCACCGTGAAGAGAACCAACATTAAGTCCTGCTTCTAGGAACAAAGCTTCGACTTCGATTGCTTCTGCTTTTGTGTTCGTAAAGATCAGACAGATATAAGGGTTCAACGCTTTCGCGACTTTTAGCGTCAACTCTGAGCGCTCACGGTGCTTGACTGGAATCGTATGGTGAACGATTTTCTTCGCTGTCTGCTGTTTCGGATCCACATGGGCGTAACGCGGGTTGTTCATGTATTTTTTCAAAAACGGTTGCAATTTCTCAGGAATCGTTGCTGAGAAGACCATCATCTGAAGCTGTTCTGGAAGAGCTTGAGCAATCCGGTCAACTTCTGGCAAGAACCCCATATCGAGCATTTGATCCGCTTCATCGATGACGTAGTGCTTCACGAAATGCGGCTTCAATGCTTGTTCCTTGAATAAATCTAAAATACGTCCCGGTGTTCCGATGACGATTTGTGGCGAGACTTTAACACGACCAATTTGACGTTCGCGATCCATCCCACCTGTAATGAGACTCGTTTTGATGAAGTCAGGTTCTTTCACGAGTAACGATTTTAGTTCTTCATGGATTTGCCAAGCAAGTTCACGCGTCGGAGCAACGATGATCGCCTGTAATTCTTGAAGCTTCGGATCGACGTTTTGAACGATTGGAAGAAGGAACGATAACGTTTTTCCTGTTCCTGTTTGTGATTGACCGATGATATCGCGCCCCTTTACTGCAGCTGGGATGATCCGCGACTGAATGTCGGTCGGTTTTGTGATGCGGGCGTCATCGAGTGCTTCGATGACGAACGGGTGTAATTGATAATGGCTGAATCCATTCATGAATTGACACCGTCCTTTCCTTATTTGCTGAGGCATCTGCCTCTCGATTAGTTCAACATGGTTATGGGTCTACTACCGTCATACAGATAGGAGTACGTATAAAAACGATTTGGAATCTTTTTGTTTTTCGTATGAAGCTTCAATGCACTGAAGGCGACTTTCATCATCTCATCAGCACTCTGGACGACCGTCGCATCCATCGATTTCATGTCAACAGCTTCTAATATAGCACGATTCCCGTCTATGCCGACAATTATTTTTCCTTTGATGCCTGCTTTTTTCAATGCTTCGAGGACACCGAGCGCGATATCGTCATTATGACAATAGACGGCATCAAACGGAATTCCTGACTCAATCACCTGCGTCATAACCTTTTCTGAAGTGATGGGGTCGTAATCCCCATTCACGGATTCGACAATCTGAAGTTCCGGCTCACGCTCAAGACTAGTCAAAAATCCTCGGTGTCGTTCATTCGTTGTATTGACGTTTGCTGTCCCTGCGACTTCAATGATATTGGCGGTAGCTCGTCCCGTCTGCTTGATACGTTCGTGTTTAATGAATGATGCAAGTTGTTCCCCAATCAATTGATTATTTGAAGTGATTGAACTGACGACTGCATCGGAACGAATCAATCGATCGATGGCAAAAACCGGAATCCCGGCACGAGCCGCTTCTTCTAATGTATTAGCGATATAGACGTCATCTAGTGTCGTCACGAAGATCGCATCGACTTTCATCCGAATGAACTCTTGAATCTGCTCCCGTTCATTGATGCGTGAGTTATGGGAAGTCGTGACGACCGCTTCGTATTTATTGATTTTTGCCTGCGTTTTAAACGCATCTACGAGCCGTTGTGCGAACTCATGCTTATCATTCACGATCGTAAATCCAACGAGATGACGTCGTGGACTAGGATCTGGATTGACGAACAAGTTGGAAATGAACAGAACGGATGAAATCCAGACAATCAGGACGAATAACCAGGCCTTATTGAATTTCATTCCATTTGCTCCTTTCGTGGCAAGTGAACTTGAATCGTCGTACCGACGCCCGGCTTACTATCAAAGATCATTTTCCCTTTATGATCACGGACGATTTGTTTCGACATGAAGATCCCAAGTCCATTTCCGTCGACTTTCGATGTTTTGAATGCTTGACCGACATGTTCGATTTGATCTCCGTCCATACCGATTCCGTTATCCTGAACAATGAATACGACCTCTTCTGGATAGACATGGACATGCAGATGACATATGCCGTCCGGTCCTTTAAACGCAACAGCTTGTAGGGCATTTCGGACACAGTTTGCTAAAATTTGTAAGATTCCCTCTTCTGACGCATAAATCTTCGGCATAAAGGATGGTGTATAAATCTTGCAGTCCGCCTCGTAATGATGTGCTTCAGCTTCGAGGATATATGTCAATTTCTTCATTAAATCATTCATATCAATCGTTGTTTTTTGAAGCGCATTGTTCTCACCTTTTGACAGATCGAGCATCGTTTGAATCATACCATTCGCCCGATCGAGTTCTGATAAAGCAAGAACGAGCATTTCTGCATTACGATCTTTTTCCGTCGCTAACAACTGTAAGGTCATCTTAACAGGCGTCAATGGATTACGGATTTCGTGTGCGATTCCTGCTGCTAATTGACCGAGCGATGCTAATTTTTCTTGATGTAACATCGTTTGTTGCTGACTCAATTGCTCAAGACGCGCATTTTCCATCCGTTGTGCATACTCGTTATAGGCGGCAACGAGTGTCTTGACCTCATTAGATCCCGCTCGCTCAAGAACGATCGGTTTGGGTGAGGTGCTTTTCTCGATCTTATTTACAAGTTCAAGCATCGGCGCGGTCAACTGCTTCGACATCAAATAGCCGACAATTAGACTGAGGACAAGCGTTAAAGCCGCGATGATCAAATATTGTTGTCGTGTCGTATAGACCGGTTCATAAAAAACATTTCGCGGCGTTCGAACGAGTATTTTCCAATCCGTCACTTTCAAATCTTTCGCAAAGTAATACATATCTTGATTCGTACTAAAAATCTCGGAAGGTTCTAGCGATTTAAAAGCACGGTCAACCACACTTCTCGATAATACGCGCTCTTCATCTGTCACGAGATTACTGGATGTGGCTAACAATTGTTTTTTACTATTGAAGAGGTAAGCAATGGTCTGATCGTCGAACGATTCAAGTGAATTTCGAAAAACAATCGAATTCATGACGCTTAATCCACCACCAAAGACTCCGACACGCTCATTGCCGTCTCGAATCGGGACGAACATGTACGTGACAGCATCTGACTCCATCGTATATAGCTTGCTCATATGAAAATCCGTACTCGTCAACGTTTGCACAAAATCATCGTCTTTTAGGATGGTACTATTCTCCACTCGACGATCATCGCTTGAGAACCAGGTGATTTGTTTCGTCTTTCGGTCAAAATAAAAGAGACTTTTAAACCCTGTATCAATGTCTAACAATTTAGACTCCTCAATTTTCCGACTCAACTTTTTAGGGTTTTTGACATTCAACTGCAAGCTCATGATTTCTTCATGCAAATTCCCGACATTGTCGCGAATCGCATTCCCAGAGACTTCAACACTTTTTTCACTCTGTTTCTCTGTTTGTTGTTCGACTCGGGAAATCGTGACCCGGTCTGCAGTGAAGGCAAGCGCTGAAATGACAAGACAAATCAGGATGAATAAGACGGCGGTGATTTGGAAAAAATACGACCGCATCATTTTCTTTGACTCCATCCCTTCGCCTCCCTTTTGAATAATTGACAACTTCATTAGTATAGCATGTTCTGTGGCTGAAACAGACTCCTCTATTTTCATTCAGCTTCAATCAATGGTACACTCTAACTAATCATTCTTTTTCACAAAGGGAGAATCTACAACTATGCTAGTAAAAAAAATCAGCCCCCGCGGCTATTGTTACGGTGTCGTCGACGCAATGAAACTTGCACAACAAGCGGCATTGAATAAAGATTTGCCACGTCCGATCCATATTTTAGGGATGATCGTCCACAATGCTCACGTCACACGTGAGTTCGAAAACATGGGCGTCATCACTGTTGATGGTCCTGATCGCCTCGAAGCCTTAGAGACGATTCAAGAGGGAACGGTCATCTTTACAGCACACGGTATTTCACCTGCTGTTTATGCTCGTGCTGCAGAGAAGAACTTACACGTCGTCGATGCGACGTGTCCTGACGTAACGCGTACCCACGACTTGATTCGTCAAGTCGTCGCAGATGATTACGAAGTCATCTACGTCGGGAAACATGGGCATCCGGAGCCTGAAGGTGCCGTCGGCGTAGCGCCGGAACATGTTCACCTCATCGAAAAAGTCGAAGATATCGATGAACTTCCTCCTCAGCTTGCTCATAAAAAAATCATCGTCACGAACCAGACAACGATGAGTCAATGGGATGTCCAAGCTTTGATGGAACACGTTCGGAAAAAATATCCGCATGTGGAAGTACACAATGAAATCTGTAACGCAACACAAGTCCGACAAGAAGCGGTAGCGGATCAAGCAGGAGACTGTGATCTCGTCATCGTCGTCGGTGACCCACGTTCGAACAACTCGAACCGTTTGGCACAGGTATCCTTTGATATCGCAGGAACTCCTGCACATCGAATCGGCGATTTAACGGAGCTTGATTTATCATGGCTTGAAGGTGTACAGCAAGTCGGCGTCACATCAGGTGCATCGACGCCAACACCGATCACGAAAAAAGTCATCGACTTCTTACAACAATATGATCCTACTGATATTAGTACGCATGACAAGACACCATTCCTTGAACTAAGACGGATTTTGCCTAAAGTCAAAGTACTTTAATCCTAACAATCGATACAGCAAAACCGAGTCGCGATTATCATTCGCGACTCGGTTTTTTACTGCTCAAAAGATACCCTTAGCGTACTCGATTCGTTGCCTCACAAAAACTGAAACGGATTCGTATTCGCTGTTGAAATTAGTAGTTCAACGTCGATTTTTTTCTGATCGAATCGGCGCTTCAATTCGTTGACGACGCCTTCTTTCATGACCGACTCTACATGATGTCCGGGATCAACGACCGCTAGTCCAAGTGCCATCGCATCATGGGCGACATGAAAATAGAGATCACCCGTGACAAGGACATCGGCTCCGGCAAAAGCTGCTGTCGAGACATATTTATTCCCATCGCCACCGAGAACAGCGACTTTATTGATCTCCCGTGATTCGTCTCCAACGAAACGCAAGTTTTGAACACCAAACACCGTCCGAACGTGCTCTGCAAATGCTCGCAACGTCATGGGTTTCGGCAATCGACCTATCCGTCCGAGACCAAGTGGCGCTGCCGGACGTTCCTGCTTTATGAGATCATAGGCTACCTCTTCGTAAGGATGTGCCTGCTTCATCGCTCGAATGACTTGTTTCTGATCCAATTCCGTCACGATCGTCTCAATTCGGACTTCAGAAACCCGCTCGAGTTGATTCGCTTCACCGATATATGGCGTAGCCTCAGGCGACGGTCGGAATTGCCCAGTTCCATTGACATGAAACTGGCAGTCACTATAATCCCCTTCTTGCCCGGCTCCTGCTTTCGCAAGTGCTGTCGAGACACGCTCTGCAGCTTCTGTCGGTACAAAAACGCTCAACTTGTAGCGCGTATTTTCAAATGTGGGGGCGAGAACTTCACATGACTCAAGACCGATTGCCTCTGCCATCCAATCATTGACCCCTCCTGGTGTCACATCAAGGTTCGTATGCGCAGCGTACACCGCAATATCGTGCTTGATACATTTTGTGACGATGCGTCCTGTTGCGGAACGATCCGTCACATTCGCTAACTTGCTAAAAATCGGTGGATGATGCGCGATGATGAGATCAACCTTTTTTTCAATCGCTTCATCAACGACAGACTCCAAGACATCAAGTGTCACGAGCACACGTTTTACGTCCTTGTTCAACGTTCCAATATGCAAACCGATCGGATCACCCTCGAGCGCGAATTTTTTCGGAGCGAATGCTTCAAACTGCTCAATGACATAATTCCCATTCGCCATCAGCTTGTCACCTCTTCCATCTTTTGAATCAATCGTTCGATCGCTATGATTTTTTCAGATAAGATTTCCGTAGTTTGTCCTTGCTTCATCTGCTCCAAAATATACTGATGTTTTTGTTTTTCCATTTGCCACTTTGCAATGAATTCTGGCGCTCGCTCTCGCATCAACTGAGGACCAAAGAAGAGTTCCCATTGTCGTGTTGTTTCATCTTCCGAATATAAGGTTTCTTCGCCACGTTCCGCGACAAGGATTTCATAAATCTTCCCATTCTCCTCGACGATGGCTTCTGACAATAAGGCATACGAATGTGCGAGTAACCAGTTTCGGACATCGACTGCATCGACATTCGGTTGTAGAATCAAACGTTCTTCTCCCGACAATCGATCTTTCCCTTCTTCAAGGATTGAGGCAATCAATGTTCCACCCATTCCCGCGATCGTGATCGCTGTCGCTTCTCCCGGTTTCAATACCGATAGACCACTCCCGAGACGGACATCAATTTGGGACTCGAGTCCTACAAGTGCCACCTGTCCTTTTGCGGCCTCCATCGGTCCTTCATTCACTTCCCCCGCGATGGCGCGTTCGATTTTATTTTGTTGGATACAAAAACACGGTACGAATGCATGATCCGAACCAATATCTGCAAGAATGGCTCCTTGTGGAATATACGACACGACTTTTTGGAGTCGTTGATCCAATACGACGTTCATTTGCATCTTCTTCATCCTTCCTATTTTCCGAAAAACTCTCTTTTAAAATAGCGGATTTACAGTAAAAAAGAAACCATCCGCCCATAAAAAAACATCCATCTCGTAACGAGATAGATGCTCTTGTTCTTATTTCTTAGCAGCTAACCATTTAGCTAGAACAGCTGCTTCTTCGTCATTCGCAAGACCGCCAGGCATTTGCCCTTTACCGTTCATTGCGATGTTCTTGATTTCATCTTCTTTCAGCTTCGCGCCGATCTTTGTTAAGTTCGGACCAACGCCGCCTTCTAAGTTTCCACCGTGACATCCTGTACATCCTTTAGATGCAAACAAGTCTTCTGGCTTCATTTCTGCAGTTGACGGCCCTTTGCGAGCTTCCTTCACCTGATCGACCCCAAAGTAAGACAATGAAATCATTGCGATGATGGCGATGACTGCGATCGCCGCAAACGGTACTAATGGATTACGCATTTGGATTCCCCCCATATTCTATACCCAACCAAGTTGGTGACTGAATGGTATTCCCCGTTACTATTCTACTGTAAAAAAAACAGGGAAGGAAGAAAAAAACGAAACTTTTTTCTCCCTTCCCACTAAAATTTCATATATTCTTCACACTTTGAATTAATCGAGGAAGTCTTTCAAGCGTTTTGAACGACTTGGATGACGAAGTTTCCGAAGTGCTTTTGCTTCGATTTGACGAATCCGCTCACGCGTGACGCCAAACACCTTGCCGACTTCTTCGAGTGTTCGAGTCCGACCATCATCAAGTCCGAAGCGAAGACGAAGGACGTTTTCTTCACGATCCGTGAGTGTATCTAACACATCTTCGAGTTGCTCTTTTAAGAGTTCATATGCAGCAGCATCCTGTGGTGCTGTCGCATCTTGATCCTCGATGAAATCACCGAGGTGTGAATCGTCTTCTTCCCCGATCGGTGTCTCAAGAGAAACCGGCTCTTGCGCAATTTTCAGGATTTCACGAACTTTTTCCGGCGTGATTTCCATCTCTTTCGAAATCTCTTCCGGTGAAGGTTCGCGTCCGAGATCTTGCAAAAGTTGACGTTGGACACGAATCAATTTATTGATCGTCTCAACCATATGAACCGGAATCCGGATCGTCCGTGCTTGGTCGGCAATCGCACGTGTGATCGCTTGACGAATCCACCACGTTGCATACGTCGAGAATTTATATCCCTTCGTATAGTCGAATTTCTCGACCGCCTTGATCAGACCCATGTTACCTTCTTGAATCAAATCAAGGAACAACATACCGCGTCCGACATACCGTTTAGCGATCGAAACGACGAGACGTAAATTTGCTTCCGCTAGACGTTTTTTCGCTTCCTCATCGTTTTGTTCGATTCGTTTTGCGAGTTCAACTTCGTCTTCTGCATTCAACAAATCCACGCGTCCGATTTCTTTTAGATACATCCGGACAGGGTCATTGATCTTAACGCCGGGTGGAACAGACAAATCGTTCAAATCCGCCTCTTCCTTTTCATCTCCTGTACCGTCATTGTTAACCTTGATACCTTCTGTTTCAAGCAATTGAAGGAATTCCTCGAATTGCTGAGCATCCATTGATTCGAACGAACTCAGTTTGTCTTCGATTTTCTGGTGCGACAATTCACCATTCTTATGTCCGAGCGCGATGAGTTCCTCTTTCGCGAGACGGAGTAATTCAGCTTCTGATCTTGCTTTTTCTGCCATCGAACCATACACTCCTTCCACATCATGCAGCAGGTCATCGATCTTTTAAACGACGCTTTCGTTCAATGATCGCCTGCATCAGTTCCGCTTGGGCACGGATATCTGTTTGTTGATTCAATCGTGATTTTTCTTCTTCGAGCAATCGACGTTGCTGTTCGTTCTGGACGGCACGAATGTAATGACTGAGTAAGTCAGGATCATATTCAGGCATCAGCATGAACTCTAGATCCACTACGATTCGTTGCAGGGAAGCATCATGGAGCATCGTCAAAAAACGATCGGAACTTCCTTGCGTACCTGTCCCGTAAAATTCATATAACTTGCCGGCAATCAATTGATGTGCCGGATCATTGAATTGGACACCCAGCTGCTCACGCACTTCTAGACATACTTCTTCGGAACGGATCATGTAGGCAAGCAAGAAGCGTTCTGCCTTTTTCCAGTTCGCGAACGTTCGTTCAGGAGGTGCTGTCGGTACAGCGGTCGGGCGATCGGAAACGATTTGTTCTCTTTTCGGCTGTTGAACGGTTGGACGCACTTGTGCGATCAAGGAATCTTTCGAGAGTTTAAATTCCTCAGAAAGTTTTCCTAAATAGATGTCCCGTAACAACGGATTGGATGTTCGACCAATCTCTTCAAGCATAGTTTCAATATATCGAACGCGTTCTCCTTCTAATCGCAAGTTTTTTCCTTGTCGAAAATAAAAAGATTTGAATTCAAGACTTGAAACCCGTTTTTGTTCGATCCAGTGTAAAAACGTCTCTTCTCCCTGGTTCCCAATAAAAGAGTCAGGGTCTTCGCCATCCGGTAAGCGGATGACGGAACAGTCGACGGCAACGGCCTCAAGCAACTGTAAGGCTTTTAGCGTCGCAGCGCGTCCTGCTTTGTCTCCGTCATAACAAACAATGACTTCATCGACGATGCGTGCCAGGTTTTGGGCATGAACAGGCGTTAACGCTGTTCCTAAAGAAGCTACCGTATAAGGTATACCCGCTTGAGCAACACGCACAACATCAAGATTTCCCTCAACAAGGACGACTTGTTTAATTTTACGCATCGCCCCTCGTGCTTGAGCAAATCCAAATAACAGTTCACTTTTATTGAACAAAGGGGTTTCCGCTGTATTAACATACTTTGGGTCACGACCGTCAATCGAACGACCACTAAATCCGACGATCGTGCCATCACGATCGGAAATAGGGAACACGACCCGACCGTTGAATCGATCTCGATAATCACCATCACGTCCGATTGAAATCAATCCCGCTTCGACCATCTCATCTAAATCAAACCCACGTCGTGCCAAGGAATCCACTGTAAAACGATCTTGATCCGGTGCATACCCGAGTCGAAACTCACGCATCGCCCCCTCGCGTATACCGCGATTTTCTAAATAGATTCTTCCGGCGTCGCCTGCTTCCGTTTGAATCAGCACCTCGTGATAGAGCTCGGTGACGATTCGATGCGCTTCGCGCATGCGGAACTTCTTTTCCTGTTCAGGCGTCGATTCCGACTGCTCGAATCGGTCTGGTTCTAGCTCTGGAAGTGTGACGTCGCTTCGATCGGCTAATTTCGAAACGGCTTCCTTGAAACTCATTCCTTCTGTTTCCATGACGAAAGTGATTGCATTTCCTCCTGCACCACATCCAAAACAGTAGTACATCCCTTTATCAGGAGAAACAGAAAAGGAAGGTGATTTCTCAGAATGAAACGGGCAAAGCCCTGAATATCGATTCCCTTGTTTTTTTAATTCTACACGTTCTGAAATCAATTCGACGATGTCCGTTGCTTGGCGGACCTGATCGACGATTTCATCAGGAATTCGCTTCATTCCGTCCTCTCCCCTTTCCTTGAGAACTTATCCTTACATGACCATACCCGCAATGAAACGGAACGATGACTCGTTCCGTTTCATTAGAAAAAGGGCATTATCTCATTTATCAGCTAAACAAGTATACTATGTTCCTGACTGCTTGACTAGTCATGCGCTTTCCCGGAAATTCCGGTCAAAATCAAATTCGCCGTCTCTTCGACTGCTTTATTCGTCACATCAATAATTTGGCATCCGATTCGTTCATATAAATTCCGTGCGTATTCAAGTTCCCGATTGATTCGGTCCATCTGCGCATAGGCTGCTTCAGGTTTGAGTCCTAATGAACGCAATCGTTCCATTCGGATATCGATCAACTTTTCCGGTGAGATGAGTAGTCCAAAACATTTTTCTTTTGGAATATCGAATAGCTCTGCCGGTGGAATTGATTCGGGTACGAGTGGTACATTTGCTACTTTATATCGCTTTAAGGCTAAATACTGCGAGAGCGGCGTTTTAGATGTACGCGACACACCGATCAAAACGATATCGGCGCGTTTAATTCCTTTTGGATCACGTCCATCGTCATACTTAACAGCGAATTCGACCGCTTCGATTTTCCGGAAATATTCCTCATCTAAGCGATAGATTAATCCAGGTTCTTCCTTCGGTTGCATCTGCAAACGGTCTTCCATCGTGTCAAGCAATGGACCAAGTAGATCAATCGCCTTTACACCGTGGGCACGCGCTGTGTCTGCAAGCAAACGACGATGCGTCGCATGAACGATCGTAAAAGCGATCGTTGCTTGTTCTTCTTTTGCATGAAGAACCAAGTCATAAATGACTTGATCATCATCGACGAACGGAATGCGGACCGTTTCGATGGCTTGTTCCGGGAACTGAATAGCAGCTGCGCGGACGACGAGTTCACACGTCTCTCCGACAGAATCACTCACGACATAAATCCGTTGACGCATCAGGAGCCCCCCTTAAATTTCTTCATCACGTGCTAAAGCGACCAACACTTTCGTCATGTTCGTTTTCGTCATTCGACCGACGACTTTCAAGACCCCGTTCTCTTCTTCGACGACTGGCATCGAATCAATCTGTTTTTCGATCAGTTTCATGCCGGCACCTATTAACGTTTCCGATTTTTCACAGACTGTCAAATTTGGCATTCGTGTCATGATGATATTGACCGGTAACGAGTCTAATTCTTGATTACCGATTGCCGCACGTAGAAAATCCTTACGTGATAGCACACCGACCAACGCATGGTCCTTGCTGACGACAAACAACGAACCGACATCTTCTAGGAATAAATGGACGATTGCATCATACACAGTCATCCCTTCATGAATGACCTTTGCTGATGACATGAATTCGCCGACGGTCAAGGTGTCCAGTTTCTCATGAAGCATGGAAGCATTTTTCTTTCCGACATACATATAGCCGACACGTGGGCGCGCTTCTAACATGCCGGTCATCGTTAAAATCGACAAATCAGGTCGTAACGTCGCTCGTGTCAGGGAGAGCGCTGCAGCAATCTGCTCTCCCGTGATCGGACCATTCTCTTTGACGATTTGGAGTATCTTTTTTTGCCGTTCATTTAACTTCATCGGCTCATCCGTCCTTTTTCTTTACGCTAAAGTGAGTGCATTGAACCGAGCGACTGATTCGATTGCTTCTGCAAATCGTTTCATTTCGCTAAGACGGTTCGTACGGACCGTTTCGTCATCCGTCATAATCATCGTACCGTCAAAGTAGGCTGTGATCGATGGAACGGTTGCCTCAAGTGCCTCAAGTGCACGTGCATAGTCAAGTGACGCGATAGCTTGATCGACCTCTGGTAAGGCTTTCTCAATCGCCTCATGCAATTCGCGTTCCGCATCATTTTCAAAGAGCGCTGGATTAACAGTTGTGACACTTTCTGCTTTTTTCGAGATGTTCAAGACACGGCTTAATTGTTCGACCGTTTTCTTGAACGATTCTTTTTTCGTCGCCTCTTCGAGCATGGCAGCACGCTGTTCATTCGCTTCGACTGTCAACATATGGTCAAGAGCGGCTTCGACGACATCATGACGGAAGTCCATTTCCGATAGACGGTACTTCAAACGTTGCGCAAAGAAATCTTGTAATGCGGCTTGTACTTCTTCGGCATCCTTCGTATAAAGACCTGCTGCTACCTGTTCAGACACGACGAAGGCAATCAGTTCAGTCAATGTCAAGTTCAACTTACGATCCGATAAGATTTGCACAATTCCTTGTGCTTGACGACGCAATGCATACGGATCCGCTGATCCACTTGGAATCATGCCGACACCGAAGAATCCAGCGACGCTGTCCATCTTATCAAGGATCGCGTAGAGTGTCCCTGTCGGTGTCTCCGGACTTGCATCACCCGCGAAGCGTGGCATGTAATGTTCGCGAATCGCAGCAGCGACTTCCGGATCCTCGTTTTTCATGTTCGCATAACGTTCACCCATCAGACCTTGTAATTCCGTGAATTCATAGACCATCTGACTGACGAGGTCGAATTTATAAATCTGACCCGCGCGTTCGACACGTGTTTTGTCTGCGCCGACACGGTCAGCAAGTGCGAGTGCCATTTGACGTACACGACGGACTTTTTCACCTGTCGTTCCTAATTTTTCATGGAAGACGATTTTATCAAGACGTTTCGCCTGTTCATCAATGTCTGCTTTTTTATCTTCTTCATAGAAGAACTGAGCATCTGCTAAACGGGCACGAATGACTTTTTCGTTTCCGCGAGCAACGTTTTCAAGATGGATTGCGTTCCCGTTTCGTACTGTCACGAAATAGTGGAGCAACGCACCGTCACGTTTGACTGGGAAGTACCGTTGATGTTCTTTCATCGTCGTGATCAAGACTTCTTCCGGCAACTCAAGATACGCTTCATCGAATGCACCGAACAAGGCTGTCGGATATTCGACGAGATTCGTGACTTCTTCAAGTAAAGACGCATCGATCGGTACTTCGAATTGTTCACGCGCCGCAAGCGCCGCGATTTGTTCTTCGATTAATTGACGACGAGCTTCATAACTGACGATGACGTGCTCTCCTGCAAGCGCTTCGACATAGGCATTCGGACGAAGAATCGTGATGTCTTGCCCAAGGAAGCGATGCCCACGAGACGTCCGACCTGTTTCGACGGATGCGACTTCAAACGGGATGACTTGATCGTCAAGAAGAGCAATTAACCAGCGAATCGGACGCATGTAGCGTAACGATTGTGTGCTCCAACGCATATTTTTCGGGAACGTCATCGCTTCAACGACTTGTTTTAATCCGGGAAGTAGATCGGCTGTCGCTTGTCCAGTTTCCTTACGCGTCGCATAGAGGTATTCGACTCCCTTTTCTTCCCCAAGGAAGAGATCGTCCGTCGTGAGTCCTTTACCACGCGCAAATCCTTCTGCAGCTTTCGTCCAGTTCCCTGCTTCGTCCATCGCGATCCGTTTTGCGGGTCCTTTTAATGTCTCTTCGAGGTCGCTTTGACGTGCTGCGAGACCCTTGACATATACTGCAAGACGGCGTGGTGTCGAGAAGGATTCGACGCTTGTGAACTCAATCCGTGCTTCTTCAAGGAAACGCATCACGCGTTCCTTGAGTTGTGTTTCGGATTGAAGGACGAATCGAGCCGGCATTTCTTCTAAACCGATTTCAAGTAATAATTCATGCATGTGACTCACCTGCTTTCGACTTGATCAATGGGAAGCCAAGACGTTCCCGTTCTTCGATGAAACTTTGCGCACAACGGCGCGACATGTTCCGGACACGATGGATGAATCCTGTGCGTTCCGTGACGGAAATCGCCCCCTTCGCGTCGAGAAGGTTAAAGGTATGCGAACATTTCAAGATGTAATCATATGCTGGGAAAACGAGATTCTCATCCAAGGCACGATTCGCTTCTTTTTCATATTGATCGAATAATGTAAAGAGTAAAGCGACATCTGATGTTTCAAATGTATACTTCGAATGTTCGAATTCCGGTTGATAGAAGATATCACCGTATTTGAACCCATCTGTCCAAACGAGATCAAAGACGCTCTCGACATCTTGGATGTAAGAAGCGAGACGCTCGATTCCGTAAGTGATCTCTACTGCGATTGGATTACACTCGATTCCACCGACTTGTTGGAAGTACGTGAATTGTGTAATTTCCATTCCATTTAGCCATACTTCCCAGCCGAGACCAGCAGCACCGAACGTTGGGTTCTCCCAGTTATCCTCTACGAAACGGATGTCATGTTCGAGTGGATTGATCCCGAGCAACTCGAGACTTTGTAAGTACAATTCCTGAATGTTGTCAGGTGATGGTTTCATGATGACTTGGAATTGATGGTGTTGATACAGACGGTTCGGGTTTTCCCCGTAACGACCATCAGCCGGACGGCGTGATGGTTCTGTATAACAAACGTTCCACGGTTCCGGTCCGAGACTCCGTAAAAACGTCATCGGATTCATCGTACCGGCTCCTTTTTCTACGTCGTATGCTTGCATCGTCAAGCAGCCTTGTTCTGCCCAAAATTTTTGTAATGTCAAGATCATGTCTTGTACTGTCATCTTCACGACTTTCACCTCCGAAATGATTAAGGAACGCAAAAAACGCCCCTATGTACAACAATCGTTGCACATAGGGACGAGACGAGCCCGCGGTTCCACCCTACTTGCATGCATCGCATGCCACTCTTTTTGACAAAAACACTCCGAAACGCCGTTCGCGCCCCTCTCACTCCCAGCTCACACCACCCTGGAATCGCTTGATTGAGAAAAAAGACGGTACTCCTTTTCGTCATCGTGTTCATTTAGTTACTTCTTCCGCATTCATTCTACCGAACCCGCTTGTTGCTGTCAATCGTTGCCGAAATCAATCAACTGGTCGAGGACACGTTTTGAACGCAGACGTAACCCGCTGTAGCGTTCCATATAAGCATCCATGATTTGACGTAGTAGACGCTTCGTTTCTGGCTTTACCGTCACGGTACCAATCCGTGAGAAATCATAGACGGAAAACACATAGAGCATCTTCGCAACTGCCTCTGACATATAGACAGCATGTTCATCCTCATGGCGATGCCGGCGACAGAGTAGACCGCCGTGGTGTAACGAAAAAGCGAATGGCGCTTCAGCACTTCCGCAAATCGTACAACCATTCAAATGTGGAGCAATGCCTAGATGACGCAACAGACGCAATTCGATGATGAAAGAGACGACGTCAGGATCTAGTCCTTCATCCATCGCCTCTAGTCCTTCGACGAATAAATCGTACAGCGCCGGTTGCGGCACCCGTTCATCAAGCGCTTTATCCGCAAGCTCCAATAGATACATCGCATAGGCCATCAACACGACATCTTGCCGAATATGCGCATGACTTGTAATGACGTCTGCTGATTTTAACTGACCGAGACCCCGTGAACGTGGATAGATATAGACAGCTCGGACGAAAGGCTGACTAGCCGCGTTAAAACGGCTACCCGGCTTCTTCGCTCCTCGCGCCATGACGGCGAGCTTGCCGAATTCACGTGTCAGTAGCGTAACGATCTTATTCGATTCACCGTATACGACCGTTCGTAATACAAGCCCTTCCGCCTTATCGATCATCGCTTAATACTCATCATCGCGGAAGCCGAGTTCACGCAATTGACCGGCCTTGTTGCGCCAATCCTTTTGGACTTTGACCCACAAGTTCAGGTAAACTTTCGTCCCGAGTAACATCTCGATGTCCGTTCGTGCTTCAGAGCCGATTTCTTTTAGAAGTGCTCCGCGTTTACCGATGATGATTCCTTTTTGGGAATCGCGCTCGATCAAGATCGTCGCATGGACATCAACCATATTTCCATTCTCACGCGTCTTGATTTGATCAATCGCGACGGCAATCGAGTGTGGTACTTCATCGCGTGTCTTTTGCAAGACTTTTTCACGAATCATCTCTGAGATGATGAAGCGCTCTGGGTGGTCAGTGACTTGATCCGCTGGGTAATACATCGGTCCTTCTGGTAGAATTTTTGCGATTTCTTCAAGTAACGGTCCGACGTTATTCCCTTGTAGCGCCGAAATCGGAACGACTGCCGCGAACTCGAGTTCATTTTTGTACGACTCGATGATCGGTGGAATATCATTCGGATGAATCAAATCGACTTTATTCATGACGAGAATGATTGGTGTATCGAGTTCCTTCAATTTTTCAATAATGAAGTCGTCACCTTTTCCTTTTGGTTCCGTCACGTTGACCATGAACAAGATCGCATCGACTTCACGCAATGCGTTCGTCGCAACCTTCATCATGAAATCGCCGAGTTTATGTTTTGGTTTATGGATCCCAGGTGTATCGATGAAAATCGTCTGAACATCTTCTGTCGTGTAGACACCTTGAATCTTATTACGCGTCGTTTGTGGTTTATCAGACATGATGGCAATTTTTTGTCCGATGACACGGTTGAGGAATGTCGATTTTCCGACGTTCGGGCGTCCGATGATCGAGACAAAGCCCGATTTGAATCCTTCTTTAAACATGTAAATCTCCTTTCGTGAATGCTCCCGGTAATAGAGCGCCCACTGTTGTTTCTGTGACATCCCCTTTAAGGTTCGTCAAATAGATTGGCATATCCGCATCACACATCTCTGATAACACTTGGCGGCATTGTCCGCATGGTGCGACCGGTCCTTCTGTGTCCGCAACGACAGCCATCGCTGCATACTCGCGCGCATCTTGTGCCCACGCAGAGAAGATAGCTGTCCGTTCTGCACAGTTACAAAGACCATACGCTGCGTTTTCAATATTGCAGCCATGGAAGACTTGTCCGTCTTTCGTTAAGAGAGCAGCACCGACTTGGAATTTTGAATATGGAACATACGCTTTTTCGCGTGCACGTTTAGCTTGTTCGAGTAATTGTTCTGTTTTCATGTGAGTATCCCCTTTTTAGGAACGGTATTGACCAAAAAGGCCGGATTCTTATTGTACCAAATATGGGATGAAGATGCATAGCGCAATCGCAACAGATGTAAGCGCCAACACTAAAACAGCACCACTCGCGATATCTTTGACTGCTTTTGCCAGTGGATGCCACTCCTGTGTCACGAGATCCACGACGCGCTCAAACGCTGTATTGAACATCTCGGCACTTATGACGATCCCGACCGTCAGAAAAAGAATCGCTCGCTCGACAGATGTCAACGGTAATAAAAAGGCGACAAGTAATACGATGCCGCCAATGATGACATGAACTTTCATATGCCGTTCTTCTCGAATCGATTGGCGCAACCCATGCATCGCATGTCGAAATGGTTGCCACCAGCTTTTCACAATGTGCCCCGGAATAACTCGAAGTGATGCAGGATTTCCTCCTGTCGCTTCGTCATGATTTCCTCATCTGCCTTTTCAATGTGATCATATCCGAGTAAGTGGAGGAAACCATGGACGGCGAGAAAACCGAGTTCACGCTCGAAATGATTGCCATATTCAGCCGCCTGTTCGCGACATCGTTCCACTGAAATGATCAAATCACCGAGGACGACTGGTTCATCTTCCAATAATCCAAAATCGATTTCATCTTCTCCGAGTTCTTCCATCGCGAAGGAAATGACGTCTGTCGCCTGATCTTTCCCACGCCATTCACGATTAATCTCTTGAATTTCGTCGTTTGAGACGAAATTCACGGACAACTCACTGTTCGGATCGACTTCTTCTTGTTCCGCCGTGTAAATCAAAATCGATTCGACAAGCTGTCGTTGCTCTTCCGTTAGACGATTATTTTCGTCTGTCATATAAATGTTCATTTCGTTGCCTCTTTCTTTAATTCTGGATACTCGATTCGTTCATGGAACAAACCGGATAAGGTATGACATGCACTTTCACCAACGCGATAAATCTCGCGTGTCGTGATGTCACATTCCGCAAATTGGTCGTCCATCATCTTTTCACGAATGATTTTCGCGACTAGGTCCCGAATTCCTTCTTCCGAAGGAGCTTTCATTGAACGAACAGCCGCTTCAATCGAGTCGACGATCATGATGACCGCCGCTTCACGCGTTTGTGGTTTAGGTCCTGTATAACGGAACGTATCCTCATCGACTTCACCTTGTTCTGCTGCCTTGACATAAAAATATCGGAGCAACGATGTTCCATGATGCTGGCGACAAATATCGATGATCGCTGCCGGGAGTTTTGCTTTTTCGAGCAATTCAACACCATCCTCTGTATGTGCCAAGATGACACGTGCCGACTCTTCCGGCGTCAATCGATCATGCGGATTGCGTCCATGCTGGTTTTCAATGAAATAAAGTGGTCGTCGTGTTTTTCCTAAATCATGATAGTAGGCACCGACTCGCGCAAGCAACCCATCTGCACCGATTGCTTCACAGGCTGTTTCTGCTAGGTTCGCGACCATCATGCTATGATGATACGTTCCTGGCGCTTCGACCAAGAGTTTCTTCAACAAGGGATGCGTCGGGTTCAACAGTTCGAGCAGACGCGTCGGTGCTAAGATACCAAATGTCATTTCGAGGAACGGCAATAACCCAATCGCAAGAATGGCACTCAAGATCCCACTAGCAATCGCAAAACCGACTAAAGTCAATGTTTCACGTAATTCGAATGTGCCACTACGTAATAGAACGAATGCAAAGAAAATCGCGATGTTTGCTCCGGCAATCGAAATACTGCTCATGAAAATACGACGACGTGACAAACTAGACTGTAGGAAAAACGTTGCGACTAAACCACCGACTAACAAATAGATCGCGATATTGAAGCTGAAGTTTTGATTCGTACTATAGAAGAATGTTCCGGCAAGTGCCGTGAAGAGTGAACTTGACAATGCAATCCGTTCGTTTAATAAATTGCGCAGAACAAGCGCAACAAAAGCGGTCGGTGTGAGTAAGTAAAGTGCAGGATTGATATCGTTTGCTAAAAACGCCATGCCATACATGACAAGCAATTGTAAGCTGACGACGAGGTAGACAAGCCCAAACAACCGGATCCGCCCCATCTGTGCATACCGTAGTTTCGAGCGATGAATGAAGCCGAATAGGAAAGCAGTCATCAATGCACTGACAAGCATCGCTCCAAGTAACGGTTTCAACGACTGACGGTCAGAAATCAAGCCGACGAGTTGTAGCTGGCGGTAAGCATCTTGCGAAATCACTTCGCCTCGCTTCACGATCACTTCCCCTTCCGAGATGATGACCGGTTCCACTTTATCACTTGTTTGTTTACGAAGCTGTTCCGTCTTTTCCGGATCATAGACGTAGTTCGTCACGATCAGTTGATCGGTCAACGCCTTGGCAATCGCCTTTAGCGAGAAAGAAAGCGGTGAACGTTCGATGTCAGTTCGGGCATTTTCACGTGCTTCAGCCACTTCGCCGCCATCAGACGAGATGCGCTGACGCATCGCTTCTTCGATTGCTGTAATGACGACATCCCGTGTCGTGTCTCGAAGCGCTGTCGTTGAAGCTACAAGTAAACGTAGTTCGTCGTCCTTTAAAAGAGTTGCCGCTTCTGTCCCACGCAAACGCTGTTTGATTTTACTGATCTCGTCTGCTTTTTTAATGCCGGATAAACTAGCAAAAAGTTGTTCGACTTTATCAATTTGCTGTGCTGCATACTCTTGTTTGATCGTATACTGACTCTCGATTGCAGCAATCGCATTTTCCTTGATTTGATTCGTCGCGACCCGATCCTCCATCGTCAATGGCGACCGGATGTCTTCTTCTGCAATCGAGAACGGTTCTGCGGACAAGGCTTCTGGTCGGACACTGACATACATCATCGTCGATACGACGAGATAGAACACTACTGTCAAAAGTCCAACCCAGACCCTAACCTTGCGCATATCATCTCCCCCTTTTTCCATTATTCCCGTAACGGCTTATGTCAATTCCTGACTGTAAGCATCAACGATTTTCCGGACAAGTGGGTGACGCACGACATCAGCTGAGCCGAAGTGTTCGAAATGAATGCCTTTGACATTTCCGAGCAGATGCAATGCTTCTTGTAGACCAGACGTTTTTCCGCGCGGAAGATCAACTTGTGTCAAATCGCCTGTGACGATCATCTTCGAATGAAAACCAAGACGTGTCAGGAACATCTTCATTTGTTCACGTGTCGTGTTTTGCGCTTCATCTAGAATGACAAAGGCATGTTCAAGTGTCCGCCCACGCATATAAGCGAGTGGCGCAATTTCGATGACACCACGCTCAAGTAGTCGAGCCGTATGTTCGACACCAAGGACGTCGTGTAACGCATCGTATAGAGGACGTAGATATGGATCAACTTTTTCTTTAAGATCACCAGGAAGAAATCCAAGATTCTCTCCTGCTTCTACTGCTGGACGCGTCAGGACGAGTCGTTTGACATGTCCTTCCTTCAGTGCTTTTGCAGCCATCACGACTGCGAGATATGTTTTTCCAGTCCCCGCTGGTCCAATACCAAATGTCAAATCACAGCGATCAATTCCGCGGACGTAACGTGCTTGACCGAGCGTTTTCGCACGAAGTGGTTTTCCTTTATGATTCGTATGGATGACCGTATCGTAAAGTTCCAGTAGTTCATCCACCCGATCTTGACGTGCAAGTTGAATGGCGCTCGTTGCGTCACGCTCCGTCAAAACAGCTCCACGATTGACGAGTTGCTTCAGGACACCAACGACTTGTCCTGCCAAGATCACAGACTGTTCCTGTTCGGATTGTGCCAACAGCTCATCTCCTCGATGTGTAAGCTGGACTTCAAGTTCCGCTTCCATCGTACGTAAGACTGCGTCATTCGGACCGACGAATGCTTGAATCTGTTCTGAATTCGAAAATGCAAATGGGATTCTTTCGTTGAATATCACGTTGTGAATGGCCTCCTAGTCATGGATAACAAGTTGTCATCGCTTCATATCTAATCTCTTCCACTTTAGCACTTCCACCGAAAAGATGGAAAGAAAAACCCGTTTCCACCTTTTGGAAAACAAAAAGAGTCGATCCTACACGTTTCGTAGGATCGACTTCCTGTCCAACCATCATCGTTTTCGTTTAGAGACAGGCGCTCCGAGAACCTCACTCCAGACGATCGCACGTCGCATTTCGTCTTGCGAAAGCGTCGTTGCTGATGCCGAACGACTCGATGTTCCAATAGCACCGTCTGCGACGCTGTCTTTGATTTCACCAATACTCGAAGAAGGCACCCCTTTTTTCGAATGTTGTTTCTGACGTTGGTCCAAACGTTGTTGCAATTCCGTTCGTTCATGAACTGGTCGTGCTTTCGTTTGGGTTACCCCAGGTTGTTTCTTCGCAGGTGCTTTTTTACGAACGACAGGTGGAGGTGTCGTCTCTTGTCGAACCGTATCCACCTGTTCGACCATTTGCTTCACATACTCCCCGAACTCTTTTGAAGGTGTCCGGTTCGTCTGCTTCGGTTTTTTATCTGCTGCTTTTGAGATGACGGAGATGACACCGAATGCGATCATCAATCCGACCCATATGATATCCATACCGTCTCACCCTTTACTGTGAGTCATGTGGTGATGATTGTCCACCGATTGCTTGACGCATTTTCGTATCGGCTGTCACGTTCAAGTAGTTCGCATAATCCATGACGCCAAAATTTCCGTCACGCATCGCTTCTGCGATAGCAAGTGGTACTTCCGCTTCAGCAGCGACAACCTTCGCTCGCATCTCTTCAACACGTGATTTCATCTCTTGTTCGCTTGCGATCGCCATTGCGCGACGCTCTTCCGCCTTCGCTTGCGCAATGTTCTTATCTGCTTCCGCTTGATCCGTTTGAAGGACCGCACCGATGTTCTTACCAATATCAATGTCCGCGATATCGATCGAGAGAATTTCAAACGCCGTTCCTGAATCGAGTCCTTTTGCAAGTACTGTCCGTGAGATCATTTCTGGATTCTCAAGTACTTCTTTTTGGTCATTACATGATCCGATGGTTGAGATGACGCCCTCACCAACACGCGCGATAACTGTTTCTTCCCCAGCACCACCGACGAGACGATCAATATTCGCACGTACCGTGATCCGGGCTTTCGCTTTCACTTCAATCCCATTCATCGCGACACCGGCGATGAACGGTGTTTCGATGACTTTTGGGTTAACCGACATTTGAACAGCTTCTAAAACATTACGACCAGCAAGATCAATCGCCGCTGCGCGTTCGAAGCTCAGCTCGATATTCGCCCGGTGTGCTGCAATCAAGGCATTGACGACACGGTCAACGTTACCCCCTGCAAGGAAATGACTTTCCAGTTGGTTCGTATTCAAGTTCAATCCCGCTTTAACTGCCTTGATCAACGGATTGACGATTTTTGATGGTGTTACTCGACGAAGACGCATCCCGACTAATGTAAAGATTGATACGCGTACGCCTGCTGCGAGCGAGCTAATCCAGAGTGGAATCGGGACGAGCGTGAAGAAAATAGCGAGGAAAATTAAGATTCCTCCAGATATGAGTAATACGGTCAATAATTCAGGTGTCATGTGTGGGACTCCTCCTTCGTATGTTGGACTCTAACAATGACGCGTCCGTGCGTCACTTCTTTTACAACGATCGTTTCCCCCGCTTGAATGAAGGTTCCTTCTGTAACGGCATCGATTCGGTTCCCATCGATTTCAATCGTTCCTGACGGACGTAATGGTGTCAGACTGACTCCTTCTTGTCCTAACAGTTGTACTTTGTCTTGATGAGAAAGGTAGCCCTTTTCAGACGATGTAGAATCCGTCAAAATCAAACCTCTCCAAAGCAATGACTGATTTGATTTTATTCTGCGATACGCCCAGAACCCGGCCGCAAGTGACAGAAAAACTGCAAGCCCAACGGCTAAACCGACTTGTCCGACGGTCGCACCTGCCATAATCAAGCTAGCAAGGACAGCACCGATCCCAAGGACGCCAAAGATTCCAAACCCTGTGACGAATATTTCAACCAGTAACATGAGTACCCCGATCATGAAGACCGTCAAAATCATCCCTAAGCTAAACGTCATGCGTACGTTCACCCCTTTTCATTCGTGTCAGAAGCTACTTCTTTTGCACTTTGATTCGTTACTACAATTATATACGCTTTCAAAACAAAAAGGTTTCATGACTATTCTGAATTCATCAAGAAACTTTAAAAACGTGACAGGAACGACAAAAAAAGGTGTCCCTCGGGACACCTTTCCATGTATTAAGCGAGACGTTGTTTGACGAGTCGATTAATTAAGGCACCGTCTGCCTTGCCCTTAAGCTGCGGCATGACGACACCCATTACTTTCCCCATATCCGAAGGAGCAGAGGCACCCGTCTGCGCAATAGCTGCGTCGACGATTTCCTGTACTTCTTCCTCGGAAAGCTGTTTTGGCATATAAGCTTCGAGCACGACAATCTCTGCTTGAATTTTCTCGACGAGATCGTGACGACCAGCGCTTTCGAATTCTCGGAGGGAGTCGTTGCGCTGCTTCATTTCACGTGAAAGAATCGTTAATTCTTCCTCGTCTGTCAATTCTTGCTTACCGAGTTTGATCGTTTCATTTTGCAGCGATGATTTCACCATGCGAATCGTCGTAAGACGATCTTTTTCACGAAGACGCATGGCATCTTTCATATCCGCTGTCAAACGCTCCTGAAGACTCATGAGGATACACCCTCTCTAACGTTAGAACTTCTTACGCTTACGCGCAGCCTCCGATTTAAGCTTACGTTTTACACTTGGCTTTTCGTAGTGTTTACGTTTACGAACTTCTGCAAGCGTACCATCTTTTGAAACACCACGTTTGAAGCGACGAAGTGCGTCTTCAAGTGATTCATTTTTACGTACACGAGTTTCCACTAGTTTTCCCTCCCTCCGATATTACCGACTAAAGGAAACGTGTCAGACACGTCATACAACATTATAGTAGGAATATACAATTTGGTCAACAGTTGATTCAAGCGACTTTTCTGTACCCTACGCTGTTCCTTTTTGTTCTTTTCTATCCTCTCATGCTTGCATCCGTTTGACAACAAAATCTGATCATTCCTGCATCAAAATTCAGAAACTTTTTTGTAAGCGTTACCCTGCATTTTTTAAAATGTTTTGTCAAAAAGGGTGATGATATGTCAAAATATAGACAATTATCAAACAAAGGAGTGTGACATCACGTATGAAAGAAGCAAAACGTATCATTTTCGGACTTATCCTCGGATTGATTCTCGGAATCATCCTCGCTGCATTGCCCGATAAGTCGATTTATGAGGGATTGAATAAATATGCTCTACAACCGATCGGGACGATATTCTTGAACCTGATCAAGATGCTCGTCGTACCGATCGTCTTCTTCTCGATCACCCTCGGCGTCATGGGACTCGGTAATCCAAAAGAATTGGGTCGAGTCGGTGGAAAAGCGATTACTTACTTCATGACGACGACGGCTGTCGCGATCGTCATCGCTCTCGGTTTGTCATTATTGATTAAACCGGGTACGTTCGGTAACTTCGAGACACAAGGTCTTGAATACGATAACGGCAATCTACCAGATACGAGCTTGATCAATACAATCGTCGGTATGTTCCCGACGAACCCGATCACGTCGATGGCGGAAGGCAACATGCTACAAATCATCGTTTTCAGTGTGTTCGTCGGTTTTGGAATCACGTTCCTTGGTAAAAAAGTTTCGACGTTACGGACATTCGTCGAACAAGGGAACGAATTGATGACGTACTTGATCACGCTCGTCATGAAGATGGCCCCGCTCGGTGCGTTCGCTTTGATTGCATCGGCAGTTGGCTCACAAGGATGGTCTTCAATTAAAGCCATGTTCTTCTACATGTTAGTTGTCGTTTTATCTTTAATTATCCATTCTTTATTGACGTACGGTTCAACCGTCTCACTTCTTGGGAAGATGAATCCGTTCTTCTTCTTTAAAAAGTTCGCACCTGTCATGTTATTTGCTTTCTCGACGTCTTCGTCGAACGCAACACTTCCTGTCGCGATGCAAACGGCTCAAAAAGAGCTGAAAGTTCCACGCTCCGTCTCAAGTTTCGTCCAACCGCTCGGTGCGACGATCAACATGGACGGTACGGCGATCATGCAAGGAGTTGCGACTGTTTTCATCGCGCAAGTCTATGCGGTTGATTTAACACCTGGGCAACTTGCGACGGTCGTTCTGACAGCTGTTCTCGCATCGGTCGGAACAGCTGGTGTTCCGGGTGTCGGTCTCGTCATGCTAACGATGGTTCTTCAGTCGGTCAATTTACCCGTAGAAGGGATCGCTTTGATCATCGGTGTCGATCGTCTTCTGGATATGATGCGTACAGCCGTCAATATCACGGGTGACGCAGCATGTGCCGTCATCGTCTCGAAATCAGAAGAAGGTAACCTCAAAGAAGGCGAAGAAACCGATGAACGCTATGCGTAATCGTATGTCTCTTACTCCAAGAAAGGACGTTCCGCAGTTTGCGGAACGTCCTTTGTCGTTTGTTTGATTATTTTGCTAAGACGAACGAGCTGAGTCCCTCAACACGAACCGTACCTGAAACAGTGCGGATCGTTTTTGTTCCTGCTTGTTTACCATCTACGAGAAGCTTCCATTTCCCTTTCGGTAGCTTCATGTCAACTACTGTTCGATTTGCATTGTGAATGACATATAAATCGTTCTTCTGTTGTGGAGCGTCGTCATCTAGTCGATACGCAATGACTTGTGCCGGTGCTGCTTCAAACGTCAAGTAACGACGGATATCTTTCGCTGTTGCTAAGTGAAGTGCAGGGTTCTTCTTGCGTAATTCGATTAATCCTGTCATATAATCGACGTCTTGTTGACGATCCATCTTCCGTTTCCAATCGAGCTGGTTGACAGAGTCCGGTGATTTATATGAGTTATGATCGCCACCTTTTGTCCGCATGAAGTCCTGACCTGCATGGATGAACGTCGTTCCTTGTGACGTCAGCAAAATACTTGAAGCTAGACGGTGCATCTTCGTCTTCGTTGCGTCATTGTCTTGTGGATTCGTCAGGTTCAACTTATCCCAGAGGGTATGGTTATCATGTGCTTCAACGTACGTGATCGCTTGATCTGGTTCTTGCGTAAATCCTTGAATGTCTTTATCGTAAGCAATCTCGCCGACGATACCACGTTTGATACGTGTCTCAAGACCCGCTTTCCCGTTGATGAATCCAGCATCCGTGTCTTCGAAGACACTACCTTTGAGCGCATCGCGCAGGTTGTCGTTGAAATGTCCGATTCCCGGCATTTGTTTTGTGTTCGTTTGGTTTGCTTTCTCTGAATCTGGAAGAGGAGTTCCGAGGCTCCACCCTTCTCCGAACACTAGAATCGACGGATCAATTCGCTTCGTCGCCTGTTTGACAGCGTTCATCGTCTTGACGTCGTGAATGCCCATCAAGTCGAAGCGGAAGCCATCCCAGTGGTATTCCTTTGCCCAGTACGAGACAGAATCAACGATTAGTTTATGCATCATTTGACGTTCAGAGGCTGTATCATTCCCGACACCTGTACCGTTCGCTAAATCGCCGCCTTCTGTATAGCGGTAGTAGTAACCCGGTACGATCTTATCAAGATTTGATGCTTTGGCGTCAAACATGTGGTTATAGACGACGTCCATGACGGCACGTAGACCATTGTCATGGAGTCCTTGGATCATCTGTTTCATTTCCGTGATCCGGACTTTTGGATCATATGGATTTGTCGCATACGATCCTTCTGGTGCATTGTAGTTCTTCGGATCATAACCCCAGTTGTATGATTTAAGCGGATTCGTCTCATCGACGGACGCTGTATTGAAATCATAAACAGGAATGAACTGGACGTGCGTGATACCAAGTTCCTTTAAGTGATCGAGTCCCGTCTTTGTCTTCGTTTTTTTTCCATCCTTCGTTAAACGTGTACCTGGCTCGATGACACCAAGATATTTTCCTTTTTGTTTGATACCTGAATCGTAACCTGAATTCGTCACATCAAATATCGATAGATCACGGACATGTGATTCATAAATGATCGCGTCTGTTGCGTGACGAAGTGGCATTTTCCCATTCGTCCAGCGTTTTGGATCCGTCTCGCGTAAATCAACGACGACACCTTGGTCTCCGTTAACAGCGACCGCTGTCGCATACGGATCAACGGCACGCGTCGATTCTTTTGCGTGTTTGACTTCATATGTGTAACCGACACCGTCAAGATCACCCTTGACCGTCACTTGATAGACACCACGATTCGTCCGTTTCATCTGGATTTCACGCGTGATATCTTTTGTCGTAGCTGCTTGTTGTTTCGGTAAACGATATAACTCGAGTTCAACGGCTTGCGCTGTCGGCGCCCAGACCTTGAATGTCGTCTTCGATTTCTGATAGTCGACGCCGAGCTTACCACCATAGGCATACTTTTGATCGAATGCTTTCGAACGCAGTACCTTCCCTGCTTCAAGAACTGCTTCTCCAAAAACAGGATGCGTCACGCGGACGACTTTTGCTAAATCGATATCAGAAGCGACTTCGACTTTCGCCGTCTTGGCATCGATCGCTGATACGACTGGATTCGTCACACCTTCGAACGTAAATGCCTTTAAGTCTTCTGCCCTCATCGGTGTATTCGTTTTAAGCGTCATCGTCCGGAAGTCATCAGCCAAAAAGCTCGTGATTTTTGGCGTCCGATCAATTTCCGGTTTGCTGTAGTACACTGTCTGGTCCCCTTCGATCAACCAGATGTCCTTCGCACCTGCATAAAAGAAACGATCGGCTCCGTCTTTTTCCGACCAGCCCTCAAGATGAGGAATGACGCCTGCAAGACGTGCTTTCGTTGGGTTATCAAGCGTTACTTTGGCAATGGCACCGAACTCATCCTGCTGATCGAATTCGAATCGTTTGCCATCTTGCGCTTCCGGCCAAGACCAGACGCCGTATTTATCATAATCATTGTCATACCGATAATAGTGGATATTCGTGTCGATTTTTTCGACGTCTGCTCCATTAGTCGGATTGACCGTCGAGATATCCTTGCTTCCCGACTCGATCCAGATTTCAGCAATTCCGTTTTTAATCATATCTTTCGTGATGAAACGATCGTTCTCAGATCCCCCATCCTTGTTCCAGTTATCATCTCGCACGATGAAGCCGACTTTTTCCGGCTGATCGACTGGAAATTCATAGGCTGCGATTTTTCCGTAAGCATCTTCACCATTAAAGGCATGTGCTTTATTCGGAAAATAATCCGGACCATTTGTCCATAACCACAGGTTCCAATCCTTCGTGGCATTCGGGTCTTCCTTGTAGTGAATGATGACCAATGTAGACTTTCCTTTTTCCAGTGCTTGACCGGATAAAGACAGTCCACTAAATATTAGTGCAAACGTTAGCGCAACGATACAAACGGATCTTATGCGTTTCATACGATAGCCATCTCCTTTGTTATGTAATCGTTTTCATTTTGCATCCGTTTACAAGTCCTGTCAAAGCCTATTTGATGATTCGAACAGAAAATAAGACTTTTGAACCAAAGTGATTCGGTTGGATGGAAAACAACAAAAAAAGAACCGTCCGTGTGGTAGACAGTCCTTTTTACCGGGTTTAAGAAGACGCGAGGATGGCATGAATCTTGGCTTTCGTTTGTCTCATGGATTCATCCGATGCAAAGAAGTACCATACCCCATCGTTTGCGATATAGCCTTCTCCGTCTAGCTTTAATGGTTTCAGCTGTTTGAATCCCGGCTGATTTTCTTGAGCAAGTTGTGCCGCCACGTCAAAACCGATGTTCGTCGCGAAATTATGCTTCATGACAATCGTGATTTCTTCCATCTTGGTCAGTAAACGAGGTCCAGCCAGTTTAGCACCGACGGCTTCTAAAACTTGACGTTGCCGAATCTGTCTGCCCATATCGCCGAGTGGATCTTGTTTTCGCATACGTGCGTAACCACTTGCTTCTAGACCAGTTAAATGAATCTTTCCTTTTTTATACTCCTTTTGTAAACGACGGTCGTTCCAGCTGAAGGCGGATGGATTATCCACTGTGACACCACCAACAGCATCAACCAATTCAATCAACCCATCCATATTGATCTTAGCGTAATATGGGATATCGACATCAAACGTTTGTTCCACCGTCTCGACCGTCTCCTTCACACCACCATAGGCATACGTATGATTGATTTTCGTCTTCTCACCTGTCGGTATCGTAACTTGCATGTCGCGTGGAATGGACAAAGAAGTTGCTTGCTTCGTTTTCGGGTTAAACGAGAGCAACATGATGGCATCTGCCCGTCCCTTATCATTCTTTCGCTCGTCGACGCCAATCAAGAGGACATTGACTGGCTTCATCGATGCGAGTGGCTTTGCTTTTTCCCCACCCAACGGTTGTAAAAAGGAATGCGCCGTCTGTTGGATTTTTAAAAATGCCAGTCCCGTCGAAGCGCTAGCAATCAAGACGATCACGAGCAGAAGCGCACTGATGACGCGACAGAGGATCGGAGGTCTTCGTTTATCGATGCGTGATTTCATACTCTGTTCTCCTTCACAATTTGTCCTCGTACGTCTTCATCAAACCGGCAATGTTCGAGTTGTGCAGAAACAGCACCGAATCGATCTGCTTTTGTTTGGCAAATCGGGAAACATCAAATGATTTTGGAACGTATCGAATATCCACGACTTCTAAGTTGGCACTTTTCGCAAGCAATGGTAACACAGGATTTGCAAACGAATCCTTTAAAACCAAAATCGTCGGGCGATTTCGATTCGCCGCTGACTTCATTGACATGATGTCGTGGTTTCCGCGAAGAAATACTTCATATCGATCGACATAATCACCTTCTTGTTTGACGAATGATTCATCAATGACAGGACGTCCACATTTCCCTTCATAACAAACATCGATGCCGTTGAAGAACGCAGGAGCATAATAATCTAGACGGTCACCGGACGCCGCATAGGAGAGCGTCGTTTTTCGTGCTAATGATCCATAGTAGGCGTGTTGATCTTCCTTCCGCCACTTCGTCTCAGGTAACGTCGTTGACAGTCCCATTCTTTTCGTGATGACTTGGTAAGCTTCTGTTGCACCGTCGATGTTCCAGTGATGATCTGTCTTAAAGTAGTCACTTAACTTCAATCCTTGCAAAGAAAGATTGGTCATCCCCGCCGCTTGAAAGTCTCGTACCATTTTTTCATAGCGCTCGTTTGCATTGGAAGCGACATAAGACGGAATTAGTTTGTCCCGTTCTGCGATGACGGTTTTAGACGGTGCTAACGCCATATAGACCGGACGATCGACTTCTCCAACGAATTGTTTGAATGCTTGCGGAATTTTTACGTTTCCTGATGCACTCGGTTCAATCATATAATCGTTTTTTGCCGTATAAATGCCATTACGAAACGGCTGTCGAAAGACATCTTTTGATAAAAGCGCCTGTATCTCGACGAACGTTCCTCGCAACAGTAATTGATCCGTGAAATAGGTCTCCATTTTGAGCATATCCTTGCCTGTCGCGATTCCCTCGACGGTGGGCTCAACGGACTGGGCAAGTGTACGATTTTCCAGCTGGGACCGGACACGGTCTTCCCGGACAAGCGTTCCGAGTCCAATCGTCAGTAAGACGAGAATAAAACTGACAGTCGTCACCCACATCATGATTCGCTCGAAAGAAGGTGTTTGATTCGTCTCCTGTTGCGTTTTCATCAATGGCTGCTCCATGGATAGTCCTCCTTTTTAGAACCGGAAATAGATGAACGGATTAAACGTGCTCGCAACGAGTGCCGATGTCGCAAGGAACAACATCAACATGGCGTACCCATACTGCATCGTCGTTCCGATCTTCCCGAGAGAGACGACGACACGTTCTCCGAGATACTTCGGAATCGGTGTCGCAGCGATACACGCGACAAGTAGTAGGACTCCGTTCTGAACGAGTTGGTAACTCGCCCGTTCATCCCATAGCACATCCGGTACGAACATTGCTTGAATATACATAACGGCTTCTGGAAACGTCTCTGAGCGGAAAAAGACCCAACCGACGAGCACGAGGATGAGCGTCCAGACTGTCGAGACGACAGGCATACGCTCGAGCCATCTCCCGAGAAATGCCTTCTCGAGCATGATCCAAACTCCGTAATATGCGCCCCACGCGACGAATGTCCAACTCGCACCATGCCAAAGGCCCGTCAACATCCAGACGATCGCCAGATTTCGATACTGCCGCCACGGCGATACACGGTTTCCCCCTAACGGAATATAAACATAGTCGCGGAACCAAGAGCCGAGCGAAATATGCCATCGACGCCAAAATTCTGACACGGATTTTGAAATATATGGGTAGTTGAAGTTCTCCAAGAAATGAAATCCGAACATCAGTGCTAAACCAATTGCCATATCGCTATAGCCCGAAAAATCAAAATAGATCTGTAAGGCATAAGCGATGATTCCAATCCATGCTAGCCCCATCGAAAGGTCTTTCATATTAAAAACAGCGTCTGCGACCTGACCACATCCGTTCGCAAGAATCAATTTTTTTGATAGACCAATCGTAAAGCGGCGAACACCCCGTGCAAAATCAGATACCGTCTCTTGACGAGATTCGATCTGACTCGCAATCGTGTTGTAGCGGACAATTGGCCCCGCGACGAGTTGCGGGAAAAACGCGATATAAAGGGCAAGGTCGAGTGGATTCTTTTGCACCGCTTCCTTCCCTTTATAAATGTCGATGACGTAACTCATCGCATGGAATGTATAAAAGGAAATTCCAAGCGGTAAGACGACTTCTGGAACGAACCAACTCAGACCAAACGATTCGTTGACGGAGCGGACGAAAAATCCGCTGTACTTAAACCAACCGAGCAATCCAAGGTTGACGACGATCATGCTGAACATGATCCACTTCACTCCGACATGTTGCCGGTAGAAATCAACGAATAAGGCAAAGAAGTAATTGATCGTGACGCTGAGTAGCATCAGTAAGGCAAAGCGTGGTTCTCCGAATGCATAAAAGAACAGGCTGGCAACTAACAGCCAGCCGTTACGGAATGTCCGAGGCAACACGTAGTACACGAGCAGTACTGTCGGCAAGAACAAAAATAAAAAAATCGTCGAACTAAACAGCATAGGTTGCTTCCTCCTCTGCCTTGACGTATTGCGCGATGGCGAGTTCGCGGAGATGGACCCGGAAGCTCCCTTCGTTTAAAAACTTCCAGGCCATTTTGAAATAAACCGCTCCTGGCACACGCTCCATCTCGAACTGGACGATCGTCTCATTCGTCAACGTCAGATGCTCCGTCTCAGAGACCATCCGCTTCTTTTGCCCATACTGCATCTTGAATACTTGAACGAGACATGGTTCCGCCACTTCAAAACGGCACGTTACCTGAATGATGTCACCTATCAGTTCAGCATCTTTTCGATACAGTTTTGAAGGCGGATGTTGAAAGCCTTGATCGAACAGTTGCAGATACAGTTTGTCAGTCGCTATCGCATCCTGAAAATCAAAACACACCCCCGGCGCTGCATCTTCGAGCAAAATCTTTTCCTGAGTACCGAACGGAAAAAACTGATAGCTCGCGACGGTCAGCTCCTTATTCATACCGGTACCTCACTCATGATCGCATCGACGATTCGTTCTGCTGCCTGTCCATCGCCATACGGATTCGCGGCTTGCGCCATCGATTGATAGAAGATTTCGTCCGTCAATAATTGATGGCTCATCGCATAGATATGCTCTGGATTCGTACCGACCAGTTTCAAGGTTCCTGCTTCGACGCCTTCAGGTCGTTCCGTCGTCTCCCGTAAGACAAGAACGGGAACACCGAGTGAAGGCGCTTCTTCTTGAATCCCACCTGAATCTGTCAGGATGAAGGAAGCACGAGCTGCCAGGTTGTGGAAATCAAAGACATCAAGCGGCTCAATCAACTGAATCCGTGGATGATGCTCTAGGCGAGCTGCTGCTTCTAGCACGACTGGATTCGGATGGACTGGATAAACGATTTCTATTTCCGGATGATCATTTGCCAACTGTTCAATCGCTTCAAAAATCGTTGCCAGTTGTAAATGGTTCTCACGACGATGAACCGTCAGCAAGACGAGTTTTCGCCCCGACTTCTCAAGTCGTGTCAGAACAGGATGCGTATAGCTAGCAGAAACGGTTGTCTTAAGTGCATCAATGACCGTATTACCCGTTACGATGATTGGTGTCTGTTTGTTCTCAGCACGTAAATTCATCGCCGCTTGTTCGGTTGGAGCAAAATGATAATCCGCCAACACACCTGTCAATTGACGATTCATCTCTTCCGGAAACGGTGCATACTTTTCATATGTCCGCAGTCCTGCTTCGACATGACCGACTGGAATCTGTTGATAGAATGCCGCTAACGAAGCAGCGAACGTCGTCGTCGTATCCCCATGGACAAGAACGAGATCCGGCTGTTCCTTTTCGAGGACACGACGCATCGCATTCAGAATACGTGCCGTCATCTCCTCTAACGTTTGACGCGGACGCATCAAATCCAAGTCATGGTCCGGAGTGATCTGGAACAATTCGAGTACCTGATCAAGCATTTCCCGGTGTTGCGCCGTTACGACGACAATCGGTTCGACGTCTGGGCGGTTTTCAAGTGCTTTTACGACAGGTGCCATCTTAATGGCCTCAGGTCGTGTTCCGAATACGAGCATGACACGTTTCATCTACTTCATCCCCTATCTCATTTCATGACGATCGTTCGATCGTCTCGCCTCTCATCTGTTGCTCAATGTCACCGATTCGACCGGTTCGTTTTTTCGAAACATAGTGAGTGGCTTGCTTTTTGGATAACTGTTTGTACCAATATAAATATTTATTGTATTCCGCGAGTGTTTCATTCGTTGGACCAAATAAACGCACTTCACCGTATTCCAGCCAAAGGATCTTCGTACAAAAGCTTTTGACTTGATTCAAAGAATGGCTGACGAAAAAAATCGTTTTTCCTTGATCCCGGAATTCGCGCATCTTATCGAGACACTTCTCCGTAAATGTTTGATCGCCGACAGATAAGGCTTCATCGATGATCAAGATATCCGGATTGATATTGATCGAGATAGCAAAACCGAGACGTGCCCGCATCCCACTCGAATAGGTTTTGACTGGCTGATCGATGAACTCTCCGATATCCGCGAATTCGAGAATTTCCGGTGTGATCTCCTCGATTTGCCGTTTGGTCAGTCCCATCATCAATCCTTTGAGCTCGATGTTATCGCGACCTGTCAGTTGACTGTTCAATCCACTTGAGATGGCAATCAGTGCTGATTTTCCTCCTAGCGTGACACATCCATACGTAGGCGGTGTGACGTTAGCAAGTAAATGGGATAACGTTGATTTCCCACTACCGTTGATGCCTACGACACCCACGATTTCTCCCTCTTCAACAGAGAAGGAGACATTTTTGAGCGCATAAAAGGATTTTCCGCTCACTTTTCCAAAGAGCACTTCCTTTAATTTATCGATTGGACGCTCATAGAGCATGTACCGTTTTGAAACGTTCTCAAACACGACGTGACTCATCGTCTTTCCTCCTATACATAATCAATGAAGTAGCGTCGGAAACGAATATGGACCGCTGCTCCGACGAGCAGGATACCGAGTGTCACACTCCAAAAATAAGCGCCATACCAGATGTGATCCATCAAGTAACCGGTTCCGATCAAGGCGGAGCGGTACCCCTCAATCAAATAGACGAGTGGATTCAACATCAATAGCATCTTAAACAGTGAATGTTCTGGGGGAATCCACATGATCGGCGTTAAATACATCAGCATCCTTATCGCGGATGTCACCATGTTCTGGACGTCTCGGATCATCGTAGCAAGAGCCGACAATAACAACGAGACGGCATAAAGAAAGATGACGCCGGCTGGAACGATATAAAACAGTTCGAGCGTATGCCATCCTGGGAAGTAACCAAATGCACTTCCTAAAACGATCGTCAGGGCAATCATCGCAAGATGTCGATAGAATTGAGCCAAAATGACATATGCCGGAATCGTACTCAACGGAAAATGCATTTTAGAGACGAGCGCGACCCGACCGTAGATCGACCGTGATCCACTTGGAATCGTGCTTCCGATGAAGAACCATGCGATCAGTCCACTAACGAGCCAAAAGACGAATGGAATTCCGTCGACAGGATGTCCACCACGGATTCCAAAACCAAAGACGACCCAGTACACCCCGATCTGGAGGAGTGGCGTCATGATCTCCCAAAACCAACCTAAATACTGCATGCTATACTGACTTTTTGTTTCATAGAGTGACAGCCGAAAGATCAGATACAGATGATCTTTCAGCTCCCCTCCAATCGTTCGTAACGCGTTCATATTGCTTTTGCATCCACTTCCGTCACGCGGTGCGTATGCAAGTTACCGAAGTTGAGGACCTTGACCGCATCGAGTTCACGGACAATTCCTTTTGTATCGAAGAGTAACGGTGTCCGCATGTAGTTTGCGAAACGACGTGAATCGAATTGTTTGAACTCATCGTGGTCGACTAAGACGAGTGCTAGATCGGCGTCTTGGATCGCTTCGATTTCATCAACGAGTTCAAAGCGTGTCGAGATGGAATGCTCGACGTGTGGATCACAGACCGCGACATCGAGTCCACGATCGAGCAATTGTTCAATGACTTCGACAGCTGGGCTCTCGCGCATATCGTCAACATTTCCTTTATACGTCACACCGAACACAGCGATTTTTGGACGAACACGTGAACCGACGAGACGAGCGGCTTGTTCAGCGACGAATTGTGGCATTTGGACGTTCGTTTGTCGTGCCGTATGAATGATGCGTGCAAGTGATGGGACTTTTGCGACGATGAAGTACGGATCGACTGCGAGACAGTGACCACCTACACCCGGTCCTGGATGATGCAAGTTCACACGTGGGTGCATGTTTGCCATCTCGATGACATCTAAGACGTTGATCTCAAGCTGGTGACATACTTGCGTCAATTCATTTGCCAGTGCGATGTTGACATCACGGAACGTATTTTCCATCAATTTCGACATTTCGGCTGTCTTCGCGTCGGTCCGAACGATTTCTCCTTGAACGAATGTTTCATAGACGGCTGCTCCTACCTCTGCACATGCCGGTGTCAATCCTCCAACGATCCGGTTGTTATGAACGAGTTCGTGTAAGATCTGCCCTGGTAACACACGCTCTGGGCAATGAACGACATAGACGTCTTCACCGATCGTAAAGCCGGCTTCTTCAATCAGTGGACGAACATGATCGTCCATAGTGCGTGGCGCGATCGTCGATTCAACGATGACGACGTTTCCTTTTTCAAGGAACGGCAACATGTTGTTGACGGCTGACACGACGTATTTTAAATCACATGATTTATACGTATCGTTCAAGTTCGGCGTCGGGACGGCGATTAAAAAGACATCTGCTCGTTCTGGCGTAAGTGTCGCTCGGAATTTTCCGTTAGCGACGACTCGTTTGATGACATCCTCGAGTCCTGGTTCCTCAATATGAATCGTTCCCGTGTTCAGAAGATTGACGATGTGTGGATCGATGTCGACACCGACGACCTCCGTGCCGTGATCCGCGAACATCGCCGAAGAAGGTAATCCAATATATCCTAGTCCGATTGTGCAAAGTTTCATTTTGTCATTCCTCCATCGAGTTAGTCATACTAGCCAACGAACGGTCTGTGGCTTGGCTGTAACTAGACCATAACGACATTTCCTTTGCTTTCCAATGCTTCTAACCATCTCTTAAACCATTCTTCACAGACCTTACATTTCCAGCGTTTTCTATTGTTTTTGTAAATCTTATGAAGCTTTCACGAATACTTCGTTGCCATTCATATCAAACAAAACGACCCGTCAAGAATCCACCTTCATTCCACGTGGATTTCCCTTCGAGTCGTTGACTATTTTTCTTATTTTGTCCCAGATTCCATGAAAATCGAGTCATAGACAGCAAGAAGTCGGCCTTTTTCTTGCTCCCAGTTGTATTGTCTCCTTGCTACGCTTGCTCGCTCCTGCATCACTCCGAGCAAGCTCTTATCCTTCACTAGACGATTGACCGCCTCGGCGATACTATGCGGCGATTCGACATCGACGATCAAACCGATTCCTTCTGTTTCGACGACACGACGGATTTCCGGTAAGTCTGCCGCGATGACAGGAATCAACGCCGCCATGTATTCGAATAGTTTATTCGAAGAAGCGGAATAATGATTGAAGCAAACGTTCTGGAGGACTTGAAAGCCGACCGTCGCCGCTGCCGTGTAACTGGGTAGTTCAGCAAGCGGAACCTTATCAATGAAGCGGATACGAGACTTTTCCGATGATTGCGTGGCCAGTTGCATCAGTTTCCCTTTTAACTTTCCATCTCCAACGAAAATAAGTGTTCCTCGATCGATGAACGGCATCGCTTCAATGAGTCGCTCCAGTCCACGTCCTTCCTGGATCCCGCCTTGATATAATAAAATCGGCTCATCTGATGCAAGTGCTAACTCTTCGCGTAACGGTCGCGGTTGCGGAATAATCGGTTCGTAAAACGGATAATTGTGCAAGACGGATGGTCTGGTTCCATATAATTTTTGATGATAATCTGCACGCGTGTCATTTTCAACGATGGTCTGGTCGACGAATCGAAGCAACCAGCGTTCTAATTTCCCTTGCATGCTACCATAACCTGTCCGATCGGTTTGGACTTCATGTGAATCATAGACGATTTTTGTACCACGTGCCGCCCCAATCGCTTGCGGTAATGTATTGACATCATTCGCATGCATGACGTCGTAATTATGCTTCCGGGCAGCACGTGTCATGCGAAGAATGCCAAAACTGTTGTACAGGGCGTAACGGATGAATCGACTTCGCATGAGCAAAAAGAGCACGATCATCACGGGAATGAGCCAAGGTGCAAGAAGCGCACCAATCACTCCGATAGCAAGTGTCCGTTTTTTTCGTTTGCGAAAGAACAGGAGCCACCTTGCAAAAGGTGGCGTCCGGTCGATTCGAATGACGCGAAACCCCGACATCGGGTATTCGACTTCTGGAAGTGTGCCGTCATTTAGACAGTATAGGTCCACGCGGTGTCCTGCTTCGACGAGTGCCGTACATTCACGTAAGACACGGGCGTCATTCGTAAAAGGATTCCAAACAAACATTCCAATGCGCTTCATTCTGCGACCGCCTTTCGTGACTGCGTTTGTTCGATGGCTTCAAACAAGCGCTGTTCATTTTGTTCCCAATCGAAATGGCGTTGGACGTAATCCACACCCGCCCGTCCCATCGTTGCACGTTTCTCTGGATTTCGTGATAACTCGAGAATATGATCGACGATCTCCTCTTTTTTCCGCTGGACAGACACATAACCGGCTCCTGCTTCTTCGATGACATGCGCCGCATGACCTGATACCGCACCGACGATGGCACAGCCCATCGCCATGTAGTCGATGATCTTTCCTGGTGTCACTGTATCGAACGCTGTACTCTCGACGAGTGTCGCAAAGGCGATGTCACTCTTCGCGAGTTGTTTCAACGCATCCCAGCGTGGCATCGCGTCAAGAAACTCGATATTCGTCAATCCACGTTCCTTGACGAGTCGTTCGAACGTTTGTTTGTGATAGCCGTAACCGACGACTTGAAAGCAGATATCCTGTTCTTGTTGAAGTTCCTGTGCGACATCGAGTAACAAGAATACATCTTGCGCGAGTCCGATATTCCCTGTATACACGACGCGAACTTGTTCCGATACTTTTCGACGTTTGATTAACCACTCGTTTTCCTCGATCGAGTTCGGGATATAATGAATTTTTTCCGGTGCAATGCCTCGTCCTTCGATATACGATCGAAAACCTTCACTGTTGATGACCAATTGATCCGCCTGTCGATACATCCACTTTTCAAGCCAGTAGAGCGGAGTCAATAAGAGACGCGATTTCGTAATGCCGACGCCAATCAACGATTCTGGCCATAAATCACGCACATCAAGAATCAAAGGAGCCTTTTTGACATGTTTCGCGACGACCCCGACGAGCCCCATGAAGATAGACGGCGTCGTCGCATAGATGTAGGCGTAGGATTTTGGATCATGTCGAACCTCTTTCACCGCAAGTACGAATTGTTCCACGAACAAGCGAAGGCGCCGCCATAAATTATTCGTCGCCCGGACGTCACGCGGTTGGATACGAGTCACATGTGCCGTGTCGAGGCTCGGTTCATCCCAGAACATCGAGTCCGTATAGAGTTCTGCCGTCGGATAAAGCGGTTCTGACGTCAGGACATGAACGTCACTTCCCGCTTGTTCCATCCGCTTGAAGATATTCTTCATTCGGTTTGCCGCACTGCCAATTTCCGGATAGAAATTTTGACAAATCATCAAGACGTTCATCGACGACTCCGGCGCTGTTTGAGTTGACGTCGGAACTTCCAGTAGCGGACGACGATTTTTCCGAGCTTTGAACGCGCGAGTGAGCGGTATTTTGATTTCCATGATGCATTCACCTCCAACAATTCTAGATTTGACACCAATGACGCTTCGAATCGATCAAGAAGTGCGGCATATTGTTCTTCGAGCATCTTATATTGTTCACGCTGTTCCTGTAGTTGCTGTTCATGACGTAGTGATTCCGCTTGTGCCTGCTCGAATAAATCTGTTTGTTCCGCTAACCGTTGAACTTTTCGTTCTAGAGTCTGTTGCTTGCGCTTTAAGTCAATGATCGTTGCGAGATGCAATCGTTCCACTTCTTCAAAGGCATCCTCGAGCCATTCGACTTCCGTTGGTACAATTGCTCGACCATCTCGTGGTTCAGGATAGACTTGAATCGTGATTCCAAGCCACTTATCAAGCCGCTCGACCGTCTCGATTTTACCGAAGGGCGTCAACTGTTCAAGCAGTCGATTTAAATAATACGTCCGTTTGTGATCCGCATAATCGTTCACTCCAAATGGAACTGTGATGACGAGTCGTCCTTCTGGTGCGATGAACGAGACGGCACGAGCGATGAAGCGTTCCGGCTCCCCGATATGTTCCAATACTTCCGTCATCAAGACTGTGTCGAATTGAATGTCAGGTGTATACGTCATGACATTCGCTTCATGTAATTCCACTTTTTCCTTTACGGATGCCGGTTCCTCAAGCAATGCTTGTTTGGCTTCAGTAATCGCTTCTGGTAAGACATCGATTCCGACGACATGTTTCCCTTCCCGTCCAAGCAAAATCGGAACAACTCCACCGGAACAACCGATATCTAAAATGTGCTCCCCTTTTGCTTGTCGAACGATCCAGTGAACACGCGCGCGCACTTTTTTACCGAATCCCCCCCCTAATTGATCGTAGTAAGCTGCTCGGATTTGATCTTTTGGTCGTGCTGTCTTCATCGATGCCGTCATTTCTGCACCTCCTCAAGTAATAGATGTTGAAGGCGATCTGTCTCCTGACGGTCTGCAAGCTCCATGAATCGACGGATCAACGGGTTCGTCAATGTGATCGGCTCATAGAAACCAATGATTGTGCGCAACAATGCGACACTTGGTGCGAAATCCTTATCACTGCAGTAGCGTAATTTAACGAGATACCAATGCTCGAAGAAATGCTCGAATCGTGTTTCCTTGTATTCCTCAAGCACTCCATAACGAGCGAATTTCTCAGCTCGTGCCCGTTCTCGGACAACACTGCGTTCAAAAAATTTCATCGTCAATGCATTCACAGTCGATCCTGCAACTGCTGCATAATAATAATGGATGACCCGATTGACGAGTAAGACACGATTGGCGCGAAGCATCAATTCCTGGAAAAACAAGGAGTCCTGACCGACTGCACCGACGACCTGTTCCAATTGATGTTCGAGCAAGAAGGTACGACGGACGACGAGTGCTTGAATGCTTTGTACCGCAAAGCGATGTTTCAATAGAAAAGCTTTTGGATCTTCACAAACCGTTCGTCCTTGTTTGCGAATCGTCGGCAAGGCGATGATACTCGTCTTCTCGGCAAGTTTTTTCATATGACCCGCTACAAAATCAAGTGATGGATCGTTCTCTAATTCCTGAAGCAAAAAGGCATAACGATCGCTGAGTACCTCGTTATCTGGATCAAGGAACGTCACATAGTCAGCTCGTGCCATCTCGACTCCCTTGTTGCGAGGACGCGAAGCACTACCACTACCACCTGTCTCGAAGAAATAGGTTCTGACATTGCCATAACGTCGCGCGAGACGTTCTACGGCTTGACGTGCCTCTATGTCCGTCGATCCATCATCTACGAGTAAAATCTCTGACTCCATGAATCGATCCATCCGTGTTAGACTGGCGAAGCATTTATACGTGAGATGTTTCCCATTGTTATAGATGGGAACAACGACCGACAGTTGCGGTGTGTGATCCGTCGGAACTACTGTCTGCTCGTTCCACTCAAATTGATCGAGCAACAGCGTTTTTCCGTTCAATTCACCTGCTTGAAACGCGTCATATCCGATATCTGACCGCCAGATAATCGCACCGTTTCGGCTACCGCTCATCTCATGTAGATGATATGGATGTTGGCTCCCCTTTCGGACAACGCTGGCATCGCTATATTTAAAGCCATTCACGAGGTCCTCTAAATAATATTCACCGTAGGATTCATGCCCATCCATCCAAGCAACGAGATCCGCTTGATCATAGGTTTGCTCCGTCAATGCATCCGCTGAGACGATTTCGTCTGGTGTGAGACTTTGACGATTGATCACGTCACGAATGACTTCCCCATCCTGAGCGACAACGATTAGTAAACGATGTTTTCGTGTTTCAGGTACTCGTCCAATGAACGCTAGAATCTGATCCATCCGTTCGAAGACTGTATGCTCCGTCATGACGGCACGAAGTCCTTCTGCTCGTAAACGTTCGATTTCTTCTTGCGATGTGCGTTCTACGATCGCCGTCGCCTCCTGTGCGTCATGTATGGTGAAGATGTTCGGAAACTCGTTGTTGACGGCGATACTGTAATTCGACAGGATCAAATTACCGAGTGCTTGCGATTCATAGACGCGACGGGCACACATCGTCTTACTATATTTGATGCTATTTAGGTTCAGGACCCAGTCATAACATTTACTGACTTGTTGTAAGGCATCATAAGGAATCGCTGGTGCGACCCGTGATTGATAGCGTTCCGGAAACTGATAGGCTGGTAAGTCGAGATGATAATTCCGGTCCACGATATCGAGTTCGTGCGAAGACTGCATGACCCCATCAAACAACATCTCCGTATCTTTCACACGCTCCGGATATTTCGCCATCCAGCTACCGGCGAATAAAACGCCCTTCTTTCGGCTACGTGTCGCTCCAATCGGATTGTGAATCAATGGATTGACTCCAAACGGCATCGCCATGATTCGATCATGTCCACATAAAACACGATATTCAGGAATCATCGCCTCATCTGAAGTCAGGACATAATTGGCAGCTTGAGCCACGTCTTGAAACCGTTCATGGTTACTCGGGTCTTCCGTCGATTGAAAGACGACTGGAATTCCTTTAGCTTTGACTTCCTGCATCATCGAAAGTAACCGTTGGCGTTTCTTTGAATTTGGTGTGGCGACACCTTTCCAATCATCCCCTCGTAATCCTTTCCATGAAGATACGACCAAAAAGAGATCAATCTCGCGCTCGAAAACTTCTTCGAATGTGTTCGCATTGACATAATGGAGATGAACGGCATCTTCATAATAGGCATACATGAATTCCGAGCAGACGATTGCCATCTCGATTGGTCGTTTTTCATAATAACGCGTCGTCGTCCGTACCGGAATATGTGAGACATCCAATTGATCTAGTAATGACGCTTGGCTATTTTGTTGATAACGTGTCGTCGTGTTTTTAGAAGTTCGAACCGTTGGCAGACGCAAGACGTCCAGCTGACGAAGTTTTTCGAGTGACTCTTTACTTGCTGTCGTGTCGCTTGTGAGCCGTTTTTTCTCTTCGCGAACCCAATTTAGTTGTTGCATGATTTGTCGTTTCCATTTTTGATCACTCACACGTAAACACCCTTCCTCTTTTCAACTCTTTTTTAGTCTACGGAAGCAATTCAAAGGCTACTTGAAGGACTTGCAAGGTTTTTGTAAAGACTTAGTGAAGCTTTTTTGGATTTTCCTTACATTCCATTTCAGTCAACCTGTATTTCCTAGGAAATCGACCGGTTTCGCTTTCTTGTCCGTGGAAATCATTTACGCGTTTTCGAAAACGACTCTTATGCACTCTCATTGTTTTGGATTTAAAAAACGGGGAAACATTACTACGTACTGATAAAAGGAGATGACTGGACATGTTAAACGAAAAAAATCATGATTTACCAGATGAAAAGGCAGACGTTGGTCTTCACCCGGACCCTGATCCAGCTGAGACATCAGATCCCGGAATCAAGCCTGCGGAAACACAACATCCGGATCCAGATCCAGAAGAACTCAAGCGCGATCAAAAGGATTCATGAATCTCATGCCATAAAAAAGAGGTTGCGGAATAATTCCGCAACCTCTTTTGGCGTATTACTTAACTTTTACTAATAGTTTCCCTGTGTTCGAGCCATCGAATAATCCGAGGAAAGCATCTGGTACACGATCGAAGCCTTCAAAGATCGTCTCTTCATATCGTAATTTCCCTTCACTGACCCATTGACCGAGTTGCTCAGCCGCTTCCTTGAATCGTTTGCCATAATCCCCCACTAAGAAACCTTGCATGCGCGCACGCGCAATGATTAATTTCGATTGAACACGTGGACCGATGTCCTGTTGTGCGTTATACCCAGAAATAGCGCCGCAGACCGGTACTCGCGCGAATGGATTAAGCCGATCCAGAACCGCATCGCCGATCTCTCCACCGACATTTTCAAAATAAACATCGATGCCGTCTGGACACGTCCGGTCTAATGCTTTCCGGATGTCTTCCGTTTTGTAGTTGATGACTTCGTCAAAACCAAGATCTCCTTTTAAGTGCTGTAACTTTTCGTCACTTCCTGCAATCCCAACTACTCGTGCACCTTTGATTTTAGCGATTTGACCAACGATCGATCCAACAGCCCCTGCTGCTGCCGATACGACAACAGTTTCTCCTGGCTGTGGATTCCCGATATCAAGCAACCCGAAATACGCCGTCATCCCTGTCATTCCGAGAACACCGAGCGCTGTTGAGATCGGAGCGATCTGCTCATCGATTTTACGGACACTTTTCGCATCGACGACTGCTTTCGTTGCCCAATCGAGCATCCCCACGACGACATCACCTGACTTGAGCGCCTCACTTTTAGACTCGATGACACGCGCTACGACACCCCCGTGAATCGGTTCATCAATCTCAAACGGTTGCGAATAAGAACGCGTATCGTTCATACGTCCCCGCATATATGGATCGACTGAGATATAGAGTGACTCCAGTGCGACTTGCCCTTCTCGTAAATCTGCTAACTCAAATGATTCATAACGGAATGTTTCCCCTGTTGGTTTTCCGTTTGGTCGTTCCGCTAATACGATACGTTGTTCTGACATGATTCATGACCTCCTCATTCAATATACTTCTTCACTGTAACAATTCCGTTTCTGAAAGACGAATCCTTTGCTCGTTTGGAATTTTCTAACTTTTCCTTGACGTCCTTCTGTTCTTACCGTAAGATAAAACACAATTCATAACTTTTATACTGTTATGCACAAAAGCGTTACATAAGGAGAGGATTTTGTGGATTCATCTATTTTGCGTCAGCCACGTCAATTTGCAGTGCATGTTTTAAACGGTCTCAGTATTGGAATTCTCGTTGCCCTTATTCCAGGAGCCTTACTCGGTGAACTCGCTAAGGCATTATTGCCATACGTTTCTGGTGCCCAACACGTTTTGGACGCAACGACACTCGCGATGCGACTTTTACCAATGGTGATTGGTGTCGCCGTAGCGATGCAATTTAAAGTGACACCGATCGCCACCACATCGATTGGACTCGCGACGGTCGTCGGCTCAGGTGTTGCGACCCGTGCGGATGCGACATTCGTTTTCGTCGGTACAGGTGATGTCATCAATGCTGGTTTGACGGCAGTTATTGCAACAGCAATCGTCTTATTGATTGGTGAACGCTTCAAAACATATACGGTGCTTGTCATGCCAACGATTTTGATTGTCGGTGCCGGTGGAATTGGTGTTCTGACGTATCCGTTCGTCACACGGATCACAACAGCAATAGGACATGTCATCTCAGACTTCACGGCACTTCAACCCGTCTTGATGGGCATTCTAATTGCGGTCGCCTTTTCCGTTCTCATCGTCTCTCCGCTTTCGACGGTCGGCATTGCGACCGCGATCAGTTTATCGGGTGTTGCTGCCGGAGCTGCCAATCTAGGTGTCTGTGCCGCTGGGTTCGGTCTTGCGATTGCCGGTTGGCAAGCGAATTCACGCGGAACGTCGATTGCTCATTTTCTTGGTTCTCCTAAAATCCAGATGGCGAACTTCATTCGTAATCCATTGATGATTCTACCTGTCATGTGTAGTGCCGCTATCCTTGGTGCATTAGCAGGAATGCTCGGTGTTCAAGGTACACCGTTTAGTGCCGGATTTGGAATGTCTGGTTTAATCGGTCCAATCAATGCGCTACACCTGATGTCAGGAGGATGGACGCTCTTCAATATGACATTCGTGCTTGGTCTTTTTATCGTCTTACCCATTATTCTCTGTTTATTGTTCCATCTACTCTTCCGGAAGTTCCGTCCATGGATGAGCGCAGAATCGTACCGACTCGATTTCGAGTAAGTGCATCTTGATTGATATTTTAACCACAAAAAAGCCAAGCCGACCGTCTGAAAAAATCGACGTTTCTAGCTTGGCTTTTTACTTCTTTATTTTTCAATCACTGTTAACAAATCAAGCGGTGTCTCGATGACATGATCTGCCGAATTCCACTCGGATGGCGTACCAAAACCATATTGACATAAGACGACCGGCATATGTTCCTTACGAGCCGCTTCGACATCAGAAGACCGATCTCCAATCATCCAGTAAGATCCTTCTCCAAACTCATCGCGGTGAGCGCGTAAGATATCCGATTTTTCTTTTCCATTGACGGATTCCAAGCATTTCGGACTTGTGAAGAACGAGCGGATTTCCTGACTATCAAGCACAAGGTTTAGATAATGGTTGCCGCAATTACTTGCAGTTGAGACCGTGTGTCCCGCTGAAACAAGAGCTTGCAATAATGATCGAATTCCGTCAAATAATACATTCTGTTCAACCATCGTATCTTCTAAATGACCATGTCTCTTTTTTCGAATTAAACGAATATCCTCTTCTGAGGCTTCCGGAATCGCTTTTCGCCAAAAGGCGCTTCCTGCAAGACCGTAGCTTGCCTGAACACTTTCTTGCGAAGGTTTTGGAAGATGCGGCATGTCCTCCATCGCCCGATGGATTGCTTCTGTCATTTGTTCCGTTGAGTCAATCAATGTACCGTCAATATCGAATAAGATAATTGCCATGTTCCCACTCCTTTTACATCTCTTTTTTTGCTTTTCTCTTTTTCTGAATCAAATAGCCAACCGTAATCAACACGCCTAAACCAATCCAAACTATCGGATGATTGAGGTGATGCAATTTTCGCCATTCATGACCAACAGCTTTCCCGCCCCAAATGAAGAGCGTCGACCAGAGGAAAAAGGAAATCGTCGTCACGACGGTAAACGTCCAGCGTGAAACACCAGTTAGACCGGCACCAATCGCAAATCCGATACGCCACATCGGAGAAAGAAGAAGAATATAGCGTCCTTTCGTCTCCATTTGCGTCTGAAACTGGAGCATTTTTGTTTCTGAAATCCGAAACCATTTGAATAAACGATTCAATAACCGTTCACTCCCGAACTGTCCAATCGTAAAAAAGAGGTTCTGACTAATGACGAAGCTTACTACAGCAAGGAACACCATGAATAGCAGATTCGCCTGTGCCGTATGCACGAGATATCCGGCATACGCGAGCGGTACTTCGCTCGGTATGAATGGAAACATGAGCGTCATCATGATCCCGATATAACCGTATGATTCCATCCAGTGGTGTCCCATTTTCGCCCTCCCTCTCTCTTTACCAACTATTTCTAGTGTATCGAAATTTCAAGAGGGCGTACAGGAAACGGCTCTTTTTACATCAGAAAGAGCGACTTCTTGTGTGAAGTCGCTCGGATCATCTATTTGATCAATACGCATCCTCGCTTTGCAATGGTTGCGTACGACGTTTTTGTTGTTCATCTTGCCAGTCGCTGAAACGTGTCAATTCTTCAAAGACTGTTTTCGTGACGAAAAGGATGACCGCGATATCGTCTGCAAATCCAAATCCGAGTACGAAATCAGGTACGAGGTCAATTGGTGACACGAGATAAACCAATGCGCCGATTACTTTTAAGATCGTCGTACGACGAATGTTACGGTATTCACCTGACTGGTACGCGCGAATCATATCGACGAATAACGTCAACGGTGAAAAGACGACGGACAAACGAGAGTTCCCGTTTACCTTTGCAGTTGCTCGTTGTAACAGCGAGTTCGTCTTTTTCGGGCGATCAATATAATCTTTTGCATCTTCGGCATATTGATTTTGTTGTTTTTCTAATTGTTGATTCGAGAATTTCATTCCTATTTTCCCCCATTCTAAAGTAACTTCGACGCTTTTCTATTTCCCTGTTCCTACGGATGATAATCCTGTCAGGTTTCAGGATATGATGGAACGGTAAAAAAGGGAGAGAAGCGTTACAGAAAGGATGATTTTTATGAATCATGTTAATCAAACCGTCATCATTACGGGAGCCGCGAATGGCATTGGTGCAGAACTCGCCCGCACCTACGCTGCGCATGGCGCAAATGTCGTTCTTGCTGACATCGATCAGATGACAGGAGACGAATTAGTTCAACAAATTGAAGAAGATGGTGGGACGGCTTACTTCTATCACCTCGATATCCAACACGAAAAAGACGTTCAACTGTTGATTGAGAAAGCGATTGAACATACTGGTCGTATCGACATCGTCATCAATAACGCCGGTATCATGATTCGAAAACCCTTACTCGAATTGTCACTTGAGGAATGGGATCGGGTTCATCATACGAACCTGCGTAGTATCTTTTTAACGACTAAGGCCGCTACACCTTATTTGAAACAAAGTAAAAGTGGTGGTCGGATCGTCAACCTGGCTTCGACCCGCGCCTTCATGTCGGAACCGCATACAGAATCTTATGCATCGACGAAAGGTGGCATTTTTGCTCTGACCCATGCACTTGCTGTCTCACTCGGAGAAGACGGAATTCTCGTCAACGCGATTGCTCCTGGTTGGATTGAAACCGGTGACTATCAAGAATTATCACCTGAAGATCATAGTCAACATCCAGCTGGTCGCGTCGGAAAACCAAGTGATGTCGCTCGTGCGGCTCTCTATCTAACACACCCGGATAACGATTTCTTGACGGGCGAAACACTGGTCCTAGACGGTGGGATGACGCGAAAGATGATTTATGAAGAATGATTCGGATGGAGTGCCTTTCGGGGCACTTTTTCATTTCACAAAAAACTATATTTATACCTTTTTCAAGCATTAATAAACCTTCTATTTATACGATGTTACAAAAATATATCTTCTGACATCATTCGGAAATCAATCAATTACATAATGATTTTTCCTTTCATATCAACATATTCTATTTATTCTTCTGTTCACGCATCATTATTTTCATAAATTCTTCATACTTTCTGCTAGCTTCTCTTGTATTTTTTTAAAAGAATTGTAAAGTGGATTTTCTGATTTTCTTGTTAGAGTGGGATAGGTAACACTTCACAAGGGAAAGGAATGACGCTTAGTTTATGAAACGACCTTTCGGAAAGTCACTCGGGTTATCGCTCATGACACTCACTTTACTCGCAAGTCCGCTCATGACGACAACTCCCGTCGACGCAGCAAGTTCATATAGAGAAAAGCAACAACAAAACCAGCAACAACAATCGAAGCAACGCGAGGCGTTGTCTCAAAAAAATAATCAATTATCTAAAGCACAGCAACAAGTCTACGCCCTGGATCAACAGATTAATGGGCTGACATTACAAGTCGTCGAGAATCAAAAGAAAATCGACGAAAACACGAAACAGATTGCTCGATTAGAAGATAAAATCGAGAAGTTGCAAAAGAAAATCAAGAAACAAGAAAAAATGCTCGGTGATCGTCTAGCGGTCCGTCAGTCGAAAGCCGATAACGCCCCACTGCTTGAAGCCGTCTTCGGCGCAAAAGATGTCGGTGATATGATTAGCCGTTTCAACGCCTTCAATACAATCGCGGAAAGTGATGCTTCTTTATTAAAAGATTACGAATCAAACAAAAAAGAACTGGCAGCTGCGAAAGAAGAACTGAAGCAGACACGCCAAGACTTGATTGAAGATCGTAATGTTTTAAAAAAGAAACAACGTGAATTAAAACAAGAAAAACAAAAGCGAACAGCACTTCTGAAACGTCTGACGTCGCAAAAGAAAAAAATCGAATCCAGTATCCTTAGCCTGAAAGAGGCATCGGCCCAACTGAAGGCACAGGAAGAGGCAGAAAAAGCTGCAGCACGTGCCGCGAAAGCAGCTGCAGCAAAAGCTGCAAAACAATCGGCAGTGCCAGCATCTGTTAGCAAGGCCAGCACGAAAGTCATCTCAAAAGCAAAAGGTAAATTCATCAAACCTGCTCAAGGCTCTGTTTCGCAAGGAATGGGTGCAGCAAGCGGAAGTAATGGTTATGCGTACCACAATGGAACCGACTTCGCTGGTCCACTCAACTCGCCAATCGTTGCGTCTGCAAATGGAACAGTCATCTTAGCAAGTTCCGGTGGTCCTTACGGCAACCACGTCTATATCTCTCATAATATCGACGGAAAAACGTATACGACCGTGTATGCCCATATGAATGCCTTGAACGTTAAACAGGGACAACAAGTCAAACAAGGACAGCAAATCGGTGTTCTCGGAAGCACCGGTAACTCGACTGGTCCACACTTGCATTTTGAAATCCACGATGGTGGATACCAGTATGATGCGAATGGACGAACGAATGAGCTCGATCCAGAAAGCTTCTTCTAAGTCGATTCAAGAAAAAGTGCACGCCTTCTCTTCCTGAGAATGCGTGCACTTTTGCTGTGTTCATTAAATTTTGAATTGATGTGTCTGACTGTCAAGCGACGTCGTCGTCGACTCGAGTTCTTGCATCAATTGATGAATCTGTTCGAACGATGCCTGTTGATCACGCATCGAAGCAGCGATCTCTTCATTTCCGGCTGCAAGTTCTTCCATGACACCACTAACTGTACTGACTTGACCAACGACATGGCGGGCTTGTTGTTTCGAATGTACGAGTTGTTTCGTCACATAATCGAGTGTTTCGGTCACACTCGCTACTTTTTGACGCGTCTCACCGAATGCTTGTTGGACGTGTGTAAAATTCTCGACCTGGTTCGTCTGTTCCCGCTCCGCTTGCACGAGTGCTTCTTGTAAAACAGCGCCGTCTTGGCGAATCGAACGGACGAGTGAGAAGATCGAACGCGTCGCTTCGTGTGTCTCATCTGCTAACTTTTTAACTTCACTCGCCACGACGGCAAATCCACGACCGGCTTCCCCTGCTCGCGCCGCTTCGATTGCCGCATTGAGTGACAATAAGTTCGTCTGCGCAGAGACTCCAGCGACGAGTTGCGCCATCTGTTCGATTTGTTGCGTTTGCTCAAGGAAACCTTCTAATTTCTGACCGAGTTCACGATTTTGTTCTGTTGACGCGCGTAATGAAGTAGCCTGTTGTTCCATGACAGAACTACTTTGAACCATCACGTGATCTGCCGCCTGTCCTTCTGCATAAGCGATTTGTGCGCGTTGTTCGCTCTCCTCGAAGAGTTGTTGCATATCAGCCATCGTACTGACCGTTGTCTGTATATCATCCGACACCGTTTGTGTACCGCTCGCCATCTCATTAATCGCATGGGTCATGTTACCAGAAACTTCGACGATGTTCGCGTTCTCTGTCGTCGCTTCCGTACTCATTTGACGAATCGTGTTCGACGAACGACTGATCGTTCCGATGACCTCATGTAAAGTTCCTTGCATCTGCGCAACAGCCGTCTCGAGTCGACCAATCTCATCTTTTCGACCGGATACGACCAGTTCCTGTGACAAGTCTCCATCCGAAATTTGCTCTGCTGTCCGGACGACACGGCTGATTGGTCGCGTGATACTACGTGCGAAGTACCAATTGTATAACGCTAGACCAATCAAGAGGAGGAATGTCGCGATTAGGACGGTCCGCGTCAAATTCAATGTCTCGTCTTTTGCCTCACGTTGTAAGACATCATAAAACTCCCCATTTTTCGTATGTAACGTATAGAGATCACTGAGGACACCTTCAATTCGTGCGGCATGGGAGCGAATGTCAATCGGATTCACCGCGTCCGTCAGTTCCGTCCGTTTTGCAGCGAGCGTCTTATACTTCATATCCGCCCGGTTCAACTCTTCTTGAAACGCTGGAATCAAATATGTCTTCTGTAGCTGATTCAAAGCTTGCTCGTTCTTCTTACTAAGAGCCTGAACCTGCTCCGCCTGACTCTCAGACGGTTGGCTTGCCAGTCGGTTCCATGCTGCCTGTTCATATAAGAGCTTCGTTTCGAGTTCTGAAATTTCAACGAGTTGTTTCCCGTAGTCTTCGTTATAGGATTGAATTTGACGGAGTTGGAACAAGGTCCATCCCATCAAGATGACGACACTCAAAATCGTCACTAATGTTGAGAGTAAAAATCGTTTCCGTAACGTCATTGGATCGTCACCTTACCTTCGAGCACATCTTGTTGCAGCTGCTCTAATTTTTTTCGTTCCCCGTCCGTAAAGTTCGTATTACGGATTGGAGCCAACTGGATTGCCCCTTCTTTGACACCAAGGACGACTTGTCCAGATTGGAGTCCTTTTGCATCCACATCTTGTCCGATTTTCGTAATCGCAAAATCAACTTGTTTTAGCATCGACGTCATGACGGCGTCAGGCGCGATCGGGGTCTGATCGCTATCAACACCGATAGCTTTTTTCCCCTTCGTTTGCGCTGCCTCAAGGACGCCGCTCCCTGTTAACCCAGCAGCTGCATATAACACGTCTGCCTTTTTCTGCATCATTTCGTTTGCAAGCGTCCGTCCCTTTTCGGGCGCCGCAAAGTCCTCCGCATATTCGACGAGTACCTTTGTTTTCGGATTGACGGCTTTAGCGCCAGCTATGTATCCTTTTTCGAACTTCTCAATCAAAGGCGACTTCATCCCACCGACGAAACCAATCGTATTCGTCTTGGTTTGGATTCCTGCAGCGGCACCCGCTAAGTAGCTTCCTTCGTCCTCTTTGAACGTAACCGAGAGTACGTTCGGTAACGTCGAGACGGCATCAATCAAGGCGAATTGTTGTTTCGGATATTTTTTAGCAACGGTCTCAAGATCTGTCTGCCCCATGTAGCCGAGTCCGACGATAACGGTCGGCTTCTTTTTCGCTAACGCTTCAAATGCTGTTTTATAGGTCTTCGTTTCGTTTAATTCCCGGTAATCGATCGACCAGCCTTCCTTCTCCCGTAACAACGCCATACCGCTCATCGCTGCATCGCTGAATGATTGATCGCCAAGACCAACATCCGATAAGACGACCGCCATTTCCTTTCGCTCCTTGACTGCCCGTTCTGGATCATCGATGACACTACCGCATCCTGCAAGGCTTAGTGTCGATGCCAGTATGATTCCACTCCATCGTTTCATTCATTCCACACCCTTCCGACATTCTACATCTGATTATCGGAAGCGATGTCTGACTTTTTAATACAAAATACAAATTCAGAATAATCCCACAACAAAAAAACATGCCCCTCTAAAAAAGAGGGACATGTGACATATTCTTAGTAGTCGCTATCAGACGTACCACCAGTAACGATTGCGATTCCTGCTGAAGCACCAATGCGTGATGCACCTGCATCGATCATTGCTTTTGCACCTTCGAAGTCACGAACGCCACCAGAAGCTTTAACACCGATATCAGGACCGACTGTCTCACGCATGAGACGGATATCTTCGACTGTTGCACCACCTGTTGAGAAACCAGTTGATGTTTTCACAAAGTTAGCACCTGCTTTAACTGAAAGTTCAGCAGCTGTTTTGATTTCTTCTTTTGTAAGAAGACAGTTTTCAAAGATGACTTTAACGAGCGTACCGTTCGCCGCTTCGACAACTGCACGAATATCACGTTCTACTAACTCAAGATTTCCATCTTTTAGTGCGCCGATGTTTAAAACCATATCGATTTCTGTTGCACCGTTTTGAATGGCATCCTTTGTTTCGAATGCTTTCACTTCTGGCGTGTTTGCTCCAAGTGGGAACCCGATGACTGTACATACTTTCACGTCATCATCTGACTTTAAGAGTTCTGATGCTAACGCGACGTATGTCGGGTTAACGCAGACGCTTGCGAATTTGTATTCTAATGCTTCTTTACAGAGTGTTTCGATTTGAGCACGTGATGTTTCTGGCTTCAGTGCCGTATGGTCGATCATTCCTGCTAAATTCATGATTGTTATCCTCCTTAAGGCTTCCCTTTGACTCTGATATTATTCTATCACGCAAGAGGTCTGACTTCTATCTTTTTACGCGACTTTTCGAAGCTGTTTTTTTCGAATCCAGACTCCATTGAGTGTAAAGACAATCGCTGCTGTCCAAATACATGTAAACGCCACCATATGTGTTTTAGTAAACGGTTCATGATAGAGCAAAACACCGAGTCCAAGTGATAAGGTTGGTGCGACGAATTGCAAGAATCCAACCCATGTGAATGGAATTCGTTGTGCCCCGAATCCAAATAACAAAAGTGGCACAGCGGTGACGATCCCCGTTAAGATGAGTCCAGTCATCGTACCGACAGATTCGGTTATCGAAGACGTTCCCTGTACTTGCCAATATCCGAGGAAGATCAAAGCCAGTGGAAGCGGCGCCATCGTCTCAAGTGTCAGACTGACCGTTGATTCAAGCGGACGACGTTTTTTGACGACGCCGTAAAAACCGAAGCTTAAGGCAAGCGCAATCGAGATCCATGGAAATTCGCCGTAGCCAATCGTTAAAATCAGAACACCGATCGTCGCAAGGACAATCGAGATCCATTCAATCCGTGAGAGCTTTTCTTGAAAGAAGAAGACACCAAAGACGATGCTGACGAGCGGATTGATGTAATAGCCGAGCGACGCCTCAACGATAAATTGATGATTGACAGCCCAGATGTAGATGAACCAATTCAAGCTGATGATCAGTCCATTTAAGAAAAAGAGTCGGCGCGTGAACGGATCACGCAATGCCGTCTTCCATTTTCCAAGTGCTTTTTGAAACGACAGTAAGATGAGTAGAAATAGAAACGACCAGATGATCCGGTGCGCTAGTATCTCTTCACTCGGTACATTAGCGAGCATCTTCCAGTAAAGCGGTAAGAGCCCCCAAATGATATATGCGACAAGCGTCGCAAAAAATCCCGGTAGATTCACATAATCCCTTCTTTCGTTATGATACCTTCTTCATCCGTATCTTTCCTGCTGATAAACCGCTGATCGTAAACAAAGCAACGGCAATCCAAATGAACAGGAAAGCGATGAAGTGAATCGTCGTAAAGACGTCATTAAATAGATAAATTCCAAGGAGTAGCGTTAACGTTGGTGCAATGTACTGCAGAATTCCGACGTAAACGAACGGGATTTTCGGCATCCCGTATCCAAATAACATCAATTGAACTGCTGTTGCGATTCCGAGCATGATGATTGCAAGCAGTGCACTCGTCGGCATCGCAAGCGGTTGACTATCCGTCACGCCTAGCGTCAAGAGAGCGAACGGGAGCGTGACGAGCGTCTCTAAAAATAATCCCGATAATGGCTCGGCTGCCGCCTTTTTCTTCAGCACACCATAAAATGCGAACGAGATAGCAAGTGAAAAGGCAATGATCGGAAATTGACCATAACCGAGCGTTAAAATCATCACACCAGTGATTGCTGATACAATCGCGATGATTTGTGGACGCGTTAATCGTTCCTTAAAAAAGATCAAACCGAACAAGACGCTGACGAGCGGATTGATATAATACCCGAGCGACGACTCGACGATATACCCTTCTCCGATGGCATACAGATAGAGTGACCAGTTCCCACCTAATACGAGACCTGCCGCAAGCACGGTATAACGTTGGCGTTTGTTTTGCCACAGGTGACGAACGAATTGAAACTTCTTCGTCAAGCGTAACAATAGTGTCACGAAGATGAACGCACTTAAAATCCGGATTGAAACGACCGTCCATGCTGGAATTCCAGTTGCAAATACTTTATAGATCGGCAATAGTCCACCAATCACATAGGCGACGAATGTCGCACTCATACCCCGTTTGTCCACGGTCATCCCCCTTATGTAAGAAGAAAGCCGCCGGGTGGCGACTTTCATTGAACCTTATTGCCCGTCTAGCGTCGTAAACAACTCGCTTAATTCCGCTTCCGTCAAATCACGCCAAGAACCGATTGGTAAATCGCCGAGCTCGATGTTCATGATTCGGACGCGTTGCAGCCGTTTGACCCGGTAGCCGAATTCTTTACACATACGGCGAATCTGACGATTTAACCCTTGCGTCAAAATGATGCGAAATGTCCGTGTCTCAAGTGGTTCAACGATACATTCCTTCGTCGTCGTACCGAGAATGTCGACTCCACTCGCCATGCCTTGAATGAACGTATCCGTAATCGGTGCGTCGACGGTCACGATATATTCCTTGTCGTGATTGTTTTCCGCTCGTAAGATCCGGTTGACAACATCACCGTCATTCGTTAACAGAATCAAACCGTCTGAATCCTTATCGAGACGACCGATCGGGAAAATCCGCTTCGGATGATTAACGAAATCGATGATATTTCCTTCGATATCAAGCTCCGTCGTACACGTAATGCCGACCGGTTTATTTAAGACGATGTAGACGGGTTTTGGTTTCGTTTGGAGTGGCTGACCGTCGATTTCGACGACGTCCGTCTCTTCAGCTTGCGAGCCGAGTTCTGCCGTCAGACCGTTGATCGTCACACGACCTGCGTCGACTAATTTATCGGCAGCACGCCTTGAGCAAAAGCCCGTTTCACTAATGAATTTGTTGATTCGCATGAATAATATCCTCTTTCCTTAATTGAACTGTATTCAGTGTAGCGCATTCCTGAAATGAAAACAAAAAAAGTGGCAAAGAAAACCAGAGGTTCCCTTTGCCCTTTCGATTAGACTACAGCGTCTTTAAGTGTCTGCATGATGCGAACGAATTGACCATCGTTCATCGGATAACCGGCTTTCGTGATTTTGACACGAACGAGTTGTCCGATCATCGACTCATCGCCTTCGATTGCGACACGCAAATAGTTATCTGTGTAACCGACGAGACGACCGCCTGCTTCTTCCGAGAATTCTTCCGGAATGATCTCAAGCAGTTCCCCTTCGTATTTCGAAGCATATTCCTTTGCGAGTTGATCTGATAATGCGATCAAGCGCGCGACGCGTTCTTCTTTGATTGATTCCTCGACTTGATCGTCCATCATCGCAGCTGGTGTTCCCGTCCGTTTCGAGTACGGGAAGACATGCAACTCACTGAACTTATGATCGTTGATGAAGTTGAACGTTTCCATGAACTCTTCTTCCGTCTCACCTGGGAAACCAACGATGACATCCGACGTGATTGCACAGTCAGGCAGGACTTCCTTCAGACGCGTGATCCGTTCTCCGAATTCCGCCATCGTATACTTGCGGCGCATCCGGCGAAGGACCGTATCGGAAGCCGACTGGATCGGAACGTGCAAGTGACGAACGACGATTGGTGAGTCCTTCAGGACATCGAGTACCTCGTCCGTGATTTGACTCGCTTCGATCGACGAAATGCGTAAGCGTTCAAGTCCATTGACGGATTCGAGTGCTTTAAGTAATTTCGCTAAGTTGTAGTCTTTCAAGTCTTCTCCGTATCCACCTGTATGGATTCCCGTCAAGACGATTTCTTTGTAACCCGCATCAACGAGCTGTTGTGCTTGCTTCAAGACATCTTCTGGTTGACGAGACCGCATGAGACCACGCGCCCATGGGATGATACAGAACGTACAGAAGTTGTTACAGCCTTCCTGAATTTTCAGCGAAGCCCGCGTCCGGTCCGTAAAGGCCGGTACATCTAGTTCTTCATAGACTTTTGCTTTCATGATGTTTCCGACCGCATTGATTGGCATGCGTTCTTCACGGAATTGTTCAATGTATCCAATCATTTTATGCCGATCTTGCGTTCCAACGACGACATCGACGCCAGGAATCGCCATGATTTCAGCAGGAGACGTTTGGGCATAACAGCCCGTTACGCAGATGACACTATCCGGATTTTGGCGAATCGCCCGTCGGATGACTTGGCGACTTTTCTTATCTCCGGTATTCGTGACCGTACATGTATTGACGACATACACGTCCGCATGATCAGCAAAATCAACGCGTGCGTAACCAGCGTCCTTGAACAGTTGCCAGACAGCTTCTGTTTCGTAATGGTTGACTTTACAGCCAAGCGTTTGAAAGGCAACAGTTGCCATTTCGTTCACCCTTTCAATTCAAAATGATACGAGACGGCGGAAAGGACATACAACGGTGCCGTTTCCGTCCGTAAGATGCGGCGCCCTAGAGCGGCTTTTTTTAAACCGGCATCCGTCAAACGTGCGATTTCTGCTTCAGCGAACCCACCTTCAGGTCCGATGACGACAAGAAGGGAATCTCCTTCTTGCAGTCCAGCAAGCGTCATAGCGAGGACGGAGGCCTCCCCTTGTTTCGCTGATTCTTCATAGGCAACCAGACAAGCCGTGTAGTTCGATGCATCCTGTAAGACTTCATCATACGCCACGAAGTCGACTGTCGGCAAGTGGGCACGGTACGATTGTTCCGCTGCTTCCTTGACGATTTTTTCGAGGCGTTCAATCTTTTTCGGAACCTTCTTCTGATCCCATTTCGAGACGGAACGATCGGCTTCGAAAATCCGTAGATGATGCATCCCGAGTTCCGTTGCTTTTTGGGCAACGAGTTCGATCTTATCGCCTTTTGGCAATCCATGGGCGATCGTCACACGAATCGGTAACTCCGTCTCGATCGGTAAAGTCTCTTCGATCCGGGCAGAAGCCGCTTCTTTATCGAGTGCTTCCAGGCGACACCGGTAAAGACCTGTCCCGTCGAGTACGAGAATCTCTCCGCCGACTTCCATCCGCATGACGTTTTTCATATGGTGTGCGTCGTCTTTCGGGAGATGAAAGACATCTCCCTGACGCATCGAGGGCTCGACGAAATACCGTTGCATGCGCTTATGCCTCCCGTTTCGCGATGATTGCGACCCAGTCCTCAAGCTTCGTCGTCTCGACGATCGTAAATCCTGCTTCTTGCATCGCTTGTACGACCATATCTTTCTTCTGACTAATGATACCGGAAGCGATGAAATGCCCGCCTGGTAACGTCAGCGTATAGGCATCCTTGACGAAGAGGAGGATGACTTCCGCTAAGATATTCGCGACGATCAACTCGACCGGCTCACTCAATTCCTTCATCAAATCGCCTTGACGGACCGTGATCTGCTCACTGACGTTGTTCAAAGCGACGTTTTCTGTCGCTGATTTGACAGCGACTTCGTCTAAATCCAGTGCAAAGACATCTTTTGCCCCAAGCTTCGCTGCTGCAATCGCTAAGACACCGGATCCCGTTCCGACATCGACGACACGGTCTTGCTCTTGCAAGTAGTTTTCGATTGCTTGAATGCAGAGGACCGTCGTCGGGTGTGTTCCTGTTCCGAACGCCATACCTGGATCGAGCTCGATGATCTTTTCATCCGGTTGTGGTGTATAATCTTCCCACATTGGGACGACCGTCAGATGACGACTGATTTTGACCGGCTTATAGAATTGTTTCCATGAATGTGCCCAGTCTTCTTCATCTACTTGAGTCAGCGTGACAGCACCCGTGCCAATCGACAGACCGAAGTTCGTCAACTGTTGGATGTCCTGTTCGATGCCTTTGATCGTGTCCGTCAAATCGCTGCTTTCTGCAAGATACGCCTTCACGAGTACACCTTGAGTCGGGTACTCGTCCCGTTTCGTCTCATCCCAAATTTCACCGAAGTTATCTTCGCGGTGGGACATCATCTCGAAATCTTCGACGTCCTCGATGACGACTCCGCTTGCTCCCGCTTCATGTAAGATGTTTGAAACTGCTTCGATGGCTTCTTGTGTCGTATGGACACAGATCTCTGACCATTTCATTTCTTGTCACGCTCCTCTGTAGTGATCACCCTGTAAAGAATGTCTTGATCCGGCTGAAGACACCTTCGTGTTGCTCTTCGACACCTTTTTCATCGCTGATTTCATTGAATTCCCGTAATAGTTCTTTTTGACGTTCCGTCAGATTCTTCGGTGTGATGACGACGACGTTGACGTATTGATCACCATGATGACCGGACCGGACGTTCGGCATCCCTTTTCCGCGGAGACGGAAACGTGATCCTGTCTGTGTGCCCGCTGGAATCTTCAGACTGACCTTGCCATGAACGGTCGGTACTTCGATCTCATCACCGAGTGTTGCTTGTGCGAATGTAAGTGGCATATCCATGACGATATGATCATCGACACGTTCGAACAGTTCGTGTGCTGCGACACGGACGACGACATACAAGTCACCTGCTGGTCCACCGTTGACACCGGCTTCCCCTTTGCCTGCTAAGCGGATTTGTTGCCCATTGTCGATCCCTGCTGGAATTTTGACACGGACATCTTTGTTTTTACGGACACGACCGGCTCCACGACATGTTTCACATGGCTCCTTGACGATTTGTCCACGCCCATGACACGTCGAACACGTCGTTTGGTTGACGACACGACCGAACATCGTGTTTTGTTCGACGTTGATGTGCCCCGAACCACCGCATCGTTTACATGTTTCTGGATGTGTTCCTGGTTTAGCACCCGAACCATGACATGTACCGCAATCTTCTTCGACTGGGATCGTGATCGTCTTCTCGACGCCTGTGACCGATTCCATGAAGTCGATTTCCTCGACGTATTGTAAGTCCTGTCCTTTACGTGGGGCATTTGGATCTTGACGACGTCCGCCACCGAAGAACATGTCGAAGATGTCGCCAAATCCTTCAGCTCCACTGAATCCACCGCCACCTTGTGATGGATCTTGGTGACCGAATTGGTCGTAACGTGCTCGTTTATTGTCATCGGACAACACTTCATACGCTTCCGATAATTCCTTGAATTTCGCATCCGCATCCGCTTCCTTGTTGACGTCCGGGTGGTACGTCCGGGCAAGCTTACGGTACGCGCGTTTGATTTCCGCTGATGAGGCATCGCGCGCGACGCCTAGTACTTCATAATAATCGCGTTTTTCCACGTGCAGTCTTCCTCTCTCTATTCCGATTCATTTCATACTGTTTGATTTTACCGAACTTCGTGCGACATGGAAAGAGCCAAAGCGCGGATACGCTTTGGCTCTCTCTAGCGCCCGAAAAATCGGTCGGATGAATTACTTGTTGTCTTTCTCGTCGACTTCTTCGAACTCAGCGTCCATGACGTTGTCGTCTTGACCACCAGCTTGTGCGCCTTCAGCGCCCGCTTGTTGCTGTGCCATGTTCTCGTAGACTTTTTGTGTCAACTCTTGGACGACTGTCGACAATTCGTCTTTTGCAGAACGGATTGCTTCGATGTCTGTTCCTTCGAGAGCTTTTGTTACTTTTTCTTTTGCAGCTTCTGCTTTTTCTTTATCAGCGTCAGCGACTTGCTCACCGAGGTCTTTGATTGCTTTATCTGTTGCGAAGACGAGTTGGTCTGCTTCGTTGCGTAATTCGACTTCTTCTTTACGCTTGTTGTCTGCATCCGCGTTTGCTTCTGCATCTTTGACCATTTGCTCGATGTCCGCTTCAGTCAAACCGCTTGATGATTGAATCGTGATCGACTGTTCTTTGTTCGTTCCGAGATCTTTCGCAGAAACGTTAACGATACCGTTCGCGTCGATGTCGAATTTAACTTCGATTTGTGGCACACCACGTGGTGCTGGCGGAATGTCCGTCAATTGGAAGCGACCAAGTGTTTTGTTATCTGCTGCCATTGGACGTTCCCCTTGGAGGACGTGGATGTCAACAGCTGGTTGGCTGTCTGCTGCAGTCGAGAAGACTTGTGATTTCGAAGTTGGGATCGTTGTGTTACGATCGATCAATTTCGTCATCACGCCACCCATTGTCTCGATACCGAGTGAGAGTGGAGTTACGTCGAGAAGAACGACGTCTTTGACGTCTCCTGTCAATACGCCACCTTGAACCGCTGCACCGAGGGCAACGACTTCATCCGGGTTAACCCCTTTGAACGACTCTTTACCAGTGAAGTCTTGGATTGCTTTTTGAACTGCAGGGATACGAGTCGAACCACCAACGAGGATGATTTTGTCGATTTTGTCTGGTGTCAGACCTGCATCGTTCATAGCACGGCGTGTTGGTTCCATCGTACGTTCAACGAGATCTGCTGTGAGATCGTCGAATTTCGCGCGTGAGAGCGTCATTTCCAAGTGAAGTGGACCTGATGCGCCAGCTGTGATGAACGGAAGGCTGATTTGTGTTGAAGAAACACCTGAAAGGTCTTTTTTCGCTTTTTCAGCTGCATCTTTCAAACGTTGAAGCGCCATCTTATCTTGAGCAAGATCGATGCCGTTTTCTTTTTTGAACTCTGCTACGAGATGATCGATGATTTTTTGGTCGAAATCATCTCCACCAAGACGGCTGTCACCTGCAGTTGAAACTACTTCAAAGACGCCATCACCGAGCTCAAGGATCGACACGTCGAACGTACCGCCACCAAGGTCATAGATGAGGATCGTGTGATCTTCGCCTTTTTCGAGACCGTAAGCGAGCGCTGCTGCTGTAGGCTCGTTGATAATCCGTTTTACATCAAGACCAGCAATTGTACCAGCGTCTTTTGTCGCTTGGCGTTCTGCATCGTTGAAGTAAGCCGGTACTGTGATGACAGCTTCTGTGACTTTTTCACCGAGGTAGTCTTCTGCTTGCGCTTTTAATTTTTGAAGGATGATCGCAGAGACTTCTTGTGGTGTGTAGTCTTTGCCTTCAACTTCTACTTTATAGTCTGTACCCATATGACGTTTGATCGACATGATCGTGTTCGGGTTCGTGATTGCTTGACGTTTTGCAACTTCCCCTACTTGACGCTCACCGTTTTTGAATGCGACGACAGATGGTGTCGTACGGTTTCCTTCTGCGTTAGCGATGACGACGGGTTCGCCACCTTCCATTACTGCAACACATGAGTTCGTTGTACCTAAGTCAATACCGATGATTTTTGCCATGATCTATTTCCTCGCTTTCAATGATTGGAATAATGAAGTACAGGCTGATTACTCAGCTACTTTAACCATACTCGGACGAATCACACGATCGTGCAATTTGTACCCTTTTTGGAATTCAGCGATGACGACACCTGATGCGTGTTTTTCGCTCGCTTCTTGAACGACCGCTTGGTGTAAGTTCGGATCGAACGCTTCACCGACAGCTGGAATCTCGACGACGCCTTCATTTTGAAGCGTTTCGACGAGTTGACGTTTTACCATCTCGACACCCGTCAAGACAGATTTCGTCTCCTCGTTTTCCGTCTCGATTTGGAGCGCCCGGTCCAAGTTATCGACGAGTGGCAACAGCTTTTCGACGATCGCTTGTGAAGAATACTTCGCGCGGTTCTCTGCTTCGACACGGTTACGACGCTTGAAGTTCTCAAAATCCGCACGGAGGCGTAATTCTGAAGCTTTTGCTTCTGCGAGTTGTGCTTCGAAGTCCGGCTTCTCGTCTTCGACGAGATCCGCTTGGATGACTTCTTCTTCTGTGACTTCGACGGTTTCAGTCGGCTCTGTCACGTTTTCTTCTTGTTGGAGGTTTTGATTCTGTTCTTTTTCTTCCACTCTGAATCGAGCCCCTTTCTATATTCAATCCAAATTGTTCTTATGCAATTCGGTTTGGAATGCTTGAAGTAGATGGATGATCGAGTTGATTCCCCGGTTGTAATCCATCCGTTTCGGTCCGATCAATGCGAGTGTCCCAATTGAGACACCGTCGACCGAATAATGGGCCCGGATGACGCTACAATCTTTTAATGCATCCATATTGTTCTCACTCCCGATCGTAATCAAGATTTGATTATCGAGATTCGGTCGTAGGAAATCGAGAACAGCTTCTTGCTGTTCGATCAGTTCGAGAACAGGTCGTAGTTTTGCGACGTCCTGAAATTCAGGCTGATCGAACATGTTGGCTTTCCCGCCCAAATAAATGAACGGTCGCTCCTCTTGATCCGTCAAGACGAGATCAAGTGCTTTCGAGAGCAATACCGTCTGCTCAGAATGCTCTGAACGGAAGCGACGGATTTCCTCAAGCAGACGACTGCGTAAGGCTGAGAGCGGCGTACCGCGCAACGTCTGGTTCAGACGTTCCATCAGTCGGCTCGCTGCTTCCTGGGACAACGCTTGATTCAATTGCAATGTCTTGTGTTCAACATGTCCCGTCTCTGTGACGAGAACGATGACGACACGACCCTCGGCAAGAGGAATTAATTCTAGATGATGCAGTCGTTGTCCGTCTTCTTTTGGTCCAAGTACAAGTGTCGTGTAATGGGTTAAATCACTCAACAGGTCTGCTGTGTGCCGAATCAACCGATCATTCTCATTCACGGAATGGGCAAAGAGTGACTTCAATGCCTGTGCTTCTTTTGGTGTGATGTTTTCCGGACGAATCAGATGGTCGACATAAAAACGATATCCGAGTTCGGAAGGAATCCGTCCTGCGGAAGTGTGTGGCTTTTCAATCAGACCCATCTCTTCGAGGTCCGCCATCTCGTTACGAATGGTCGCGGAACTGAACGTCACGTCGTCTCGTTTTGAGAGCGTCCGTGAGCCGACGGGTTGAGCAGTCTTGATATAATCATCGACGATTGCACGTAAAATCAACAATTGACGATCCGTCAGCACCTTCTTCACCACCTTATTTTGTTAGCACTCACTTTTAACGAGTGCTAATTACATCTTTTACTATAAGGAATTGTCCGCCCGATGTCAACCGAATTGCGTGACCCTTTGAACAGTTTCCCATTCTGCGATACAGTGAAACAAAGAACGGAAAGGATGAATCGGATGATTGAATTATTGGCAATGGCGGGAGTCTTTGTCTGGCTGTTCATCGCGGTCATCGGAACGACTGCGTATTTTTTAAGGAAGTCGAAAAAATGAGAGAAGCGGTGTTCCACATTTGGGAAACACCGCTTCTCTCATTTTCATTGATTTCAGCTACTCTTATGTCATTGTACTTGCGCTTCACCAATGAACTCTGCAAAGACTTCGTTCGCTAGCGGAATTCCGGCTGGCGTCAAACGGATATGTGTCTCCGTCTGCTCGACGAGACCGTTTGGCAACAACCGTTTCATGACTTCACCAAATACATCTTTAAACGCTACTCCATACTTCTCCTGGAAACGCTCGAGCGATACGCCGTCCTTCATTCGAAGACCGAGGAACATCTCTTCTTCCATCCGCTCAACGTTCGTCAACGGCGTCTCTTTTCGAACCGGTAACCCTTCCGCCTTGATATAGTGCGGAATCGGTGCGATGTTCGCACGACGCGTCTGATTGATATAGCTATGTGAGCCTGCACCAAATCCGTAGTACTCATCGTTTTCCCAGTAGACGCGATTATGACGACTCTCTTTTCCAACTTCTGCGAAGTTCGAGATCTCATACTGTGCATAACCACCTGCTTCAATCGTTTCGATCATCACTTGATACATCTCTGCCTCGAGATCTTGCGTCGGTAGCGGTAGTTTTCCTTTTCGCTCTTGAATCGCAAAAACCGTGTGTGGTTCTAAAATCAATGAATAGGATGAAATATGCGTAATCGGTAATTGTAGCGCCCGTGTAACGTCGTAGCGGACCTGATCGAGCGTCTGATTCGGTAATCCGAACATCAAGTCGACGGAGATGTTATTAAATCGTTTCGCTGCTGCATCGAGCGTCTGCGCGACTTTCGCTTCCCGGTGCGTTCGACCGATGCGTTCGAGCAAACCATCGTCAAACGATTGGACACCGAAACTGACACGATTGACACCACCTGTCTTCATGATATCAAGTTTCTCTTCCGATACACCGTCCGGATTCGACTCGACCGTATACTCTAAATCGTCACCTGTTAGTGGCAACAAATGCTTTTGAATGATTTCCATTAAACGTTGCATCTGTGGTTCATTCAAAGCAGTTGGTGTGCCACCACCAATGAAGATCGTCTCGAGATGATCTGTCGGGTATTGTTTCAGCGTCAGTTCGATTTCGCGTTCAAGCGCATCGAGGTATTCATCGACGGGCTGATTCTTTAAAAAGACTTTATTGAAATCACAGTAGTAACAAATATGTTCACAAAAAGGGATGTGGACATATGCGGCGCGTATTCCCATTTCGCCTCATCCTTTCTCTATAAAAACCAAAAAGGGGACGCAAGCGCCCCCCACCTGTTTAATCTTCGTCCATAGATAGAACGGACATGAAGGCTTCTTGCGGTACCTCTACTGAGCCTACCATCTTCATGCGTTTCTTACCTTCTTTTTGCTTCTCGAGCAACTTCCGTTTCCGAGAGATGTCTCCCCCGTAACATTTCGCGAGAACGTTCTTCCGTAATGCTTTAATCGTCGAACGCGCGACAATCTTTGTTCCGACTGCTGCCTGAATCGGCACTTCGAACTGCATCCGCGGAATCAATTCCTTCAGCTTATCAACGATGACCTTTCCACGTTCGTACGCGAAGTCACGGTGAACGATGAAGCTGAGCGCATCGACGTTTTCGTTATTAAGAAGGATATCCATCTTGACGAGACGCGACTGTTGATAGCCGATCAATTCATAATCAAGTGACGCATATCCTTTTGTACTCGATTTCAACTGATCAAAGAAATCGTAGACGATCTCAGATAACGGCAATTCATAGGTGATTTTGACACGTGTCGTATCGATGTATTGCATATCGACGAATGTTCCGCGTTTCTTCTGACACAACTCCATGATTGCACCAACGTAATCATTCGGTGTCATGACAGCAGCCTTAACGAACGGCTCTTCAATGAATTCAACTTTTTGCTGATCCGGCATCTTCGATGGGTTATCAACATGCAAGACTTCACCCGCTGTCGTCGTCACGTGATAGATAACGGACGGTGCCGTCGTGATCATATCGATGTTGAATTCACGTTCGATCCGCTCCTGGATGATTTCCATGTGGAGCATCCCGAGGAATCCACAACGGAATCCGAATCCGAGTGCTTGTGATGTCTCTGGTTCGAACTCAAGCGCTGCGTCACTAAGTTGTAGTTTTTCAAGCGCTTCTCGTAAATCGTTGTATTTCGCAGCATCGATTGGATAGAGTCCACAGTACACCATCGGATTCATCTTACGGTATCCCGGCAGCGCTTCAGCAGCTGGCTGTTTCGCAAGCGTAATCGTATCCCCGACACGTACGTCGCCGACCGTTTTGATCGAAGCAGACAACGTTCCAACATCACCGACCGTCAATTCTTGCTGACGTAATGGTTTTGGTGTCGCAACGGCAAGTTCCAGAACCTCAAAGTCCTTACCTGTCGACATCATCCGAATCTTATCGCCGACTTTAACTGTTCCGTTGACGATTCGAATCGATGCTACGACACCACGGTAAGCGTCATAATAGGAGTCAAAGATCAATGCTTCGAGTGGTGCAGACGGATCACCCGTCGGCGCTGGTACTTTCTCGACGATTTGTTCGAGAATTTCTTCAATGCCGATCCCTGCCTTCGCAGAAGTCGGAACAGCTTCAGACGCATCGAGTCCGATGACATCTTCGATTTCTTGACGGACGCGTTCGACATCCGCAGAAGGTAAATCGATTTTATTAATGATCGGAAGGATTTCGAGATCGTTGTCGAGTGCTAAGTAAACGTTCGCAAGCGTCTGCGCTTCGATTCCTTGCGCCGCATCGACGACGAGGACAGCCCCTTCACAAGCTGCAAGTGAACGCGAGACTTCATATGTGAAGTCGACGTGTCCAGGTGTATCAATGAGGTGAAGAATGTAATCTTCCCCGTCTTTTGCTGTATACTTCAATTGAACAGCGTTGAGTTTAATCGTGATGCCACGCTCACGTTCGAGATCCATGGCATCAAGTGTCTGATCTTTCATTTCGCGCGATGTCAACGCGCCAGTTTTTTCTAAAATCCGGTCAGCGAGTGTCGACTTCCCGTGATCGATATGGGCAATGATCGAGAAGTTACGAATACTCTTCTGCCGCTTTAAACGGTCTTCATTCGTCATGTTTAGAGTCACCTTACCTTATTTTCAAACGTACATACGGTTCATTATACCAAAAAGCGCTTCACTGTACTATCTCGTTTTGTTTTACCCGAAAAACAAAATGTGAAGATTCCCTAGACGTCGTATTGCTTTTAAGAAAAACGTTTGCTACAATTGTGTTTGTTCTGTTGAACGATAACTGCAGATATGCGAATATAAATCTCGAATGAGTTTTATTGGAGGTGAATCATCCATGGCTAACATTAAATCAGCAATCAAACGCGTTAAAACAGCTGAAAAACGCCGCGTCGCTAACGTACAACGTAAATCGGCAATGCGTTCAGCGATTAAAGCAGTCGAAACTTTCGCAGCTGAAGGTAACAAAGACCAAGCGGTCCTTGCTTTCGCTACAGCTTCTAAAAAAATCGACAAAGCTGCTGCTAAAGGTCTCATCCACAGCAACAAAGCTGGTCGTGACAAATCACGTCTCGCTAAACTCGTAAACGCACTTTAATTCTTTCCGAAGAATACGGTGATGGGTCGCCACTAGGAGGTATCTCCAGTGGCGATTTTTTTATATGATGTGAAATGGCGGACGAAGGACTCGTGTGAAACGATTCCTTCGTCCGCCATTTGTTGTCTTAGTTGTCGTCTAGACGGTCGATCATGACATAGTGAAGACCAATTCCTTCAATGAGGAACGGTTCTCCAACACGTTCTAGTCCAAGACGCTCATAAAAAGGAAGGGCCGTAACGCGGGCGTTACACCACCAAGCTGTCACTTGTCGTTCTTTCAAGAGACGACGGGCTTCTTCGATCAGCGCCCGACCATATCCTTCACCACGCACTTGTTCACTCGACGCCATGCCACGAAGTTGGTACGTCGCTCCTGGCGCTTGTTCATGTGATTGTTCCGAGAAACTACCGATCGCGACAATTTGTTGTGCTTTTATCCCGCCGAGATGAAACGTCGAGGCACGCGCATCGTCTGGATAAACACACGCTTCACGTGGTTGATGCGGACGCAACACTTCATGCCGTAATGGGATGACTTCTTCTGCTGTTATGAGCTGGACTTCCATCATCATTCTCCTCCTCTATAGTGTCGCTAAGCGAACGATCAACGCATCGAATAGAATCTTCTTATCACCGCGCCCCGTCTTCATGCCTTCATCCGTCGTCGTGATGGCGATGAGTGCTTGCTCGAGCTGCGCAAAGGTAAACCTCTTCGCAGATTGTAATGCCAATTTGATCGCATAGGGATGGGCTCCGACTTTCGATGCGATTTGTCGTTCTCCGTATCCTTGTTCTGCTAATCGTTTCGATAACAGCATCATCCGGTATTGCCGTGCCATCAGCCCAAGAAGGGCCAACACTTCCTGTCCCTGTTTTTCAAGGTCACGAATCAAACGGATTGCTGGTTCGAGTTGACGCTTCATCAAGTAGTCCGTTAATTGAAAAACGTTGTCCTCTAATGTCCGCGGAACCAACAAATCGACATCCTCGATTTCGATCGTCGGTCGATCTCCTGCGAACAACATCAACTTCTCCAGTTCGTGCGCTAATGTCCCCCACATCTCAGCAGTCAGGAAAATAAGCCGCTCGATCGCCGGACGTTCCATCCGGTACCCTTTGTCATTGACGGCATCCAGGACGAAGCGGAACAGCTCTTCGGTCGTCGGTTTTTTCGCCTCCAGCACCGTCGCGCGCTCCTTCAATCGTTTAACGACGGTTTTTCGTTCATCGAGCTTTTCTGCTTCGACAATCAAGACAACGACCGCATAGTCTGCCGGTTGTAGGATATAATCTGCTAACCGTTCGAGGTTATGTTGTTTTTTATCTTTTGCTCCTGTCAGAAACGTTGCAGGTTTTGCAACGACGACACGGTAGTCACTCAAGAATGGCACCGTCTCTGCTTCATCAAGCACCGCATCAAGCGGTTGGTCGTTCAAATCGATTTTCATATAATCAAAGCGTTCTCCGTCCGGAAGAGCCGCTTTCACGATTTCACGTTCCCATTCTTCTAACAGATGTCGTTCCGTTCCATATAATAAGTATAAATTTGCTAATTTTCCGTTGACGAGCCAAGGAGTTTTCATCATTCCCACCACATTTCACAGTTTGTTCTTAACTTCATCATAGATAATCCTCTTTTATTCCGCTATACTAGAAGCGGAATCTATTAAGGGGGAATGCAGCATGGCACATTCAGTACGCCCACCAAGTGAAAACGCGTTCGAGAACGATATTCAATCAAAACGCAACGATGCGCTCGACTCTGCCGTTGGTTTTGGTGCATCATTCGGCTTCTTCGCAGTCTTGTTCATCATCGGTGTCGCAATTAAGTTCTTAAGTCTATAATCAGTAAAACAGCAACCTTGGGGGGTTGCTGTTTTTTTATTTTATCATAGGTTCACAGCCCGCTGAAGAACAAGTTACACTCCCGTCCTCATCCGTTCGAAAGACGATCCGATCTGTCCCGATTCGTTCGAGGACGTCCGGATGTGGATGCCCGTATCGATTTTTTCGTCCGACTGACAAGATGACAATCTTCGGATTCGTCTTTCGTAAGAGTTCTTCACCGGTCGACGTGTTCGAACCATGATGACCTGCTTTTAGAATATCGATCGGACCAATCTTTAACTCGTCTTCGATTGCTAGTCCAGCGTCGCCCGTCAGTAAAACACGTTGCTTGGCAATCTGTGCGAGTAATATGATAGACCGATCGTTTTCTTCTTCTTTTCGTCCAGTTGGTGCAAGTACCTGTAACCAAGGACGAATCGTTTGCCCCTTTTGAACGAACTCAACACGCGTTCCAGTGGCTTCGATAGAACGAATCAAATCATTTCGCTTCTCATCCATGTTGTCATATGCACCTAAATAAATGGTTTTCACGCGAACTTGGCGCAGTACACCTAGAAGTCCACCGACGTGATCGTGATCAGCATGTGTCACGATCAGACCGTCAATTTCGGCTTCTCCTCGTGTGAATAAAAAGGGAGCGACGATATGACTACCTGGATCAAACGGACGGAGCAGTGGATGCGTCGTTTGTTGATAAACGCCACCGGTATCCACGACGAATGTCTCTCCTGCTTTCTCAAGCACGATACTATCGCCTTGCCCAACATCTAAAAACGTGACTTGCTCAGATGCGCGCCACTCGGTGTAGCCCCATGCCGCAAGTAAAAGGATCAACGGGAGAACATGCCCCCACCATCTCCGCTCAGCAATGAACCAAGCAATTCCGATTCCGACAACGACGATCGTCAAGACGATCGGAGAAAATGCCGGAACGGCAACCATCGCCAACGGTAAATCCTCCGCCAGTCGTAACACTTGATCCATCCATTGAATCGCATACTGATGCGCGATCTGAAACGTTGAACGAATCGGTAAGAACGGAAGTGTCGCGAGAATGAACGATCCCGGCAGAATCACCCATTCAATCCAGCTACCAATCAATAGGTTCAACAATGGCGACCAAATTGAAACAGTCGTCTGTTCAATCCCCTGCAAAAAGAGGAGTGTTCCAAACTGTGCCCAAGCACTGATCAGCAGCCAGTTCCAAGGACGACGAACCGAACCCATTAGTCGTCTCGACAGCACAAGAAACAGCGTCAGTCCGATCGTCAATTGAAATCCGATATCGTAAATGACAGTCGGTTGAATCGCCAATTGAAAAGCCGCGACCCCTGCAATGACCTCCACCGGATCTAACGGTTTGTGGAAACGACGACCGAGTAACAGAATGATCGCGACAAGAACAGCTCGTGTGACTGGAGGGCTCCACTCCGTCAACCATCCGTAAATCGGCAGTAAGATAAGAACGATATCGAGTCGTTTTTCTTTTGTCATTCTGATTTTTCGTAAGACATACAGCAAACTAAATACTAAAAAAGCAATATGTGATCCTGAGATGACGATTGCATGTAATAAGCCGAATTTCTTAAACCGTTCGAGCGTCACTTGATCTATTAGTCGATCCTCACCAAACACAAGCGCTTCGACGTAGAATGCTTGCTTTTGTGGTAACAATTCTTCGATCCGCTTTAGCCATACTTCACGTACCCGTCTTCCTTCTGCCGCATACCCAGGTGTCCGATGACAGGAATCAAATGAACGGACTTCCCACTTTCCAGCGTAACGATGTGTATGCATGAATTGCTGTTCATCAAACCCTCCAGCATTCGATTGTTGGCGGACATCGAGCGGTTCCGTATTTACGCGACAGGAGTGCCCGATTCGTTCGTATCCTGTTTCTTCTTCCGTAATCGTTGCCGTCAATAGAACCGATTGACCGTTACTCTCTGCCTCATAACGAATTCGATCCCCATTACGCTTCCCTGACAAGATGTCAACAGACGAGACGTCATGCGGTTCAGGTGACAGATGACCCATTCCGATGAATAGGCAACTCAGAATGAACAGAAAAAAGAGACGACCGATTGAAAAAGACCATGATTTCAAGACAGCGAAGAGCATGAGGAGCACTAACCACCAAATCGATTCTTTGATGGCAACGATGAGTAAGAGGACGAACAGCACATGAAGTGGCATCAGTAGACGATCAGGTAGGATTTAAGCGATTCTAACGTCTTTTCCCCAAAGCCCTTCACATCTCCGAGTGATTCATATGTCGCAAATCCCCCCTTCTCCTCACGATAGGCTAAGATCGCTTCTGCTTTGGCGGGACCAATTCCCGGAACCTCCATCAACTGTTCCGCCGTTGCCGCATTGAGGTCAATCAATCCTTTCGGTATCTCTGCTTTTGAGCGTTTCGTTGGTTTTGGCTGACCTTTCCCTTTTTTCACCGGCACGATGACTTCCTGTCCATCAATGAGACGTGCCGCGAGATTCATTTGTCGAATATCGGCTTTTTCAGTCGTCTTTGCTTTTTCGATTGCATCCTTCACTCGATCACCCAAATGGAATTGATAAGGTCCAGGCGCTTCTACTGCTCCTTTTACGTCGACCATGATGAGTTTGTCACGAATCGAGGTGTCCTTTTCTGCTGGCTCTGCTTTTGCCTCTTGTTGTTTATCCGTTAAGGACGGTTGATCGACCATCGCTTCATTTGAACAAGAGGGTAATGGTACGAACAATAAAATGATGAGCAGCAGGACGACGACGAGACCTGCTATCTGTTGCAAACGTGGAACGGTCAAGACGAATCCCTCCTTTTCCCACGACTCTAACAGGTCACTACAGACTTCAGGAAACGAAGGAATACGCACTAACCATTCTTTACAGCACGATCCTGCAGTGTTTCGTCGGATGAAAGTCCTACCATCCATACCGTTACTTTGAATTAGCATCTGTTTCACGAACAAAAAAATCCGTCTCCTTCAAGCAACACGAACGTGTATCGCTAAAAGAAGACGGATGAAATCACTTTTACATTTTTTCGGCAACGAAGAAGATCCGCTCGACTGTCTCAGAAGGAGCGTCCGGTCCAAAATCGCCTGTGACCGCGAGAACCCGGAATCCGGCTTCGCGTAACCATGTTACGTATTGTGCCGGAGGATACGTCCGCTGATGATGCGTTTCATCGACACGCTCATAGCGACCATCCTCCTCCTCGATGAAGAATGTCAGTTCATGGACGACAGAAAGCGGCGCTTCACCAGGATCCGCGAACCAGATATACGAGCTTTGTTCCGCATGTGTCGCGTACGTCTTCCCATTGAACAGCGTCTCCATTTTGTAAGGGGAGTGTGTATCAAATAAGAGACGTCCACCCTCCTTTAGAATCGCTGCTACATGTGTAAACGTCTGTTTGACATCCTCTTCCGTCTGGAGATAATTCAAGGAGTCGCATAGGATCGTCACGGCATCGACAGGTGTCGGCAATTCGATTTCGCGCATGTCTTGCGCCCAGAATTGAATAGTCAATCCTTCTTCCATCGCTTTTTCCTGCGCGACTTCGAGCATCTCTTCAGATAAATCGATCCCGAGCATCTCATAGTGGGCTGCTAATGCAAGCGTCGCCGTACCCGTTCCACATCCGATATCAGCAATTGTACTTCCAATCGGAACGTATGCTTTGACCCAGTCAACCCATTGATCGTAAGGGACGTCTTGCATCAATTCATCATAGATGTAGGCGAACTGTTCGTATGCCATTAGTTGACCTCGACTTCAACCTTTGGAGCATCTGCCCATAGTTTTTCGAGGTTATAGTAATCACGATCGTCACGGTGGAAGACATGAACAACGACGTTTTCAAGATCCGCCAACACCCAACGTGCCGCATCGAATCCTTCGAGGCGTTTAATCGGCAGGTTATGTTCGTGCGCGACTTCTTTGAGTTCACGCGCGATCGCCTGTACTTGTTTTTCTGAATTTCCTTCACAGATGACGAAATAGTCGGCAACTGGTGAGATGCTCGACATATTCAGGACGACGATATCTTCAGCACGTTTATCGTCGATGGCATTTACGATTAATTGTAATTCTTGTTCGACTGTCATAGGACGGTCCCCTTTCGTTTGGCCGCGACGAAGGCATTATAGGTCTCAATCGTTCGCGGAAAGATGATAGCTTGTTTTGTACATAAAAAATGAATCGTCTGACTGAGTGTTGCGATGACGGCGTCCGTCAAATCCTGCTCGGCTACTTCACGAAGCGCTTCGACACCCGAATAACTACGATTCGGCTCAATCGCATCCGCGACGAAGATGATTTGATCAAGTAACGGCATACCAGGTGCCCCTGTTGTATGATTCGCGATGGCCTGATAAATCACGTCTGAATCAAGACCAAGTTCTCGACGCACAAGCTCCGCACCCACTGGCGCATGAAGTAGTTCGTCATCATAGTCAAGTAAGATCCGTTGATTCAATTCGACGGCAATCGAACGCATCTCATTCGTATCGCGGTATTTTGCATAATCATGGAGCATGGCAGCAAGTGTTGCTTCTTCTTCGTCAACACCATATTTAAGAGCCAAGTGTCGTGCCGTCTCGACGACACCTAACGTATGCACATAGCGTCGCTCAGGCAATGTGTTTTCAATGATTTGACGTGCTTCTTCAAGGCGCATATAGATTCCACTCCTCAATCCGTTGTCGAACGGCTTCCGGTACAAGGTAGCGAATGCTCCGTCCGCGCGCGACCCGTTGCCGGATATCCGTCGAAGAAATTTCTAATAATGGCATATCGACCGCTTTCACACGGGCACCACGCGGAATCAAATACCGACTTCCCGGTCGAGCGACGGCACCAAAGACGACTTCCTCGTATAACCGTTCAGCTTGATACCACGTATCGAGACTAACGAGTGAATCTGCGCCGATTAGAAACAGAAACTCATGCTCTGGGTATCGGTGCTTGAGTGCACGAATCGTATCATACGTATAGGAAGGTTCTTTTCGCTCAAATTCAATCGCAGAGACAGAGAAGGCAGGGTTCAATGCAATTGCTTCTTCTACAAGACGGAGACGCTTAGTTGCGTCTGTGACAGTACGTTGTTTATGCGGTGGTACATTTGCTGGTAAAAACCAGACCGCATCAAGTTCGAGTTGTTCCTGCGCTTGTTCGGCAATCAGGAGATGACCGATATGCGGAGGGTCGAACGTTCCGCCCATCAGTCCGATTTTCATCGTGGCAATTCGAGCGTCTTGTTCTCTTTTGATTCTTTATAGAGAACGATGACTTTTCCGATGACTTGAACGAGTTCAGCATTCGTTCCTGCGACGAGTTCTTGTGCGACATCCTTTGGTGCGTCCGCACAATTTTGTAGTACTTGTACTTTCAAGAGCTCCCGCTTTTCGAGCGCATCCATCAAATCAGCGCACATCGCTTCACCGACTCCATTTTTACCGACTTGGAAAATCGGGTTTAAATCGTGAGCTGTCGCGCGTAAAAAACGTTTTTGTTTACCTGTTAACATGATTAAAATTCCTCCAATTGCTTTCGTATCACCTGCTCGCCAAGTGCGAGATCAGGTGCTTGTCCGGTGAAACGTTCAAATGCTTCAGCCGCTTGTAAGACGAACATCGGGACGCCGTCGAGTGTGTCGAGACCTTTTTCAGTCGCTTCACGTAATAGACGGGTCGGCGTCGGTCGATAAATAATATCACAAATCAAAGCGTTCGTCTCTGTCAATTCAATCGGACGTGCTTCGACATGTGGCGCCATCCCGACAGAGGTCGTATTGATGATGACGTCGTAACTCGTTAAATCAAATGTTTCGTGCCATGGCAAAACGTGTGTTCCGAATTCATCGGCAACCACCCTAGAGCGTTCTTCTGTGCGGTTCGTGAGCGTCACATCTCCCGGTAGCGCAGCAATGATTCCTCGTGCTGCACCGCCCGCACCAAGGACAAGTGTCTTTTGAAATGACGGACGACGTTCTGTCAACGCACGGACGAATCCGATTCCATCTGTATTCGCACCAATCAACTGCCCATTCTTCCAGTATACCGTGTTGACGGCACCCGCTTTTTGAGCTGCCGGCTCCAGCCGATCCAGGTACGGAATGATTGCTGTCTTATGGGGAATCGTCACATTGATTCCATCTAGCTGATGCGTACGTAATTTCGTAATGATTCGTGGCAATTCATGCTCCGTTACATCGATAAGGTCATAACAGCCGAAAAGCCCAGCCGCTTCCAGCCAAGCTGTATGCAGCTCAGGTGAAAGTGAATGGGCAATCGGATGACCGATGACGGCAAAGCGCATCAGACGAGCGCCTCACGTAAAGATACAGCGACACCTTTCGGGGCATAAGCAGCGACACGTCCACCTTTTCCATGAACCGCAACCCACCCGAGTCCACTGAAGACGATATCCGTCTTCATGTTGTCGCGAAGACTGAATTCATGACGGACGAGCGGAGGTAGCATCTCACGCGTCTTTTCGTTCGGCGGAGACAACAGCTCACCGTTATGGTTCGCATATAGATCGTCTGCTTTTTCAAGCTTCGTCCGGTGAACTTTCAATTCGTTCGACATATAGATGACGAATGAACGCTTGTTCCCTTCCATATAGTCCAATCGCGCAAGACCTCCAAAGAAGAGCGTCTGTTGCGGATGGATTTGGAAGACTTGCGGCTTGATCTCTTTTTTCGGTGTGATCAGCTTCAAGTCCTTCGCATCAACGTAGTGAGCCATTTGGTGATGATTAATGATCCCCGGTGTATCATACAGGTTACAGTTATCGTCAAGTGGGATGTCGATTAAATCTAGTGTCGTTCCTGGGAAGTGACTGACCGTGATGACGGCCTCATCCTCTTCACCGAAACGTTTGATGACTTGGTTGATCAGGGTCGATTTCCCGACATTTGTACAACCAACGACATAGACGTCGCGTCCTTTTCGATAATAATCGATTTTCTCAGCAAGTTCATCGACCCCGTGACCTTTTTTCGCACTGATCAGATGAACGTCAACTGGACGTAATCCAAGTTCTTTCGATGCTTGACGCATCCAGTTCATGAGACGGTTCGGATTCAATGACTTCGGTAATAAATCGGCTTTGTTCCCGACGAGTAAGACATCATTTTTTCCGACGAACCGATGTAATCCCGGTAACCAGCTTCCATTAAAATCGAAGATATCAACGATTTTAACGACAAGTGCATCTTTTTGACCAATTCCGTCTAAGATTTTAACGAAATCATCGTCCGATAAAGATACATCTTGAATTTGATTGTAGTGCTTTAATTTAAAACAACGTTGGCAAATGACCATTTCACGATCAAGTGCAGATTTAGGTGCGTATCCTGGTGCTTTTGTGTCTTCCGTTTGAATGGCGACACCACAACCAGCGCAGTGGATTTCTTCGATCATATTATGTTGAGCCGCATGCGGGAATGATTTCCCTTCTCTTTTCACCGTAGCGCCCTGCTCGCTACTCCAAGAGCGTAACTTCCGACCTCTCGCCGTACATGTTGCGACTACTGCCTTCCCTTTCATCTACCGATCTGACAGGGTTATTGTTGCTTATCCTGACGAAGTGTTTCGATCGGATGCTTCAGTGCAGAAGGATCTTCCTTGACGCGTTGTGTCAATTTATAGATTCCTTTGCGTTTCATCCGGTGGAAAATGACACGTTCCATCAGGCGATTGAATTTCGTGACGACACCGTCCGTCTTAACGACGGGTTGAACGTGGATGACTTCGATTCCAACGGAGTTTGCACCGAGTACATCCGTGAAGAGTTGGTCTCCTAAGAAGACGACTTCTTTCGCGTGATAGCCGAATTCCGTCAATGCCCGTTTAAACCCGATAGGAAGCGGTTTTCGAGCAGGCGCAATATAATGCAGTCCGAGTGGATCCGCGAACTTCTTAACGCGGTCTCCGTTATTGTTCGATACGATGATGACGTCAAAACCATATTGATTATTCACCATATCCAGCCAAGCAACCAATTCGTCTGGAGCATCTGCGATATTCCATGCGACGAGCGTATTATCAAGATCGGTCAAAATAGCTTTGACACCGTTTCGTTTGAGCATTTCAAGGTCGATATCGTAGATCGAAGCCACGAAATGTTTCGGATAAAGTCGTTTGAACAAGAATAAAACCTCCAGATAATGGTCTAGCTCTATAGTTAAGTTTAAGAAACAGTTATGCTCTTATCGTTCGATTATAGCACAATCAGGTAGCAAGAGCGACGCACAAAAGAAAACGGGAGGCGAACCTCCCGTTTTCTTAATAATACCGAATCCACAAATAGAGTTGGGATAGGATCAACGTCACAATCGTGATCGGTGCTCCGTAAATCAAAAAGCGCATATAGGTGAATTTTTCACCTTGTCGTGTCGCAAGACCCGCGACAATGACGTTTGCCGATGCACCGATCAATGTCCCGTTACCACCGAGACATGCACCGAGTGCGAGGGACCACCATAAAACATCCACTTTCGCATCTGCTGGTGTAAGTCCGATCCCAGCAGCGACATCATTGATGAGCGGGATCATTGTCGCGACAAACGGAATGTTGTCAATCGTCGCACTCGCGATACCGGACAACCAAAGAACAGCAGTTGCTGTCGTCTGAATGTCACCGCCTGTCAAATCAATCGTCTTCTCCGCAAGATATCGAATGATACCGGCTTCCTGAATTCCACCAACAAGTACAAATAGTCCGGCGAAGAAAAAAATCGTCGTCCATTCAACACGTGCAAAGATTCCTTCTAGCTGATGATCGTTTTCAATCGTTAGCAACATCAGGACGGTCGCTCCAAGAATTGCGATCGCTGGTGCTTCGAGATGGAGTCCGATTCGATCAAGCATCGGATGCAATACGAAGAGTGCAATCGTACTAACGAGTACGACACTACTCCGCGTGACGAGTTTTCGACTGACAATATAACTCTTTTCATCGATTTCCATCAATTTTTGTCGATCTTCTGCCTCGACATGCAGTTGCTTCCGGAAGACGAAGTACAGAATGCCGATCGTCACGACCGTAATGATCAGGATGATCGGTGCAAGATTCAGCAAAAAGGCATTGAACGTTAAGTGTGGATTCGCGGCACCAATCATGATGTTCGGTGGATCGCCAATCAAGGTCGCCGTCCCACCGATGTTCGCAAATAGGACTTCTGCGAGCAAGAACGGAAACGGCGCGATTTTAAGTATCTTTGTAATCGAGAAAGTGATCGGGACAATCAATAAGACTGTCGTGACGTTATCCAAAAAGGCAGATCCAAGTGCCGTCAATGCGGATAATAGAATCAACACTTTGATTGGGTCGCCTTTTGTTGTCTTCGCTGCACGAATCGCAATATATTCAAACAATCCAGATTGATTGGCAATCGTAACGAGAATCATCATCCCAATTAATAAGACGATTGTTCCCCACTCGATGTATTCAAATAATGCAGTCTCGAGATCCACAATGCCGACGATGACCATCGCGAGCGCTCCGAGTAGAGCGACGATCGCCCGGCTTACTTTTTCACTGATGATGAAGCCATAGGTCACTAAAAAAATGATAAGTGCGATATATGTCTGGACCTGTGTACTTCCGATTTCTGCTAATGCCATTGCCGGCATGATTCATTCCTCCTAAACGTAAGGAGACGCCCTGAACGGGCGCCTCGCTCTCATGAATGCCATTGTCCGAGGCGTTGCCCCATTAAAACTGGTCCAATCGCTTGTGTATCTAATGTCAATGCATCTTTCGGACAGATCAGGACGACCGTTGAACCGAAAGAAAAGTATCCGAACTCATCTCCTCGACGAAGTTCCTTTGCTTCGTTTGTCCGAACGATTGAGTTGACGTTGAGTGCACCGACCATGACATGTTCAAGTGCATGTTTTCCTTGGACGATACGTGTCACGCGACGATAGTTCCGTGTCAATGGACGAAGCGCATGTGTGAGACCGATCTCATTCACCGGTGCCGAATCCCGACCGAGCGTATAACTGGTCCGGATCGTTCCGTCCATCGGTACATGGACACGGTGGTAGTTTTGCGGACTCAAGTAAAAGATCATCACACGTCCCCCGACATATTGTTGCGCCTCGTGATGGGAACCGAGTAACTCTGATACCGTATACGATTGTCCTTTGACGGTAAAGCGGCTATCAGCCGTCAAGTCGTCAACGACAGACAACATACCGTCACACGGACTGACGAATGCGCCTTCTGATTGATCAATTGGTCGCATTTCCGGTTTGACATGACGAATGAAAACGTCATGTAAACTCGAATACGCTTCTAAATTCCGAGTCGCTTCTGCCATATTCAAATCATATGCCCGAACGAACGGACCGATGAACGGACGACTGATCCGGCTCATCGCAAACCGTTTCAGCTGTTTGGCAACAAGCGGGTGTCCATTTAACTCGAACACGCGAGAGTAGAACCATTTTTTAATCATTGAGATCACCGGATGATTCTTCTTTTGAATCCTTTACTTCTTTTCCAGCAAAGAACTCTTTGTAGCTGTCTTCTGTTTGTTCACCAGCTACCCGTCCGACTTCCTTACCGTCCTTAAAATGAACGACCGTCGGTGTACCCTCGATGCCAAACGTGTCCCAAGCTGACTGTTCGAAAGCAAGATCGATTTGTTCGAACGGAATGTCTTGTTTTTCACCAAGCGGAACAAGATATGGTTTTACTTTTTCGCAGTGCACGCATCCCGTTTGATAGAAATACGTATAGAATTCGTCACCGGATTTTACTTTATCCGAGACTTGTGTAGCTGTTAGATTGCCATTCTTCGATGCGGAATCATCACGATCCGTGAAGACGAGCAGTAATCCCCCAACCAATACGATCAAGGCAATGACTCCCGCTGTAATCCAGTTCGCTTTGGATTGCGGTTTTTTCGTGTTTTTTCGTTTCGACTTCTTTGACACGTCTATCCCTCCGTCATTCTGGTATAAGCCATTTTTTCTGAATCATTATAGCATGACCATTCGCAAGAATCGTATCGATTTGCAAAGCGTCATCAATCAGTAACAGATCAGCACGTTCTCCGGTCGCTACCTGCCCACCCGGAACGCCATATGCATCCGCGACATGTCGCGTGATCGTCGAAATTGCCTGATCAAAATCAACACCATGCTCTACTGCATCGCGCACGGCTTGCATCAAGGAAGATGGTTTTCCTGTATCGATTCGCACTAATCGACCTGCATCATCAAACGCCGGAAGACTTGCACCAGCGTCGCTCGACATCGTGATCTGCTCGGGTGGGATTCCCGCTGCTAGAGCACGGGCAACAGCCTGCCCTGCCGGAATCTCTCCTTCATCAACGAAGCTTTCTGTCGTACACGTCGTGAAATCGATTCGTCCGCCCTGTTTCGCCCAAGCGAGTCCCGCCTCAAAAATCCGTTCACTCCGATTGATATGCGTCGGGAGAAATTGCCCTATTGGAATATCAGTCGTTTCAATCACTTCATGTAATAAATCAAGCCCTTGTTTCCCGTCTCCGATGTGGACGTTCATCGTTCCCGACACGCCTTTGACCATGCCGGCGATTCGAGCCTCTGATGCTAACCGCGCGAGTTCATGGGCAGTCGGCTGTGTCGATCGGTGATCATTGATGGCAATCTCTCCGATGCCAATCACTTCATTGATGAGGACGATATCATGCCCTGTCGAATGTGTCAGGAAGACGGGTGGCACCATGTAACTTCCGCTCAAGAGAAAGGGACGAATACCGGATGCGGCATATCCTCGTATGTGTGCCAGTAGATCAATTCCGGTTCGCGTCCAGCCATCTGTTCCGAGCAATCCGACGACTGTCGTGACACCGCCTTCGAATATGTCACGAACAGTCAACGGAGCCGTTCGTGTCGCAAATCCGCCTTCCCCTCCTCCACCAATTGGATGTAAGTGTCCGTCGATGAAACCAGGAACTAGCCGTTTGCCGCGACCATCAATCCGGTGTGTAATCAGTGCTTCATCTATGGTGTAGGAACCGATTTCGATGATCTGATTTCCTGCTATGTAGACATTTTGCGGCATCTGTTGCCACATGACCTGTTCGATAACGATCATCGCTCATTCCTCCTTAAGACAAAAAGCGAGCCTATCGTCCAAGTGACGATATCTCGCTTTTCCTTATTCTGCCTTAGTCCCTTGACCAAGACCTAAATCTTCATTGACGGCATCGAGTGCGAAGACGACAAGTGAAGTGACGACAGACATCGCTGTCGCGAATCCAAAGCTATACGATACTGCATCAACCGCTGATACGATGAACACGGCTGTGTTCACGAGTAAGAATGACCAAAAGAATGTAACGAGAAAACGCATGATTTCCCCTCCGTTTCCATAACGTACTATAGTGTTGTCCTACGATTTGTAGTATACCATTTTTTAATCTAAGCAACAGCCTTTCTCCGTTTTTTTCAAACGCTTTCTTTTCCTTGAAAAACTTCATCAATTCATACAGGCGACTGTCACTTCGTATGCTACAGTAGAACTAACGAAAAGAAAGCGGAGGATTTCATCATGACTCGTCACTTAATTGCTGTCGATCTCGACGGCACCCTTTTAAAGGATGATAAAACGATCAGTGTGGCGAACATCGCTGCGCTTCAACGTGCACGTGCAAACGGTCACGAAGTCGTCATTGCGACAGGACGACCCTTCCGTCACGCTCGAAAATATTACGAACAGCTTGGATTAACGACACCGATCGTTAATTTTAACGGTGGTCTCGTCCATCACCCGCAGAATGTTCATTTTGAAGTCCAGCACCATCCGATTCCACTCAAGACCGTCCAACATATTTTGGAATCCGTCGCTGAAACAAAAACACAAAATATCGTTTGTGAAGTCACGGATCATGTCTATTTTCAATATGATCCTGTCGGTATCTATGAATTTTATACCGATCACGCCTTGTCGGTCACAACGGGAGATTTACGAAAGGTGCTTATGCATGAACCAACGTCACTTTTGATTCATGCTAAAGGAGAACATGTCGATGAGATTCGTTCCGAACTATCCGATGTCCATGCTGAGACAGTACTTAATCGTCAATGGGTGAAACCTGAATTCATGGTCGAAGTGATGCGAAAAGGTACAAGTAAGGCGATCGGTCTTGCTCACATCGCGCATCATCTCGGGATTGATTCCCGACAGATCGTCGCGTTTGGTGATGAGGAAAATGATTTGGAAATGATCGAGTATGCTGGTCATGGTGTTGCAATGGGAAACGCCATCCCTGCCTTAAAACACCTGGCAAATGGCACGACGAAGCGAAACGAGGACGATGGTATCGCGTACTATTTAAAACATGTCTTAGGACTCGCATGAAGAGATACGAAAAGGCACTTGCTGCATATCGCAGAGCAAGTGCCTTTTCATTATCCTTTTCGGAAGTATCCAACGACCGAGTCCGTCGCGACGACGTTGATGAATACTGTCTCGTCCGCTTCCCGACAAATCCGTTCGATATCCCGCAATTCGTGACGCTCAATGACCATCATCAACGTCGCTTTCTCAGCTCGTGAATACGTACCGATCGAAGGAATCTGCGTGATTCCACGAATGATGTGCTGATGCAGAGCCGTCGTGATGTCATCCGCATGATTCGTGACAATAAAAATCGTCAAGCGTTGGTTACTTGTATGAATCTCATCGACGACCTTAGAAGTCACGTAGATGAAGACGATCGTATATAAGGCAGTCGACCAGCCGAACAACGCACCTGCCAATAATGCGATCAAAAAGTTCAACACGAACAGATATAAGCCGACACTGCGATCGGAGAAACGGGCAAAGATGAGGGCGACGATATCAAACCCACCCGTTGAAGCACCGAATTTAATCGTGATACCGGTACCAATCGCAAGCAAGACCCCTCCAAACACTGCATTCAGTGTCTGATCACCTGGTATGACAGCATATTGAGGAATAAGACCAATAAAAATTGTCGTTGCCAGAACCGAAATCAACGTGACGATTGTAAAACTCCGACCTAACATGATCCATGCAAGCACGATCAAAGGTAAGTTCAGCGCTAAGAACCAAACGTTTTCACCAAACGCAAACGCTGTATTTTGAAGGACTTGCGTCAAGATTTGGGCAAGTCCAGTAAATCCAGTCGAATAAACACCACTTGGAATCAAAAACCAGTTCATGGCAACGGCAATGACGAATCCTCCGATCGTAGCCACGATCACTTTTAACATACTTTCCTTTACTACTGCTGTCACATGCCGTTCTCCTCTCATTCATAACTATCTTGAAACACTTTAGCACATTCAAATGTCGTCGGATAGTCAAGATTTCCAAAGATTGATGTTCTTTTTCATGATGGCGTTTTCATTTGTGACAAAGGTGTCCTCTAATTCGTGTTACAAAAAAAAGAACCGACTTGGCATCAGTTCTTTTTCATCGTATTTATACTGTCATCGAAGCTGGCACCGTAATATTTCCTCCTGCCGGAACTTCTACAGTCGTTCCATGAACGTTTAAGCTGAATGCTTCGCCTTCCGTCTGAGTGATTTCGACGGCGTTTGGCTGAACATGGACATGGATATGATGACCGCGCCACTGCATCCGGAACGCATAGCTCGTCCAGCCTTTTGGCAACATCGGCTTAAAGGACAACGTATCGTTCGCTACCCGTAATCCAGCGAATCCATGGACGATCGACATCCAAGATCCAACCATCGACGTGATGTGTAATCCGTCTTCTGTATCATTGTTGTAGTTATCGAGATCAAGTCGTGCCGAACGTTGGTACAATTCAACTGCCTTTTCCTCATAGCCGACTTCCGCTGCAATGATCGAGTAGATACATGGAGATAATGATGATTCGTGAACCGTACGTGGTTCATAGAAATCGAAGTTCGCTTTCTTCTCTTCTAGACTGAAGCGATCCGTCAAGAAGTAGAGACCTTGCAGGACATCTGCCTGTTTAATGAATACAGAGCGAAGGATCCGGTCCCAAGACCAATTCTGGTTCAGCGGAAGATGTTTTGGATCGAGTTCAGCGACCAAAATTTGTTCCTTATCCATGAAGCCATCCTGTTGCATGAAGATACCAGGAGCTGCTTCATCTTTTGGATAATACATCTTCGCGTCGATATCTGCCCACTTCGCCAGTTCCTCATCCGTCAACGCTAATTGATGCATGAGTTCTTGCAAACGTTCTGGTTCTTCTTGTGCTAGATGACGGTGAACGGTCTGTGTATATTCGAGACACCATGCTGCGATCAGATTCGTATACCAGTTGTTGTTCACGTTGTTCTCGTATTCATTTGGTCCCGTCACCCCAAGAATCATGTAGACATCCTTATGCGCCACATAATTGACACGGCTTGCCCAATAACGAGCAATCTCGACTAACACTTCAAATCCGTATTGTCCGAGATACGACGTGTCACCCGTGTAGTTCGTGTAATTATAAATCGCATGCGCGATCGCGCCGTTCCTGTGAATCTCCTCATGCGTAATTTCCCACTCGTTGTGGCACTCTTCTCCATTCATCGTCACCATTGGATAAAGCGCACCCTTCATCCCGACATTCTTATCCGCGTTTTCTTTTGCTTGCGGTAATTGATTATGCCGATATTTGAGTAGGTTCCAAGCCACTTCCGGCTTCGACGTCGCGAGGTAGAAGTTCAAGCAGTACGCTTCTGTATCCCAATACGTCGCACCGCCATACTTTTCGCCCGTGAATCCTTTCGGTCCAATGTTAAGGCGTGAATCTTCGCCTGTGTATGTCTGGAACATATGGAAGATATTAAATCGAATCCCTTGTTGTGCTTCGACATCTCCTTCAATCTTCACGTCTGCTTCTTCCCAGTGATGCAACCACGCTGCTTCATGTGTCGCAAGTAATGTATCAAATCCGGATTCGAAAGCGGTATGAACCCGTTTCATCGCTTGTTCCAGTAATGCGTCGATGTCATAGTCACGATTCGTTACGAGCGCAACGAATTTCTCGACAGTGACACCTTCTCCGACTACTGCTTGTTTCGTAAAACGATTCGCGACATACTGCGTATTGCCGTCAACGACTTCACAACGTGCGCCTTCGACATCCGTGATCATAGCTGCTGTCACATGCCAATCAAGCTTTTTCGTCTTCGACGTGACGTAACCAAAACGCTCTTCGATTCCGTGTTCAACGGGAAGCCAGAACTTCTCATCATAGTTTGAGTCTTCATTCTCAACATCCGCATCGAGATACGATTCAATGATGATCTCTGCTTCGAAATTGACAGGTGTTACCGTATATTGCAAGGCTGCGATTTCTTTATCGACAATCGAGAAGAAACGTTTGGATTCAACTTTTATTTCCTCTTCCCCATGTTTCAACAGCATCGTCCGTGACAACACACCGTGTTGCATATCGAGTTCGCGTTTGAAGTCGACGACTTCCCACGTGTTCAAATCAACTGCTTTTCCATTAACGGATACTTTTAAGCCCATGATATTGACAGCATTGAGTACTTTCGCGAAGTATTCCGGATAACCATTTTTCCACCAACCAACACGTGTCTTATCTGGATAATAAACACCTGCGACATACATGCCTTGATGTGTGTCACCTGTGTACTCTTCTTCAAATGTACCGCGCATTCCCATATGACCGTTTCCGATCGATGTCATCGATTCTGCTAGTCGATTATCTTCTGGATGAAAACCAAGTTCTGTAATTTTCCACTCATTGACCTCAAAAAGTCGTTTCATCGTCAAGTCGCTCCTTTTATGCTAAACATGTCAGCTAGCCTGATCATGTAAGCGTTTCATCTATACTCTACATTCTTTATTGTACACATAAAAAGCTTCAATGCAATCGTTTGCACGAAAATAAATTTCTTTTTCTGCAACCGCTTCCTTTTACTAGGAATAGATGTCTCTTGCATCAAAAAAAGTCTATGATTAAACCCGTCGGTTTAAACATAGACTTTCGTTTCATGCTTCGGATTCTCCGCCACAAGACTGACGGACGACAAGATAGTGTGGGACAATGACGCGTTTCCCATAAGGCGTCGCATCTTCATTGATTTGTTCAATCAAACAATTCGTTGCTTCAAAGCCAAGTCCAAAGATATTGATTTCGACAGAAGTCAACGGTGGACTTGAGAATTCTGCGATGAACAAGTTATTGAAACTGACGACAGCCATTTGATCTGGTACACTGATGCCCATCTCATTGAGCGTACTCATGACACCAAGTGCCATCATGTCGTCACTGACAACGACAGCGGTCGGTGGGTGTTCAAGTGACATTAGTCGTTTGACTGCTTCAGCCCCTCCTGTCGTCATAAATGGTGCGCTGACAATATAAGACTCTTGAATTGGAATGCCCTCTTCCATGAGAGCCGTCTTGTATCCGCCGACACGCTCTTGCGTCACGGCTAAGTCCTGTGCGCCACCTACGAATGCGATGCACTCGTGTCCGAGTTGATGTAAATACTTCGTTACCTCTCGACCTGCCAGATAATTATCCGTATCGACATACGTGACGTGCGACGAATCACTGAATGGTTTCCCGACGACGACGAACGGGAACTTCGAGTCTTGCAAAAATTGAACGACTTTATCATCCGTTCGGGAATAAAGAACGACGACACCATCGACGCGGCGACCCTGAACCATCGAGACGACACCTTCGTAAACCTCTTCTTCCGAGACACCTGTCGTCATATAAAGCGAATATCCATTTTGATGCGCTTTTGTACTAATCCCTCGAATGACTTCTGAAAAGAATGGATTTTGAAGCGTTTTTGTTGCGGCACTCGGCATGACGAGACCAATCGCTTGTGTCGTCCGATTCGCTAGACTGCGCGCATGAACGTTCGGATAGTATCCGAGTTCATCCATCGCCTGTCGTACCCGTTCTTTCGTCTTTTGACTGATACGCGAACTGTTCGCGATGACGCGTGACACCGTCGAGGGTGCGACATTTGCCTCCCGTGCTACATCCTTGATTGTTACCTGCATCCCCTTCACCTCACATTTCCCCTACTTAAGTATTTTATTTCGTTTGACGTTGCATCCGTTTACGGTGAACGAGAAGAAGTATGAGCGCTAAAATTGGAGCGATTGCACCGATTGCGACGATCGACCACCAATTGACTTGTGATTTTTCGATGACGTAGCTATTTGCGCTACTTGCATCGAGCGTGATTTCATACGCGTCACCATCTTGACGCACCAAGTCTGAGAATAAAAGACCTCTCAAACGCTGATCATTACCGATTTCTTTCGCAGATACACGTAAGCTCGTTTTTTTCTCCCCAAGATTAATCGCATAAACGACTTGTTGTTGTTTGGTTTCCCGTGAGTAGACCGCCATATGATCCGTTTTTGCGATCAAGCGTTGCTTCCCTGTGGCAAACGCTGGGTAGTCCTCGCGCATCTCATTCAACGTTTTTACGTACTGTTGCATCTTCTTGTTTTGATCAAATGTCATCATCATCCGGTTTCCGGGATCCTCACCGCCTGGCATCGCTACCTCTGTTCCTTGGTAGACGATTGGCATACCTGGAGCAGCATAGAGTGCAAACAGCGCTAATCGAAGTTGACGCTCCTCTTCTTTTGCGCCACTAATCTTCGCTTCCGTGATGAAACGTTTGACATCATGATTGTCAATGAAAGTTGCAAGTCCTTTAGCATTCGGATTAAACGTAGTATCTCGATTATAAACTGAATCGAGTTCTTCCGCTGAACCATTTTTGCGGGCAAACTGGTCCTTAACCCCATAATAAAACGGGAAATTCGTGACGGAATCAAAGCCTAATTTTGAATAGGAGGCAATTTTTCGCGGATCTCCGTCAAACACTTCAGCCAGTAAGAATAAGTTTGGATGCTTTTCCTTTACTGCAGGAATGAATGTTTTCCAAAATGCGGCTGGCACATGGCGAACCGTATCCAGTCGATAACCGTCTATACCCGTTTCATCGACCCAGTAGTTCGCAACATCAATTAAGTAATTCACAACTTCAGGATTTTCCGTATTGAAGTCTGGTAAATCAAATAACCAATTATTTTCGACTTCCGATGGGTTATTCCAGTTCATGATGGGTTGATTTTTATGGAACCAGTCCGGTTTTTCTTTGACCATTGGGTGATTCGGTCCTAAGTGATTGACGACAAGATCGAGAACGACCTTGATATCTCGGTCATGCGCTTCCTTGACGAGACGCTTGAACTCTTCTTTTGTTCCAAAATGCGGATCAATCTCGTAATAATCATCCGTCCAGTATCCATGATACCCATTTGGACGGTTCTTAAAGATTGGTGTTAACCAAATTGATGTGAAGCCTTTTTTCTTGATGTAATCAAGACGTTTCGTCACCCCTGCTAAATCTCCACCTTGGAAGGCTTTTGGATTCTCAGGATCCGCCTCTCGGTCATTACTCGGGTCTCCGTTCTCGAACCGATCAACCATGATGAAATACATCCGTTCTTTTTCCCAACTTGCTGCTTCCCCGATCATCGGTTGAAGTCCGATAGACAAGAGAAGCGGCAAGAGGAGAAGCATTATGCCTCGTCTCATGCCGCTGATTTCCCCCTTATGATTATCCTTTCGTTCCACCAGCTGTCAAACCAGAAACGAAGAAACGCTGGAATGCGAAGAAAAGAAGAACGATTGGAACTGCTGATAATACGGCACCTGCCGCGAATAACGTAAAGTTGTTGTCGAACTGCTCTGACACCATGTTATACAACCCGACCGCAAGCGTCTGTTTCTCAGGAGAACGCAGCACAAGCGATGCTAAGATGAAATCGTTAAATGGAGCCATGAAGTTGAACAACGCGATGACGGCGACCATCGGCTTTGCGAGCGGTAAGATGATTTGCCAGAAGATTCGTAAGTGACCGGCACCATCCATCCGTGCCGCCTCATCAAGTTCTTTTGGAATCGTATCAAAATATCCTTTGGCAAGATACGTATTCATTGGAATCGCGCCACCTGAATAGAGTAAGATAAGCGCCAGATGCGTATCAAATAATTCTAACATATTAAGCAGGACATAAATCGCAATGATTGCAACGAATTGCGGTACCATCTGCAACACGAGGAACAAGATCAGTGAATTTTTCCGACCGACAAAGCGATAACGTGAAAAAATATATCCTGTTAACGTAATCAAAGCGACGGATACCACCATCGTGATGACGGCGATCTTAATCGTATTCAAGTACCACATGCCGTAATCCGTTTTTGCTGGATCAAACAAATCGAAATAGTGAATTAATGTCGGATTACTTGGGAAAATATCCGATGTAATGCTTTTCCCTGGGTTCAGTGAGGTACCCACGACCCAAAGAAGTGGATAGACGATAATGATGGAGGCGATCGTCAAAATGAGATATGACAACGCCATATTAATTCGGTTTTGTTTTCTCATATTAGATCATATCCTCATCTTTGAATGATTTTGAACGCTTGAACTGAATGACGGCAATCGTCATGATGAAGAACGACAACACAAGCGTGATGGCTGCTGCGAATCCGTATTGCGGATTTGAGCCGAGCGATAATTTGTAAATCCATGAAATCAAGATATCCGTTCCACCTGCTGATTGTCCCGGTACTGCCGGTCCACCATTGTTGAAGAGATAAATGATATTGAAGTTATTGAAGTTGAACGTATACTGCGTGATTAAGATTGGTGCCGTTGCAAATAGAATCATCGGTAACGTGATTAGGCGGAATTTCTCGCCTGCTGTTGCTCCGTCAATCGTCGCCGCTTCATAAAGATCTTCAGGAATCGACTGTAAGATTCCTGTCGTCAGCGTCATGATGTATGGGAATCCTAACCACCACTGAATACCAATCAAGGCAAGCTTCGTATACGTCGGATCCGTCATCCAGTCGAGACCATTCTCAAGACCGATCGCTGGTAACAATGTCGTATTGAAGACACCGAAAGTTTCATTGAACATCGAGCGGAAGATCAAAATCGTGATGAACGCTGGTACTGCCCATGAAAGAATCAAGATCGAACGGAAGAAACGTTTTCCTTTGAGTCCTTTTTGATTCAGCAAGACTGCAAGGCCGATTCCAATTGCGATGACCCCTGTCGTCGAAGCGACGGTCCAGACAAGCGTCCAACCAAGAACGCTCACGAACGTATCACGGAAAATATCGACGGTGAAAATGTTCAGGAAGTTTTGGATGCCGATCCAGTCGACCAGCTTCGCTGGTGGTGAGTTGTTGAATTTGTAGTTCGTAAACGCAATCAAGAATGTAAAGATCAACGGTAAGACGACCGTGAACACTAAAAGTACTAGTGAAGGAATCAACATCGCGTACGGGAACCCGTTATCGCGGAAGTTCCGTAGTTGCATCTTCAAGGAAGGTACTTCGAGGTTCATGTCACGTAACTTACCGATTCGATACGCATCGATAAAGTTCCAGACGTAAATGGCGATACCAAAGACAAGTAAAATCAAGGCAATGATGCCCTCGACCATTAGAAAGATCGAGTGATCCCCCCTTACGCCTGGTACCTCACCGAGTGTAATCAAGCCCCAGATCGCTCCGCGATCGCCAGGACCATTTCCGGCTCCTTTGAAGAACAGTTCAAAGTTAACGAGGAAATATGAAAGTACGACAATAAAAAATGTCGCGCCTTTAAGGAATTGTTTATTGTATAGTTGTCCTACTCCTGGAATGATCGACATCAGCGCCGCAATCTTGCGGTGGTTCGTCTTTTTTTCAGGCGTTGGATTCGTCGGGTGTGGTGTTGCAATCGCAGCCATCGTCCGTTCTCCTTTCCAAAGGTCATGTCTGACCTCAGGCTTCTCTTCCAACCATAAAGATGAGGGGGAATCCAAGATCCCCCTCTCTTTATCTCTTTGTCATGGATTCATGCGTTCCACTTACGCTTATTGATTGTTTGCTTCGATTTGTTGCTTGATTTGTTTGACAGCATCATCTGCTGATTTTTGTGCGTCTTGTTTGTTCGTTGCAACAAGTTGAAGTGCTGCTGCCATCGGCTCCCAAACTTGACCCATTTCAGCGATGTTCGGCATAGGTACACCGTTTTTCGCTTGCGCGAAGACTGCTGCTGCGACTTCATTGTCCTTGATTGTTGCATCTTCTTGAAGTTCAGTGACTGGTGGGATCTCGTTGTATTTCTCGAACATTGCTTTCGCGTTATCTTTACCAGTGAGAGAAGCCAAGAACTTTTCAGCCCACTCAGCATTTTCTGAGTATGCTGAAATTGCGTATGTTTTTACACCAACGAAAGTTTTGATCGGTTCACCGTTTGGAAGTTTTGGAAGTTCCGAAGCTCCAAGGTTGATACCTTTTTCCTTATAACTTGCAACAGCCCATGGTCCGTTCATGACAGCTGCAGCTTTTTTATCACCGAAGAGTTGGTCCATGGCTTGACCACCGCCACCACCGATGAGACCTTTCGGGAAGAGACCCTCTTTATACCATTTACCGATGTAATCCATTCCTTCGACGGCACCTTTATTGTTCAAGCCGATATCTGCTGGATCCAATTTGCCACCATTGTCTTTAAAGACATAACCACCGTATCCACCGATTGGACCGTATGCGAAGTAGAAGTTGTCCCACAGAGCAAGGAATCCGTACTTACCATCTTTTTTCTTTTCAGTAGACAGTTTGTATAAGTCATCCATCGAAGTTGGTGCTTCTTTTAGTTCATCTTTATTGAAAAGGAGGATTGGTGTTTCAATGGCTTTCGGATATCCGTAGACTTTCCCGTCAAACGTTACTGCTGATTTTGCAGTATCGAGGAACGGCTCAAGTGCTTTTTCTCCGTCTTTAAGTTCAGCAATCAACCCTTGGTCAACGACTGTACCAATTTGATCATGAGGAAGAAGCATGATGTCTGGTCCTTTACCTGCTGGTCCATCAAGTGCTACTTTCTTTTGCTGATCCGTCATTTTGACTTCTTTGACTTCGACTTTCACGCCTTCTTTTTCTTCGAACGCTTTAGCTGCCGCTTTTGTCGTTTCAGCTTTGTCTGTATCTTCCCAGACGACGATTTTAGATGGTTTTTTACTGCCTGATTCTGAAGATGAAGAATCAGAATCTGATCCACCGCCACATGCTGCAAGTGCACCCATTGCCATGACAGATACAGAAAGACCTGCTACGAATTTTTTCATTTCCATGATTGAAATTTCCTCCCCAAGTTAACTTATGAATGATACGTTTTAATGCACAACGTTTGCATAAAGGCACAACCATTTTCCCATGATAACAACCAAATGGTTGTAAGCGTTTTATGAAAACGTTTGCATCACCTTTACATTTTTATTATACAATCTAAAATCCTTTTGACAAGACCTTTTAATCAATTATTTTCTTACATTTCAAAAACTTTTTATTTCTGATTTCATTATTTGAATCAAATGCTAGGTTGGATAAGCAAACAAAAAGAAAACGTTTTCATTTTTATCGTTTGCACAACATGATGCAAACGATTGCATCATACTCTCGACTTTTATCAGGAATCCTTGATTTCATGGGATTGCAATTGACTTTAAGAAAGCGCTTTACTATTCTTAGGTCGAAGATATAATCAATACGATGCAAGCGATTGCGTTAAGGAGTGACTGCCATGTTCAAAGAAGCTGTGTTTCACCGTGCGATGTCTCCCTTCGTCTATAAGTATGACGAGCGAACGATCCACATCCGTTTACAAACAAAAAAAAATGACGTTGATCGCGTCGATTTGATTTGGGGCGATCCGTATGATTGGCATACTGAAAACCCAGATGCCGCCGACTGGAACTTCGATCCCTCGAAATCAAACTACTGGAATACATTCGAAACGCCGATGAAGCGTAGTGGCTCTGATGAACTATATGATTATTGGTTCATTGATGTCGTTCCACCCTTCCGTCGTCTACGATATGGTTTCCGTCTCCATGACGGTGCGACAAGCCAAATCTTTACAGAGCGTGGATGGTTCGACGAAAAACCACTTGATGACACTGGATATTATTTCTGCGTTCCTTTCCTTAATGCAGTCGACGTATTTACTGCACCAGATTGGGTCCAGGATACGGTTTGGTATCAAATCTTCCCAGACCGCTTCGCAAATGGCGATACGACGAACGATCCTGCTGGTACACTTCCATGGAACAGCACGGCACCGACGACGACGAATCTCTTCGGTGGAGATTTCCAGGGTGTCATCGATCATATCGACTACCTTGTTGAGCTCGGTATTACTGGCATTTACTTCTGTCCGATCTTCTTGGCGAAATCGAATCATAAATACGATACGATTGATTACTTAGAAATTGATCCACAGTTCGGCACGAAAGAAAAATTCAAGGAAATGGTTGATTTGTTACATGCACATGGTATTCGCATCATGCTAGATGCCGTCTTTAATCACGCTGGCTTCCACCATAAAGCCTTTGCTGATATCCGTGAACATGGTAGTCATTCGACATATAAGGAATGGTTCCACTTGCGCGATTTCCCACTCGTGACCGAACCGCTACCGAACTACGATACATTTGCTTTCGTACCTGAGATGCCGAAATTCAATACCGAGAACGATGAAGTAAAGTCATACTTACTCCATGTCGCCCGCTATTGGGTCGAGGAATTCGGAATCGATGGCTGGCGACTCGACGTCGCCAACGAGGTCGATCACGCATTTTGGCGTGATTTCCGTCAAGTCGTTAAGGAAGTCAACCCTGACACGTATATCCTTGGTGAAATTTGGCATGACTCACAGGAATGGTTGCTCGGTGACCAGTTTGACGCCGTCATGAACTATCCATTTACGAATGCCGCTTTGAATTTCTTTGCTTTAGATAAGACTAAAGCAACTTCGTATGCGAACGATATGTCGCATGTATTGTTCTCAAACACGATGAATGTCAATGAAGTGACCTTTAATTTAATCGGTTCACACGATACACCACGTGCGTTGACGCGTGCTGGCAATAACAAACAAAAGCTTCGTCTTCTCTTGTTATCGATGTTGACGTTCTCGGGTAGTCCCGTCATCTATTATGGTGATGAAATCGGTCTCGATGGCGATCAAGATCCAGGCTGTCGGAAATGCATGCCATGGGATCCAGAGGAGCAGGATCAGGAGTTATTCGCCTATACGCGACACTTGTTACAGCTTCGAAAGCAGCATAAGACGCTTGCGAACCAAGGTCACATTTCTTTCGTTCATGCGAATGATGAGACGAATACGATCATCATGCGTCGCATGAGCCCGGAAGGATTGTATTATATCTACTTCAACAATTCAGATGTTCCTGTTTCGCTGACCGCTCCACAAGCTGGTCGAGGACTTGATTTATTGACGAACACGCACCAGCAGACACTTGATGTTTCTCTCCCCGCGTATTCTGGAACGATCGTTCAAGTCTTATAACCACCTAAAAGCCTGTACACCCACCTTCTAAAAAGAAGTTTTGTGTACAGGCTTTTTTCTGTATCCGTTCTCCAAGATAAAAACAAGTTAATGAATGCCATCGAATTAGGGTATAGGGTACAGAAAGGAGGACATCCTCCATGGAAATTTTCTTTTACGCCGGTCTCATCCTCATTGGATTGTTTACGATCAGTTACTTGAGTGAACGATTCCACATCCCGAGTATTCTGGCCTTCATCTTGATTGGAATCGTCCTTGGATTTTATTACGATCCTCCCGAAGAACTGAAACTCGGAGGAGAAGCGGGCATCATCGTCCTGTTCTTTTTACTCGGCCTAAAATTTTCAGTGGCGGACTTGCTGATTCAGCTCCGTTCCATTTGGAAAGCAGGAGTCATCGATATTCTACTTTCGTTTGGTGGAACAATCCTGTTGACTTTATCGTTCGGTTTTTCCATCGCCGAATCGTTTTTGATCGGCTGTGTCTTGTATGCGACGAGTTCTTCGATTTCAGCTCGACTGCTCGATCGGGAACCGGATAAACATCAGGATGTGAATCGCTTCGTGCTGTCCTTACTCGTCTTCGAAGATTTGATGGCACCGATCCTACTGACGACGGCCCCGTTCGTTTTAGGGACTGAGACGTTCTCGGTTGCCAAAATCAGCATCATCTTTTTAGGGTTCGCCTTCTTCTTCATTGCTTTAATCATCATGACGTTATTCATCCGAAGACGGAAACGTCTCGTCGATTCACTCTACCGTCATCCTGATGCCGGCATCGGAATCATCGGGTTAATCTTGTTATTTTCCGGTATCGGTATTTTATTCGGATTGTCAGAAGTACTTGGCGCCTTTATCATCGGTATTCTGTTAACCGAACTGGATGAGACGCGTTATCTTAGACGACTAGTCACGCCGTTTCAAGACTTATTATTACCATTGTTCTTTATCACGTTCGGAATGTCATTCGAGTTGACTGACGGATTACCGATTGATCTATTTTTCTTCGCTCTTGTCATTTGGGGAGTCGTCTCTAAATTCTTAGTCGGTTACCTCGGCGGAAGGTCCTTTGGTCTATCGAATTATCATGCGATCGAATCTGGCTTCTGTCTTGGTCCACGTGGTGAATTTTCGATACTTTTCATCACGCTCGCTAGTGGTGCATTCGTGACATTGACTGGGATATACATTTTTGTTTCTGCTTTTCTTGGAATTTTACTATTCCGTATCTCTACGGGATTAACGAATCGCACCCATGCGACCGCACGAAAAATCAAAAAGAAATTGAATTAAAAAGACGTCGGCGCATCGTGCGTTTCCGACGTCTTTCTTCTATATATGTTCTTCCTATGTTCTTCGATTCATCGTCCGACAAAAACAGGGCGTTTTTTTTCGATGAAGGATTCAACAGCATGACGATGGTCTTCCGTTTTTCCAGCACGTGACTGGTAGACGATTTCTTGAGCGAGCATTTCCTCCAAATTATTTTCATAACTCGCTGCTTGCAGCTGCTTAATGTACCCGATCACTTTCGTCGGACGATTCGCTAGCTGACGAGCAAAAGCTGTGACCTCTTCTCCAAATTTCTCTGATTCGATGCTTCGTGTCGCAAGATTGAGCGAAACGGCTTCGTCTGCTGATATCGTATCACCGAGTAACGCAAGCTCCGTTGCTTTTGCTGCACCGATTAGCCGAGGTAAGAAATACGGAGCTCCTGCATCCGGGACAAGACCGATATTGATGAATCCGAGCGACAATTTCGCTTCCGCGTGGACGAGCCGGAAATCGCAGGCAAGCGTCAATGATAAACCGGCACCTGCCGCTACACCATTGATGGCAGCAATCGTCGGTTTTTTCGATTTAGCGATTGCCCGAACGACAGGATGGTAATACTGCTTTAGATATTCACCATGGTCGAGCTCAGGAGAGACAGTTTTTAAATCTTGTCCTGCGCAAAAACCGCGTCCTTCACCAGTCAAGACGATGACTCGTACTTCTTCATCTTGATTTGCTTCTTCTAAAGCGTCTGCGAGTTCTTCTAATAAATTCGAGGTTAATGCATTCAATTGTTTCGGTCGAGCGAGCGTTAACGTCGCAATCTGATCCTTGACGACATAATTCAGTTCTCGTTTCATCGGATTCCCCTACCTTTTAAAAATGAATGATTGTTCATTATGATGTATTCGTGATATTTTATGAAAATCCTTTTAAATCTCTATTTTTTCGATGAAAGACAAAAAACCCTCTTTCATTATGAAAATTGAAGGCGTATAGTTTCAAAAAGATAAAGAAACACTATTCGTTTTATGAAACAAAGGGGATTTATTTTATGAAAACAGTCAAGCAACCAAGCTTATTCCACATTACGTGGCCATTATTCATTGAAATCGCACTGCATATGAGTCTCGGAATCATTGCAACGTTGATTTTAAGTTATTACTCGGATAGCGCTGCTGCGGCAGTCGGCGTATCCAATCAAATTTTGAATATCTTCATCATTTTATTCAATATCACATCGGTCGGTGCAACGATCATCATTGGTCAGTATCTTGGTGCAAGAAAGACACAAAATGCTCGCCAAACTGCTCGATCCGCTTTTGCAATTAACTTGTATACCGGTCTCATCGTTTCTCTGACCGTCGTCTTGTTCGGAAGACAACTTCTTGGATTTTTCTCATTAGAAGGAGAGACCCTCGTTTATGGCGAAACGTTCATTAAGATCGTTGGTTTGTTCCTTTTCTTAGAAGCCATCTCACTGACACTGGGTGCGATTCTTCGGAGTCATGGATTCACTAAAAATGCTATGTACGTCACGCTACTCATGAATTTCGTTAGTGCTTTTGGTAACGTCATCGCTGTTCTTGGACTCTTCGGCATTCCCGTTCTCGGTGTTGCTGGTGTCGCTTGGTCGATCGTCATCGCCCGGACAATCGCTGTCCTTGTGTTGTTCTTTGTCGTTTACCGCAAACTTTCTTTACGTTTTACAGTAAAAGACTTGATTCATTTCAATCGTGAGGATGTGAAACGAATCATGAACATCGGAATCCCATCTGCTGGTGAAGGGATCTCGTATCAATTCTCACAACTCATCATCACAGGATTCATCGCAACGATTGGTGAAGCAGCGTTGTCTGCTCGTGTTTATGTATCAAACATCACGATGCTTTGTTTCCTATTTACGCTTGCCATCGCTCAAGGAACTCAATTACTCGTCGCACGCCAAGTTGGTGCTCAACAATTTGAACAAGCATACGGACGTGCTGTGAAAACATTGAAGATCGCTGTTTTCGCAAGCTTCATCTCAGCTGTCGCTCTTGCTTCATTCGGTTCATCGATTCTATCAGCGTTCACATCGAGTCCCGAAATCATTGCAATCGGTATCCCACTACTCTGGGCAAGCGTCATTCTTGAACCAGGTCGCGCAATGAACATCGTGCTCATGGGAACTCTTAAATCGGCAGGAGATGTTCGTTTCCCTGTCGCCATCGGTATTCTATCGATGTGGGGAATCGCGGTCGTCCTAAGTTATACGCTTGGTCTTGGTTTCGGTCTCGGTTTACTTGGAATCTGGATTGCCTTCTCTGCTGACGAATGGTTCCGTGGCATTTTCGCCATGAAACGTTGGCACGGACGGAAATGGGTCCAATACTCACTCGTCAAAGGAGAAACACATGAGCAAAACGAACGTCGAGAGGCTTCTGAAGCAGTCTAAGATTGACTTTGAATCCCTCACTTATCCTGTTGATCTTGATGATTTATCTGCTGAAGCCGTCGCTAGAAAGATTAATTACCCCCTTTCGACCATTTTTAAAACCCTTGTTTTGAAAATGGTCGAAAATAAATATGTCTTCGTCGTCATTTCGGGGGAAGAAGAACTCTCTCTAAAGGCAGCGGCTAAAGCATTGCATTCGAAAAAAGTCGCGCTTGTTCCGATGAAGGAGTTAGAATTCCTGACTGGCTATATTCGAGGTGGTGTCTCTGCCATCGGTGCTAAGAAGAATTTTCCGGTTCTTTTATCGGATCGTGCTATCCATGAACCATTCATCATCATATCCGCTGGAAAACGTGGACATCAAGTTCGATTGAATCCTCATGATTTTTTATCTTTCACTCAGGGGATTCTCTTTACGAACGGCTGAATTCCATCTCCTAATTATGGTATGATGAGTAGTATCGATGAAGTGGCAGGAGGAATCATTTTGTGGAAAGATCGTGTTCGTAATTCAATACCCAACCTATTTACGTTCGGAAATCTGTATTGTGGTTTTTTAGCCATCGTCATGGCAGCAAAAGGTGATTTTCAAAATGCCACCTTACTAATCGTCATCGCGATGATGCTTGATAGTCTGGACGGACGTCTTGCTCGGATGCTTGGTGTAGCAGGCGACTTCGGAAAAGAACTGGACTCATTAGCAGATATCGTGACATTCGGTGTCGCACCTGCAATGATGGCCTACTATACGTATTTCTATGAATTCGGAGAAGTTGGTTTACTAATCTCTGCTCTGTTCCCGTTGTTCGGCGCATTCCGTCTTGCCCGGTTTAATTTATCGGCAACGAATGTGGCATCTGCTTATTTTTCAGGTGTACCGATTACAGCGGCAGGTGGTATTTTGGCTGTCGTCACGTTGTTTAGCGGACGAATGAACGACTTGATGGTCCCACTCGTCTTTACAGGTCTTGCCTTCTTGATGGTCAGTCGTGTCAAGATTCCAAGCTTTAAAGACATTCCCGTCCCGCGCCATACGTTCGTCATCACCTTTACGTTGCTGTACGTGACGTATGTCATGATTGCGCGTAGCAATGAGTGGTCAACATTTTGGTTCGTCGCTGTTCCGTTGTATATCGCGTTTCTCCTTTTCTCATTTATCAAAAAGAAGAAGCAAAAACAACATTCAAACGGATGATGATAGGAAGTGGTTCGGTTTCTCTTGCGAGAAGCCGGACCACTTTTTTTATAAGACCGCTTCTCCCTCGCTCGTTTTCAAGATATATGGGTATACTTATGACAGAAGCTATTTTGGAAATGGAGGAATGTCACGCATGGAGCAGTTTCATAAACGTCTTTGGATTTTCTTTTCGATTTGGTTCGCCATTGGCTTGATCTTAGTCGGTTTTTCGTTACTTCCCCCTTGGCTCGAGTGGGCCAATGCCGTCTTTTTATTCGCTTCCGGCTTATACGCAGCTCTCTATTTTTGGCATGTCTTACCGAAGGGACGTCTTGTCATCCCCTTCATCTTCTTTGGTTCGATCATCATTGAGTCGATTGGGGTCCATACCGGTTGGCCGTTCGGAACATATCGTTACGAGTCGGATTTCGGTGTCCAGTTATTAGGTGTGCCGATTACGATTGGGGCTGCATGGTTGTCGGTCATGGGTGCGAGTCTCGCTTTCTCCCGTTTGTTCTCATTTCGCTATAGTACACTGATTCTCGTTCCATTGTTTGCCGTTTGGCTCGATTTAGCGATCGATCCTGTTGCTGCTAACGTGAAATCGTATTGGCTTTGGCAAGACGGTGGCTGGTATTACGATATTCCGACACAGAATTTCTTCGGGTGGTATGGAACGGCGCTCGTCTTTTCCTTTTTCATCAATCGCTATCAAGTCAAAGCGACGGATGCCGCACTCGAACAAAACAATCAGTATCTCTTTTTGATGTTGCACACTTTATTCGGTGTAACAGCAGGAGTTGCTGGTCTCTATGGCGTCACTTTGGTCAGCTTAAGTGCGTTCATCGTCTATTTCATTGTGAAACGAGGGGTTATCGTTGAAAGAAGCAAACAAAAGCAAATTAGCTGAATCCGTATTTCATGCGTATGTTGATCATGCTTTGATTCAGCGTCATTTTCACCGTGTTTTATACCGCGCAGACGATCTACCCGTCCCAGGGCTCATGCTTGCTACGCATAGTTCTTGGTGGGACGGCATGATTCTCTTTCATTTGGATCAGACCTGTTTCCATCACGACCCCTATGTCATGATTGACCAGGCAGGACTCGCCCGTTTTCCATTCTTCTCCCGTCTCGGAGCTTTCTCTGTCGACCGGACATCGTTCTCTGATATCAAGAAAAGCCTTCATTATGCAAAAGCACGACTCCAAAACGGCAGCAGCGTCTGGATGTTTCCTCAAGGTGAGGAACGGCATCAAGAAGAACGACCGATGCACTTAGCAAGTGGAGCAACGCAATTAATGCGTCATGCGGATACCGTGTCTCTCGTCGCCTTCTACTATTCGTACGGACATGAACAGCAACCGGATGTCTATGTAAGGACGCGTCGCTTTTATCCATTGTCTGACGAACGATCCAGTGTCCAAGTAAAACGTCTGACAGTAGAGCTAACAGCACTATATGACGACATACGAGCAGATGCGATGGCAGAGCGTGTTGATTTGTATCGCTGTATCTCAAAACGAAGGGAACCACTCCCTGCGCGAACGGAGCGCTGGTTACGGGCACTTCGGTCATGAGTTGGTTCTTTTTTTTCCTCGCTCTAGCTGTCTGTCTCTACACATGGGTCAATTTAGCTTTTTTACCTCGATTAACGGATGCCGTTCAACCAGATAGTCTAGCAATCTGCATCCCGTTACGTAACGAGGAGCGCAATGTACGAAAATTATTAGACGCACTGGAACCCGCTTTGACATCAGGTATGCACGTCTACTTATATGAAGATCGTTCGACCGATCGGACGCGTGAGTTATTGCTCGATCGGATTGGTCAAGACAATCGTTTTACGGTGATTGATGGTCTTCCCTTACCAGTAGGCTGGGCAGGAAAGGTCCATGCGTGTCATCAACTCGCGAGACGAACGACAGAGGACTATCTATTATTTCTCGATGCTGATGTGACACTGACACCTGATGCAATTTGTCGCTTATACGGAACGTTACGAACAGAACGAGCCGTTTTCCTTTCTGGTTTTCCGTCATTTCCTGTACCGACGTTTCTCGGGAAGTGTTTGATTCCGATACAACATGTTCTTATCGCACAGCATCTTCCGATTCCGTTTCGCAAGGTGAAACATCCGGCTTTTGCCGCTGCGAACGGAATGGTCGTCCTCGTCGAACGACATGCTTACGAACAAGTCGGTGGACATGACAGCATTCGAACGGCTCTTGTAGACGACCTAGAGCTTTGTCGTACATTTAAACGACATGGATGGACAACGACACTTGTCGAAGTCGCCCCAGTTGTTTCTTGCGACATGTACGCCACGAATGAAGAGGTCTGGCAAGGTTTTCTAAAGAATGTCTTTCGTGGGATGAACGATTCCTACGTCGTCGGATTATACTTTCTACTCTTTTACTTGATTCAAGCAAGTGTCCTACCTTATCTCATCCTTCACCCATCCTGGCAGATGGGTGGCGCACTGATTCTTCTTTACTTAGCAAGATTCCGGATCGATCGTGCGGCACAAATCCGACATGTTTGGTGGCTTCATCCACTGGCGGTACTCCTTTATGTCATCTTGCTAGCCAGTGCGATGATTCGAAGCTTTAGGAAACGGGAAATCACATGGAAGGGTCGAACCTATTCATAAGGAGGAATCAATAGTATGAAACATATAGCTGTCATCGGAGCCGGTCTTGGTGGACTCAGCGCCGCCATTTCATTAGCGGCAAAAGGGTTTCGTGTCACTGTCGTCGAGCGTAATGCACATATTGGCGGCAAGATGATGCCGATCGTCACAGAAGGACATCGCTTCGACTTCGGACCGAATACGATCACAATGCCGGAAGTCTTTCAGTCTGTCATTCTCGAGTCCGGAGCAGATCCCGATGAATACTTTACATTTACGAAACTCGAGCGCCATACGATCAATCACTTTTCAGACGGACGCACGTTAACCTTTTCGTCTGGGCGAGAAGCGATGCGAACAGAAGTAGATCGTTTCACGAACGGTCAGTTGGCGAAAAACGATATTACCGGTTACCAAGAGGAAGTCGCGAAGTTGCATACGATCGCCAAACGACAATTTTTCACAAATATCGATTCATATGTCCGCCCTTCCCTTTGGCGTGACATGCTAAAAGTGCATCCCTTTCAAAGTCTCCATGGACTGCATAAACACTACTTTAAGGATAAAGAGTTAATTCAGGCACTTGATCGTTATGCGACATATATCGGGAGCAGTCCGTATCAAACACCTGCTACCTTCAGTTTAATCGCTCATTTAGAATTGAATGACGGCGTCTACTTCACGAATGGGGGCAATACAGCAATCGCAGAAGGATTCGCTCGACGTGCAAAAGAACTCGGTGTCGTCTTCCGACTTGGAGATGAGGTGACACAGATCGAAGTCGTCGACGGACAAGCAACGGAAATCGAATTGAATCATTTAGAGTATCTACCCGTCGACTTCGTCGTCATGAACGGTGATTTGTTGACACAATATCCACGTCTGATCTCAGAAACCGCACGACCTGATTTTAAAAACCCGACGCCTGCTCAAGTCGAACCGTCCATTTCTGCCTATGTCCGTTGCATCGGTCTCTCACGTCGAATCGAAGGACTGGCTCATCATAACGTCTTCTTCTCTTCAGATTACGAAGCAGAGTTCAAAGCACTTTTTGATGAAAAACGTTATGCGGAGGAACCAACGATCTATATCTCCAATTCTTCCGTCACAGCCCCAGAAATGGGACAAGCGGGTGACAATCTGTTTGTACTCGTCAACGCGCCTGCGACAGATACTGGACATGCGATTGATTTTGATACGTATGATCAACTGATCAATCAACGGTTGCAGTCGTTTGGAATTGATATTTCATCAGATGTCGTCTACGAACAACGGGTCACACCACAGGATATCGAACAAACCTTCTTTGCTTATCACGGCTCGTTGTATGGCTTGTCATCCAATGGCATCCGGTCGTCTTTCCTCCGTCCGAGCAACCGTTCAAAGAATGTTCACAATTTGTTTTTTGCCGGTGGATCAACGCATCCTGGTGGTGGTAGTCCAATGGTTACGCTTTCAGGAAAACTAGCAAGTGAACGAATCGTCTCTGCTGTCGCCGCTACCCTGTGAACGTTATGTGAATTGCATATCAATCACTTGTACGGACAACTAAGATTTGATACGATTACTTCGAGTTCAAGAGGTAGTGATTGACCCCACATCCTCAATCAAGCGCAAGGTGACTTCCCCGAGTCAAGAGCGTTGAAGAACTTACTTTTTCTAACCAGCGAAATCAAATGGGACCCACCCATTTCATCACGTGACTCATCGTGTGTCCATTCGCATGACTTACGACGTTCCCCCTTAGATCGTCTCATCCGAATGGTCCACAGATAGCTCGATAAAGAAAAGACCATCCCCGTGGTCGAAACAGACCTATCTCGTAGTCCAGATGTTCGCTCTGGTGTAGAAGTAATCTGAGACTCCCCGGTCTCAGACCATAGAAAAAAGACCTTGGTCCCCGCCAAGGTCTTTTTTCTATGGTCTTGTATTAAATCGTTGCGAGCAACTTCATCTTTTGCCAACGGCTGACGTACGCCCGTTTCGTAAAGACGTCGTAATGATTATCCCGTGCCGCATCGAGGATACCACGGTATAAGAAGGCAGCTGCCTTTAAAGCGCGTCTGCTCTCCCGCGGATACCAATCAAACGATGGAATCGCCGCATCATACAGATGCTCTGCTCGAAGTGCAACTTCTTCCCAGAGACCGATAAAGTCTCCTGAAGGACGACCAGCGAGTAACGACTCCGCTGTGACACCGTATGTCTCCATCCATGAATGAGGCAAGTAGATGCGCCCGCGTTTTGCATCTTCACCAACATCTCGTAAAATATTCGTTAATTGCATCGCGATTCCAAGATCAATAGCAGACTTACGGAGATCAGGCTGTTGCGGTGCAAGGATGGGCAATAACATTAAACCGACAGTACTCGCTACGTAATAACTGTATTGCTCTGTCTCCTCAAGCGTCTGATAACGATTTTTCTCGATGTCCCAACGCATACCTTCCGCGAGCTCGAGAAAGGGTGTCTCATCCATTTCGTAACGTTCAAATACATCTGCTAACGCAATCCATAACGGTTTATTTAGTACTTCACCATTGCGGAATCGTTTGAATTCATTCAAAAAAGCCATTAAACTTTCTTTTGGTGTATCCGATTCGTCGACGGTATCGTCAAGGAACCGGCAAAATGTATAAATCGCATAAACAGCTTGTCGATCTGCTTTTGGTAAGAGTGAAAAGGCTTTATAGAACGTTTTAGACCCGGACTGAATGACTTCCTCACATTTGATATACGCGTTCTGGATCGTCACTGAATTCATGTTTCCACCCCATCTCTTGTTCCATTCGGTTTACGAGTATCGTTGCGCCCATCATGACGACTGGTACTCCTCCACACGGATGCACCGATGCACCGACGGCATATAGTCGATCGATATCTGGATATGGTTTTGCCTGTGTCTTTAAGGCAGCTGATTGACGAATCGTCGGAGCAATTCCAAAACTGCCACCTTCGTATAGTCCAAATGCCTGTGCATCATTCGGTGTACGAATCTTCATTTCTTGTATCTTTTCCCGAAATCCCGGATGATGATGCTCGATTTTTTCGAGTACGGTCTCGACGAAGTCTACTTTTTCATAATCTTTCACACCATAGCCACGAGGAGAAGGAATTAATGAATAGACGACGCTATCGTCCGTTCCTGTTAAACTACGATCAATCTGACTCGGATGGAACAGATAGACTGCCGGATGTTCAGGTAATCGTCCTTTTTTAAAGATGTTTGTCATGAGTGGTTCCAAGTCATTCGGCATCAAAAATCGATGCACCGGTAAGTCAACTTTCCCTTTCATCTTGAAATACAGCAATAGCGTCCCGCCTGAAGGAGTATATGTTTTAGGTTGTTTACCTTCCACAAGACGTTCCATTAATGGAAACTCTCCATTTAGTACGATTTGATCGAATGCTTCATGTGTTCCACCTTGTAAGACGATTTCCTTCGCCTGTCCCTGGTCAACGACGACTCGTTCAACGGGTGCCTCGAAGACGAACCGGACACCTCGTTCGACTAATGTGTCATACATGCGTTCAGCAAGTGAGAAATAACCGCCTTTTACATACCAGACACCTTCTGCTTGTTCCCGGTATGGAATCAAACCATAGATGGATGGTGTCGTATACGGATTTCCTCCGATATAAAATGTTGGGAAACTGTATGCCATGCGCAAATATTTACTCTTGAAGTATCGCTTCAAATGATCATGCGCTGTCTCTAAAGCGTGCATCTGTAATAATGGACGCATCATTTCTGGGTGCAACAGCTCCGTTTTCCGACGATAACCACGTTCTAAAAATTTCGATACACTCGTCTTATAATCCTTTTCTTTTTGATGCATGAATTCATAAAATCCACGACCTTCGCCGAATTGGCGTTCGATCGCAATGGCTTGGTCCACGACATCAGATACTTTCGTAACGACGGTCCCGTCGTCGAAGTGAAGGTCATACAATGGATCCACCCGTTCGAGTTTTACTCCCGTCACGCCTGCTTCTGCCAACTGCTCTTTCAACTTACCTGGCATCAGGACGATTGTCGGACCTTCATCGATGCGTCCACCGGATTCAAAATCGACGGATCGTAATCGACCACCGACATGCGCTTCTTTTTCAAAAATCGTAATCTCGACTCCCGGATGTCTTGCTGTCAGCAAAAGTGCTGCATGCAGTGTTCCGACGCCTGCTCCTACGAATCCTATTTTCATGTCCGCACCCCTTCTTTTTTGAGCACGAGTTCTGCCGTAATACGCGCGGATTCGAAGATTGTTGGTAAGCCGCTCCCTGGGTGTGTGCCTCCCCCGACAAGATACAAGTGATCCAGCTCTTCAAACTGGTTATGCGGTCGGAAATACATCATCTGTGTCAACTGATGCCCAAGGTTAAACGTCGCTCCTTGATGGATCCCCATCGCTTCCCAATCGTCCGGCGTGAACATCTCTTCGACTTCGATTGCCGCTTCAATCCCTTGATACGGTGAACGCGTTTCAAGCGTATCCAAAACACGTCGACGTAATTTTGGTCCTTCGATCGACCAATCGAGTTCCGAGTAGTTGTTCGGAACCGGAACTAACACATACATGGCGGACTTTCCTTCAGGTGCTAGTGTCGGATCAAGAACGGATGGATTTTGAACATAAAATGAAAAATCATCGGATAATTCTAAAGTCTGCGTCATCTCGCGAACGTTTTTCTCGTAGTCTTCCGCAAAATAAATCGTGTGATGTGGCGCATCGAATGTCCGATTGACGCCAAGATACAACATAAACGTCGAACACGAGAATTTTTTGCGATCAATTTTTGGTCGGGACCATTTTTTCAGTACTCCTTCCGGTACAAGGTGATTCATCGCATGTGCGAAATCAGCACCGACGATGACTTCATCAAATAACTCATGTTGACCTGACTCAAGGATGACCCCTTCGACGACTTTGCCGTTTAAGATCAATTGCTTGATGCCTGTACCTAACTGAACCGTTCCACCGAGTTCTTCGATGGCACGTTGCATCGCAAGTGGCACCTGATGCATCCCACCAATCGGATGATGGACACCGTATGCATGTTCCATGTAAGACAAGATGGAGAAACCTCCTGGGCATTCCCAAGCCGACATCCCTAAGTACTTCGCTTGGAACGTAAAGGCATACTTCAGTTCTTCGCTCGTGAAATAGTCGGACAAGACATCATAAAGTGATCGCCCGAGTGAGAGACGCGGAAGTGCTGTTAAGACACGCGGTGACAAGTAGTCCGTTAATCGGTCATGACGTGTCTGTAGAATCGGCATCAACTTACCGAGCTTTAACGCTTGCTCTGCCATGAATCGATCGTACCCTTCCCCATTTCCCGGAAAGTGGCGCTCGATCGTCTCTTTCATCCGGTCCCGATCCGTCGTCATCGTGAACTGTTCTGTTCCACCTTTGAAATAGAGTGTATACATCGGATCAAGTGCCTTTAGATCTAAATAATCTTCTAACCGTAGACCGGCTTCGTGAAAGACGTTTTCTAAAATATGCGGCATATTAAGAAAAGTCGGTCCTCGATCAAATGTGTATTCACCTAGCTTGACGGCAGAAGTTCGTCCACCGACTTGCGGTTGTTTTTCATAAACGGTGACGTCTACTCCTTTTCCTGCTAATAACAAGGCACATGCAAGTCCCCCTGGTCCTGCTCCTATCACTGCTACGCGTCGCTTCACCCAAATCTCTCCTTTTTATCTCTCATCGTTTCAACTATTATACTAAGCACATAGTAAGAGCGACAAATTTGAACTGTCTTCCAACTGTAAAAACGCCAGACTTCGCTTAGGAAGTGGCGTTTGCAGTCACGATATACCAAGCACCTTCTTTTAAGAATGGTGTGATCGAAATATTTCCAAACCCAGCTTTCGATAAATCTTCTTTCAATTCTTCCTGGCTTGGTAATGGATACAAATTCTCATGCAGTGTCATAAAGGCATTGAATGCTGCTGAGAACGGTGCACCATGTGAACTGTCACGAAGTGGAGTGACGAGAATGACTGTTCCATCATCTTTGACGAAACGGCGTACCCCTTTTAGTAAAGCAAGACGTTCCGGTTGTGGGAAGTAATACAAAATATTATTCATCATGACACCATCATACGTTTCTTTTACGTCAAATGTTTTAATGTCTCCGACGACGAAGTCAATCTCTCCACTCGTATCTCGTCGTCTGGCTTCGGCGATGACCGACTCTTCAATATCGATTCCAGCGAGCCGCAATTCAGGTAACGCTTCATGAATTTTGCGAAGATAACCGCCATAGGCACAGCCGATATCGAGCAGTGATGTCAGATTGCGACTTCGAATGATATGACGTACAGCCGGGAAAGCAACGGTCTCGACAAGTGCCGACGTTTCGGCAACGATGTCGCCATGTTCTTCTCCATTAAAGACTTTCTGTTGCCCCTCTTCTAGGAATTGTGGATAAGAGAACAAGGCGGGTAAATGTAGCTCCATCATCTCAGATAACATAAAACCGATACTACGATCGTCTGATTGAGAAAGTTCTGGCAATACATGACGCGTCGCCGTATAACGTAAATCTTTTTTCTTTAAATGACCGACAGCTACGCCAACCTCAAACCAGCGGGATAACGCTTCCTGTGTCAGCGGACGTCGCATCCGTAGTTGCGCTTCCGCCTGCGTCGCTCCCGATTGAAGAGCATCGAATAACCCATATTTATAACCGATGTATCCATGCCAGAGTGGTAACACCGGTTCTGCGCGTTTCATCCATTTCCGTGCCCGGAAGACCTTCGTCCATTCCTTCAACTGTGCCACAAGCGTTCCCCTCTCTACTGTGTAATACATCCCTTTTCCCAAATAACAACCACTTGTAAACAAAAATTACTAGCAGACACGACAAAAAGAGTCCTTTCGACCCAAAAGGTCGAAAAGGACTCTTTGATTTCGCATAAAATTAGAAAAACTTCATACCGTATGGAAGCGAATATCCAAGGAATACTGTCACAAGGACAAGCACGATGAATCCGATGACGAAACCGGAATAGGCTTTTCCTTTTTTGACACGAACGAGTGTCAATTCTCCGAAGATGAGCGTCAAAAGACCTGCTGTGATCTTCGCATGGTAGAGTGGATCTGGATTTTCAGACATCCCCATGATTTTAATGTACAGGTAAAGACCTGTCGCGAACGTCAATAAAAGCAGAAGACGGAACGCCATATGAATGCCTTTTGCGGCTTTCTTATTGTTCTTGTACATCGAAAACGCGACGAAGAACGTAACCAATAAAAGTACCCAAAGTAAGACGTGTGTGTGAACGAATGCTGTGATTGGCATTTCATTTCCTCCTTTCTTTTCCTATTTCATCGTATCTGATTTCCGTACGAACACCTAGTGTTATTTTGTTGCTATATGGTTTATTCAGGAGATTGTCACATGTGTGGACTGAACGAGTGGGAATTTGACAGTGAAAAGACTCCCTTCTCTTACGACCGATTCCACATGAATTTCTCCCCCATGACCGGTGACGATTTCTTTACAGATGGCTAGACCAAGGCCCGTACCACCGATTTTCCGACTATCCGAGTTATCGACGCGGTAAAACTTTTCGAATAGACGACTGAGTGATTGTTTCGGAATCCCGATTCCCTCATCCCGAACTTGAAGAATGACTTGATCACGTGATGTCGTGAGTACGACATCAATCGCACCACCAGATGGTGAGTATTTCACCGCATTATTCAATAAATTATTGAGTAACTGTCTGATTTTTTCTTCATCTGCTTCAATGACAGGCAACTGATTTCCTTCGTGACGGAACGTAATCCGGTGGGCTTGTGTCGAAGCCGCATAAAAGTGTGTCGTTTCTTCAGCAATCGCATGAATGTTCACAGATGTCTTTTTGTACGATTGTGTACCTGACTCCATGCGCTGGACGTCTAAGAAATCGTTGACGAGATTCGCAAGACGTTCTGTTTCGGAATGGATCGTCCGTAAGTATCGATCTTGGCGCGATTCTTCAATATCTCGATTGAGCATGAGCTCTGTAAAACCATAAATCGAAGAAAGCGGTGTTCGAAGTTCATGAGATACAGTCGAAACGAGTTCTGATTTCAAACGATCCATTTCGGTTTCTTTCGTCACATCCCGCATGACAAGCATCGTTCCTTTATGCACCTGATGAATGTGAATCACCTCGACATAAAATTGAATGAATACCGTTTCGTTTCTAATCGAGAACTGTAGACTATCTGTCGGTAATTCTCCCCGAAGAACTGAATCAACATATCGACTGAAGTTTTCCGGTTCATCGACGACGGATTGAATGACTTCTAAGCATGTTTGAAGTGTTTCTTGTTCCGCCTGGACACCATATCGCAGTTCCGGGAATAGATCGTACAGTGGTCGATTGACGAAAACCTCTTCTTTCCCTGGCTCAAGATAGATGACCGCTTCACGAATTGAATCGAGAATCCGTTCCGTTTTCGTTTTTTCTCTCGTCATCTCGTCAAACAAACGCATCCGGAGAAGGGATAACGACAATTGACGAGAGAAGGACATGACATCCCGCATCTGTTCATTCGTAAACTGATCGCGGTAACGGACCAGATAGATATACGCGATGATATCATCTGCGGTTGGATCGAGAATCGGCACAGCCGTTTCATACATATAGTACGGGTACGGTAACGGATGATTGCTCACGACTTGTTTAGAGGAGTGAACTGGTGTCTTGAGTGATTCTGCTCGTTTTAACAGTGACGCATCGTTTTGAAGTAACTGCTCTGCCAGTTCATCCGTCATACCATAGGTGACGACGGAATAACTCTCTTCCTCATCGACGAATACTAATGCACCAATTTCAGAATCCGTGATCGTGACGAGCTTCTCGATGATTTCCGGATAAGCGGTCAACGATTCACGTGCCGCGAGCGTCTCTGTCAGATCATTCCGGTACTGAAGGTGTTGTTCATTGCGCATCGTCAGTTCCAATGCTTCTTCAAGTTCCTGTTGTTGTGCTTGCAATTCTTCTTGCTGCGCTTGTAATTCTTCCTGCTGGGCTTGCAACTCTTCATTTTTTGCCAATAGATGCTGTTTATTCTCAGAAATCGAACTTGCCATCTGATTAAACGATAGTGCTAAAATACCAATCTCATCTTTACGATTCGGTACTTTGACGCTTAAAACATCTTCACCATTCGCAAGCCGTTGACTGTTCTTAACGAGAGACAATAATTCAATCGTGATGCGACGAATGAATGGATAGATGAAGAAGATCAAAACAGCGATCAAAACGACGATATTCGCTAACCAAATCAGTTGCGTCGTTCGGATTTCCTGCTCCAATTGATCACTTGTCCGTTGTGCCCAATCTTCCAAAAATTCACGATAACCGCCGAGTGCCAGTTCACTTTTATTAATCTCTGATAATACATCGATGTTTCCTTGACTATCTAACTGAATCTTTCCTTCAGTTAACAACTTTTGACCGAGTGGCAATTCAGCTAGCGTCGTTCCTTTCAAGAAGGATTCTGTAATATCTCCTGACTCTTTCGCTTTGACATAGGATTGAACAAGCGGCAAGATTGCATCGAAATAGTATTGATATAGTTCTCTCGAGGACTGGGCGAATGCCTTTCCTTGATCGTAGATTGCATTTTTTTCGAACCAATCCGTTTGCTGAGCAATCTTATCTTGTTGAGCCATGACTTGGGTATACAATTCTTCATTTCCCATCAAGGCATAGCCACGCATGTTGAATTGAACATCCTGCCATTCTTCCCATAGAGCCCCTGCGCGTGCACTGCGATCTCGGATGTCTTCTAATTTCGCCCGTGTCGCTTGCAATTTCGTATCCGTGTAGTTGTAGACGATCAATGATGAAATCATCAATGTAGCTAATACGACATAAAAGGATGCCATAAGTTGGCGTCCGATTTTTCGATTAATCCACTTGGTGATCACTCAATATTCCTCCTACTACATCAATCAACTCAAGAGGACTAAAGGGTTTCGAAAAGAAGTAGTTTGCACCGATTTCTTCCGCGCGCTCTCGATCAGATTGTTGACTTTTAGCGGTCAACATCATAATTTTCAAGTGTTGCTTATCTGGATGTTGTCGAACTTTTTCGATGACTTCGATTCCTGTCATCCCAGGCATCATGTAATCCAACAGAACGAGGTCATATTCCGTGTTCATGATTTTTTGATATGCCTCGTCTCCGTCCGTCGCTTCATCAATCGTATATCCTTCATCTTCTAGTGTATCAAGTACCAACATACGTAAGACATCTTCATCTTCTGCTAATAAAATACGTGCCATCTATTAAAACCTCCCAAAATTATCCATCATTAAAGTGACATATCTTCTTTATTTTACACAGTTTTTTCACAATAAGAAACGGAAATCACTCCATACCTTGATTTTATTCCTTTATTCCTCATCCCTCTTTCGAACTATACTAAAACCTCCCTCGCCTCTACCTGAAGTAGGAGGACAAGAGAGGTCTCAGTCGTAAAATTAAACTAAATCAATCGTTTCTCCTAAAGCAAAAGCATAAATGACTTTCCGCGAGATTCGAATATGAAGAATAGCTTCTAATGCTTCTTGGTATAGATTCAATTGAGTCGCATACCGTTCACGTAACACATCAGCAGGTGTCTGTCCGACTTCCGTCGTAACGATTTGATCCGATTTATAGTCGAGTAAGATATATGACTCCCCATCCTGAATCAAGCAGTCGACGATTCCCTGCATGACTGCGTCATCCACTGGACCCGTCCAGTCTTTCCGAAAACGTGATGCTCCGATTTTATACGTAAACGGTAACTCTCGATAGACGTGGTTTGTCCGTAGTCGTTCGCTGAACAATTGTCCGATCTCGGAGTCTAGGAACTCTTGCAACTGTGGTGTTGCTTCCCGCATCGTCGTCGCTTCGATAGGTGTGATTCGTTCCATCGTTTCCCATTGATCGATCTGTTCTGAAATCGCTGTATCCGGTTTGTATAATTGCATCGCTAGGTGTAGGACCGTTCCTCGTTCCGCTCCACTAAGTACAGGTCCAAGGAATTGTGGCGTTCGGTAATACGTCGTCTGGCGATACGTCGTTTCAAATGCTGCGCGTTCCAACTGTTCCGCGCGCTTCAGTTCCGTAACGGTCTGTTTCGCTGCCGTCTCTGTCGCGAGTAGATGCGGATACTGATACGAAAATGCCGATTCAACGATTTCTTTGACGTGCGTATTGACGGGCACATCAATTTTTTCAAGCTTTTGGACGTGTTCGAGTTGCTCCACGAGTGTTGAGATTTCTTGATACGGTGCTAACTCCTCTAAAGACATCATGCGAATCGACCAGTTCGTCTCATCCGGACGTAGTAAACTACTGCGTAAGACTGCCGGAACGACCCATTCCGCATAACTCTTCGCTTGGCGCCGGTCATTTTCAGGTAGTAAGACTTCGTCGAGTGGCGTCATCTGCCAGGCCACCATTTGATCTTCTAAATCCTTGACTGTCCCGACGAGAATCAATTTTTCCTTCGCTCGAGTCATCGCAACATACAAGACGCGCATCTCTTCTGCCTTCATCTCGCGATCCATTTCCCGACGGATGACTTCCTTCAATAGCGTTCCAGATCGCAAACGACGAATCGGATCAATGGCGTCTAGAGCAATGCCATACGTCTTATGCAACTGAATGGCCTGCATTTGATCCTGTTTGTTGAATTGCTTCGTCAATTGGCTGACAATCGTCACGGGGAACTCGAGTCCTTTTGATTGGTGGATCGTCATGATTCGAACGACGTCCTCGTCTTCTCCAAGCGAACGGGCTTCTGCGAAGTCTTCTCCTCGTTCGATCAACCGATTGATCAGGCGTAGAAAACGATATAGCCCACGATAACCGGACGTCTCATATTGCTTTGCCCGCTCATATAAGGCATTTAAGTTAGCTTGACGACTTCTGCCTCCAGCGAGACAGCCGACATACTCAAAATAGCCAGTCTGATCAAACAATGATCGAATGAAGGCAGGAAGCGCACTCCCACGTGCTTCGGTTCGCCATGCTTGAATCTGACGGATGATCTCGTCTATTCGAATACCAAGTGCTGATTCCTCTGTCGCCATCGCGAGTGCCGCCTCATAAAAGCTTCCTTCTTTTTGTTTTGCTCGAATCCGCCCTAGATCACGATCCGCCACACCGAAAATCGGCGATCGTAACAGACTGGCGAACGGGATATCTTGAAGTGGATTATCGATTGTCTTGAGTAACGCCATCATGATTTGAATTTCCGTCGCTTGGAAATATCCGCCCGTCGTATCTGCATAGACCGGAATCTCATACTGTTCGAGTACTTCAACGAGTGCCTGAACACGCTTGCCGCGCGAACGGGCCAAGACGACGATGTCACGGTATTCGCATGTCCGGAATCGGTTCGATTTCGCATCGTAAATCAGATGTGGATGTTTAGAGTCGACGAGTTCTAGAATTCGTGTTGCAATCGCTCGTGCTTCAACTTCTTCTTTTTCACTATCAAGTGGATCAATCAAGAGTAATTCAGGGTCGACTTGCTCTGATTCTAAATAACTTAAATTACCGAGTCGAAGGTGCGCCGCTTCATCGTAATCAATTTCTCCGACTGTCTCATCCATGACTTGGCGGAAGATTTGATTCGTTCCATCCAACACCTCGAGGCGACTGCGGAAGTTCTTTGTTAAATCGATGCGTGTTCCGACGTCGGTCTGCTGGAATCGTTTGAATTTCTCCAGGAACAATCCTGGTTCTGCATGTCGAAATTTGTAAATGGACTGTTTGACATCACCGACCATGAATAGATTCCCTGTTGCCTCGTCCGTTTTCGAAACCAGTTGAATGATGCGTTCCTGGACTTCATTCGTATCTTGGTATTCGTCGACCAGTACCTCAACGAAGCGTTCCTTTAGAAGTTTTGCCACATCCGACGGTTGTCCCTCTTCCGTCAAGATCTCTAATGCAAAATGTTCAAGATCCGAAAAATCAACAATTCCACGTTGTTGTTTCGCTTCGAGATAATCATTTGCGAATTGACGCACGAGTGTAACAATCGTTTCTACATGTCGGAGCTGTGATCGTAAATCCTCCAAGTAATCGACACCTGTTTTTTGGACAAACAGTTCTTTCATTTTCTTGAATTCTGCAACGAGTCGTGTCCGCTCTGTCTGGAACGGTTTGATGCCTTCATCTCCGCGCGGACTTTTCCAACGACCGAATTCTACTGCTTGAAACGCAAGAGCAACCATCGACCATTGCCGTACTGACGTTTCAAGTACTCCAAAAGGAGCGATATCCTGTCGCATCATCTGTCCCATTTCCGTATACCCGGACTGTTCCAATTCAAAAGCAAGTTCTCGATAACGTCCTAGTAGATTCGACAACGTCTCCCATTCCAGTTCGACCAATCGTTGCATGAGCGGAGACTCATCCGGATCGATTGGTTGATCGTACTGATTGATTAAATGCGCATAAAACGCTTCCGGATCAGGTAAGGATCGAGAAAAACGGTAGAGATTTGAAATCAGCGAAAGCATCGCTTGATCGTCCCGATCTGATGTATAACTATCGATCAAATCATAGAATCCCGGATCCTCAGAGGCATAGAACGACTCAAAGACCGCTTCTAAGACATCATCTTGCAGTAATAACAGTTCAGATTCGTCAGCAATCCGAAACGCCGGATCCAAACCGATCCGGTAATAATTCTCACGTAGAATCGATAGACAGAATGAATGGATCGTCGTAATTTGTGCCCGGTTCATTAATTGACGTTGTTTTTTTAAATACAGATCATCCGGTGCCTCTTTGATACGCTGATCCATGACCTCAATGACTCGCGTTTTCATCTCACGCGCTGCTGCATTCGTAAAGGTAGCAACAAGAATCCGATCCGCCGACAACTTATCTTCGGGATCGATCAATCGTTGCGTCAGCCGTTCGACGAGGACAGCTGTTTTCCCTGATCCAGCAGCTGCTGAGACTAAGATATGTCCTCCCCTTGCTGAAATGGCTTGTTGTTGTTCTTCCGTCCAACGCACGCTCATTCTTCATCCTCCTTCAATCGTTCCAGTACCTCTTTTTCAGACATCGGTTTTAATGGACGATATTGATTTCCGAGTGATTCATCGAATTGACAGACTGAACGATATTCGCAGAAACTACACGGTGTTCGTTCCTGATAATCGAATGGATTGATTGCAATATCCCCATCATAGATATCTTGACTGCTGTCTTTTAATGCCTCCCACGCATGATCCATCAGTGCCGATAAATCTGCCTCTTGTACAACACCCTTCGTCTGTGATTTATGCAGTCCATTTTTCGTGAAGGTCACTTTGACGAGTGGGGATTTTTTTCGTTCATCGTATGCAATATGATCCATCGCTCGCAGTACCTCATCATTCTCGAGAATGACGCCTTGCATCTGATAGGACTCGAGTAATAGTCGATTACGTTCTGCTTCATCAGCAGATAAATCGCCTCGTAGCATCGGATTTTTAACATGGAAATACAGCGCACCAGCAGGCTTTGCCTGCTGTTGATACAGCAGCTCTGACTGTTCCACGACTGTTTTCAAATACAGCAACATCTGTATGGCGAGTCCGTAATAGATTTCCGCAAAATCCAGTCCTCGTGCACTCGACTTATAATCTATGATACGGACGTATAACTGGTCACCGATCATCGCCTGATCAATACGGTCAATGCGTCCTGTGAATTCAATTTCCGTTCCGTCTGGTAGCGTAAAGCGTAAAGGTGGAAACGTCGCATTCCCAAAACTGATTTCAAATAGATCTGGTTCAAAATCCGTTCGCTTCGCCTGCTCGACGAGCATCTTAGCGGTCTGTTCGACGACATCCGTCAACTTTTTCTTGATATAACCAAATCGACTTGAGCTCATCAAAATTGCATTCTGGATTTCTGGTGTCACCTTTTCAACAGCTTCCTTCGCAAGTGTTCCACATGTCTCACTATCGAGCTCGCGCCAGTGCCGTCCGGAAGCTTTGATACTGAGCGACAGATCATTTAATGCGCCGTGGAACAGATTTCCGATGTCCGGCGCTTCGAATTTATAGAGCTTTCGCTCGCGTAAACGAAGTCCATACCGAGCAAAATGTTTATACGAGCAAGCATTATACGTTTCAAAACGCGAAACGCTCGCTTGCAGAGACTCGCCATATAAGCGATGCGCCAACCCTTCCGGTAACGCTTCCGCTTGATTTTGATAGAACAAGGCACTTGAGAATAGACCCATTCGTTCGCGTCCTTGTCCGTTTTCAAGAAGTGAATTATATACTTGAAACCAAATTGGCTGAATCGGATAACGTCGTTGCAAACGGCGGAGTTCAATCGCCGTCGCTGCTGCCGCGCGATCGGGACTCGTCACGAAATCGAGTTGTTCTTGCGGTGCATGTTCGCCAGCCTCCGCAAACTGTGTTTTGATCGGACGATCAAGCAACAGTTGCCGCTTCAATTGTTTCGTAATTGCCGCCGGCTGCAACGCCTTTCCTTCTTCATCGACAAGCGCATAACTGACATACAATGCTTCACTTGGAGCCATCATCCCTTGATACAGATAAAATAGTTCATCATCAAACACATCGAGGGACGCTTTTCCGACCGGAATACCATGTTCATGTAAAAAGTCATGATCATTTTCGGACAGTAACTTCGATTGATCTTGGACGAACGGAATCAGACCATCATTCGCTCCCAGTAAAAAGACGACTTTCACTCGTTGCAATCGTCCACGCACATAATCCGTCGCAATGACTTGATCAAGCGATGGGGGGACAAGTGCAAAACGCAGACTCTCAAGTCCTGTCTCGACCATTTGGACGAACAAGTCCGTTGATAAAGTATGCTCAGGCGCAGCAGCTTCTAGCTGTTCGAATAGGTGAAGAATCGCTTCATACACTTGATCATGTTCCCGAGCAGCAAGTAACTGATCTTGCTCTAATGCTTGCTTGCGCCATTCCATTAAATGTTCTGCAATTTTTTGTTCTTCGAGGAATTGATAAAGACCTTTCGTATACGCGCTCATCGTCTTTGCCTGCTTTAACCGACGGTGTAACGGTTCAATCAAGTCGACGACGAACGTACGGAGATGATTCAATTCCTCTTCTTGCGCGATTTCCTCTTCCGTTAAGCGAACTTCCTCTGCTAAGCGTCGCTTTAATTGCCACGGTTGTTGCCACATCGACCCTTTGATGCCGCGTTCGAGCACGAACGTCTCGAAACGATCGAGCGCTAGACGCGCATCTTCTGCTGGAATCGGTAAGAGCTCCGTCTTCAGTAAACGAAAGACCGTTTCTTCCCGATAACCCGATGTCACGATGTCTAAAGCAGATTGAATCAAGTCAACGAGCGGATGATGGATCATCGACTCACGTTGATCCAAGAAATACGGAACATCATACATGTGGAAGGCTCGTTCCAAGTGATCCGCATACGGTTCAAGATGTCGTACGACGAATGCCATTTCATGAAATCGATATCCTTTTTGTCGAACAAGTTGAATCGCTTTCCGCACGGCTGATTCTGCTTCGACTTGCCGGTTGACTGCAGCTGTCATCTGAAAGCCGTCAACGTCATGATCGACAGATGGATAACCTGGCTTTAACAAGGCCTGCTCTAAATGCCGTAGCCCTTCTGATTGAAATTTGATTGGCTGTTCATACAAGATTTCTTCGTACGGAATCGATTGTTCCTGCATTTGCCCGATCAACTGCATGTAGCAACGCTGGGACACACCAAAAGACGTTTGTTTTGCATAAGGATCCGCCGCGTCCATTGTAAAACTAATATGCATTTCAGCCACTTGTTGCATCAAGGCAAGCAGTACTTGTTGTTCCTGAAGCGAAAACTCATAAAATTCGTCGACGATGATCGTCGCTTGATCCAGTCGCGCTTTCGGAAGCAACTCAAGTAACGTCGTATAATAATCATCCGCATGGAGTGCCTTATCGACGATTCGTTCCGCAAAGCGCTCATAAATCAACGCAAGGTCGTTCAATTTTGGTGACCGTTCGAGAGACCGATCACTCACTTGACGCAACATATCTGGCTCGATCAATGAGCGTTTAAACGACGCGATGAGTTCATCAAGTCCTTGGAAAAATCCTGGCATATTTTTCGTACGCTTAAAAATCTTTAACTCGTCTTCTGATTCCTCGACGACCTGTCGGAGTAATAATTGTGTTCCTGTCTCATCGAGAAATGGAATTGCTTGATTTCCGTAATCGCGTAAAATATGAAACGCAAAGCGCCGTAAACTCATGACTTCGAGACGAACAAGACCTGCTATCCGTTCATCTGTCGCAATCCGACGCTCCATTTCAAATGACATCTGATCCGGAACGATGAAATACATCTTCTCGCCTAGTGGTCGTTGCTCGAGTTCTTGTACGACGCGCTCAATCAATTGTGTCGTTTTCCCACTACCAGCACGACCAATGTGCATATGGTTCATCAAGAAAACCTCCTCTACGTTTTTATGTATCATTATTATCGCACAAATAAGAACAAATGTACTGTTTTCGACGCATGTCTTTTCGATATGGATTTGCTATAATCAGAACACATCCTAATGTAAGGCAGGTGATGATTTTTGTCGCTCTATGAAATGCTTGGAGGCGAGCAAGTACTCACCTCTTTGATTCATTCGTTCTATCATCAAGTCTACCATGATTCCTTATTGCGTCCGTTATTCCCTGATGATCGACACCGTGTCGAACAGGCACAATTCGCCTTCTTGACCCAAATGACAGGAGGTCCACGCGATCCGAATCAACCGCCGACGAGTTTAGCGATGATTCACCGGCTATTGCCGATTCAAAAAGAGCATGCCATCCGTTGGTTGGAACTGATGGAAATAGCTTCTCTTGATACGATTCCAAATGAAGAAGCGCGACTCCAACTCCTCGAGCGATTACGGATTGGCGCAACGAATGTCTTACGTGTTTGCGAAGCACACCAGATGGACTGAGGGATTTTTCTTTCTCATCTGTCCATTTCCATGTAAAATAATAAATGGAGGCGATATAACATGACGGAAGAACAAGAACAACGACCGGAACTCGTAAAGAATGCGATTGAGCAAGCAGAAGCATCGACGAACGAGGACGATACACTCGAAGAAGAACAAACCGAAGAACAAAAAAAATTGGACCATATCAAAGGTCTCGTCACCCTTGAACGCGGTTCTGATTACTACCGTGTCGTTTTTTATGACGATCATAAACACTTGATTTTCAAGGAACTCGATTACGACCGTGTCGACTTTGTAGGTCGGTTCTACAATGATAGCTTTGATCCGACGAACTTGACGGAACTAGAAGAAATCGCAGACAAAGCACTTTCGACTTCTTTACGGAAACGATTCCTTTAAGACATAAAAGAAGCCGTCCTCCCAACTGGAGAACGGCTTCTTTTTTATTGATCGGATTGTTTTTTTTTCCGACGAAGGACATAGGCAAGAACGCCACCTGCGACAGCGATTCCTGTTGCCGCCAAGATTGGAAGTAAGACTTTTTTACTAGATGCTAGTTTTTGTTTGACTTGTTCAAGTCGCGATTCATTCGTCTCTTTTAAGGCGATCGATGTTCGACGATTCATCGTGACATGCTTCGCAGCATCCGTCACAACGATTCGTTTCGTGACCCAACGGCGATTTCCGGCATCATCGACGACTAGTTGTCGCGCGCGTTTGATTCCTTTGATTCGTTTACCCGGTGTATTTTCCGGACGCACGATGCGGGAACTGATAAAGCGTCTGCCACCTGTCGCACCAAATCCAGGCTGCAATTTTCGGCGATTTAACCATTCATATGATTCATTCATCGTGTCGCGGTAAAAGTTACCGCTTCACCTCCCTATGATTTCTCTCTCTACTTCTTTCTCCTTACATAAGTAAGATTCCTGTTATGTGTTTCCACTTTTCATCGATTCTTAAACTCCGGCAATTGGAAGCGCCGTTGCATTTCATACGCCAGTTCCAACGTTTTGATTCGTTGCCGTTCGATGCTGTATGCGGATGCGTCCGTATCAATACATTGACCTGTCTGAAACTCTACCTGTACTTTTCCAGACTTTTTTTGAACAGTCTTCATTTGCTTGAAATTGATCCAAATGCATTCCGCCTTTTCTTTTGCGGTCGTCGGAAAAAATATCGTTTGTGCCTGCCAATCTACTAAAACAGGTGTCTTTCGGTTCGGACCAAGAATATGTCGCGCTGCTTCGATCCGTCCACGCATTGATGAACCAAAATATAAACAGGATTCTTCAATCAACTTAATCGGATGACCCTCTAAAATACTTTCCGAATGCTCCTTGATGACAAGTGTCTGTGGTTCACCGTATTGACCATATCGTGGAATCAAAGCTAACGTTTCTTCCGTAACTGGGTATGACATCTCCTTCACTCCCTTCCTGAATTATATTGGTTATATCAAACTTCCTTCTACTCTGCATGAGTATACCGATTATTTCCTAATCAAAAAAACGAGATCCTAGGATCCCGTTTTTAAAATTCTTCTGGCTTTTTTTCCTCTTGTTCAATAAAGTGACGTGGGAAATTAAAAATCACACAAACTTTCCCGACTCCATTTCCCGCAGGGCGATTCTCAATTGCTACCGTACCATCATGACGCTCAACGATCCTTTTGACAATGTAAAGACCAAGCCCAAACTTCCCTTCTTTGCCCCGTGAAAATTGATGAAACAAGGGCGAAGAGTCATCAAGTGGCGGTCCATCATTTTCAATTTCGATATGAACCTGATCCGCTGTCCCAGACAGTCGGATGTCAATTTGTGTTTCAGCATAACGAATCGCGTTGTCCATGACGTTTTCGAGTGCAACTCGTAATTGTTCCCCTTCACCAAGGACGATTCCCGCTTCTCCACTAACATGCCATTCGAGTGACTTCGTTCCAGAAAAACGATTTTTCAGCAGGTGTATCATCCGATCGATATCGACATTATCCCACGTAGAACGATCGAGCTCGAAATAGTCGAGCTTCGTGACGTAAAGAAGAGCCGCCACTTTTTTCTCTAATCGTTCCGCTTCCTCATCAATGACCGATACGGAGCCGGTTAAATCACCATCTGGATAGATCCCATCTGAAATGGACTGAGCATAACTTCGAATGACCATGATTGGCGTCTTCAAATCATGTGAAATATTTTGAAGCAACGATTTTTGTGCCTTATCCTGCTTTTCAAGATCCATCCGCATCGCATCGACGGACCGTGCCAGTCGACCGATTTCATCCCCACGATCGAGCGGAAGTGGTGTATCCCACTTTTGAGCCGCGATTTTCCCGACTGCTCTTTCGATTTCGACGAGCGGATGTGTTAGACGACGCGCCAACCAGAAGGCAATGAATAACGTAAAGATACTACCGATGATGACGACGAAGCCGATTTTTGAAAACAGTTGTGTAATCAGTTCTTGTCGATAAGCATCCCAGACGTAAGAGACACGATAGTAGGTTTCGCCGCTCTCTTCCATTTTACGAATACTATAATAAACGTCTTCTTTATCAAGACGCGTCGTATACTTTGCCGTAACTGTTTTTTGATCAATTGCATCACGGTACATCTGATTGATCAGTTGTTGCGGTGCCCCACCGTAATAAAGTTTTCCGTTCTTAGATAGCAATAGGATATTAACTGATCGAGATTCTTGTTTTCGACGATCGAATTCAATCGGATTATCTTGTAGCATCTCGATGACAGAGGCATCCTTCGAGAAGAAGACCTCACTATTCTCAAGCGTCGAATAGACCTGTTCATCGATGAAATTTCCGATCGATGAGCGGATGACAAGGAGAATGACTGCAGATAATGTGACGATGACGAGCAGAAACATCGCCCAAATCTGAAATCCGAGACTGCGATTTTTCATGCAGACACCAAGCGATAGCCAATACCATAGATCGTTTCGAGTTCCAGTTTCGATAATTTTTTACGAACACGACGGACAAGATCATCGACGACGCGGTCCGAACCGAAATAATCGTCACCCCAGACACTGACGAGAATCTGCTCGCGAGACATCGGCGTCCCGATTTGTGTCGCAAATAAAATCAGTAGATCATACTCTTTTGAGGTTAGATCAATTTCTTGACCGTTCTCCTCGATGATTCGTTTCTCAGGATAAATCATATAATCGCCGTATTGAATGACTCCACTTTTCGGTGTCGCATACGTACGTGCTAAGATTTTTTTGACACGAATGACCAGTTCGCGCGGAAGGAACGGCTTCGCAATATAATCGTCCGATCCCATCTCAAGACCAATGATCTTATCGATATCCTCATCACGCGCCGAAATGAAAATGACGGGTGTCGTTTCATCATGCGCCTTGATTCGCTTAATCAATTGAAAACCATCCATATCCGGTAGCATGATATCTAAAATCCACAAATCTGGCTTCTCTACGATCGCAGAAGCAGCTGCCTCACCAGATGTAAACGATTTAACCTGCCAACCTTCTTGTTCCAAGTACTTTACGAGTACACGATTCAAGTTCACTTCATCATCAACCAAATAGATTGTATGCATGGCTCTCACTCCTCGACTAATGTGCTTTGTTTCAGTGTATCAAAGGAATTCCGCAAAATTATGGGAGAGTGGATAATAATTCAAAAAAACCTTTCTTTTCAAAAGAAAAGAAAGGCGAAGTCATAAATTTTCTATTATTTGACGAGACGGAGCGCTGGATACGCTACTTGCTCGTTCTTTGAAGTCGCAGGTGCCACCTGTTGACGTCGTTCCATTTTCACGACGTGCGTCAAAAATCCAACGCCGCCTCCTAGCAATACTGTTACACCCGTCATTAATAGAATCTCCATTTTCTTCGCCACCTTTTCCATCGCAATTGATAATCAGTATCATCCTCAAACTGACTATAGCATGCTTAAACGAAAATGAGAAGCGTTCTCACAAAATTAATCATCTAAAAACTTTTTTTGTTCTAGTTCATGACGTTTTCGAATGATCTCCTTCCAATCGAATTGTCCTTGTTCGAGTCCATTGATTAAAATTTCGGCAGTTCCGACATTCGTTGCGAGCGGCAGATCGTACACATCGCATAATCGAATGAGTGCGGAGACGTCCGGTTCATGCGGTTGCGCCGTTAGCGGATCGCGTAAAAAAATCACGATATCGATCTTTCCTTGCGCCACGAGGGCTCCGATTTCTTGATCACCGCCGAGTGGTCCAGATTTACAGCGATGAACATGTAAATCTGTCGCTTCCATGATCCGTTGCCCGGTCGTTCCTGTCGCATACAATGTATTTTTCTTGAAGAATGCAGCATAAGCTCGTGTAAACCCCATCATCTCATCTTTTTTTTCATCATGTGCGATCAATGCGATATTCATTCGTATCCCCTCCTTCTTGTCTATGCACAGAAAAAGAACTTCAGAAACCTGAAGTTCTTGAAACACTCATGAATTCGTCGGTTGCTTCTTCAACACGGTCCGTAAAATCTTTCCGGTCGTATTACGAGGTAATCGATCGATGAACTCAATCTGTGTCGGACATTTGTATTTCGCGAGTGATGTGCCACAGAATGTCCGCGCCTCCTCTTCTGTCATCGTCTCACGGACAACGACGAATGCTTTGACAGCTTCGCCCATCTCCTCGTCCGGTATGCCGATAACAGCGGCTTCAATGATATTTGGATGCTGATAGAGCACTTCTTCGACCTCACGTGGGTAGACGTTATAGCCACCGACGATGATCATATCTTTTTTGCGATCGACGATATAGAAATAACCATCTTCATCACGACGAGCCAAATCACCCGTATATAACCAGCCATCGCGTAACGTCGCTTGCGACTCTTCTGGCATCTTGTAATAACCCGTCATGACGTTTGGTCCACGAACAATCAATTCTCCGACCTGACCATCTGGTAATTCCTGTCCGAGTTCATCGACAACTTTGTTTTCAACATCGACGATCGATGTACCGATCGAGCCTGGTTTCTGAACACCATCGACCGGATTGAAACAAGTGACGGGCGATGCTTCCGATAAACCGTATCCTTCGAGGATATGACACTGGAATGTCTGATCAAACGCTTCAAGGAGTGGTACTGGAAGACTCGCTCCTCCTGAGACGAATAGACGGGTTGACTCAAAATAGGTCGCGTATTCCGGATGTGCCTTCACGGTTTGCAGTAAGAAATTATACATCGTTGGCACGCCTGCAAAAATCGTCACCTGTTCTTTTTTCGCTAACTCAAACGTCTCTTGTGGTGAAAACCGTGAAGCAATGATGATTGAGGCTCCATGTGCGAGCGAAGCATTGATGACGACTGTCAAACAAAAGACATGGAACATTGGTAATACGGCAAGTGTCCGGTCTTTACTTGATACGTGTAGATAATCTCCGATTGAGCGCGCATTTGACGTCAGATTACGATGCGATAACATCGCACCTTTTGGTTTTCCTGTCGTCCCACTTGTATAGAGAATGACGGCGATGTCATCCAGTTCATTCGTCACGTCTGTCAATGGATGTTCGATTTCGAGCCAGCGATCGAGCGTGATGAACGTAACTTGTTGATGTGTTTCGTTTGGTCCTTCCTGATCCGCATAGGGAACAGAGACGACAATCTTGAGGTTCGGTAAATGAACGAGACGATCTTTTGCAGCTTCGACAAGCGGAGCAATGCCTAAAATCCCTTTCACATCACCGTTCATCAGGATATACCCGATTTCATCCGGCGTGTATGTAGGATTGATTGGAATTGCAATAGCTCCTTGTTTCATGATGGCATAGTACGCGACTAGGAAGGATGGACTGTTCCCTAAGATAAGCGCAACATGATCGCCCTTTCGAATTCCATTTGCTTCAAGCGCGCCGGCTGCCCGGTGAAACTTCTCGACGAACTCACGATAGCTGACTTGCGTGTCCTCAAACACATACGCCGTTGTGTCCGGATGTGTTCGAGCTGTCTCCTCAACGGATTGAATCAATCCAAGCATGAGCAAAATTCCCCTTTCGAATGAATGACTATTCATTTTTTACGTAAAAAAAATCCATACGTAGTCAAAAGCGACCGTATGGATAGTGTAACACTTTTTGGAAACGTTTTCACCGAGTTTCTTTTTAACCGTTAACGATGACACCACCATTTAAGTGAAGGACCTGTCCTGTCATATAACTTGAATCGTTACAGGCGAGGAAGACATAAGCAGATGCCATCTCGGCCGGTTGCCCTGGGCGATCCATAGGTGTATTCTTACCGAACGTCTTGACTGATTCATCCGGGAACGTCTCCGTGATGAGTGGTGTCCAAATCGGACCAGGCGCGACGGCGTTGACACGAATTCCCTCTTTTGCCAGATTCATTGAAAGACTCCGCGTGAAGCTAACGATTGCTCCTTTAGTAGCGGAGTAGTCGATCAATAATGCGTTCCCCTCGTATGCTGTCGAAGATGTTGTATTGATGATGGCAGAACCAAGTGAAAGGTGCGGTAGTGCGGCACGGGCAAGACGCATCATTCCGAAGATATTTGTCTTGAACGTCTTCTCCATCGACTCATCCGTGATATCCTTCAGACTATCTTCTGGTTTTTGCATACTTGCATTGTTGACGACGATATCTAAGCGACCGAAATGGTCGATCGTTTTTTGAACAAGTGTTTCACAGTAGTCTGCGTCCCCAATATCTCCTTTAGAAAGTAGGACTTCGCCTCCTAATTCTTCAAGACGCGCCTTCGTTTCTTCTGCTCCCTCTTGATCGCCATAGAAAGCAATGACGACCTTTGCCCCTTCACGGACATAAGCAATCGAGACAGCACGACCAATTCCAGAATTGCCGCCTGTGACGATTGCGACCTTTCCTTCAAGCTTACCTGCTGCCTTATAATCATCACGCTCATAATAAGGTAACGGTTGTTCGTCCTCCGTCTTCGGTAATTGTTTTGAAATCTGTTCAAAATCGATAAAGTCCGTCAACGAACCTTCTAAAAAGTTATCTTTATTATAGCCCATGAAAAAAACTCCCCCTATGCTGTTGATAGAAGGAGTTTTCCCATAAAGACTTACGCTAAAACGTCTAGCACCTCATCAAGTTCGACGGCGCCGAAATATTTTTTCAATTCGTACCGACCGAGCACTTCGCGAAGAGACGCGCGATCATAACGTGTACCTACAAGCGCCCGTGCGATTTCTTCCGCGTCCTCGACGCCAAAGAAGTCACCGTAAATCTTCGCTTCTTCAATGATGCCTTTTTTGACATTCAATCGGAAGTCAATCGTTCCGATCGGGAAACGTTTTTTTTGAATGACATCGAATTTCGGTGATTTTCCGAAATTCCATTCCCAGTTGCCATAACGTTCTGCCGAGATGGCACGTACTTTATCCCAGTCTTCTTCAGTTAAGATATACCGTTCAATCTCTTTCCCTTCATAGATCGAGGCAAGGAGATGATCGACGAATTGTTCCATCGTCAACGGTTCTGTCAGGAATTCCGAGATGTTCGCGACACGACTCCGAACCGATTTAATGCCTTTGGAACGCATCTTCTCTTCACTGACGACAAGCGCATTGACGACTTCTTCGATGTTCGAATCGAGCATCAGCGTACCATGACTAAACATCCGTCCTTTTGTCGTGAACTGGGCATTCCCGCTGATTTTCCGGCTTCCGACATGAATATCGTTTCGTCCAGATAATTCCGCTTCGACACCGAGTTTATGCAGCGCTTGCACGACCGGCTCCGTGAACTTTTTATAGTTGTTGAACGAATCACCGTCATCTTTCGTCAAGAAACTGAAGTTCAAGTTTCCTTCATCATGATAAACAGCGCCACCGCCGGAAAGACGACGGACGACGTGGATGCCGTTTTCCTCGACATACTTCAAATTAACTTCTTCATTCGTGTTCTGGTTTTTTCCGACGATGATGGATGGACCGTTGATATAAAACAAGAAATAGTCTTCTTCATTGACGTTCAGGTTGTTCAAGATGAATTCTTCGACAGCGAGATTGATTCGCGCATCGCGAATCTCAGGATGGAAGATGAATTTCATAAGGGTTTCGTGCTCCTTTGTGATGGAATCATAATGTGATCAGTTACAGCCGTCGACACCACACGCATCACCTTCAGCGATGATTTCAAGTGTTTGTTCTTGGCGGATCTTCGTGAAGACTTGTTCGAATGCTTCTACTGGTTGTGCGCCGGAAATAGCATATTTTCGGTCGAAGACGAAGAACGGTACACCACGAACACCAAGTTGTTGTGCCATCGCCTCTTCTTCTCGAACATCTGTCGCCAGTTCTTTTGATGCGAGAAACGCTGTGACATCTGCTTCAGCAAGTCCTGCTTCTACTGCGATCCGCGTCAGAATGGCTGGGTCATTCAAATCTTCTCCATTCATGAAATAAGCTGTGAACAAAGCTTCCGATACTGCATTCATCTTACCATGTTTTTTTGCAAATTGAGTCAGGCGATGAGCCTCGAATGTATTGGCTGGGATGACACGATCCATCTCGTAGTGCAAGCCTTCCTGACGTGCCGTATCAACGACACCTTGCGACATATTCCGTGCTTGTTCGAGAGTCGTCCCATATTTCGAAGCAAGAATTTCGTATAACCCTTGCGTCGGCACTGCTGGTGCATCTGGGTCAAGTTCAAAGCTTTTGAATTCGACCTCAACATCCAACTTTTCGTTCGCAATTGTTTGTTCTAAACGACGCTTCCCAATATAACAAAACGGACATGCATAATCCGACCATACTTCTACTTTCATCTGTGTTCTCTCCTTTTGTGCAGTTTCATACATTAAGCATAGTCGCCTCTAGACAGAGTTGCAATCTTTCCGCCCAGGTCGATTCGAATATGTGCGAAAAAAGAACCAAGATCGTTTTGATCTTGGTTCTTTAGTGCGTTCATCGCTTATTCTGTTACAAGCGCGTGTGCTGCATCTTCGATCTCAATATCGAGTTCTTTCGTGTAAGCAGCTGTTTGTTCTGCTGTCCAGTTCAAGACAGTTTTCATTTCTTCGATGACCGCGTCTTTGTGAGCACGAGCCCAAGCGATGTCGAAGAAGACAGCACCTGTACGCCGGATGAAGAAGTCGATCGGACGAGCGACCATTTCATGTTCGATACCATAGTGAAGTTGTGCGTAGACAGAACGTGGAAGATCTGTCGTAGCAGCATCATATGCTGCTGCATATTCAAGCACTTTCGGTAGGTTCGAACCGTAGCGTTTTGCTAAGAATTGAACTTCCTCTGTTGTTAGACCATTCGTTGCTGTTTGAGCTTTTAGGAATTCAGCAAATCCTTTTGCTCCGCCGACATGTCCACCCGACATTGGCATGTTTTTCGTCGAGCAACGTGCATACGCAACATTTTCTTCTTTTTTCAAGAGTTTTGCAACGAGATCAACGACGTGCTCACCCATTTTACGGTATCCAGTCAATTTACCACCAGCAATCGTGATGAGACCTGACTCAGATTGCCATACTTCATCTTTACGAGAGATTTCAGAAGGGTCTTTTCCTTGTTCATAGATCAACGGACGTACACCAGCCCAGCTTGATTCTATATCTTCCGCTGTTACTTTAACATCTGGGAACATATAGTGGATCGCGTCTAGGACGTAGTCTTGATCTTCGACTGTGAACTTCGGATGTGCTGTATCTTTATCGAAGAACGTATCTGTCGTACCAACGTATGCTTTTCCATCACGTGGAATCGCAAAAATCATACGACCGTCTGGTGTATCAAAGTAGACCGCTTGTTTGAGTGGGAATTTCGATTGATCGATGACAACGTGGACACCTTTTGTCAAACGAAGTTGTTTCCCGACTTTCGAGCCATCTTTTTCACGTAATTCATCAACCCATGGACCTGTCGCATTAACGACTTTTTTCGCACGGATTTCATGCACGTCACCTGTCAAGAGGTCTGTCACACGCATCCCGACGACTTTTCCAGCATCGTAGATGATTTCTTCTGCTTTTGTATAGTTGACGACACGTGCGCCATGTTCGACTGCTTCTTTCATGACTTCAATCGTTAGACGAGCGTCATCTGTGCGGTACTCGACGTAGTAACCGCCACCTTTAAGACCTTGTTGTTTAACGAGTGGTTCTTTTGCTAATGTTTCTTTTGCAGATAACATCGTACGCCATTCAGAACGTTTAACACCTGCTAAGAAGTCATAGACACGAAGACCGATTGACGTACTGAACGGTCCGAATGTACCGCCCTTATGCATCGGAAGTAACATCCACTCTGGTGTCGTAACGTGTGGGCCGTTTTCGTAAACAATCGCACGTTCTTTACCGACTTCAGCGACCATTTGAACTTCGAATTGTTTTAAATAACGTAGACCACCATGGACTAATTTCGTTGAACGACTAGATGTACCAGATGCGAAATCCTGCATTTCGACGAGGCCAATCTTCATACCGCGTGACGCCGCATCGAGGGCGATTCCCGCACCTGTGATCCCGCCACCTACGACAAGTAGATCGAGTTCTTCACGTGTTAATCGATTATAGACATCTGCACGGTTTTTGCTTGAGAATGGTTGGTTAGCCATGAATAGTTCCTCCTGTTTAGGTTCGAAAAAAAAGAGACCACAACAAACACGTTGACTATGTCAACTGTTGCTGTGGTCTCTCCATATTCTCCGACCGGTTTATTAACTTGACCTTACTATAACATAGATCACATCATTTGAACAACATCGTAGCTTGAATAGCTTTTTGCCATCCGCCATAAAGCGCATCCGTCTCTTCTTTTGCCATACTCGGCTCGAAACGGCGTTCTTTTTTCCATTGCGTAGCAATTTGTTCACGGTTTTCAAAGAATCCGACAGCAAGACCTGCCAAGTAGGCTGCACCTAATGCCGTCGTCTCATTGATTTCCGGACGTTCGACCGGCGCTTGAATGATGTCACCTTGGAACTGCATTAAGAAGTTATTTTTAACCGCTCCACCGTCAACACGAAGTGTCTTCATCTCGATACCTGAATCTTGCTCCATCGCAGATAAGACGTCACGTGTCTGATAAGCGAGTGATTCTAATGTTGCGCGGATAAAGTGTTCTTTTTCCGTACCACGTGTCAAACCGAAGACTGCACCACGAACGTCTGAATCCCAGTAAGGTGTTCCAAGACCAACGAATGCCGGTACGACGTAGACACCTTCTGATGACGTGACACGCGTTGCGTATCCTTCTGATTCCTTTGCATCATCAATGATGCGTAATCCGTCTCGTAACCATTGGATTGCGGATCCTGCGACAAAGATACTTCCTTCTAAGGCATACTCAACTTTACCATCGACGCCCCACGCAATCGTTGTGAGCAGTCCATGATCTGATTTCACAGCCTCTTCGCCTGTGTTCATCAACATGAAGCAGCCTGTACCGTATGTGTTTTTCGCCATTCCTGTGTCAAAACACGCTTGACCAAACAAGGCGGCTTGTTGATCACCCGCTGCACCAGCGATCGGAACCGCTTCTCCGAAGAAATGATAACCTGCTGTTTCTGCGTACACTTCAGAAGAAGGTCGTACTTCTGGAAGCATCGCTTTCGGGACGTCTAAGATGTCGAGTAATTCGTCATCCCATTTTAATTCATGAATGTTGTACATCAACGTACGACTCGCATTCGAATAGTCGGTCACATGTGCTTTTCCGCCAGATAATTTCCAGATGAGCCACGTATCGATCGTCCCGAATAATAGTTCACCACGTTCAGCACGCGCTCGTGCTCCTTCGACATGATCCAAAATCCATTTGACTTTCGTACCAGAGAAATAAGCATCAATCAATAGACCTGTCTTCTCACGGAAGAGCTCGGCATGACCGGCTGCTCGAAGCGCTTCACAAATTTCAGCCGTTTGTCTCGATTGCCACACGACTGCATTGTGAATCGGTTTCCCTGTTTCTTTTTCCCAGACGACGGCTGTTTCACGTTGGTTCGTGATCCCGATGCCGGCAATCTGCGACGGTTTTATGTTTGCTTCCGTCAGACAAGTCGCCACGACCGCAAGGACACTTCCCCAAATCTCGTTTGCGTTGTGTTCGACCCAACCTGGTTTTGGAAAATACTGCGTGAATTCCTGTTGCGCTGAATGTACGATCTCACCAGCACGATTAAACAGGATCGCACGTGTACTTGTCGTTCCCTGATCCAATGACAAAATGTAGTTCTCCATCTCTTCCCCATCCTTTTGTATCTAAATAAGTTAAGCTGACTTTGACTTCACTGACGTTGTTTTGTTCGGACGAACACCGAATCTATAGCATAAGCCTAATATGATGATTGTCACAAGTCCTACAATCCAAAAAGCCGGTGTATCTTTTCCTGTGAAGACCGAACGATAAAACAATCCGCCAAGACTTCCACCAAGAACTGGTCCAAGAACCGGAATCCAAGAGTACCCCCAATTCGATGATCCTTTTCCATGAATCGGTAGGATGAAATGGGCAATACGAGGACCAAGGTCCCGCGCCGGGTTCATCGCATATCCTGTCGTACCTCCGAATGACATACCGAGGCTGACGATCAAGAAGCCGACAATTAGAGGATTCAGACCATCCGAGAACTTATTCGCTCCGATTGATAACAACCCGATAACAAGTAAGAACGTCGCAATCATTTCACTCATTAGATTAGCAAATGTGTATGGAATCGCTGGAGACGTTGCAAAGACGCCAAGCTTCGTTGCTGGATCCTTCGTTTCCGCCCAATGTGGTAAGTAGTGCACGAAAACAAGACTTGCACCTAATATCCCGCCGGCGATTTGAGCGACGATATAGCCTGGTACATCCGCCCATGCAAATGAGCCGTCAAATGCTAAACCAAGCGTCACTGCTGGATTAAGGTGTGCCCCACTGAATTGACCAACGGCATACGCGGCAATCGCTACGGCAAATCCCCATGCAAACGTGATGACGATCCAGCCTGCGTCCTTCGCGAACGATTTCGTTAAGCTAACGCCTGCGCCAACACCATTTCCAAGCGCGACTAGCAAGGCTGTACCTAAAAATTCTGCTAATAAAGGTGACATAAGTGTTCCTCCTTTTTTATTATGTGAAAAAAGCAACATAAAAAGGAGATCCACGTCAGCTCATACTTGAATTTTCTTCAAGTAGAACTCACACGTGAATCTCCCTTTTCTCCGTCACTTTGTATCAACTTGATATCACTATAACAATCGGTGAAAACGCTGTCAAACGTTCCAAATGATTTTTCTCACAATCCGATTAAGAGCGTGGTTCAAAATGCCGCCATAAATCCTTATTCGATGTCGTGATGCTTGAGGCACCTGCTTCAATCGCTTGTTCGACTTCTTCTACTGTATCAATCAGTCCCCCTGCGAATACGAGACGTCCTGTCTTTTCCTTCACTTCTTGAATATACTTCGGCATCAACCCTGGTAATACTTCGATGTAATCAGGTTGTGTGCGTTCCATAAGTTGATAACTTTTTTCAAGTGAACTGGAATCGAGTAAGAACATACGCTGCATCGTCTTGACTTTTTTTTGACGTGCCTTCAAGATAACACTCGCCTTCGTCGAAATGACGCCATACGGTTTCAGTTCTTGGCAAACATATTCCGTCGCGTACTCATCATTTTTTAACCCCTGGACGAGATCCATATGCAAAAACATTTTTTTATCGTATCGATGTGCCATCTCATAGACTGCTTTTAAACGCGAGACGTGCATTTCGAGTAAGACCCCATACTCATATGGACTCTTCAGCATCTTTTCAAAGTCTTCTAATTTTCTAACGGAAGGCAGGATCTTCTGTCCAAAATATGTCATGCGTTCTCCCCCTGATTCGTAATGTGTCCTAAGTATGTCGTGAAACTGAGGTATTAGGCAATGCTCTTTTCATGAAAATAAGTGAAAAGAGCGCTACGATTAGGGTATAGCTTAACGAAACGATTTATTTTCAGGAGGTGAATGCGCAGTCCTACCGTCTGTGCACGTCAATGAGTCAGCAAAAACGGATCACTATTTATTTATTCTCGATTTTAATTAATGCCCTAGGTAACAGCTTTATGGTGACCGCCTCGATCGGCAGTGCACCTTGGACATCCGCAAGCGAAGCTGTCGCGGCGATCTCACCGTTAACTGTCGGGCTGGCCATCATCGTTTTACATGTGCTTGCCTTGATTGCAGCGCTTTCTCTTGGAAGCCGCTTCAGTTGGTGGACGATCGTCCTCAGTTTCGCACTCGTCGTACTGTTCGGCGCCGCAATTGATTTCTTCTTATCAATCCATCAATTGATCTACACACCACAAGGACTATGGATGCGCGCCTTGTACATGTTAATCGGTATGCCGTTGATTTCACTTGGACTTGCACTTTATCTCCAAATCGGCTTCGTGTTGATGCCGCCAGATTACTTGATGAAATCACTCATCACCCGCTTTAAAAGTACATCAATCGGAGCAACGATTAGTCTCGGGATTCCTTTTTTGATTGCCAGTCTCTTTTCACTGATTGAACGTCAATTGATCGGCATCGGAGTCGGAACTTTTATTTTCTTACTATTGAATGGTCCGCTGATTGAATGGTTTCAGCGACTGTTCCCGATTACGGCTCGTCCGCCTAAACGAACTAGTTCTTAAATACTCAAAGAAAAGAGTTGCTCACAGACAAATTCGTCCGTGAGCAACTCTTTTCTTTACGTGTAGGATTTTCTCTGGAAAACAAGAATTGACGCGCCTAATAAGACGATGATATGCGCCATTACGAACAAGACGGAGAATGTTAAAGATGTTCCCATTGCTTCACTGATACCATAGGAAACAGAATCCTTGAAATACATCGACCAGTCCAAGTGCATGAATACGATCCATTTGGCAATCGCTGGTTTAAAGCCGATCAATAGACTTCCCGCAATGCTCGTAAAGAACTGCGCTAATACGGTAAAGCCAATGATCATACCGACCGAGCGGAATAATAATGAGAAGAACAACGTCATAAATATCGTAAAAATCGGACTGACGACCTCAACGATCGTGTCGCGGAACAGGATCGGATCTCCTACCTCTGAAAACACAAATGAGCCTGCGTAGACGATCGCAGCAATGAACACGAATTGGAATAACATGATCAAGATCGAGAAGATCAGCTTCGAGAAATAAATCGTCATTCGTGAATATGGACTCATTAATAGATGTTTCATCGTATCATACCGTACTTCATTCCCGATAGCTTCTGCCGTGAAGACGATCGTGATGATCCCTAATAAGGAGGTCAACAACACAAATGTTAAGGAATAGTAATCATAGCGTGTGAACTCAAAATCATTTGTCTTCGCCACAATGATAATACCAACCGCAATGACGACATATAGCGCTAAGACGATTTTCGCTTTTTTAGTCGTCCACCATTTCATCCATTCATTTTGTATGAGCGAAAGCATGTGAATCCCCCTCTTTTTTCGTTACTTGCAGGAATTGTTCTTCGAGCGTCAAGCGTTTGACGGTCAATTCATGTAAGTCAGCAATCGGCACGACAAGTCGGGCAATCGCCGGACACTCACTTTCTGGTGCTGTGATGATGATTTGTTCATCAAGTACTTCTGATGGATAGTTCGCGATGCGAAGGGCTTCAAGTACGTCAGTCATCGCTTCCTTATTGACGCGAAGTGCCACCTTTGCACCGGTTTCGTTACGAACCGATTCGACCGACTTGATGACACCTTGATCAATGATGGCATATCGATCACTGATTTGTTCCATTTCACTCAGCATATGACTTGAGATCAAAATTGCGATATCCTGCTCACGCGCCATTTGTCGTAAATACTCACGAAGTTCTGCGATCCCGGACGGATCTAGACCATTTGTCGGTTCATCTAAAATCAAGACGCGCGGATTATGTAACAACGCGCGAGCAATTCCAAGACGTTGCTTCATTCCGAGTGAATACTCTCCAACTTTCTTCGAAAGCTTTCCTTCTAAACCAACGAGACGAGCAAGTGCGTCATAGTCGACTTGTCCGAGTCCTGGAATCAGGTTTTTTGCATGTATCAAGTTTTGTTTGCCTGTTAAATAAGGATAAAAAGCTGGATTTTCAACGATTGCTCCGATTTGCGTCAATGCCTTCGAACGCTCTTCTACGACATCATAGCCATTGACCGTGACTCGCCCAGCATCCTGCTCAAGCAGACCCGTGATGATACGAATCGTTGTCGTCTTCCCTGCCCCATTTGGTCCGAGGAAGCCGAACACTTCTCCTGGGGATACCTCAAAACTGACGTCTTTTAGAATTTGCTCTTTTCCGAGACGCTTTGAGATATTTTCAATCTTTAACATCTGCTCTTCCTCCTCATTCATATTTTGTCTATGCTATATAGTGTACGTGAATTCCCTGCGAAAGTTTCTTTTCTTACAAATATGTAATCTGATTCCAAATAAAAATCCGCTAACGCAGAAATTTGAGACTAAATAAGGAATGGAGTCTTCAGATGATTCTTTTTGAAGAAATGACACGTGAACATTTTCCGATCGTTCAATCACTGTACGCAAGCGTTCCAGAGTATGCATGCCTAGAAGAACGGGCGCTACCACTCTCTGATTCGATCTTACAGGAGGAATTCTTGAATCCCGATACTGTATCGCTGATCGGGTATATCGATGGAGAACCTGTCTTACTGATTGACTACCTCCCAAAGCATCCGCAAGACGGTACAACGTGGATTGGTTTATTTTTACTTGATGCTTCTCATCATGGCACCGGAACGGGTAGTCGGTTACTGTCCGCCTTTTTCAATCAATTCTTAAGTCGAGAGTCACAGATTCATCTCGCCGTATTACCTGATAACGTAAAAGCCCGACGGTTTTGGGAAAAACATGGATTCCGCTATGTACGAACGAGCATCTCGAACCGTAAACAGCAAGTAGACGTCTATGTATATGAGTCAAACAAAAACAAATGAGAAACGTATGAATGGAGTATCACACAATGTCCAGACCCTCACTTCGCTTTGACATCCTGTTAGCGGGATTGATTTCCCTATTATTTTTAAGCATGACGCTGTTGTTGACCTTCTTCATCAGTCAACACGCGACAAGCCGACTCCAATCGGAAGTCGGAATGAATCTGTCAACGACTGCTCATCAACTATCCGACAAGCTCGATCATTACATGTGGTCACGCTATGCAGAAGTGAAGTTGCTTGGCTCTTTATCAACGATTCAACAAACAGATCAAAAAGTAGAAACACGTCGGACACTAGAGGAGTTACAACGACAGATTCCCGACTTTTCTTGGATTGGTCGTTTAGATGCGAACGGTAAAGTCATTGCGTCAACGAACCAGATTCTTGAAGGAACATCGATCAAAGAACGACCTGTTTTTCAAGAAGCATTATCGCAACCATTCATCGGTGATGTTCATGAAGCCGTCCTACTCGCAAAATTATTGCCGAATCCAAGTGGTGAGCCACTCCAATTTGTCGATATAAGTACACCTTTATATGATAAGGGACGATTTTCCGGCGTCCTCGCGACACACCTCAGTTTCGAATGGGCTAAAGCGATTGAACAAAGTTTCCAGAGCGCTACCTCTTCTCTCCAAAAAGTCGATGTCTTCATCGTTAGTCAAGATCGAAAGACGATTTTGCTTGGACCAAACGGATGGAGTGGTAAGACATTGCCTACTAGTGTAACGCTCACTTCGAATGCTCCTGCGACCGCTTTTTGGAAAGAGAAAGAATTCGTCTCTGGTCAAAGTACGAGCCGTGGTTACAAAGACTATGATGGACTAGGTTGGACGGTTCTTGTGCGTCAACCGACATCGATTGCCTTCGCTGATGCCGACGCTTTACGCCAAACGATTTTTATCGCTGGGTTAATTGCCTCTCTCATTACAGCTCTGCTTGGGTGGATGTTAGCGAAACTGCTGACTCGACCACTCTTAAAAATTACGCATGCCGCACAACAAATGCAAGGTGATCCTTCAAAATCACTTCCGAACCATCGTGGAATCCGAGAAATCGAGACATTGACAGATGCCCTACAGCAACTGATTCGTCGATTGCTGCATACCGAAAAAGAAAAACTGACGTTTGAACGATTATCGCAACGTGACAGTCTCACGGGTCTTGCGAATCGAAACGGTCTTGCTCAATACATCGAACAATTACCTATAGGAACGCATTCCATCTACCTTTGTCTCGATTTAGACGGTTTTAAAGCAGTTAACGACACATATGGGCACGCACTTGGTGATCTCCTCCTGATCGAGGTCGGTCAACGTCTCGAACAGTTACTTCCACCTGGTGGCTTCGTCGCTCGTCTTGGTGGCGATGAGTTCATCATCGTCTTAACGCATCAGTCTGTAGTAGAAGCACAACACTTAGGTGAACAATGGATTGCCCATGTCTCGATGCCTTATCATTTAGAAGAACAGACCGTCCATATCGGAATGAGCATCGGACTCGCTGAACAGATAGCAGGTGAATCGCTCGAGCAAGTCATGCACCATGCGGATTTAGCGCTCTATCGTTCGAAGCAAGATGGTAAAGGATGTATGTCCGTTCATTGACCTTTTGGAACGGAGGATTGACAAGCGCGGTTCTCCTCCGTAAGGTGAACGAGAAGCGTATAAATTTTCAACAAGGAGCTGTCAGCATGAATCAATGGACACGTGAAGCACGATATCGTCCCCTCTCGGATGTCGATCCGACCGTATACCAAGCGATGAAGGAAGAAGTAAGAACATCTCCTTGGCGATTTTCTTACCATATCCAACCTCCAACCGGACTTTTGAATGATCCGAACGGCTTCGTCTACCACGACGGTCTTTATCATTTATTTTATCAATGGTTCCCACTCGGTCCTGTTCATGGTCTAAAGTACTGGTATCACATGACATCAAAAGACCTCGTACATTGGTTCGATGAAGGGGCCGCCTTGATTCCAAATGACGATCCTGATTCGCACGGCGCTTATTCCGGTAGTGGCTTCATCAAAGATGATCAAGTGCACATCATGTACACCGGTAACAAACGGGACGCAGAGTGGAATCGCCATACGAGTCAAATCGTTGGGCACCTTCGTTCGGATGGACGGATTGAAAAACACTTACCACCTGCTATTCCAACCGTTCCTGAAGGCTATACAGAACATTTTCGTGATCCGAAAGTCTTTCAAGATGCATCGGGCATCTGGTACTGCATACTTGGAGCACAGCGCACTGACTTGACAGGTTGTACTGTCATTTATCAGTCTCAAGATGCAGAGCACTGGACGTTTGTCGGTGAGTTACGGACGAACTACCCGACATTCGGTTATATGTGGGAATGTCCTGATTATTTCGAGCTTAATGGAAAAGGCGTCTTTCTCTTTAGTCCTCAAGGGATTGAGCCAGATGGTACGAACTATCAAAATATTTTCCAGTCCGGTTACTTCATCGGGGAACCGTTAGCTTTACCCAACTTAACATTCACACATGAACCTTTCCAAGAACTCGATTTCGGATTCGACTTCTATGCGCCACAAACAACTGAGGCGGCAGATGGTCGACGGATTCTTGTTGGTTGGATGGGTTTACCGGACATTAGTTATCCTTCTGACATTTATAACTGGGCACATGCTTTGACATTGCCACGTGAATTAACGATCGAACAGGGACAACTTCGTCAACGACCTGTCCATGAACTGACACAGCTACGAAAAGAAACCTTATTTGACGAAACGATTCTTTTCGAGCAAGATGTGACGGTTGCGGAAGCCGAGATTTTCGAACTCGTGATGACAGACTTGAAGCTGTCGTCGGATTCGTTCCGCTTCTCAATTCGTCAAGACGCTACAGAAGAAACCCTATTTAAATATGATGTCGTTTCGCGTCAATTTACGATTGACCGGAGTCGTTCGGGTGTGGACGTTCCTGCTGAATCATTTGGTACATCACGATCGACTGTCCTTTCGAAAGACTTGCAGACATTACGTTTGTTTGTGGACCGGTCCTCGTTCGAACTTTTCCTCAATGATGGAGAAGCCGTCGCAAGCGGACGTATTTTCCCAAAAGCAACGAGTCGAGGTATCGGATTCTCTGGTGAGGCGACTGCCCACCTCTCTATTTATGATTTATCTTAAATAACAAAAAGCATTTTCCTGAACATAATCAGGAAAATGCTTTTTTACTTCACTGCTTCAATCGTGATTCCTTTTCTAAATCGAAGGCGAGAATATGTTGCTCTCCGATTGGACCCATGACCGATTGTAACGTATCGACATATCCCGTCTTGAAATACAGTGATTTTGCAGCGATATTCTTTTTATTGACCGCAAGTGTAATCGATGTGACTTCCGGGAAATGATGATGAACGAACTCCGGTAACTGCATCATCGCTTCCTTCGCGTATCCTTGATGTTGATGCCGTTCATCAATCGAAAAGGCACGTAACAGGACACTTTGTTCATCCGTCCGGTGTGTTTTAGGGGGATTGAGATGGAGAATAAAAAATCCGACGACGAGCTCGTCTTTTTTAATAACAACCGGAAACTTATCGGGATGTGCAACCGCATCCGTAACGACATCCGTTGGAAAAGAAGTAAACTGAACTTGTTCTTCCGGAAGAATGAACGCCTCACATTGTTCATAATGTTCATTTGTATACATGTGTAATTTCACTACAGACATTCTCATTCCGCCTTCCCTCTTTGTACAGGACAAGAGAGTACTCTCTTACATCTATTCCCATTTTAATATTTTTGAGTCCATTTGCCTAGTCTTTTAAAGGCACTCCTCTTACATTGCTTCCAATAGTCTTTTGTCTCTTTATTCCACGGTTCGTCTTTCAGTAATCCAATCCGATCATTAAAAATGCTACACTAGGGAGAGTTCGATTTAATGGACACGAAATTAAACGCTCGAGGTGAACTGTATCATGCATGAAGATTTTTTCGAACAGATGGAGCGATTGACCGGCATTCAATTGAATCCTGTCCAACAACAGGCAATTGAACATGACCATGGTCCGTTGCTGTTACTCGCCTCACCCGGCTCTGGAAAAACAACGACCCTTAATTTTAAGATTGCCTATTTGATTTTACAAAAAAAAATTGAACCACATCGTATTCTTGGACTGACCTTCAGTAAAGCGGCAGCTCGCGAGATGGCGGATCGATTTTATCATTTATTCCATGAACTAATCGGAACAACAGCGGCTTTTTCGACAATCCACAGTTTTGCTTTTCAAGTCGTCCGGGACCATACGTCTCAACAACGCCTCTCCTATACGATCATCGAAGGACCGATGGATCAGCAACATCCGAATGCGCCACATAAACGGATGTTACTGCGCCGTATTTTCCAGGAAATTAATCGAAGTGTCATTACCGATGATCAAATGGATGAGTTGTTACGGATGATTTCCTTTGTCAAAAATCGCCTTCTTTCTTTAAAAGAAATCAAGGCAGTACCGACGACGATCAAACACTTTCCTGACATCTACGTCGCATATGAACAATTCAAGTCTCGTGATCCTCTACATCCGTTACTTGATTTCGATGATATGTTGACGTATGCTAATACGATTTTGGAACAAGACCGTCGTCTATTGCAACATTACCAACGTCGCTTCGATTATATTCTGACAGATGAGAGTCAAGATACATCACTCGTTCAGCATCAACTGGTTGAAAAGTTAGCCTTACCCCACAATCGCCTTTGTGTCGTCGCGGACGATGACCAGACGCTTTACAGTTGGCGTGGCGCAGATGCATCCAAGATTCTCCACTTCAAGGATACGTATCCGAATGCGACGATTCTTTACATGGAACAAAATTATCGCTCATCAAAGGACATCGTCTCAGTCGCCAATCAGTTCATCCAACGTAATAAAGCACGTTATCCGAAACAGATGTTCACGGAGAATGCTGCGGTTCGTCCAATTATCTTAGAGACGCTACCGACTTATGAAGATCAGACTCGTTATTTATTGAATCAGTTACGGACGGAAACGAATTACCGCGAAGTCGCCATCTTATATCGCAACAATGCTTCTTCGATCAACGTCATGAATGCGTTAGATCAAGCAAACATTCCTTTTTATATTAAGGATGTTGATCATAAATTCTTCAGTCATTGGATTTTGAAGGATATTTTAAATTTCATGACATTCGCACAAGATCCAACAGATATCGAGATTCTAGCAACCATCCATACGAAGTTCGCCGGATATATCTCAAAAGCTCAACTGGCTCAATTGCAACAGTTTGGTTCGGGTGAATCTGTATTTGATCTACTCATAAACAAAATCGAGATGAAGTTTTATCAAAAGAAACAACTTCAACAAATGAAGCGCACATTCGCTTCCATTCAGACCGTTCGACCGTCTGCTGCCCTCTCATTGATTCGTCATGAACTGGGCTACGAAAAGAATTTGCGGAAAATGAGTGAGAGTCTCGGTTTTAGTCTCGATCACCTGCTTGAGACATTAAATACGATCGATAACATCGCAAGTGATGTACCGACGTTACTCGCCTTTCGTGAGCGGATCGCGCATCTCGAACAGTTGATGCGTGATGCGAAACAAAACAAAAATCAAAATGCGGTCACCCTTTCGACCTTTCACAGTGCAAAGGGGCTTGAATTTGATCGCGTCTTTATGATTGATCTCGTTGCTGGTATTCTTCCATCGGCTGACACGATCAAGGCGTACAAGAATGGACAACTCGATGATATGGAAGAAGCAGCACGCTTGTTTTACGTCGGGATGACACGGGCACGACACGAACTGCATCTCCTGTCTTATCGTTTTAAATCGAAATCGTTCGATGTCTCACCATTCGTCGAAGACGTTCATCGTCTTGTTACACCGGATTCCGCAAAACGAAAAATAGAACGTCAACGTCCTGCCATTGCAGCGCGAGCTAAAGTTCCTCCACTTCCGATCACTGAGAACATGCGTGTATCACATACAGCATTTGGTCCCGGAACCGTCTTGCACCTGGTTGATGACGTGCTAGAAATTTCATTTGATCAAGGAATGAAAAAACAGCTTTCGTTACAAGTCTGCTCCGAAAATGCATTACTCGAAATTTTATGAGCCAAAAAAGCCTGTTTCACATAAATATGTGAGACAGGCTTTTGGTATATATCAGTTTTTAGGTGATGACTCATTTTGACGAATCAAGGCATCTCTGATTTCTGTCAATAGTTTTTCTTCTGTCGTTGGTACCGCTTCTTCTTCGACGACTTCTTCCTTCTTCCGGAACGAAGTGATTCCTTTGACGAAGATGAACAAAGCAAAGGCAATCAATAAGAATTCGATACTCGCCTGAAGGAACTGACCGTACTGTAATTTTGCATTTCCGACCATGATTGATAATCCTTTGACATCAATACCACCGATGATGATACCGATCAACGGCATGAAGACGCTGTCGACGAGTGATTTGATAATCCCGCTAAACGCAGCACCGAGAATGACTCCGACCGCTAAATCGATCACATTGCCTCGAAAAGCAAACTCCTTAAATGCCTTAAACATGAAACGTCCCCCTTACCAAGCACGAGACGCCAATTGCTGAATCGCATATCCGACGCCGTGCTCATCGTTTGTTTTCGTCACATGATGCGCAATCGCTTTTGCTTCATCATGACCATTCCCCATCGCGATCGCCTTTCCAGCAACCTTAAACATGGGAAGATCGTTCAGATTATCACCGATGACAGCGACTTGTTCGATCGGCACACCAAGGTGGTCCGCGAGGATTTTAACTGCCGTTCCTTTATCGGCACCGACTGCCATGACTTCGATGTTATCGTGTCCTGACGACGTGACATAGACACCCTCGACTTTCTGCTCGATTTCCAGCCAGATTGTTTTCATCAATTCTTGATCAAATGAGAACGAAATGAACTTGAATACTTTTCCCGCTTGATTACGAATGTATGACCGGAATCCATCAATCATCTTGACGTCTTCGTGGACATAATAGCGATCGTGGAAGAAATCAAGCACTTGTTTTGCCCGATCACTTTCTTCACTTAATTCTTTTAACGAATCGTAGGCTGCATCAATCGTCGCTCCTTGCGCTGTCACGAGTCCTTGATCACAGAACATCTCGAAGAAGACTTCGTACTGGCTAATGATGCCGTAAATTTGCTGTGCTTGTTCTGTCGTCAGAGTCGTCGCACTCAACTCTTCTCCATCGACGGTCATCACACGTGCCCCGTTTGAAGCAATGATCGGACAATGAATTCCTGCGGCATCCGTCAATTCTTTAGCATTTAAGTAATTACGTCCTGTTGCAATTGCAAACTCGACACCTTGTTCGCGTGCTGCTTCAATTGCCTGAATCGTCTCCGGTTCTATTCGTTGTTTGCCCGAAAGAACGGTACCATCCATGTCTGATACGAGTAATTTAATTGGATTTGCCATCGTCTTCACTCTCCTCTTTTTCTATTTCCATACCACTATACCATTTTTCACAATTTGACTGGTCGTAAACACGGTTTACAAAATCGGTGACAACAAACGCGAAATACTTTCCTTGAATTTGATCATTCTTGAACGCGCAACATACGACTCGACCGTCATGAGCTTTGATACATCACAATCGGCTAAGAAGAGCCGTTCTAGTTCAATTGCTACTTCCTGATCATAGACAATTGTATTCATTTCGAAATTTAAACGGAAACTTCGTGCATCGATATTCGTCGTCCCGACTGAAGCAATCTCTCCATCAACAACAATCGTCTTCGCATGTAAAAATCCAGGTTCATACGTGTAGACTTTAGCTCCGTACGACAACAACTCTCCTACAGCAGCTGTCGTCGCCCAATAAACGAATGGATGGTCCGGCTTATTCGGAATCATGATGCGCACCTCCACTCCAGACAGAAGAGCTGCCTTACATGCATCTAAATAACTCGTGTCTGGAATGAAATAAGGCGATTGAATGTAAATCGTCCGCTTTGCCTCATTGATCATCTTGATCAAAGCAAGCTTCAGATATTCTGAACAGGAATCCGGACCCGACGTGACGATTTGCATCGGTAATATACTCTGAACCCTGTGTGTCCCGTAGTAGAACAATGATTTTTCTGTATAGACGTCACTCGCTTGATTCCAGTCAAGAATAAAACGGTCGAGCTGATCGTGAACGACATCACCTTTCAAGCGAAAATGCGTATCCCGCCAGTAGCCGAACTTTTCATCGATACCTAGATATTCCGTACCGACGTTAAATCCACCAATGTAGCCGATTCGACCGTCAATGATACAGGATTTACGGTGATTGCGGTTATTTAAGCGAAAATTAACGAAACCAATCGTCGACGGGAAAAAAGCGAACACTTCTCCCCCATGTACCAGTAAATCTTTGAAATCCGTCCGTTTGAGACTACGTGATCCGACAGCATCATATAATAGACGGACTTTGATTCCACGACGGGCACATTCGGTTAATGTATCGATCAACGCTAGCCCAAGACGATCTTTCTGAATGATGTAGTATTGAATATTCACTTCATGCTCTGCCTGGCGGATACCTTGAATCATCCGATTGAATTTCTGTTCTCCATCCGAAAGAATCTGCAGTTGATTCGAGAGACTGAGTAACGAACCGTTCGACATCAGATTCATCCGAATCATATCCCGGTGCTTTTGAATCATCGGGTGCCGCCCCATCGTCACGAGTTCCTTTTTCTGTAAGGCAATCCGTCTATCGTGTTCTAGTTGTTCTTCTTCCGTAATACGATAAAAATTCGATTTTTTCAACAATCTTCCGAAAAACAGATAGACGAGAAACCCAACGAGCGGAACGAAATACAAGATGAACACCCATGCCCACGTCGCACCAATATCGCGCCGTTCGAGAAAAATAACCGTTAGGACCGCCAAGATATTCATGATGAGCAATCCGTAGACGATGATGATCGTGAACGTACTCCATACTTCCACCATACGATTCCCTCCCGTTTCAACGGTATTGTTCGATTTTGGTCCCTTGTCTCCTATTCCCGTTTCCTTCCGCGTCATTCTTTTGAAGACAAAAAAACCTTTTTAAAGCACGAATGGCTTCAAAAAGGTTTAGGTCTTTCATGATTCTTGACATGGTTCCGGTTGTTGTAACGCCATTTGTTCAAGTGTCGCTTTGACACCTGCTACACAGTCTGGCAATCCAACACCATCATAAGCAAGTCCGGCTAAATGAATGTGTGGATAGTGCGAAGCGATGGTTTCTCGCACTTCTTGAATCCGCTGTGCATGCCCTACCGTGTAGGCCGGTAAGCCGTCTAATAGACGACTGATGACGACACGTTCCGGTTGCAACGGACGACCACAGATGGCTTCAAGATCTTCTAAGACGACCCGTTCAATCATTTCGTCTGATTCACGAACGAGTGCATCTTTTCCGGGACGACCGATGAAGGCACGAAGCACGGTATGATTCGGTGCTGCATGATTCCACTTTTGATCAATCGCCGTACACGCTGTAATCGAATACGGTGCCTGACGGTTGACGATGAAACCTGTTCCATCGATCGGCAACGCTGTTTCCTTATCGAAAATCAACGTGACTGTCGCTGTCGAGTGTGTCGAGAGGTTCGCAAGCCCAGGCAGCGTCGCTTCTGGTAACAGGGACACGACTTGGCGATGCGGAATCGTCAACAAAATATCATCGGCATACTCTGGACCATGATCCGTTTCGAGACGATACCGCCCATCTTCTTCCCGTTTAATCGAGCGAAGTGGTGTCTCAAGACGAATTTCTGTCCGTTCAAGCACCTCTTCTAGCCGCTCGACGAGAGACTCGAGTCCAGTAGCGAGCGATAAAAATTGACCTGTCGCTTTGAGCGTCGGACCTTGTTGTTGGTCAAGCGGACGCATGAGACGCATTCCTTCAAACAAACTTCCTGCCTTTTGTTCATTTGCAACAAATTGCGGGTAGGTCGCAAACGTACTCATCCGATCGATATCACCAGCATAAATGCCTGAAAGAAGCGGTTCGATCAGCTTCTCGACGAGCGCATCTCCAAGACGCGGACGCAAATACTCTCCTAGTGGGATATCTGTTTCTGGAATCGTCAAATCAGGAGCCGGGTGAAGCAATCGTTCTGACACTTCTGCTTTTTCTTCTTCCGTCAACAAAGAAGTCTCTGCAAATAACTCTAAATCCGTCGGGATACCCATGACGGCACCTTTTGGAATCGGGTGGAGACCTCGCGCATCCAATATATAGGCTTGCGACGTGTTATTACGAACGAGTTGCTCCCCTAATCCAATCTCTTCGATGAGATCCGTCAGTACGTGTTTTCGTGCTACATACGAATCTGGTCCCCGCTCGATCGTCAATCCTTCGTCCCGATATGTTGCCACCTTACCACCGAGACGACCTTCTGCCTCAAGTAACGTGATGTTCATTTCCGGAAACTGTTTCTCTGCATAATAGGCGGCCGCAAGTCCTGATATACCGCCACCCACGATGACGAGACGTTTACTGGACATAACTACCCACCTGTTTCGCGACGGCTTCCGTGACAGCTTTCATGAAAGCAGGATCCGCGTTTGGCATGACAGGTCGCGCATAATGGATTCCAAGTTCGTCGCAGACAACTTTACACTCATAGTCATTATCGAATAATACTTCTAGATGGTCCGCAACGAAGCCGACTGGCACGTAAACGAACGCTTCGTATCCTTTTTCTTCGTAAACATCACGTGTCAGATCCTGAACATCAGGGCCGAGCCATGGCTCAGGTGTTTGTCCAGCTGATTGCCAACCTGTGATCATATGCGGTACACCGGCACGTTGTGCGATCAATTCGGCAGTTTCTTTCAATTGCTCTGGGTACGGATCGCCGTTTGCGATGATTTTCTCAGGCAGACTGTGCGCCGAAACGACGAGAACGGCTTTTTCTTCAGGAACTGGTAAAGCGTCGAACGTCTTACGGATTTCTTTCCCCCACCAATCGAGAAATGCTTCTTCTTTGTACCACGATTCAACGGATGCGAGACGAATACCGTGCTGATCTGCGACTTCCTTCGCACGACCATTATATGAACGAATACTGAACGTCGAATAGTGCGGTGCTAAAACGACTGTGACCGCTTCTGTGATGCCGTCTTTTGCCATTTGCTCGACAGCATCCTCAACGAATGGCTCGATGTGCTTTAGACCAAGATAAAGCTTAAACTCGATTTCACCGGCATATTTCTCAGACAATTGACGGTGCAGCTCTTCTGCCTGGTCAATCGTGACTTGTGCGAGTGGTGAGACTCCACCAATGGCTTCGTAGCGTTCCGTCAACTCTGCCAATGCTTCTGGAGACGGTTTGCGTCCGCGGCGGATATGCGTATAATACCGCTCGATATCTTCAGGTTTATACGGCGTACCATACGCCATGACAAGTAATCCTAACGTCTTCATTTTTCTACCTCCATTTTTTCTTTCGAATAATCATGGATAAATGCAGTCAAACGTTTCAATACTTCTGGATCAACTTCCGGGAAGATGCCGTGACCGAGGTTAAAGATGAACCCTGGTTGTTTCATTCCCATGTCGAGAATCTCCTTCGCTTTCGCTTCAAGGATATCCCATGGTGCTAACAGATAAGACGGATCGAGGTTCCCTTGGACGGGTTTCGTCAGCCCACGTTCACGTGCTTCATCGATCGATAAGCGCCAATCGAGTCCAACGACGTCTAACGGTAAGCTATGCCACTCTTCTGCCAAATGACTCGCCCCTACACCGAACATGATCATCGGCACGCCTGTATCTTTTAGTTCCGTGAAAATGCGTTCCATCGTCGGTTTGATGTAACGGACATAATCTTTCCGGCTTGTCGTTCCGACCCATGAATCAAAGATTTGGAACGCTTGAATCCCTGCATCTACTTGTGATTTGATGTAATCGATGACCATGTCACCTAGTTTCTCCATTAAGGCATGCCATACTTCAGGTTGTCCATACATCAATGCTTTCGTTTTATGGTATCCCTTTGAAGGTCCACCTTCAATCATATAGCTCGCAAGTGTAAATGGCGCCCCGGAAAAACCAATTAACGGCACTTCAAGTCGTTCCCGTAATAAACGAATTGTTTCATAAATGTACGGAATATCTTCACGGTTGAACGGTTGCAGTGCTTCGACATCTGCCATCGTGCGAATCGGATTCGCAATGACTGGACCGATGCCACTCTTGATTTCAACATCAACGCCCATCGACGGAAGTGGCGTCATGATATCTTTATATAGAATCGCTGCATCGACTCCTAGTTGTTTTACAGGTAGTTCTGTCACATATGCGCCTAGCTCCGAGTCATGTGTGATCTCGAAAAGCGTCCGTGTCTTCTTGATTTCACGATATTCCGCTTGATAACGACCTGCTTGTCGCATGTACCAGACGGGAACGTGATCAATCTGCTCGCCACGGATCGCCCGCAAAAACGTATCATTGAATTTCTTCATCATAACTACCCCTTTATACTCGTTCTAACGCCCCAAAAAACGTACGATAAGTTTGTGAACACAGAAACATTATATCTGAAATTAAGAAGTCTGTGCCAATAAATCGTTTACAAAATGACAGTTCTGTTACCAGTTCATGAAATGTTCACTGTTTCTTGTAAAGACCGAATGCAGCGTTTAACTGACCACGAATTAAGTCAGAACGTTGCTGTTCCGTTACCTTACGTTCTTTTTCTCGAATTTCGTGCGTGCGCCAACCATCCTCGATTTTTTCCGCGACTTCGACGAGTCGCTCGACATCCGTAAACGAATATTTTCGCGTCTTTCCATTTGTCCGTTCTGGAAAGATTAATTTCCGTTCTTCATAGTAACGAATCTGACGTTCTGACAAGCCGGTCAATTCACAGACGATTCCGATCGACATCACCTTTTTTTCGCGGTACTTCATCTTCGTCACTCCTTTCCACAAAAATACCATGTCAGATTTTCTGACACAACACGTTTCTTTGAAAGTATTTCCGTCTAAAGTAAACACATACTTTAAATGGATAAAGGAGGAACGACAATGAAACTGGAACAACTCGCAATTTCAGTCGATACGTTTTATGTCTTATTCGCAGCACTGCTCGTCTTTACGATGCAAATCGGATTCTTACTTCTGGAAACAGGGATGTTACGGGCAAAGAACGCGGGGCACGTCGCTGTTAAACAAATTATCAGCTTCTCAGTTGCCGCTCTCGCCTTTTGGGCTATCGGATTCGGATTGACGTTCGGTGATGGTAACTCCATTATCGGAACAGAAGGATTCTTCTTACATGGAGGATTCAGCAGCCTTGATTGGTCGAACATCACGATTGATGTAAAGTTCCTCTTCCAACTCTCGTTTGTCGCCGTTTCTCTCGCAATCGCTTGGGGCGGATTCGCAGAACGTGCTAAATTATCCGTTTACTTGTTGTTCGGAACGTTTTTCGTTGCTATCATCTATCCGATCATTGCTCGTTCCGTTTGGGCAGGTGGATTCCTTGGTTCGCTCGGAATGCAAGATTTCGCCGGGTCAACGGTCGTCCACTTACAAGGTGGGATTGCTGCACTTGTTGCTGCTTTACTGCTTAAGAAAAGAATCGGTGCTGAAAAAACACCGTTGCTTGGACACAATGTCATTTATTCTGTCGTCGGTGCCTTCATCCTCTGGTTATGTTGGTTCGGCTTCAACGCTGGTTCGACATTAACGATTGCCGACGGATTCTTTAGTTACGTTGCTTTGACGACGTTACTCGCGACTGCAGCAGGTGCCCTCGGGGCTCTTGCCATCTCATTCTGGCACCGTCGCGTCGCAGATATTCCTTCGATCATCAACGGTGTGTTAGCTGCACTCGTTGCCATCACAGCAGCCTGTGCCTTCGTCGAACCATGGGCAGCCGTCGTCATTGGTTTCCTTGCTGGTGTGATCACGTATGGAACGAGCATTCTTCTCGCAAGTCGCGTGGATGATCCACTTTGTGCCTTCTCCGTTCATGGCGTCGCTGGTATCTGGGGTACACTCGCAACTGGATTCTTCGCTTCACCTCGACTCGTTGAAATCACAGGTATCGGACAAGCAGGACTCTTCTATGGAGGTGGCTTCACGCAACTCGGTGTTCAAGCTCTTGGTGTCGTCTTTGCTATCGTCATCGTCAGCGTCTTAAGTTATGCTTTCTTAAAAGTCCTCGACCTTACGATCGGACTTCGAATCACACGCGAAGATGAACTCCGTGGTCTTGACGTCGCGGAACATGGTCAAGCTTCTTACGATCTTCCTGCTCCTGTCAGCAAGGAATTGCATATGGTTGAAGAAGAAGATCTATCAAACGAACGTGTCAATTAATGGTTCATAACGAATAAGAGCCTACGCGATGAATATTCATCACGTAGGCTCTTTCGTGTTTATTACTTTCGGGCGTAGTATTCACCAATCATAAGTGCCAAAGCTGCCCCACCCACGACATAGATGGATCCGCTTAAGAAGAATCCAAGTAACGTCAAAATGATACATTGACTGATTGCCGCGAAGCGGATGATTTTCCGTTTAGCGTGCACGGCATTCCCAAACGGCAGTAAGCGAGTCAACAGATGCTGATCGACCGCTTTCGTGAATGGTGCCAATTGAAAACTCGTCAGCCCACCAAACGCAGGGATCGCAAGTGCGACGAACCACACGTTACCACTTGCCAACCACATGAACACAGCCCCGATCAGCGTGAGACGAACAATCAATCCGATGCCGTCCCCACTCCGGATGAACTGTTTGACATATAAATAATCAAATGTCGTTTGAGCGCTATGTGGAATTTGTTCGACCATCTTACTTAAGAGACGACGCCGTTTATACGTTGCCGATAAATGCGGCACATCGACGAACCAGTTAGCTAGTCGATAAAAACGATCACGTGATTCTTGTTCGAGCGCAATCCATTCACGTAACGGGAGATGATCCTGACGCTTCAGATGGAGGACGACCAGTAACAGTAAGGCAACGACGATCGTCATCCACGCCATATCGATGATGACGAGTAGTGCTGCTCCAAACGCATACAATAACACCGTCCGATGGGCGATGCCTTCAAGCTTCGACAAATTCGCTGCCGCTCCGAACAGGGCAAGAGCTACGCCCATTAAGACAAGTTCAAACGGCGTCGTCTGTTCCGTCCGAACATAGAGGACAACGACTGCTAGAAACGGAATCACGGCTCGAATGATGCCAAAAATCGCATTATATATGCGCACCTGTTGCATGAAACTTGATAACTTCGCTAATACGGGTAATAGAAATACTTGATCTGCCTCGACAAGAAACGTTCGACTTGTCCGGTAGAGCGGCAGAATCAGAAATAGGGCTGCCATGACGAATCGACCTGGAAACGATGGGTCGAGTTGGTCGAGGAAACGGCCGTAGACGACTAATGCGTATAAAATGACAAAGTAGACGGTGAACAACAGTCCACCATTCGCCATATATCGTGTATATTTCACCGTTTCCGTCATCGCCGCCTGATACCGTTCCTTCCATAAGGACTGGCTATTCATCGTTCTGCCTCCTCGATCGCAGCAACGTACAGATCATCCAGCGTTCCATCTTGTAGTCCATAGCGAGCTCGTAAAGCAGCCGTTGTCCCTTCCGCCGCAATATGTCCTTCATGTAAGAGAACGAATCGGTTGCAGTGGCGCTCGGCTGTCTCCAGGATATGCGTTGACATTAAAATTCCTTTACCGTCCTGCTTGAGTTCACTGAAAATCTGAAGCAACTCTCGGATTGCCAGTGGATCAAGTCCAACGAATGGTTCATCAACGATCAACAATTCACTCCCCGTGACAAGGGCGCACAAGATCATTGCTTTTTGTTTCATCCCTTTTGAGAAGACACTTGGAAACCACTCTAATTGTTTCGTCATTCGAAGGCGTTCAGCATAATGATTTGCTCGTTCTATCGCTACTGCTTCTTCGACATCATATCCTTGTGCCATGAGGCGAAGGTGCTCCCGTAACGTTAGTTGTTCATATAACATCGGCTGTTCCGGAATATACGCGACTTGACGACGATACTCGGTTTCGTTCGTCGCTAAATCCAATCTATTGATTCGTACAGATCCCGTTTTGACCGGTAATAGACCGAGGATGTGTTTAATCGTCGTTGATTTCCCCGCACCATTTAAACCGATTAAACCAACGAGTTCCCCTTGATCCACTTCAATATTGATATCATGAAGGACTGTTTTAGATCCGTATCCTCCTGATAAACCCTTGATCTCTAATAACATGTTTGCCACTCCCTTTAAGCTCATCGTAAGGTAGATCTTCTTAGACTTTCTAGCTTCGTGCCTCATTTTTAAAAATATAATGTTTTAATACTTGTTTTTTCGGCAATTACTCTAAGTGTAATCGTTACATCAATATATGAAAACGATTTACATGCAAATCGAAAGTGAAAACGATGAATCGTTCATTTAATCTTTATCAAGTGGTCTAATCTTCTAGTCCTTTCAATGAATGAATGATTTCAATTTTTTCACTTTCACACGTGTTTATAACTGCCTGAAAACAGGTAAAACTAATATGTAGAGGAGTTGTTTAAAAATGGGATTCTTATGGGCATTAATCGTTGGTGGTCTCATCGGTTGGATCGCAAGTTTAATCATTGGAAAAGATGTACCGGGCGGCATCATCGGTAACATCATCGCTGGTTTCATCGGTTCGATGATTGGTCAAGCTATCTTTGGTTCAATGGGACCAGAAATTGGCGGATTTGCAGTCATTCCGGCTATTCTCGGGGCAGTCATTTTGATCTTCATCGTCTCACTTATTCTCCGGGCAGTACGCAAGTAATCATATATTCTAATCGAAAAGGAGTGTTTTGAAATGGGATTCTTATGGGCATTAATCGTTGGTGGTATTATTGGATGGTTAGCAAGTCTAATTTTAGGTAAAGACGTACCAGGCGGTATCATTGGTAACATCATCGCTGGTTTCGTTGGTGCATTGATCGGTCAGGCATTATTCGGAAATTGGGGTCCAATGGTTGCTGGATTCGCAATCGTACCTGCTTTACTCGGAGCTATCATTCTCATCCTCATTGTATCGTTCATTCTCCGTGCGGTGAATAAACGATAAACAAAAAATCCTCGGACATGATGTCCGAGGATTTTTTATGCGTTAGTTTTTTATACTTTAATCTTTTAATTGTAACCACATGCCATCTTCTCGCTCGACGACACGTTTTTCCACTCGTAAATTCAACCATTCGAACACGCCTTCGAGAAAGCTAGATGGATATTCCCAAACCGTACCGACGCGCTCTCGCTTCTTTCGTTCTGGTTTTCCAGCGACAGCTTCCAATTCATCCGGAGTTTTATTCAATCGGATTAATAACTCCTCCACCTGTCCCGACTGATAGGTCACTTCATATCCATCGTACCGTGCTCGATTCGCAACTGTCGAATCAGGCGTTCCGAACGCGTTCTCGAATGCATCGCGCGATTTCCCGAGATAGCTGGTCATCGTATCGATACTTTTTCCAGTCCGCGCTTTCACTTCCGTCTCAAGTAATGTTTTAATATCGACTGCATATTCGTTTGATACAGTCGTATTGAACTGATCAGCTAATTTAAAATCAACTGCCGTGTTTGGTTCATCACCGAGTTGAACGGTTTTTGAGTCCTGAACGGTCTGTCCTGATTGGTCGGCACTCACCTGGACATCATATTCTCCTGGAGAACGCTTGATTTCTAGTGATGTTCCATCCATCGTTCCAATGACTTCCCCGTCTAATGATACTTCTGTTTTAGGGACATCACTTGAAACGATCAATCGTTGTGGATTCAGATTGAGAGAATACCGGTCATACCAAAGCCATCCATCCTCTTTTTGTAACGTAAATAGATGTGCCTTTACTTGTTTACCAGAGTCTTGATCCTGTTTGACTTGTTTGATGACCCGATCTGTTCGTTCTGATTCAGTCGTCAACCAAGTAATGAGTCGTGTCGCCTCACTCATCGGTAATGGTTTATCGTTCATCGTGACTAGTTGTTGGAATCCACGCTGATCCTTTTCCTTCAATAGAGTAGCAAGCCGCTCGTCCGTTTTCTCCATTTTTGCCGCCTCTTGCATGTTGCGCCCAAACCAAAAGGCAACTAACAAAAACAGACAGGCGATGAAGGCGCTACCAATGAGTAAACGTCGTTTTCGTTTTTTCTGTGCCGTTGAGGCTATTCGTGATGCCATGCACTTCGCTCCTTTTTCTCCATTAGCTGTATGGTCTTAAGTGTATCGGGTTCAAGTTTACTGTCAATCGTGCGGAAGGCGGAAACTTTCCGTATACTAATATTATCTTACCCAAAGGAGTGACTGTTCCATGCAAAAAGAATCATGTATCTTCTGTAAAATCGCTCGCAAAGAAGTCCCTGGTCATATCGTATTTGAGAACGAAACCGTTCTCGCCTTCCTCGACTTGTCACAAGTGACGAAAGGACATACGCTCGTTATCCCAAAACAGCATGCCGATAATATGTATGATCTCTCGCCTGAACAGGCACAGGACGTGTTTGCGACGATTCCGCAAATCAGCCGTGCGCTTCAACAAGAGACAAATGCAGCTGGTATGAACCTTCTATCCAATACAGGAAAAGTAGCTGGTCAATCAGTCTCACACTTCCATTTGCATCTCATTCCTCGTCACGATAAGCAAGACGGATTCAGCGCGAAGTGGGAAGTCCATAACGACGAGTATACGGCAGAAGAATTGGCTGAGCTCGCAAATTCAATCGCTTCGCATATCTAAGGCTGTTCTTTTTCTTCTCTTCTTAGAAAAATATTGCCGAAATAGGTTTCTTTCACTCAATTTTCGGTAAAATAATATGAAACAAATATTTTAATATTAAAAAGGAGGTTTATCATGTCGAAGCGTCCCGCCCGTAACTGGGTCGCTTTTGGTGCTACGCTAACACTTGTGACTTTTTATGGTCTAAAGGCGCTTCGCCAAGGTACGAAAAGCGACTCTTCGAACGGTCATCAACGTCGAAATTCTTATTCTACAATCGTAACGAATGTGCAGGATTTGACCCACGAGGGCAAGAACTTAGTAGAGACAGCAAAAGTGTCTGGTATGCACTTCAAGGAAGAAGTCATGCAGAGCGTCTCGGAATACCAAACGGAAGTCCAAGCATCGCTCACGAAGATCCAGTCTCTCGCTGATGAAGCGAAACAGGAAGCAGACCAGCTTTCTCCACAAAAGTAAGATCCGTTGCTTCGATTTGTTTTTGTATAGTTTGCATTTTGCGCGTTTGAGCCATTGTCACCTTTCGAAAGGATGAGTCAGATATGGAACACGAAAAGTTATATCCTGGACAAGAAGCATTATTGTATAGCCATAAAATTGTCCAATTAAGCAAAGCACTATGGAAAACGGTAGAAAAAGATTGGCAAAATTGGATCAAGCCTTTTGATCTAAACATCAACGAACACCATATTTTATGGATTTCGCATGCCCTAGGTGGTGCCTCGATTTCTGAGATCGCGAAGTATGGTGTCATGCACGTCTCGACGGCATTCAACTTCTCGAAGAAGTTAGAGGACCGCGGATTGTTGACGTTCTCGAAAAAGGAAACCGATAAACGAAATACCTATGTCCAGTTGACACCGGCAGGCGAATCGCTTTTACTCGAGACGATCCAAGCATTCCGTCCCGAAGAAAATGGCGTCTTCCGCGCATCACTTCCTCTTCAGGAATTGTACGGTAAGTTCCCAGAACTGACGGATATTTCTGCAATCGTGCGTCGTTTGTACGGAGACAGCTTCATGGACATCTTTGCCGAGACATCGAAGATGATCACGGAAGAAGCAGATCGCCGTCCGCAAGATCCTGTCATGGACTCGATAAAAAAAGCATAAGCATACTATCATCAAAAGCGTTTTAGCCTTCAGCTAGAATGCTTTTTTTAGGTCTTATTTCCTCATGACAGGGACATTACTACTATGTCTCAAGAGCGTTATTTCCCTCACAATTTCCCATAAAAATTATCCTCAACCGACTACCTGGATGTGATAGCATGGAAAAGAGCAAGTATCTCTTGGCATGACAAGATACAGCTGTCAACCAAACGAGAATATGATATGATAAAACGGTTGAAATAAATGGTAAATTAGGGGTGTATGTATGAAAAAGAAATTGCTAGGCGCAGCAGCAGTCGCAAGTGTATTTACGTTAGCAGCATGTGGATCAAATGACGAAGCCGTCATCAATTACAAAGGTGGCGAAGTCAACAAGGCTGACGTCCAAGATGAAGCATACGAAAAAGCTGGTGCTCAAATCGCCTTCCAGCAAACGATGAACAAATTGCTTGAAAAGAAATACGGTAAGGAAGTCACGGACAAAGAAGTCGAAGCAGAAGTCAAGAAAACAAAAGACCAGTTCCCGGATAAAGAGCAGTTCAGCTCAACACTGAAATCTGCTGGAATTAAGAACGAAAAAGAATTCGAAAAAGTACTTCGCACACAAATGCTCTTAACAGAAGCAAAATCTGCGAAATCCAAAGTAACAGATAAAGAAATCCAAGAGCGTTTCGATCAAGAAAAAGTCGAAGTCAAAGCAAGCCATATCCTTGTTGCGAAAGAGTCAGAAGCAAAAGACATCAAAAAGCAATTGGATAAAGGCGCAGACTTCGCGAAACTTGCAAAAGAAAAATCAACAGATACAGGTAGCGGTGCAAAAGGTGGAGACCTCGGGTACTTCACAAAAGGTAAGATGGTCAAGGAATTCGAAGATTACGCGTTCAAGGATGGCGTTGAAGGTAAAATCTCCGATCCGATCAAAACACAGTTCGGCTATCACATCATTAAAGTAGTCGATCGTAAAGAGAAGAAAAACTTCACGCTCGATAAAGAAAAAGCACGTATTAAAAAAGCACTTGCTGAAGAAAAAGCAGCACAAGTCAACCCGAACGATATTTATCGTTCACTCATGAAAGAATACAATGTCAAAGTCGAAAATAAAGACTTCAAAGACGCTTTCGATCTAGACAAACAAGAACAACAACAAATGCAACAACAAATGATGCAACAACAGCAATAATCAAAAAAGAAGCATTTGTATCAATATACTCTCCATAAGATGTACAGGTTAAAGAATTAATCTGTACATTTTGTGGAGAGCTTTTTCAGATTAAGGCATTCACATTTCAAAAATTAGTGCTGTTTTTTATAGAGCCTTAGTACCCATGTTCGCAATTTGTATATTTATTCGTTAAATATCTAGATTAGTTATACATTTTTAACTTAATAATATTTAATTTAAATGTATTAACTTTAAGAACAAGATTATTTGAAATTAAAAACATTAATTTAAAGATAAAAATAAGAAATTAGTAATTTTATCTTAAAAAGATAAAATTAAGAAAAATACCAACTAAAACTATAGGAATAGTTTTTTTGATATGATAAATTATGTAAGAGTCATAAACTTACATAAAAAAGGAGTCTTATCATGAAATTTGTAAAAGTTCTTAGTGTTTTATCTTTAGGTAGTATTTTATCTGCTTCACTAGTGGGAAACGTAGACGCAACTTCAAAGCAAACTGCATTATCACAGCAGCAAAAAAATGCATATTATGAGCAATACTTATTAACAGTAAAAAAAATTAATAAAAGTACTTCTACTTCTCTTTTAGAAGTAGCTCCAAAAAAATCTTTTAAAGAAAGCGATTGGATTACACCAAAACGTTTTAAAGAAATTGCCGAAAAGCGTATTAATGCTAAATTTGAACAATCTAATAATGTCTCAATGAAAATGTCTGCTGATACTGCTAAAAAAACAAAAACCATTAAATCAAATGGAATTTCAGTAAATATAGCAATAACTGGTGATTTTAATACAGAGTATAGATCATCTGCTAAGCGACAAGTTTTTTCAGGTATAAACTCAATTCGCTCTACTGATACTTCTTCAAAGGGAACTTGGAAACAAACTGGGTACACAGCAAATTTAATTGATGCAGCTAAAACTTATGATATTACTGTTGGAGGAAAATATACTCAAAATGGTCTTACTTCTTCACATAATATCTCAGTTGAGTTTTATTGCAGTACAACTGGTGGAGTAAGTTAAAATAGAATTCCAATACAACAAACCCTCATTTTTTTGAAATGAGGGTTTGTTGTATTGGAAAACATAGATGATAAAAAAACTAATTTTGCGGCTTTTTTATAGTGAACAAAAACTATAATAGAAGTTCCCTAAACTATACTTTCTTTTAATTCGCTCCCTTAAAAAATGATTACTTTAGCGAACCGTCCGAATCGGTGCCCGTTCGTATTGTTTCGGCAAGGCAACCGTATCCCCTAGTTCGGCTGCCGCATGATAGACCCAGTATGGTTGGCGAAGTAGTTCACGTGCGAGCAGGACGATATCTGCTCGACCGTTACAGACGATCTCTTCTGCATGAGCAGCTGTCGTAATCAATCCAACCGCTCCCGTGGCGATACCTGTCTCTCGTTTCAACTCTTCCGCATAGCTGACTTGATAGCCCGGATACACTTCAGGTACCGCATTGGCGACGACAGCACCAGAACTACAATCGAGTAGATCGATGTTACGTGCAGCTAGTTCTTTCGCAAGTGGAATATAATCCGTCGCCGTCATTCCCCCTGTTGCGTGATCCGCTGCTGAAATCCGGACCCAAATCGAGAGCTGTGAGACTGCTTGAATTCCATCAATGATTTCTAACAACAAGCGCATCCGATTTTCAGTCGATCCGCCGTACTGGTCTTCTCGAATATTGGATAACGGAGAGAGGAACGTGTTCAATAAATAACCATGTGCGCCATGGATTTCAATGAAGTCATATCCTGCTCGTTCCGCTCTTAATGCTGCATCGATGAACTGTTGTTTGATTGTCGCGATTTCATCAAGTGTCAATGCATGTGGATGCATATACGTATCATCAAACGGTAAAGCGCTCGGTGCGACGGGTGGTTCTGCCGTCGTGCTTTTACGCCCGGCATGGGCCAGTTGGATCCCCGCTTTTGCGCCCGCTGCTTTGACTTGCTCTGCGATTCGTTGTAATCCTTCAATATGTGCATCTGACCAGATCCCAAGGTCCCCAGCTGAAATGCGACCGTCTGGCGTGACAGCACTCGCTTCTAAAATGACACCACCAACGCCTCCCATTGCACGGGTTGCATAGTGTGTGACGTGCCAATCCGTAACGAGTCCATCTTCTTTTGCACTGTACATGCACATTGGCGCCATAATGACCCGATTGCGGAACGTCAACGTTCCGAGTTGAACCGTATCAAACAACTTCGTCTTCATCTTTCTTCCCCCTTATAGCTTCGGACGGTAGAAAGCACGATTATCTAGTGCAAATGATCGTTCCGAGAACTGTCCCGGTTCGACATATTCAAGAAGACGATCCATCATCGTCATTCGCGCATCGAGGTTATCGATCAAGAACAAGACTTCAGCCTCACGCATTTGTGGTGCTACAGCAGATCCCCATTCCGGTCGTCCATGATGGCTTAAGACGAGATGTTGCAAGACAGTCAGTACTTCTACGTCAATTTGTAATTCTGCTCCGACTTTTTCGAGTTCCGCTACCATCATCGTAATATGACCGACGAGTTTACCAGGCAACGTATATTCCGGTGCAACCGGATCGGATAACTCCTTGATTTTCGCATAATCGTGTAGAATGATGCCACTGATTAGCACGTCACGGTTTAAGGTCGGATAGAGTTGAGCGATTTGATCCGCTAAGCGCAACATCGAAAGGACGTGGTACGACAGTCCCGAGTAAAAGGCATGATGGTTCTTGACCGCTGCCGGATGCGTGAAGTAGGCGTCAAATCGTGAAGTGATCAAATGTTTGACGAGCTTTTTCATGTCACTGTTTTGAATCGATTCTACGAACGCGAGTACTTCCGTCTCAATCTGCTCTCGTGGAATAGGTGCTGATTGAACATAGTCCTCGACATTCGTCTCCTCTAGGACCGTAATTTGTTTGAGCTTCAGTTGTGTCCGTCCTCGATAGTCCATGACTTCTCCAGCAGCATGAACGATTGACTTTGGCGCATATTTTTCAAGGTCACTCGTATCCCACATCTTCGTCTCGATTTCGCCTGTCTTATCTGTCAAGATGAGCGTCAGGTATGGTTTCCCATTTGCTGCAATTCCTTTGACTGCTTGCTTGATCATCGCTCGTTGATCGAGCGTTTCTCCAACTGCTAATTTACCGATTCCTTTCATTCTTGAAACACGTCCTTTATCTGTAAAATAGGTGTCTTTTTTATATTCCATTGACTACACTTAAGGCATATACTATTTCATTCTACTATATGGGAGTCATGAACATGGAACTGGAACCTCAATTTAATTGGTCCCGCTATCTTGATTTAGCTGACTATGAACAAATATTTCCGACGGCTGCCGTCGACCAATCCGAAATGGACTGGATCACGCAGTTGCGATCGAAAGATATGAACTTCACGCGTTCAGAAAAAGGGGTTCTCTATGGCGCTGTCGTCACATGGCAAAACCCTGTCGACAAAAGTGACCGCCGCTCGATTTGCTTTTATGTAACGAAAGAAAAACTGATCACGATCGGATTGTCGGAATCGATTGTGACACTGGTCGCTCCCTATTCTCCCGCTCATCCATTCGCGGCTTTTTATACGATTCTCGCTTTACAGTTGAATACGTATTTCGCCGGTATCGATCAGTTTGAGACAGAACTGTTTTCAAGACAAGATGAACTACGCGGCAGCATCAATGAAGATTCGCTTGATAGCATCTTCGCGTTACGCGACACGATTGAGAACTGGTCCGATTTGATCGTTCCATTTCAAGAACTCGTCATGGCTGGCGAAGAGTCGTTTCTCGAGGAAGAAACGTATCTTGAGGACATTTCCTTGAAACTAGCTATGAAACGTGTCCGCCGTCTGTTGATGCTCATTGAACACTACCAAAAAGACATTGAAGTCCTTCTCGACTTATCAACGACCGTTTCGAACTTCCGAGGAAACGAGATTATGAAGGCATTAACGATCTTTACTGCCGTCGCGACACCGACGATGGCCCTCGGTGCGATTTGGGGGATGAACTTTAAAATCATGCCGGAATTAGACTGGAAATACGGCTACGCCATATCCCTCGGTCTAATCTTTTTATCGACTAGTGGTATCTTTTACTGGATGCGCTGGCGTGGATGGTTAGGCGCTCTTGTGCGTATGCCAAAGAATAGTCGACCAAAAAAATAGATATCAGAACATAAGTTCGTTATACTAATTGTATCATATCCACTGAAAGGAGATGCTTGTCCGATGGAACGAAAAATCATTCATATTGATATGGACGCCTTTTATGCTTCCGTCGAGCAACGCGATCGTCCTCGATTAAAAGGTGTTCCTGTCGTCGTTGGTGGACCCCCTCATGCCCGTGGTGTCGTAGCGACTTGTTCCTATGAAGCACGGAAATACGGTATCCATAGCGCGATGCCGTCAAGACGCGCGTTCCAACTGTGCCCTCGTGCCGTCTTCATTCGTCCTCGTTTTGATGTCTACCGGACCGTCAGTGCGCAAATCATGGCGCTTTTTCGAGAAGTGACACCGCTCGTCGAGCCGCTCTCGCTTGATGAGGCGTATCTTGACGTCACGGAAAATTATTTCGATCAAAAAAGTGCGACGTATATTGCGCAATATATCCTGAAACAAATTAAAGAACGAACGGGTCTGACAGCCTCTGCCGGTGTCTCTAACTCTAAGCTCGTCGCGAAGGTCGCTTCCGGATATGAAAAGCCAAACGGGATGACCGTCGTCCCACCAGAAGAAGTTCTCAATTTCTTGTCTCCATTGAAAATTGGAGATTTACATGGCGTCGGAAAAGTCACGGAACAAGCGTTACGAAAACAAGGGATTGAAACCGTCGCAGATGTTCAAGCAATGCCCGTCGAACAATTGCGGGCTTTGCTTGGACGCGATCGGGGAACGGAACTACATGCGATGGCGCATGGGATCGATGAACGACCAGTTCGTCCGGAACGCGAGCGAAAATCGATTGGTTCTGAGACGACCTTTGAAGAAGATACGGAGGATATCGATACGATATTTGAGACGTTGATTCGAGAATCAAAATCTGTCATTGCAAGTCTTCAAAAAAAAGAACTCGTCTGCCGAACGATTACGATCAAGTGGAAGACCGACACATTCCAGTCACGTTCGAAACGGCATACGTTTGCAGAAGAGACGGCGGACGAAGAACGACTACTTGAGGAAACAACGAAACTGTTCAATGGCATCACCTTTGACGGACCGATCCGCTTGATTGGTATGACGGTCAGTCACCTGACTACTCCTCCCGCTGCGAGACAGCTGACGTGGCAGGACTTGGACTTGCGCTTGTAAAATGAACGGATATTCATTATACTAAGTACAAGACCGATCAGACAAGGGAGGAACAAGTATGCAGTATACGATTACAGTCTTTTCAGATCGTGGTGAAACGTTACTCGATGACGTCTTCGAAGCAGAGTCGGATGGACAGGCACGAGAAGAAGGGATTCGACGCCTCAATGAGAGTGGTTATGCCCATCATGCCGCTCGCGTCACACGTTCAGGCCGTTTGATTCATTTCGAGCGCGCCTACTTGCGACGGATCGTCCCTGCTTCATCTTGAGCGATACATGAAAAAGGAAGACGCGCCAGCTGGCACGTCTTCCTTTTGTTTACTTATTGCACGTCGTCTTGTTGCTCCATCATTGGCGCATAGAGCTCTTCTAACGGCTTCATGATGATTTGTGTGACTTCCGTCAACATCGTGTGCATCCGTTGCTCTTCTTGCATCAGCTGACTGATCAATGGATTGTTTTGTACTTCAAGCATCTTTGTTTGGGCAGACGCCATATCGTCTGGTGTAATTTCTTCACCTTGCATCTGTTTTTGTTGTAATTCGAGTTGGATGTTACGGAACGACGCGAACAATTCGTTTGATTCCGGATCTGCGTTAACTTGCGTATACAAATCTTTTAATGTCGTGTACTCCGAAGTTTCGCGTAATGCACGCTCCAGCGTGTACGCGTGATCGTATAAATTTGTTTCTGCCATGAGTAAAACCTCCAATTTGTTTAGACGAGATAAAGTCCCGCCTGTATCAATCCAATTAAACCACCTAACAACCCTCCAAGCCAAGTGATAGCACGGAATTCCCGCTTGGAAATCGATAAGACGATTTCCTCGAGATACGCAGTATCAAGCAAATCGACTTCTTCTCGAACGATCGTTTCGAGGTCGAGCGTCTGTAGGATCTGTCCGATTTGATTCGTCGTCCGTTCGAATAGGTGATCGATGACGACAGGTACATGTTGCTCGAGTAGTTGTGACTCGAGTGGATTCAACCAGACGCGTAACGGTGTAGCAAGCATCGATTCAATCGGTAAACGTGCCATGATCTGTTCTTTGACAGTCTGTCGAATCCGCGACTCCGTCTCTTCCGTCATATAGGATGAAAGCGGGCAATCCAGTCCCTTTTGCCATTCCTGACGTAATAAGGCAAGAATGAACTGAGACGTCGACTCTGATTGAAGTACCCGTTTCAGCTCCGGCTGAATCATATCGACGATGTTGACATTTGCGAGCAACATCCCGAACATCCCGCCACCCAGTCGCTGTTGGATGAAACGAGCAACGGTTTCCTCGAGTTGTAGACGTCCTTCAGGTCCATCAAAATATACCTCTGCTTGGTGCAATACAGATGTGACGAGTCTTGGCATGACTTCTTCGATTTTTTGTTCTCCGCTTGCTCCGATCAAGTTTCGCACAGATTGCTCCCGCCATTTATTCATCAGACGCGAAAACTCCTGCTCCAATTGATAACTGATCTTCCCTTGGATCCGTTGTTTTGGTTCGTCGATGAATCGACTAATCCACGCTTCCGTCGTCTCTTCCGAGCGTGTCCATTTCATGACTTCTTGTTCGACGAGACGCGTGACGGCTCCACGAACAGCTGGTGATGCGAGACGTTTCCCAATCCCTTCTGGCGTCAAGAGATGCTTGACGACCGTCCGTCCGAGATTTGCTGCCAGTTCATTCCGTCGTTTTGGAATCAGACCAGGCGTGAATGGTACGCGAAATTTTCCAATGTATTTCGGTTCAAGTGGTCGAAACAACATTCGGATCGCCAAATGGTTCGTGATCGCTCCGATGAGGGCACCGATGATGACGATTCCAACAAGCTTCAACACGAGTAACAAAGTATCTGACATAAGTTATCATTCCTTCCGATTTTCGACTTATGGTAAAGTCGAGATAGTTAGTTATGTACGATTTAGGAGTGATGCCGTGTGTTACGACAACTGATGACTGTATTCAATGACCAGCTTACGACCGATCCGAATCTGTATTGCCAGGAACAGTATAGCGTATATCGTCTTACAGATGGGCTTTGTTTTGGGATCAAGACGACTGCCATCTCCGACCGTGAACAACAACTGCTTGATGTATTTGCCGAGCGCATCATCACGACGTCGCGGTCAGATATCGATCTATGGCGAGAACGTCTCCAATCTGCTCATGCTGTGGAAGATCGACCATTTCGACTTGTCCACTTTTTATTTAATCCAACTGATGAACGTATGAGTGAGGAAATCCAACAACTGCTCTCCTCTTTCTTTTCGCAGACCAGTACGCTCATTCCTTTCAGTACTCATCGTTTTACGATCATCGAACGAGAAGAATTCGTTATTGAGGCAGAACTACACGATTTATTTTTAGCACTACAATCTGATTTTGTGCTCGATGGTAAGGTGTTGCTTGGTCAACAGCGTGCTACCGGCGACATTGCCGTTCAATTCCAACTCGAACAAGCAGCGCTCACCTCCGTCCCTTCCATGCAAATCGAACGTTTTTTACCTGCCATGACTCGTCTTGCAAGTCTAGATGACCGATATCGGGCAACACTCGTCGATCAGTTCATCCTGTCCCTCGAGCCAGAGTCTCGTGAGACGATCCTCGCTTTTTGCCGAGCTAACTTGAATGTCTCTTTGACAGCAAAACATCTATTCTTACATCGGAACAGTCTCCAGTATCGACTTGACCGGTTGACGGAACAGACGGAAATCGATGTCCGGTCGTTTGAAGGAGCTACTTTCCTTTATACCTTGCTACTTGTAGCATGATGCCTAATTGAAAACGTTTGCATTTAGTCAGGTTGTCCATAGGCAGACTACCTGACTTCTTTTATACTATTTCTTGTAAGCGTTATTATTTCATCATTTACTAGGGGGAACTACAACATGGCTGAAATTCGTCTTGAACATATCGATAAAATCTACTCAGGTGATGCAAAAGCGGTTGATGATTTCAATCTGCATATTAAAGATAAGGAATTCATCGTCTTCGTTGGACCATCTGGTTGTGGGAAATCGACGACACTCCGGATGATCGCTGGACTTGAAGAAATTTCAGGTGGAGACTTTATCATCGATGGTAAACGCATGAATGATGTAGCGCCAAAAGATCGCGATATCGCGATGGTCTTCCAAAACTACGCTTTGTATCCACACATGAACGTCTTCGATAACATGGCGTTCGGATTAAAGCTTCGGAAGTTCCCGAAAGATGAAATCAAGCAACGCGTTGATAACGCAGCTCGTATCCTTGGTCTTGAAGAATATCTCGAGCGGAAGCCAAAAGCACTCTCTGGTGGTCAGCGTCAACGGGTCGCGATTGGTCGCGCCATCGTTCGTGATGCTAAAGTCTTCTTAATGGATGAGCCGCTCTCGAACTTGGACGCTAAATTACGTGTACAAATGCGTAAGGAGATCATTCAGTTACACAAACGTCTTGAGACGACGACGATTTACGTCACGCACGATCAGACGGAAGCGATGACGCTTGCGACACGGATCGTCATCATGAAAGCCGGAATCATTCAACAAGTCGGTACGCCGAAGGAAGTCTATGATCACCCGGATAACATGTTCGTTGCTGGATTCATCGGTTCACCATCGATGAACTTCTTGACAGGTAAACTGGCAGAAGACGGTCTCTTCCATGTTTCAGGAACAGAAGAGAAATTCGAAGTACCAGAAGGAAAAATGAAAGTTCTCCGCGACCGCGGTTACACGAATAAAGATCTCGTCCTCGGAATTCGTCCAGAAGACATCCATGCGGAATTGATCTACCAAGACACTAAAACAGCACATCGTTTCCCAGCGCATATCGAAGTTTCTGAATTGATGGGTGCAGAGTCTTATCTCTACTCAAAAGTCGGACAACAAGCATTCACGGCACGTGTCGATTCACGTTCACATGTCGAGATGGGATCACAGCTTGATCTCTTCTTCGATATGACAAAAGCACACTTCTTCGATGCTTCAACAGAAGCAACGATTCGTTAATCACATCATCGATCAGTTATGATGTTTCAGACTGTCCATTTAAGGGCAGTCTTTTTTATTGACAGACGTTCCTGTAACTTTGTATGATACTGCTTGTAGCTTAAAATTAATCCTATTCGAAAACTAGGAATTGAAATCATTCATTTATAAAAGGAGAGAGCGCTATGAAACACGGTTTGAAATTAGCTGTAGCAGCATTATCGACAGCGGGGGTGCTTGCAGCATGCGGCGCTTCGAACGACAACGCAGGTTCTGGTAAAGAGTCAAAAGTCATTACAGTCGGAACGGAAGCAACATACCCACCTTTCACTTATAAAGAAAAAGGAAAATTGACAGGTTATGACGTAGACGTCATGAACGAAGTCGCAAAACGTGCCGGCTATAAAGTCGATTACAAAGCGATGGACTTTAAAGGACTCATCCCGGCACTTGATTCAAAACGAATCGATGTCATCGCGAACCAAATGGGCATAAACAAGGATAGAAAAAAGAAGTATGCTTTTTCTGATGCGTATACGGTCTCTGGTTCAACGATCATCGTCAACAATAAAACGAACGACATCAAAACACTCGACGACTTAAAAGGAAAGACAGTCGGTTCGACACAAGGTTCACTTTATGCGAAAACGGCTGAAAAAGCAGGCGCTAAAGTAAAATACTATAAAGGTGCGAACCAAGTCCTGAAAGATCTTGAAGCAGGTCGCGTTGATGCAGCACTGAACGATCGCCTCTTCGTTTTGACGCAGTTGAAAAAAACTAATTATAAAGTTAAAGCTGTTGATAAGACATTTGACAAGAACGAATCAGGCTTCATGATGGCGAAAAATAGCAAGTATACAAAAGACTTCAACAAAGCACTCGCTGAGATGCAAGAAGACGGCACTCTTGCAAAAATCGGTAAGAAGTACTTCAACGAGGATATCAGTAAGTGAGTGAATTACTGACGATCGTTCGGGATAACTCGGACGTCTACGCAAAGGCGATTGGCACGACCCTTCTAGCAAGTGGTCTCGCCATCGTCTTTGCGCTTATTCTCGGGTTGATTCTTGCCGTCATGCGTGATAGCCGCGTTGCCGTTTTCAGCGGTTTTGCACGTTTATACGTCTCGTTCTTCCGCGGAACGCCACTCTTGTTGCAAATCTTGATTCTTTATAATGGTCTCGTCACGCTTCAATTGACTGGATTCCAAGCACTTGCCTTCGGTTTGTCGCTTCACTTTTCCGCATATATTTCGGAATCGTTCCGCGCTGCCATCTCCTCTGTCGATCGTGGACAATGGGAAGCTGCTGACTCACTTGGAATTCCGCGTCGCAAGACATTCAAGGACGTTATCTTGCCGCAAGCACTATCTCGGGCGATTCCACCGCTTTCGAACTCTGTCATCGATATCATCAAGTCGACATCACTCGGTACGATCGTTGCTGTCGAGGAATTAACGTACGTCTCTGACCAGATTTCAGCGACGACATACCTCGTCATGCCGCTACTTTTGTTCTCCGCTGCGATTTACTGGATCATGTCAACACTTATTCAAAGCGTCCAACATCGTTTAGAAGCACGTTTCAGCATTCCAGAATGAATTTTTCACACTTGGAACCGTTAGGATTTCAAGTGTGTTTTTTTAGATTTTTTGAGGTTTAGCACTAGTCAATCCGGGAATAATCAAGTATACTAATAAAAATCAGAATTATCTGACAAATTACAAAGGAGCGTGGCCGAGATGAAACAAGTAATTGAAGCTTTCCGTAGACAAGATGCAGAGCAGCGAATTCCAGTGCTACGTCTCGAAATCGATTATGAGCTCAGTACGCTCTTCGATGCGATTCAAGCCAATGACCAAGCTGGCATGTCAGCAAGTAAAGATCGTTTAGATAAATATCGTCAGGAGATGCTTCGCTTAGAAGCTTAACCTCATAGATCTCCCATCTCTCCTCCCCCTTGAGATGGGACTTTTTTTGTTTACTGTTACTCTATTCATAAACGAAAGAGAGGATCGTTTCCAGATCGTGTACTGGTCGATCCTCTCGCTTCATTTCTTAAACAGAAAATACTTTATGCGTTTATTTCTGTCTCACAGTCTAGATTAATCGACATCACGACCTCGTGATGCCTTCAAAATCTCAAACCATTGCTCGCGCGTCAACGACAGCTTCGTCGAACGAACAGCAGATTCGATGCGTTCAATCTTACCAGAACCAACGATCGGCATGATACGTGCTGGATGTTTAAGTAACCATGCATATGCGACTTCGTCGATTTCTTTTGCCCCGATCTTTTCAGCGATCTCAGCTAATTTTTCACGTAACGGTGCGTATCGCTCGTCCTTAAAGAGACGACCGCCCGCAAGCGGACTCCATGCCATCAATGGCATCTCATTTTCATGACACAGATCGACGGATCCATCCTCGAAATGTTTCAGTTCCGAAACCGATAACTCGAGTTGGTTCGTCACGAGCATGAACGGTAAGCGTGATTGTATAAGACTCTGTTGTGCAGGTGTATGGTTCGATAGACCGAATGTCCGTACCTTACCCGCGTCCTTCAGCTCAACGAACGCTTCTGCAATCTCGTTCGGATCCATCAATGGATCTGGACGGTGAATCAACAACGTATCGACGTACTCGACACCGAGTTCTTGCAGGGAACGATTGACCTGTTTGATAATATGCTCTTTCGTCGTATCATAGAACGATAATGACTGATCCGAGAAATGATTCCCTTTCATTTTGATGCCCGTCTTCGTGACGATCTCCATCCGGTCACGTAATTCCGGTTTTAAGGCAAGAGCTTCCCCGAATAAGCGTTCATTCGTATAATCGCCATAGATATCTGCGTGATCAAACGTCGTAATTCCTAAAGCAAGGCATGCTTCAATCAATTCAAGACGCTCTTCCTTCGTCATTTCCCATTCATTCAATCGCCACAGACCATGAATGATCCGTGAGAATGATAAATCTTCTGTTAGCTGAATCCGTTCCATGTTTCTTCCACTCCTCTATCGTATGAACTCTATCTCGTTTACTGTACCTCAAAATGGTAACGGTTGCACGAATTTCAATTTTCAATGCTCTAAGACAAAAAACAGGATTCCGTCATCGACGGAATCCTGTTTAGGACTTATTGAATTTGCTCGACTTCCTGCATGACTTCATCTTCGATTTGCTGACGTTTTCGTGTCGTCTCAGCAGCATCTGGTGACGTGACGCTGAAATAGAACTTAATTTTTGGTTCCGTGCCCGATGGACGAAGGCAGAACCACGATCCATCACTGAGCGTGAACTTCAAGACATTGGATTTTGGCAGATTGATCGGTGAGGGTTGATGTGTCTTCAGATCGTGAGCGATGCTCGCATCATAATCCTCGAACAAGACGACCTGTTCTCCAGCCACTTGTTTTGGTGGATTCTCACGGAACGTATCCATGATACGACCGATCTGTGCCACGCCATCCTTCCCTTTGAGCGTCAGAGAGCGGAGTGACTCTTCAAAGTACCCGAACTGCTCGTAAATCGACTGTAATGCTTCATAGAGCGTCCGTCCTTCTTTTTTGTGATACGCAGCCATCTCAGCAGCTAACAAGCACGCTTGGACGGCATCCTTGTCGCGGCAGAAGTCCCCGATGAGATATCCATAGCTCTCTTCATAGCCGAAGAGATACTCATATTGACCCGATGCATTGTATTGTTTGATTTTTTCCCCGATGAACTTAAAGCCTGTCAACGTGTTCTCGACATGGAGATCATAATGACGTGCAATCAACGCACCTAGTTCTGAAGTAACGATTGTCTTCGCGACAAATCCGTTCTCTGGTAGTGTCCCCTGCGCCGCTTTTTGTGAAAGGATGTAGTCAAGCAACAATGCCCCCGTCTGATTCCCTGTCAAGACTGTCCATTCTCCGTCTGCATCACGTGTTGCTACTCCGACGCGGTCAGCATCGGGATCTGTCGCAATCAAGATGTCGGCATCTGTACGGTCTCCGTATTCGATCGCCAGCTTAAAGGCAGCATGTTCTTCCGGGTTCGGTGACGTCACGGTCGGGAATGCACCGTCTGGCTCTGCTTGCTCCTTGACGACTGTCACGTGTTCGAAACCGTAACGTTTCAAGCCTTCTGTTACCGGTACAAGACCTGTTCCGTGAAGTGGAGTGAAAACGATTTTTAGTGGATCGGCTAATTCCGATTGGATTGAAGGTAAGACACGAATCGTCTGTAATTTTTCTTGATACGCTTCGTCAAGTTCTTCGCCGACACGGACGATTAAACCGTTCGCACGAAGGACTTCTTCTTGCTCAAGTTCAATCGACAGCTCGTCTTCGATTTGACTGACGTACGATACGAGTTCATCCGCTTCTTTTGGTGGAAGTTGTCCACCGTCGTCTCCGTACACTTTATATCCGTTGTATTCTGGTGGGTTGTGACTCGCCGTGATGACGATCCCGCCCGCTGCTTGTAAAGACCGAACCGCAAACGAAAGTTCTGGTGTCGGACGTAGACCGTCGAACAGATACGCTTTGATGCCGTTACTTGCGAGCGTCCGCGCCGCCTCCAGCGCAAATTCTGGTGAGAAATGCCGTGAATCGTGTGCGATGACGATTCCTTTTGCTGCCGCTTCTTCTCCTGATGCCTTAATGAATGCTGCGAACCCTTGTGATGCTTTTCGAACCGTATACACATTCATCCGGTTCGTTCCGACACCGATCTCCCCGCGCATACCACCTGTTCCAAACTCGAGTTCTTTATAGAATGCTTCTTCAGCTGCTTTTTCATCCGCTGCTAGCGTGACGAGTTCTTCTTTTAATGTACTGTCAAGATCAGCGAACTGATCCCATTTTCGATAGGTTTCTTTCCATGACATAGTAAATCGACTCCTTTTTGAATGAGGGTAAGACTTGCGATGATGCGATACCTTTCATATGATTAACACTAGAAAGGGTAAGGTGATGAGGCATGTTTCCTACGATTCAAATGGCAGACCTTCAACAGCTCGTCCGTACGGATCAGATTCGCTGGTTTGACTGCCGCTATGACTTACAACAACCTGAATATGGACGAAATGCTTTCTTGGAACAACACGTCGAAGGTGCACAGCACCTGGATTTAACGACTGACCTTTCTGGTCCAATCGATGAGGTCGGCGGTCGGCATCCGCTTCCTTCAAAAGAAGCGTGGCAACACACACTGGAACAGCATGGTGTGACCCCGGAAGACTTCGTCGTTTTGTATGATGATGGTTTTCCGTATGCCGCTCGTGCGTGGTGGTTATTTAAATGGATCGGACATGAGCGTGTCGTCGTTCTCGAGGGCGGATTCTCCTCTTACCTAGCGTTCGATCTTCCGGTTACAGACGAGACTTTTACTTATGAACCCTCTCAGTACACGCCGCGTTTCCAAGACGAGATGCTCGTCTCGTTCGAAGAGCTAAAGGATCAGCTGACAGAAACGATGGTCATCGATTCCCGTGCGCCCGATCGGTATCGCGGAGAAATCGAACCACTCGATCATGTCGCCGGACACATTCCGGGTGCCGTAAATTGTTACTTTGAACAAGCACTCTCACCAGATGGTCGTTTACGAGATGCGGAAGATCTGAAAGAACTATACGCCGACATCCTGCCGGTCACGGCACCTATCCTCTACTGTGGAAGCGGTGTGACAGCGTGCGTCAATGTCATCGCTCTCCACTCACTCGGGAAAACCGATGTCCGGCTTTACGCCGGCTCTTATAGTGATTGGGTCAGCCGCGGTGAAGACGTCTCCCGTTCGTAAACATCAGACGCTGACAGAATTATCTGTCAGTGTCTTTTTGTTTAGAGTTGAATTGGTTTGATGTTCCAGATCGCATTCGCATACTCTTTAATCGTTCGATCACTTGAGAACACACCTGACCGAGCAATATTAAGAATGACACGTTTATACCATTCTTCCGGTTGCTGATACATCCGATCGATACGTTCCTGCGCTTGTTGATACGACATGAAGTCTTTCAGGATCAGATACTCATCATTATACGTCAATAATGAATCGTAAATTGCTTGGAATTCACCCGGAGCAAATAATGTCCCGTCGACGAGACTGTCGATGATTCGTCGCAACTCGGGTTGGGCACTGTATTGATCATACGCACTATAACCGCCGTATTGCTTATAATTCATGACTTCCTGCGGCGTTAAGCCGAAGATGAAGATGTTCGCATCCCCAACTTCATCTCGAATTTCGATGTTCGCTCCGTCGAGCGTTCCAATCGTCAAGGCGCCATTCATCATGAACTTCATATTGCCGGTTCCAGAGGCTTCATAGCTGGCAGTCGAAATCTGCTCACTGACATCACTTGCCGGGAAAATCTTTTCAGCAAGCGATACACGATAGTTTTCTAGGAAGACGACTTTCAAGTATGGGCTGACCTCTGGATCCTGATTAATTAAGCGAGCTAACGCATTGATATAACGAATGACTTCTTTTGCATAATGATAGCCTGGCGCTGCCTTTGCACCAAAGATGAATGTCCGCGGTGTCATCGTAAAGGAACGGTCTTCCTTCAGACGATAATAGAGCGAATGAATGTGTAACGCATTTAAGAGTTGACGTTTGTACGCATGCAATCGCTTGACTTGAACATCAAAAATCGAGGTTGGATCAACGACGATACCTGTTTCCTTTTCAATGAGCAACGCTAATTCTTCCTTACGTTGAAGCTTGATCTCGGCGATGTCCTTCTGCAGTGCTGAATCCTCTGCCCATTTCGTCAATTTTTGCAAATCGGACGGATGCTGAATCCAACCATCCCCGATCGCTTCTGTCACACGGTTTGCCAGTGCTGGGTTCGATGAGAGAAGCCAGCGACGATGTGTAATCCCGTTCGTCTTATTATTAAATCGAAGCGGAAACATCTCATAGAATAGTCGCATCTCGCGCTGCTTCAGAATCTCAGTATGAATCTGAGCGACACCGTTCGTTGAATGCGTGCCGACGACAGCCAGATTCGCCATGTTGATCCGATCGTCCGCGATGATGGCGATATCTCGCATATGTGCTTCCATGTGTGGATAGTTCGCCAGCACATCTTTACAGAAGCGTCGGTTGATTTCCTCGATGATGAGATAGATGCGTGGCAACAAGCGACGGAACAAATCAACCGGCCAACGTTCGAGTGCTTCTGATAATAACGTGTGGTTCGTAAACGACATGACACTCTTCGTGATCCGCCACGCTTCTTCCCATCCAAACCTTTCTTCATCAACAAGAATCCGCATCAATTCCGGAATCGCGACGACCGGATGCGTATCATTGATATGAATGGCAATATGATTCCCGAGTTGCTTCAATGAATGGTTTCGTTTTTTAAAGGACGTCAAGATACTCCGTAATCCTGCAGAGACGAAGAAATATTGTTGCTTCAGACGGAGTTCTTTTCCTTCGTACGTCGTATCATCCGGATACAAGAACTCTGAAATCGTCTGAATCGATTGTTTATGTGCCAGTAAATCTTTATAGTTCCCACGGTATTGACTAAGTAATTCATCATCATCAAGTGGAGACTCAGCACTCCAGAGTCGCAGGTTATTGACAACCTTGTTTTGATAGCCAACGATCGGCATATCGTACGGAACAGCACGGACGATTTCAGTCGGTTCATGATGGACGCGATACCCATCACCGACTTCTTCGAGCCACACATGTCCACCGAATGAAACATCGACCGCTTTATCAGAACGTCTAATTTCCCACATGTTTCCGTTCTTCAGCCAGTTATCCGGTAGCTCGACTTGATAGCCATCGATGATTTTTTGCTTAAACAGACCATATTGGTATCGGATACCGTTCCCATGTCCCGGTAGACCAAGCGCAGCCAAGGAATCAAGAAAACAGGCTGCGAGACGACCGAGACCTCCGTTTCCGAGTCCTGGTTCCGGCTCTTCTTCTGTCAGGTCACTGAGCTGATATCCGAGTTCTTCCAGTCCCCGTTCCACATCCTTTAAGACGTCAAGGCTTAATAGGTTATTATGCAAGAAACGTCCGAGCAAAAACTCGAGTGAAAAGTAATAGACTTGCTTACTTTTTTTATGGGTATATGTTTCCTTTGTCCGTAACCAATCGGTCGTGACCGTCTCACGTACCAGATAAGCAAGTGTCTGATAGATATCGTTTTCTGTTGCTTCCGTTATTGCCTTGCCATGCATCGAAACGAATCGTTCCGTAAACCTCTCCTTGAACTTCTCTATATCTTTGAACATGACGTAACTCCTTTTCCCAGTGATACGATCAAGTGGCGGACGGTGCAATCAAACGATATAACGCCAAGTATTCGTCGGCTGAACGCAACCAACTGAAATCCTCATTCATCGCCGTCTCAATCAAGTGCTCAAAGACCGGGCGATCATGATAGACCTCAATGGTACGTTTAATCGCTTCTAAAAACTCATGTGCATTATAATTCGCGAACGAGAATCCATTTCCTTCTAACGTAAACTGATTGAATGGCTTGACCGTATCACGAAGACCACCTGTTTCCCGGACGACTGGTAAACAGCCGTACTTCATCGAAATCAACTGACTGAGACCACATGGTTCAAAACGCGAAGGCATCAAGAAGGCGTCACTGCCCGCATAGATTCGTTGCGCGAGACCAACATCGAACCCGATGTAAGAAGCGATTTTGTCTGGACGAATCGATGTCGCATGATGGAACAACCCTTCATATTCCGCTTCACCTGATCCAAGGATGATGAACTGCGCATCGAGTTCAAACAAATCTGGCAAGATATGCGCGAGCAAATCAATCCCCTTTTGGTCGACGAGACGAGAAACGAAACCAAACAATGGTACATCCGGATTGATGGGGAGACCTAGTTCTTCTTGTAAGGCAGCTTTGTTCTTCGCTTTTCCTTCCGTGACGGTATCGACCGAATACGTCTCAACGAGATGCGGATCATGTGCAGGATCAAATTGACGATAGTCGATTCCATTCAAGATTCCGCGTACGTCGACAGCGCGATGTTGTAAGACGGGTTCAAGCGTCTCACCGTAATACGGATCCATGATCTCATCACGATATGATGGACTGACTGTCGTGATTTGATTGGAATGGACGAGTCCTGCCTTCATGTAATTGACGAGACCGTTATGAGCAATACCATCGGCTGTGAAGTGTTCATGACTCAATCCAAGTAAATCACCGAGTACTTCCTCCGGGAAAACACCTTGATATTGTAGATTGTGAATCGTAAAGACCGTTTTAATATCTTGATAGCGCTCTAGGTGCTGATAATGGATTCGTAGGAACGCCGGAATCACACCTGTTTGCCAATCGTGACAATGGATGACGTCCGGTACTTCTTTCCGATCGAGATGTTGAATCATCTCAAGAACGGCACGTGAAAAATACGCAAATCGTTCCGCATCATCGTAATGTCCATAAATGACACCATCGCGTTTGAAATAGTACTCATTATCGATGAAATAGAACGTTACACCATCTTGTTTTAATCGGAGGACAGCACCAAATTGCTGTCGCCAGCCAACTGGTACGATGAAGTCGAATAAAAACTCCATCTCTGATTTGTATTGTTCCTTGATTTGACCATAATTGGGTAAGACGACCGAAACGTCTGCCCCTTCCTCAGCAAGCGCTAAAGGGAGCGAGCCGACGACGTCAGCTAGCCCCCCTGTCTTGATGAAGGGTGTCGCTTCCGTGGCAGCAAACCATACCTTCATGAATGACATCTCCTTTAAACGATTGTTTGTTTTTTGATGACGATTGGTTCTTCTGCCGTACCGCGAATGACTTGACCGCGTTTGACGGTCACTTCTTTGTCGAGAATCGCGTACTCAACGACCGCGCCTTCTTCAATGACCGATTTTTGCATGATGATCGAGTTTTTGACGCGCGCATGCTTTCCGACTTTAACACCACGGAACAGGATGCTATCCGTCGTCGTGCCTTCTAACTTACAGCCGTTTGCGACGAGTGAGTTCTTAATCGCTGAACCTGGCAAATAACGTGTCGGCGGTTCATGCTTGATTTTCGTGTAGACATGCTGGAAGTCGTTGATTGCTCCCCACTGTTCAAGCAATAGCATGCTCTCACGGTAGTATGAACGAAGTGAATGGATGACTTGTGATGTACCACGATATTCATAACCATGTACATGCAAGCGATTTAGCTGCGAACGGATGATGCTTTGTAGTAAATCGTACTCACCACGCGCAATCGCCTCATCAATCAAACGAACGAATAGGTTCTTCGATAGAACGACCGTTTCCATGTAGAACGTCTCATCAGTCGGCTGGAACCCTCGTGATCCGATTGCAGTCACGCGGTTCTGCTCGCCAAAGCGAATTGGACGGCAGTATTTGCAAGGCAGTTCACGCTTCGTATAAACGACTGTGATATCCGCATTCGATTCTTTATGTTCGCGCAAGACATCACGATAATCTACGGCTGATAAGATGTTCGAACCAGAGACGACGACATAGTTTTCCTTACTGCGAAGGAAAAAATCACGGTGAAGGTGGAAGTTCGATAGATCCCCACGGAACTCGTTCGCATCTTGTGACAATGCAGGTGGGAAGATATAGAGTCCACCGTTTGAACGGTCAAGATCCCACTCTTTACCAGATCCAAGATGGTCCATCATGCCACGATATTTCTCGAGCGTAAAAATCCCGATGTTCGCGATATCGTTTTGTACCATGTTCGTTAATGTAAAATCGATCAATCGATAACGACCCGCAAATGGCACAGCTGCCAAGTTACGATGCTCTGTTAGTTCTTTGAAAAATCCTTCTTCACCACTTAGATTGATGACGCCTAATAAATCGACCTTCATTCGAATATCCCCCTTATTGAATTGCTTCTTTGATGACTTCGTTCTTTTTAACGATGCTGTCTGCTTCAATGACGAAGACTTCTCCGTCCGGAGATCCAATCGTCGCACCATCTTCAACGATGACACCATCTGCTAAAATCGCCCGGTGAATCGTGACGTCTCGTCCGATTTTGACGTTCGGGAAGATGACCGAGTCTTTGACGAGTGATCCTTCTGCTACATCGACACCGTAGAAGAGAACCGAATGATTGATTTCTCCTTCGATGTGGCATCCTTCGTTGATGATCGATGTCTCGACCGTTGCAGCGTTCCCGATATATTGTGGTTGCTGATTCGGGTTGACCGAATGTACTTTCCATGACGGTTCATACAAATCGAATTCAGGCTCTGCCGTCAATAGATCCATGTTCGCTTCCCAAAGGGATTGAATCGTCCCGACGTCTTTCCAGTATCCTTTGAATTTATACGCACGGATATTGAGATTTTCAAAAAGCATGTTCGGGATGATATTTTTACCGAAGTCAAAGCTTGATTCCGCATCGCCGGCATCTTGAATCAAGTGGCGTTTTAAGATATCCCAGTTAAAGACATAAATCCCCATCGATGCAAGATTTGATTTCGGATTTTTTGGTTTTTCTTCGAATTCATTGATTCGTAAGTCATCGTCCGTATTGAGGATACCAAATCGCGGTGCCTCGTCCCATGGTACTTCACGTACGGAAATCGTCACGTCAGCTCCACCAAGTCGATGCTCCTCGATCATTTTTTCATAATCCATTTTATAAATATGGTCGCCTGATAGAACAAGAACATATTCAGGGTCAAATTGATTGATATAACTCATATTTCGATAAATAGCATTTGCTGTGCCCTCATACCAGTTTTTGCCGTTCTGTGCTTGGTATGGTGGAAGAATCGTTAATCCGCCATTACGGCGATCCAAATCCCATGGACTTCCAATGCCAAGGTATCGATTCAACTCTAATGGTTCGTATTGCGTCAACACGCCAACTGTATCGATTCCTGAGTTCGTACAGTTCGAAAGTGGGAAATCAATGATCCGGTATTTTCCTCCAAATGCAACAGCTGGTTTCGCAGTGTGTTTCGTTAAAGCTCCCAGACGTTTCCCTTCTCCGCCTGCAAGTAACATCGCAACGACATTCTTTTTAGCCATTTCGTCCCCTCCATTTATGCTCTTTTTTTACAGATGACTCGCGTTCTAAAATCCACAGATACTTCTATATACCCAATCTTTTCTCTTTTTAATATAACATTCCTGCAAAATAGGTTTATTAAAATACAAAAATCGAAAAAAAATCTATTGATTTCTCCATAAAAGACCGATAATAGGAATGAAATGGCTTTTTGAAAGGAGTTCTCATGCGAATTACGACAGGATATCTCGTCTTACTTGGTCTTACGATGATGCTTCTGTTTTCCTTATTTTCAATTAAAGATGAGTTAAAAACAGCACGCACACTTTTTTTCTGGGCCGATGAACAGACGACACGACATCCACTGACCTCCTACCAACCAATCACCGTAACCTATGAAAACAAACGGGTCGAGCTCTATGACGGATTGCGACGGGATGACTTAACGCCTCGAACATTGCCGAAAAAAGTCGAGCAAGCGTTTGTTGCTATCGAAGATCAGCGTTTCTATCAACATGACGGATATGACATCACAGGAATCTTACGCGCGTTTACGAAAAACCAGTCTGATTCTAAATCTCAAGGTGGCAGTACGATCACACAACAACTAGCAAGAATGACATATCTAACAAACGAAAAAACATATACTAGAAAAATAAAAGAGTTGCTAATTGCTGTGTCTTTGGAGCAAAAATATTCGAAAAAAGAACTGATGACAGCGTATGTCAATCAAGCATATTTCGCGAATAATATTTACGGGATCGAACTGGCCGCAAAATCATATTTCAATAAGCCAGCGCGCGAGTTGAATTGGTCTGAAATCAGCTTTTTGACAGCGATTCCGAACAATCCGTCACTCTACGATCCGCTTCGTTTTCCTGAAAATACAAAAAAACGTCAGCAACGAATCGCTCAAGCATTAGTGCGCGATCGTGTACTGACGAAAGATTTTACTATTTCTCATGTGACACCTCGATCCTATAAGCCGCGGGTTCCTTATCCGGACTATATCGATGCAACCGTCCAAGCTGCCATCCGGATGACCGCTCAACAGCACGGATGGAGTGAGAAGCATGCTTCGGAATATCTACATCAACAAGGTGCGATCATCTCGACATATCTCGACTCAGCAGAACAACGACGGGCTAAGGAAGCTCTTCGTCGTCTACCAGACCCGATTGAGGGAGCCTATGTTGGCATTGATGGACAAACACACGGGGTTACGGCTTTAGTCGGCTACAAATCAAATTTGACCGGTCAGTTCAACCGAGCAGTGCAGTCGTACCGACAACCTGGTTCATCCATCAAACCTTTACTTGTCTATGGTCCTTATCTCGAGAAGACGAAAGCTCGATTGTCGAGTACGTTAGACGGTAGTCCTGTCTGTATCGATGGATACTGTCCATCAAATAGCGGAAATCGAATCCTTGGACAAGTGACGATTGCCGATGCGATCGCTTATTCTTATAACACACCAGCGATCCGTGCTTTTGCTGTTTCTTTCCAAGAAGGATTGAAGTCCATCCGTCCGTTCCATTTCAGTCAGTGGACACGGAAGGATGATGCCTTCACGAGCGCTTTGGGCGGTTTGCAGTACGGCATTAGTCCGTTTGAACTGACAAATGCCTATACCGTATTCGTAAATGACGGGCTCTATCGACCGGCTTCGATGATTAAAAGTATTACGTTTCGAAACGGAACGGTCGAACGACCGCAGGAAAAGGAACAACGGATTTGGTCCAGTCAGACGAACCGTGAATTACGGGCTGGTTTAAAGAATGTCATGACGTATGGAACAGGGCGCAAAGGATACGATCCTTCCGCGCGCTATATCGGAGGAAAAACAGGAACAACGAATGATAATAAGGATATGTGGTTCGTCGGTATCAAAAATCAACACATCGGGGGTATTTGGTTAGGAGCTGACCGTCCCCGCCCTTTCCCTGCTGAAGCCAATGCAACGTTACAGGTCCAGACGTGGGCGACGATTTTACGTCCTTGAGTCAACTCGGAAATAAAATTGCTTCTCCAAAGGAATTGAATAAGGTCAGACCAACCCATGATAGACCAGCGAGTAGAACGCCCCAGGCTAAGAAGGAGAAGATGATTAACCCAACAGCTCCAGCCGCACTCGTCATTTTACTAATCTGTACCGTGTAAAAGATAAAATAGATGAAGAAGGATACAAGCAATACGATCCCAACGTGCAAGAAGGACGTCATGAAAGCAAAGCTGACACATCCTCCGACGAGCAGGAGAATACTGCCCGGACGTAACATACCGAGTGTCGTTCCCTCTTGTTCTTTGATGAAAAAGGCGAAACCGAGCTGATTGATCGTGTCCGATAGTAGTTTAAGCGAACTAAAGATCATGAAATAGACGATCAAAAAACCAAGCCAAACGACGAGCTTCGTATCACGTGCCGTCAGTAGCTGGAGCAGTTCATCGTACACGCCGACTTGATCGAGCCAATGCAATGCAAGTTCCGTCGTCGCGATCGCAAGGGATGTACTAAATAACAAGATGCTGATCAGTGGGGCATAACTTAATAGGTAAACGTTCGTACGCATGTGGAGTCTCCATTCATAGAAAATTCATATGTAGCACACAATTTCACTTACAGGTATACTATAATAGATTATATCGGTTCAAGAGACTGAAGGGGGAAACAAAAATGGCATTTATCTTAATGGTCGGCGTAAGTCTTGCGTTTTTGACAGCAATCTTCACTGCAGGCTACAACAAAAAACCTGAAGGTAACGAATAACTCATAAAAGCTCCATCCTGAATCAGGATGGAGCTTTTGCTTTACAGAAGACCTGCGTATCCTTGCTGACGTAATGCTTCATAGACGATGATCGCTGCCGTGTTCGAGACGTTCAGTGAACGAACGAGATTCGATTGGGGTAAACGGATACACCGTTCTGCGTTTGCATCGATGACTTCAAGCGGCAATCCTTTTGTTTCCCGACCAAAGACGAAGAAATAGTCCTGTTCAACGTCCGATAAGTCAATCTGACTTGGGTACTGTTCCCCGTATTTCGTAATATAGTAGAAAATACCTTCCGGATGTTTTTCCCACAGTTCTTCTAACGAATCATGATAACGGACATCGACAAATTCCCAGTAGTCAAGACCTGCACGTTTAAGTTGCTTATCGTCTGTCGAGAAGCCGAGCGGTCGGATCAAGTGAAGGACGGAATGCGTCGCTGCACATGTTCGCGAAATATTACCTGTATTTTGAGGAATTTCCGGTTGATACATAACGACATGAATAGCCATGGTTCAATTCTCTCCTATCTCATGCGCTAAAAGCGCTTCTTTATGGGCAATTCCGCTTGCGAAACCCGTCAATTTACCGGTCGCCCCGATGACACGGTGGCATGGATAAATCAATGCGATCGGATTCCGATTCAAGGCACCGCCAACAGCTCGTGCTGCCTGTGGTTTTCCAATCATTCGAGCCAGTTCACCATAACTGATCGTCTGACCGAACGGAACGGTTCGCAAAGCTTGTAACACTTTCTCTGCAAATGGTGTGACACGCAACTGACAAGGAAGCGCATCAAGCGCTTGTACCTCTCCTTGTGCATAACGATCAAACGCCATACGCCAAGCTTTCGGTAATGTACCTTCGTCTGTCTCTTCTGCTAAATAGGTCCGAGCACGATCTTTATTCAACCCAAAGTCGAGGTACACGATTTGCTCTTTTTCCCATGCGACGAGCAATGTACCGAACTTATAAGTGAGCTGTTGAAATGGCATCTGCTTCCCCCCACTCTTCAATTAACCGTTGTCCTTCTGTCTGAACATCCACTGCAGTATCCGCTAAAAGACGGGATTCGATGTACGACTTCTCATCAATTCCGCCAATCCGACCGACTGCCCAGAGTGCAAGCGCCCGCATGTCTTCGCGGGCATCTGTTTCCGTCATTAACCGTAGCGCGTCAATAGCACTCTTGTCTCGATAATGAACAAGCGCACAAATCGCATTACGTTGAATCGGCTTCTTACCACGCCATGCTCCGGATAATGTTCCGAAACGACTCTTGAACTCACGGTTACTCATTGATAAGAGTGGAACAAGGAGCGGTTTGACCTGCTCCGGATCCGGTTGTAGTTCAACATGATGTGTCGCATTCTTCTTCCGGTTATATGGACATACTTGCTGACATGTATCACACCCATACAGACGGTTCCCAAGCGCCATCCGAAACGGTTCTGGCAGTAACGTTTTCGTCTGTGTTAAAAACGAGATACATCGTTTAGCGTCGATGACACCAGGTTCAACTAGCGCATCCGTCGGACAAGCATCGATACATTTATTGCATGTTCCACATAATTCTTCGACTGGCTGATCCGGCGGCAAGACGAGGTCAGTAATCAATTCACCAAGATAAAGATACGATCCGTGCTCTTCACTGATGATCGAGCAATTTTTACCACTGAATCCAATACCTGCTCGTTCTGCTACTGCACGATCGACGAGTTCTCCTGTATCGACCATCGAGCGCGTCCTTGCACCTGGACTCAACTCTTGAATTTTTTCTTCAAGCAACGTCAAACGTTGTCGCAACGCCTGATGGTAATCCAGTCCCCAGGACGATCGACAAAAAATACCCCGCCGCTCCCCTTCCTTGCCACGAGGTGCATTTTTGAGAGTACTTGGATACGCGACCGCAATGGCAATGATCGAAGCCGCATCTTCTACGAGTAACGAAGGAGTCGTTCGTAGATCGAGATCGGGCTCTTCAAAACCAGAAGCAAATCCTTTCTCCTGTTGTGCTTGAAGTCGACGTTTTAAGACAAGAAAAGGGTCAGCCGTCGTCACCTTCAGCTCATCGATTCCAATCTCAACTGCGTACTCTTGTAAAGCCAATTTCAATTGTACACCATCCATTACGACACGCTCCTTTCCTCTTAAGATTCCTTCCTAAACAAAAAGAGCAAGGTGTCAGCGAAAACGACACATTGCTCTTTTTAGGTAAGCGGGTGAAGGGAATCGAACCCTCGTCATCAGCTTGGAAGGCTGAGGTTTTACCATTAAACTACACCCGCATGATCAGGTGAAACATCAGATTGTGTAAAAAGTATAAAGCGGGTGAAGGGAATCGAACCCTCGTCATCAGCTTGGAAGGCTGAGGTTTTACCATTAAACTACACCCGCAAGATACCGGTGGTCGGAATCGAACCGACACTCCAAAGGAACACGATTTTGAGTCGTGCGCGTCTACCAGTTCCGCCACACCGGCACAATCTCTTGCAAAACTATTTAATTGAGAAATAGTTGGAGGCGCCAGTCAGAATCGAACTGACGATAAAGGAGTTGCAGTCCTCTGCCTTACCACTTGGCTATGGCGCCACTCATTGGAGCGGAAGACGGGATTCGAACCCGCGACCCCGACCTTGGCAAGGTCGTATTCTACCACTGAACTACTTCCGCTTGAAAAGCTGGGCTGGAAGGGATCGAACCTTCGCGTGCTGGAATCAAAATCCAGTGCCTTACCACTTGGCTACAGCCCAATAATAAGAGGGCGACTGATGGGAATTGAACCCACGAATGCCGGAATCACAATCCGGTGCGTTAACCACTTCGCCACAATCGCCATGGTAAACAGGGGCAGCAGGAATCGAACCCGCGCTGACGGTTTTGGAGACCGTAGTTCTACCGCTAAACTATGCCCCTATGGTGGTGGGGGGGGGCGGATTCGAACCGCCGAACCCGAGGGAGCGGATTTACAGTCCGCCGCGTTTAGCCACTTCGCTACCCCCCCACAAATGGGAAAATCATGTTGTTAATAAAGATGGTGGCTTTGGACGGAATCGAACCGCCGACACAAGGATTTTCAGTCCTTTGCTCTACCAACTGAGCTACAAAGCCGATTTAAAATGGCGGTCCTGACGGGATTCGAACCCGCGATCTCCTGCGTGACAGGCAGGCATGTTAACCGCTACCACAGGACCGTATGTAATTGCGGGGGCCGGATTTGAACCGACGACCTTTGGGTTATGAGCCCAACGAGCTACCAGACTGCTCCACCCCGCGACGCTATAAATGGTGACCCGTACGGGATTCGAACCCGTGTTACCGCCGTGAAAGGGCGGTGTCTTAACCGCTTGACCAACGGGCCATTCTGAATTGAAAGTGATGATGGCGGAGAGCAAGGGATTCGAACCCTTGAGACGCTTTTGACGCCTACACGATTTCCAATCGTGCTCCTTCGGCCACTCGGACAGCTCTCCATTGTACGTGGTGAAGAAGTAATAAATGGCTCCGCAAGTAGGATTTGAACCTACGACCTACCGGTTAACAGCCGGTTGCTCTACCGCTGAGCTATTGCGGAACGATCGCCTGGCAGCGTCCTATCCTCACAGGGGGAAGCCCCCAACTACTTTCGGCGTTCAAGTGCTTAACTTCCGTGTTCGGCATGGGAACGGGTGTGACCACTTGGCTATCG